>OY970367.1:4800000-6489944 GCA_963718635.1 uncultured Planctomycetota bacterium | reverse complement strand
CAGCCGCAAAGCCGGGGGGAGGGTGGAAGTGCGAGATTCCGATTTGCCAGAAATCCGATGGCGCCCAATGGCCCCCCCGTTTTTAAATCCACAACCTCTCTGGCAAAAACTCACGCATCTGGTTATAGTCAGCCGGCGCTGACAGGCGCTGCCGTGGGCAGGGAACGATCATGAGCCGACATCATCCGAGTGCGAACTTCCCGCGCCTAGGCTCTCTGCTGCTTTGGCTGGCGCTTTTGCCCAGTTGCGGCTCTCTGCGCAATAATTCAAGCGCTGACAAAGAACCAATCAGTGAAATTCCGGCGATCGCCGGACCCGGCAAATACCATCATCGCGAATCGCAATATGTTTTTTACAGCGACTTTCCGCTGAAGCCGAGCCTGCCGCTTTTTAAAGAGCTCGGAGAACTTCGGGACAAGATATATAGCGAACTGCAGCTGCCGGAATCGAACACCGTCATCCAGGTTTTTCTCTTCGAAGACCATGCGAAATACAAAAGCTATATGCGATCGCGCTATTCGGAGTTGCCGGAGCGCCGGGCCTTTTTCATCAAACAACCGCGCGCCGCCGGCGGCGACGATCTCTACGTTTTCACCTGGTGGGGCGAGCATATTCGGCAGGATTTGCGCCACGAGTTGACGCACGGGATCCTGCACAGCGTACTCAAAGACGTGCCGCTCTGGCTCGACGAGGGCTTGGCCGAAGTTTACGAACTGCCGCCGGACAATAACGGCGTGAATGCCGATCATATCGACTTGATTCGCAAAGGCCCGTTCCAGCCTTCACTGGCGAAGCTCGAACAGCTAAGCGAAGTCAAGCAGATGCAGAGACCGGAATATCGGGAAGCTTGGGCTTGGACGCATTTCATGCTTCGCGGCTCGCCTGAATCGAAGGCTGTTCTCCTTAGTTACCTTCAGCAGTTGCGCGGTCCGAATCTCCCGCCACCGCTTTTGCCGAAACTGAAGGAAGCAAACCCCTCACTATCGGAAAAGCTGACTGAGCATCTCGCGCAGCTCGATTTGACCAAAATCCGCCGCACATCGGAGCGTCGTTAGCGCCTGCGTGTCGCCCGGTCGGGAGAACGATTTCATGGCGCGGTCGAGCCGGCAGACGATCGTATTTCTCGGCACGACGAATCGGCATCGCAGTCGCGTGGCCGAAATCCTCTTTAACGCGGCATCTGCCAAATTAGGACTGCCTTGGTCGGCCGTGTCACGAGGGACGACGCTCGATTTAACAGCAAAAGAGCCGATGGCTAAGATCGCAATAACCGACTTGCAACGTCATGGCATTCGTGTCGCCGATTTCGGTCGAGCGCCGATCAAGGTTTCCAATGCCGATCTCGAATCGGCCTATCGCATCGTCGTTTTGAATCGAATGGAACTGCACGCTTCGCTTCAGGATCGGCTGGCGACTTGTGCGGAGAAAATAGAATTTTGGGAAATCGCCATATCAGACCAAACCGTTGCGACAATCGACAACCAAGTAAGCAATTTCATTACACGTCTGTTGAGCGGTGGCGCGGTTCGTGATGAGCCGCCGTCATCACCAAATACCACAAAACCAGCGTCCGTACCCACACCTGCGCCATTGAAAAAGAAAGGGACAGTACGCGTTGGCCGGGAGACCAAGGGACGCCGGGGCAAAGGGGTGACGCTCGTGTGGGATATCCCATTGGAAGAAGTGGGCATTGAAGAATTAGCGACGACTCTTAAACAGCGTTGCGGCACCGGCGGCACCGTGAAAGACGGCCGCATTGAAATTCAAGGCGATCAACGTGACCGCATCAGCAAAGAGTTAGAGCGCATGGGCTACACCATTAAACGGGTGGGAGGTTGAACCGTGGCCACGCCCGTTGCCGGCTGGTTCGTCTATATGCTGCGCTGTGCGGACGGCAGCCTCTATACCGGCATAACCAACGATCTCGAACGGCGCTGTCGCCAGCATAATCGGGGCAGGGCATCCCGTTACACGCGCGCTCGATTGCCGATTGAATTGATCTATCACGAAGCCGCGCTGGATCGAAGTTGCGCGTTGCGTCGCGAGGCGGCTATCAAACGCCTGCCGCGCTCGCGGAAGAAAATGCTGACTACGCTCACAGTATCGGATTGATCCACGCCTCCACTCCGCTTGGCGCCGGGGTGGAGGCGAATCAAAAGAGGAAACCAAATCTGATTACGAACCTGTGCGCCACCCCGGCAAAGGGGTGGCGCCAATCAAAATAGGGAAGCTGATGAACCCGGTTCTTAAAGCCGCCAACTTCATGCTCGAGAGCAGAGACGCGCGGCCGAGCGGGCGATGATCAGTTCCTCATCCGTCCGAATCACCCGTACGGCGACATCAGCGGAGTCCGTCGATATAACCTCGGCCGTCTCGGCGTTGCGCTTTTCATCCAACTCGATGCCCAGGAAGCCTAGGCCTTCACAAATCCGCGCTCGGACGAGCGGCGCGTTTTCGCCGATGCCGCCCGCGAAGACGAGGGCATCCAAACCGCCGAGCGCCGCTGCAAATGAGCCGATCCACTTTTTCACTTGATAACAAAATAGCGCGATGGCTTCCGCCGCGCGAACGTCGTCGCCCTCTCTCGCGAGCAGATCGCGCATGTCCGAGCTGGTTTCCGATAGGCCGAGCAATCCCGATTCGTGGTTAGCCATCTGTTGAAATTGGGTCGTCGTCATCCCTTCCGTATTGGCGAGAAAGCAAACCAGACCGGGGTCGAGATCGCCGCTGCGAGTGCTCATTACCAACCCGGACGTCGGCGTGAAGCCCATGCTGGTATCAATGCTTTGTCCATCGCGCACGGCCGCCAGGCTGGCGCCATTGCCCAGATGCGCCAGGATGATGCGACCCTTGACGCGGCGAGGATCAAGCCGACCCAGTTCTTCCATCAAATAGGAGTACGACAGGCCATGAAAGCCGTACCGCTCGACGCCCTTCGCCTGAAAGCGCCTGGGAATAGGGAGCAATTTGGCCACTCGCGGCATATGGCGATGGAAAGCGGTGTCAAAGCAGGCCACCTGAGGCAGCTCAGGTCTTCGCTTTATCAGGGCCTCCATCAACTCGGTTTCGCAAGGAAGATGATCTGGATCGTAGGGGGTGATCGAGCGCAGTTCTTTCAGAAGAGCTTCGGTAACCCGTTCCGGTTCCGAACGCTTCATGCCATGAACGACGCGATGGCCAACGGCCACAATCGAAGCAAAGAAGGGCTGAGTCTCAAGCCAGCCTGTCAAAAAAGCAGCCGCAGCACGATGATCAGAAGCAGGAATTGATTGTGTTTGCGTCTTAGCATCAGCGTACTTAAAGACCAGTTTTGTGCCTACTAAACCGATCCGCTCGATCTTGCCATCGAGCTGCTTGACCAATGGCTCATCGGTTTTATAGACGGCAAACTTAATGCTGGACGAGCCGCCGTTGATCGTAAGAATGCATGGCGATGCTGGTTTCATGAGTGTGGCTTCCGTTCTACCCAGTGTATGCAATATATTGGGCGCGGACCGCGCGATCCGTGGTGGTGGCGCGAAACAGCCAGTGGGAAGCAGATGAAAAGAAGTGGTTTCCCTACGGCTCGCAAAGGCGAGGTGAATTGCGTAAGCAATCGGGTTCCGTGAAAGATGCGGCACCCTCGTTACCAGGCTCCGCCTGGTAACGGGTCGTCGAGGCTCCTGCCTCGCGTTTATTGATGAAGACTGCGTTCCGTAGTTAGACGGCTCGTCCGAATCCAATCATCGAGGCAGAGCCTCGACGACCCGTTACCAGGCAGAGCCTGGTAACGAGGATTGTGGTTTTGACTCCTGAGTTGAAGCTAATTCTCAAGCCGACTTTATCTCAGGCATGAGTTGTTTTTCGATCTTCGGCGGCAGTTCGAACTCTTGCGCCAGCTTGGCAATGGGCTCGCCCAGCTGCGGGATATCCGCTTCGCGGATTCGGCCAAGTTTCTTCAATGCGCCAAGCATCAAGGTTGGCACGCGTTCCGGCGCCAGGCCGATGAGCCGGCAGCAGGTGGCATCGACTGCAACGAGGTCCATGCCCATCACCAGCGCCTCCATATGTCGGGCTCGTCCGTTCAACGGGCCGTCGCCTTCCATGCCCGTGATGCCATCAACAATCGCTAGATGCGGCGATTGCGTCAACGCAATATCGATGATGCTGTTCGGGATGCCGCGCCAGTGGAGTTCGTTCTTCGGCCAGCCGTAACAGATCCCCGGCAGGGTTCCGAAGAGATTCTTCAAGGACAGAGTCGCCCCCGCCCAATGGTGTGTCTTCAGCTTCGGCAATGAGATAAAGACATCGGCGCTGGTGACCGTTCGCGTCAGATAAAGGTACTCGAGCCCTGTTGTTCGGCCCAGGTTCATCACTTTGACGGGTTCATCGTGATTGAGATCGACGAAGCGCACATCGTGCTTGCGAAGCACTTCGCCCAGCCCCGATTCTTCGACGAGAAATTCGACATTGCGCCAATGGCCAGGACCTTCGGCCACAATAATTTCCGCCGCCCCCTCCGACTTGCAAAGCTCGATCACGGCGCCGACAAAGCGCGGATCGGTGTTGATCACCTTATCGCGATGCCATTCCACCAGGTTCGGCTTTAGCACGACGCGCCTGCCGCTGAGCGGCACATGCTCACGAAAATGCTCGTACTGCCCTTTCAAGGCCGAAAGCAAGTCGGCTTCGTAATCGTTGACCGCTGCAATGTGCACGCCGCCAAAAGCAGGCGGCGCGCGCATCGCCTCGATGCCCCGAACCACGACGCCGCGAAACTTCGCTTTGACACGATCGATGAACCCCGGTCTCATGCTGCGATCTTCGCCCTGCTCCGGAATGGGTGTCGCATTGATCGTCAAAGCCTTTGCTTCATCCGTAAGCCGAAAGGGATTGCTGGTTGATGCTTGCAAAGCCAGGGCCGTCAGCGCATGGCGCACAACGCTCATCGGTCGGCCTTCGGCAGTATTAGCGATGTAACTTTGGAGAATTCGCTCATCGAGTTCGTTCGCTTCATCGCCATGGGCATTCAAAGCGAGACGAGCCCAACCCAAGTGTTCGAGATCGCTTGTCCGCACGACCGATTCGCGCAAATAGCGTCTTGCGGCTTGGACGCGCGGCTGCATCCGATGGCCTTGCAGTGCCAGAAGCATCAGGGCCGTCGGCGTGGGAATCGGCTCGGTCATTCGGCCGAGGATAAGCCGATTGCCGTAGTTGATGCCCCCTTCATCAAAAGCGCGATCGAGCAACAACCGCTCCCCTTCCACCACCCTCGGCTCATTCCCTTTGCCCGCCCGACGCAGCGCCAGACAGGCCCAGGAAGTAGGCTCAACCCAGGAGAATGTATTAAGCGCCCAAGGCCAGCCGACCCGGCTCAAATCGATGTCCATCATGTCGGCCACTTCCGGGTCGTCCGTGATGACACGCCCCTGGATCGCCATTAGCCGATCGATAGTGCTCCGCAATGCATCCGTCTTTTCGCCGAGCGTCAAGCGCGTGAATAAGACCAGCGCGGTCGGCCAAAGCGCCTGAGGTCGTCCCGCGCGAGTCGATAACCGCCGTTGGGCAGGGCGTTTTCGCTGATGAACCTCAAGCCCGCATCAATGACCGTGCGGTGACGATCTTGATCACCTGTCAAGGCGAGCAGCGCCAGGCACGTTGGTTCCAGATGGGGAAGCTGGTTCGGCGCATAACCCCACCCGCCAAGAGGATGAGCAAGGGCCGACAACGTATCTTGCACGGTAGAACGATCAACCACAGAGAAACCTCGGGAAACAAGTGCGCACTTTTGAAGGCGTCGAGAAATTGTAGCATATAGACAAGGGCCATCGAGATGAACTAAACCGGAGAGCCGAAATGTCAGGTCCATACCTTCCGCTTGATCGTCGCCAGTTGTTAGCAGCTTCCGCTGGCATGCTCGCTGGCGTTCAACAAACGAGCGCTGACGAGCCTAAAAAAAGCGCAAGCGGTATGCGATGAAGAAGTCGATTAATCAGTGGGCCTTTCCTTATCCCGACAAAATGAACTTGGAGCAATGCCTGCGTCTGGCGAAGGAAGCCGGCTTCGATGGCATCGAATTGAACTACGATCTCGACAACGACTTGTCGCCCAAGTCAGGCCCAAAGGAATATGCCGACATTCGCAAGCTGGCCGACAAGATCGGCATCGAAATCAGCGGCCTATGCTCGTTTCTCTTTTGGCCGTATGCATTGACCAGCAACGACAACGCCAAGCGCGCCCGCGGCTTCGAACTCGCGCAGAAGATGGTGCAAGCCGCCCACGACCTCGGAGTCGAGAATCTGCTCGTCGTTCCCGGCGCCGTTCATATTCCGTGGCGAACCGATTACGAACCGGTGCCGAACGACATTTGCGACAAGCGCGCTCGGGAGGCCATTGGCAAGCTGCTGCCATTGGCCGAGAAGTTGAAAGTAAGTCTGAACATCGAAAACATCTTCTTCAACGGCTATCTAATGTCCCCAATGGAGATGATCGACTTTATCGATAGCTTCAAGAGCGAACGGGTAAAGGCCCACTTCGACACTGGCAACATCATGATGTACCAATTTCCCGAACATTGGATCAAACTGCTCGGTTCGCGCATCAAGAACGTTCATTTGAAAGAGTACACGAAGAAAGGAACCGATACTTCCCTCGAATCGTTTCGGCCCTTGCTCGATGGCACCACCAACTGGCCGGCGGTCATGGAAGCCTTCGACGAAATCGGCTACAAAGGGTATCTCACCTTCGAATATTTTCACCCCTACCCTCACTATCCGGAAGCCTTAATCTGGCAAACAAGCGACTCGCTCGACCGGTTATTGGGCGTAAAGTGACTTGTGCTGCTGCACGCCGGTCAGGAAGATCTCCTGCTGCAAAAGCTTGCTAACCAGTTGCTGGGCGATGCCGTGGGCGTCTGATGGTTAATTTACGAGTTGGCGGTTCATACAACATCGGCATGTCAAATTCCGCGCTTGCATATCCCGCTTCCGTTGTTGATCGGTACGGGCGCCGTCATCTTTCTTGCCAATGCCGGGCTGCTCGTGCTGCAACTGGTGGCCGGGCGCTTGCTCGCGCCCTTTATCGGTTCATCGGTCGAAACGTGGACGTCCGTAATTGGCGTCTTTCTCACGGGCATAGCGCTGGGCAATTGGCTCGGCGGTCGACTGGCCGATCGTTTTCCTTCGCCCAAAACGGTGTCCGTGCTGCTTGTCGTCAGCGGTTTGGCTTCGCTCGGCATGATCGGCCTGTATGAATTGACGCTCAGCACCGGCTTCTACAAAGCAATCCCGCTCGGCCTACGAATCCCCAGTCTGGCTTTTCTCTTCTGTTTATTGCCTGCCCTATTTTTGAGCCTGCTGACCCCGTTGACGATCAAGCTTGCGCTTCCCGACGTCGGCAGCGCCGGCCGTATCAGCGGGATCATCTTTGCCTTAAGTACGCTCGGTTGCCTCGTCGGCAATTACTGCACCGGCTTCTGGCTCATGGCCGAGTTCACGCTTCACGCCATCACGGCCGGCGTCGGCTTCGGCTTGATCGCACTCGCGTTGCCCATGCTCTTTCTGAACCGCGTGATACGCGAGCCAGGAGGGTCAGCGACGGGAGATCGGGAAATGTCCCCAGCCGCGTCCGGCGCACCTTTGCAATTATCAACCGATAGCGCCTGGGACTTCCGGACGAACATTCGCTTGGCATACGCTATCGTGTTTCTCGCGAGCTTCTGCGGCATGTCGTTGGAATTGACCGGCTCGCGCGTGCTGGCGCCAATCGTCGGAGTGTCGCTCTTCACTTGGACTGGCATCATTGGTGTAATGTTGGCGGGCACCGCCTCGGGCAATTATCTCGGCGGCCTTTTGGCCGATCGAGGCATCGGGCCGGCGCTACGGCAGTTCGCCCTTTTGGCCGGCGCCCTTGTTGGCGCCGCGACGATGCCGCTTCTTCTCCACGCCATCATCCGCGATTTCGACGCCGACGATTACAACGACTATCTCCTTCGTTTCTTAGGAGCAGCAGCCGGTGTCCTCACTGTGTTGCCCGGCTTTTGGCTCAGCAAGCGCCGACAAGGCCGTTATGTTCTTACCGCCTTGGCCGGCGGCATCATCGGGACTATCTTTGCCCATCCGATCGGTCGTTCGCTTGATGGTTTGATGGCCCTAAATCGATTCACCCAATTTCATCAAGGCATCAGCCATCAAGTCGGCTTCTCGGTCGGTCCCTGGTTGATCCACGGCCTTGGTTTCGCCATCGGCGCCGCCTTCGCCACGCTCTTCGTTCTGGATGCACCCAAACAGGGCGAGCCTATCCGTCGGACCAGCATTCTGTCCGGGTCGCTGTTCGCCGCCGGCCTTTCGGTGCTTGTCGTCGTCATGCTCACCGGTCTCTGTCAGCAGTTGCATTTCATGTATTACATCGGCACGGTTGAACGTGTGCTTGCGTGGACGTTCAGCCTCTTCTTTCTTCCAATGCTCTTGCTCGGCACAATCTCGCCGCAAGTCATCCGGCTAAGCGTGACCGGCATGGAAAGCGCCGGACGCGTCGCGGGGAGCATTTATGCCTGGTCCACCATCGGCGCCATCGCCGGGACGTTCACCACCGGCTACTTCCTTATCTCGAGCGTCGGCACCTTCCGCGTGCTGATGCTGCTCGCCTTTGTACTCACGCTCCTCGCCTTTTTTGTGGGCCAGCTCTGGAAGAACAACGCCATGCTATATGCAGCCAGCGTGGTAGCCGGCGGCGCCATCTTCGGCATGTACGTCATTGATTTCGGCTCGAACCGTTTCGACTTGGAAACAAAATACTACGCGATTAAAGTCGATGACGACGATCTCTTTTTCGGCGAGCGCGTGACCAGTCTGACGCTCGACCATCTCAAACATTCCTTCTTGAAGCCCAACGATCCCACTTGGCTTGGCTACAAACACGAATATGTGCAGGGTGAAATCCTCGATGCGGTACAGCAGCGAAATCAGGAAACTTTCCTCCTAGTGATTGGCGGCGGCGGTTACACTTTTCCTCGATATGTTGAAACGCTCATGCCGAACGTTCATATTGATGTCGTCGAAATCGACCCGGGTGTCACCGAGATCGCCCACCGCAAGCTCGGGTTGCCCCGCGATACGACGATCCAGAGCTTCAATATGGATGGCCGACAGTTCGTGAGTGAGAAAGCGCTGCCGCATCACTATCAGACTCATCATGCAAGATGCGGTTAACGACTTCTCCGTTCCGTATCATCTGATGACGCGGGAATACAACGAAGCGGTCAAGGCCGCACTCACACCCGAAGGCGCCTATCTACTGACTTTCATCGATGCCATCCAGGATGGCAAATTCTGGCGGGCGGCCGTCAGCACGTTACGGCTTTCGTTCAAGCACGTTTATCTATTGCATCCCCAAGCGTTCCGGGAAAGCGACGGCCGCTATGGCGACGAGCGAGGCGTTTACATTGTCTACTGCTCGGATCATCCCTTGAATCTCGAAGCCATTCAGCAGGCGAGCGAAGTCTTTCACGAACGCCAGATGATACCGATGCGCCAATTGTTCTCAGCTCTTCCATTGGCAGCGCCTTTCGCCGTCGTGGGATCTCTGTTCAACGATTACCGCGTTCCGGTCTGGACACACGTTTTGGAACAAGATGAACTTAACAAACTGCTGAAGATGCAGAGCGAAATCATTTTCACCGACCAATATGCTCCCGTTGATAATCTGATGCTGAACATCTTCAGGCATCCGCGACGGCGGAATGACTGAGCGGGCTTTGATTTGTCGGTACTTTTCACCAGCTGTCGTGCGTTTCCCCACGATTTCCTCGTGTTTGACCTTGTGGAATATTCCGCAAGGCTGAAAAAGCGTTGTCCGCGATGCGGAGGCTTTGGGCCTCCAGCATCGCTGACAACAAATTCTCTACTCCGCCTTTTTAGCTGGGATAGGATCTTTCTTAACTTCCGGCGTCTTAGCCTCGGGCATTATGATCACCTGCCCGTGCCGGAGCGGCATTGGCAGAACTGGGTTGTTGCAGGGAAGAGGCGATGGCAGCGCTGGAGGCAATACCAGGGTAGGACCAGTCGAAGTCGCTAGCGATACATCTTGCCAAGTGACCGTGAGAGTTCCAGAGATATCGGTCTGGGCAACGGCCGCCGTGCCATTTTTACCCACCAGTGTTGCCTTCGAAATGATGACTGGAACCGGCGGATTCATGTTTTTCGGTCCAAAAACACTGCCGAATTTCATAAAGGCGCCCGTTGCGATCGCTTCGGGCGGGACTGTAAGCAGACCTTTTTTGGTGTCGAAAGTGATCGGCGCAGCTATCGACACGGTAATTGCCGATTCATCGAAGTTTTGGATCGCCGGAACTTTGGCGTCGCCATAGGGCTTCGCGAAAGTCAGTTGCAAATCGTAGTTAAGGAACGTGGGCGTGCCCAGCGTCTTCGTATCCCACTTGATCGTCAAAGGCACCGGCTTTGCCTGAACCGGCGAAGGCGACACGATGCCGCTGCCGGAATAGGTGTAGACCAGTTCGACTGTATCCTGACCCCAAGTCAAGCCGGTCTTTTTGTCGGCCGGGCTTCCGCCATCCGCTACAGGGATTTCCAAGTGGTTTGTAACGCCGTAGGGTGTGGCGATATGGACATCGACGTAATAGAAGGTTGTTTGGGCACTAGCGCTCGCGGTTGTCTTTGAATCGGTTTTGCCATCGCTGGTCGCAGACGCTGCCTGGATGCTGTTCCAGCTTACCGGCGGGTCTTCCTTGCGTGAATTGGCCATAGTGCCTTTAGGTATGGTCACCTTCATGATCTGACGGCTGATGAGTTCGAAGGGCACATCCTTGCCGCCAGCGGTTACGGCCGTGTGATGGACGTTGTAGTGATCGCCGACGAGGAAGAGTTGCGTATCACCGGTGCTGGATATCCCCGGAGCGCATACCAGCCGCGTAGTTGCGGCGCCAGGTCGGTGATGCCGGTATTGAACATTTCAAAGCCGCCGAGCGTGTTCTCATAAGGAACCTGCACCCGCATATCCTGCAAGGGAAGGCGGGCATCCAGTTGTTTGACCTTCGCCATCAGATGAGCCAGGTCGCCGTCGCGGTAGCAATCGGCATTGATGATCTTGGGCGAACAGGATTGCACGCTCTTCACTACTCGCCCGAGCCGGATGGCGTCGGCCGTGTTGAATTCTTTGCACTTTGGATTAGTCAGCTTGAACCAATTAGCCGTCGTCTCGCACGTCACATAGGGCACAAAGGAAGGCATTACCACGATGGCCACGCATTCGCGCATCCCCGGTTCTAGGCGTTGCTGATGCATCTCTTCCTTCTTGTTCGGCCCGCCGATAGACTGGTCGCGGAAGATGGAACTTGCATTGCTTTCGAAGTCAGGCGTTTGGAAGCGTGGATAAAAGCGCCAGCCGAACGTGTCTTCCCCGTGCGAAAAGCCGATCTGCGTCCGATTGATGGTGATCGTCTCCATGTCTTCTTCAAGCCGGCGGGCATAGCGAGTCATGTTGCGGGCATGATGTTGCCGCTGGCGAAAGCCAATGACAACGCCAACTGCATTTCCTGACGCCGGCTATAGGTTTCAGCAATGTTCTGATCCTGCGACATCGGGTCCAACGTAAAGACATGGATGGGCCAGCGAGTCCGCACGTATTCGGCAAAGGCTTGCCGAGCCTCGGGCGCCGGTTGCGGGAAATAAAAGGCAAAGGCTTCTTGCGGCACGACGTGGCCCTTCGAACTGGCCGCATCGCGAATGTCCTGATTCAGCCGATCGTTGAGAAGTGCGGATTCAACGATGATGGCCCAGGCAAGCGAATCGGTGATGGTTCGCTTATCTTTGGCAGCATTAATCTGACTCATGAATTGCTCACGCCATGTCGCTATGGCATCTATTGACCCACTTCGGATTGCTTTGGACAAGCCCGAATTGCAAAATTGCCAAAGCTCGTGCTTGTTCGCAGGCGCGAGGAGATCGTACGCAGCGCTGAGTTCTTCGCGGAGTATTGATTTGATATCAAGCAGATAATTTTTGTCGTTGGCTGCTTTGTGATTCTGCACCGCTTGGGCAACTGTACGAAAAGTTGCGTACAGCTCACGAACTCCAAGTACGTTTGAGATTTGTGAAGGAGGCAGTGCCATTAAAGCTACGCGTTCCTTGGAAATACCAGTTTGATTTTGGAACGACTTCAAGAACTTATCTAGAATTCCAAGACGGAAGATCTGATCTGCAAGCTGTGTTTTTAAAGATTGAATGCGAACTGCTTGGTCAGCTTTCTGTTTGGCATCGTCTAATACTGACTTTGTATCCTTAGATACTCCATTCTTAGATGCTTCAGCGATCAAGTAAGCCAGCCCTTCAGACTTGCGCTCGGATCTTCAGTCGTTCCAACTGCTTTGAGATTTTCTCCCATAGTCTTAAGGTTCATATTCTTAAGACTTAAATTCTCGTTTGTCTGAAAGCTTTCCGGGTTGGAGAACTGTTCGATTCGCGCGAGGCCGGCCCCAAAATGTATTGCGCGCGTCGAGCGTCTTGATTGCGGTATCGACTTCAGTTTGAACTCTGCCTTGAGCATCGGTTATCTTAGCGTCTGATTCTTTAATTAGATTGTCGATTTGCTTTCCGTAATCGGCAATACGCTTTTGAACCGCTTCTTCTTCCTTCTCTACATCGCCGAACGTCGCAGGCAATTCATTTACGACCACTGCGTCCGCAAACTTGGCGGCCGGCAGCGCCAGCAAATCAACTAGGTCATTGAGCACCAACTGCCGGAAAGTAGTAGGGAGCAATTCTTCGCCGATGTAGGGCGTCATGGTCATGGTGATTTCGGCCCCATAGCCTTTTTGCGTGCATTTGCCCGGAAACACGGATACCGGAACACGCACCAGGTTAAGCGAGTAGCCAGGTGAATCGGCCGTGTCGTCGCCCTCGTTATTGCGGCGAATTTGATTCAGATGATCGAGATAGCGGGCCTTCTGATCGAGAACGATGGTCGGTTCTAAAGAGATTCCACCAGTCGCCATCGTGGCAAAGCCTAAGGTCAAAGGGGTACGCACAGCCGTGCGCGTCATGGCATCGATGCCATTGAACACTGCCGCCGTAGGGGTGGCATCGGGAACTGGAATGGGCGTGGAGGCAACACCCTGAGCCGTGTTGTTCTGCACCATGACCCGTGCAGGGGGCGCTGCGCCTGCTTGTTGGCCGTTGATGGCCGCGGAAATAGCGGTGGCGCTCGCCAGGAAGGCTTGATCGCTGCGCAATAAAGAGCCTTGCAGTGACTCGGCAAATTTGCCTAGGTCGCCGACCATTTGCTTTTCGAAGTCATCGCGATATTTTGTAAGCCTTGCTTGGCCCCATATATCGGGATGCTTGGCGACCACGCTGCCGTATTTATCGATATGCGCTTCGAGGAAGTCGATATCGCAAGCAAGCGCGTGCATCGTGGGGTGTTTGCAAACTTTGGCATGGGCGGGGCAGGGGTCTTCCCCGCAATCCGATTCGTTTATGGTGGGACGGAACGACTTGCACGAACAGACGACGAGCGCGAGCGAAGCGGCAAAAAGCGGCATCCACACGGGCATCGAGCGAAGGCGGCGAAACATGATCGGCTCCGGGCTGGGTGATTGGGGGAGATCGGGCGGAAATTGGCTCCATTGCCGATTTCAACATTACGGGTAAGCCGAACCTCCGCTGGTAATTGGTATCGACTTTCGGGGATTTGCTAATTCAAACGATTTTGCCGTAAAATACGATTTTGCCAGCCATGCACCACGTTTCTGCCTCCTGAAACCGAGCCGCTGCGAAAGTCGTAGCTTCGCGGTTATTGAAATTTCAACTTCGCTTTGCTTATTTTTTTCCACGATTCGAAAAGTCAATCGCGCCAAACCAGCTTAGGCGCGCTCCTTCTGCGAAAGTGCCGGCGGCGACTGAAAAGCCAGTGCTCCATATAATGAAAGGTGTTCAATAACATCCGTACAAAGTAGGTTTCCCATGCCCGCTGATGCGATTGCCCTTCCCGAAACATCTTCGGAGCCTCCTAGTAAAAGGCGAAGTTACCAAACGGCTTGGCCGTGGATCATGTGCGTAGTCGGGCTCGACTACATGAGCACGCTGGGCTACGTCCCCTCAATCGCTTTCGACGCTGCTGGCCGGCTCGCTCCGCTGGCAATGGCCGTGCTGGTCGCCATCACGTTGTTTGGGGCGTTGCCGGTGTACTGCTACCTGGCAGGGCGTATCGCCAAACGGGCAAGGTTCCATAGCTCTTCTGGAACGCTTGATTTCCGGTTGGCTCGGCAAGCTCCTTATCCTTATCTTGCTCGGTTTCGCCGCCACCGACTTGATTTTTACGCGAACTTTCTCGGCTGCCGACGCTGCCGAACACGTGCTGCACTCGCCCGATGCGAAATGGCAGCAGGCAATTGACCACGTGGGCGATCGCTGGGAGCAGAACCGTCACCAGATGCCGGGTTTCGTGCGCGAGATGACGGCCGCCTGGTCGAGCCGTCAACTTGCAGTGACCCTGGTGTTGCTCATTGCAGGCATGGCCGTATCAGTCTGTTTTCGTGGCGGCTTTCGGAAGCGATTTATTCAATTGGCTGTCGTAACAGTAACAGCCTACGCCGTGCTGAACGTGATGTTGATCGGCTTCGGAATCGCCTTTTTGCTCGAGAGACAGGAGCTTGTTGTCGGGTGGTGGCAGCAACTTCACGCAGGAGACTGGCAGGCGCGTGCGATCGACGCCGATGGCCCTGTGGCCAGTCAACGTCTTGGCGAAGCAGCGCTTGAATTGTTTCCCAAGATAGCCCTTGGCCTGAGCGGTTTCGAGATGGCGATGCTGCTGATGCCGCTCGTCCGCGGCCGGCGAGACGACGACCCTGATCGCCCGCGCGGCCGTATCCGCAATACGCGGAAGTTGCTCTTCGTTTCGGCAGTTGCGATGTCGGTCTTTTTGCTGTCGTCATCGCTGGTGACGACTATCTTGATTCCGCCGGACGCCTTCCGCACGGAGGGCCAAGCGTCCAATCGAGCGCTTGCCTATTTCGCGCACGGTGGGCCGTTAGCAGGCCTTTCCGAGGGCCAGACTATCGCTCCCTTTGTCGGCTTGGAATTCGGCACCCTTTACGATCTGAGCACTATTGCCATTCTTTGTCTGGCCGGCGTAAGCGTGACGCTCTGTCTGGTTGAATTTGTGCCGCCGTACCTTCATCGGCTCGGCATGGAGTTCGAGTGGGTCCATAAGCTCGGTGCGTTGATCTATGTCTTCACCGGTTTGAAAATCGCAATCACCTTCTACTACCACGCCAATGTGGACGAACAGCGCGGCGCCTATACGACCAGCGTGCTGGTGATCTTCACCGCCTCAGCATTGGCGGTCTGCCTGGATCTTTGGCGACGTCGCGAAAAACATTCTTTAATCCGGCGCTTTCCTATCTGGTTCACCCTGATTCTTGGCGTGTTCCTTTTCAGCACCGCCGAGACGATTGTTACCCGACCCGGCGGCGCTGCCCTATCGCTTTGGTTCATCTTGTTCGTCTTAGTCAGTTCGATCGCAACACGGTTTTATCGTTCGACCGAGTTGCACTTCAAAGGATTCGACTTCATCGACGAAGCGTCGCGCGAAGCTTATGAGAAATTGAAAGTGGCGGACTTTCCCATCCTTGTACCGCATCGAGAGGGAAAACTGACCATCGGTGAAAAGGAAATGGAGATTCGGCTACGGCATCGGCTCGGACCAGAAACACCGCTTGTCTTTGTCACGGCAGAACTCGGCGATTCGAGCGACTTCTTTCATCGGCCTCGAATTGAGGTGACTCGCGAAGATGGACGAGTCATCGTCGCCATCCGGCATTGTGTGTCGATCGCGCACGTCATGGCGGCGGTCGCCATTGATATGTCACGCGTTGGTGTGGCACCGGAACTACACTTTGGCTGGTCGGAAGAAAACCCCATCACGGCGAACCTGCACTTCATTCTCTTCGGACACGGCAATGTGCCCTGGCTGGTCTACACGCTGTTGCGCCAGTCCGAATTGCCAGAGGGCCAAAAGCCGCGGGTTGTGGTCGGTTGATGCGGCTCAAGCCGCCTTCTTGGCGGGCGGCTTGAGATCGAACAGGCCGAAGATTTCGTCTTGGGTTAGGCCCATTGAAGAGGGTGGGCCGTTCTGTTCCAACAGCTCGTTGAACAACTGCCGTTTGCGGTCGAGGACTTCGCCGATCCGTTTTTCGATGGTGTTCTCCATCGTGAAACGGGTGATCGTGACCGGATTTTTTTGCCCGATGCGATGGGCGCGGTTGATTGCTTGATCTTCGATGGCCGGGTTCCACCATCGATCGAACAGAAAAACGTAATTGGTGAACTGCAAGTTCAGGCCGACGCTGCCGGTGCCGTAACTCATCAGAATGACGTGCTTCGTGGGGTCGGACTTGAATTGATCGAGAATGCGCGGGCGGTCGTTCGTCGGGATCTTGCCATGAAACTGCAAGGGATTATATGCTTGCAACGCTTTTGCTAACACTTCCAACGGCTCGACCCACTGCGAAAAAATAATTGCCTTGCGACCGCTGGCGGCAACCTCTTCCATGTCGGCAAGCAGGCGCTCCAACTTGGCGCTGGCGCCAGTTAAGGGATCGAAGTTGCAGATCTGTTTAAGGCGCATGACTAGTTGAAAAACATGTTGCACCGTAAGGGTATCGCCGAGCGTGTTCAATCGCACGATGCCTTCTTTTTCGGCCAGATCGTAGGCTTCGCGCTGGGCCGGCGCCAGTTCGATCGCGAGATCGAGGATGGTTTTGGGCGGCATGTCGCTTTGCACCTGTTCCTTCGTCCGGCGGAGGATGCAGTCGGCCGTCAACTGCGATAGCCTTTTCGAGGGCGTATCGGGCGGGATGCGCCCGGCATCGACGAAGGCAAATATGTTGACGAGATCTTCAGGACGGTTTTCGATCGGCGTTCCGGTGAGCGCCCAACTCCGTTGGCGCTTGACGCTGCGCACAACATGCGCGGTCTTCGAATCGAAATTCTTGATTCGCTGAGCTTCGTCGAGGATTGCAAGGTCGAATGAAACGCCTTCCTCCTGCAACACTTCCGAATCGCGCGTCAGAATCTCGTAGTTCACGAGCTTAAGCGGGCAATTGGAGACTTTCCAGGTGGCGTAGCCGCGTCTGGGTATCGCCGCCAAAAACCTCGAAAGGGATATCCGGCGCCCAAAGCTTCAACTCGCGCGCCCAGTTGAAGACGAGCGGCTTGGGGCAGATAATCAGCACGCGCTTCACCAAGCCGGCGCTGAAAAGCAATCGGACCGCCAAGATTGTCTGCGCGGTCTTGCCCAAGCCCATTTCATCAGCTAATAACGCCGCATGACGAGGCATCAAAAACGCAATGCCTTCCAGTTGATAGGGAAACGGTTGAAAAGGCACCGACACCTGCTTGCCGGCAAAAAGATTGTCTAATGGCGGCTGCAACAGATAAAGAAGACGATCTTTGAATACCACCGTATCGCCCGTCGGCTTTGGGCGAATGTGCGGCTTGAGCTTTACCGCTGGTGCGTCAGGCAAGTCAAATTCGACTGCCTTTGTGGCGGGATCGGGCGACTTTTCCGGCAGCGCCGGGCGGTTGATCGGTTCAGTCGCCGGGGTCGGGAATTTCCAGCCTTCGGTTATTACGCGCATGTCCAGCGAGCCCATGGGCCGGGCCCAAGGAGAGTCCGAAAGCAGCCTTGCTTCACGCACGCTCGGCAACAGGTTCGCTTCGAAACGTGGCAAGCGCAGCGCTTCGGTTGCCAATTGCAGGTCGATGCCAAATTCTTCCAGAAACGCGTTCTGGGCAGGCTCTCGGACGAAATGGGTTCGGCAATCGGTGGTTCGCTAAGCAGCACGGCTGGTTGCCCCCATTTTGCGGGCTTCGCCCATCGCTTCACGAATTCGGCTGAAAGGTTCGCTCAAGTCGAGACTGGCGTCAAGCAAGCCGAGAATCGCATGAATTCGCTCTTGATCGGCGGCGTTACGAGGATCGTACAACAATGGCGAAGAGTAACGGCTGTCCGTTAGCCGGGCGATACGTTCTTCCGGCATGAACGTGATGGAAGGATCATCCTGCGGGACAACGGCCAACACCGGGATTTCAAGCCGGCTGCGAATTGGCAAAACTCCAAGGGAATCAGTCAGCAGCATTTGCACGGGCGTGGAACTCTTATCGATCAGCGTCTTGCCGATCAAATCCGCAAACAAGTATTCTTGCAGGGTGATTCCGTACAAAATCTGTTGGACGCGGTTGGGCTGCACGGCCGTGCTGAGACGGAATTCGAGCGGCCTGCCCCACGAATTCGTAATGAGATAACCGCCGAGATAACCGGGCCCTTCCTGGAACACCGTTAAGAAGCCGAGATGGATCGGTCCGACCGGAGTCGATTCACTCATCGTTAAAGTCCCTGTTGATGAAACAACTATGACCAGCCGATAAACTGCGCAGACTGGAGAGTCGAGCTGCGAAAGAAGATCGGCGGGACAGGCCCCTGTTCTTCAATGCATTGGCCTGTAACAGGGATCGAAGGTGTACGCGAACAGGCGGTGTTGTTACGAACCGCGCTGTCGGGCGCAATCCGCATTTTCGCTACAGGCGGCTTTGCCACGAGTATCGCGTTTGTTGAATTTTGGCTGGAGACTTCAACGTGCCGTCTGTTCCTATCGGTGTTGTCTTTATTGCGATCGCGATCCTGGCCGCTCTCGTTGTTTTTCTCTTCAGGCTGCATTTTTTCGTGCGACCGTTGGTACGGCTTTTTGTCCGTGTCGTGTACCGGCTGAGAGTCTTCGATTCCCACAACGTTCCCAGAGAGGGCGCTGTGCTGCTGGTTTGCCATTCGAGCAGCTTTGTCGATTGGATGCTTTTATCCGAGGCCTGTCCGCGTCGCATTCGTTTTGTGCAATGGACGGGGGGTAGAACAACTCCGCTGTTGCAACTGTTCCAACGAATGACCCGTTCTATTTTGATTGATGTTGAGGCAGGCCTAGTCGCCATCGAAAAATCACGTGCGCAGATCGGCGATGCCCTTAATCGGGGTGAACTTATTTGTTTGTTTGCTGAAACTTGGCAAACTCCTGCGGGGGATGCGCTCTCCTTCCACAAGCTTTTCGAACAAATTTTGCAGCGCGTGAAATCACCGTTGCCCGTTGTACCTGTTTGCATTAACCAGATGTGGGGGAGCCTCTTCACGTATCGGCAAGGGAAGCTGGAACGAAAGTTTCCACCGCGCTTGCCATATCCGGTCGCGGTGATGTTTGGCGAAGCCGTCATGTCGCCGACTCCGGGCTACGTGACGAGGAAGATTCCCGAATTGTCTGCCGAAATGGCCATCCGTGATAGCGACCGAAGTCGCGCCGTTCATCGACATTTCGTCCGCATTGCCGCCAACTTACGGCAGATGTTTCGACCCTGTTTGATCGATACTTCCAGCGGCAAGCCACGAACGCTTTCGTTCATCAAAGCTCTCGTCGGAATCATCCTGATATCGAGATGGCTGAAGCCGAGACTTGGTACGGAAAAGAACGTCGGCCTTTGGCTCCCTTCCAGTGTTGGCGGCGCATTAGCCAATGTGGCTCTTGCCGTCCTCGGGCGGACATCAGTCAATCTCAATTACACGGCCGGCATCGATTCGGTTAAATCGGCCGTACATCAGACGGGTCTGCGAACGGTCATTACGTCAAGGCGATTTCTCGCAAAGCTGCCGCTCGACTTGGGCGAACAGGTGACGCTAATTTTGCTCGAAGATGCTGCCGGAGCTATCGGGAAACTACAACGAATCAGGGCTTTCTTGACCGTTCTGCTGCTGCCCGGCTGGGTGATCGATCGTTGGATTCTGCGAATGGGTCATCAATCGCTGGATGACATCGCTACCATTATCTTCTCCTCCGGCAGCACCGGCGATCCCAAAGGAGTGATGCTCAGCCATCGCAACATTGCCTGCAATGTCGAATCGATGGTGGCCCATCTCGATGTCGATCATCGCGAACGTGTGTTAGGGGTGCTCCCGTTCTTTCACAGTTTCGGCTACACGGTCACCCTATGGGTGCCGTTGGTAATCGGTGGTTCGGCCGTTTACTATGCCGATCCACGGCAAGCCAAAGATGTCGGCGACCTCTGCCGCGTTCATCAATGCACGGTTCTGGCTTCGACTGCAACTTTTCTGCGGTTCTATTTACGCCGTTGCGAGCCGGACGATTTCCGCTCGTTGCGCATTCTCGTCTGCGGCGCCGAGAAACTGCCCCCTAGCTTAGCGCTCGAGTTTGGACAGAAATTCGGCATTCTGCCCACCGAGGGCTACGGCTGCACCGAACTATCTCCGGTCGTTTCCGCTAACACGTCAGATCAGCTGTTTCATGGCATTACGCAGATCAATAACCGGATCGGCTCCATCGGCAGGCCCATTCCTGGGGTCGCCGCACGAATTCTAGATGCCGAGACTCTCCAACCTTTAAGCCCGGGCCTGGACGGTCTTATCTTCATTAAAGGCGCCAACGTCATGGTCGGCTATCTCGGCAAGCCGGAGATGACTGACAATGTGATCGTAGACGGCTGGTACAACACCGGCGATGTGGGGCATATCGACGAGGATGGCTTCATCATTATCACCGGCAGGCTTTCGCGCTTTGCGAAGATCGGCGGCGAGATGGTGCCGCTCGAAAAGATTGAAGACGACTTACATGCCATACTCGAAACGAGCGATCGCATTCTCGCCGTGGCGTCGATCCCCGATGAGAAGAAAGGTGAGCGCATTATTGTGCTTCATCTCGATTCGATGATCATGCCGGTTGCAGAATTGACGACGAAGTTGAGCGAACGCGGGATCCCCAATCTGTGCATTCCGAGCGACCGCGATTTTCATCCCATCGCGGAATTACCAGTACTGGGAACTGGCAAACTTGATCTACGCCGCGTCAAAGAATTGGCATTGGAGCGAGCGAAAAGATAATGACGGAATCAACTAGACTCATCGTGCTGAGTCAACTACAGCACCAACCAAGCAATCATTTAGCCAGGCACGAAAACCCGGAAAGAACACGGATAAAATCCGAGATGTTCATTCAAAGGCGTGTCTAGCTTGCAGCAGGCCGCTTGATTTATCCGTGTTTCCGTCCGTGTTCAATCCTTGGCTGATGTCTTACGATTTTTTCAACGCGCTACACCTTCGGTTCCCAGCCCTCGGCATATTCACGCTTCCAAAAGCCCATGGCTTCTTTGTCGGCGATGATCTTGCCATCCTTGGGGGAGACTTTCAACGCTCGGCCCGTGCGCTGGGCGATGTTGCCCAGGTGGCAGAGCATGGTGCTCTTGTGGCCTTCTTCAATCTCGCTGTTCAGTTTGGCGCTGCCGCGGATGGCTGCGAGGAAGTTGGCGATGTGGTCGGCGTCGCCGCGCTTGGCATCCACCTTTTCCACTTCCTTGCCCTTTTCGTCATGGATGGAGTAATTGCCTTCTACGATGCGCAAGCTTCCCCTTCTCGCCGTAAAAGACGACGTCGGCCTTTTGGCCATCGGGCATCATATTGCAGCTGAGCCCTTCCCAAGTAATCGACTTCCGGTCGTCGAATTCGTAGGCGACCTGCTGCGTATCCGGCGTTTCTTGATCATCCTCAAAGCGATAACGGCCGCCGCTCGACGTGACGTGGACGGGGTAATCAACCTCAAGTCCCCAGCGGCAGAGATCGAGCATGTGGATGCCATTGTTGCCCAACTCGCCGTTGCCCCAATGCCAGAACCAGTGCCAGTTGTAATGCAGATAATTGTTGTGAAAGGCTTTTGCAGGCGCAGGCCCTTGCCAGAGTGCGTAGTCGAGATTTTTCGGCGGGGCGCCTTCCACCCCTTTGCCTATCGACTTGCGGTCGTTGGTGTACCAAGCCTGTGCTAAGTAGACACGACCGATGACACCTTCATGCAGCCGCTTCATCGCCTCTTGGATTTTTTCGAAACTGCGACGTTGATTGCCCATCTGAATTTGTGCTTTGTATTTACGGGCAGCCTGCACCAGCATCTCGCCTTCCCAAGGACTATGGCTGCAAGGCTTTTCCACATAAACGTGTTTGCCGGCCGCAGCTGCCAGGATAGCAGCAGGCGCGTGCCAATGGTTGCAAGTGGCCACGACGATTGCGTCAACGGACTTGTCATCGAGAATGTCGCGGAAATCCGTGACGACTTTCGGCGCCGTCTTAGAAATGGTTTCAACGAGCTTCCCTGCTTGCGCGGCCCGGTCTTTATCGACATCGCAAACGTAGCCGATGGTGACGCCCGGCTGTTGCAAGAACGCCTTCGAGTGATACATGCCGCGCGTGCCCGTGCCCATGATGGCGACGACGATTTGGTTATTGGCAGCAGTTTCCGCCGCCGAGGAGAGGCTCAAACTAAGACTGGAAGCGGCAGCCGCCCCCAAAAAGGTGCGACGATTCATCGACTTCATGACGAGCTCCGAAAGTGAATGTTGGCGCAGAGGTTATATCACCTTAGAGGATCAAAAGGCTCACGGGGAGTCCTAACCATGAGTGGAAAGGTGAAGACTTCGGAAATAGTGAGTATCTCCACTTGAATAGACTCAAGGCTTCTTCAAGTAACCGACGATCGATTTCTGCCGGCTTTCCCCAGAATGCGACGCTAACTTCTATGTGGGCGTCGGCAAGTGCGTCCAGCAACCTCTAGCCGTCTGCCATCTGAGTCTCTACCAGCCGTCTGCGATCTGAGTCTCTACCAACGTGACTATATTCATGCGCACACACTCTCGTCCGGCGAATTTTGCGGGATCGACAAAAATGTCGGCACGCCATCAGGTCAGCGAAGATTTGATGCTGCCAGTCGTCGCAACAATTCTGCCGGTTCCCATGCCGGTACAGGAGACTGCGCAAAATCGCGTACGTTGCGGGTGATAATGGCGTCCAAAGTCGCTGTGACGGCGGCTGCGATCTGAATGTTGTCCTCGAAATCTCCGCCGGGCAGGCCATCAGCGTCGATGAGCGTCTGTTTGTCGATCCGAAGGATTGTGAATGCGGCAAGATACTTTTGAATGCCTATACGGGCCGACTCATTGCCGACGATTTTTCGACCCACGTAGAATGTCGTCGCTAGTGATAAAACTGTAGCAGCGCATTCCACATGTCCGAGCGCGGACGCTTGTAGAATGGCGTCAGCTTCATTATGCCAAGGAGGACGTTGCAATAAAGCATCTAGGATAACGTTGGTGTCAAGCAGCACACGCATCAGCCATGCTTCTCCCTTCGCGCCTGTTCAATTATGCGTTTCACCTCATCGTCATCGGGCGGGCTTTCTGTTTTCCAAAGGCCGATCAAAGACAAAAGCGCTTCCCGCCGTTCCTCGGAAACTGCGCTGCGTTCCGCAAACGCCGGCTCCGTATTTATCGGCTTTACTTCCACCAACGTTCCGTCGCGTAGACCGGAACTTTCCGGAAACACGACAACGCCGTGTTCAACTCGCCTGAGCAAGGTCATCGCGATATCTCCAATAACTCAACTTATTGCCGAACGAGTGGATCTGCAATGAGAAGCAACCATGGACGCCGCAGCAATTGGCGGAAGACTTCGACGTTACCTCTCCAGGCAGAGATATCGCCGTTCTTATACATTTTGACCAGTTCGGAAACAACCATCGTTCCCCTCTCATTTTTGCAACCATTTCGTCGGCATGATTCCACTTGAAGCAATGCACTATGGTAGGCGGCGTTGTACCGTGGCGAATTGCCCTTATCATAACATAAACAACGAGGGTGCGTGCCATGTTCGAGATGCAGGGCAATTGGAAATATCTGGAGCGAAGACAAGGGTCGAGTTACCGGCAATTATGCGTACGCGGAAAACGCATCTGGGCGTGGACGCTCTACTGCGAGTTTATGAATGAGAAGCAACCTCGCACGCCACAGCAGTTGGCGGAAGACTTCGACGTACCTCTGCAGGCAGTGCAAGAGGCCATCGCATATTGTCGGTCCGACCCGATGGAACTCCGTGAAGACCATCGAAAAGACGATCTTCGAGCCGAGGCAATCGGCATGAACGATCCCGCCATTCAACTTACGGGAAGGCCTCGACCACTTTCAACTGCTGAGCGTGTGAGACTTGGCCTATGAGGCTGTACATTGACGATGACAGCACTGATGCCAGCCTCATCCGATTGCTGCGCCGCGACGGGCACGACATCGCCATTCCAGCGAACGTCGGGCTGTCCGGCAGCGCCGATCAGGTTCATTTTGCTCATGCCATTCGCGACAAGCGCACGGTTTTAACGCGCAATCACGGCGACTTCGAAGCTCTTCACGACTTGTTTGTCTATGCCGCGAACGGCCATCATAGTGGTCTACTTGTCGTTCGATATGACAGCAATCCGCGGAACAACATGTCTTCGGGCGATATCGCACGCGCATTGCGTAATCTGCAGAAAGCGGGTGTTGCATTTGATGACTGCTATTACGAACTTAACCACTGGCAATAATTTACATCGTTCTCCGGTAGTTTGTGGTCACGACTCAGTTTGGTCTTTAGAAGTACACCCCTACTTCACCTTCGCCCGCAAAATCTCATCGAGCAAGTTGCCGTCCTCCGCTACTTTCTCCAATTTCGGGTAGCGTTCCCCTTCGTCGTAGGAGATTTTAATGTTCTCGAAGAACTCGGCGTTTTCGAAGAGGAGTTCGAGTTTGCCTTTGCCTTCCTTCGTGTTGGCGATGGCGCTGCGCAGGATGTCGGCGCTCCAGCGCCGGCCGTTGACGCCCAGCAGCTTCATGCCTGGGGCTACTCCGGCTTTGTCGGCCGGCTTCCGCGGGATGACGTCAACGACTGCGCCATCGTCTTTGAGAATAAGCCCCAACGAAGTTATCAGATTGATGGTTTTGTTTTCGGTGTCGGCTGCTTCGAGACCATCGCCGCGCGTGGCAGCGAAGCCGAGTTTCCAGCCGCCACGCGTGATGCCTTCCAGCGGTGCTACGGCGCCGGGCTTCATCACTCGGCTTTCGAAGAAGCCTTTCCAGTCGTGCGCAACCACGCTTTCAAGCGTTTTGACAATCTCTTCGAATTCATAGGGTTTCACATCGGGCGGGCCATCTTTGCCGCCGAAAAAGGCTTTGCAGAAATCATCCAGGCTCTTCTCGCCTTTCGTTTTTTCGCGGATTAAGGTGTCGGCATCGAGCCAAATGAGCGCGCCCTCATCATAGAAATCGGTGCCACGGCGCCGGGCGCCGCCATCGGATCGCGACGAATAGAGATGCTGCGCTGCGACAGCCGTGTCTTCGAGCGAACGCCAATCGCGCCCTGTTTGATTCTGCGACCATTCAGCTATTTGGGCGAAGTTGTCGCGCGAGATCTCCGGTGTCCAAAGGCCGCTTCGTGCTGCAAGGACCAGTCCCAGATATTGTGTCAAGCCCTCGTAGACCCAAAGCATCTTGGTGCGAATTGGCTTCTGAAAATCAGTGGCGATCATCCCTGCAGGCCGGCGGTATTTGCCGTTCCAGGAGTGGACGTATTCATGGGCCAACAGCCAGGCATGCCAGGTTTTGCGATAGGAGGAATCGAGGAACATCCGTTCGGAAACGCGGTTATCGCTGCATTCGTGATGCTCGATGCCCGAATGGGCGACATGGTCGCTGAGCGTCACCAGGAAGCGATACGAACGGTAATGCCTGGCGCCGAACAGGGCATAGGCCTCGGTCACCAGGCGATCGTACTCGGCTTTCACTTCAGGTGAAATCTTCAGCGCCTCTTCGGAGTCGGCCACCAAGCAAAGGAAATGAGGCGGGCCTTCTTTGGGACCGATGGGAATTTCCGACAGATATTTCCCGCAGATAGCGGGTGAGTCGCAGAGGGTTTCGAGAGTCGTCGGCTCGAACTGAACCGTCGCGGCCTTCTGTTTCTGAACGGGCAGGGCGCAGGCCCATTTCCATTCCGCAGGCAGCGTCAGCGATGGCACGATTTTGGTTTCCTGGATGATGCTTCCTTTCGGATAAAGAAGCACGTGGTTCCAATTCAGAATTGCAAGCCGGGCCGTGGTCGAGGCGCCGGAACTGAAGCCTTCTTTGACGGGCGTGGTGATGAATTCCAGATCGACCTGGATGGAAGCGACGCCTTCGGGCACTGTGACGTTGATCGCAAACATATCGACTTCATCGCGCGTCCAGACGAGGCGCTTGCCATCAGCCTGAATTTGTACGCCTGTCAGATCCGTGATCGGCCCGGTGGGCGAATGCTCGCCCGGGATCCATTTCGGATAATAAAGCGACAACGGCCCGGGCTTGACCGGTATTGTCAGCCGGGCTTTCAACAACTTGCGTGGTGCATCGGTGGCATCGACTTGGATCTGCATCATTTCCGCCGCCCCAGCAAGGGGAGTGATTGCGATTAAACAAAGGACAATCATCCAACAACATCTGCGCATCATGCAAGACTCCGAAAAGGGGAACGCGGGCTCGCTATCCGACTCTAAGCGCGGATTGGCGCATCCCATATATCTCGTCATACATGGCTGGATGCCTCATGCGTAGCCCTCTATGCCGATGCTGACTGCTTTACCGGTCAGCATTAGGCGGCCATTAAGGCAGATAGTGCAGTTATAAGATCGAAAACAGCCTTGCGAACAATTGCGTGTCATAATCGCTTGTCGCACACCTTGGCAAAACATCCTCCGGCTGACACGATGACATGGGCGCCCTCTTTGAGATGCCGTTTGCACGAGGCCTATTCATGAATGTCTTGTTCCGCACAATCGGCTTAGTCCTGCTTTTTGGCGCTTTCGCTCCCTCTTCGCTGATTGCGCAAGTCAAATGGCCGAAGCCGCCGGAAAATTACGACGTCGAGTTTCGCTATCGAATCAAGGCGGGGCGCAACGAGCGTATCGTGCAGTTTCAGGAGATGACGAAGTTTCTGAAAGACCTCGGCTTCAAACGCGAGGAAAACGACGAGTCCGATCTCGACGTTTTCGATCCCTCTGCGGAGCGTATGATCGGTACGATCCCCTCGGCCAACGCCCGCACCTTGTTGAGTGAGCCGCATATCGAAACGGTACTGCTTCTGCCGGCCGGTTATAAGCCGCCGGCCGACCTCAAAGAACGGGTGAAGGTTTCGCTGATGCTGACGGATCGGTTGCCGCCGTCGCAGCAGCAGCTATTCCGTAATCAGATCAAACAAGTGCTCGCGAAGATCGGCTTTCAGGATGCGGTCGCTTACGATCATCGCGGCTATGCTTCGCTGCGCGGGACTATGCCCTGGATCAGCGTGCCCACGCTTTTGAAGGATCTGCGAACACAGCCCGCAGGCTGGTTTCTCCCACTCGTTCACGAGCAAGATTTGCCCGAACCGTTCAAAAGCAAGTTGCCCATTCGGTTGATCGAAGTGATGCCTGAAGAAGGAGCGCCTGTGCCGACAACTGCCCAGGAAACTCTGCCTCTACCCGCGCCCGATCAGCCGGCCATCGCCAAAGTAGCTGCCGATGTTCGCCGGGTGCTGCTCGACCCGGCCAAGGCCATGACGCCCTTACGAGTTGAGGCAACTTTGAGCTTTACACCGAACGAATCGGACACGACCTGGCGCGAAGACATCCGGCAGATGAATCCGGCCACTGCAATCGAAGGGTTGCTCGGTGATGTGGTGACAATGACCGTGGCGGAAGGCGCTCAATTGAACGTCATTGCGCGCTTGCCTTCTATACTCTCGATTCGGTTGCCGCGTGCAGCCAGCGGAACGCCAACAACTGCTAAAGAAGAGCCGAAGAAGGAAGATCTGAAGGATAAAGCAGCCGGCCATTTCCGTTTGATTGATGCGACTGAGCCATTCGATGCGCTAAAGGAAACCGGGTTGGCCCAGCTGCATGCGCAAGGGAAATTGGGCACGGGGATCCGCATTGCCGTCATCGCGACCGATTTTTCCGGATGGCAGCGCGTGGTCGGCAAAGGACTGCCAAAGTCGACGCGTTATGTCGATCTGACGGCCGAGCGGAATCTTGAAATTCAGCCTGAGCCGAGTCCCGTGGCGCAGGGCGAACTAGGGGTTGGCACACAATGCGCCTTGGCGGTGCGAGTCGGCGCGCCCGACGCCGATCTCGTACTGGTGCGTGTCTCTGCCGAAGCGCCTTATCAGGTGATCACCGCTTATCGTTACATGCTCGGCGATTTCTTTCAACCGCTTAGTTTCCGAGCGCGCCGTGAAGAACTCGATATCGAAGCTGGCAACGTTCGCGCTGAACGCGATCGGGCCAATGCCGAGTATCGCAAGGCCTTCGATGACTTTGACGATGACGAGGCAAATCGCGAGCGCAAACGGGCCGCCAAAGCCGCCATTGCAGCGGTCGAGCAGAAAGAACAAACGCTGTCGGCTCGCGCCAATCGACTACTGAAACTCGAAGAAGACTTGCTTGCCGTTAAGGGAGCGACGGTCGTACTGAACACACTAGCCTGGAATTCGGCTCATCCTTTGGATGCGACGAGTTCGCTGAGTCGTTTCCTCGATGGCAAGATGAGCGTCGGCCGGCCGAATCCGGCCATCAACAGCGGCAAACGGCCGCATCCTACGTTATGGGTGCAGCCGGCGGGCGATACACGTGGGCAGGCTTGGCTTGGCGAATTCCACGATGCCGATGGCAACGGCCTCATGGAGTTCGCTCCGTTTGATGCTCCGCTGAAGGCGGGCCGATGGACACCGGAGCTTAACTTTCTCGCGTTGCGTTCCGATATGCAGCCGCAACTCCGCGAATTACCGGCAGGTGCTCGGATCCGTTTGAGTATCCAGTGGCGCGAGCCGCACGATCCGGACATCAGCGAGATGGAATATCGGCTCCCTATCGCTCCCTTGAATCTGACTCTTTTCCGCCAACGCGATCCCAGCGGCGAGAAATTGCCAAGCGATGAGATGGAGTTGATCGCACGATCGGAAGGCAATCCCCAACGTTTGCTGGCCGAACGCGAGTTTGGCGTCTACGAACATACGATCGAAGTTACGTTGCCTGCGTCCGGGCAGTATGCCCTGCGGGTTGAAGGGAGGCATCCTCTCGGCATCAGGCCAGGGGGCTCATTGGGCATTCCGGATCAGGAGATTCGCTGGGAACTGAAGCCGAGGATATTTGTTGATGTGGTTGATGGGTTAGGCCGAGACAAAGGCAGAATCGTTTTTGGCGATTACGAATCTTTCCTCGGCGGTGTTGGCGTGCCGGCCGATGCTCGCACGGTGGTAACTGTCGGAGCGATGAACAAAGATCGTCGGCCACAGCCATATAGCCAGATCGGCGCTGGCCTCGTTTCCGATCTGTTCATCAAACCGGAAGTAATGATGTACGACGAGATTCCTAACTTTCCCTTCGGGTCAGTTACAGCAGCTTCTATCGCTACGGGCATGAGCGCGAGCTTGTTGAGCGCAGGCGCTGAGTCGGCGAACTTCTTGCAATACCTAAGAATTCGTCCGGGCTACCCGTTTGATGTGCCGCCCAGCTGGCTGCGGAAATGAAGGTTCAACTTAGCGGCAAGATTTGTTAGCCGCGACGCGAAGGCTCTGCGCGGCGGAGCGCTTTCTGGCCGAAAGCGCTCCGTTGCGCAGAGCCTTCGCGTCGCGGCTAACGACGCATTTGCACAACCAAACGATTTCTAATTTCCATCCTTCTTAGGCTCGTCCATCGGCTTCGGTGCATTTTGGAAGTAGGCGGAAGCCCCATATTGCGGCGGCGCGGGGTTGCGCGGCAGCTTGTAGCCGATCATGGCTAGGAATTTGTTAGCTTCAATCACTTGAACGCCCAGTTCTCGGGCGCGTAACCGGATATCGCTCAGTTTGCTCAATGCCTCTTTCATCTGCCGAACTTGGGGGCTCTCGGCTCCAATGCCGATCGGGACATCGAATCGAGGATTCTCCGCAATCACGAGATAGCGAGTTTGCAACGACATTCCTTTACCGTCGCGTTTGACAAAATCGAGCGGTTTGAGTTTGAGATACTCGTCCACAATGACGCCCTGGCGTTCGAGCATACGCAGGAATTCTTCGTTGTTATCAAGACCATCGCCATCGAGATCAATGATGCCGGCGAAGGCGATGCGAATCTCTTCAGCCGGCTGCCATGAAAGATTGAAGATCTGATCGCGAGCCTGCACGGGGTTTCGGATCGGCTCATTCTCGAAGATAATCTTCGCCCGGGCGCGATCAGCGCCGAGAATCTCGACGACCTCGATGCCTGCCTTCACATACGGGTTGTCTTCGAAAGGTTGACGATCATTGCGATAGGAATTCTTCTTCAGCGAATCTTCTTTCTCCATGAGGGCGAGCCAAGAAACGTCAGCTGCTACGACAAGGAAGGTGACTTGCGGCCGAAGTTTCTTATTGGAGCCTAGATCAATGGTGACGAATGAATTATCGCGTGCTTTAGCCGAGCCATTGCCCGGGAACTCGGCCGTCAATGGCGATGTCGTGGCTTCGCCGGCGCCTTCACGCCGTACGATCTCACCCTTCTTTTCTTCGAGGTTGAAGTAATCGAAGCCAGCCGCATTCAAGCGGCTAATCGCTCCGGATTGATTCTTCTCTTTCTCCAACAGGGCATCAACTGACCGCTTTTCCTTTTCGAGCACGGCATAGCGTTCATTCAAGGCAAGCGAATCCGCTTTGATGTCTTTGATCTGATTGGCCGCCTTCGCGCCGTCGTTCTTGTGATCGTCGGCAATCTTGCGGAAATCTGCCTCTTGTTTGGCGAAGAAAGCCGTCTTTTCGGCATTGATCGCCATTCTCGCATCGTCAAAAACTTTTTTCTCCACCCCTTGGGCGACATTCGCCTGCTCGGAGATCTTCTTGAATTTTTCGCTCTCGGTTACAGCGACAAGGCGTGAGTTCTCGGCATTCTCCGCTTTGGTCTTGTAGATGCCGATCATGGTCGGCAGCGTCAGCAATGGGCTGATCCACGGGTCGGCCTTATAGTTTTCCGGATCGAGCCCGCCGGCATCACTCTTCTCCTGAATTTGAGTCGGGTTCATCGCCAAAACCGGCCAGTTGAAGGCCGAGATCAGCTTTTTCTCCGGGTCTTTCGGGTTGGGGACTTCCGGCACCACGGGTTGAATGCCGCGCTTCATGCGGTCTAACTCATCGCTGATCGTGACTCGCATCGGCGTCAATTCAGAAACGAGCAATTTCCGATCTTCGGCCTCTTCAATGCCCAAGGCGATGCGAAGCATCACCCGGCGTACCTTCTCTTCGCGCGTTTCGGCGCGGGCGGTCTCCGCCGACTTCTTTGCCTTTTCTGCCTCCGATTTTAGCTGTTCCTGCTCGGAATAGCCTAAATACGCGACCGTTCCGGCGATGAATGTTGCCATCACAAAAAATATCAGGGTCAGAATCAATCCGATATTGCTGCCCGACTTTTTCTTTTTCGCCATGAGGCTTACTCCCGTTGGCTCTCGAATGATATGGAGCCGGCTGACCGCGAAGATAGGATGAAAAACACGCGGCCGAACTTCGATCGCAAATCAGTCACTTCAGTTTAACTGGGCAGTTTGGCAAGTCAACAGGAAAGAGAGGTCCGGCTTCGCAGAGTTCTACGTTTGTGTTGATACTGTGGTTCGGATCGAAGAATCGGATCGTTCCGGTTTAAGGGCCTGCAACTATTTTGACGGCAAAGCGTTTGGCGGTTATGATTGATTGTGTGTTGCTTTCGCGTCCAAAGGAGTGAGCGCCCATTGCCGTAAAAGATCTTTGGCGAGCTCTCCAGCGCGTATGGCGCGCATCTGCTTAAAAGAAGTCGGGAGAAGCGACCGCCGCCGCTTCCGGAGCAACGCAGTTCACTCCCGCCTTTCGGGCCGTTGCATCGCTTGGTCCTCGCTGACGAGGTAAGTCGAACTCTTTTCGCCGAGTTTGCCGAACATCGCCTGAGCGACCGTGGGGATGAAGAAACCGGCTGGGTGTTGCTGGGCTTGCGAACGGAAAATGAGGCAATCGTTCTTGCAACGCTTCCGGCCGGCGCGAATCGGGATGCGGGCGATAGCCACGTTCGTTTCGATCCGATCGTGCAAGCGGCCGCGAGTCGAGTAGTCCGCCAAGGTAATCGCAACCTGACGATGCTCGGCGTGGTCCACACACATCCGGGGAGTCTGCGACACCCCAGCGATGGCGACTTCCGGGGCGATATCGCTTGGGTTGGCAACTTACGCGGCAGTGAAGGCATCTTCGGCATCGGCACTGCCGACGCGAAGAAACAGTTGTCCGGCCAAATCGCCTGGCAACCGGGAGCAAACGTTCAATGCCTCGACAAACTCTGTCTGTCGTGGTATTCGTTGCGAGAGGGAGATCGGAGTTATCGACCTCTGGAAGTGACGCTCACAATCGGCCCGGATTTGGCACTGCAGTTGCGACCTGTTTGGCCTGAGCTGGAAAGGCATGCGGAACAGCTCGAACGCCTTGCTTTGCAGCTTCGCGATGTTAGCTTTATAATAGTGGATGGGATGGCCAAGCCGGCCCTCGCCGTCCAGACGCGGATTGCCGATTCGGATCGTTCGATCCGTGCGTTAATCGAAGGCTCTGCGATTCGCTACCTGTTGATGAGCCCCGACGGGCCGCAGCTGGCCGGCATCGAAGACGATTGCGTTGATCGGGGAATTTTTCTCATGCTTGCGGAACTGACCTCGCAATCGCGCGGCCGGATTCGCTAAGATCAATCGGCACTTTTTTGTTTCTTCGCCCCTGGAGGCTACGTCATGGATTTTCGACCTCTGACAGAAGTGGAGCGCAAGAACCTTGCCGGCGCCCTGCGCGGCAATGCCGAACAGGGCCGGGTCTTGTTGCTCGATCGACGCGACACCAGCTTTGCCGGCAGCGCCGACGAAGTGCCGGACGAAGAGGTGATCAGTGCCATCCGTTCGGTGCCATGCCATTATTAAGAATTGCGGAACTCGGATTGCGGAACGCGGAATAAATCCAGCATCTATTTCGCGTTCTTTTTTTGGATGAATACGCGAGTCGTTGCAATGGGCCTGCTTGATTCCGAGACGGGCAAACGCCGCTTGCTCTGCATCGAAGTTCCCGCCATCGAACGTTACAACGACGGGCGCGACCCGGCCTTTCAAGTTCAAGTCTCCCGAATGGCGACGGCGTTGGTGCTACGTTACAAATTGAAGCCCGGGCACAACGTCTATCAAGTCGAGACGCGGCTCCCTTCGAGCTACCCCATCGTGCCGCCCGAAACACGCGTCGTTACACCGCTGAAACACTGCCCGCATTTGCTCGAAGGTCAGACGCTTTGTCTTTGGAGACAAGGTTCAACGCGCGACAATAGCCGTTGGGATCCCGCAAAATTCACAAGCGTGTTTGCCGTTTTGGCGGCATGGCGTTGGCTCGCCTGCTACGAAATCTGGCACGAAACCGGCGAATGGCCGCTGCCGGAGGCAAAGTAGGGCGGTCTTGTTAGCCGGACGCGCAAGCGACGGAATTAGTGATTAAATTGTCATAACGCGATGTTCCGTCCTTTTTGTCGCGCGTCAGGATAACTGATACGCGACCCGAGTTCTTATTCATGATTGATCTCCAAGCGCGGCCCTCACGAACCTCGAATAACTTGCTTGCCCCGATCGACTACCGCGAGTTATTGAGAAGACTTGGTTCAGACGACAATGACCCGCGTTGGTCGAGTGCCACGATTGAAGAAAATTTGGTTCGGCCATTGACGGGTCCCACCGGTTCGATGGCTGCCCTCCTCGAAGCGATGTATGAAATCCTGGGAGAAAACTGTGATTCGCTTAGCGTCCCGGCTGCAAATTTTATCAGAGACGTTGTGATTGCAATCTTTACAGCTGATCGGGTGGAATACCAACGAATCGTGTGGCCTCGGTTCGAACAGGAACTGACAGGGCAATCGACGCAAGCGCAACTTTACTTCGCCCTGCATGCGATTCCGCCCGAGTGGCTCACGCCTCGAAGCGCGGCTATCATTTTGCATGGGCTTGAAGCTTCGCCGTTTCAAAAGGAAGTGCATAGTGCGCTAGAACCATAGTGTTTTCGCCGAATTGAAAACTCTGCAACTGCCAATCCTTATTCACTCTACGGAAGGTCGTGATGACACTCAAAGTTCTAGTTCAGACCGAAGCCGGCGGCGGCTTCTCTGTAAGTGTTCCTGAATTGCCGGGCTGCCATTCGCAAGGTGAAACGCTGGAAGAGGCATTAGCGAACGTTCGCGAGGCTGCTGAATTATGGTTGGAGGTAACTGCTGAGGCGAACCTTGCATCATTTGTTCCGGGCTGACTTTCGCAAAACAATCTTTGCTTCATAGCGCGGCCTAGCCGCAATCACATACTAACCCGAAGCGTTAGCGAGGCGCGGCCCCGAAGCGTTAGCGTTAATTCTGTTCGCTATCCTAACCGAGTCACATCGCTAACGCTTCGGGGCTTCCCTCGCTGACGCTTCGGGTTAGTGTGACATGCTGTCCATAATTTGCGCCACATGCGCGACTTTGAAACCTTAGTAGTACAGAGTAGCGCATGAAGTGTGCAATCCTAAACCGTTTACATCATGCGCTGCTCCTGCCCTTCCTTAAAACCGCAAGCCACAGCCACTAGAATTAACCCCATGTCCCACCTCTTCCAAGTTGGCGCCGGCTCGGGCGGCATGGTCGTACTTGACCTGCTGTCGCGGGATGACGCGCGTTTCGAAAATCACTCTCATCGATCCCGATGTCTACAAGCCGCACAATGTTGTTCGCCACTACTTTCCGGTGGCCGATGCCGGGCAAAAAAAAGTCGATCTTGCTGCCGGCTGGGTGAAACAGTTGCGGCCCGACTTGGAAGTTGTCGCACTCCCCTATGATTTAACCGATCTGCAAAGGGCTGCGGAAATTGACGCTCTGATCAGCGCCGCCGACATCGGAATTTGCGCGGTGGACGTCGAGCCTGCCAAATATCATTTCGATGTCCTCATGCGAAAACATGGCAAGTCTTGGACGCTGGGCGAAGTATTAAGCGGCGGCATCGGCGGTTGGGTACATTGCTTTCGGCCGGGTGAAGCGTGCTATGGTTGTGTCGCGAGCCATTTGCAGTGCGCCATCGAGACGGATAACTCGCCTCCGCCAGATTACAGCGATCCGCAAGCGGCTGTCGAGCGGGCGCGTATCCCGGCCAGCAAAACTTCCATTGGCGTTATCGCTGCGCCTCCATGCAAGCGTGACGCTTGATATGCTGAACGGAAGCGACCCAGGCTTCTCGAGTATGCTCCTGCCGTTGGCTCGCGTTGAAGGCGTTTTCAGCGATGCTTATAAGCCTTACCGTTTCCGCATCGCCCGGTCGCCCGAGTGTCTCATCTGTGGGGTGACGGCAACGAAACTCCCCGCGGGGGAGGACCTGGATGTGGCGTTGGATCAGGCATTGGCACGACTGGGCCATGAGTGAAATCGTGACCCCTCACCGAATGGTTGCGCAGCCGCAAGCGTTGTACTTCAGCTGCGAAAAAGCGGGCCTCGTTCTGCACAATCAACCCATTCCCTGGGGTGCGGAGTCGGTGCTTGTCGAGGCGTTGCTGCGCCTTCCGCCGGCAGCGCGGAAGAAAGCCGATTTCAACATCCGCCTGCCGGGCTACCCCGCTGTTCCCGTCGAGAGCATGAGAAAGGATGATCTCTCCGACCGCTATCGGCTCTTTTTTCGCATCAATCCGCCAGCAGCTTCCACAACCGCAGAACTATTCTGGCGCCGGCATCGGCTTGGCAAGATCGATCTTCCGCTGTTGACGGCCGAAGAATTCGTACGCGATTTGCAGATTCTGCTGCCGACCATTTTCGTTTCGTTGGCTGGAAAAAATGTGGCCGCGCAAAGTTTTGTCGCCAGTCAGTGCAAGAGCCTGACTGCCTCCGCGGTGATTCGCAGTCCGACCGGTCTGGCGCCTCTGCTCGATTTGGGCTTGTCCGCCACGTTTCGTTGGGAACGCTCCAGCCGGTCCGACATCATTGCCGTTCCGCTTGTGTCGTCGCAGCTAAACGGCAAGGAAGCCTTGATATCTGTATCGCCGCCGAAGCTGCCACGCCGTGCGGGCGATTGGACTCTCTCATGGATGGTTGGCGAGCGTGTCCTCGCCGGGCAGCGCGCTCGCGCAGTATCGCCCAAGACATTCCTCGACTCGCTACGCGTCGCCGATACGCGGTTTGTGGTGAATACGGACAAATCGGGCCTGCGCATTGTCCGTCAACTTCCGCCGTTGGAGGAACTGCGCCAAGCTGCTCCATGTTTTGTCATTTGTAGCAACGAACCGGGAATGGCTGGATTAGCGACAGTTCAAATCAAGCCGCAAATGGCGGGGGACGTACCAGCGCCTGAAATTGCCGAGCAAACGATTCTCATCACCGATGGGCCAACGCTGATTTCGCCAAAGCTGCTAAGTGTGAAAGAGTTGGAGTCCGTCATCGGCTTCGAGATTCGGCACAAATTGCGACTGCTTGGAACGCTCCCGTTGAGCCCTGTCCCTTTAGCAACATTAACGGGCGAGGGGGGCTTTAAACCCCCAAGTGATTTCCTTTGGAACAATACTGCCGAAGACGAACTGCTTGAAAAGCTAAGTCGCTTAATGGATGTCGGAAGTTGATGGTCCGACTTTCGAGTTTCATTCGTTGCCAAATCAGATGGCTCGCCCGAATCGGAACGTAAGGCGATCGGCAAAAACAATCTGCCCCGCGCAATGGGAGCCCAAAGCGCAAGCAAGGGTAGGGCTTCGGGCTCCCGCGCAATGGGAGCCCGAAGCGCCAATCTGCCCCGCGCAATGGGAGCCCAAAGCGCAAGCAAGGGTAGGGCTTCGGGCTCCCGCGCAATGGGAGCCCAGAGCGCAAGCAAGGGTAGGCGCTTCCCCTTGCTTGCACTTCGGGCTCCCATTGCGGGTATTTTTGCTCTTGCCGTTCGCCTAGTGGTTAAAAAACGCAATTCTGTTTCAAGCGCCCCTAAGCTTGTATGGAGCATTCTTTCGGCGTTAGCCAAGTGAAGAGCCGCGCATGAAGAAAGCCGCAAATAAGCGGCACTTTAGGTCAACGCATAAGGCGTTCCAAACCGGAAAATCAAACGAATGTTCAGCCACGCCGACAGAGTCCCTTCGGGAAATATTTCCGGAAGGGACTTTGCGAGAAAATCGTGGGAAAACGCACAATGACTTTTCGAGTGGTGGCTACGTTGGGCACCACTTTTTGCGACTCTCAAACATTAGACGATCAATAACCCGTCATTCTGACGGTAGGCCTTCTGGAAATATTTCCAGAAGGCCCAATCCGAGAAAAACGTGGGAAAACGAATAACCGTTCTAGTGAAACTCGTTCCGAACCGGTTACCAAGCACCCCTTTCTCGTCTCTAGATTGGTGGTACAATTGTCCGAAGCCGTTGAACGACGACGGTGCTGTAGCACACGTTTCCAACTTGTGCATTTTCTTTCGGGTTCTGAATGGGCGCCATGCCGCTTGAGTCAAACGACCTGCGAACCGACTCGGATCTGCCTGCGGGCTCTCGTGCCGAACACCCCCTTACGGACCAGACGGAGATTTTGGACGGCCTCGACGATCTGTTGACCGACGATAGCGCACGGACCACGCAAGTTCCTGAAACACCGTTTGACCCGCTGCCACTGACCGTTGATTTTCAACCAGGCCAGTATGCAGCGCTGGCCGCTGCCAATGGCAACCAGTCGCGCACACTCAATGGCCGGACTGCTGTCGATATCAGCGTGCCGTTGGGACCACCAACTACGTCAAACGTTCGGCATTCGGTGCCCGGCTATGAGATTCTGCGCGAGCTAGGCCGAGGCGGCATGGGGGTCGTTTATCAGGCCCGGCAGAAGGATCTCAACCGGCTGGTGGCGCTGAAAATGATACTGGCCGGCGACCATGCGGGCGTCAATGAGCGCGATCGCTTTCGGCTTGAGGCCGAAGCGGTTGCGTCGTTGCAACATCCGAACATCGTCGAGATATTTGAGATCGGCGAGGCCGACGGCCGGCCTTATCTCGCCTTTGAGTATATCGAAGGCGGTTCGCTTGCCAGCCAACTCGGCGGCAATCCCTGGGGTTCGCGAGCCGCCGCTCTGCTTGTCGAAACCTTGGCCCGGGCTGTGCAATTCGCCCATGAACGCGGCATCGTCCACCGCGATTTGAAGCCGGGCAATATTCTACTTCGCACCGATCGCGCTACCGTTGCATCGGGCTTACATACAACGCCGAAGATTACTGATTTTGGACTCGCCAAGCGTGTGGAGAAAGACTCGGAGTGGTCTGAAACGCCGGCGGTTGTATCAAGTGCCCCGAAGGCCAAACGCGCACGGGCGCGGTGATGGGCACGCCGAGCTACATCGCACCCGAACAAGCCGCCGGGAAAAACCGCGATGTCGGCCCGGCAGCGGACATCTATTCGCTCGGCGCCATCCTTTATGAACTATTGACCGGCCGGCCGCCATTCCGGGGTGAAACGCCGCTCGATACCGTGTTGCAGGTAATGTCGGACGATCCGGTGCCGCCGCGCGGGTTGCAGTCGAAAGTGCCGCGCGATCTGGAAACGATTTGCTTGAAGTGTCTGCAGAAATCGCCCGTCAAACGATACGCGACGGCCGGCGACCTGGCGGACGACCTTCGGCACTTTCTCAACCATGAGCCGATCGCAGCGAGGCCGACCGGGGCGCGCGAACGTTTCGTCAAATGGGCGCGGAGACACCCAGCGGCGGCGACCTCGGTCCTCTTCAGCTTTCTCGCGTTGATTACGATGCTGGCGTTCAGCTTCTACGTCAACTTCGAGCTGCGCCAGTCTGCTGCGGACAAAGAGAATGAAGCCCAGAAAGCGCGTGACGCCCAAGCGGCGGCGGAGCTGTCTGCTTTGGAAAAAGAAAAGCAGACGCTCTACGCCAACGGGCAGACACGCTACGCCAATGAGCAAAAGAAGAAGGCCGATGATCGGCTGAAAGAGGTTGAAAGGGCACGGCAGGAGGCGGAACGCGCTCACCAAGAAGCCCTCAAGCGCGAAGACCAAGCCAGGAGGTCGGCTTATGCGCTGGCGCTCAATCGGGCATTAGCGTTAGTGGAGCGCGATCCGTTCCGCGCTGCGTTGTTGCTGGATAAGAAGGAGGAGTGCCCCTTCGAATTTCGCGACTTCACCTGGCATTATCTGCGGGCTATGTGCCGGGTTAATCAACAATTCCTGACAGGCCATGCCCAGACCATTTCGCAGATTGTCTGGTCGCCTGACGGCTCAAGGTTGGCGACGGCTAGTTGGGATGGAACCGTACGCATTTGGGATGGCCGAACCCACGAGGCAATCGCTTTGCTGCGCGGTCATCGCGGTTACGTGCGCTCCGTTGCCTTCGCCCAGGATGGTCGGACGCTGGTGACCGCCGGCAACGATCATCACGTCAGTTTCTGGGAGCTGCCGCCGGCATTGCCAATCGTCCACGAAGGTGATGAGCCATTGTTGCATCCCTGGGCTACGGTGGAGGCCGGCGATGTCTGGACTGTAGCGATTGCGCCCGATGGTTCCCGCATCGCTTCGGGCAGCGCTGACGGCAAGATACGCGTCTTCAGCTTGCCTTCACCGCCGCGAGTTGGGTTACAAGCTCTCAGCGGTGGAATGGCTGCTTTCGTCACGCGATTGCCGACAGAGGGCAGTGCGCCCGAGCTGGGGCCGGCGTTGTTCTTTCCCTATAAACCCGAGCTAAATCAGACATTAGAAGGCCATGTCGGCACGGTAACGGCACTCACCTGGACTAAAGACGGGCTCTATTCCGGAGGCCATGACAAAACAGTGCGGCGGTGGCTGCAAGGCGATCGCGATAGCGAGATTATCTACCGCAACAGCGATGACATTCTCGATATCGACGTAGCTCCTACGCGCCGATCTGTTGGCCGTTGCGGGCAGCTCTTCCGACAACAACTCGGTCAAGATCTACAACCTGCGGCAGCGGCAAGAAGTCGCCCGGCTGCGCGGGCACATTCGGCCGGTGAATGCCGTCTCGTTCAGTGGAGACGGCAAGCTGTTGGCCAGCGCCAGCGCGGATGGCACGGTAAGGCTTTGGGAAACGGCGACCGGCTCGGAACGCTGCGTCTATCGGGGCCATAAAGAAGCCGTGCGTTCCGTGGCCTTTTCGCCCGATCAGCATACCCTGGCCAGCGGCGGGCTCGATCATGTCGTGCGCTTCTGGAAGTTGACGGCGCCTCACGAGCAGACGGCCGAGATCGACGTCCGCGCTCCGCTTACCACCGCCGCATCGACGAACGACGGGCAGGTGCTCGCCATTGCCGACCGCGACCCAGCCGTTAAAGTGTGGCGGCGCGGACTGGAAGGTTACGCCAAATCGTACGACTATTCATTGCGGGCTCCCCGGAAAGGCGACGTCTCTCGCGGTTTGTCCCGATGGGACTATGGTGGCGGCTGTCGCGATGCAGCGCGATGAGTGGTCGGTAGCGGTCTGGAAACTTCCGACGGCGGCCGCCAAAAAGCCAGCCGATGTAAAGCCCATGCGCACATTTAAAGCCAATGGCGAGGTTCATTCGCTAGCCTTGAACGGCCAGTTGTTGGCGGTTGCGGGCAAACACGGCGTCCAGATCTGGAACTTGGAAAAGCGCGAAGTTGTTTTGCGGCCGTTGTCGCGCAGTACTAACTCCATTGCATTCACGCCGGATGGAAAACATCTCGTCAGCGCGAGCGAGCGCTCGGTGCAAGTTTGGGATATGGCGACCGGCCGAGAAGAATGCAAGATGCCTTTCGGCCACGCGAAGGAAAACGTCAGCATTGTTTCACTGGCTGTCGGCCCGCCTCTTGAAGATCAAAACCTAGCCCAGCCGGCCTCGGCTGCCTGGACGGTTGTCACATCAGACTCCAGCGGCACATCGTGGGTCTGGTCGCTGTCGGCGGCCAAAGGCAAAGCGCGCGACGGACATACGATGGTGCTCGAACATCGGGCCATCCTGACGGGCCATGCGGAAGCAGTTACGGGAGTGGCCTTTGCGCCTGACGGTAAAACGATTGCGACAACCAGCGACGACCGCACCATTCGGTTATGGGACCCATTCACCGGCCGGGAAAGGGCGGCGCTGTCGAGTCATACCGATGCCGTGCTGCTGGCCGCATTCTGGCACGATGGCTCCGCGTCTTCAGTGTCGGTCGCGAAGGCGCGTTGAAAATGTGGAACGCGCCGCGTTGAGAAAAAGCGAAGGTATTTGAGAGCCGCGACCGTGAGTGAGCGCTGAGACTCAACACTTCCTCACGGTCGTGGCTCTGACGGGAGTGACTACTTCGTAGCCTCATTCAAAAGCACTTTCTTGGCCGGCTTCAAGTGGGCGTCGTCGAGTTTTCCGACGGACCAGAGCAGCCCGCGGGTGACTAGGTCGAGATAGCGCGCGTCTTCCACCGTCTTGTTATTGTGGCCGAGCGTCGTGCCGAAAACTTTCGTTTTGCCGTTGTACGTGTTCGTCCAGGCGACGACGCAATCGGCGACGGCATCCGACCCGTCTTTCTTCTTCGATACTTGCTTGCCACGCGCCAGGGGCTGCGCGGTTTCGAGGAGTTTGCTGGTGATGTTGTTATAAAGTTCTTCGTTCACGGTGGTCCAATCTTCCATTCCCTTCGTGATGGGACTTTCTTTATCGACGAAGGTGACGGCAATCGGCAATTGGGCGCCGTGGCCATTGGTGTGCAAGCCCGTGAAATCGAACCAGGGTGTGGTCTTCGGGTAGCCTTCGCTGCGATAGCAGTGCATGCCGCAGTGAACGACGACAGCGGGCAGTCCATCGCGATGCGGCTTCAAGATGCGCTCGATCACCTTGGCATCCTTGACGTCGGACGAGCATTCGTCGTGCAAGACGACGTCGAAGTCCTTCGCCCAATCGTCGCTTTCGTAGACCGGGTTCATGTGTTTGACGCCGGTGTCTTTGTCGTAGGCGATCACCCACTGGACGTTCGCCCGGGCAGAAATCCCTTGCGTCAGCAGATCCTTCTGTTTGGCGTAATCGTGGCAGCAGCCGCCGATCACAAGTAAGGCGCGGATGGGCTTATCGTCCTCCGCGCGAGTAACGGCGGAAAAGAGAAAGGCTGTAATAAGACTGAACAGACAGCTTCGAAACATCGAGAGGTCTCCTGCGCGGAAGCTCGGGTAAAAGAAAAAGCGGCATGACAGTCTTTATAGGACTGAATGCCGCTTGGAGACCGAATTTGTTGAGGCGAGCCGAACAGCGTAAGCTGTCGAGTAATTGCAGTTACCGAAGAGTTTACGCCGTTCGGCTTGCCAGATTGGACGGTGTCACCTCGTCTTCGTTGAGTCGTGCATCGACCGGAACTCGGCGTGACTGAACTCCGCTTCGGCGGATTCCGCAGGAGACTTCTTTCGATCCGAGTAAAGGATCTCGAATGCGGGCAGCTTCCACCCGGAAGTGGGAATCGCTGGGGACATTCGTATTCGTTGACTCTGACGCATTTGCACGGCCAGCGCGGCAATGAGCAGCACGAAACCCCACGTGTACGCGCCGTAAACTTGTGCGCGCTTGGCGAGAGAATCCGTATAGATGCCGCTCTGCGTTGATGCCAGCAAGCCGGCGGGCCCGACAACCAAACTCGTTGTATCCGCTTGGTCCTGCAGACGGCTTAGGTTTTCACCGTACAGGCCGGTGCTCGTGGTCATGGTCAGCAAGGTTGCGGCGATCGTAGCAGCGCCTATGAGCCGGCGCGTGCGCTGCGGCCAATCGATCTTCGCCATGCCATAACAGAGGACGGCGAATGGCAACAACAGCGTGACGCAGTGATGTTTCCACGTGCGCTCGCTGAAGAGGAGCATGCCGATGCAGATGAGCGAATATTCGGCCGCCAACCGCCAGCCCTGCCGAGTTTCGCTCTTCGTTCTTCCTTCTTCCTGAATCGGCGCCCGGCAGCGCCAAATTACCAGCAGAGAAAACAAGCCCATGCAGCCTTTCAAGATCCAGGCGGCATTTGCCGGGCTAAATGCAACGAGGTTGTCGTAGCGCAACGGCACATATTCGCCGCCGATGAAAGTCGAGAAGGACGGCGCCGATGTCAACAGCCGCGAGATAAGGCCCGGCAGCGATTGATTATTATGTTCTGGCGTCTGAATGCCGCCGCCGAGGAACGGCAGAATCATGACTTCGTACCAGCTTGTCAGCGCCTGAAGATTGTGCGCCCACCCCATGAACGCAGAGGGCACGATGAAAAAGAAGCCGACTAGACCGACGGCGCAGCCGGCAAGTACGCGCCAGGCATGTTTCCAGACGAAATAGCCTACAAATAGCGCAGGCGTCACTTTGCAGGCGATGGCTAGCGCCAGCAGTACCCCCGCCAATAAGTCGCGACCGCGCGTAAAGGCGGAGAGCGAAGCGACAACTAGGAACAGAATGAAAATGTTCACATTGCCGTGCGTTAAATCGCCGAGAATGGGCCGAAAACTGAGCAAGACGGTAAGCACCTTAGCCCAGGCCGGGAACGGATGTTCCGGCGTTTCGATCAAGCGAAAGACGGCAAAGACGCAAAACATGGCCATGGCGACTTTGATGTAGAACCAAGCAAGTGCGCCGGCAACGGGACTGAGAGTCACCAGTTCCGAAATCGGCCAAAGCAAAATGGCCATGATCGGTGGATTGGGATAACTATATTGGCGGTGGATGTCTTCGCCTGACTCCATCTGCTGGATCTGCGGCGTCCATCGGTTGATGGCCGACTTGCCGCGCGCCGCCTTATAGCTGTATTGAACGCTGACGGCAACAAATAGAAGCAGCATACCCCCGACGAATAGTCGCTGAGCGGAGAGTGTCCGGCGGAATCGTTCTGTCATGTGACGCATCCCTGCGCGAGGCGACAATCATTAACCCGGCCGACCGACCGTCCATCAAGCGGCGGTAGGTTACCATTATTTCGGCCCTGGCGACAACCCCGATCCGATGGAGGTTCAAAAGCTCGTTGTAGCGCTCGTCAGCCCCGACCTTAGCGGCGATGTTAGCCGCGACGCTCTTGGAGCGCGATTACGCGCTCCGCAGAGTGTGGGGCTAACATCGCAAGGCGAATCCTTGTTGCGCATGGGCAAAACATCTATAATTCGGAAGAACGAAGTTTCGAGGTGAACGGCATTGCAGTCGTCTTCCGACAATACCGAAGATGGTACAAGTTCCAGCGAGCGGGAGCGCCTGCAACGCGCGGAGCATATCGTCGCGTCGCTGGAAAAAGGCGTGGCCGTGCTCAGCGTCGATTTCCAGATTACATGGGCAAATTCGCCATTCCGAGATTGGTGTTCTGTCGATCCCATCGGCAAGACCCTTCTCGACGCTCTCGGTCAGGTAACGCTTGTTTGGCCTGAAGCCTTCCCCGCTGATGGCTTGGACAATGGCAAAACCGCCTCACTTCGTCTGCAGCATCACGGCAATCTTTATCTCGACATCACAATCACGCCATTTCGCGAGAATGAGCAGATAGTCGAATTGATCGCTCTGTGTACGGATGTGACCGCGGCCGTGCATCGCCAGCAGAAACTGGACGCGTTGCATCGCGCCGGCCAGGAGTTGGCAGCCCTCGATGCCGAAGCTCTCAGCGAAATGACGGTAGACGACCGCATTGAGCTCTTAAAGCAAAACCTGCGACGCCACATTCACGATCTGCTTCACTACAACACCATTGAAATCAGACTTCTCGACCAACCGACCGGCGAATTAAAGCCGTTGTTGGAAGAAGGGATGATGCCGGAGGCCGCCCGCCGCGCGCTCTATTCGCGGACGGAAGGCAACGGCGTCACCGGGTATGTCGCCGCAACGGGGCAGAGCTATCTTTGCCGGGATGCCGAAACGGATACGCACTACATCAAAGGCGCTGAGGGCGCGCGCTCCTCAATGACGGTGCCGCTCGTTTTCCAAGACGCGGTGATCGGCACTTTTAACGTCGAAAGCCCGAAGCCGAACGCCTTTGGCGCGGAAGATCTGCAGTTCGCGGAACTCTTCAGCCGTGAAATCGCCCGTGCGTTGCACACGTTGAACTTGCTGCGCAGGCAGCAAAGTTGCACGGCTGGCCAGGCAATCGATGCCGTCAACCGTGAAATTGCGCTGCCGACGGACGAATTGCTGTCGCTGGCCAGTTCGTTGCTGGAACAGGCGGGCTCTAATGTCGAGCTTTCGCAACCTCTGAGCCGAATCATTGTCGATGCCCGGACGATCAAGCAGAGCGTTCAGAATGTGGGCGACGATTTCGCTCGGTTGCTGCCGGGTTATCAACCCCCTATCCGCTTGAAGGGACTGCGGATTTTGGTGATTGACAGCGATGAGCGAATACGCCGTTCCGCCCATTCGCTACTGGAGAAAGAAGGCTGTCAGGTCGAAACCGCCGCCGCCGGGTTGGAAGGGATTTCGCTCGCGCAGTTCCACCCGTTACGACGCTGTATTGATGGCCATTCGCCATGCCGATATCGGCGGCACAGCCCTCTACAGGACGTTGCGGATCATGCAACCGGCCGGGCGTGTGATCTTGACCCAAGGCTTCGAATACGATGGCGGGCATACGCTGGTGAATGTCCGTCAGGAAGGGTACTGGTTGCCCGTTCTCTACAAGCCCTTCCAGCCCAATCAACTTTTCAAAGCAATCACTTGTCCACCGCCTCCGGAAGCGGCGCCTTCACGCCAACAAGAAGCTATGCCGGCTTCGTGAATTTTTCCCATCCTTTAGCGAGAATCGATTTGCTGCTGGAATATACGCTCTTCGCCCTGGCCTGTTTCGGACATGCCTATCTGCTGATGGTGATCGTGAATATCACCTATTCCCAGCCGTTGCACCGTCATTTTCTTAAGGTGTTCCGTGCCGTCATGGGCCTGCTCATGCTCGGCGGTCCTATTGCTTTTATCGCCATCTATGGCGTCGCCCTTGATAACCCTTCTCGACCCGAGGCACTGTCAATCTATCTTTTGATCACCTTGTTCATGGCACTGGTCGTATACCCATACGTCGGCATCCGTCGGGCGCTTCGTAAACTTCCCGAATTCATCCGCTCAGAATCGGTGATTGTCGATATCGCCAAAGAGCTCGGCCATCTTCCCTACGGCGACGGCGAAACCGCCCTGCTTGCGAAGATGCCGCTCAACGATATTTTTCGGGTCGAATTCACGACGTTGACGATCGCGCTCCCCAACCTGCCTGCTGCCTGGAATGGCTTGACGCTGCTGCAGATCAGCGATCCCCATTTCTTCGGAACGCCATCCCGAGAATTCTACGATGTCATCGTCCGCAAGTGCATCGCGGACGGCATCCCCGATTTACTCCTCTACACCGGCGACTTCATCGATGAAGACAGATACATCAAATGGATCGAGCCGGTGTTAGGACCACTAACCTGGAACGTCGCCGCCTATGCCGTCCTCGGCAACCACGATTGGTGGCAGGATTTTGCAGGCGTAAGCCGACAACTTGAAGCGCAAAACGTTCGGGTCATCGGCAACGCCTGGGAACATCTCGATGTTCGCGGCGAAAAGCTGACGGTCATCGGGCATCAAGGGCCCTGGTTCCAACCTCCGCCGGATATGAGCGCATGTCCAGCCGATGGCTTCCGGCTTCTCTTGAGCCACACGCCTGACAACATCGGCTGGGCGAAGCGGCACAACGTTTCACTGATGCTCTCCGGCCATAACCACGGTGGCCAAGTTCGCATCCCATTGATCGGCTCCGTCTTCGTGCCAAGCAAATTTTCGCGTCATTACGACATGGGCACCTTCTACGAACCTCCAACATTGTTGCACGTCAACCGCGGGCTATCTGGCAAGGAACCTTTGCGCTTTCGCTGCTTGCCGCAGGTGACGAGGATCGTGCTCCGGTGCGGGTGAACGGCAAGCAAGTGAAACTTTTTCTATTCGCTGATTGCTCGATGATTGCATGCAGTATAAATACCTCTACTCGCCCCGATAACAACAGTATCGGCGTGCAAGAATTGCGAACGAGCACCACCGGACAACACGAATCAAAATTTTAGCCCTTGGCATCGACTTCATAGTGTGCAGCAGCAATTACTCGCCACGTGTGTAGTTTGCCGGTGGAGCAGGTTCATCATCGGCCGGCGGAAGAGCATTTTTGGGCGGCCATTCGCGCGGATTGTTTGCACGACGATGCCGCCGCGTAGTGTCCCCTGGGCCATCGAAGATGAATAGCGGTTAATCTTCGCTAGTGAAAGTGATTTCGCCTTTGTTTTTTTGGCTCACTCATTGATAATCTCCCCACGACAGAAATCGGTGTCTGGCCATCAGGTCGCTATCGACGAAAACGGTGGCTAACAGTCACAAGCCAATCACGGCGTTTGCACAGGTTCTACCGCGTTTAACTCGCGAAGCAGAGCAGCCCGCTTCTCCGGCGAGAGCGTACGCACTACCTCTGTCAAATTGTTCAACATCTCTTCCTGGGATAGTGCTTGCAAACGATCCGCCAAAGGGAGATTTTCTCGAAGGAATTCGGGAGTGATACGTTGGAGAAGTTTGTCTTTTGGTACCGAAGTGGCCATTTCCTCTAACGTTTCTTCAACGAATGCCTTTAGCTTGGCGTTCATGTCCTGTCCCTTGTTGTATGCCCTTAGAAGCCTGAACAGCAGAGAACTCGTCTCACTGGAGTACGGGCGTAAGCTTCACATGGGAATGCAGCCTCGGTCATTCACCTTGCGCGTCTTTTGCAGGTGGAGCTGGTTCACCATCGGCTGGTGGAATTGGCGGAAGAGTTGTCTTAGGCGGCCATTCGCGCGGATTGTTTGCACGCCGGGGTCGCCGCGTGGTGTCCCCTGGGCCATCGAAGATGAATAGCGGTGAATCTTCGCTAGTGAAAGTGATTTCGCCTTTGTTTTTTTTTGGCTCACTCATTGTAGTTATCTCCCTACTACTGAAAACTTACGTCTTGTTATCGGATCGCCGTCCACGAAGAGGACAGCATCATAGACCCCAGGGGAAGGAAAAGTGCACTCACGTATGTGGAAGTTCCAGCGAACTTCCGCGAGGCGATCCGGGAAATGGACTTGTTGATGCATCGAATAAATTTCTTCATCTGTTTCCAAGTGCGAGATTACTAGATCCACGCCTGCTGCCCCATGGCCGCCTGTCAACACCGCAGCAAGCGCAAGTCTGCTCGATTGCGACGGAAAATCCTCCGCGAAAAGTTTAGTAAACGTACTCACGAGAGAGATGTTTTGCGTTCTCTCTTCGACGATGATCTTTTCGCACAAAATCAGGCCTAATACGATTGGCGGCGGATTCATTGGCAGTCCTATTCTCAACGACTCGCATTAAGCCAATGTACTTTATCATACACTCCACCGCGACAAGACCGCAACCCGCCCTCACTTCGGCGCCGCCAGCCCTGGCAAGTCAAAACCGCGTCCGCCTTTCAACAGTTGCTGGCGGGCCTGGGTGGTCTGCCCAAGGCCGTGGATTTTGATGAAGCCTTGGGCGGCTGCCTGGTCGTAGTCGCTGCCTTCGTCGTAGGTGGCAAGCTTCTTGCTGTAGAGGCTGTGATCGCTCTTGCGACCTACAACCACTGCTTTGCCTTTGAAGAGTTTCACGCGCGTATGGCCGGCGACAAAGCGCTGGTTGCTGGCAATGAACGCGAACAGGTCTTGGTGAAATCCACCGAACCAGAGGCCGTTGTAGATCAGGTCGGCGTATTCCTGCGACACCATCGTCTTGAAGCGAACCGCTTGTTTGCTCAAACAGAGCGTTTCGAGCTCGCGATGGGCTTCGTGCAGAACAACCGCGCCGGGCGCTTCGTAGACTTCGCGCGATTTGATTCCGACGAGGCGATTTTCGACGTGGTCGATTCGGCCGATGCCATGCTTGCCGGCAATCTGATTCAGCTTCTCAATTAAGGGCACGCCGTCCATCGCATGGCCGTTCAAGCCGATTGGCACTCCGTGCGCCCATTCGATTTCGATGTACTCGGGCTCGTTCGGCGTCTTGAGCGGGTTAGCTGTCCAAGCGTAGGCTTCTTCGGGCGGCTCATCCCACGGGTCTTCCAGCAACCCGGCTTCGACGGAACGGCCGAAGAGATTCTGATCGATCGAGTAAGGGCTCTCCGGCTTCGCTTCCACGTGGATGTTGTGCTTACGGCAGTACTCGATCGATTGCGGTCGAGTCATCGACCATTCGCGAACGGGCGCGACGATCTTTAGATCCGGGGCAAGCGTCTGAAAGGTTACGTCAAAGCGAACTTGATCGTTCCCTTTGCCGGTGCAGCCGTGAGCGACTGCCTTGGCATTGTGTTTCCGGGCCACATCGACCATCAGCTTGGCGATCAACGGTCGGCCTAGCGCGGTCGCCAGTGGATACTTACCTTCGTAAAGAGCGCCCGCCATCAAGGCTGGGAAGACGAAGTGATCGACGAACAAATTGCGGGCATCCTCGGCAATGGCATCGACCGCCCCGGTTTTCAGTGCCTTCTCGCGTATCTTCTGGATGTCGTCGCCTTGGCCGAGGTCGCACGTATAGGTGACGACATCGTAGCCATACTTCTCCTTGATCCACGGCACCATGACGCTTGTGTCGAGGCCGCCGCTATAAGCGAGGATGATCTTTTCTGCCACGTGTATAATCTCTTTTTAAGTTGAATGAAGGCCGTTGCGGCGCCGCGTTGGTTATTTAGTTGGTATACGCCGGGAGCATCTATCGTGAACGGTTTCCGCCGATTTCTGCTGCGGGTTCCCATTGATCTGCACGATGAGATGCTGCGTAATTACCTCAACGAGCTGCCGAACGAATGCTGCGGCCTGCTGGCGGGAAGGACAATTGAGGATGGATACATCGCGCAAGCAACGAGGCATTACCCACTTCGCAATGAGCTCCAGAGTCCGACCGAATACTGTTCAGACCCGCGTGAAATGCTCGATGCGGAGAAGGATATGCGCGCGCGAGGCATTGAGAAATTGGCAGTCTATCATTCGCATCCAACTACGCCCCAATTCCAAGCAAGCGCGATCTCGAACGGAATTATAGTACGTTCGTGATGAACCTGATTATCGGTCAGGCCCCCGCAACCGTTGAAATGCGAGGCTGGTGGCTAACTGAAAACAGTTACGAGCCAGGCGAATACGAATTGTCCGCACGCATCCGATCAGACGAAGTTGTGTCATAAGCTAAATGCATCACTCTTCTCGTAGAGAGCTTTGAGGACTCGCTCATGGATAGCACACCCGACACGACAACACCGCCGAAGGGTAAGCTCAGTTCACTTCTGACCACGCTGCCTATTGTACTTACTGTGTTGGCCACTGCCTTTGCGGGTCTTTCGTCGAGCGAGATGACGCAGGCCATGTTTTATCGCTCGTTTGCCTCGCAGCAGCAATCGAAGGCCGGCGACCAATGGGCGTTTTTTCAGGCGAAACGGATTCGCGGCACCAGCCTCGAAAATACAGCAGATCTGTTGGGAAGTTTGAGCGAGACCGCACCCTTCAACTGGAACGAAATGGAAACGGCCTTGAAGCAAATTCTCAACCGAGCTGAGCTGAGCGACAGCGAAAAGGCACGTCTTGAAAAAGCGACGGGGGCGCTGGCAAAATTGCGTAGCGATGAGGCAATTGAAGCGAATCTGAAGTATTTGAGTTCGACTTCGTTGCCAATTGCCGACAAGAAATCCTTGCCCGATAAGGCCGTCCAAGACGCGATGGATGAAGCGGTGAAGGCGATCGGCAAACATCAAACGGAGGAGGAGACTGCTGCCCGCGTACGCACGATCAAGCCGGCCGATATCGACGAGGCAGCGCGCATTGCCGAGCAAAATGCAGATGCTTTCAGCGACGCGTGCGAACCTGTCAGCAAGGCGGTAGCGCAACTGCAATCGACTCTGAGGGAAGTACAAGGGGCAGTCCAACCGCTCCGCAATATGAAAGCGAAAGGTGAGAACGCCTCACTTGCTGCCTTTGAAAAACAAGTGAAAGGCTTTCGTCTGGCTGTGCTGGAGTACGATGCCCGGCGTTACAGGGCGGAGTCGGCCTATAATCGCAAAGCCGCCGAGTATTTTGAAGTGCGGGTTCGTCGCAGCGGCATCGAATCAGACCGCCATCGTTCACGCAGCCAGATGTTCTTCTACAGCATGTTAGTGGCGCAAGCAGGGGTCACCATTGCTTCACTTGCTTTGGCGCGTCAACAGCGCAAATCGCTCTGGCTGTTCGCGGCCGGCGCGGGGATCCTTGCCTTAGGCTTCAGTAGTTATGTCTATGTCTCTTTCTGAAAGTATTGATCCGGTACTAGCCGAAAATTACCCTAATTTTAACCACTGATAATTTGCTTTATGAACTGACCTCGACACCTTTCCAAAACGCGACGTAACCTGCAATATTCGCGGCCGCCGTTTTTGGCTCCGGATAAAACCAGGCGGCATCCGGGTTTTTCTTGCCGTTGACGTTCAAGGTGTAGTAACTCGCCTCGCCCTTCCAGCCACAGGTGGTGTGCGTAGAACTCGGCTCGAAGAATTCGTTCTTGATCGCACTTGCAGGAAAGTAGTGATTGCCTTCAACAACTATCGTGGAATCGCTCTCCGCCACGACCGCATTGTTCCATTTGGCTTGCATGTTGACCTCGCTTTTGTTTTTGAATTCGCACGAAGTTCGCCGCTGATTTACAAATCTTCCGAACGAGCCGCGCTGAAGAACTTATCGAGTTTCGCCGGGCTGGCGTCGCCGGTTCGCAAGCCGTCCTGAAACCATTTGACCCGTTGGGCCGAAGTGCCGTGCGTAAATTGCTCGGGATGGACGAAGCCACCCGAGCGACGTTGCAAACGATCATCGCCAATGGAATTGGCCGTGCGAATGGCCTCATCGACATCGCCCGCCTCAATGAAGTGAAATTTCTGCTGCCCTTTATAGGCCCAAACTCCCGCCAGATAATCCGCTTGTAGCTCCAGTCGCACGGAAGCGTCTTTTTCGTAACGCGTTCCTCGCTTGGAGTCGACGCGCGCGGTATAGCCGAGCAAATTCTGAACGTGGTGCCCGACTTCATGCGCGATGACATACGCTTTCGAGAAATCCGCTTTCGACCCGCCTAGCTTTCTTTCAAGGTCGTCAAAGAAAGTGGGATCCAAGTAGACTTTGCGATCAGCAGGGCAGTAGAAAGGCCCGACAGCCGAAGGCGCGGTGCCGCAGCCCGTACGCACTTGTTCGCTGAAGAGCTCCATGTGGGGCGGGACGTAGGTCTTACCCTGTTTTTGGAATTCATTTTTCCAAACCACCTCCGTAGTGCCTAATATTTTCTTGGCGAACTCGAAAGTCTGTTCGTCCTTCGGCGCGTCGTTGCGCGGGCCGACGGCGCCGTTGTTGCCGCCGCCGAAATCGCGACCGAAGATGAGGCCGAGGATCAAGAGGACCACGGCGCCGCCGCCGCCCATCGCCATTTTGCCCCCCATACCGCGATTGTCCTGCACATTTTCACTCTCCGGTGCATCACCTAGATTCATGACTGTTTCTCCGTTGCGGCCTTGATGATTGGGTGCTTGATAATGGCAAATAGCATACCGGTTGGGAACCCAGACTATTCCAGATACCGAATCCGCTTGTTGACGTCCGTGTTCACCGAATGGTATTGCAGTTCGAGCGATCCGGGGCTGAAGACGCTGCGCATTTCTTCCATGTCGTCCGCGCCGACGCTATTGGTGAAGATCGTCTGGAGATATTCGATTCCCACTTTCGAAGGGCGCAATGTCTTCGCGTCGTAAAAGCACTCGTGCATCATGCGCGCGTGAATCAGGCCCCAGCGATCGCGAAGCATATGGGCAGGGATATCGGACACATGAAAGCCCTTGGCCCGATTCCATTGCAACATCGAGACGGCATTTACTTGGCCTTCGAGAAGCATGTCGATCGCATGGCCGCCGAGCTGGGCTGCGTAAAACCGATCGAAGTGGATCGGCCTTCCTCCCCGTTGGGTATGGCCGATCTTTCGAGTGAACACCGCAGCTTTGGCAGATTCGTTGCGGCGCTTGCTAACGAAATACTCATCGCCCAAACGCTTGATGAGCAACTCGCGCAATGCTTCGGAAGCACCGCTGAGGATCTTGTTGCCGGCCGGATCGGTCGATGCCGTCTCCGCGCCGAGTTCTTCGCCTTTTTCATCGACGATCCCTTCGCCGCAGACGATGACCACATGTTTCTGCAGTTCGTAGATTTCAAGAATCCGTTCGACCAGACTGTCCGCATTCAAGGGCGATTCGGGAACGAGCAACAGGTCGGGCTGGCCAAAGCACGAGCCAAGCGCGATGTAGCCCGAATGCCGGCCCATCACTTCAACGATGGCAATACGGCGATGGCTTTCAGCCGTCGTGCGAATGCGCTGCACGCCCGTCGCGGATACAAAAACGGCCGTCGCGTATCCAGGCGTCACGTAGTTGACCATCCGTTCGAGATCGAACGTCGTATGCGATCGCCCTTTGGAATAGTTATGTTTCCCCGGCCCTACTTCTTTACGGACCCATTCGTCCGGCTCATTGCGATAATTCAGGCCAAGATCGTTATCGATTGTCTTGGGCGCCAGTACGGTGGGCAGAACGTCGCCGAGTGCTTGCATGCCATTGAGTGTGCCATCGCCGCCGATGCAGATAAGGCCATCGATATGCAGCCGGCCCAATCGTTCCGCCACGGCACTGATGGTTTTCTTATCGTCGGCATCGACATAATCGCGCGAAGAGCCGAGGATCGTGCCGCCGAACGTCGGATCGAGCTCGGGGATGGTGGTGTAAAGGGGATTGAGCAGAACGTGGGGCACCTTCGGGTTCAGCAGGCCGCTGAAGCCTTTGATGAAGCCGACGAGTTCGACTTTGCGTTGGTTGGCGCGAATGGCCGCGCCGGAGATGGTGGCGTTGAGCGCGGGCGTATCGCCGCCGGCCGTGAGAATTCCGATCCGTTTCATGGGTGCGCCAAGGGGGTTTTTGGAGTCGGCCGTGAGAGAAGCGCCCGCCTCCGGAACCCCTCCGGACTGCGGCAACACGGGATGCGGCCGACTACCTGGCCATCAAATACGACTGCAGATCTTTGTAGAGATTTTGGCAGTGATTGCGCCAGTCCGGCAGCAGAAGAAGACAGGCATCGGTATAGGGACGGAAGAGCACGGTGACGGCAAGGAGATTGCCGTCGGCACTGGGCTTGTTCATGCGCAATTCGATTTCAACAGGTGGCTTTTGACCTTTGATTGCCACGAGATCGATCCGGCCGCTCTTGGTGACCGGCGGTCGGCCCATCCGGATTTTCAGTAAGCCCGGCTCGCTAGCCACCACTTTGCCGCCGATGTCTTCCAGGAAGCCGCGCAGTTTAACCACTGCAATTCGCTCCGGCATCCAAGCATCCAATTCGTGGACGATGGCATTCCGGTCCACAACGGGTTTGCGTGCGGGCGTTACGGTGTTATGCGCATCGGCGTCTTCCGCCGTGGCCGCTTCCCAAATATCGATGCCCAGCGCCAGACCAAACTGGCGCGCGACTTCTCGGGCAGACCGTGGCCTTTCCACCGCGTACTTCGAGAGACAAAGTTGCACCACCGCTTCGACCGCGCTCGGTATGTCTCGCAAGCCGAGGCTGGCAAAGCTACGCGGCCTTTCGGTCAGGTGAGCGTGCAGCATACGCTCGACTTTGACATGCTCGAAAGGAAGGTGACCGGTCAGCATTTCATAAAGCATGATTCCGAGACTATATAGGTCGGCCCGCGAATCGATCTCATCGCCGCGAAGGGCTTCGGGGCTAATGTAGCTCGGCGTGCCGGACGTTTCCTTCTGGGCAGCGCCGGCAAGCCGTTCGGCGGTGAAATGAGGTTTGCCGGCAAACTGCGCCAGACCGAAATCCATGACGCGAATCGATTCGTCAAACGTTCGGGGCGCCAATACCATCAGATTGGCCGGCTTCAGATCGCGATGGACGATGCCGATGCCGTGCGCGGCTTCGAGCGCATGGCAGAGGTAGCCTAGGAGCAGGCCAACGTGACCGACCGGCAGGCGAGTGTCTTCGTCGAGCAGCGACTCCAGCGTCACGCCCGGCACGTACTCCATAACCAATGAAGGCCCGCGTGCATCGTCGATCGACGAATCGAGCAGCTTGACGATATACGGATGTTCCAGCCGTTGCATCGACTGGATTTCGCGTTGAAAGAGTTGGCGAAAGCGTGGCTGGCTGGCGATGTGCGGGTGCATGACCTTGACGACGACCCGCTTGTCGGGTTGCCCGAGCGGATGCGCCAGCCATACCTGCCCCATGCTCCCCTTGCCGAGGAAGCCGAGCGCAACGTAACGGCCAAGAAAAGTTTCGGGCATATGCGGGGAACCATGAGGGGATGTTCTACCCCTCAACGTAGCACGCACTTCCTACCGCGCCAAATCGGCGCTCAAACAGCTGGGGCACCAATTCTGCTCGATAAACTGGATAATTTGTTCCGTCCCCTCTTCATGGCTGACAAACGGTTTTGACTTGGGGCTGTACATCGCGTCGGTTAGATCGCGAACGAGTATACACTTCATCCCCATGCGTGTCATCGGCTTAATGGCGAACGAACGATGCAGGATGCACATGTTCGTATGAACGCCCATAATCAAAATCGTGTCGATGTTCCGTTGTTTCAAGTAGCTGTAAATCTCATGGCCGTTGTCGGAGATGCCATCCCGTTGTTCGTTAATTTCCAGCGTAGGCGTTTGCTGAGTCCAAGCTTTGAACGGTTTATGCACCGGTTCATCATCGCAGCCGCCGCCGGTGGCATCGACGGGGCAAATCGGGTCGGGCAGTTCGAGGCCTTTAGGCAATTCGAGCTTCTTGATTTCGGCCAACCGCTTTCGGGCCGGCGACTCTTTATAAAACTCCATGCACTCGGAAGGAGCATGAATGATGCAGACGCCCCGATCGCGTGCGGCCTTCAACACCGGCTCCATCTTCGTGGCAATTTCACCGCAACGTCGAGTAGCATTGTCGCACCAGTGCTTGTCCCACATATCGCAGACAATGATAGCCGTCCGCTTGGGATCAATCTCCTTCTTGATCACCGCTTCAGACCAGTCGTCGCTGTTCTTAAACGGATGCACGCGCGTCCGAAGCGTGAGTGCCAGTGGTTCTGCACAAAGGGTGGACGTGAGGAGTGCAAGGCTAAGCAGCGTTAGGCAGTATTGGAACATAGATATTTCCTGAATAAAGCCGAAGCGAGCACGGGTAGCATAACACTAACCCGAAGCGTGAGCGAGGTTTTCCCCGAAGCGCTAGCGAGATTTCTTTCGCAACGTTCCTAATCATAACGCTAACTCTTCGGAGATTGCCTCGCTCACGCTTCGGGTTAGTGTAGCGCCGCCTTTGCGTTTGCGCGAGAATTCTCACTTCTCCCTTTCGCCTTTGCCGATCAATAATCCCGCGCGGTCAGCGTTTCTTCGAACCCGTCGCGGACCGACTCCTCGCGTAGCCGGGCTATCGTTTTGGAACCGACGACCGTTGCGTAAGTGACCGCGCCGAGCACAGCCAGATCGACGATGATGAGGATGAAGTTAGGGCCTTCCTCCCCTTCGGTCCGCGTGATATTGAAGAGCCAAACCAGGCCGCTGATGATGCCCGCGGCGCCTGCGATTGTAGTCATTACGGCAGCGGCCATGGCCCAACCGTAGGAGCCGAGGTCGTGCATTTTCGAGCCGCCGTAACAGATGCATCCGCCGTAAATAAAGCTGATGACGCCGGCAACGATCTTGAGGATCTGGGTGCGAGCTTCCGAACCGCGCGGCATTTCCTGTGTGAAGACGAAAGGCCAAAGGCCGACGATTACGGTGGCCATCCCGCCCAGGGCGACGACCAGACCAACCATGAGCAAGCCATTGGTGAGTTTGACCACGCGCACCATGGCGGGGCCGCGAGTGCTCTTGGCGTACTTATCGCGTAGCGAGCCGTAGTTGACATCCTTTTTCTTTTTCTCTTCTGCCGTGTCCTCTTTCTCAGCAGCCACGCCGTACGAGCCGCCGATCTTATATTCATCATCTTCATCGACAACCGCTGCCGGCTTGGCAACCGGCTTCGGCATCTTCTTGACCGGCGCCGGTTCAGCGCCGGCTTCGCGCATCGGCACGGGCTTGAAAATCGATTCGCATTTCGGGCATTTGATTTTCTTCCCCTCGGCAACCGGGGTTTCACGCTTGAGCACGGCTTCGCATTCGGGGCATTGATATTTCGGCATGGTCACCTCGGACAAATTCAATCGATCATTGTATCGCCGCCGCCGCCTTTTTGCCACACACTGATCGTGGCGCCTTGACCAAGAACTTCGACGCGAACCTGTCTCTGCGCCTGCCATTTCACGGGGCGTATGGCATCGCGCAGCACGTCCATTTCGGAGACCAGAAAGACAGCTCGACCGCCGTCCTTCAAGACGCGATCGCATTCGCGGATCGTTGCCCGATAAAGAGGGCCGATCTCTTCGGGCGAAGACAACTGCTTGCCGAACGGCGGATTGCTAATGATCCGATCGACGGAGTTTGTGGCCAGGGGAAGAGAGACGGCATCCCACTTGAGCAAAATGGTCGAGCCGAATTTGCGTAGATTGGCCGTAGCCGCTCGCAAGGCGTTCATGTCGTTGTCACCGGCGATCAAGCTAACCGGACCAGCTCGGCGCAGTCGGCTCAGTTCAATCTGTTCGCCCAGAATAGTACCGGTGCCGCACATGGGATCGACCACAACTTCGCCCGGCGCAGTGCCGGCTAATCGCACCATCGCGGCCGCCATCGTCGGCCTAAGTGAAGCGCGAACGTGCTCCGTCTTCCAAGTGCGGTGTCGCATGGTGCGGTCGGTGAGGCGCATGCCGCAGACCGCTGTGGCGCCGTGGATGGTTAGCCAGACTTCAACGGCGGCATTTTCCGAAGCGGGCTTCCACGATGCCGGAAAAACCCCGGTTAAGCCTTCCGCCATCGACTTAGCGGCATCAATACGGCGATAGGCGTGCGTGCCCGTCATCTGTGTAACCAGATGATAAGTCGGCTTGCCTTTCGGCTTCGGATGCACCGCATGATGCAAGCGCAACAGATGCTGCCAGTTCGCTTCTTTCGATGTCCAATGACGGATTTGCTTTAAGTCGGCGGCTTTGAACGTAAGCGAATCGGTTCCCCAGGCGAGCACGAAAACGTCTTCAACCGTTCGCAGTTTCAACAAGTCGGGATCAATCTGGGGAACGCGGAAAAGCACAATCCCACGCTCCGATTTTTTGACTTCCCCACCGAGGTCGCGCGTGATCTCCTCGGCGGCGATCGCCTCCAGTCCCGGAAGAACGATGGCGTAGCAGGCAGGAACAGCAGGTTCGGCGGCGCGGGAGCGTGACATAAGAGTATCATAGAAAAAGCAGCTTCAATCGTTTGGTTTCCACCAATTTGCCAGGGGACAGGAAGTACGCCAACTGATTCTGACGAGCGGCGCGGCGTAAGCCCGCCGTGGTCCCGAACCCACGGCGGGCTTGCGCGGCGCCGCTCGCCAGAGTTTGTGCCTTTCTCAAACGATCAACGCTCAATCGCCCCATTATTCTGACGGTCAACCTTATGGAAATATTTCCACAAGGTGAAACCCGAGAAAATCGTGCGAAAACGCGCGATGACTTTTCAAACTTCCGTAGCCCAAGCGTCTCTGTCGCGCGAGATGAAGTTGTGCCGCTAATTGCGAAACCGGGTTTTGCCGGGGTCAAGGGTGTAGGTATATTTTTCCTGTTCGATTCTTTTCTCAGAGGTCGCATCTAGGAACTTTGCCGTAGCTGGTCCCCTATCCCTTTCGCAAAGAAAAGCAGGTTCTTGCTCTGATGCAAGAGAAAAACTCCGTCGCAATCAGCCCACATACTAGCGTAGGGGCGCTCAAAATGGAAATCGCGCTTTCGCTCGCGCATCCGGCCAAACCGCACTAAGAACCGGCTATTGCGGGCGCAAATCGACAGAACGAACGACGCCAACTTGCACTTCTGACAGCCTAAAAATCGGTCTGGTGCAACGGCTTGTTCGGCATCAGTACACTTCGTCATGCGTACCCAGTGCCAATAACAGAATCGCCTCAGATCCGTCCTGCTGTGTAAATTCGAAGACGATCCGCAAATCGTAATCCGCACTGCAAGCCCAGCATCCTGCCATCGATCCTCGGAGCTTGTGCGTCCTCAGCGAAGGTTCCATTGCGTCGGCCGACAACAAGTCGAGAGTCGCATCGATTGGGGACGTCGAATCGGGATGTGACTTCAGCCACTTTCGAAGGTCTCGCCCGAACGCCGGTGAACGCAATAAAATGCGTCTCACGATCGGGCCTCGCGAACGATTTCCGCAGCGGTCATCGGCTGACACTGCCCCGCAGCAAACTCACGCCGGGCTTGCTCCACCGAAGCAATCACTCGCTGCCGTCCGCGATCCGCGAGTCGGCGACTCAAAACGGCAGCCAGTTCTGCCTGGCTTTCGAGGTCGAGTTGTTCAACGGCGTCAAGAACTTCGTCAAAAACCAGTTTTGCGCTCATCATAGCCTCCTGTTAGTTATGTTATTTCGTGGCAAAATCGCAAGCAAGTCGTCTTTGAATGAGAAAGCTGGGAACCTCATTGAAGAGACCGTTCCCGCCCGCGCCTTGACTTTGGATTTGCGACGTGACATCGGTTCTCGCGCCGTCTTCGCCAAAAAACAAAGTACACGACTTGCCCGGCTTACAGAATGCCAGTACGTGAATTCCAGGCACGATATAGACGCAGAATCCGACGGTGATCGCGACTCACCATGCTGCAACCGGGCACGGCGCTTTTAGTACCCGTACTGCGACTTTCAGTACGCGCCGTAGTTCAGATGCCGCGGAGCCTCCCATCGCGTACTGCTGCGGTTCAAACCCAGCGTGTCTGAATCGCCCCGGTGGGCATGCGGCCTGAGTTGCCGGGCAACGGTATCTACGTGATCTGCCCCATCCCCAAAGCCCTCCGCCGCCGAACGACACAACTCAACTGCTGCGGGGCCGAGTGAGTTACGAATCTAGGAAAGCCTATTTGACCCCGTCGTCTGTTGCTGCGTCTGGTTCGGCGTCTGAGCGGCTTCCCGTGATGACCCGCCCGAACTTGAACCCGCACACCCGGCAGGATACACGCCAGTCCGGGGCCGGGTACTGCAACTTGGACAACACCGCGTCGACGTTGAAGCGTTGCGAATGGCGTCGTCGATGTCTCGCTAGCGAACCCGGATGCGGGCCACCTCCGCCTGCTGCGCTGTTTCGGGCGGCTGGCGGGACTTGCTGCTATTCGGTTCGCCCATGTAGACGGCCCGCATCCCGGCTATATCCGGCATCTCCCGCGCGATGCAGTGCCCGGCCTTCGCGTGGGCGATAGTCTCGGCATCGGTCGTGCAGTAGTGAACCTGTCGCGCGCAACGGGCGCAATGGCGGATGGCCGGATCGTCGGTCGGCGCCAGCGCCTCCCATTGCAGCGGGCAGACAACCCGAAACGCCGGCAGGCAGTTGCGAATCGTTCGGGATGTCTTCATCGCGGTCCCTCTGCCACAGAACGGACCAGCTCGGCAGCCGGCGTGACCGCGAGCTTGAAATCCCAGAAACGAATTATGCCCCGCCGTCAGCCGAAAGCGCTTTGTCCGACGTCATACGCGCGATGACTGGCCATTCCGACTCAAAGCACCACTCCACGCCATTGCAATGGAGTAAAAACTGCCATCAGCCATTCGGCTGTTCGTAGCTGTCGAAACCAATGATGTCCCATGGCAGATCGAGTTCCTCTCCCTTATCTGCGTAATGATCCATCGAAGAAAACTTGGCGTTGCTGAACACGGCTTCCACTGGAGTCCGTGGCGGCTCCCAGGGCCTGACTCGCAGCCGAACGCATCCAGGCGTGAGACGGAACTCAACAATGCCATAGGTGTCGCGATTGCCGTACAAAGCGTGTTCAATTGCTGACGACACTGATACGCCTTTTCACGCGGAATTCCCCCAGCAGAGAGGGAGCTGAGGAGCCTATGAATTCTGACAAGCGCACGGGCTCCATCCGTCTGCTGCAACGCTTGGTTCGGCCTGCGTTGGTGCCGCTAACCGAATATCTCCGCGTAGGCCCTGCTGAAATCGACGCCCTTCCAGACATTCTGCCGCACGGCGCCATGAACTTCACGGCGGATGCGCTTATGGTATCAGATGCGTTCGGTGTTGATGCCCGTTGCATATATAGTGGCGAACCTTGGTGCTCGGTCGCGGCGCCACGAAGCAAACCAAAAAGGCGCAAACCGACAGAACAAATCGATGCGGTTTTCAAAAAACTCAACGCGAGTACGCGCGGAACATGCGCGCCAAGCGAAACGCGCAACCGGTTCAATCAACTGCCCTCGGCATCAACGCCAAAGGAAGTTCCTGGGGCGGCTATAACTTGGACGGGATAGGGTCATTGAACTCGAAGTTCGCAAAGGACATCTTCGTTTCATCAGGCGTCAGCAGGAGAATAGTGCTAATATCGCCTTGCACTTCATCCCTCAACCGTCCGAGGTATTGCCAGACCCGTTGGCTCCGTTGCGGTTTGCTCTGACCAGCAAACCCTGGGTCGATGATACGTATCCGCACGGAAACGGAGTTCTGGCGGTAGATGTCGATCCGGGCTTGGGGGTTATCAGCCTCGTACTGATTGAGCGCTGCGATGATGCTGTTGATCAACTCATCTGACTCCCCACGGGGGATATTGATTGCCACTTTAGAGCCTCCCGTCAGCCCACTTGATGATCGCCACCGCAGAGGACAGGAATGCCTCGGCTTCCTCATCCCGAACGGAACGAGGCATGTATCGCAAATCGGTTGACCAGTCGTTCACAAGGGTGAAGTGCTGGGTGATGTCGGGCGGAAACCTCGCCGATTATTGGTCAGATAAAGGCTGCGTAGCCATTCATATTCATGGGCTTTGCTTCCGCAGAACGACTTCAGCATATCAGATCGATTCGCTGCGGGCGCCGCCATCAGAACGAGTGCCTTCAAAATGCACTCGATCCCATACCCGGCGAGGTAGACCGCCCCGGTTGTTTTGTCTGCCCTGATGAGAATTTCGGCTTCTTCATACCGCTGGAAGGCACAACGGTAGTAGAGGCGTGCATCGCTTGAACTCGGAATTCCCATCCGATGCTCCAGTTCTTGACTCATCACCGCAGTTGCCGAAGAACACAGCTTCCGCCGCCCGCCGCTCTGAGCGGATCGGCTGTCAGCGCCTGGTTCTGTCCCCTTCCAGGGATTCTGGCCCACGGAGCCAGGAACTTCAAGTCCAATGCGCTTATGCTAATAAGTGCGTTCGGCGTTGATGCCCGTTACATTTCTGGTGCTGCGAACCTACGCTTGGCCCGGGGGTTCGACTGGGCTGGGGATGCTTTTCGACCCACTCGTTTGGTGACGACCACCTGCCGCGATTGTTCCGGCCCTGGTCGATCCCGTTGGGACGGCCGGCGCCTGTGCCGACTCCCCGCCCCGCCGGACGCTTAAGGTGCGCGCAAGCGAAGCACAGAAACGGTTCAATCAACTGCCCTGGGCATCAACGGCAAAGGAAGTTCCTCGGGCGGCGTCTTGACTGCTACCAGCCGGCTAATCCTCACCGACACTGATCTCCGACAGCCGCTCAGCACCGTAGAAGTTGAATGTCATCCAGAGGCCCGCGTTCGGTCGCATCCAACTGCCATTCTGCTTTCGCACCAGATACCAGAGGAATGACTTCCCGTCCTTGCCGTACACGGGATTGTACGGGAGGCCGCGGGCGTCAAGCCACGTCTCTACTTGTTCGCGGGATGATCCAACCGGGAGTGCGGACCGAGCCTCGGACTGGAGGCTACCGACGCGGATGCCGTTACACGGCCGGTACGCGAGCTCGCACGAGCCGACACAGCCCGCGGTCAGAAGCCCCGCCAACGTCCACAGCACAGCACGCGGAACACGCGCACGAAGCACACAGCTCGAAGCACAACCTCCGTGGCTCGGGCTTCAACGCCGAACGCCAAGCTAAGCTGCCCCCGCCCACGGAGACGAGAACCCATAACCAGACAGCTTGAGGCGGGGGTCAGCTTGAACCTGTAGTTAGGCGAGGGCCAAAACGTGCTTGAAACGTGTAATTTTCGCTGCATCCATTACTTCGCTCCCAACCATTCGCTCATCGCCGTATCCAGCCCTATCCCAACAGCTTGCGAAAGCCTTCCTGCTCGAAGTGATGGTCTGTAGTCAATGCCTCCTGGACTCTACGCTCCCGCATCAACACAAAACTGATTGCATCGCACAGCGAATAAGTCTTATCTGGGCGAGCCCACAACAGCGCCATTGCCTTGTGGTGCAGCGCATCGTCCACCCACACTGTCTCAATGTCCGGATTGGCCACCAGATCGGTCACGAACTCCAACGCCTTGGACCGCGGAAGACGCCGCGCTTTGGCCAGAGCGACGAACTCGGCCAGCACATAGCCGTGCGTTAGCCTGAATCGCGCCAACAAGTATGCCTGGCATGCCTCCTGGTGGAACGGCTCAGCACGGTGGTGCAGGCAGAGCAAGCCCGAGGTGTCCAAGAGCATCAGTTGCCCTCGTGCTCATTGGCGTAGGCGCGAGCCAAGTCGGCGTCGATGGTCTCATTGTCCACCCCAGTGGCGTAACCAAGGTTGACGGCGCCGAAGTGGCGTTCAAACCGCCGCCGCGCAGCTTGCTTCTCGGCCTCGGTCGCATGGCGCATCGTACTCATGCTTGCCGTTGGTAGTACCCAAGAGAGCTGCTCAAGCGCCGTGGCGGCCAGCTCTGCGGGGGACTGCGCGGCCACCCGAGCGCGACTTTCCAGTGCGGCGTAGGCCGACTCGCTCATTTCTACGGTCAAAACACGGCTCATGGTATTGCATCTCCAACTGTATTGCATCATGGAAGCGACACGACGTCAAGGGTGTCGGACGCTTTCGCCGCTGAACGCTAAGGATGAGCTGCTGTCGCCACCGGTTAGTAACCTAACCGCAAACCATCAAACGGGGGGCAGCTTGAACCTTTGGTTAGGCGAGCGACCACCCTGCCTTTGTGTTTTTTTGCCCCGGCTACATATCGTTAGCCCGACGCGCAAGCAAGGGATGCCATGCCCAACTGCGAACGACGCCAACCCGCAAAAAGCGCACGCTTTCTCCCGCTTATTTTGCAAGTCCCTGGGTTCTCTATGCCATGTTAAAGAGCTTGCGGTCGGCGGGAAAGAGCTGCCAGCCAGCCTGAAAATTCCGGCACCGCCAATAAAGTTCCGACAGCACTTCTTGAGCCTTCGTGGGCAGCGGCTTGATTTCCAGTCGGCGCATACCCGTCACGACAGCTTGGATGTTCGAGTCTTCGTGGGTAAACTCCGAGTTTTCGTTTGGCTCCATCAGGATATGAACGTTAGCTTCCATGCCTTTTTTCCAGGGTAACACTGCACAGAGGTACGCGTAGGGGATCGGCTCCTCAATCTTGCCCTCCGCCTTAAAGTTCTCCGGGTATTTCCGCCCCTCGTTGGTCGGAATGAGCTTGCTTCGGTTACCGATCAGGCAATCGTAGCAGTGCTCGCGCAGATCGAAGCCTTTGACGTTCTTCAGCCACAGAAATTGGAATGCGTCGGTCTTAGTAATGAGTTTGATCGCAGGTTCCATTGTCACCCCTCTCCTATCGCTAACGAATAGGTTAAGCTGCCCCCGCCTTCAGAGACAACATGATTCCACGCAAACTATAGGGCGGGGGTCAGCTTCAACCTCTTGTTCGGCCCTGCTGTCTACAAAGTTCGCTAGCCCGCGAACAAGGGAGCGTTGAGGTACATAACAAGTTCTATCGCACGCAGCGGAGAAACCGCATAACCGATCTTTGCATTCACCGATTTGTGAAAAGCGTCAAATCGAGAATCGTCTCTGACCCGGGCAAGAATGCTCAAGTAATGACGGTAGTTGGTAACATCGTTGACTCTATAGTGATGCGGTTTTGCTTCGAAAACGAACCTATAAATCTTCGAATCCCAGATAGCGAACTGGAATGGCGCGAACAAAGTGGAGCAGTTTCGAAACCCCTGCCACGGAGTTGTTGACGAGATTCGCAAGAGAAGTAATCTCGTCGTCGGAGAGTGCGCCAGTGCTTTTCGCTTGCGTAAGCAGCAATGCGCCCGCCTCAAGATCAAGATTCGGAACTTCAGGGTATAACTCAAGGATGGTCGGCATCCAACCATACACCATATGTGCCCCACGGACCAAGTCAGCAGAATCGAAATGCGTCTTGACCGCGAAATAGCTCAGTATATGTGGGTACGACAGGACGTAAGAACCATCCTGAAAAACTCGGGTGTTGGGTTCAAGAGTAAAGACATCAACCACGGACTTCTCCGGGGGCCGAACGATCAAACTAACCTGCCGCCGCCCACACAGACGACGACTTTAGGAAAGCGGCTTGAAGGGCGGCGGTCAGGTTGAGTGCTGGGTTCGGCCTTCTCTTGCGGCGAGGACTCTCGAGCCGATTCGACTCGCGACCGCGTTTCCAACACCCCCTGTTCATCCTCCGATGCCCCCTTTTTCTCGCGGCTCTATTTTGTGCGACGCCACAACACTCTTGCATTGGATAACCACGAGCCCTCTGCTTTATGCCTTGAGTATGATCTAAAAATGGCTTCGGTAAATGAGGTCGTCCCCTCTTCTGAACCTTCAGTTTGTTCGGTTATCTGCTTATGCACAAACTCGGTAAAGCTTGACGCAGACAAGTGCGACTTACCTTCTACTCGTTCGACCACATAAACCCCATACTCGTGCAATTTGGAGTCTCGGATATCGTCTGGATCCCAACCAAAGAAATCAGGGCTACCGTTTGATGCAAAAAAAACGAGCCGCGCGATCCGATCCGGATCCTCGAATTTGCTTATGAGCCGACCGAATTGATCCGTTTGATTGAACCTAGTGCGCACGGCTTCATTGAACACATCCAAGTCAACGAAGTCGTTAAACACTTGAGCATCCTGTCCCTTCCCGATTAAGCGATAACCCGGGGCGCGAAGCGAGGTCGTGGCCAAATTCACCCGGACCAAACACCTTGAGGAAAGCGCGATACGCAATTGGCAATCGAAACGATGAGCGACTCTCATATTCGTCCAGCCAAAGATCACTTGTCTTAGGAACCGCAAGGACAGCCTGAATTTTTGTGGGCTCCTCTGGTAATAGAGGCTCGACCTTCAAGGAATCGTAAAGTGGGATCCAGGTATTCGGAGCCATACGATTCTTCCGCCGAACGACCAAGCTCAGCAGCGGCGGGGCACCGGCGAGCTTGAAGTCTCAGAAACCAATCATGCCCCGCCGTCTGCTGCAGCGCCTGGTTCGGCGTCTTGGGTTGCGGGCTGCGGTTCGAACCGGCGAAGCAGTCGGAGCTGCGGCGGGTGCAGCCGCACGCCCGGCCGCAACGACCGCAGGAGCCGGACGCCCTCCGCGACTGTACCCACCGAGCCGACCGAGAGCAAGTAGGCGACGACCACGCAGGCACTGCGCCCGTGCCCAAGCGCGCAGTGGACGTACACCGGCCCGGAGGCGACGGCCTCCGCGACCCAAGCCACAGCCGACCGCAACTCGGCCTCGGACGGGGCGGACGCATCCAGCACCGGCAGCGACCGATATCCCGGCAGCGCCCGCTGCGGCCACACCGCCGGGAACTCGCCGGCCAGGTCGAGGACGCTCACCCAACCGCCGGCCCGATGCTCGCAGGCGGACAGCCGCCGGCCGAAGAACAGGTTTGGGACGACCTGCACATGCGCCGGCTCGCGGGACAGCAGCCGGTACAGGCCGAACGTTGCTGCGTTGAGCGCGAAGTACGGGGCGAACAGCAGCCAGCCCAGCACTGACCGACGGCCGGTCGCCCGGTTGAGCAGCAGACGCGGCCCGACCCCGGCGTAGGCCACCACGAGCAGCGTGAACGACAGGGCGGTATACAGCGGTACGACGGCGGCCCAGCCCACGCTGTCCCACGCCGCGAGCGCCACCACCACGCAGGCGATGGCCAGCACAAGGAACGTGAGGCTGTACCGCAGATGAAGCCTCCGCCGCCGAACGATCCAGCTCAGCGGCGGCGGGGGCCGCGGGAGCCAGTGTACCGCGCGAGAAACATCACGGCCCCCGCCGTCCGCTGCACGCGCCTGGTTCGGCGTCTGCACTACCCCAGGTCGAAGGTGTAGAACCCGCCGGCGGCCATCACGTTTTGCACCCGCCGGAACATCGTCTGCCCGTAGCTCGTGTCGGGCGGCTCGTCGGGCATGAACACTGTCACGGGCGCGGCGGTGAAGAACCGGAAGAACCGACCCGCCGGCGGGTGGAACCAGTCCCGGTCCGCCACCGATGGCCAACCCCGCACCCGGAAGCCAAGCCTAGCGAGTGGACGGTACAGCCAGCCGAACCGATGCCACCGGGCGATGTCGAAAAAGCGGACGACGACCCACTTGCCCTCGGACAGCAACTCTAGCCGGTCCGGGAAGACCACCGCCTCGGTGACGCCCGGCAGCCCCTCGACGGCGCTGGGACGAACCGCAGGGTGTCTTCCACGGCCGTCGACATCGCGCCGCCTCCTGCTGCCGAACGACGAAACTAACCTGCCGCCGCCCCCAGAGGCGACGACTTCCGGAATACAGCTTGATTGGCGGCGGTCAGGTTGAGTGGCTGGTTCGGCCTTCATCTTGAGGCGAGGACTCGTTTGGTTGCGGTGGCCCTCGATCCGATTCGACTCCTGACCCACTCCCGACCCTTTTTCCGCCTCTTTTGCGCTTGGATGCCGCCCTTTCACTCCGGGTTGAGCTTCTTGTTTCGCAACATTTTGCCGGTTCGAATGTCGAGGTGTTCGACATACCGACCATGATCCTCTTTGCCGTTCACGATTACGATATTGCCGTCGGTTTCGATGTTGACTTTGTTTTCGTACTTGGAATGACCGTCAGGGCTATTTCCTATAAGTCGCGTCTTCCAAAGTTGCTTGCCGGAAATTAGGTCCACCGCGACGACTTCGCATCCTGTGGTTATGGGAAAATACTCGGCGATGTAGAGAACATCCTTCGAACGAGCGAACACAGTCGCTTTACTTGCTCTCTCGTAGGAATAAATGACTTTCCGCGTGTCCTTGTCAAGGATACTCATGGGCGAATAGTACTGCTCCGGACGAACTCGCTCAATGTCGTAGTCTGGCAAGTGCTGCTTGATGCAGAAAGCCAGTGTTGCCTTCTCATCCGACCAGCGCCATTCCAACGGCTTGGCGGGCTCTTCACCAGCCGTGGAACCGGCCTGCGCATGGAAGATCGCTAGCATTGCGGATATCAACAAACACGATACAAGAATTCGTCGCATATCACACCTCAATGGCCGAACAGTGATTGGGCCGCTTAGCCGGGAACAATCCTACAAGATTGTAAGCGGCCTATCGTATTGTCTCAACGAGGACAGTTCGGCTATCCAAACTGTTTATCTCGCAAGAGGTTAGCGTCAACCGATCACGGTTCCGGCCGCCCGGATATGCCGCCTTCTAAGCGGCCTATCCGGGTATTACCGGCCCGCCTAGGACTGATTGCCGAACCTTCAGCCGAGCACATCGAGCGGACTGCGCCACCGCCCGACCGCCTTTGTTCAACACGTGGGTATAGATCATGGTTGTTTCCACGCTGGCGTGGCCCATTTGTTTCTGCATCGTGCGGATAGCATAGCCGTCTTCAACGCGCATCACCTTTGCCCCCCATGGGAATGGTGCCGGCCGGAATTGATTTCGATGATTGAAGAAGCGAAGGCATCGGGCGTTCTCTGGGACTGGAGAAGAGTTTATTCGGGACAGTGCGGCAACGTCAAGGAAAAAAGATTGGTGGGGAGCGCAGATTTTTGAATCAGGCGAGCCAGGAGCGTCAGGGACTGGAGTTTTTGCGTAGCGAGGCTGCGCCTCAGACCAACGAGGCGAGCCTGTCACGCTGTTGTGTGTTCAGATTCACGTCGGCCTGACGGCTCGCCGCTCGCCAGCGCAAATCTGGCAACAATCCAAAAACGCATTTCCGAAAACAGCGAGCTTAAGTTAGTAGTAGGCACGCGAGCGCGTCGAACGCCGTTGCCGTTGCCCTGCAGGCGTCAGGCAACGCTACCGCTACGCGCAGTCCGGCGAGCCGAGCCACGTAAGCGGCCGGGTGCTTCCTGCGGGGAGAACGACACAAAGTGGCAGTTCAACGAAGTCGCTTCCGGAAATATTTCCGGAAGCGACTTCGCGAGAAAATCGTGGGGAAACGCATCGGAGAAATTCGGAATGTGGAATTCGGAGTGCGGAATCAACGCGGGCACTCAGGGGTTTTCACTGACCCTTCAGGAAATATTTCCTGAAGGGCTCACCCAAGAAAATCGTGGGAAAACGCACGGAAGAAATTCGGAATGCGGAATTCGGAGTGAGGAATCGACAGATCGTCCCGACAAAAAGATAATTGGCAAAAAAATGAAAATCGAAATTGGCTTCTCTTAACCTTTTGCCGCCATGTTTTTGTCGTGAGTTCGTTGGACGAATAAGCTATCGGTTAATATTCCGGAAATATTTCCATAAGGGCTAACCCGAGGAAATCGTGGGTTCGCATGTGTCACCGCACGGCATTATCTACCCAGGCGGAAGGCGTTGTTCCTTCTTAATACACGGGTGCTGGTCTTTGCGACCGTCGGCATAGCAGGCCACCCATTCGGCCAGACGTTTGCCGAGTTTTCGGCAAGCGTCTTGCGTTTCTTCTGAGCGGGGTTCGCGGGCGATTGCTGCTCCATAATGGAGAGTCATCATCTTGCTGACGTAATCTGTTACGCCGAATACGAGGAAGCCGAAGTTCATCAGCACGCTGAGGATCGATTGACAGGCGATCTCCGTGCCGCCGGCCCAGCCGCCGGAAGACGAAAAAGCACAAGCGATTTTGCCGTCGAGTTTCATCCAGTGCGGCGCCATTGTTTCGTCCCAGAAGCGACTTCATCTGCCAGGACATCAACCCCATATTCGTGGGACTGCCGCAGGCCATGCCGTCGCACCAGTGAACGTCGTCCGGCGTAGCGTCGTCGATTTTGCGCAGCGCGCACTTCGATATCCGAAACCTGAGCGGCGCCCTCGGCCACTAGGTTAGCCATCTTTTCGGTATTGCCGCTTTTGGAATCGTAGAGAACGAGGACTTTGCCCATGTGTTTTCCTTAAGCGGATTCGTCGCTCACGCGTCCGGCTCGGATTTGCCTAGTTTCAGATGAAACGTCTTCGCTGGCGCTTCAGGCTCGTGCTGGTCTTCAACACAGATACAAGCCTGAAGCGCCAGCGAAGAATTTACGCATTGTTCGCGGCGATTCAGGCTTGTGCCGGTATTCATTGCAAGTTAAATTCTAGACGTCGAATTAACGAGCGAAGCCGGAAATGAGCGAAGACAGACAGGATTTACAGGAGAGATAGGAAACCTCGGATCATCCTGTAAATCCTGTTAATCCTGTCCAAAGTAAAACTAGGACGTCGTATCTATAAGCGAAATTGACATCCGCACTTAAAAGGCGACCGACGTTCGCTTACCGCGAAGCGGGGCTGATGCCTTTGGTCAACGTCGGCGAAGGCATGATCTCGGTCGGCGTCGTCGGCACCACGGTTCCGACGATGGCGGGCGGCCCATTGCATGACCCGACATCGCAAGCGCGATGCGGGCCGGTGCAGGTCACGCAAGGTGGCTTGTGGCAAAAATCGGAGAAGCCTTCAAAGAAGCCGCGGGTGGAGACATAAATTCGATCACCGGGACGAAGCTGGTAGTTCGTGGCGGTATCGCCGAGTTGTACGATTTCGGGCCAGCAAATGGCAAGAACCGTTCGGCAAGCATCGGGCTGGCTTGGACGTACCAGGATAATGTTACGGCGGGAGGCTTTCCCGTTCAGGCCGCCGGCAGCGATGATGCCATCGAGCACCGTTTCACGCCCTTGCAGCGGGAAGGCGCCGGGCGTGTTCACTTCGCCAATGACATAGTAGACCTTGCTGACGCGATTGACGAGTCGGACACTGATGACGCCTGCCTCTTTCGATTGACTCTTGACGGCCTTGTTCACCACCCGCTCGATGTCCTGGATCGTCATTCCTGCCACGGAGGGGCGGCCGTATTTGCCAAGATCAATAGTGCCGTCCGGCAGCACGGTCTGGTCGCTCGGCAGGCGGATTGGCGAATCGAGTTCGGTAGGCAGCACGAGCAACCCGTCCCCGGGCTCAATGATGTAGGATTCCATCGGATGCTTGTCGAGCTCGTGCGGCAACGGCGCCGGCGTGGTAGCCCGCAACGCCTTGGCGGTGTCGATCATCTTGTGGCCTTCAGGGAACAGGGTGAAGGAATTCCCCGAACCCGAACAGCCCGTGGCAGCCATAATGCCGAACGCGGCACAAGCGAGCGCTGCCCGGAGCACCCGCACTTCAAAGTGGTGTAACATTCGACGATCCTCGATTAGCAGGTGGATCTTGCCCGCGCTCGATCCAAGATAATCGTTAGATTCGGCGGAATCTGGATCGGCAGTTTAGCTAAAATCGCTACGACCCGCTTTTTCGCCAGACTCGGAGAGCTGATATTTGCGGTTGGAATCGCGTCCTGTCACGCAAATCTCGCGCTTGTTCATGGTGAGTTGCCACGAGCGTGCGACTGAGAATGTCGTAAGAAGTCATAAGGTGTTTATATTTATAGACTTGCTGCTATTCCTGCCGACTATTCTAAATGGTTGAATCGATCGCGCTGATGCGCCATCAAATGTTTTCAGAGGCAGTGGCTCCCACTTAGCTTGAATGTCGCTTAACTTGAAAAGCAAGTCGAAACGCCTACATTCGTAAAAAGTCAAAACAAAAAAAAACGGAATAACGCGCGCTTTAGGGGTTTTAGCGCTGGACAACCGCTATCTCAATCATGTATCTTATTCTATGTACTCGAAAAACCTCCCTTTTTCTGACTCGCGAGGGGGCTCACGCTCTTATTCAACTATGAAACGACATTTGATTGCTGCGGGGACCGCTCTCGCACTCCTGCTGCCGCTTGCTACTGCTGATGCACAGGTCACGATCAGCATCTATGATTCGGTTGGTCCGAATGCCAACAGCAGCCCCAGTCTTTCGGGTTTCTACACCAATTCGCAGACGTTTTTGCAAGGCGGTGCGCCTGCAAACAATGGTGGCCCCTCAGACTACGTGGCACTGGCGAATGGTTCAGCCATTCCCGTGCAGAACATTGTTTCCAGTCCGTCGTTTTCTTGGAATGGCATGGCTAATCCCACCGGCGCCTTTGCTGGCGAACAGGGCAATGCGGTATTTGCTTCGGCAAGTATTGTCGCCGCTGCGGGTACGACATTCACTTTGGCGGGAATCACGGGGGGCATTACTGTTGCCGACAAAAACGGGGTCGTTGGCACTATTCCGCTTGACCTCTCCGGCGGTTTCAGTGACCCCCGGATCACCGCTTATACGGCCGGTCATGTGCTTGTGCCAACTGGCGCCCCAGCTTCTACTCCATTGACCGAAATTTACTTAACCGGTCCCGGCGTTGGGGCGGATGCTACCCAGTTCACTAGTTATGCTGCACCACCGAATGGGACTGGCACTGGCACGGGAAACATCACCCAAGCACAACTTGATGAAGGCATCAATACCGAGCTCGGTCCGACTGTGCCGATTACCTTTACCGGCAACTTTACTGTTGCGTTCAGCAATGCTACGGGCGGTGGTAGCGCATCTGGCAGCTCTTCAGCTGTAGCTACTATTCCCGAACCAGCCAGTATGGCTGTCTTCGGCATTGGTTTAGTCGGTCTGGCAGGCTACGTCCGCCGTCGGCGTCAAACGACCGCGAGCGCAGTTGTTTGATCGCTGAAGCATGTTCCGAATTTAGTGGCACTTTCAACCGCGATTTTTGATTCCGATACTGAAGCAACTCGCGCTTTCAGTTCCGGATTTATGAATCGCGGTTTTTCATTTCATTTTGCTTCAGAACCACACTGAGTTTTATCGGCAAACGTTAGATATGAGGCGAAAAACGATGCGCACCCGCTGCATCCGTTGCCAAGGGCCTGAGAACAGGCAGTAAAACCTCTAGCGGCTTAGCCATTTGCCGGGCTCTGCTGATATTGCTTAGATATCACATCTTGCTTCGACGTAGCCTAAAGAAAATGCTGCCACTCTATTGACGCCAAGTCCAACACCGATTAGAGCGGGGCATCTTAAAAATGTCTCGGCTAATGGGAGGGCATGGCATGTCGCAGCGCGGCGTACGTCTTCAAGTGGAATCTCTCGAAGAGCGGTCGGTTCCGAGCAGCGTTAACTTGCCTGCTCCGTTCATCGGACCCCTCATCGCGCAGACTTCGACTCTGCCAGCCATCGTGTCGTCCACTGCCGGCACGACCCCAACTACCCCGACAACCGGAACTACTCCGCCCGTAACGACGCCGGTTACAACACCAGTTCTCACCCCGGTAGCCGGGACGCCGATCACCCAGGCCGATTCGAACCACCTGCTCCGCGAATCGATTCCGATCCTGAAATCATTGAACCGCACACTGGCCGTCGCCAATCACGATTACGGCGGCCATCTCTACAATGCGGTTGAAATGATCTTCCACGCGGAACGGCAGCTCCGAGCTGGTCTGGTTTTCCAGAACGGCGGCCCGCTTTACATTGCCGTTCCGCCGCCGGATCATACTCCGAGCCCGAACATCGAGCCGCAGCGGGTCTCCGATGCTCAGCTCAGCGGCACGATCCCCGTGTTGGAGTCGACGCTGAGCATTCTCCAACAGGCGAATAAAGTCTATGGCGGCCACTTGGCTTCCGCCATCTGGTATATCAACACAGCGATTTCGGAGATTCAGTCGGCGCTCGCATTTTCGGCCACGAATAACTATTGATGTGCAAGGCTGAGATGGTCGTCTTTCGCTCCGCGGCAGGCACTGCCTTCCGCAAAGCGAAAGGCGACCATCAAAGCGACGCCTTTACTTCGCGCTTGCTTGCAACTCATCCAACAGCAACCGGTTGACGGTTTCCGCATTGGCCATCCCTTTAGTCTCTTTCATCACAGCGCCTTTGATCCGGTCGGCGGCCTTAATTTTGCCCGCGCGGAAATCGTTGGCGGCCTGGGCGTTGGCGCCGATCGCTTTACGGATGATGTCGCGCAGTTGCCCTTCGTCGGAAACAACTTGAAAGCCGAGCTTTTTCATGGAATCGCCGGCTTCGCCGCCGTGGGCGAGCATGTCGGCGAATACTTCGCGGGCTTTATTCATCGGCAGGCCTGTCTTTTTTACCTCACTCACCAGATTGCCGAGGCGATCCGCCGAAATGGGAAAGTGACTGATGTCGCCCCCCTGCTCTTTAACCCGCCCTAGCACATCATTGGCCACCCAATTGCAGGCGGCTTTCGCATCGCCCGCCTTCGATGCAACCGCTTCGTAGAAGGCAACCACACGCCGACCTTGCCCGCTCAGCACGCCGGCGTCATATGCGGAGAGACTGAACGGGGGATCTTGCAGCCTTTTGCGCTGAGCGGCAGGCAATTCGCCAATCGCGTTATGCGCTCGTTCGATTTCTTCAGCGGAGACGGTGACGGGAACGAGATCGGGTTCGGGAAAATAGCGATAGTCGGCCGACTCTTCTTTGGTGCGTTGCACCTTCGTTATCCCTTTCGCATCGTTCCAACCGGCGGTCGTCTTGTTGCCGGGAACCAGGCAAACACCGTCTTTGAGAAATTGCTCGTATTGGCGTTGAGCTTCGTATTTGATCGAGCGCTCAACCGAGCCGATGCTGTTCAGGTTTTTCACTTCGACAATCGGCGTGGCAGCCCATGAGTCATCGGGAAGCCGGACTTTGATGTTTACATTGGCATCACAACGGAGAGAACCTTCCTGCATTTCGCAATCGGAGACGCCGATCTCACGAAGCATCAGTCGTAACTCATCGAGGTAGGCTTTGGCTTCCTCCGCCGTGCTGATTTCCGGTTTGCTGACAATCTCCAGCAACGGGGTGCCGGTGCGGTTCAGATCGACTTTGCTATCGCCGCCACGCCCCGATTCATCGTGCATGTTCTTGCCGGCGTCTTCTTCCAGATGCGCACGAATGATGCCGATCTTCTTAGCCACGTATTCCTTTTTGGGCTCGGTCGATGCATTGATTTCAAGCCAACCTTCAAAGCTGAATGGCAAATCGTATTGGCTTACCTGATAATTCTTCGGCAGATCGGGATAGTAGTAGTTCTTGCGATCCCACTTGGTAAAGGAGGCAATCTGGCAATTAAGTGCCAACGCCGCCCTTAGAGATAGCTCAAAGGCGCGACGGTTCATGACCGGGAGAACGCCAGGCATGCCGATGCAAACGGGGCAGACCTGCGAATTCGGCGGAGCGCCAAACTTCGTCCGGCAGCCGCAGAAGAGCTTCGTCTGCGTGAGCAACTGGACGTGAACTTCAAGCCCGACGACGATCTTGTAAGGTTCGACCATCATTGCCTCAACAGATAAAGATTACGCTTCGCTAGTTCTTGGCGCTGCGCACTTCAGTTAGTATATGGACGGCGGCTCCGTGAAAACGCCCAGGCCTACGGAGCACTTTGCGGCTCACACCCCTGTCTCCGCCAATAACCGTAATGCTTCCAACTCTTCTTTCACCATCTTCAGATGAAGGCGAAGGTGATAGAGTTGATCCATATAACTGAGTGGCACGTTTACCCGAGCAACCTGATCTTCAATCTTCCGCAGGCTCAGTAGTTTTTCATCGATCTCTTCTTGCGATACCCCGGTGGCCAGTTTGCAATCAATCTCTCGCAGAGTCGAATACCAGCGATAGATCTTGCGGCGGATGCGCCACCGCATCAGCGGGGCGCAGCGCAGGAACATCGGCAGCCCGAGCATGACCAACGGGATGATCATGATTTTAAGTCGATCGACCAGCGATGCCAGCCAGAATGGCAGAATTCGCTGCAGCACCGGCGGGCCTGATTTATAAAAGTGTGAGGCATCTTCGCTAACGGGAAAATCCGTGTAAGAAGGCGAGGGGAACTCGCCCGGCTTAGATAGTTCATCCCCTCCGCCATGGATACGAGTTGCAGCCGAAAGCAACAAAGGCACTAAGGCCGGGTGCAAATCTTTGCGCACCACCAGCATAGCAGTTGGCGCCACCAACGATGTGTTCTGATCGGGAAGGTTTTGACCTAAATTGACCAAGCCTGCCGGAATGGTGACCTGGGAAAGAAAACGAAACTTACGGCAATAGGCCTCATGTTGGACGAAGTTCATCAAGCGCACCTGGTCGTCTTTCAACAGCGTTTGGATATACTCCGCATCGATAGCGGCAACGAAGAACGCCGCATCGAGTTCACCCTGCTGAAGCGCCTTCGCGGCTACTGCCACTTGTTCGGCGCTAAGATGGTCGGGGCGCCTTTGCGATCACCGGGCCCGGGCAAGCCATTGACCTCCAACAGCTGCGTGGCGATGACTTTGGTGCCGCTGCCCGTCGGGCCGACGCCAATGTGCTTGCCGGCAAGCTGGCTGGGACGATTGAGTGTGGGTGAGTCTTTGCCGCCGCGATAAAATACCCACAGCGGCTCGCGATAGAGACTACCAAGCACGTCGAGGCTTTCGCTATCTTCTGGCGCCATCGCGCCGCTCTGCACGATGGCCACCGACACGCCCGAGCCATCATCATTAAGGAGTTGCAGATTCTCAACCGAGCCGGCGGTCTCGCGCACTTCAACCGTGATGCCCTGCTTTTTCAACTCACTGGCATAACGCTGAGCAGCCCGATAATAGGCCCCGCTCTTGCTGCCACTGGCAATCGTGATGCGTTTCGGCGGCGGCGCCTCCACAAATAGCACATAGAGCGAAGAAACTATTAACGCCGCCAAACCAACAATTGTGGCAATAGTCAGCGCCCGCTTCCCCTTGCTGCGGGTGTTGGATGGCTTTGGGAGCGGTATGATGGTCGACATAAAGGGGCCTGATCTGGTCATTATCTGGAACGTGTCATTGGCACAACCTACGCCTTTCTTATGACGCCCGGAGTCTGCCGATATGGAGATTTGGTAAAAATTTCAAAAATCGGGGTCAAAATCGTTGCTTTTCATTTTTTCGAAGGATAAAATCCCTCGCCTCTGTCTTACTGTTTCGATTTTGTTCTTCATAAGAAAGGCGCGTAATGGCACCGATTCGCCATGTCCATTCACCCATGCGGGCATTGTTGCGCGGTTGCCATCATCTCGTCACCTGGCTCAAAATACGCAAGACATGGGACTGGCTTTTCACGTCCAAGCCGACCGTCACTGCCGGACCACGGCGTTTTCGACCGCAAGTGGAACAGCTCGAAGATCGGCAAATGCCCTCGATTGCCTTCGCTCCGGACACGATGACGAAAGTGGGCACGCAGTTGGCGATGAAGTTCATGCCGGGCGCGGGCATCATCAATACGATGTATCAGGCGTTGGTTTGGCTCAATGGCAACCAGTTTCCCCAGTTGATCGACTCGATCTCGGCAAGCATCGATTCCCTGTCGCAAGGCACCGCCGGGGCCGCGTTCCAGTGAAAACAAAGGGGACGCAGCTCAATCCCGGTTCGAGCGGAGGTGTATTCCCTTAGTTTCGTGATAACAAAGCGAACGCAACTGATGCATCCCCTTCGCTCTTAGGCACTACTACCGTGCCTGCTGGATCAAGCTGTTGAATATTCTGAAGTCGGGGCGATCTCCTATTTTTTTGTCCCAAATTTTTTTGTCGTGGTTCTTCAATTTCAAACGCTAAGCAGCTAATGGTGCGGTAGCAAAGCGCAAGCGTGATGTTTCGATATATCGGCGCTGGCTTCGATGCCGAGCCAGCGGCGATTGAGGCGTTCGGCGACGGCGCCGGTCGAGTTGCTGCCGGCGAAGGGGTCCATCACGATGTCGTTTTCGTCCGTTAGAAACTGCACGAAGAATTGGATCAGCGCTTCGGGCATTACTGCCGGATGCGATTTGTGGCCCAGTTCTTTGCATTTGCGCCGATAGCTGCCGTTGCTGGCCGTGTTCGAAATCGGCAACACTTCCAACGGCGATTGATCGCTGTTCGGCGGCACGAGCACATTGGGCGGGATGGCGCCGCCGTTGTTCGTCAGGAACGATGCATGGCCGACATGATGTTCGGAAGGTCGTTTGCCGCCGTTGTAGGTGCCCTTCTCCAATAATTTCTTCATGCTCGGGCTATAGTCGGTTAGCACTTTGCGATTATCAGCCTTGGGGTGTGGCGTCGGCGACATCCACCAGACGCGCGTAAAAGAGTCCTTTACGCGCACCCGGCGCACGGTCACCCACTCGGCGGGAGTGGGCAGGCGCGCCGGATTGAAGCAGATGAACTCCTGACAGAGGTGTAAGCCGGCCGCTTCTTGGAAGGCAAGCAGAGCTTTCAGACTCGTAGTTGACATGGTCGGTGTGCCGGCGTTCCAACCGTTGCCGACTTCGATGACAATCGAGCCGTCGGGCGTTAAATACTCGGCCCAAAGGGGCGCGTAAGCCGCCAGCCAATCGGAATAGGAATCGCCGGTCAGGTTGCCGTATTTCTTTTCGCGCCTGCAGGGGAAAAGGCGGAGAAGTGAAAATCAACTGCACCTTTTTCTTCCACGCAGTGAGCTTGCTATGGCGCAAGGCGTCTTCCGTCAGGCCGTGGAACATGCGCCCGCCTGCGGTCTGATAGGCGAGCCGAACTTTCGCATCCGCCGACGTTTTTTCCACGATCCAGCGCCTCCTTGCGCGGTGTCTGTCATTCGAAGGCGAGCGATAACCGCAAACAGCGCTGGCTGTCAACCGGGTTATTGCACGCTCGACTAAGCGGAGGCAAACGTGAGCCGAACCGCCTGGCGGTCGGGTTATCCACTTGGCCGCTTATGCTCGACTCGCCAAAAGCTGACGCGCATTGATGGGGTACGCCAACTCTTTCTGGCAATTCTGGCGAGCGACGCGGCGTAAGCTGAACGATTCTGGCAAAAAAAGAAGCTCGCCCTTCCCGCCCTTTACCCGGGTTTGCGGAGGGAAGGCAAAGTAGGGGGACTGCGAGTGTGTCGCTACGGTTGTTGATGGGCAAGACTCTCCCGCCCCCGCCGAGCGCTTGCAAAGCCAGCGGAAAGGATATTTGCCATGGCCAATCTCCCTGTCTGTTTCGGTATGTCGTCTTTTCGTCCGTATCTTTTTGCGAACACCCGGCACGGCTGCCAAACTATTTTCAACAAAACGCAAAAGCGCGAAATTTTTGTTCGTTTTGCCACGATCTTATTGGAAAGTGCCTTCGGGAAATATTTCCCGAAGGCACTCCGCTTGTTAGCCGGACGCGCCAGCGACGGAGTATTCAACTCACGCGATTGCTTACACAGTTGCGAAACTTACCGTCGGCCTAAATGCGTTCATGATCGCCTCCCAAAATATTTTCAACAAAATGCAAAAGCGCGAAATTTTTGTTCGTTTTCCCACGATCTTATTGGAAAGTGCCTTCGGGAAATATTTCCCGAAGGCACTCGGCCTTTTGACGGTGAAGCGGTGGGTTACGCAAAGCCTTTACCCACTTTACAAGACCATTTTGTTAGCCGGACGCGCGAGCGACGGAGTATGTCCCCGCAGGCCATGAGGCCTGTTGCCACGTCTTGACCGTGGCAACAGGCCTCCCGGCCTGTTGGTTCCAACGCAATTCGGCTCGCCTAAAACAAACCGTCGCCACAGGCCTGTCAGCCTGTTATGCTTCATACTAGCTTAGGGGCATCAAAATTGAATTTTCAATTTCGCTTGTTTCAACCATTTTAAGTTCCACAACGCAACCAAACTTCCTGGCTTCGCCGGTTTGCGGTTTGACCTGATAAAATGGCATCTCACTCTTGACCACTCTTCCCCGGCAAGGCCGGGGGCGGGTAAGAAGCATAAGCGCGGGTGGTGCAACGGAACCAGTCGCCTACTTTATTTTTGCACGTCGGCTTGGACTCGTCTTTTGATTTTTGACAAGTTACAAACTTTGCCGTTGGAGAAAAAATTGTGCTGGAAGGTCTTTGGCTAGTCCACCCTGAAGAAGCGATGTGCCGGGCGTTCCGCGAGCGGTTCGCTGGCTTGCCAAAGGTGCGCATGGTTCAAGCGCGGTTCGAGGAGTTGGAAGCGCACGATTGTTTCGTCACCGCCGGGAACGCCTATGGACTGATGACTGCTGGGATCGACGCGGCCGTGGTTCGGCGCTTTGGCGAGCCTTTGATGCAGCGCGTTCAGCACCAGATCATGGATCGGTATTTCGGAGAGCAGCCAATCGGGACTGCATTCATCCTGCCAACTGATGATCCGTCATTGCCCTTCATCGGCCACGCTCCGACGATGCGTGTGCCGAGCAACATTGACGGGACCGACAAGATATATTTGGCGACTTGGGCGGCATTATTAGCGGTCCAGGCCCATAACCAAAGTGCTTCTCGGCGCCATCGAGATCGTGGCGTTCCCGGCTATGGGCACCGGGTTTGGGCGGGTGCCGTTCAGTGAGGCGGCCCGACAGATGGCCGTGGCCTACCGCCACTTCTTGGATCCACCCCATCGGTTCGACTGGGATTTCGTAGTCGAGCGGGAGCGGGCCATTTGCTATGACGGCCCGCGTCAAGTCGTGCGGTGAGCCCTGCATAGGCTCCGCGAACATTACTTAGGCCAGTTGTAGGTTCTCTCTGATGGAAACCAGCCGCGAGCAGGCAATCGCAAGCGCGTGGACGCTTTTCCTCACAGCTATGCCCGCCAGCGAGGTAGCCGAGGTGGAGGCTATGCTCATTGACGGAACATGGAGCGTGCTCTTCTATCAACATGAGCACCCCGATTATGTTGACACTCCAGGTTTCTCCCTGATACTGGTATCGGCGTCTGGCAACGCCGAGTGGTTTGACGTGATGTAATATTTACGGTCCATATGAAAATATTCAAAGACCTCCGAAATTGGCTTCGCCGCTTGCGCTATCAAGAAGGCAAAACCTTATCAAGTTTTATTGCCTGTGACATACGCAGGGAGATTTTAGTTGTCTCGACCGTGAAACTTAATGAGGGCATCATCACCGGCCGCGTCCGAACACTTAATGTACTGTATCTCTCTAAAGGCTTAGTTCCTGAGGCAGAGTTCGGGCCGGAGTGCGAGCTTCGTATCAATGAGATGTGGCGCTGGACCGGGAAAAGCTGGGGAGGCCTAGCGGACGGAACGTCGATCACTGACCGGAAAAATCCTGCAGTCCAACCCGAGGATTAAGGCAGGATGATCAACCAGGCTTCCGGGCGGAACCGGAAGTCTGACGACTTCCGCTACACGAGAAAGCGCGGGCGTAGCGGAAGTCGTCAGACTTCCGGGGCTGAGCTTAGGCTTGCGAGGGGAACCGGAAGTCGTCAGACTTCCAAGGCTGAGCTATTGCCCGATCCACGCTAATTTTTGGTCAGTTCTTCGTGATCCTAAACCACTTCCTGCATAGGCCTCACCGTGGCCGCAGGCAGGGGGCGGCCTTCCGAGACAAAGTGGGCGATGACCTCTTCAACTACTTCGCACAAGTCGGCATAAACTTCTTTGGAATCGTCCCCGTGAATGCCGGTGATGAGGTCTGGGCACTTGCCGATGTAAGCTGCGTCGTCGTCACTCCACTCGACCCATTTGTGATACCCGTCGCTCTGTTTCATTCTTGAACCACCTCAATCGCCCGGCGCGTTTGCTTCTAATGTTTACGGCTTCTAGCGACAAAGGCGCCTCGAAAGCGCGATTACTTCGTGGGCGGCTCGTTGAAGAAAGCCCAATGTTCCGTTCATCTCACTTCTTCGGCACGACGACCTCAACGCTTGCCGAAGGGGAGCCCTTCGATGAGCCGCCGATGGCGAGCATGCGCCCCTTGCCTATGGGCACGACACGATGCACGATGCGGGCTTGTTCCAGGGCGCCGTCTTCGTCCCAAGCTTTGCCCGCTTGATCGAGACGATAGAGCTTGCCGTCCGCGGGACTTAGGTAGAGTTTGCCGTCTACAACGCAGGCGGCCGGGGTGAAGCCGTTCATCCCGGCCTTTGGGATATCCGGGCCTTTGCTCCAGAGTTTTTTATCGGGATCATAGATGTCAACATGCGACTCGATGCCGCCGTCGGAATTGAGGCCGGCGATCACGTAGACTTTGTCGTTGTAGGCGGCCATTGTCAACGCCCGGCGCTTGAAGGGTTGTTCGAAGCTTTCCCACTTCAGCGGCTGTTGTTTCAGATCGAGCACTAAGCCCTTGGTGAACCATTCGGAATCCTTCGAAGCCCCATTCATCTTCCAGCCGCCGGCGACGAAAATCTTATCCCCTACGACGACGGCATCGTGTGATGAACGACCTTCAGGCAGGGAGGGAAGGTCTTCCCATTTCAGCCGCTTCGCGTCAAACCGGGCAACGGAGGCGATCGAGAAGGCGTCGGTCTTATCGGCCGCTTTGTTGCGCGGCTGCATCCCGCCGATTCGATAGATGGCGCCATCATGGGCAACGAGCGCCAAACCTTGGACAATTGGCCCGGGCACTAACTCTTCCCACTTCGCGGGCTTGGCGAGATCAAGCCGGATGAACTGGCCAAGCGTCGTTTCGTTGGAGTAGCCGTGCGGCTTGCCCGCATGGCCGCCGTAGACATAGACGTAGCCATTGCTGACGGCAGCGCCGAAACTGGTAACCGCTTTGGGCAGCGGCGCGAATTCAGGCTCAGCAGCGGCGCCTGGCATAGCGCAAAACAAGAATAAAAGGAAACGGACCATTACAACAACTCCGGCGGAACGGACGAGTTCAACAGATCGCCCGTGAGGAAGAACATTCTAGGAGATTGGCCATATGGCTTTACTCTTTGCCAGCGACTATTCGCCCTTCCCACCCTGCCCCCGGCTTTGCGGGGGGATGGCAGGGTGGGAGGCGGCCTGGAATATCGCGACGGTTGTTGATGGGCGAGCGCTCGAACCCCACCCTGCCCTCCCCCTGCAAAGCCAGGGGGAGGGTAAAACGGACTTCGCGCTTATTTCAGCAATTCGCTGAAACTGGTCGGCGCACCCACCGAAGATGCCCCAGCGGTCGGCTGCCGAACCAGAATCCCATAAAATGAAGTTGCATCGAATCCCGCGTTGAAAGGGTTTGCGCATGTACTGGATTTTTGGCTGCTTAGTTGTGGTTGGGATGATGACTCCGTCGTTGCTCGCCGACAAACGGCCGATGGAGGTGGCCGACTTATTTCGTTTCAAGCGCGTGGCCGACCCACAAATAAGCCCCGATGGCAAGCGGGTTGTTTACCAGATCACCACAGTCAACTTGGAAGAAAACAAGTCATCGACCAACTTGTGGGTGGCCGACACGGATGGCAAGACGCCCCCCAAGCAATTGACGACCACCACGAAGAAAGATAGCCATCCGCGCTGGTCGCCCGATGGATCGAGCATTCTCTTCGAATCGAACCGCAGCGGTGAATCGCAGCTTTGGATCATCGATCTGAATGGCGGCGAAGCCCGTCAACTGACCAACATCAGCACCGGCACGTCGAACGGCATCTGGTCGTCGGACGGCAGCCACATTGCCTTCGTTTCGACAGTCCATCCGGAGTTTTCCGACAAGCCGTTTAAAGAATCGGATGCGCTGAACAAAAAGAAAATAGACGAAGCCGCCAAGAGTCCTGTGAAAGCAAAAGTCTTCACCCGTCTCTTCTTCCGCCACTGGGATTCTTACGTCGACGATAAACGCAACCATTTGTTTGTGATACAGAGCCCCGACCATAAGGGAGAAGAGTTCCCCGAACCCAAAGATGTTACGCCCGGCGACCGCGACGCCTATCCCACTTCCACCACTTTCAGCGTTGGCGACGAATTTGTCTTTAGCCCGAGTGGCAAATTTCTCGTCTTCACCGCCCCGCCTGAGCGCGATGAAGCCTGGAGCACCAACTACGATATTTGCCGGGTATCCATCGATGGCGGCAAGTTTGAAACACTCACCACAACTAATAAAGCGGCGGATGGGTCGCCGCGATTCTCGCCCAGCGGCGGAAAACTCGCCTGGCGAGGGCAGAAAAAACCGGGATATGAAGCGGACAAATGGGATCTCATGGTAGTTAGCGTTGATGCTGATGGGGCATTCGTCGATAAAGTACAGAATTTGACAGCCCATCTTGATGTATCGCTTCATTCACTCGTCTGGGCAAATCGCGACAGCAGGCAGATCGTCTTCACTTCCGACGACGATACGGGCACCGCCACTTATCTCGTGCATAGCCACAACGGTACCGTTGAACGCTTTCATTGGGATCGCAACCTTCACGGGACGATCAGCGCCATCGGGTTCGATCTTTCGGGAACGCGGAAACCCTTGAACAGAGCGATCTTCTCCTTTGCCAAGATCGATGCGCCGCCCGAAGTATACATGGCGCCGGAACGCAATTGGGAAGAGGAAAAGCCGGTCCCGCCGCCGACGAATATAAGCCAAGCAAACGCGAAACAGTTGGCTGAAATCAATCTGTCGCAGCCGGAGTCAGTCAAAGTTCCGGTTGCCGGCGCCGAGATGCAGATGTGGCTGCTGAAGCCACCGGGATTCGATCCGGCAAAGAAATGGCCCGTCGTCTATCTTGTCCATGGGGGCCCACAAAGCGCCTGGTCGGACAACTGGAGCTTTCGCTGGAACCCCGAGCTTTGGGCAGCGCAGGGCTACGTTGTCGCCATGCCGAACCCGCGCGGGAGTGTTGGATTTGGTCAAAAGTTTGTCGATGAAATATCCAACGATTGGGGCGGTAAATGCTACGACGACCTGATGAAGGGCGCTGACTACATCGAGAAACTACCCTATGTGGATAAAGATCGCATCGCCGCTGCCGGCGGTTCGTTTGGCGGCTACATGATGAACTGGTTTGCCGTCAACACGCCGCGTTTCAAGACGCTCATCACCCATTGCTCGGTGTGGAATTTCGAGAGCATGTGGGGCACGACCGATGAGCTCTGGTTCGACGAATACGACCACGGCGGCCTGCCTTGGGACAATCCGAAATCGTACGAGAAGTTTTCGCCGCATAAGAAGGCCGGCAACCTAAGCAAGTACAAAACGCCGATGCTGATTATTCACAACGATCTCGATTTTCGCTGCCCCATCGGCCAGGGCCACGAACTCTTCTCGGCTTTGCAACGGCAGGGTGTGTCTTCGCGCTTTGTCAATTTTCCCGATGAAGGCCACTGGGTTTTGAAGCCAAGGAACAGCGAACGGTGGCATCAAGAGGTATTCACCTGGCTCAAGAAGTATTGCGCGCCGGGAGGAAAATAATCGGTGGACGTTCTTGGCCTGCTGTCGATTCCCGCCCTGATCTTGCTGAACGGGTTCTTCGTTGCGGTGGAATACGCCCTGGTGGCGGTGCGCAAAACGCGCGTCGAAGAACTGGTGAAGAACAACGTTCGCGGCGCGAAATCGGTCGCGGCGGCGGTCGGCCAGCTCGATCGCAGCATCGCGGCGACGCAATTGGCCGTCACGCTGATCGGAGTCGTTCTCGGCGCCGTCGGCGAGCCGGTGCTGGCTGCACTCTTTGAACCGCTCTTTTCTTTTATGCCGGGCGAGTGGCGTTATCTCAGCAAGCACGCGCTGGCGACACTGTCCGCCGTGCTGATCATTACTCTGTTTCAAGTTATCCTCGGCGAACAAGTTCCGAAGATGGCTGCTCTTCAGGCCACCGAGCGTACAGCACTTTGGCTGGCGCCGCCGCTCAACGTTTTTGCCAGGTTCAGTCAGCCCGTGCTCCAATTCATGAACTTGTTGAGCCGTTGGATCATCCGCCGCATGGGTTTAAACTCGACGTCGGGCGAATCGATTCACACGGTCGATGAACTGCGCCTGATTATCGATGACACCCAGGAAGCGGGACTATTGGAATCCGACCAGTCGATCTACCTCAAAAACATATTCGCGTTGACGGATAAGAGCGTGGCCGAGTGCATGATCTCCAGAGACAAGATGGACGCCATCGATATCAACACGCCATCAGAGCAAGTGCTGCAAATTGTCCGCGAGTGCGGCCATACGCGCCTGCCGGTCTACGATGGCGATCGCGACAACATCGTCGGTATTCTGAATACGAAGAACCTCTTCTATTTTTTTAGCCTGCAACACGCGATTGTACTGGAAGACGCCCTATACCCGGCGACGTTCCTTCGCCCGGACGAAAACATCTCCAACGCGCTGTTGCTGTTCCGCCGTTCGCGCCGGCCAATGGCCATGATCCGCGACAAAGACGGCCACATTCTAGGCCTGATCACCCTCGAAGATATTTTGGAGGAGATCGTCGGCGAACTGGAAGACGAACACGACGCCCCCGTCCCCAAGGCGAAGATCGGGAAGAAGAGGAAGAAGAAATGAGGCAGCGGCGGAAGTCGTCAGACGTTGGGTCGTGTAGCGGAAGTCGTCAGACTTCCGAGGAGCCAGACTTTCAAGAACGCGCGTCGTGACGGGCGTAACGCCGGAAGTCTAACGACTTCCGCAACGCGCGTATATAGTAGCGGAAGTCGTTAGACTTCCGGGGACCCAGAAATCAAACCCTCCTTTAACCGAGACTTTCCATGAAAATCAGACTCTCCTTGATCAGCTTCTGCTTCACTTCGCTCTGCCTGAGCGCCGCCGACTTGCCCGCCATTCCGGCCAAGCCGATTGCCGAGAAGAAGGAGCTTTTATTCTCCGATGACTTTGAAGGCAAGGAGCCGGCCAAAGTTTGGCATCGGGTCGTGCCGACATTCACCATTGAAAAGGGAACGCTCAAAGGAACGCAGACGCGCGACAAGAACGTTCCGGCTGCCGACGGCAAGCCGGCGCAGACCGCTCATGCGGCTGTGCATGGCCTTGAAATTCCGACCAAAGACAGCATCATCGAAGTGAAAATTCGCTTTGAAGGCGCATCGATGATCGATGTCGAGTTCGACGATCGCAAATACACCGGCGCCCATTACGGCCATATATGCCGGGCTCAAGTTCGCCTCAACGGCGTCACTCTCATTGATGAGCGCGACGGCGGCATGCGCAACGACATCTATGAAATGAAAAAGGACCCGGCGAAGAAGGCCGAGGTCGCCAAGTTGCTCGCGGGCCGTAGCGTCACTTATCCTGTGAAACTGGAGACAGGCACGTGGTATACGCTCGTCGTTGAGACCGCCGGCGATGAGATGCGCGTGACGATAGACGGCAAGCCGACCGGCTATTTGAAGTCATCCGGAATTGCCCATGCGACGAAGTCGAAGATCGAACTCGGCGTCGGCGGCAAAGATGGGTTTTTCGACGATATCAAAGTATGGGATGCTTCTTCGGTAAAACCGTGATGCGATTTTCGGTTGAAACAAGATATGCACTGCACATCGCTTGCTGCAGCATAGCTGTAATCGACACTAACCCGACGCGTGAGCGAGGATAAGCCCCGAAGCGTTAGCGTTATTTTGTTTAAACTAACGCTTCTGGGAAAACCTCGCTGACGCGTCGGTTAATGTGCGCGCAGACTGGAAATTTGCGCAGCGAAGAGCGAGCGAAGAGAGGAATAATCTTCGCTGGCGCTTCAGGCTCGTAGGCGCCTTTGAGACTCGCACGAACCTGGAGCGCCAGCGAAGACGCACTTTACTGCACGGGCACCAGTTCAAAGTGCAGTTTCTGCGGTTTGGCCGCTTGGCGAATCAGTGCATCGGCGGCTTCAACTTTCTTGGTTAATTCCGCGAGTTGGGTCTTCAGTTCCGGGGCGGCGTCTTTGACATGCGCCTTAGCCGATAGCCCGCGCCATTGGCCTACGACCCCTTCCTTCGCGTTAACGGCAGCCAGAATCGCGCGGCTTTGCGCGATAATCGGGCTGACGTCTTTGGCCTTCGGCAGTGCGCCCAAAGAAGTCAGATTGATGCCCGCTTCGAGTTCTTTGGCGGTCAAAGTGGCGGAGTTGATGCCATTGATCTTCAGTTGATAGTTCCCCTCTTTCAATCCCGTTACCTGTAAGTCATATTGGCTCAGATCGAGAATGACCGGGTACAGTGCGATCACACGCCCGGCATCGTCGGGGATCGGGAAGGGAAGACATTCGTCGAGCCGATCAAAAGCAAGCTTGCCATCCTCGGCTTTGACTTCGCTCACCGCGCAACCCTTCACCTCCGACTTGCCGCCGGACTTCATATCGATGGAGACACTGCTAACGAAACCTTTGGCGCCCAGTTCTTTCAGCAGTGCTGCGGCCATCATCAGTTGGCCGGGCGCCCCCGGATGAACAGCATCGCCCTGCATCGCCACCAGCGCGGCCGCATCCTTTTCGTGCAGCACCAGGAACTGCCGGAGGTGATCAACGCCTTCGAGTTTGTCGTTGTCTGCCAGATTGCGAATCGTCGCCAACGTTGTTATCAAGTTCTCGTTGGGTTTGTTCTTGCCCCAGAGGTCAACCAGTGCATGAAACTGATCGGCATAGGGAATCTTTTCCGCGGCACAGTATTCTTTCAGCGCATCCGCATAGTCAGCCAAGGACTTGTTGCCGCCGAGCTTGGCCAGAGTATCGCCGTTATTGATTGGGCTGGCCGAGAAGATGATCGGCCGAGCTTTGATGCCCTTGATGCGGGCAACCATCCCGCCCATGTTTTCGACAAACTTTTTCGTCGGGGTGCCGCCCTTGTCGTTCATGCCGAGCTCGACTGAAACAACAGTCGGGTTCCAGGCGCCGATGTCGTAATCGAATCGGGCCAGCGTGCTCGGGATCGTGTGGCCGCCGACGCCCGAGTTGCGAAACGCAAACTTCATTTCCGGATAACGGGCGAAGCAAAAGGCTTCAAAGTAATTCGAATGCAAGTGCTGCGCGGTGATGCTGTCGCCGGCCATCACCCAGATGTCGCCGTCTTTCAGAGGGAAATTCTCGGCAGCGTTTGTAGGCGCTGAAAGTGTCAGCAAGGTGAATGTCAGGGAACAGAGAAGACTCGTGCGCATGGTGTTTCTCGTGAGAAAGGAACGGGGTGGGAAAGTGATTATCGTGAGTTGTTGAGCGAAGTGCAATGAAATAATTCATTCGGGTTGCCGCAGGCGAGCCGAACTGCGTCAGCAGTCGGGTGATGGGTCGATGACGATTTCAGCTTCCGAACGGAAGTCTGACAAATACGTGTAGCGGAAGTCGTTAGACTTCCGGCATCCCCACGGAAGTCTGACGACTTCCGCTACCGAACGGAAGTTTGACGACTTCCGCTACCGTCAAACGGGTGTAGCGGAAGTCGTTAGACTTCCGGCATCGCCACGGAAGCACCCGACTGCTCACGCAGTTCGGCTCGCCTTAAGCGAGCAATTTGCGCTACCAGTTCACCTGTACTCCCGCGCTGCCCGTGTGCGACGACTGTTTGCCGCTTGTCTGGAACGTGTAATCAGCTACGAGCTTGAAAAAGCTGCCGGTGTTGGCGGAAACGGTCAAGCCGGTAACGAGGAAGTTTCGGCCAGCAGTGGCGCCTTGCGTGAGGAATGACCCGCCGACGTTCGAAAGCGCCCCGCTGATGAAGCGATCTTCGCCGTGCCAGTCTTGCACCCAGCGTGCATGGAAAGTTGGCACGACAAAATTGTTCGCATCCTGAAACGGCCTCGCGAGACGAAAGCCTGTGGAGAACCAAAGGGCATCGGTGCTTAGGCCGTTGATGTTCAATCCGACTCCGTTCGATCCTCGCTCCGTTGTTCCCGACTGATGCAGCGTCAATTCCTGTAGCCCGACCAACGGCTGAATAAACCAGCAGCCAAACTGCTGGTTGTAGCCCGACTCAATCAATCCGTTGAACTCATCCTGCAGCACGTTGCCAGTTGCGACCGTGTTGATGTTTCCGACTGCAATGAAGCGATCGACGCCGAACCGGTTGAACGAGTTGGTCAAAGCGCCGAACAGATAAGCGTTTCCCCATGTCTGGACGCCATAAAGGCCGATCAATCCGCCGCTGCCTGATGCTGAGCTATTGAGTTGATCGAAGTTGGTGGATGTATAGTTATAGCCGCCGGTGATACCAACGCGGGTGGAGTCGCCCAACAGCTTTTCGATGCCCATTTGGAAGCCGGCGAAGCTGTAGCGGAAACTGTTGATTTCATCGGCAACACGACCTTCAAGGCCGTACATCCGCGACCAACCGCGGACGCCTCGGCCGAAGCCGGTTTGATCCTCATTGCAATCGTCGGCCGGCGGTTGCCCGCGAACAACAGCAGGCGCGGGACTATTAGATCCTAAACCCGGGCGAAGTTGATCAGCCAAGACTTGATGCAGATACATGGATCGCAAACGGCCTGCAATCAGAAGGCTCGCGTAAGTGGAGCCGCCTAATTCATTGAGCGCAGTGCTCAGTTGATCGGGAGTCAAAGATCGCAACTGATTGTCCAATTGAGCGGGCAGCGTTCCGGCATTGCTCGCATTGTCGAGGTAAGTGGCCACTGACTTTTGGTTGAAAGTGGCCGCAACGCTCTGAAAGCTGCTGGAAATGCGAATCTGCACATCGTTGGGATCATAGATCGCTGTAACACCGAAGAACCCGGGCACGGTGCCTGAGACGCCGCTGTAGGTTCCGCTTACGCCACCGGTGGCGGTCAGGATCGTAAAGGTCTGACCATTCTGATAGGCGGCATTGGCCGCCAAAATTTGAATGATGCCGCCGTTGATCTGGGCGTGTCCGTTCACCTGGATCAGGTCGTTTTGATTCGGAGCGATCTTGACTTGGTAGGTGGATCCTTGGTTCTGCGTGAAGTTGCCGTTCACTGTCAGCGTGCCAAAGTTGCTGGCGCTACCTGGTCCCGGGTTTGGCTGTACGTGAACGCCGCCGAAGTTCTGCGCAGCGCCGGGATCGCCCGGGGCGATTGTGCCGTTGACGGTCGTGTCGCCAACCTGGCCGGTGCCGGTGAGCGTGCCGGCCGCGTTGACGACGACCGGCGCGATAATTTGACCGGTGACGTTCAAGAAACCTTGATTGATGACGGTTGTGCCGGTGTAGGTGTTGATGCCGGTGATATTCAGGGTGCCAAGGCCGCTTTTGATGAGCCCGCCGGTGCCGCCGATCTCGTCGGCAACGGTACTAGTGCCGCTAATCTGAAAGTTCACATCGGTGTTGTAAAGGTAAATGCCTGTGCCGGCTGCAACGCCGTTAACGAAGCCCGGGCCAGGTGTAACGGAATTGCCTGTGGGCAGGTCGCTATCGACAATCGTTAACGTGCCCCCTTGCTTGACGAAGAGAGCGCCTCCAAAGGCCGAGCCGCCGTTGCCGGCAACGGGATTGCCCAATGCGTCAACACCGCCGCCATCGCCTCCCCCGAATCCGCCATTGCCACCCGCGTTGGCAGAGCCGCCGCCGCCGCCGCCGAAGCCGCCATTGCCGCCGGCAGTCTGTCCGCCGCCGCCGCCGCCGTTCACACCGCCGTTGCCGCCGATCACGCCGCCGCCGCCGCCGCCATTGGCGCCGCCATTGCCTGCCACGGCTCCGCCGCTGCCGCCGCCGCCGCCGTTCGTGCCGCCATTGCCGCCGACAAAGCTCAGCGACCCGCCACCGCCGCCGTTCGCGCCGCCATGACCGCCATTGCCTGGCCCTTCACCGTTGCCGCCAAAGCCGCCGCCGCCATTGGTTCCACCGTTGCCGCCATTGATGTTGCCACCACCGCCGCCGCCACCCGGCCCGCCAGGTTGGCCATTTCCGGAAAATGATCCGCTGCCGCCACCGGAGACACCCCCCGGCCCACCATTGTCGGATCCGGTGCCAGCAGGAGGCGGATTGCTGCCGCCGCCGCCGCCATTGTTGTTGCCGCCATTGCCGAGTTGGCCGCCGCCCCCGCCGCCGTTTATTCCACCGGCGCCCTGAAGGCCGCCGCCGCCGCCGCCTTCATTGCCACCGGCGCCAAATTTCCCGCCGCCGCCGCCGTTGAAGGTGCCGCCATTGCCGAACTGCCCGCCGCCGCCACCGACATTGCTTCCGCCCATGCCTTGGAAGCCGCCCCCACCGCCATTATTGATACCGCCGTTACCTCCCAAGCCGCCGCCGCCGCCGCCGCCGCCACTGCCAAAGGGGCTGCTGCTCGCTCCCCCGGCGCCGCCGACTGCTTGATTAGCGCCGAATGACACATTGCGAAGAGTTACGTGGGCCTGGTCGGCCACGAAAACCGCGCCACCGGCACAAGACCGCCGCCGCCGCCGCCGCCGTTGCCGCCTTCTCCGAAACCGCCTGGGGCGCCGCTTCCACCCTGCGCTAGCCCATTCATAAGGCGAATCTGCGAAATGCTCACATTGCCCGATTCAACATAGAAAATACGAAAGGCATTATTACCACTGATGGAAAACGCGCCGGTGCCCGGTCCGTTGATCGAGACATTCGTTGAGATGGGAGACAGTGACCCGCTGGTGAGAGTGATCGTTCCCGTAGTCAAGATATTCACATTGTTCGATGTCGCACCCGAAGCATTGGCGCCATCGATGGCCGCGCGAAGTGATCCCGCGCCGGAATCATTGGTGTTCGTTACGGTGAAATCGTCCGCCATGGCATGACCGGCTGTCAGCACGAAACAGCCGGCCGTCAAGCACGAACGGATCGAACGACGCCAGGAACGGGGAAGCAAGAACATAGCAAGTCACCGATAGTTATTAGACAATTCAATCAATTGCGCGAGGCCGTGATCCCGGGGTTGCTTACATCACATCCCGCTTGCCGATCAATAAGTCGAAACCACCGAAGCCGGGCTGCTCGGGCCAAACAGCCAGTTGATGCGAAGACCAAACTGGGCATCAAAGAACCGGTTGTTGCCGTTCTCCAAGGGGAGTACCACGCCGGCCATCACGCTCGTTTTGTTGCGCACTAGAAGATTGATACCGGTGGCGATGTTCAATTCGTCGTAGCGGTTGGTCGCGCTGCCGACCGCAAATGAACCTGCCTGCACGGTGGTCGCATTGTTTAGCGGCGAGTTGTAATGCAGTTCGACAAAGGGCGCCACACCCGTGAGGAACGATGTCGTATTCGACTCGCGCAGCAGCCAATAGCCGAGTTGCACATCGAGTTGCAGCAAGTTTTGGTCGAAGATTCTGCCCGCCCCGATCAACCCGGTGAAATTCGGATTGCCATAAACCGGGCTGCCGCTGGCATCGTAGTTGAGCGATGCCCAAGCCTGGGCAAAGAGCTTATCGTTCGGCGTATAGAGGGCGGCGATATAGGGAGTGAGAATGACGGACTCGTTCTTGATGCGGACGACATCGGTGCCGTCTGCCAGACGGACCTGGGTGCCAGAAGCGGTTGGCAGGCCGATGCCTAAACCCGTTCCGAAGTTGATCGTTTTCGAGCCGTATAAGAGTGCTTTGAATGTCGTGTGGATGTTGCCCAGTTCGGTCGCCGCATTGGTGGCGCCGCTGGCGATCGAACTGCTATCAACCGTTGCGGCAAATGGCACGCGCAGCTCAAACGACGTGCGTCCGTTGAAGAACGTTTTTTCAAACCCAGGAGAGAAGCGGTTGACGTTGAAGCCGCCGGGCGCCAAAGGCACATTCGAAAAATAGTCATAGTCGAAAATGAGGCGATCGCGCGGCAAGGGGCTATTGTTCTCAGAGACTTTGGTTGTGCCGACAACGCCGCCGGACGATGGCAACGGCACGGAGAGAGTCGCCATGTAGTTATAAGTGAAGTACGCCTGAGAGCCCGCTGCGAAGTTGATCTGCGAGGGCGGCTGATTCAACGGCGTGCCAGTCGTTCCGGCTGCGGCACTTAGATTTGCGCTCTGAAACGTTGTCTGGCCAATGCCGTTGAACTGTCTCTTGAAGACAGAATCGGCGAACTGTTGGTAAGCCGCGTTGTTTTGTAGTGGCACGCCGCCGCCGGGGAATGCTACCCCGGGAAGCGGGAAGAGAATGATGTAAGCCTGTGTGGCATTAACAGCGGTGGAGATCGTCGTATTGATCGGCGTGGGGCTAGTGGCGAAGGCAGGCAGCTGCTGCGGCACCGTGAAATTGTTGTTCGCGCCATTGGCCGCGGAAAGAGTCGCGTTGGTAATGGGAACATTAATGGCCGCTGCCGGGTTGTTGATGGTTACAACTGTATTTCCGGGCGCGTTTCCGTTCAGCACCGATTGAGCCGTCAACGTGCCAATTTGGAAGCTCACATTGCTGCGGCCGCCGCCGAACTGATCGCCGAACATATATGGGCTGAACTGAGCGGCCGGCTGAGTGCCGGTCTCCGTGGCGCCGGCAAACTGGTCTTGCTTGGGCGCATTGTCGGCCGGATCCTTCGCAGGCTGCTTTGGGTCGCCTTCCTTGGCTGACGGAGGCGTGATCTGTCCGGGCGTTGTCGGCCACTTTCCAGGCGGATAATTGCCGGGCCGCGCAGGCGGACAGCAAGGTACGGCAGAAGTGAAGATGCGCCCGTTCGATCCCGAAGTCTGAACAAGTCCCAGCGCCTGGTTGACGTTCTCATCGTTTGGCTCAATGATCGGTGGCTCTATGGCGCTTGGGGAACTATTCAAAGCAAAGGGTTTGAGCGGTTTCCAAGCCTTGACGGAGACCGCCGGCGTTTGGTTCGCGGGCTCAGCGGCGTCGGGCGACGCGGCAACTGCAACGCCCGCAACTGCGAGTTTCAAACAAGCGCTCAGAGCGATGCCAGCGACAGTATATTTTTTCATCGCGATCATCATTCACCAAAGGTACGCAGCAAGAAAGAGTCGCCGGCGCTGGAAACGCCGAGGCCATCAATCATCGGAAATTCAACTAAACCGCAATAACCGCAAATTCAGAAAAGTGAGTAGTATCCGTTAAACTGGAGCAATTGGAACGATCGGAAAGCTCAGCACGACGGCGTGCGTTGGATCGCCAAAGAAATTGCAGTGCTTGAGAAGCGGCTGGGCCGAATCAGAAATCCGCGCAAGTCGGCACAATCGTTGCGTCTCTTTAATGAAAAGGCTAGAATTCCAAAATAAGTGAACCGCATACGCCGATTTGCAGCTTGATGACTGGGAGATACTGCGATGAGAAAAATCTTTCTTGCAGGCATTGTCGGCTTGGCATCTGCCTGATGCCGAGCCCCTCCGTGGCCGGACCTCCTGGATTCTATTCCGGTGGTGCTTTTGTCACCCCCTTCACGCCAACGCCTTTCGCCATCGGGCCGACGACTTCCGGCTTCAACTACTACTCGTCGCCGTATGGATACAAGACGTTCAACAGTTACAACTACACGCCCACGCCCTGGGGTTGGAGCGGCTATCAGACCCAGGGCACCATAGTCAGGCCGATCGTTAACGCTCCTTACCACTCCGTTTATTGGGATCCCTTCGCCAACACCTATCGTTACAGCACCGGCTACCGGAACACGCCTAACTTTTACTCGGGGTTCCGCTACGGTTGGTAACCTCTTTCAAACGTACAACCACAAGCCTGCGCAAAAGCGCAGGCTTGTTGCGTTAGCTTGGCCGGCAAATCGACACAACCGCTGCCATTCCTACAATAGCTTTCAACTTCGAATTGGTTCGTCCAGGATTTTTGCAGACGATTCGAGGGTTGGCTTATAATCCTTCTCAATCTCTATCCCGCTTGCCGTGCGTTTTTCGGGTAAGTCGCCCGGTCCGCGTTCGGAGCGCTCAGGAGTTCACCTCGCATGAACAATGCTTGTCCCGATTGTGGGGCGGTCTATGCTGTGGCGGAGAAGGACATCGGCCGAAAGATCGCCTGTAAGAAGTGCGGCAGCGCTTTAGTCGTCGCCGAGGAAGGCCTCACCCACGTTGACACGGCGATCGTACCGCGCAAAGAAGACACGGCCGAACGGGAACTGCGCCGGGATCGGGATCGTGATGAGGACGAACGACCGCGCAAGCGCGACGACGACGAACGCCCCCGTAAGAAACGCGAGCGCAGCGAACCCGCTGACGACGATGATGAGCCGCGCAAGCCCGCGGCGAGCCGCAGCGCCCTATCTGAACAAGCTGAAAGGCGTTGCCGATCTGGCAACCTGGCTCTATGGCATCGGCCTCTTCTTTACCATCTACGGCTTCTTTTCCCCCGCCATCGACAAGGCGAAAGTCGCCAGCCGGCAAGGGGCATATGAATCCGAAAAGATTGACTTCGACGCCTACAAGCGCAGCCTTACTGACAAGCCCGACGGAAAAACTCCGTCGGCGGACGAAACCAAAAAGCTCGAAGAGAAACAGAAAGAGTGGGACAAGAAGACGGCACCCTCTTTACTTGACGATGTCGCTTCGTCGACCGCCAGTGCGAAAAAAGCCGACTGGTGGAATGTCATGACCAAGATGATAGGCTTCTTTTTGCTCGCCTTCGGTTCCATCGGCTTCCTGAAGCCGGAAGAATCCCCGCTCAAACGCATCCTCGGCGGCGCGACCATCCTGCTCATCCTTCTTCAAGTGATCGGCGGCGGCGTCGGCGTCGCCATGCAAGCCGGCGGCGGCCACGGTTAACGCACGGCAGGCCGGGAGGCCTGCCGCCACAAAAGTGGGCGGAAGCCTCCCGGCCTCTTCATTGCACAAAAGCCAGGTGTGTTCTCTAATTGGCTCTGAAAGACACGTTCTGTCACGTTGAAGGAGCACAGACTAAGACTCCTCGAGAATCGGCGATCACTTCCCAACATCGAGAAAGACATCAACCTGCTGTCCGACATATAGCCTTCTGCTCGTTTCGGCCGTGGCGTAGATCACCTGAAGGACGCGTGTATCGACTCGTTCCGTACCGGCCCCGGTGAGCGATTTTTTCGGGACAACGTAAGGTTCCACGCGTACGAATGTCAGCGGAATTTCTACTTCCGCGCTGCCTCGCTGTGTAGCACGTCCGTTTATGCCGGGTCGAAAACGTGGAATGTCGCTTTCGTCGATATCGATGCGAACGTTTAGCCGGCTCACATCGCCGAGCACAATGAGCGCCTGCCCCGGCGGAACGCCGACGTACTCGCCAGGCCGAACGTTGCGTTGCAGCACCTCGCCATCGATCGGCGCGGACGATCAATCGCTCCAGTTCGGTTTCTGTCTGTTTCAACATCGTCGCCGCTTGATCGACGCTCGCTTTGGCTATCAGTTGATCTGGTTGCCAAGCTCCTTTTTTGAGCAGTTCGAGATCCTTCTCGGCTTTGGCGAAAAGAGCCTCGGCAGCTGCCACCGCATAGCGGCGATGGATTACATCTTCTTCGGTGACCGCTCGCTTTCTCAACAAAACGTCCGCCCGTTGATATTGGTCGCGCGTATCGTCCACATTCGCCTTAGCCTCCTGCACCTTCGCTTCCAAAGGAGGAATTTCTTCCGGACGGGGCATCATCTCCAGCTTTCGCAGGTTGGCTTGGGCATACGAGAGATTCGCCTGCCGCACTTGGAGTTCCGCACGCAATTGCCGGTCGTCGAGACGAAAAAGCGGCGTACCTAATTGCGCTCTGCGCGGGCCTGTCACTTGGTCGCCGACTTTCACCATGACTTCTGCGACAATTCCCGGAAGCGGCGCGCCGATGGCAATATTTTCCGAGCGAGCTTCGACGACTCCCCCGCCGGCGATGGTTGCGCGAAAAGGGGTGCGCGACGGTTCCGCCGGCGGCGAGGACTTGGGAGGCTGCTGCTGGGCGCGTACCACGTGAACGACAGCGAATGCCAGCAGCGCCAGGCTGAGCAGAGGGAGAATGAGTTTGCGCTTCATATGAAGGTCCATTGCGGTCTTATGGATCAAAGAATAGCCATCATGCCGAGACAACATCGCTTGCGTTCTTCGTAACGCTTTCAATTCGGCCGTCGCTCATCGTCGCCATTCGGTCGCCGAAATGAAAGACGCGGTTGTCGTGTGTGACCACGATCACAGCCCGGTCGGGTCCGCAGGCGACAACTTTCAACAGGTCCATTACGGTTTGTCCCGATTTGGCATCGAGCGCGGCCGTCGGCTCGTCGCAGACGAGCAAGCGCGGCTGATGCACAAGCGCCCGGGCGATGGCCACTCGCTGCTGTTGTCCGCCCGAGAGCTGCGTCGGCAAGGATCGAATGCGGTCTCCCATGCCTACGGAGCGTAATACATCCGTCGCCCGTTCGATCGCTTCGTGCCTTGCCATCCCGGCAATGATCAGTGGCACGGCGGCATTTTCGGCCGAAGACAACGAAGGGAGCAGGTTGTACTGCTGAAAGACGAAACCGATGTTCAAACCTCGAAAAGCCGTGCGATGGCGGGCGCCCATCGCTTTGAAACTTTGACCCAAAATTCGCACATCTCCGGAAGTGGGATCGAGCAAACCGGCAATGACGGAAATGAGAGTTGTCTTACCGCAACCGGATGGGCCGACGAGCAGCGTCATCTCGCCGAAATTCACGGTGAGATTGATGTCCCGCAAGACTTCAATCCTGGTTTCTCCCTGCCCGAACGATTTGCAAAGGTGGTCGCACTGAACGGCGAATCCGCTTCGCGCTTCTGGCGGCTGTTTCAGAGCCGGCGTCATGCCGCGTTCGACTTCCACGCCGACCATGTCGCTGCTCCCTCGAAGTAAGTGCAGACATTTTGAAACCTGGGCTGGCTGCATAGACCGGGGCTCTTTCATCGAAATACGATGGCCGGCTCGAGCACCAATACCTTGCGAATGCTCAACAAGCTCGCCAGGATAATAATCAACAATACCGCCACGGCCGTGCCGAGCATTACTTGCCAGTACATATGGAAGCCAAGAAGTGCTGGCACGTTCTTCGTCGTTTCGAAAAAAGCAGCGGCCAGGCCCATGCCGATGCCATATCCAAGCAGGCCTACTACGGCGGCCTGAGTCAAAATCATGCCGACTATCCGAAGGTTGCTCGTTCCCATCGCTTTGAGTGCGCCAAATTGCTTTAGATTTTCAATCGTAAAGAGGTAAAACGTCTGACCGGCAATCGCAACGCCGACGATGAAGCCGAGCATCACCGTGATGCCGAAGTTCACCGGAATACCCGTGTTTGCCAGATAAAAGACGATCGTGCTCCATTCAAACTGTTCCGAGGTAAGGGCCTTCAGCCTGGTTTTTTCCTGGATGCGACGCCCTAACTCCTCGGCCGAAATGTCGGCCGACGCTTTCGCCAGCACAAACGACATCTGACGGCGTTCCGGCGGTGCAAAGTGCATGGCGCGCGAGTAGAGCGTATAGACGATGCCCAGCGACTGAAACGGCGGCGATGCCTTGCAGATGCCCACGACAACCGCCCGGTAGTCGTTCATTTCCAATTGCATTCCGACACGCAAAGGCTGGCCGGGCCACAGATAATTGAAGCCCGATTCATCAATGATCACCGCGTCAGGCTGTTTCAGATCGGCCAGCGAGCCAATGACCATATCGCGTGGAGCGCCGATCAGCGTGTCATCGTCTAGCCCCAGCATGATGACGTTGCGGAAGTCGGCGGTTGCGCCGGGGGCATACCCCTCAGCCAATTTAGCGCGCACGTTGCCTTTGTAGAATCGCACGGCCCAGGCCACGCCTTCAACGCCGCGCACGCGCTGTAGATCGGTTTCGGACATACCGGTCGTTTCATCCATGTAGCGAACGTTTGGATCCATCACCCAGATGTCCGCTTCCTGGACGTCTCGGATCTGACCGGTTGTTCGGGCCATAATGCTGATGAAAATCGATACCTGATGCGCAATCAACAACGAAGCGAACATGACGCCAAAGACGATGCCAAAATACTTATTGCGGTCGCCCGTCAGCATTTTCAGTGCAATCCAGGTCATGGCGAAGCCCTCGCAACGCTGTCGGCCAGGGCAAAGCCCAAAGCCGACAGCGTAAACTGGCTGATATGTTCCGCCAGTCGATCTGCATCGAGCCGTTCAAATTCATCTTTGCCAATCAGAATCTCTGCAACCGCTCGATTCTGCCGATAGTAAAGACATTGACCCATTAGGCTAAACCCGATCAACCAACTTTGCTCGTCGGCAACATCGGGCAGAAGCTCAGCCAATATGATGCGAAGCCGATCGCAGATCGGTTGAATGTGCTGCAGCACAGCGGTACGGCATGCCGGGCTCGGCTGTGAAAATTCGCGCATCATCAGCTGCATGGCGGATAGCCGGGGCGACCTCAGCAATCGCGACATCATCACCCGCACGAAGTCGCGCAATTTTTGCGTCGGAGATTCTGTCACCCATTCCGGAAAAGGCATTCCTTCGCTGCAGCAACGCAACGCGTTCGCCACGACCTCGGCGTAAAGGTTCTCCTTGCCGCCAAAGTAATAGTTCACCGCTCCGATGTTTTTCACATCGGCTCGTTCGCAGATCAGGCGCACCGTCGCTAATTCATAACCGATCTCCGCAAAGACCGCTTCAGCTGCGTTGGTGATCCGCTGACGCGTTTCATCAGCTTCAGGATCAGTTGCAGAAAGGACCGCGATGCTCACGAATTTATCCCTCACCAACACTTCCTCAATACTCATCGGCAGCAGAACGACCTGACCTAAAACAATTGTATGAAACAACTGTTTTAAAATCTAGCCCAAATCTTTTACGTCCACAACTTGTTCACCGCAATAGATTAGGTGCAGCGGCATGTCAGAGCTTTGAAGACTTCGAAAATGGCAACGGTTGGTGAGGAGATTCAATGCGTTCGTTCCTTTTTTCGCCCCTGCTCTTTTCTTTGCTTGGTTGCGGCGGCCCCGAAGTGAAGCCGCAGCCGCCGGAGCCACCGCTTGTCACGGTTGAAACAACCGCTTATCGGCAGCTCGAATCGTTTGTCGAGTTCACCGGTTATTTGAAGTCGGTGGAGACACAGGAGATTCGCGCAAGTGACGGGTTACATCAAGACGATTCGATTCGCCGACGGCGATATCGTGAAAGAAGGCGATGCCTTATTCGAAATCGACCCGGAGCCGTATGAGGCCGCGCTGAAAAATGCCGACGCGAACTTGGCTAAGGCCAAGGCCGACATTGCGACCGCCGATGCAGTTCTGGCTCGCGCCAACACCGATTACGATCGCGGCGTCAAACTCCAGCAATCTAAAAGCTTGAGCATCGAGGATTTCGATCTCCGCAAGTCCGCTCGCGATTCAGCGGTGGCCGATCTGCAAGCCAAAAAGGCGCTGGCCGAAGCGGCGGAGGCAACGCTGCGCAAAGCCGCCTTTGACCGCCGCAATTGCGTTATCCGCTCCGAAGTGAAAGGGGTCGGCCGAATCAGCCGGACTCTTTTGACGAAGGGAAACCTGGTGACGTCGGGGCAGACGTTGCTTTGCAAAGTTACGTCGCTCGATCCCATTCATGCGTTCTGGGACGTGGATGAGATGACTTCGCTGATGTACCGCCGGCAGATCGAAAAAAAGCAAGTTGCTGACCCGCGCGAAACGTCCATGGACGTCCAGATCGGCCTGAAGGACGAAGAAGGTTTTCTGCACCAAGGAAAGGTCGATTACATCGATCCGGAAATACGCCGGGTCAGCGGCAGCCGGGAGATCCGGGGCATTTTTCAGAATCCGGGCTATCGTCTTTCGCCCGGCGATTCCGTTCGCGTTCGGCTGGAGTCAGGCATTCCCAAGCAATACATCACGGTGCCGGAAATCGCCGTCGGCAGCCAGCAGCAGCAGAAGTTCGTTTATGTCGTGGTGAAGGACAAAGAGGGCAAGAACATCGTTGAATTCCGGCCGGTGACTACCGGCGCCGTGAGGAGCGTCGGCGCCCAGCGACTTCAGATCATCGAACAAGGCTTGCAACCGGGCGAGGTAGTGATCGTCAATGGCCTTTTGCGCGTACGTCCGGGCATGGAAGTGAAGACCAAAGAAATGCCGGCGACAGTCAGCAAAAAATAAGCGCGAACGTTCAACGGAACACATACAGAGGATCCCGCAACATGTTCGCGCAGTTTTTCATTCATCGGCCGGTGGCCGCGATCGTGTTGTCGATTCTGATCACTTTGATCGGTCTGCTGGCGCTGACGGCGTTACCGATTTCACAATATCCGGATGTGGTGCCGCCGCAAATTGTCATCACCGCCACTTACCCTGGGCAAAACGCGCAAAAAGTCGCCAGTGAAGTCGCCTCGCCGATTGAAGAGCAGGTCAACGGCGTCGAAAACATGCTCTATATGGAGTCGCAATGCACCAACGACGGGGCCTTGCGTCTGATTGTCACTTTCGCAGTCGGCACCGATCCGGATAAGGCGCAGGTGCTCGTGCAGAATCGGGTGGCGATTGCCGTGCCAAGGCTGCCCGATGTCGTTCGCACTATCGGCGTGGTCACGAAGAAACAGTCGTCGGCCATCCTGCTCGTGGTAAACATGTACTCGGACAAAGATCCGGACGGCAAGTTCATCCACGATCAATTGACTGTAAGCAATTTCGCCAGGCAGAAGGTCAAAGATGAACTGGCCCGGCTTCATGGCGTCGGCGACGTCTTTCTGTTTGGCGAGCGCGAATATTCCATGCGCGTCTGGCTCGATCCGAACAAGATGGCCGACTATCAACTGAAAGTCGGCGAGGTCACCGATGCCATTAAGGAGCAGAACTTGACTGTTGCCGCAGGGCAAATCGGCGCACCGCCGGCGCCAAAGGGACAGCAATTTCAGTTCGTAGTAAATGCACCCGGGCGTCTTCTGACCGCCGAAGACTTCGACGAAATCGTGGTCAGCCGCCAGGGTGAGCAGTTAGTCCGCCTGAAGCATCTGGTTCGGGACGAGCGCGTTGAAGATGGACGAAAAATCAAAGGGATCGAGCTCGGCGCGCGCAGCTACGATTCATCAGCGCAACTGGATGGCAGACCCTCCGTTGGGCTGCCTATCTTTCAGCTTCCCGGCGCCAATGCCTTCGAGACCGCACAATTAGCCCGCGAAAAAATGAAGGAACTTGAGAAAACATTCCCGGCCGGGTTACGTTACTCGATCGTCTTTGATCCGACGACCTTTGTGCAAGCCTCAGTCCGCGAAGTGGTGCATACACTCGTTTTGGCGTTGGTTTTGGTAGCCCTGGTCGTACTTGCCTTTCTGCAAAATTGGCGGGCGGCAATGATCCCGATGCTCGCCGTTCCAGTCGCGCTGATCGGCACTTTGGCCGCCATGTTTGCACTCGGTTACAGCATCAACAACTTGACGTTGTTCGGCATGGTGCTGGCCATCGGCATCGTCGTCGATGATGCCATCGTGGTGGTGGAGGCGGTTGAATTCCACATTGCTCGCGGTCTGACCCCTTTGCAGGCGACCGAACAGGCGATGAAAGAAGTGTCGGGCGCCATCGTCGGCGTATCGCTCGTGCTGGTGGCGGTGTTCGTCCCTTCGCTGTTGATTCCCGGCATCACCGGATTGTTCTTCAAGCAATTTGCGGTAGTCGTTGCCGTTTCCACCATCCTGTCCGCTTTCAATTCGCTGACGCTCAGCCCAGCCCTGGCGCCCTTGCTTTTGCTTCCTCACCCCGACGCGCAACACGATCACGCAACGCCTGCTCGCCGGATGGACGCATTGCCGGCCTTTGGGGTGGCCATGATCGCCGGCTTGACCGCCCTTTACTTCATCGGCACTCCGCTCGCGCGTTTGTTGCCTAATGGCTGGTCCGCATCATTGCGCATGGGCCTTGTCTTTATCCTCTTCGCCATCATCGGCTACTTGCTCAGTCATGTCGTCAATTGGTTGCTTTCGTGGTTCTTTGTCGGCTTCAACTGGGGGTTCGAGCGCTTCACCCTCGGCTACATTTGGACGATCTCTCGCGCCATCCGCATTTCACTAGTTATGGTGCTCGTTTACGTGGCCCTGCTCGGTTTCACCGGGTTCAGTTTTTCGAAGGTCCCGCCCGGGTTCATTCCGCAACAGGATCAGGGCTATCTCGTCATCAATGCTCAGCTGCCGGATGGTGCGGCCGTCGAGCGAACCGACGAAGTCGTTGCGAAAATGACTGATATTTGCCTCGGTCCCGTAAAGGAAGATGGCACGCGCGATCGCTCGAAAGGGGTAAAGGGGATCCAGAATGTGATTTCGCTTTCGGGTTTCTCTATCTTCGCGCAGGCAAACATATCGAGCTCGGGCGGCGCTTATATTGCGCTCGATCCATTCGAGCAACGGGTGGGCCGACATGCCGAAGCCATTCTGACGGAACTGAATCAAAAGCTCGCCAGTATAGAGGAAGGGCAAGTCAATGCCTTTGGCGCACCGCCGATTCTTGGCCTTGGCAATGCCGGCGGCTTTAAAATGCAAATTCAAGATGAAGGCAACTATGGCTATGGCGTACTGGACGGAATGACTGCCAATCTCGTGCAGGCCGCCATGAAAGAACGCGGCGTCCCCGCAGCCTTCAGCACGTTTCGCAGCGGTTCGCCGCAACTCGATTTAAAGATCGACAGCGATCGCGCGTTCAAAATGGGCGTTTCCGATCGCGATGTCAAGGATGCTTTGCAGGTTTATCTTGGGTCGCTCTACGTCAACGACATCACTCTGGATAACCGCAATTGGCAGGTGAACGTGCAAGCGGACGCGCGTAACCGAGACTCCGAAGACGATATCCTCAAACTGAAAGTGAAAACGACTACCGGGGAAATGGTGTCGCTGGCAACCATTGTGGACATCAAACGGACGGATGGTCCAAGCAAAGTAAACCGTTACAACATGTATCCCGCGGCCGATGTCAACGGCATCATTATCCCAGCTCTAATCAGCATGGGCGACGCCATGAAAAAGATGGAGTTACTGGCTGAGCGCGAGTTGCCCAAAGATATGAAGTTTGAATGGACCGACATGGCCTATCAGCAAAAGCAAGCTTCGGACACTAAGGTACAAATACCAGGCGTCTTCGAGTTTCGCGGCGATACGACGCTTATCATTTTCGGACTTAGCACTGTCCTTGCCTTCTTAGTGTTGGCCTTTCTCTACGAAAGTTTCCTGCTGCCGCTATCCGTGGTCCTCATCGTGCCCATGTGTCTTTTCAGCGCGGTAATCGGTCTCGGAATCGCTATGCTCGACCTGAATATTTTCACGCAAATTGGCTTGGTTGTCCTTGTCGGCCTGGCCAGCAAGAACGCGATCCTCATCGTTGAATTCGCGAAGCAAAAGCACAGTGAAGGCATACCGCGTTGGGATGCCGCCCTTCAAGCGGCCCGACAACGCCTGCGGCCAATTCTGATGACGTCGTTCGCTTTCATTCTCGGGGTGTTGCCACTCGTAATAGCAGAAGGGGCCGGCGCCGAAATGCGCGAGCGCTCGGCACAGTCGTGTTTTCGGGAATGATTGGAGTCACCCTGTTCGGCATTCTTTTCACACCTGTCTTTTATGTTTTGATGCAAAAGTTGCGCGATCGTTAGTGCTCGGCTCCTCAGTCCAACACGCCAAGCGGATTCTAGCAGATCCAGTGCGAGCTCGAAAAGCGGTGGGACAGATCTCCTGAGCTGGCCTACGTTTATGCTGTTGCATCTGAACAGACTCGTCAACCCTTGTCTTCTAACTCGAAGCCCCGCGTTGAATCGCTTTTTCGCCGCAAAACCCGAGCGCCACTGGCCATTAGCGTCCCGCCGCCTAAATCAAGCGCATGATGAAGACATTCGAAGAATTCAAAGCGGTTTATGCGCTGCCATTGCCGGAACTGATTCTCAAAGCGGCCGAGATGCAGCGACTGCACACGCGCGGCGACATCCAGCGCTGCGCTTTGCTGAGCATCAAGACAGGTGGCTGCCCCGAAGATTGCGGCTATTGCAGCCAGAGCGCCGCTATAAGACGCCTGTCGAGTCCGAACCGTTGATGAGCGTCTCCGAAGTTCGCGAGCGTGCTGAAGAAGCGAAATCGCGTGGCGCGACACGTTTCTGCATGGGCGCTGCCTGGCGCAGTCCCAAGGATGGCCCGCAGTTCGATGCCGTGATCGAGATGGTCAAGAGCGTCCGGGAGCTCGGCATGGAGGCCTGCGTAACATTGGGCATGTTGAGCGACAGCCAAGCCGAGCGACTGGCGGATGCGGGTCTTACCGCTTACAACCACAACCTCGATTCATCCCGGCGTTTCTATCCGAGCATCGTCGGCACGCGCACCTACGACGATCGCCTCGATACACTCAAGCGTGTCGCCAAGGCGGGCATTTCCGTTTGCTGCGGCGGCATCATCGGCATGGGCGAAACCGAAGACGACCGCTTGCTAATGCTCGTCGAACTGGCCAATCTCGAAACGCCGCCGGAGAGTGTGCCGATCAACTGCTTGATGCCCAGCCCGGGCACGCCGTTGGCTTTGGCATCACCTGTTGATTCGTTAGAGCTGGTGCGCCTCATCGCCACCGCTCGAATCGCGTTCCCGAAAGCACGCGTCCGGCTTAGCGCCGGCCGGGATCGCATGAGCCGGGAAACGCAAGTGCTTTGCTTTCTGGCCGGCGCCGATTCCGTATTTTTCGGCGAGAAGCTGTTGACAGCAGGCAACCCCAGTGAGGACGCCGATGCGGAATTATTCCGCGCCATGGGAATGCCGTTGAACGATGAGCCGTTAGCCGTCTCCTGCTGAGCACGAAGGAAGAAGCGGCGGAGTTATCATGTCTCTCGAACAACGCTGGTCTTCATCTCTTGACACGTTAAAGGCACAAGGTCGTTATCGCTCTTTTTCTTTGCCCAAGGGAATCGACCTCACTTCGAATGATTACCTCGGCTATGGCAATGGGCGGCTTGTTTCAGATTCTAAAGGCCCGAGCGCTGCAACACTGGCGCGTTCAGGGATGGCCTCGCGACTGCTCCGCGGGCATCACGCTGTCTGGGAAGAGGTCGAAGAAGCGCTCGTCGAGTGGCACGGCTGCGAGGCTGTGCTGATGATGACCAGCGGCTTCACCGCCAACGAAGGATTGATATCCACGCTCTGCGAGCCGGCTGACTGGGTGGCCGGCGATGAATTGAACCATGCCTGCATCCTGGATGGTTTACGGCTGGCGCGACCTCGACGATTTGCCTATCGGCACAACGACTTGAACCACCTGGAAGAAGGCTTGAAAGCAGAAACGGCCAAGCGCGTCGAAGGCCGGGAGATGTTCATCATCACGGAGTCGCTGTTCAGCATGGACGGCGATCGCGCACCCTTAAGCAAGCTTGCCGATTTGGCCCAGCGTTATGGGGCTCATCTGATTGTCGATGAAGCGCACTCGACCGGGTGCTATGGCAGCAAAGGGTCGGGCTGCGTCGATGAAGAGGGCATTCGCTCGCGCGTGCTGGCGAGCGTTCATACCGGCGGGAAGGCGTTGGGCGTGCCAGGCGCGTATATCGCATGCTCCGCGATGTTGAAAGAATACCTTATCAATCGCTGTCGTCACTTGATCTTTACTACCGCGCTTCCGGCGGAGTGCGGCCGTTGGTGGCTGGAGATGTTGCCCAAAGTGCAAGCCGACGACTTGGGCCGCCGAACGTTGCACGAAGCAACAAGGATGTTTCGCTCGGAACTTGCCGCGCATGGCGTGAAGGCGGGTGGTGATTCATACGTAGTCCCGATCGTACTGGGTGACGACGTTCGCGCTGTCGCTGCGGCTCGACGACTTCAAGAGCAAGGGTACGACATTCGTGCCATTCGCCCCCCGAGCGTACCCGCCGGCACTTCCAGACTGCGCGTATCGATTCATGCGGACCACGACTTGGATATGCTGCGTCAGTTGGCGGCAGCGATTGCTCTAGCACGAGAATGAATTGAACAGCGACGAAAACCGGTTTTTGCGAGGCGCAAACCAATGAGCCGCGATGAGAGCCCGTTAGCCGCGACGCTTTGCGGAGCGCTCGAAACCTATACGAATTCAGGTATAATCCCTGAGTCAATCAAAATCAGGAGCAACGACCATGACCGCTGACGAATTCAACCAGGCCATTATGGAACGGATCGAGCGCGATCCCTTTCAGGCCTTCACCATTGAGTTGTACAGTGGCGCCCGTCTCGAAATCGATCGACAGTTTTCCATCGCCATTCGAGGCGGGAATGCGTCGTGCTTTGTTCAAGGTCGCCTTGTTCCCCGTGTTCGCTCTGACGAAGTTCGGCAGGTCATTGATGTTGCGATAGGTCACCATTCTTCGTTGACAGGCGGTTGCGCATGAAGAAGTTTCGCGAACGAAATCCTCCATACTTGGCGAGCCGGGAGCGTGAGCGACCGGAGAATTGCGATCAAAAGCTATGCAATACTCTCACTCCGGTGGCTTACGCTCCCGGCTCGCCAACATCCGTAAGCGCGCTTAATTATGCCCCCGCCTCCGACGTTCCAAGCCGGAGCCGGCCTCATGACTGATCTCTCAACTCAAGAACAACACATTCTCCTCGGCGGAGGCGCCAAGGCGATTGAACGCCAGCACGAGAAAGGTCGGCTTACTGCTCGCGAGCGGATCACCAAATTGATTGACCCGGAGACGGCTCTTTATGAGCTCGGCCTGTGGGCGGCCTGGAATATGTACGGCGATTGGGGCGGGGCCGTATCCGCAGGAGTTGTGGCTGGCATCGGCACGGTTGCCAATCGGCGGGTGATGATCATCGCCAATGACGCCACGGTTAAAGCCGGCGCTTTCTTCCCGATGACCTGTAAGAAAGTGTTACGCGCCGAACGCATCGCGCTGGAGAATCGGCTGCCTCTGGTTTACCTCGTCGATTCGGCCGGCGTTTTTCTGCCGCTCCAGGATGAAGTCTTTCCGGATGAAGATGACTTCGGCCGAATCTTTCGCAACAACGCCGTCATATCCGCCGAGGGCATTCCGCAGTTTGCCGCCATCATGGGCAATTGCGTAGCCGGCGGCGGCTATCTCCCCGTGCTCTGCGACAAGCTGTTGATGACCGAGGGCAGCGGCCTTTATCTGGCTGGGCCCGCTCTGGTGAAGGCAGCCATAGGTCAGACCGTGAGCCATGAAGAACTCGGCGGCGCGGCCATGCATGCGGCCGTCAGCGGGACGATCGACTTTCACGAGCCAACCGAAGACTCTTGTCTGGCTCGCTTCGCCGGTTGATCGACGCGGTTCCTGCAGATGTCGAACGCGTTCAACCATCAGCCGTGCCGCAACGACACCGACTGGTCGGCCTTCACCGCGAAATCCGCGAGTACGACGTGCGCGATCTGCTTCGTGCTGTTCTCGATCCCGTCGAGTTCGATGAATACAAAGCGGACTATGGCCAGACGCTTGTGTGCGGCTACGGCCGGCTTGGCGGAATGGCGGTCGGCGTCGTCGCCAACCAGCGCAAGCGTTGCAAGCCGGCGAGCGGCGCCGATGCAGTTCGGCGGCGTCATCTACACCGACAGCGCCGATAAGGCGGCGCCGCTTCATCATGGACTGCAACCAGACGCGCATGCCGATCATCTTCATGCAAAACGTCAACGGCTTCATGGTGGGCAGAGATGCTGAGCAATCCGGCATCATCCGGGCAGGGGCGAAGCTCGTCAACGTCATCTCCAACAGTGTCGTGCCGAAAATCACGGTTATCACCGGCGGCTCGTTCGGCGCCGGCAACTATGCGCTGTGCGGCAAAGCGTTTGACCCGCGTCTCATCATGGCCTGGCCAGACGCTCGGTACGCTGTGATGGGCGGCGAACAGGCGGCCAACACGCTATTGGACATCACGATCTCTGCCTTGAAGCGAGGAGGCCATCAACCCGATGCAGACGAACTTGCCCTCTTGAGCGCCAAAGTGAAAGCGAGCTATGAAGAGCAGACGGATATCCGTTATGCCGCCGCTCGGCTTTGGGTTGATCGGATCATTCTACCGGAAAACACCCGCAACGAACTGCTGACGGCGCTCGATATCGCTTGCCGATACGACGCGAAGAAGGAGTTCAAGACCGGAGTGCTGCAAGTTTGATACAATCGCAACGAAACCGGGTCGGCAAGCGGGTTGCGCAAGCCAACATTCGTTGCCGCGTCCTCGGCATGCTTCCACGCTTGCGGTGCGGCGAAACCTTTGCCCTGCAGTGGTGTTATATCTTTCGCCCCTATCTGTCTGACACGGGCCGATACTCTCTCATGGCCAACGCGGAATCTCGCTCGACGCTGATCCGGAACGCTTCCTCCGATCTTTACCGCGAGTCCATGCGTGTGGCCTCTGTCTCATCGTATATTCCAAAACGCCTGCATGACTTCTTCGAACGATCGTGCGATTTGCACGCAGATTCCATCGCTCTGCAATGCGGCGATGACACACTGACGTATGCCGAACTGAACCGGCGCGCCAATCAACTGGCCAATCATCTCTCTCACCTCAGTGTGCGGCCGGGTGATCGCGTCGGCTTATTGTTGGAAAGATCGACATCGACTTATGTCGGCGCTCCTTAGGCATCCTGAAGGCAGGCGCCGCCTTCGTGCCGCTCGACCCGGCCTTTCCGGCTGACCGGATCACCTTCATTGCTTCCGATGCGTCGTTGCGCCTTTTGATTACCAGTCGGGCGTTTGCCTCCGTCGCTGGCGACTGCTGCCCTTTGTTGATGATCGATGAGACGCAGAAACTATTAGAGGCCGAAGCAGCCGAGCGCCCGCACTTTTCTCAGACGGCCGATGCGCTCTGTTACATCATTTACACTTCGGGGACAACCGGCCGGCCTAAAGGGGTAGCCGTCAATCATTCGAGCATCTGCCGTTTCATCGCCGATTGCACTCCCATCTACGGCGTGCAAGCGAGCGATCGAGTTTACCAAGGGATGACGCTCGCTTTTGATTTCTCCATCGAAGAAATTTGGCCGACTTTTGCTGTAGGCGCAACTCTCGTAGCTGGGCCCAACGATCATAGCCGGTTCGGCGTCGGTCTCAATGATTTTTTGATCAATCAATCGGTGACAGTGCTTTGTTCTGTGCCTACGTTATTGGCAACTCTTGAACGCGATGTTCCATCGCTTCGTTTGCTATTGGTCGGTGGCGAGGCTTGTCCGCTTGACCTAGTAAACCGTTGGTCGAGATTCGGGCGACGGATGTTGAACACCTATGGCCCCACCGAAGCGACCGTTACGGCGACATGGGGCGAGCTCAGGCCTGACAAGCCGGTGACAATCGGCCGGCCGATGCCGGCAGCGACGATTCATATTCTCGACGAAGTGCTCAACCATGTTGCTCGGGGCGAAGAAGGCGAGATCTGCATTGGCGGCGCCTGCGTTGCCGTCGGTTACGTCAATCGTCCCGAACTGACGGCCGAGCGTTTCGTTCCCGACACTTTTTCCAATGCACCTGGCGCGAAGCTTTATCGCACCGGCGACCTCGGCCGAATAAATGAGAGCGGCGAGATTGAATATCTGGGCCGGATCGATGCCCAGATCAAGATTCGCGGTTATCGCATTGAACTCGACGAAATCGAAGCCGTCTTGCGCGAAGATGCGGGAGTCGCCCATGCGGCCGTCGCACTCGTGCAAAACGAAGGCAACGTCGCGGAACTTGCCGGCTACGTCGTAGCGCGGCGCCCATTGACCCCGACGAGTGGCGGACCCGCTTGCTTGCTCGGTTACGTTATCGCTTACCTTCCTATATGGTGCCGGCCTTCATCGAGCTCGTCGACTCAATACCGATGCTGGCCAGCCAAAAAACGGATCGAGCCCGGTTGCCGCGCCCGGTTTGGCCCAGGTTATCGACCGGTGATGTTGAAGATGAGCCGGCTCAGACGGCAAAGCAACGGGCGATCATGGCTTCGTGGTCGCGCGTGTTCGGCCATGAAATCCGTTCGATCCGCGCGGACTTCTTTCTCGAGCTCGGGGGCCATTCTCTCTTTGCCGCTCTGGCGGTATCGGACCTTCGCCAGCAGGCGGAATTCCGCCATCTGGCCATCGGCGATCTTTACGCCCATCCCACTGTGCTGGCGCTGAGCAATCATCTCGAAGCGCAGGCGATTGTGAATTCGGATTCGGCTGCAAATCGCGTGTTTCAACCTAAACACGAACGGCGCATCCATAGCGGCGCCCGCGTAGCAATCGCTGGTATCGTTCAGATCTTTTTCTTGTATCTGTCGTTGATCCCCTGGTTGCTCCCAACGCTCGCCATCCTTTGGTTTCTGACGAACGATGAATGGACGCGGCTGGAACGAAACAGCGCGACCGCCATCGCTGTGGCTGGCGTACCGCTGATTGCGCTGGCGCTCCCTGTCGTCGCGAAGTGGCTGATGCTCGGACGCGTCCGCGCCGGAGTTTATCCGCTCTGGGGCTGGTTTTTCTGCCGTTGGTGGATCGTCCGAAAACTTCTGCAAACCGCGCCCATTGATCTATTGGCTGGCTCGCCGTTGCTCGCCCCTTATCTGCGATTGCTCGGCGCCCGCGTTGGCCGAAACTGCCATCTTGGTTCATCGTATATCGATGTGCCCGATTTGATCGATATCGGCGATGATGCTTGCATCGGCTATGGCGTCGACCTCGACCCGGGGCATGTGGAAGCCGGCTTTTTGCACCTTTCGGCCCATCGTCGTCGGCGCTCGAGCTTATGTCGGCACCAACGTAGCGATTCAAGGCGGAGGCGCCGTCGGCGCCGACGCTCGAATCACGGAACAATCGCTGGTTGCCAACGGCCAGCGAATCCCCAATGGTGAGACCTGGGCAGGGTCGCCGTCGTGCCGAGTCGAGGCGGCGTTGGAACTGGACAAGTTGGTTGGCATGCAGCCGCCGCAGCGCTGGCCGGCTGCTGTGCTCGTCGGTTTTGCCATCGGTGCGATCCTGCTGAACCTGTTGCCGACGTTGCTGCTCCTACCCGGGCTGATTTTGATCTGGGGAATCTCCGAGGGCGACCTTGGCATAGGACTGGCATTGACGCCCGCTGCCGGCCTGCTCCACGTGCTTGCCACGTGTGCGGTCGTGGCTTTGGGAAAGCGTTTAGTCATGCCGTCCATCTGTCCAGGCATTTATCCCCTGCGTTCGGGTTTCGGCCTGCGCAAATGGTTCAACGACCGACTGATGCACCTGAGCCTTACACTTACCAACACGCTCTATTCAACGCTCTATTTGCTGCCGTTCTTGAGGTTGCTCGGCGCTCGTGTCGGCCCTCGGGCGGAAGTGTCCACCGTCTCCAACATCGATCCCGACCTGCTTACCTTGGGAACCGAATGTTTTGTGGCCGATCTGGCGGTGGTTGGCGCTGCTCGCGTCTGCAACGGCTTCATGGTTCTGGGCGGGACAGAGATCGGCGAGCGAGCATTCATCGGCAACGCCGCCTTGGTGCCAGGCGATACGAAGTTGGCTCACGATTGTCTTCTCGGCGTCCTTTCCGTGCCACCGAATCACGCGGTCGAGCCGGGTACTTCCTGGCTTGGCTCGCCGGCGATCTTTTTGCCACGACGGCAATCGAGCGGCAACTTCGATGAATCGGTAACTTACCATCCGCCGCCCCGCCTGGTAGCGGGCCGTCTGGCAATCGAATTTCTCCGCGCCATCCTCCCCGCTACCATGGCCTTCGTCGGCTTTTTCGCTATTTCTCTCGCATTGCTTTGGCTGGTTGACCAGTTTTCGCTGCTGACAGTGATACTATTGATGCCCGCCGTCTATCTGGCTGCAGGCGCGCTTCTCATTTTCCTGGTAGCCGCCATGAAGTGGTTTGTTGTGGGTCGCTATCGCCCGCGTGTTGAACCCCAATGGTCGCATTTCGTGTGGCGCACCGAGTTGATCACGGGCCTTTACGAAAACGTGGCGGTTCCTTGGCTACTGCATTGGCTCAGCGGCACTCCCTTGATGTCCCCGGCTTTGCGCTTGTTCGGATGCCACCTCGGGAAACGCGTTTACATGGAGTCGAACTTCGTCACGGAGTTCGACCTGGTCCATGTTGGCGACGATGCCGCCATCGGCGGCCAGGCCTCCTTGCAGACGCATCTGTTCGAAGATCGCGTGATGAAAATGTCTACCGTGATCATCGGCCCCGGCTGTACGGTCGGCTCGCGTGCCGTCGTTCTTTACGATGCGCAGATGGCAGCGGAAGCATCGCTCGGCGCCTGTCGCTCGTCATGAAAGGTGAATCGTTGCCGCGCGGTTCCTGGAGCGGCATCCCCGCCAAAATTGCGAGTGAGGATTAGCGTTTTGCCACAGTTGATTCTTGGAAAGTTGATCGTCCGGCTCGGACCACTACATATGTTAAAACAAATTCTTGAGCCACGGATTAAACACGGACGGAACACGGATAAATCAAACGTCTTGATTCACACTCGGCTACTGGCCCTGATCAAACGTCTTCGGTTTTATCCGTGTTTTTTCTGTGTTCCATCCGTGGCTCAATGATTTTGTCTGGTTTGATGTCTCATCTGAAACTTGATTCAATCACGATGAATTTATCTGGATGAATAAGTTAAAATCCCGCTTCAAAAACCGCGTCATGCACATCCGCTTGAGGTTTCTCGCTGATCAACCAGGTGTTCCATCCCAAGCGCGGCCCCATGCCGAGGCCTTGTTCTAATCGGATTTCCGGAACGTCTTTAGCCTGCAAAACAAGCTGAATATCGAAGTCGAGTTCCATCCCAGCGAACAGACGCGTCAATTGAACGATCAGAAAGAAGGTTTTGCGCAGGCGAACCGGATCGGGGTCCGGCAGGCACTCTTCAAACGCATGGTAATCCAGCGGGCCGACGCGCAAGCGGAAGCGAGTTTGCACATCCCACACCCGGCTGCCGGCTACTGTGGTCATACCCAGCAGGCCGGAGACTCCAAGGCAAGTTTGGTTAGGAGGCTCAATCTGCAGCCATTGCCCTCGGAATTGTTGCACTTCGATGGCAAGCTTAAAATAATCCGAGAGAAGGATCTTTAGATTCGTCGCGTTGCGCGGCCGTTGCGCCAGGATGCCGGTGTAAAACAATAAAGCGAGGTCGTCGATCTGGGCGAGAGGCGCCGGGCTCGCTTGCGCTTCCAAGGCCCTGCTATCGGGAGGCAGAATGCAGAGTCGATTGCGAAGATTGGAAGCGCCAATGCCGGCCACGCTAAGCAGCGCTCGGGTAAACGGATCGGGATCGCGGCGGTCCGATTCGCCGCGTTCAAAGGCCAGCGGAAATCGATATTTCTCCCAGGCGCGGTAGAAGAGGGAGATCGCCCGGTGATTGAAGAGATCGAACCAATCGCGCAAGGATCGCCGTTCCGGCCCGCGCACATCGCGACCCAGATCCATGAGCATCTGCGTGTAATGCGTCGGCAAGGCGCCGCTAGGGCCCGTTAAGCCCATAAAGGTTACGGTCATCAACGCCACGGGGCGCTCGGAGTCCGGCGCGTAGAAGCTCGTAAATGGCGCTAGGAGGAAAGGTGAGAGATAAGTGTGAGCGAAAGCGCAGCTACTTCTTCCATTGGCGCGTAAGCCAAGCCCACCGGCTTTTTGCTGCGATCAATGCTTTCCAGCAGTCGCACCGCCTGGAAAAAATCAAAGCGAAAAGGCTCCTCGAATAGTTGTGACCGGATTGATTTCTTCAAGGACGGATTACCTTCTGCAATTGGCCAACGCCATCCCGCTTGCCGGGGTGGAGCGTATGTTCATCACTAGAGCCGGACGTCGTGCACTCTCGCCCCCGCCCCGCTCGCCGGGGTGGTGCGCATGTTCGTCGCTAGAACATCTCGCTCTTGTTGAACGCCCCCACCCCGCTCGCCGGGGTGGTGCACATGTTCCTTAGCAGCACTTCTGACTACGAACCGGGGCTCCGCCCCGGCAAGCGGGGTGGCGGCGAATCAAAGAGGAGCCTTCCTCTAGCTACTAACCGGCGCTCCACCCCGGCAAGCGGGGTGGCGGCGAATCCGCTCAGATGCCCGGCATCATCACCCAATTGCTTACGCGGTTCGGCTCGCCTAATGCTTTATTCTCCGGTCGCTCACGCTCCCGGCTCGCCACGAGTGCGAGACGCCTCGCCATTTCGTGTAAGCCGACTAGACTTACCCAGCGGCTTGCTACCCCTCTTTCTTCGATTCAGGAAACGTCATGAACCGTCTCTCTCTCGTGCTTTCACTGTTTGCCTTCACTGCCTTTGCCGACTCTTTGTCGGCCCAGGCGAAAAAGGAAGTGCCCAAAAAAGAAGCGCCGATCGTCGCGCCGAAAACAGGAGAGTCCGTGACAACGACGTTGTTCGATGGCAAAACCCTCGATGGCTGGATCGGCTACGAAGATCTATGGTCGGTCAAAGACGGCGTCATCGTTGGCAAAAACAAGGATCCGCTTAAATACAGCACCTACTTGCTCACGAAAGATAAATATAGTGATTTCCGCCTGATTTTCGCCGCGAAGCTGGTTGAATCCGAGATGCACTCCGGAGTTGCTTTCTGGGGCGAAGTCTCGCCCAAGGCCGACGGCAAAGTAAAAGATCCAAAGGCCGATCGTTCGGAAAACACCTACAAGGGCCATCTCGTCATGTTCCCTTCGGGATACGGCATGTATGATCTCTTTGGCCGCAATGGTCTGCCCGTTAATGGCGCTGCCGCAAAGAAAGTCGGCAAGCAGCACGACTGGAACGATGTCGAAATCCTGGCACAGGGAAACCGCGTCCGCGTCGCTATCAACGGCGTAGCGGTCGTCGATTGGCGCGATCCGGAACCTGATCGGATCAAAGAAGGGCCGATCGGCCTACAGACTCCATTCGAACACGGTGCCTCAAGAAGTGCAGTTCAAGGGATTGAAGATCGAGACCTTCCCGAAGAAAGACAAGCTGCTAACGGTGAAGTGATTCGAAGCGGCGAGCCAGGAGCGTGAGCGACCGGAGAAACCTGGGCAATTACACGCCGCCATCAAACCAGGCAAAATCGTTTAGCCACGGATGGAACACGGAACAAACACGGATAAATCCGAATGAATTCTCCGTGTTTTTCCGTGTTTCCTCCGTGGCCAATGAATCTTAATGTGACCTTGGCCACCTACAGCATTATCAGGGCACGGGTGGTACACAAATCAAACACGGGTTGATCGGAGAGGTTCGATCAAGGCGAGTTGCCGAACAGGCAACAGGATGTTTAATTTATACGTGTTTTGTCCGTGTTTGATCCGTGGCTAACGAATCTCGATTTGGCCTTAACTGCATCTTGCCGCCGTCGCCCATTCTGCCTAATCCTTACATCCCATGATTCACGTTGAACATCTAACCAAGCATTACGGCGACTATGCCGCCGTTCGCGATGTCTCGTTTGACGTCGCACGAGGGCAAATCGTTGGTTTCCTGGGCCCGAATGGCGCCGGAAAATCGACGACCATGCGCATCCTCGCCGGCTATATTACCGCCACCTCGGGCCATGCGACCATCGACGGCAAAGACGTCTTCTGGGATCCGATCGCCGCCCGTCGGCGCATCGGCTACCTACCCGAAAGCTGCCCGCTTTACACCGAGATGCGCGTAGAAGAGTATCTGCGTTTTCGCGGCGGGCTGAAGAGCATGGTAGGCCAGGAGCGCCGCAACCGGATTGATTATGTCGTCGAACGCTGCTGGCTGAAAGATGTTCGCCGGCAGTTGATCGGCACTCTATCGAAGGGCTATCGCCAGCGCGTCGGCTTGGCTGATTCGCTGCTTGCCAATCCCGCAGTGCTTATTCTCGATGAGCCGACTGTTGGGCTCGACCCGGTTCAGATTCGCGAGACGCGCAAGCTGATCAAAGAGCTCGGCGACCAACACACAATCCTGCTGTCAACGCACATTTTGCCTGAAGTGGAAATGACCTGCGACTCCGTCATTGTGATTCACCAGGGTGTCGTGGTCGTGCAGGGAACCATCCCGGCGGTGCGCAGCATGTACAACAACAAGAGCCTGGAAGAAGTGTTCGTACAGATCACCGGCTTGACGGAATAACTGCCAGATTACCCCTGCCTTTGCCGGAGCACGCTGATGCGGCCGACGTTGAGTTTGATCAAGCGCGAGTTCACCGCTTATTTCCTGTCGCCGATCGCTTACGTCGTGCTGGCGGTCTTTCTGCTCGTGACCGGCCATCTCTTTTATCTCACGCTGAATCAGCTCACCGCTTCGGGGCCGCGCGGCGTTGAATTCCCCATGCAACTGATGTTCGGCGATGAGAAATTCTGGCTCGTCTTTCTCTTTATCCCGCCTCTGTTGACCATGAGATTGTTTGCCGAAGAGCGCGGCACGGGAACGCTCGAAATGTTGATGACCGCCCCGGTCCGCGACTGGCAGGTCGTGCTGAGCAAATTCGTCGCCTGCTTCCTCTTTTACGTCGTGCTCTGGATCCCGACGATGGTTTACTGGCCGGTTCTCACCAATTGCCAGGCCATTCCGTCGGTCGATTGGAAGTGGACGAAAGAGAGCATTCCGGTGGCCATCGCCGCTGCCGCCTGTCTCTCAATATTCCTGGTAAACGTCCTACCGCTCAGCGCCAAAACGCGACTGGTTCTGCTCATCTTGCTCTCGCTCGCGCCGCCGGCCGCCTACGTTTGGTTTTACGATGTCGATATCGTGCCGAACTTCGTCGATTTTGCCGCCGACCAGAAAGCGATGGTGATTGCCGTGCAGGCGATCATGATTCTGCTCGCCTTCGGCGTGACCTTCCTGCTTCCTTTCGCCATCGCCCGGGCTTTTGAAGAGCGGTTCGAGACCAGCGTCTTGTTTGTCGGCTGGCTCCAGTTTGCTTTAGCCTTTGTTTATGTCGTCGTTCATCTGGCTCGCACGCACAACCAAGGCGACTTCCAGCCGATCCATTTCGAGACGGAGATTGATGCCAGGCCGTTGGGCGTCTCGTACTTGGGCGTCATGCTGGCGGGGGCCATGTTCCTCGCGCTCGGCTTATTCGTTAGCAGTTTGGTGAAGAGCCAAATGGTGGCGGCGCTGATTTCCCTGATCTTGAGCCTTCTCTTCATTGTGGCGGGGTTCTGGCGTCCGGAAATGGACCCCTCGGACTTATACTATCGGGTGATCTTCTATCTCAGTGTGCCGATGCACTTCAGTCGTGATTTTACCCGCGGCATCCTTAACATTGGCCACTTGGTGCTTTACACGACGATGACGTTGTTCTTCTTATTCATGACCGTGCGCAGCCTTGAATCACGCCGCTGGAAGTAATGGGTTCGCCCGGAGCAAAGCGAATGAAAGCCGATACGCGACATCAAATGAGTTGGGGCAACCGGATGCGGTTTGCCGTGCGCTTTCTTGGTATCACCGCCGTGCTTGTCGGCGCCGGCGCCGCTCTGTTTCTATCGACGCTGTTGCCCGATTGGCAAAGTCAGACCTTGCTTGGCTCTGCTGGCGGCGACCACGGCAAACGCGCCATGTTCGGCGTACTTTTGCTCTTAATTAGCGGCCTTATTGCTGTCTTCGCACTCGTTGTCGAAGCGCTCTCCGGTGTTACCGGCGGCGCGAGCAGCCGAGGCGCAGCCGGCGTCACATCGTTCCTTCAGATAGCGCTTGCAACCGGAATTTTAGGCGCGATCAACGTTTATGCCTTCATCCATAGTTGCGATCTGGATTTAACGCGCGCGAAGGAATTCACGCTGCCCGCCAATGTGGCGGGCGAACTGGAGAAGCTGCAAACTGACACGACGATCGTTGTATTGCAGCAACACAAAACGTTCGGCAGACTCTCGGAAAAACCCGACTTGTACGACTATGCCGCCGAACGCAAAGTGGTTGACAAGGTTCAGGATACCGTCGAGATGTTCCGTAAGTTCGGCGCGCAATTCAAAGTCGTCATTCTCGATGTCGAGGAACAAGGTTACGACAAAAAGCTGACTGAACTGACCGAGCACAATGAGCCGCTTCGAACGGCAATCCAAGCCGCCCCGGAGAATAGCATCTTCTTCGCCTCGGATGGCAAAGTGCAGCGGATGAGTTTCAACGAGTACTATCAGCTCGATAAGCACTTATCGAAGATGGCCAACAATACGCAGGGCAATCTCATTCTCTATCCACAAGGCATTGAAAGCCTGGTCAAGCGTATCACGGCCATCGAAGAGAAAAGGCCCCGGGTTGCCGTCGCCGTCACTCACCCGTATCTCTCGACGCAAAAGCGCAGCAAGGGGCTGGAATCGTACACGCTGACCGGGTTGCGCAAGGCGCTTACGGAATATGGCTTTGACGTCGTCGATGTAGTGCTCAAGAAGAACTATCGCGGCGAACTCGATGGCGACCCGGCATCGCTCACCGCTCAAGAAGCCAAATTGAATGAATTGCAAGAAAAGCTCGATGTGAAGCGCGAAGAGCAGAAGCAGGAAACTCGGCTTGGCGAACGCCTCGCGCGAAATCGCAAGAAGCTGGACGAAGTCAAGGACAAGCCCTTAGCCGACCGCCTCGATACCTACCTTGAAGTCCTCTCCGATCTAAGCCGGCGCAAACTGATGTTGCCGCCGGACGATCGTAAAGACCCTGCTGTTCAGGCCCAATTCGAAGCGTATGTGCTCAAACGCTTTGGCGCCTTGGAAAAAGAATACAACCTGGATCTCGCCGACGCAACGGAGAGCATCCAGCTGCTGGAAGCCGAACTGGCGGAAACCTTGAAACAGGAACGGGCCATCGAAGACCGCTACCTGACCGACGTGAAAGCGAAGTTCACCCGCTTGCTCGACGATTGCGATATGCTCATCATCCCACGCCACACGATCATGAGCGCGCCGAAAGGCCATGTATTGCCAAGGAACCTGCACAAGATCGACAAGACGCAGGCAGATATCATTAAGGATTTCATGAAAGCCGGCAAACCGGTGATGGTGTGCGCAGGCCCGCTGAACACGCCGAACGAGGGGCCAGCGCCGAGAATTTTGACGACCTCGAAACGATGCTCAGCGAACGTGGCATCGAGCTTGGCAAGCAGACAATCCTGTTCAACGTCGAAAGTCAGTCTTATCGACCGATCGGTAGTGAGGAAGATGAACTATCGGATACATCCGTCGATGTGCCGCCTCTGAGTTTTTCCCCGCCCGACGAGTGGGAGTCTAAGGGATTAAAACCGAACCCGATTGCCCAAGCGATGGAAGTGCTTGTCCACAGCATCGATAACCCCCTGAAGATCAGCATCGACGCGCCCCGGCCCATCACGCTTACGGAACAAGCGCAGGCCAAGCAGCGATTCCTTGGCGAGTTCCTGTGGACGAGCGCCAAATCCTGGAACGAGACCTACCCGTTCAACTTCATGATGCGGCAGCAGATGAACCCATTCACCATGCAGCCGCAGCGCGTGCAAGTGCCGATGTCGCGACCGCGTTACGATGCCGTCAGCGATGACACGAAGAAAAACTCCGGCGTGGAAAGGCGTGGGCCCTTTTCAATAGCCGTCGCCGTGGAATCGAAGCTGCCCGATACGTGGTACGATTCGAAAACACCGGACGACAAAAAGGCGACGGGCCGTGTCGTCGTCATTGGCCATGGCGCTATCTTTAACGGCGACCTGCAACCCGCGACCGAAAAACTGTTGTTGACCACCTGCAACTGGCTGTTGCACCGCGATGAACGGCTGCCGCACGCAGCGGATGCCGCCGCGGCTAATGCCGTCGATCGCCCGTGGCAATACCCGCGCGTCGCGATGTCGAACGAAACGAAAGAGCTTTGGCACTGGGGCACGTTCATCGGCCTGCCCGCGTTCTTCGTCTATCTGGGAACGATCGTGTTGATGCTTCGGCGTGTGCGCTAACCCGTTGGCTCAACGTCTCGCTTGTGAATCGAACCTCTCGACCGGCGTCAATCATGAACATTAAATCAACGATATTCTTGCTCTTTGTTGCGGGCGGCTGCGGGTTGCTCTTCTGGAAAGGTCCGCAGTTGGCCCCGCGCCTCGGGCTGGCCGCCAAGCCGGTAACGTCCACCGATGCCGGCACCTACCGCGCTTGGCCGATCTGCCGAAAGAGCAGATCACGCGAATCGAAATTACTGCGGCTGACCGCCCGAAGCTGGTTCTGCAAGGCCCGGAAACGGACAAGCTGGAACTGCCAGGCAACTGGCCGATTCGACGTTATGAAGTGACGGAGTTGATCAACGCGCTTCGGGATTTGAAATCGCGCGTATCACCCGATCTCCGTCGACGATAAGACCGACCTCACTCCGTACGGACTGTCCGAATCGCAAAAGCCGATCGCGGTCGAAGTGACGACGACTGCCGGCAAACTGAATTTGAAGTTCGGGCAAGCCCCGCTGCAGGCGGGCGAGAATCCGTTTACGCGAGCTGCCTACGTTCGGCTTGAAGGGAAGGATGAGATCCTTCGGCTTGGGCCACAGATCTTGCCCGTGCTGCTCCGATCGGAAGAGACCTATCGCCGGCGTCAACTCTTCCCCGATTGGGAACGAGCGGTCGTATCGGAGCCAAAGCCGCCACCACGTATGCCGGGAATCGACGAGCCGGAGCGTACTCCATCCGCCACGTTTCTGCTCAGCAATTCGGTAGCCCGCATCGCGGTGGACAGTCCGTCGGGCAAATTCGAATTACGCCGAGTCGCGCCTAACCCAACGCCATCAGCGCCTGCCGACAAGCCGGAAGGCGATGTCGCCATTCAGCCGGTGAAATTAGCCGAGTCCTGGCTGATCGCTAAACCCGTTCGCGACCGTATCGATCCGGACAAAGCTCGTGCCATCCTGACGGCTATTCCCAATCTTTGGCTCGAAAAGTTCATCGATTCCAAGCCTGGAACCGAGATGTACTTCGGTATCGGCGACTATGCCGACACGACGCCGAAGTTGCTCACTCTCATGGGCGGCGGCAACTGGGATGGCGCGGCGCTTCGGTCTGGCGGGCAGCGCTGAATCTGGCTGTTATCAACGAAGGGAAAAGTCCCACCGGTTCAGTTCGCGTCGAGCTCGCCAACGGCGACAAGCGGACGCTGCAAATCGGCCGTGTTTCCCGCAGCATCGGTACGGACGACATGCGCTTCGCGAAGCTCGATCAGAACCCGCTTATCTTTGAAATCAAAGCCGAGCGCTTGAACGACCTGCAGATAAACCTCGCCAAACCTTCGACGAGTTCATCCGGCTCGCCTGTCGATGATCTGCGCGATCCGATGCTCGCCCGCTTCGACGACAAGAACGTTGTCCGCATCCAGATCACGTCCGGTGGCAACCAGAAACGGATCAAGCTGGAAAAGAGCGGCGCCGACTGGAAAATGATCGAACCGCTCCCTGAAGCCGCAGACCGCAATGAAGTGACGGAGCTCTTGAATCTCCTCAAAGGGATGGAGGCTCGCAAAGGCGGCGTGATTGATGGGCCAATGAAGTTGCCGCAACTCTTGGTGGGTAGCGTTGCCTCGATCGATCCCAAAGAAATTCTTGGCCTGACGGGTGATGCGGTCCGGAGAGTAACGCTGACGTTCGATGCTTCGGCTTCGAAAACGGACAAGTCGATGCCGTCGAAGTCGATCACTTACCTGTTCGGCGTTCGCGACGCGGGCGCCAATAAAAGGCCGGTGGTTGTCGAAGGCTGGACCCGCATCAATATCGTGGATGATCGGGCCGAGGCCGGGCAAGTGTCGCGCCTCGATCGGCAGCCGAGCAGCTACCGGACGGCAAAACTTTTCGACGGCATCGCCTCCCGTATCGGAGAGATCGTGGTGCAGCGCGGCGCAGCCGGTTCAAGGCCGGCCGATTCTTTTACTGTGCAACAACAGGCAGGCACGCCCTCGAAGTGGCTGATCACCGCGCCGTTCAAAGCCGAAGCGGAAGCCCGAGCAGTGAGCCAATTGGCATTGGAACTCGGCGGCCTGGCGAATCAAAAATATATCTACGACCCGACGACGGATGAGCCGTTCAAGATCACGAACTGGCCTGCCATTCTGAATGCTTGGGGCGTCCCGGCGCCGAAAGGCGATGGCATTTTTGGCTTGGGACAGCCGTCCGTGACGCTGACGCTGAAGTTTGCCGAGCCTAAAGGCGCGCCGGATGTCGTTCTCGAAATCGGCAAAGCGCGCTCGGCTACCGAGCACTACGCGCGCGTTAAGGGGACAAGCGGCATCTTCGCCATTTCGGATCAAATCGTAAAAGCGGTGGACATCAAGGCGAATGATCTGCTCGATAAGACGCTGATCAAGCTCGATAAGAAAGAAGACATCCAGACAATTCGCCGTTCGATGGGCGGGCAAGACCTGGAGATTACGCAAAACAACAGCGCCAGTGGGAGATCGCCAAGCCGACGCCGGGCAAGGCCGATCAGGAGGTGGTTGATAAGTTGGCGGCAACGCTTAGCCAATTGCGGGCGGTACGAATTGAAGCGGTGAACCCACCGAGCTTGAAAGAGTTCGGCCTGGAACCGCCTGTCGCAACCGTCACTGTGGAAACGCTCGAACGCAACAAGCTGGTCGAAAAAACGTTGTTGATCGGCAATCCGGTTGATGCAAACCTACAACTAGGCGATCGGTATGCGAAAGCCCAGGGATCGAACCTGGTTGCCGTGATCAACGGTCAGGTTGCCCAACGCTTGCTTGTGCCGCCACAGCGGTTTCGCGACCTCAATCTGGCGACCTTTGTTACGGCCGACAAACTGGTGCAAGAGCGTGCCGACCGCAAGATTGCGTTTGTGAAGGGAGCGATGGGCTGGAAGGTAAAGGAACCCTTTGAGGGCGATGCCGAAGACGAAGACCTACGCGAACTGCACGATATGCTGGCCCAATTGCGCGCGGAAGAGATCGCCGCCGATGACACAAAGGAATTAGCGAAATACGGACTCGATAAGCCCATGCACTGGCGGGCTTACAACGGCAACCGCGAAGTTCTTGACCTTCTCGTGGGCGACCGGGAGAAAGTGGGTCCGGACAAGAAAGGTGAGGGCTTCCGTGCGTATGCGATGCTCGCAAAAGGCAACGCCGTCGTTCTCTTGAACCCGCTTCTTACGTCGCTGTTGTTCGGGGAGTATCGCCAGCGCGCCGTTTGGGATCCCGTCCCTCCCGCGCAAATCACGGTAGTCTCCTTCAAAGCGCCCGATGCCGCCAATTCGTTCAAATTCGTCAAAGGCCCGCGCGGCTGGAGCGACCCCGCCAAGCCGGACGAATCGCTGAACGCGGAATTGATCAACGACTTGCTGCACGGCCTAAACGCCTTGAAAGTGGATCGCTATGTCGTGGACAGCGGCGGCGAACTTGCCAAATATGGTCTCGACAAGCCGCGAACGATCACGGTCACGGCCGAAGATGGTAAGAAGCGCTCCTTGCTCATCGGCAGCCTCGAAAACGGCAAACGCCTCTATGCAAAGGTCGATGAGCCGAAGCGAACCGATGTCTTTCTCCTGAATGAAACAGACACGCAATCGCTGGATCGGCGCCGCGCCGCCTATACGCTGAAGGCTAAGGAAGCGCAGAAGGTGGAGCCCAAGAAAGAGAAAAAGGAAGAACTAAAGAAAGTTGACCCAACGCCAAAGGTTGAGCCGAAATAGTTAGCCGGACGCGCGAGCGACAGAGTTCGCGAAATAACGATTTCAGCAAAAGACGAAAAGAGCCGCGCACGAAGTAAGCACGCTTATTCCGTACGCGGCTCTTTGTTATTTGCCAACGGTTCTACCTGAGAACATAAACCATGTGCGGGATCGCGGGGATTTTAGGCGTCGACCGTGACAACGCGGCGCCGGCGGCCGATCGCATGTTGCGTGCCCTGAAACATCGCGGGCCCGACGCGGATGGCCTGCAAGCTGTAGCTGATCCGACGGGCACAGCCCCAGCCGTACATCTCATCCATACGCGCCTGGCCATTCTCGACCTCTCCGCTGCGGGCCGACAGCCAATGTGCGATCCCGGTCTTCCCGAAGGGCGACGGCCCTGGATCGTTTTCAACGGTGAAATTTACAACTACCATGAAGTGCAGGCTGATCTTCGGCCGCTCGGGTTGGTCCGCGCAGCGGCACCGATACGGAGATCATTCTGCTCGCTTACCGAGCTTGGGGAACCGAGTCCGTCGACCGACTACGCGGCATGTTCGCTTTCGCCATCGTCGATCCGGAACGTCGATCGGTCTGGTTTGCCCGTGATCGCCTCGGCATCAAGCCGCTTTATCTCTATAAGCCCGCGGCCGGCGGGCTCTTGTTCGCTTCCGAAGTTCGGGCGCTTTTGGCGGCCGGTCCCGAACTCGTGCCGCCGCGTCTTTCGCGCTCAGCTCTCGAATCGTTTCTGGCGGGGCGCCGTCTTCGGACTCGAAGCCCACGTCGAAGGTGTGCGCCTGCTTCCTCCCGGCGAGACGCTGACGACTGATTGGTTCGGCAAGCAAATCGATTCGAAGCGCTATTGGAACATTCCATTTATAAGAGACACCCGGCCGCACTCCTCGCGTTCGGAGGCGGTGGAACAACTAGGCAGGGTGGCACGCAAAGCGGTTCGGCAGCATTTAATCGCTGACGTTCCAGTCGGGGTTTTTCTTTCGTCTGGAATCGATTCCACCGCTATCGCGACGCTGGCGACGGAAGTCGCCGCCGGGCAGGTGCGAACCATCAGCATTGGCTTTGATCGCCCCGAGTTCGACGAAACAGAGATAGCTGGCCAATTCGCTCGCGAATTGGGTACGGACCATCGAACGATTCGCCTGACAGCGGCGGATATTCGCACCAACTTCGATCGCGTGTTGGCGTCCATGGACCAGCCGACGGTCGATGGCTTCAACACCTACTATGTTTCTCGTGCTGCCCGGGAAGCCGGCGTGACGGTGGCGCTAAGCGGCTTGGGCGGCGACGAGGTTTTCGGCGGCTATGCCAGCTTCCGCGATGTGCCTCGCGCTCTACGGCTGCTGCGTCTTGCACGCCCGCGCTCTGCCGCTCGAGCAGGATTTAGTTTGCTTTCCAAAGGCCTGCGCTCCCGAGGGCTGTTGAAACTTGCGGAAGCCTGCGCCCGGCCTGTGGATGCCGTCCATCTCTACCTGCTTAGACGGGAACTTTTTCTGGCAACCGAGCGGCGTTCGCTCTTTCCGCTTCCGCAAGGCTCCGATGCCTACACCGGTTTAACGGCGGAATCGCTCAACGCGCTCTCATCCGTCTCACAAGGACTCGATCCGGAGAATGGAGTCTCGGCTCTCGAATTGTGCGGTTACATGAGGCACATGCTGTTGCGCGATTCCGATGTATTTAGCATGGCCCACGGACTTGAATTACGCGTACCGCTGTTGGACCACGAACTGGTTTCCGCCGCGGCGGGTCTACCTGGTGTCTGGAAACAGCCGGGTAAGACGTCAAAAAAATTGCTCATTGATGCCGTTGGCAAAAAGCTTCCACCACGCGTCGGCACGCTGCCGAAGAGGGGTTTCACTTTCCCCTGGCCCGATTGGTTTCGCGGTGATCTGGCATCGGTTGCTTCCGAGCGTTTGCACGATCGAAACGTCTGGGCAAGTCTCGGATTCGACCCGGCGGCGCCTGCCAAGCTGTGGCAACGTTTCCAGCGCCGCGATCCGGCCGTCGGCGGTCTGCACGTACTGGCCTTAGTCGTCCTTGCCGACTTGGCTGCCCGACAGGGGCTGCACGTGAATTGACGAGCCGCAGAACGGTTAAGGCCGTGTAGCTGCAACCGTCACACTAACCCGAAGCGTAAGCGAGGGAGCGAGCGCAAACCTCGCTAACCCTTCAGGTTAGTGTAAATCTCCAAATGCGAAAATGGTGCAATTTTCAAACCCTAGCACACACATGAATAATCACTTTTGTTCGATCCTGTTTCTCAATCCGGTAGGAACGCTCGGCGGCGCGGAACGAAGTCTCATTGACTTGATCGCTGTTCTTCGAGCTCAGCGACCCGAATGGCATGTGCATCTAATTGCTGGCGCCGACGGGCCTCTAAGCGATGAGGCCGCGCGTGCCGGGCGCGGGTTGAAATTGTGCCTATGCCTGCTGCGGTCGCCGCCTTCGGCGAATCGGGCATCGCCTTCTCCAATGGAGGCAAACTTCGCCGTACTACATTCCTGGCATGGCGTGCCTTGAGAGCGGCGTGGAGCACACCGGGCTATCTTCGCCGGTTGCAGCATGCCATACGCGCTGCCAACCCGAACGTCGTGCATTCGAACGGATTGAAGTGTCACTTGTTGGCAGGGTATGCAACACCTCGCCACGTCCCAGTGGTATGGCATATTCGCGACTTTCTAACCACGCGGCCAGTGCTGGGCCGATGGCTACGACGGTTGGCCAAAGCGCCAGCGTTGGCGGTCGCCAATTCGCACGCGGTCGCCGAAGACACGCGAATGGCGTTGCCGGGCGTGCCTGTCGAAACGCTCTACAACGGCATCGACACTGACTCCTTTTTTCCGGGCGCTGGGGACGGCGCGGCGCTCGATCACCTGGCTGGCCTATCTCCTGCAGATGATTCGACAATTCGTGTCGGCCTGGCGGCGACGTACTCCCGCTGGAAAGGTCAGGAAGTATTGATCGACGCGGCCGCGCTGCTCGTCAAACGATTGCCGGAGAAGCGATTCCGCTTCTACATAATCGGCGGCCCGGTCTATTCCACTGCCGGCTCTCAGTACAGCGCCGAAGAATTGCAGCAGAGAATTCGTGCAGCGAATTTAGCCAGTTCCTTCGGATTGATTCCCTTCCAGAGGGAGTTGACGCCTGTCTACCGAGCGCTCGACATTCTCACGCACACAAGCACGAAGCCGGAACCTTTCGGCCGTACCATAGTCGAAGGAATGGCTTGCGGCCTTGCCGTAATTGTCGCCCGAGCAGGGGGGGCGGTCGAGCTTTTCACCGAGGGCCAAGACGCGGTTGGCGCTGAGCCTGGCAACCCGTCGCTCTTGGCTGACGCGATTGAACGACTCGCGGGGAATGCGGCTATGCGCCGGTATCTCGGCGAAAACGCTCGGATAACTGCGGTTGAACGCTTCTCACGGGGTCGGATGGGAGAGAGGATGATAGCGCTCTACGAATCCGTTCGGGGTGAGAACTGATCGAAATTTTCTTGATGTTTCTTCACGCTGTTCCATTATCAAACGATTTTCTCCACTTGCTCTTTCAGTCGTTCCACCGCTCGCAGCCACAACATGCGCGCTGCGTCCGTGGAACGGTTCATGGCGATGCCGATTTCTTCAAAAGAGCGCTCTTCATACCAAAGCGTTAAGACACGGCTATGGTCGCCGGTAAGGCGAGCGATCATCTGACGCAGCAAACGCTTTTGGTCCAAATCTTCTGCGCGGTGCGCCGGATCGTCCGAATCATCATCAGATCCCCATTGTGGCGAGGCGGCGTCAATCGCCATCTCGCGGAATACCGAACGCTTGGCGGCGCCGCGATAGCGGCGATGAAAATTCGACACGTTGTTCAGCAGCAGCCGGCGAAGCCAGGCTTGCATATCGGAATCCGAATCGCCACGGAATGAGTCGTAATCGCGCTGGGCTTCCAGCAACGTTTCCTGCACCAAATCCGAAGCGCCTGCCTTGGGCAGCAAGGCGGGGTCCATGCTTCGCCGGGCGATAGCTAACAGATAGCGCCGAAAAGTTTCGAGAACATTACCAAGGGCTTCATCTTTTTTGTTCGTGAACTTAGTCATTTGCCGTTCCACCTTTTCGCACATCAAGCAGCCTGTCGCTCTATCCAACTATGCAGCCGCGATTGTTTGTTTCAAGAATTTTAAATTTTGCCGTTCGATTTAGTTTCCTTCCGGGCTTCAGAGATCGGATGGCAAAAGAATATCCAATCGCTCGCAACCGAAATGACTTTGACGCGGGAAGAACATTCGCGTCCTGGAAACAAATGGGGAATTGAAATGAACTACCGCAACCGCCTCGCTGCAATCGCTGTCTGCTCCCTCACTCTCGGACTGCTTGGCGCTTCATCGTTCCCCGCATCTCCAGGAATGCCTGCCAACACGAAGGCCGCACTTCACCCGTGGGGTGTATCGCTAGCCGGCCCGGAATTCGGCGTCGATAAGCCGGGCTTTTCAAACGAGAACCCCGGAATCTTTGGGCGCGATTACACCTACAATTCCGAACGGACAATTCAGTATTTTCGCTCGACCGGCGCCACTCAACTGCGGTTGCCGATCCGTTGGGAAAGGATTCAGCCACGTCTCGGCGAAGACCTCGACGAACTCGAATTGGCCCGGCTGCGCGTTTGCATTGGCTGGGCGCATAAGCATGGTTGCCGGGCGATTATTGATCTGCACAACTATGGCCGATATACGCTCGTGCGAAATGGACGACCTTTGCCATGTGTTGTTGATCGCAAGTACGGAGGAGAAGTTTGTGTGAGTAGCGAACAGTTTTCCGACTTATGGCGGCGACTGGCCCTGGCGTTACGCGATGACGATACCGTCAGCGCCTTCGGGCTGATGAACGAACCTCACGATATGGGAGGCTCCAACTGGAAAGCTATATCCCAGGCTGCCGTCTCTGCGATCCGCGCTACCGGCGATCAACGGCTGCTCCTGATTGCGGGCGATCAATGGTCCAAGGCCCACGAGTTCGAAAAAACGAATGGCAAAGCCTGGATCAATGATCCGCTCAATCACATTGCCTATGAAGCCCACTGTTATCTAGATCGCGATGGCAGCGGCCGTTATGAGCTGAGCTATGATGGCGAGCGACTCGCTGATTCGAAGTTTGAAGAACGGGCCTGCAAGCGGCTTGGCTGTTTCATCGAATGGTGCCGAGCCAACAACGTGAAAGGTTTCATTGGCGAGTATGCCGTTCCTTCGGACGATTCGCGGTGGTTGCCAATGCTCGAACGAATGCAAGCCGCCATGCGTGAAGCGGGAATGGAAGGGGCATATTGGGGCGGCGGGGAATGGTGGGGAGCGCATCGGCTTTCGATCCAGCCGACCGACGGCTTTACCCGACATGCCTCCCCAGTCGAGGTGCTCAGTAGAGGCCGATAGATCACGATGATGAGTCGTCAAACACTCAATTCAATTGCCCAATCTCCCCAACTCTTCCCTTTTGCGAAGTTCCGGTGCTTAAGGGGTAAAGTTTTCTTTACCTCAGTCGGCCATTCGGGTCGATCTATCATTAGACTGGCATTTTGGGTATAGAGTCAGCGTTCGCACGATGTCGAACGATGCGTTGAGGGGTCCATGAAACGGCGAAATTGGCTCTTGATCGTGGTCGCGATCGTCGGCACGGCCGGGTTCATCTTAAGTCGCACTGTCTGGGGCCCACCGTCGCGCGCCGCGGCGAACGACGCCACTCTGGCCAATTCCGCAGAACAGCAAGAAGAAGCAGTCAGCGACGCCAAACGGCGCTACATCGAGCATCAGACCAATCACTGGCGCTACTTGATGTTGAAACGCAACTGATTTCGTAGCGCGTCGTGATTAAAAAAACCTCTTCTTCAATTCTCCTAAATTTGTTACACCCTAGCCGATGCCGCGCCACAGGCGAGCGCTACGGAGGGTGACAACCATGGCGGAGAAGAATCTCCCGATAGACGATGGCTTCCGCACGTGGGAAGATGCCAACTATTTGCTGCTGCGCCGCTTAGCGCTAATTGTTCTTGTTTTCGGCCTGCTCTATCGAGTCTTTCGCTATGCGCTGGCGTTGCCGTTCTACGGCGACGAAACCATGCTGATGGTGAATTATCTAACTCGAAGCTACAGCGACATCTTCGGCCCGATCGATAATTGCCAGATTGCTCCTCTGTTGTTTCACTGGGCGGAAATCGCCGTGTTGCAGCATCTGGGGCCATCCGAGTGGTCGATGCGTTTGCCGCCTTTGCTCGCGTCGCTCACTGGCTTGCTCTTATTTTGGCGGCTTGCCCGCGAGGTGTTGTCGCCCGTGGGCCATTTGATCGCAGTCTCCGTACTGGCAACTTCTTCATTTCCCGTTTACACCGCGTCGATTGTAAAGCCCTATTCGTGCGACCTTCTCGCCTCGGTGACGCTTCTTTTGTTTTTCGCCATGTATCTAAATCGACGGGATCAAGCTTGGCCCCTCTGGTGCCTGGCTGCCGCCGGCGCTGTTGTGCCGTTCGTTTCGTATCCTTCAATCTTCGTAGCCGGCGCCATCGGCCCGATCCTCCTTGTGCTTGCCTGGCACTCGAAACATCTGCGCATCATTGCACCAGTACTGGCGTTTAATTTGTTAGCCGTCGCGGGCTTTCTGATTCATTACTGGTTCGTCGGTCGGGTTCATCTTTCGTCGCCGGTCAACAGCACCACGACTCAGGAAGGCATGGACATCTTCTGGCGCAACGCCAACTGTTTCCCACCATGGAACATCTTCGAATTTATCGTCTGGGCCTTCTGCGCTTTCGCGGGCGAAATCTGCGCTCACCCCATCGGGTCGCAGCGCGGCGGCAGCATCATCAATCTGCTAATCGCCTTATTCGGTCTACGGCTTTTGCATCGCCAAGGCCGTTGGGCACTGCTCATGGCCTTCATCGGTGTCTTTGTACTCTGGTTCTTCGCCGCTGCCTTGCACAAGTATCCAATGGGCTCGGGACGGCTGTCGCAGCACACCGCGCCGATCGTCTGTTTGTTAATCGGCTTGGGCGGTTGCGCGTTAGTCCAAAAAACCCTCGAGTGGGATCGCCGCATCCGTTTGGTAAAGCGAATGACGGCCGCCTTTGTCGTGTTGGCCGTCGGCGGCATGGCCTGGTGCCTCATGCGGCCTTATTACGACTATGAAGCGCGTTGGTCGCGCCAGGCGACTCGACAGGTGGTGGACGCAAGCGGCAATGACCTCTTGTTGGTGGCCAACGCTCCGGAGAACATGCTCTCCACGGTGCGCTGGAACCTGCTCAAGCCGCCAGCGCATGTCGCCTGGGCTGAGCGCGACGATTGGGGCCGGCTGATCGGCGAGCGACGAACGGTTTGGATCGCCTCGTTTTCACCGCAGCAATCGCAGGAGGAGGAAGAGCTACACCATCGGTTATCGCGCGATGGCGCCGTCTGGACCTGTGAAGCAAGACTCTCATCGAGAATGCCGCCCGAACAAGACGGCACTCCGTTTCACACCAGCCGAGCCTATCGCTTCGTGCGCTCTGAAGAACATGTCGCCAATCGGTGAATGGCGCAGGCTAGGGCGCGGCTAGGACCCGATCACACCGGGGTGCGCTAACTCTTTCTGGCAATTCTGGCGAGCGGCGCGGCGTAAGCCCGCCGTGGGCTCGGAACCACGGCGGGCTTACGCCGCGCCGCTCGCCAGAATCCGTTGGCGCACCCTAGGCTGCGGAAGTAAGTATTCACGCGCTTCAAAACTTCATCCCACTTTTGTACACCCTTGAATCCGAGGCGTTTTTGACGCCAGTAGCAAGGAGCGGATGAGCCGAATCGTCAGTCAATAGCAAGTTCCGATTCGCCTAGGCGCACCCTCACATCGTCGCCTCGTTTCCGAAAGGCCGGTTTAGTTGATATGATGGACTGAAAAGGAGCGATGGCCTTGCCGGAAATTATCCTAACCGAAGAACAAGCAAGAATCCTGACCGAAGCGCGGGAGAACGTCGTTCTTCGCGGGTACGGTGCGTATTGTTTTGGAGCCCCACGATGCAATGGCACTCGCCAAATATTATCGACGGAAAGCATCGGGCGGGCCAGTAACGGGACTGTCTGGGCAGCAGGTGCAAGCCGTCTTGGAGGCGCTTGAGACCGAGAAAGCTCGAGCGGGTCAAATCGACGGGGCGAAAGCTCAAGAAATCTTGACACAATTTCGCGCGGAGGCGGCTGCGTGAAGGACTATTCCTAATTGAGTGGACGGCGCCAAAACGATCCGCTCACGACATCGCCTCGTTCCGAAAGGCCCGTTTAGTTGATATGATGGACTGAAAAGGAGCGATGGCCATGCCGGAAATTATCCTAACCGAAGAACAAGCAAAGATCATTGCTGAAGCGCGCGAGCCGATTATTCTGACCGATGTGGCGGGCACTGTGCGGATTGTCTCCGAGCCGCCGGATGCAGTAGCACTGGCGCATTATCATCAATACAAGATGTCGGGCATTGAAGAGGTAGGGATACCCTCGGAGAGGGTGACATACTACTTAAAAGCTCTGGCGGCGGAACGCAATCGAGTTGGACACGAGTTGGATGATGTCTACATAGATGAATTCATCGCGCGTTTGGAGAAAGCCCAAGCAGCATGAATGCTTACCAAGTCATCTGGTTGCCCCGACAATGGAAGCGGCTGCAACAGGCGCATTCACTGAGTCCTGACACGATTGACCAAGCGATTGCTGCCGTTGTTCGGTCGCTGGGATCTGATCCGCACGGACATGGAATTCCCCTTTCGGAAGGCCTTTGGAAGTTCGATTCCCGTCCACTACGTGTTTTCTTTTCCATCGATTCGCCTCGCCAGCGAGTCATCATTAATCAAGTTGATTTAATCGCCTAACTCATGATCTACCTCGACAACGCAGCTACTTCCTTCCCAAAACCCGAAGCGGTCTATCAGACGCTCGATCGCTTTGCACGCCAATCGCTCGCCAATCCTGGAAGAGCGGGGCACAAGATGGCGCTGGCGGCCGAGCATGCGCTCGATGATGGCCGGCATCGCTTGAACCGCTTCTTCAATGGCAAATGGCCCGAGCGTTTTGTCTTCACGCTCAATGGCACCGACGCACTGAACATGGCGTTTAAGGGGGTCCTGAAGCGAGGCGATCATGTCATCACCACCAATTTGGAACATAACAGCGTCAGCCGTCCGCTGGCGGCCATGGAGAAAGCGGGGCTCATCTCGCTGACCCGTGTTGTCGCCGATAGTGGTGGGACGATTGACCCGGAAACGGTTCGCCAGGCGATCGGCGCCAAGACACGTTTGATTGCGCTGACACATGCGAGCAACGTCCTCGGGACCGTCCAACCGATAGCCGAGGTCGGCGCCATCGCTCGCGAACGGGAGTTGATCTTTCTCGTCGATGCCGCGCAAACAGCAGGTGTCATCCCGATTGATGTTCAGGCCATGAACATCGATTTGCTTGCATTGCCGGGTCATAAATCGTTGCTAGGCCCAACGGGAACAGGTGTTCTTTACGTGGCTCCTAATATCCAACTCGGACCTTGGCGCGAGGGCGGCACCGGCGGCGATTCCTCGACACCCACTCAGCCGGCAGAATTTCCTTACTTCCTCGAAGGGGGAACTCCGAACGTGTTAGGCATCGCCGGCCTGTCTGCCGGGCTTCAATATGTTGAGGCGGAAGGTCTCGCCAAGATTCAAAAACACGAAACGGACTTGGTTGAAAAGCTCTGGAAGCATCTGGATGAGATTGGCGGCTTTGAAGTGTTCGGCCATCGTGATATGTCCAAGCGCGTCGGCACAATCAGTTTTCGTTGCGAAAGTCTTGCGGCGCCGGAGCTTGGCGGAATTCTCGACCAGGCTTTCGACATCGCCATTCGGCCCGGTCTCCACTGCGCCCGTATATCCACAAGGCGATCGGTTCGTATCCGGATGGTCTCGTACGCGTCAGTCCCGGCCCATTCAATACGGAAGCCGATATTGACCGTTTGGCGGAGGGTCTCAAAGAAATCTTGTCATGAATCTTTGAACGTCATCTGCAGCAGCGTGTGATCAACTGGCTTCCCGCCGTGCCATATTTCGATGCTCCCTTCATATGTGAGCGGCGTCTCCGGCGTCCAGTAATTAGGATCCGTGATCAGGAATGTGCCGACCAGCACTTTGCCGCTGCTCATTTCAATCATCGGCTTCAGGGGATAAGCGATCTGGATCGTTTGTGCTCTCGATGAAAAAGGCCCATGGAGTACGCCGCGGAGCTCGGTGTCATTCTCCTTTCCACTGACAACTACGGTCACGCGCATCTCCGCTTCAGCGCTCGATAGTCGTATCTGCTCAACATTCAGCTGTTCAATCTTCATCGCGTAAGTTCCCTAAAGGATCAGCATCGCATCGCCATAACTATAGAAACGATAGTGGTTCTCGATAGCCGTCTTGTACGCTCTTTCCAGGTATTCCATTCCAGCAAATGCTCCCACCATTAGCAACAGTGTCGTTCGCGGCAGATGGAAGTTGGTGATGATGGCATCGACCACACGGAACTTGTAGGGCGGCTGAATGAAGAGATTCGTTTGCCCCTGCCAACGCCGAAGAACGCCTTCCGCTTCGGCCGACTCAAGAGCGCGGGTCGCCGTCGTGCCAACCGCGATAACCCGATTGCCTCGCTCTCGACACTCATTGATGGCGTTAACGGTTGCTTGAGGAACGTCGGCCCATTCGTGATGCATGATATGATCGGCTGGGTCGTCATGGCGTACCGGGGCAAAAGTTCCGACTCCGACATGCAAGGTCACGTACGCTGTCTGAACGCCACGACCAGCCAGTCGCTCCAGCAAGGTCGGCGTGAAGTGTAGGCCGGCGGTGGGGGCAGCCACCGAGCCTTCGTTTCGGGAGAAAACCGTTTGATAGCGCTCCCGATCAGACTGGGCTTCGAGTCCTTTGCGTATATAAGGCGGCAAGGGAGTTTGGCCATGCTTTGCCAGCAACTCCGTTGCTGACCCAACGAACTGCGGCTCCATCAACCAGTGTCCATCCCGTTTGCCACGATAACTGAGCTGAAGCAGCCCCTTTTGAACAAGAAAGGTCTCGCCTACAAGGGGTGTTCCTTTTGTCTGCGCGAGCAATTCCCAAACGCATTCCGCGGTTTCGCGAAGAAACAGCCCTTCCCATTTGCCGCCCGTGCGTTCCCGATGGCCGATCAAGCGTGCAGGAATGACCCGGGTATCATTCAATATTAATAAATCACCCGGCGCAAGAATCTCGGGCAGTTCGCGGAAGACATGATGTTCAATGGCGCCAGTCGAACGGTGCAAAACCATAAGCCGGGAGGCGTCGCGCTCGGCTGTCGGGTGTTGAGCGATCAGGTCTTCAGGCAGATCATAGTCAAAGAAAAGGCTCACGGGATCGAGCTCGCGCGAAATGTCCAGCAAGTGAATCAGACTAAAGTATAGCAAAAAAGAAAGCGGTGTCTGTCGCCCATAAACAGGGGCGGTCGACACCGCTTGCAGATTTTTTCCAACTGCGTTAGCGCTTCGAGAACTGGAAGCTCTTACGGGCGCCCTTGCGGCCGTATTTCTTGCGCTTCTTTCATGCGACTGTCGCGCGTCAGGTAGCCGGAATTGCGCAGCTTCTTGGCAATTCCGCCGGCTTCCGTTTCGCTGCCTTCGGGCGTTTCCGTCGGCGCGGGGCCGAACATCGTTTTGATGGCACGCGCCACACCTTGGCAGGCAGCGCCTGCTTGGCCGGTCGTGCCGCCGCCGCGAACGTTGATCAAAATGTCAACGCGGTTGCGCAAATCGGTGATCAGCAGCGGCCCGGCGACGGCGCCCTGGTCCTTCTGTTCGGTGAAGAAAACTTCCAGATCGCGGCCGTTGACCGTGATCTTGCCGTTTCCTTCGCAAAGGCGGACACGGGCCACGGAAGACTTGCGCCGGCCGGTTCCGAGGTAATACTTTTTGCTCGACGTATACATGCAGCGTGCTTCCTAAACCGGATTTAAGCGAGTTTCAATTCTTTTGGCTGTTGTGCTTGATGCGGATGGGCGGGCCCCGCGTACAACTTCAGCTTCGACATCTGTTGTCGACCAAGCCGATTGCGCGGCACCATGCGTTTGACGGCCTGCATCAAAATCTCACCAGGTTTCTTGGCGAGCATTTCGAGAGCCGGGATAATCTTCTGCCCGCCGGCATAGCCGCTGTACGTCTGGTAGGACTTCTGGTCCCACTTGCGGCCGGTGAACTTCACCTTCTCCACATTAGTGACGACAATAAAATCGCCCGTATCGCAATGCGGGGTGTATTCGGGCTTATGCTTGCCACGCAGCATGTTCGCGATATGAACCGCCAAACGGCCCACAACCTGGTCCGTTCCATCAATGACGTACCATTGCGGCGTTACGGTTGCCCGATTGGCCATGAACGTGGACATGACTCTAGCGTCCTTCAACTATGGTGGCGATACGAAAGAAGTTATCATAATGAGACCACGCGAAGCGTCAAGACCGCAACGCGGATATTTGGCAGGAGCAATCCGTCATACGTAGGAACGTCCACTCTTGTTAGCCGGACTGCGCCAGCGACGGAGTAGTGTGCGTAGCCAACGCGCTACGTTTGCAGTTTGCATTCACAAATGCGATACGCTCCTGCGACTGTTGAAATTCGCGAGTGCATTCGGTTTAAACAATGGGGCCATTCCGCGTTGGATCTACCCGCGCCTTATTTGCCTCGTTGGCGAGTGGTCGAGTTCCATCAGATAATGTCGAGGCTTTTTCATTGAAATAGTCCCTAAAATGGAGGTCGTGTTTTTAATTGGTTGGCTGTTCTTTGTTCCTTTGTCAATCGGAATAGGAGCAGTGTTGCTTGCAAGCTCGAAGGGTGCGAAGGCCGACGTTCGTCTGCCGGGTAGGCGACACTATCTTGCCACCGCCACAGGTGCAGCGCTTGGCATTGTCGGCTTTGTTTTCGTTATTGCGTTTGGCGTCATTTGCATGGTTCTTAGGGAAAGAGTTGAAGCAGATGGCTATTCAGCGGGTTATCTTGTCTACGTATTATCCATTTTGATCGCTACGGTCGTAGCCGCTGTGATTGCCTATCAAACGGCCCACTGGGTGGCCGCTAGGTTGAATGGCTACAAATGCATCGACTGCTACGACAAGTTCCATTCGAATGTTTCGTCAATTCGCTGCCCAGTCTGTGGAGAAAATTATCGCAAGCAGCAGGAAGAGCGCGACCACATAACAGCTCGTAAGGCAATAGACGGTTTCGTCAAGCGATTTACTACTGTTGAAGGCGACAAACAGGTTCCTTCTTAATGATACTCATAGTCTGGACTTTGCTATCGCAAAGTTTTTGGCCATTCGAACCAATGCAGCAGTATACTTGGTTTTTGTAGTTTCTCTGCAAGATACAGTGTGTCGCCAGGCATGAGGATAAGCCGGCGCTTGGGATCTTCAAGCGCTCGAGAAATATCAATCTGGATCAACAATTCCGTGTCGTCCCAGGTGCGACGGAGTACGTTCAATTCGTAGTCATCTGTTAGAAAATCACAGGTGGAATTCGCGGTTCCACGTCCGCATGAGCCGCCATAGCCTTCATTAAAGTATGGCCGAATGCCTCTAACCGCCTGGATAACGTCTAAGTCAAAGTCGCGCGGCAGGGTAAACTGATTGGCGCCAAGCAGCCCGGCGGTGTTGTAGGTTTCATCATCGCGTTTGTGGATATAAACGACATCGCCATCTCTGAGAACAATGTCATTGTTAGTAAACGGGGCCTTTTGACCAAACTGTAAACGGAGTGGAATGCGCACAATCGTTCCCGGTTCTTCGTGTGTTGTGGTTGTCCGAGTCTTTTTGCCTCTTGGCCTCTTATAGATCAGTACTTCGTTTTTGCAGTTTAACCCAGGCAGGCCGCCACTATAGGCCAGCGCATGCAGCAGATCATTCTCGCCTTCTTTCAATTCGACAACAAATCTTCCAGAGCTTTTTTCAACATCAACGGGGGTAGCGAAGTTAGGGTGAGCTGCCGACTCGGCTGCATCGGCACGCATAACGAAGACACAGTATTGTTGCGGTGGACCTATAAGCTCATTAGCGGTTGGCTTCTGCCGAAGCATTGAGAGTGAAACCGGTTTCGAAGCAGGCGTTCGGCAAGCTCGATACTCATCTGGCAAATCCGCAGCTTGATACGTTTGCGATTTATCTTTCGGCTTGTGATCGAATAAACAGGCCTCCGAAGTTGGAAATTTCGCCAAAGCCTCGGTGGTTACTGCCGGGCCTGCAATCAAAGAAGCTATCAAAGCAGCGGAGAACAAAGACATACGGCGGTCTTTCTAAATTATGGATTTGAAGCGATGCAAGAGGATAGCGTCTGCCGCGAAGGCGGCAAGATCAAGAATGGGTTGGTGATCTGCGTTATTTAGCCCCCCGTTAATACACGGCGGCCAGCGAACGCCCCCCGGTGTATTCGCCGGGGGCTAAATGGTTCGCGAACTTCTTACCAACGGATTTCAAATCCCAGGGAGCCCATGTAGGTGCTCGATCGGTTTGAGGTGAGGACGTTCAGATCGAGAGATAGCCGAGCCGTTTCGCGGAAGGCGAGGGTGCCGCCGATGCCGCCCCAGAGGAAATCTTGGCCGGCTCGCGCCCGAACACGGTGATGGGCATGCCGCCGCCGGCAAACTGGACGATCGCGCCGTGATCGTCCGGCAGAAAATCGTGCAGATAACGAGCGGTTCCGCGCGTTTGAAATGCCATATCCCCAACCGTGGAGAAGTGGGTGAAACGTGCGCCCAAAGACGACCAGAACGCGGAGGTGTCCAAGCCGCTGACGTTTAGATTGCTGGCGCCATCGCCGTTTTCGGAAACGTTGCGGTTCGCCAGACTTAAGATCTGCAGGCCGGCGAGCGGCTGAATCAATAACGCATCGCTCACGTTCACGGCCCGGCCTACTTCGGCCCCGGCATTGAAGAGGTTGCCGCCATAGCTCGATTGATTCAACGAGGCGTAATCGCCGAACGCGATCTGGCGATGGACGTTGTACTCGTTGTTGCCATAACCGAGGAAGCCCATGGCATACCAGGTGCCGAGGGTTTGGCTGGCGCTCAAGCCAATGTCGTAGGCGTCGAAGTTCGCTGCCTGTTCGAGATGGCTCACATTGAGGCGCGCATGGTTGTAGCCGCCATAGATGCCGACACGCGTTGACTCCGATAGCCAACGATCGAGGCCGAAGAGGAAGCCACCCGAACTGGTATCGAGGCCGGAGGCATCGCCTCGCGAACTGGCGCCCGATGTGAATCGGCCTTTGAGCCAATAGTTCCAGCCGCACGAAAACATATTCAGCGGGTCGGAGTTGTCGCCGCAGTTCGCCGGGCGTTCGAGATTGCTCGACATTTCGTCCATCAGCAAGCTGCCGGTGAGCAAACCGTTGATGCGGGCATAGGAAGTCAAGCTGCCGTAGACTGCGCCGGAAAGTTGGTCGAGGCCGTTACGAGCTTGGTCAAACGAGTTGATCAGCAGGCCATTATAAATCGGCTGAAGTCTAGCCGGAAGATTTTGAGCGCCGAGCACTTGCAGGACTGAGGCTTGATTGAAGGTGCGGGCCAGACTCAAGAACTCGGCATTAGTCAATTCGGTGGCGAGAATAACATTGCCGCCGGAGTATAGCACTCGAACGGGGCGAGTTATATTCGGTGAGAAGTTGACGGTGTTATAGAAACCAGTGCGGCCATTTTGAGCCTGCAGAATGAGATAACGTAGGCCAGGACCGTAATTGCCGACTGGGGCTGAAACTTGCACGGTGCCGCCGTTGATAGTAGCGCTGCCGCTGACTTGAATGATGTCCGCTTGGACATTCGGATTGATGTCCACAAAATAGGTCGAACCAGGATTCTGCACATAATTTCCTGCGACTTTCAGGGCGCCGATGGAATTGACGCCAGGGGAAATTCCACCGAAAACGGTTGTGGCGCCTACTCGCCCCGTACCGTCGAGAAGCCCGCCGGCATTGACGAGTACAGTGCCTGTGACAACATTCAGCACTTCGAGAGTGCCGGAGTTATTTACCACCGCCGGCCCGAAAATGTTGGCAGTCGTATCGACAATCAACGTTCCCCCGTTGACCGTCGTCGTGCCGTTGGCTAGATAGTTCGCAGTGAGATCGAGCACGCCCGCGCCACTCTTGGTGAAATTACCAAAACCGGCGATGTCGTTGCCAATGACGGCCACGTTGCCTGCGTTTACGAGATACGGTAGATCGACATTGTCGAGGTAGAACGCGCCCCCAGCGCTCGTGCCGTTGGCTCCAGCTCCGAGTGGTCCGGCGCCTCCCGCGCCGGCGACAACTGTGTTGCCGGTCGGCAACGTCCCGTCAGTAATGGTGATGGTGCCGCCTTGTCGGACGTAGACGGCGCCCCCATACCCGTTGCCGGCGCTACCGCCCTGACCGAAGTTTGTATTGGCGTTGCCGCCTTTGCCGGCGCCGAAACCTGCGGTGCCGCCATTCGAATTGTTGGCCCCGCCGCCGCCGCCTGCGCCGTAACCGCCGTTGCCAGGGGTTGCGGGAACTGCATTGATAACCGCGGCGCCGCCGCCGCCGCCGCCGAAATCGCCGCCGTTGCCGCCAGAGCCTTCGCCCGCACCGCCTCCACCGCCCAAGCGGGTACCGTTTCCGCCAGGACCGGTAAAGCCGCCGCCGCCACCGCCACCGCCTACCGCGCCCGCGGCGGGGACGGTACCCGCGCCGCCTGCTCCACCGCCGGTGCCGCCGTTCCCGCCCGCCGGAACACCACCCGCGCCGCCTGCGCCGCCGTCTGGCGCCAGCAGTATTGCTACCTCCTCCGCCACCAAAGGTAACACCGCCAGCAGTAGTACCGTCATTGCCGCCTGGAGCTGTGCTTAGAACGCCACCGCCGCCACCGCCAGCGCCCGCCGCGCCGCCTATCCCACCCGCGCCGTAGAGTCCGCCGCCGCCGCCGGAACCATTCGGGATTTGCAGCGGTCCCAACCTGGTCACGTTGCCGCTACCGCCATTGCCGCCAAGCCCCCCGCCGCCGCCGCCTGCTGCATCAACATTGTTGCCCCGGAAACGGAGCGACGCGCCGAATGAAGTTCCGCCGTTTCCGCCAACGGCACGATTATTTGCAAAAACGACGCCTGCTAGCGAAACCGCCGCCGTATTGTTGACAAAGAGTCCGCCGCCGGCCCCCAATCCGCCGCCACCGCCACCTCCGCCCGCATTTGAATTGCCGCCGTTGCCGCCCGGTGCTCCGCCGCTTACTGTCAGCCCCCTAATAGAGATCGCACCGAAATCGGCGAAAAACACTCGTGAAGTATTTCCCCCCGAGATTGTAAGTTGGCCAGCGCCAGGTCCCGTAATTGTCAAGCCCGCCGGAAGTGTCGCGGAAAGCGGCGGCAATGGTGCTGTTAATGCAATCGTGCCGACGACGTTCGGTGCGAAGGTGATTGTCCCACCGCCCGCTGCATTAGCAGCGACAATGGCAGCTCGGAGGGAACCAACCGGGATGCCGGGCGGAGTATTATCGTTTGTAGTTGTGACCACGAATTGGCCGTGTGCTGTGCCCGCCCCCATCCACCAAGCGCAGCCCAGCGCTGCCGCGGAGAGAATCGAACGTCGCCAAGCGCGTGGAAAACGGAACATGAACTCATCCTCTGCTGAGGAGCACGGCACGGAACTCTTGCAACGTATCTTCGGCACATCCCATCTGCGCGGTTTAATCGGAATTGTTGAAATTAGGTTTCGAAAGGGAAAGGCAAAAAGATTTAAGTTTCAGCACAGCAGGATGTGTCGTTCGAAAGCGAAACTAAGTTGCCGATACCGCGCAGCCAGCGCATAATGCCGCAACAACCTGGCAACTTGCCTTCGGACTGTGCGCCCATCGGAGCATGGAAGATGTATCGAACTAGACGATCAGTAAGGCGTCATTCTGACGAGTCTGTCTCGTGGACCCGGTTCTGCTCTGATCAGCCATACCTGCAACGTTGCAGGTATGAATTAAGGTGCGGCATGAAAATGTGAACGGTTCACACTCGAGAAAGCGTTTCCACTTCGAACGGTTCGCAGTCAGGATGGCGTTTCACTGTAAACTTTTTACAGTGGAACAGATTCCACTTCGACGCAAGCCATAAAACGATTCAAGTAAGAATTGAGATGCCGCATGAAAATGTGAACGGTTCACACTCGAGAAAGCGTTTCCACTTCGAACGGTTCGCAGTCAGGATGAAGTTTCACAGTAAACGGTTTACAGTGGGATCGATTCCACTTGGGCCCAAGCCACACTTGAGCAGTTTCGAGTGAAAATTGAGATGCCGCATGAAAATGTGAACGGTTCACACTCCAGAAAGCGTTTCCACTTCGAACGGTTCGCAGTCAGGATGAAGTTCCACTGTAAACGGCTTACAGTGAAACCGGTTCCACTTCGATCAGATCGCACAGCTGTTCGCTATTAGCGGTCATAACCAAATCGAAACGTGGCCTCCTCAACTCCTTGGCGTCCGAACACCTAAATTTGGCATCCAAGCGCCCGATCAAGGCGCCGGGCGATCGGCCAGATCGCCGACGAAGTGCTCGACTCCCTCGTGGTCAAATATCACCGGAATGCCGCCGGGGCCTAGAAACACCGCCACCCCATCGCGCTGCACTAAGGCCCCCGGGTGATCCACTTCGAATTGCCGGCCGCTATGAAGAACGACGGTAAACGGGTGATACGGCGACCTGTCGCGGAACGCCTGCAGCGTATGGTCGAAGTTATCGGTGGTCATCAGAATCCTCCGCTGAGTAGTGTTAAAACTCCATCATACAGCCGTTCTAGGCCGCTTAATCCGGAAAAACTCATAGAGCCTGAGCCAATTCTGGCTTCCGGCGCCAGTCGAACCGTAAGGCAGACGTGCAAAAATTAAGTCGGCCTTACGGCTCGACGCTCGCGCTTAGCGTGGACTATTGCTTATCCGAGCCGGAAGCGTAAGCGACTGATTCCGTCGCTCACGCTTTCGGTTCGGTTCCGAATTTTTAGCTTGGACCTGGCACTTACGCCTTCATCCGTTCGATTAAAACTTTCGCCGTCTCCGGGCGCATGATGCGGGGGTCGGGCAGGTTGCCAGCGCGAAGTTGTTCGCGTAGATCTCGGCCGGAGATGCTTACCGGCTTCCAGCCTTTGTCGGCATAGTCGTCGGTGAGGCCAACGCGGCCGAGCTCTGCGTAGAAGGCGGCAAAGCCGACCTTCACTGGCTGAATGAGCAGTTCGCCCTTTAGCTCGTCGAACTTGCGTTGAGCCGCCAGGCCATCCCAAATGTCTTTGCCGTCGTCGTAGGGGGCGTCGGCATGTTTACGACCGATTACAATATCGGTGAAGCCGAAGTTCTGCCGATAGATGCCGTGCATGATTGCTTCTTTGGGCCCGGCATAGAACATCTTGATGTCCAGCCCCAGCAGAATGACATGCTCGTGGAAGTTTTTGCCGGCTTTCTTCCAGAGCTCTTCATCCTTGTCGCCCTCGCCGAGAGCTTTGTTCTCCAGCAGCGCCTGATAAGCTGCGCATGCGCGTGGCTGCATCGACATCATCCCCTTTCACTTCACCAATAAGCGGATTGAGCACAGCGCCCGTATGATGCCCGGCCCGCGTCAACCGTTCCAGCCCGACGACGAGCGCATACTCATGCGCGCGATGAAGGGGATTGCGCGTCTGGAAGCCGACCACACGCTTCCAACCCTTCTTGTTGAACAGAGCGCGCGTCTCGCGCGGGCTCAACACGTACTGGCCGTACTCGGGATTTTTTGGCTGAGGCTTGACCCAGACTTCGCCACCGGCCAATTTGGTTCGTTCGTCCTTCATCACCATATGGCCGCCGGGATGATCCGTGCGTTCGGTGGCGTAAACGGACTTGATGTACTTCGGCTTATCCCAAGGGTAAACGTCTTTAACGAGCAGCGTGCCGACGATCTCGCCTTTGCTGTTCACTAGCCCGACTGTTTCTTCGACTTTGATTGCCTCTGCTTCGGCATCCGTTACAGGAAAGGCAATCGGGATGGTCCAGGCATATTTCTTGCCGTCGCGCACGATCACTTCTTCTTCGAGGACGCGATTCCATTCGGCTTGAGTCATCGGACCGATCAAGGGCGACAATCCGCCATCGCCAATGCGATAAAGGCTCGACAGGTCGGCGTCGGAGAGCACGATTTTCTGTTTGAAAGCGGGTAACTCCGCACGCGTGCGATCGATCGGTTCGGCAAGCCCGCCGTGCGGGGCAATCAAGTCGGCCATTTCGAGCCCTCATCAGGTTGACGGTAAGCGAAAAAACGAAAAAGGGAGTATATAAGGTTGAGTGCCTAGCTGGCGCGTAAGGGAATTTGGCGAGCCGGAAGCGTGAGCGACCGGAGTGATAGTGTAGCTAGTTTTTAGCCGCTTTCTCCGGTTGCTGACGCTCCCGGCTCGCCCCAAAATGCAAAGCGACGTTTAAGTCAAATCTGATACATCATGTCGTAGCTCGTGTTGGCGCGGGTCAACAGGTCCGCAAGCGATGTCGCTTGCAGCAGTTGCTGTTGTGCGCCAATGATTTCGCCCCATACACCATGAATGGCGCGAGCCAGCGGCGACGGGTCCGCGCCGCCGCTGCGGAGTTCCACCGGATTTTCGCTGCGATCGATCACACCAATGATGTCGGCCAACGATATCGCCTCGGGCTCGCGCCCTAAATGATAACCTCCGGAGGCGCCGCGGGTGCTTTCGACTAAACCGGCCGCCTTTAATTGCAACAGGATCTGAACGAGAAAGCGTTTGGGAATGCCGTGCATATCCGCAATCGCTTTCAGGCGGATCGGGTTGGGGTCGTTGCGCCGCACCGCCAGTTCCAGCATGGCGATGCAAGCGTATTCAGACTTCGCGGAGAACAGGGAACCTCTCATAGGGATGGCAAGCAGCTTTCGTTAGTGAATAGGAGTTCGTAGTCAACGACCAATATTAGTCAAATTCTGCACACGCTCCCAACGGTTTCGCCTCCACCCCGCTTGCCGGGGTGGAGCGCGCGTTCGTAGCTAGAACCGGAAGTTGTGTCAGTCTTGCCGCCACCCCGCTTGCCGGGGTGGAGCAGAGGTTCATGACTGGGGCGCGGGCTTTAAACATGCGCTCCACCCCGGCAAGCGGGGTGGGGGCGGAATCGGAAAAAGAAGACCTCATCTATTCACGAACCTGTGCTCCACCCCGGCAAGCGGGGTGGGGGCGAACCAAATCGGCTTCTCAATTGATCTCGTATCATTCAGCATAGCTGCAATTTTCTCAACCGGCCGACCGCTGAAAGTTGATCAAATTCCCGACCCGCCTTGATGCTCGATGACATGTAGGCCGCACTCTTTTTTCTTGCTCCCGGCCCAGCGTCCGGCCCGTTCATCCTGGCCCGGCTCGATCGGGGCCGTGCAAGGCCAGCATCCGATGCTGGGATAATTTTGATCGTGCAGCGGGTTATACGGTATCCGATGCTTGGCGATGAAGGTCCAAACATCCTTGAACGTCCAGTTCAGGAGCGGATTCACTTTGGCCAAATTGAACTTGGCATCCCACTGTACGACCTTCGCGGCCGCGCGGTCCTTTGTCTGATCGCGCCGAATCGAACTGATCCAGGCGTCGTACTTTGATACTACTCGGCGCAAGGGCACGATCTTGCGGTCGAAGCAGCATTGGTCGGGACGATGTGTATAGAGCGGCCCGCCATGCTCGGCTTCGTACTCGGCAACCGTCAAGTCGGGCTGCACCAATTCGACCTCAATGCCGTATCGTTGCTTGACGCGTTCGCGCAACTGAAGCGTTTCCTGAAATTGGTAACCGGTGTCCAGGTTGATATAGCGTGTAGGCCCGCCTATCTCGGCGAGCATATGCAAGATGCAGCAACCTTCGGCGCCGAAGGCGGTTGAGAACAGCAGCTTGTCGCCAAAGCGGGCATTGCTCCAGCGCAAAACGGCCTCGGGCGACTGACCTTCCAATTCGCGGCAGGCGACGGCGATTTCGTCATCCGAAATGCGCGACGACGACATTCAACTTACTCCCAACGGGCACATGTCTTTGACAGTGAAGTATCTTTATCGGCATTATAAGCATTCAGGCAAGCGAAAATTCCAAATGCAAATTGTTCGGAGCTAAGCTGATGGATCCAAAGGGACTAAAATTAAGGGGGAGAAGTCGTGAGACAAACGAAGTTGTTGCGTTGTGGTCAGGTTCCTGTGGTGCTATTATCTTCAAAACAATCCGCGATTGCACTTAAGCTAGTCGCGACGCGAATTTTAGTTAAGCTGGATGGAATGAAGATCAGAGGTCAGAGCGATGCCAACTTTCAACTCACTTCATAACCCCGACGAACTTGGCCGACTCGGGTCCGAACTTTTCGTGCGTCGTGTTCATCCCGTTCTGCACCCTGAAGACGACGGCAAATACGTCGCTATAGATGTTTCTAGCGGCGAGTTTGAAATTGATGAGGACGATTATACTGCCGTGGCCCGCCTGCGCAAGCGACAGCCTGAAGCCGACATTTGGCTGGAGCGTGCTGGCCAGCCGACAGCGCATCAAATCAGGCGGTATTTACGATGCGCGGAATAGTGAACGCTCGCCTGGAAGCGATTATCCGGGTGTTGATACGCGGCCCGGAAGGCGCTGAAAGCGAATTCGATGCGATTATCGATACGGGATTCAGCTCGTCCCTGACGCTTCCGGCGGCCGCGGTCTCAGGGCTAGGGCTCGTTCGAGTCTCAAGCGGTCGGGCGGTTCTGGCGGACGGATCGGTAAGGCAGCACGATTTTTATAACGCCGAAGTAAAATGGGACGGTTCTTGGCGAGGTGTGCTAATATCTACAGTTGGCAACGAAGTTCTACTGGGTATGCGGCTGTTAGCCGGCCACGACTTGCGCGTGTCCGTTGAGCCGGGCGGCGTGATAGAAATCGCTCCTCTACCGCTCACCAATCCTTGACCGTCGCGGTTAGGTTATCCCTTCTTTTTCGCAGGAACTGTTTCAAGTCTAATGGCGTCGAACTAGAATGAAGGCTGTTCGCTTTCCCCTCAATAGGAGTATTCATGCGCTTTAAGTTGATGATCGGCGCGGCGGCGCTTTTGGGATTGATGGCAACTGTTTCTCACACGGCTGCCGAGACGAGCAAAGATCAGGCGGCGACCAAGGCCGCTTTGCAGGCATTCAACGACTATATCGGCCAGTGGAAGGGCGATGGCGAAACCAAGACCGGCAAGGCCGAGTTCTGGAAAGAGACGATGGATTGGGGATGGAAATTCAACAAAGATGAAGTGTCCGGCCTGAAGATCACTTTCAAAGAAAGCAAGAACTTTACGGATGGCGAGTTGAAGTTTCTGCCGGACAAGAAGAAATACGAATTGACCATCACCGGCGCCGACTCCAAGAAACAGGTCTACGAAGGCGAAATCAAACGCAAAATGCTGGTTCTCACGCGAACGGACGCGACCACGATGGATAAGTACACGCTCGCCATGAGCACTACGAACGAGGGCGCGCTGTTCAATCTGGAAGGAACGGTCCAAACCGGCGGACGCGGCGTCGATAAAAAGTTGTTCGTCGTCCGAGGCAAGAAGGAAGGCGCTTCGATCACCGGCGGCAAGAAGAACGAGTGCGTCGTTTCCGGCGGCGTCGGCACTCAGCAAGTCTCTTTCAACGGCAAGACCTATTACGTCTGCTGCAGCGGCTGTGCGGAAGCCTTCAAGGAAAATCCGAAGAAGTTCGTGGATGAGTTCGAGAAAAAGAAGAAGTAGTAAGCTCTGAACGCGACACGAGCCTGAGCGCCCGCGAAGAAAAATAATACCTTCGCTGGCGCTTTTTGAAGTTGCGCGGTACCAAGCGGCTTCGGGGGTATTGAGAGCCCGAAGTGCAAGCAAGGGAAAGCGTTAGGAAAAAATAGGCCTTACCTTGCTTGCGCTTCGGGCTCTTACTGACCCAATAAATTCGTCGTGATTCCGCTAGCGCACAACTTCAAAACTGGCGATTCAGCCTCGTGAAGGCGCAACTTCAAAAAAGGGCAAGCAACGACTCAACTACTTCGAATTTTCGTTACGCTGCCAGACGCTGCGCCACGCCCGCTGCGGGCTGTTCGAGGTCGCTCTGCTGCAATTCCTGATACATCGCCTCGACAAGGGCGACATGCTGTGGGTAGCTGCAGAGTTCACTGACCGCATGAATCTCGCGGGGGCTTGGCAGCACCACTTCACCGCGCACGACTTGGCCGATGCAGTCGGCAAGTGCCTTCTCATCGCCGCCGGGGAACATCAGGCCGTTGCCTAGCCCACCGTTGCCGGCGGACTTGGCGGAGCCTGGTTCGTGCAGCCAATCGACCGGCCCGCCCAAGCGCGAACTGATCAAGAATTTGCCGGCATGCAGGCATTCGAGCATTACCAGCGGTGAGTTTTCCAGCCAGATAAATGGCAGGACCGCCACATCGAATTCACCACTGCCGGCTATCAGTTGCAGTTGATCATAGCCGCCTAAAAAACTCACCTCGGGAAAGAAGCTGAGCAGCTTGCGGAACGACCAGTCGGGCCCGCTTGCGTGAATCGTGAAGTGACAGCGCTGGCGGATCTCTTTTGGCAATACCTCGATGGCACGCGCCAATACTGCCAAGCCTTTGTTATTTCGCGTGGTGCCCCAAAAGGCAACACGCAGCGGGCGGCGCGCCGAGTGTGCATCCCAAGGCCGAACGTCATAATAGGGCGAGAGCTTGGCTCGACGGTGAATCTGATCAAAATGAGGCTGACCTAGCGGAACATGGCGCAAGCGAGCGCTATCAACGCCGGTTGCTTCATAGGCTCGGCACATGAATCGACTTGGAGGTGTAACCCAATTGGCTTGATTCAACATGGCAATGCCGCGGGCGCGTCGTTCCCCGTAGGCGTTCACAACGGTCAGGGGTTTGCGCAGAGCGGTCAAAACTTTTTGATTCATATCAGCGGGGGCTTGGGCGGGTTGGCAGATCTTATCGAACGGAGTTTGTCGCAGTCCATGATCGATCGTGCCGTTGTGAAGTCGCGGATCGCCGATTTCGAAGCCAAGTGCAAGTTCCGGATCGGGCAGCAGTTCGTTGCCGGCGCTGTTATAAGATGCTGTAATGTTTTGCTTTCGCAACAGGATCGCGCGAAGTTTTTTGGCAATGCGATAGCCGAAGCGGACGATTCGACGCAGTCTTGGAATTTGCTCGAGCGCTCGCGCCAGCCGAATGCGCGCAGGCCGTGGGGCAAGGATGCAGCCGACACATTTCTTGCCCCCCTCGAAATCGAGGCAGACTTCGCGCTCGTCGTGCAGAAGATCGACCTGGGAACAGACGTACCAATAATTGTGCGGCGTAACGACGACCTTATACCCGCCCGCACGCAGCTCACCGATCAAGTCGAGGGGCAGCCCTTCGAGTGAATGGATGTGGATCACGTCGGGCTTGATTTCTCCACACCAAGCCAGCACTGCTTTCATGTCGTTCGGGCTCGACATATCGCGATGAACGTTGTGAAAATTCGGATAGCTCGGGCTCACGTTGCGGCTGTTGAATAGGGCATGGCAACTAATGCCGCGCCAGTTTTTTTGGAAGCGGACATAGGGTCCCGGAGGAAGAAGGGTATAGTCCATCCCCGATCGCAGGTAAAAGACCTCATGCCCGCTTAAAGCAAGTCCCGACGCAAGTTCGGAGGCGTTCCAGTTGTAGCCCGAACCCTCCCGCGCTTGTGCCGATAGGTCGGCCCAGCCAAGGAGCAAGATGCGCAGAGGCCGCTTGGAGATGGCCCAACCCTCCGGGCGCGCCCGTTCGCCTGCCAACCGATTGTCACGCGTGGCGGCGGCGATTTCACTCGGCGCGCTTACAGCGGTTTCATTCAGGCCGCCTTGCTTCGGTTGCATGGAATCTCCTTCACCACCGCATCTTCGCGCAAATATCTTGTCCAGAATTCATCGCTCGTAAGCCGGCCGAAGGCATCCTGCCATTGGCGGGCGTTCTTTTTATGGCTGAATAGCAATCGGACGGCGGACCGTAGGCCGCGACGAAGCAGTTCGATAAACGTACCGCGCAGCGCCGGAAAACGAGATAGTCTGGATGGTACGGGTTGTCAACGGCGACTACATCAGTCTTGGCGATCTGAGACCAATGAAGGTGAGAACTGTGCAGCGCGTAAACCGGCGTGTCGTTCTTAATCGGACTAGGCTTCCGGATCTCTTGAATAATCGCTTTCACGAAGCTGAGTCGGCTTGCCCATTTCGATCGTTTCGTGTTCGGGGTGCGAACCACGCTTAAACTTGTTGTCTTTGCTAATGAAGGCTCACCGTATGTTTTGCGCAGCCAGCAGCTTGCTGTGTTTTTCCTGCGGCAGACTCTCGACAATTTTCGGGCCGTCCAGGTAGTCTTCGGCCGCTTCACAGATCAGCCATGCCGAGTAGTAATCGTGCGCCAGCAAGCACGTGAACAGGTTGGCAAGAAGATATTTGGCGTACGTTTTTCGCCCGGTCATCCCGCGCATGGCGCAGAGCAGGAACTTGTTGCGGATGTTGTAATACCATTGCCAGCCGACGGGTTTCGTGTCGAAAGGTTCGTGCCAGACTCCTAAGGCCGGCAGGTTCACAATGGGCACGCCGCGAGCGCTCAAGCGGCTGCCGAATTCGACATCATCGTAATGAATAAAAATAGGAAGCGGGTAGCCGTGCTTCTGCAACAGCGATAGAGGAAAGGCGAAAAAGGTCCAGCCCGCGTAGTTGCCTTGCTCGACGCGTGCGAGCGTTTTCATCGCACTCGGCGTATCGAGTTTCAGATTCGGTTGAAGCGGACATGGGGTCATGGCGCCAAAATCCATGTTGCCCGCTGATTCCCAGAGCTTTGTCGGGTGGAGCATGTTAAGCATATTGCCGCCTAAGCCGACTTCCTCTTTCGCCAACTCGAAAAAGGCGATCGCACGGAAGATGCTTTCCGGCTCCAGGATGGCGTCATCATCCATCAGCAGCATATGGGTCGCGCCTTCAATACACTCCGCTTCGCGCATCGAGCGTGTGAAGCCTCCCGCGCCGCCGTAATTGTCCTGCTCCACTAAATGAAGGCCGGCCAAGGCGCGCGGCGACAGGTTGCGATACGCCGGGTGGGCGCGCACCGGCTTATTGCCTTGATCGATGACGACTACGCGATGCAGTTTGTCGGAGACTGAACGATCGGCGTCAATCGCCTCAATGTTGCTCAAGACTTCTTTTTCGCGATTGAAGGTGCAGTAGCCGGCGACGAGATGGACCGGCTTCGTTTTCACATCAGCGGCGGCCCAGTCAGCGCAATGCAGCGTCACGGAACTGTCGCCGCTGGTGATTTCGAAAAATAGCGACCCATATTCGCAATCGTAGAGCCTCTTCGGCGGCACAGCTAAAACAATCGCCGGGTCCGAGGCTTGGCAATCGAACGATTCCGAAATGAGTAATGTTTTGCCATAAACCGGAGAGCGGCGATAGAGATGAACGCTCCCGGCCCCACTAAGCTCCAAGCGGAGGATGAGCTTATCGAGGTGGGTGTAGCGCCGCCAGTAACTTTCGAAAAAGCTGTTGAAGTACGTGTCGGTCGACAACTTGCAGCCGGCCTGAATCTCCGCGGATCGTCGGCCGTTCGTGCTTACTTTCGCTGCCTTCAGTGCGGAGAGGTTTTCGGATAGGCAGTATAAAGAGGCAACTTGGGCATCCGTCGAAAAGACGACTCGCTGAATCACCTGGTCTGGCATCAAAGCATCCCGACGGAGAAAAGCTCCGTCCACTTGTATTGAAGTTCCCGCTGACGCCGAGCCCGCAAACCGCCAGATGCGCGGCTTTCTCGATGCCTGAGGCGAACTTCCACCGACCCCATTCTGTTCACGAGGTTACCAAACTATCGGAAAAAATATGATGCCAACTTGAATGTGTACATTTTGAAAAAAACCAGCAAAGATAGGCGCTTTGGTATAAATGCGGGTTGCCCCATTCCGGTGGGCGAGAGATCCTCGGCGCAAAGCTTCTGTATTGCGCAAGGACTAACCGACCTTTCGTAAGCCGAACGCGCCAGCGGCAGTGTTTCCTGCTCGCTGGCCGCGCCAGCGACGGACTTTCGTTAGCAAGCCGCGTCATTTTTCAAGTTGCGCTATTTGTGTTTGACCACTTCGAAGAAGTTGTGGTTCTGATTGCGTTGATGAAAACTTTGAACGCGAAGCGTCAAACGAGAATGACGTTTCTCCGATTTCGCATTTCCGTTTTAAGCACGCCTAAGCTAGTTTATCTGCTGCGCCGGTCCAAGAATCCGACAGCTTATGCTGTTCGGGTCGCCGGAGACGGTGCGCGGTGCGGCCGGTTCGCAGCAGCTTGTCTGGCGGGACACGATGCGAACACGCAGTCGCTTCTGGAAATATTTCCATAAGCGTAAACCCGAGAAAATCGTGGGAAAACGAACTAAGAGTTTGCAAGTCGGCGCCGCGACCGTTAGGGGCGGAGGCCCCACCGCTCCCTAACGGTCGTGGCTCTGACTAAACCTCGTTTGACGCTCCGCGTCGAACGTCTTCATCGACGCTCTGCGTCGATTAAGACGCTCACAGAATTTCTAGCTTTCGTTCGAGAAGGAGACGACGCAGAGCGTCGATTAAGACGTTCGACGCGGAGCGTCAAACGAGGGAAAAAAGCTATCGGTTAATATTCTGGAAATATTTCTAGAAGGCGAAACCCGAGGAAATCATGTGAAAACGCGCGGTGATTAAGCGAAAACGACTTAGCCGCGATGCGGAGGCATTGCGCAGCGGAGCGCTTTTCGGCCAGCAAGCGCTCCGCTGCGCAAAGCCTCCGCGTCCCGGCTAACAAGGAGTCCCTTCAGGAAATATTTCCTGAAGGGACTTTCCAATTAAATCGTGGGAAAACGCTCAGGGGAAATTCGGAATGCGGAATTCGTATTGCGGAATCAAGACCATTCAAATGAACGACGCTCAATCGCCCGTCATTCTGACGTACCGCCTCCGGGAAATATTTCCCGAAGGCGAAACCCGACAAAATCGTGGGAAAACGCACGATCGATATGGCGAGTCGAGCAGCGTAGGCTGTCAGGTAATGGCAGAACCCGAATCGTCACGCCATTTGGCTCGCCTGACTAGCTCCACTGAGCAAAGCCCTCACCTCGCCGGACACGCCAGCGACGATGTTTCGTTTGCCGCGCTGTGAAGGCATTTCCATGTAACTCTGACAGGCCGACCGCCGCGCAAAGCCTTCGCGTCGCTGCTTTACAATTGGCGTGCTGACCAGGGCTTCACGACTTTCCCTTAGTAACGGATGTTCAATCCGAACGTCAGGCCTTGAATCCAGAAGTCGGAGCGAGGCAACAAATTCTGCTGATTAACGACAGAAGGGGTGCCGAAGGCAGCATTGGTTGGCTGCAAAGCCGGCGAAGAGTTGCCGCTGATCAGATCGCCCGAGCGGACCACACGTGAGATATAAGTCATGCTGTAGCCGCCGAAGATCGTGACGGCCGGGGTGATTTCATAACCGATCTTCAGATTTACTTCGGGAATCGCGGCGAAGTCGTCACGTCGCTTATGGCCAATGATGTTGCTGGTGGCCAGAATCCCGCCCGAAGCGACATTGTTCGATGTGGTCGAGCTCGTTGTGCTGCTGTTGATCGTATTGAACGCGCCGGGCGGATTGATCGCGGTGTTGATCACTTGGGTGTTTTGGATGGCGACATTCGATACGCCGCTGATGTCGATGAGCTGCTGCATATCGCCGAGCGCGAGCTTAGTAGTAAGCCCGACGTTCCAGCGGCCGTAGTTGAAGTACTGGAACAGGCCGAGGTTGCCGCCGTAGAATTCGTTGCGAGCGCGGAAATGATCGACGATCTGGGTGTTGACCGTCGAGGTGTTGTTCGTAGTCGTTGTTGTTGTTGTAATCAGCGGGAAGATTCCGGTTGTCGTGACGACCGTGTTGGAAGTGGTGCCGCCGACGAAGGTCTGATTATTGATGCTGGCAACGCCGCCGATACTGAGGTTGGAATTCGTCAGGATTTCAACGTCGTCGGAGAACTTCAGGTAGCGAAGGCCCCCGGCCACGCTAAGGCTGTAGCCCATGTTCGATTGCGGTGCGCTACGGTAGAGGTTCAAGATGGCATTCGCTTCACCACCGTAGGTTTGCGTTCGCGTGGCGACGAAGACGTTGCCGGTTGCAATGCCAGGCGATGAGACCACAAACGAACCGGCCGTCCCTGTCTGGGGGTCGAAAAAGGGGCGAGCGATGACTGGAGTGCCTGAATCGAGCGAGGCAATGCCGAAGTTCTTTGACTTCGGTTCGAGGTAGAAACCGCCAAGATCGATTCCCAATCTCGCGGCATTGTCGAACCAGTAGCCGCCGTCGAAGCGGTAGCCGCTGTTCACGCCGAAAGGGACGCTCTGATTGCCGAAGAGGACTTGAGTCGACGGGCTGCCGACGACCCCGCCATCGGCAGGGGCGCTGGTGGTGACGAGTGGCGCGTTGATGTGCACGACTTCGAGAAAAAGAGCAGGTATTCGCCGGTTAGCCAAATACGAGGGATGTTGGCTTCCTGGCCGCTGGCGGGGCCGTTCGGATTGAAGGCGTCCAGGTTATTAGGCGTTGGATAATTCGGCATGGCCGCCGGATCGTTCTGCGATGGCCCGCCTCCCGGGAACGAGGGCAGCTGCGGCGGGATGACCGACGGCGCTCCAAATGAACCGCTCGAAGGGTACTGCCCCCAGGCCAGACCGGCGCCGGTCGCCAGTGCCATGATCGCTCCGAGAAATCCATTGCGCATGGGATCGCTCCTCGACTGCCAAGCGACGACGGGTCAATGCGTGCCCGACGCCCGGTGGCGTGTCATCTTCTTCCTTTCGCATAGATCGGCAGGAACAATCGTTGACATGAACAGAACCGATGAATCCGGCAGATTCAGCGCATCTTGAAGGGAACTGTCGTTGCCTGGCAAACCTAGACGCCTTATCTTCTCCGGTTTAGGTTATCGCTTGCTTGTATCGAGGAGGCCCTCGCTAATGATCGTTTACTCGCCCGCATTGATGGCCAGCCAATTTTAGACGCGCCCAGGAGGGGTTTTTCGGCCAGTACACCAAGCCGACAAATTCTTGCTGGCCACCGTCTTCGTGAATCCGGACGATACCACCGAGGGCCCTTACTACTTCGTCAATACCTTCCAGCGCGAACCCGATTGGGGTGCTGCCAGCGTGAACTACGACATCGAAGCACTCCTGAGCGGTGGGCGTAAGCCCACCGTGCGTCCGTAAACCGTGTGAGAGACTCCATCATGCGCCATTGGCTCCTGACATCCACCACCTATGGCACCTGGCTGCCCGGCGATGAGCGCGGCTTCGTCGGCCGCGTCTGGGACGCGCGCCCGGACGACCCCGCCACCGACGCACTCCGCCTCGAGCACGATCGGCCCGACCAACCTTACGATGCGGATATCGCCGGCCTCAAACGCGAATCCCAACGGCTCATGAAAGGGTCCCCGGTCTGGCTGACACGCGAACAGGCCGACTCCGTCCTCGCGCAGTTTCTGGAAACGACCACCTTCCGTGGATGGGCGCTCCATGCCGCTTCCATTATGGCCAATCACTTTCACGCAATCGTGGAAGCTCCGGACGATGTCCGCTCGGACGACATCCTCGGCGATTTGAAAAGTTACGCATCTCGGCGACTGAACAAGGCTTACGGCAAACCGATCGGAGGCACTTGGTGGACGGCCTCCGGATCGAAACGGCCTTTGCGGGAGATTGATCGACTCCATGTCCCGATCATGTATACCTTGAATCAACACCTCTTTCTCACGCGATTTCTGCATACGCAGTACGGAACAATCGATTCCTTTCTGAGCGGCGGGCGTCAACCCGCCGTGGGTGCTGCGAGTGTCGTGCACGGAGGGCTAACGCCCCCCGCTCAGAAAGCAGGCAACTTGTGAATATTGTCTCCCGGATCCGTTGCTTACGCGTACGGCTCGGACCCGTCTTTTGATCTTGACCATGCATTGAATCGTTGCAGCGAAAAGCCTTCGCGTTGCGACTGCGTTCGAATCGAGACGGGGCTTGCCTGTAGCTTAAGCGAAGAAGTCTCTACATTCCAAAGTGCAAAGCGCGCATAAAAAAAGAAGGTGGAGCGCGCACTCCACCTTCTTCGTTATGAGAAAACGGCCGAAGGAACGACCGGTTCAGGGGGCTTCCTCTTCCTGCGGATGCGGCAAATCCGACGATTCGTCGTCGTTGATTTCCTCACCGGGAATCCGATAGCGTTCACCGAGCCAACGACCCAGGTCGATCGTCCGGCAGCGGGCGCGTGCAGAACGGATAATCGGGCCACTCGGCGGGCAGTCCGGGCATGGCTTGATCGCAGATCGGACACCGTACTTTTATCATCGGCCCCAGCCGTCCCCAACTTCGGGATTTTTCCGCAACTGCCGAAAGTTCTCACTTAGCGGAAGTGTCTGTCTTTGCCGGGGCACTGGTGCTTGCGCCATCCCCAGAAGCTGTCGGTTTATCGGCAGTCGCCGGCTTATCCGGCGCTTTTCCGCCGTCGGACTCCGCCTTCGCTTTCGACTTATACGATTCACTGCGGTAATCGGTTTCGTAGAACCCGCCGCCCTTGAATAAGATGGCGGCGCCTGTGCCAAAGAGCCGGCGCAGCTTATCCTCGCCGCAGCTCGGGCACGTTTTCAATTGCTCGGCAGAGAAGGATTGCATCTCTTCAAAGCGATGACCACAGGCATCACAAACGTAATCGTAGGTCGGCATAGCGGATGTCCAGTCGCGGTGTTCGTGGTACATGGCAATATTAGAGAACGGCCGGTGCGCGAACGATTCGCATTCGGCGGGAGATTATTTCGAATCGGCGGCCACAGCCACGATCACGCTGGCAGGCCGCAATACACGATCGTGAACCATGAAACCTCGCTGCAATACCTGCAAGACCGTGTTCGGCGGTTGATCTTTGCTCGGCAACATGTTTACGGCCTGATGCAAGTTGGGGTCGAATGCCTCGCCTTGCGATTCAATCGGCGTAATTCCGTGCCGTTTCAAGATATCCAGAATCTGAAACTGCGTGGCCAAAACCCCGTCAACGAGTGCGCCTTTGTCGCCTACCTGCTTGGCCGCTGCCACAGCGCGATCCAGATTATCCAGAGCGGGCAGTAGATCGAGGGCTAATTTAGTATGTGCGAACTTGCGTTCGGTTTCCAGATCGCGCGAGGCACGCTTGCGTGAATTCTCGTAATCCGCGAGTGTTCGCAGAAGATCGTCCTTCTGCGATTGCGCTTTCGCGAGCGCTTCTTTCAAAGAGGCGGTCTCACCGGTAGCAGGTTCGGGGGCTGCTTCGGTTGCGTCCGTATCGAATGTCGATTCTTCAGCCATGAGAGTCAACTGCCTTCAGAAGGTTGATTAATGATACAGCTAGCTGGATTGCAGGAAAATCGCTTTCGTTCAGCGCGAACTGCCGCCCTTGATGAAGCCTGAGACCCAGCCTTTCATGCTTTCCAAAACGCCCTTGCGCGACCCGGCGACTTCGCTATGTTCGTTGGCCGCCAGTTCGCGGAGCAATTCTTCCGCGCGGGGATTCAAGGTCTCGGGCGTCTTAACCACAATGAGGACGCGCAAATCGCCACGTCGTAGATTGGCGACGGCTTGGCCGCGACGATCGACGCGCAGCTCGGGCATTCCTTCACCTGGAATACGCAGTTCGGTATGGCTTTGCGTGCCGGGCGGCACGGTCAGCTTGGCGCTACCCGTTAAGGTGGGCACATCGATGGCCGCGCCCAAAGCCGCCTGACTGAAGGTGATCGGTTCGACGCAGACGAGATGGACGCCATCCCGCTGGAAGTCTTCGTGTTCGGCGATGCGAACGACGAGTTCCAAGTCGCCGCGTTCACCGCCCGGAGAGCCCGCATCGCCTTCGCTCGGCATTAACAGGCGCAAGCCCGTGTCGGCGCCGGCCGGAACTTTCACTTCGACTGTCCGTGAAGCTTCGACGCGTCCTTCGCCTTTGCATGTCGTGCAAGGGTCAGCTATCACCGAGCCTTCGCCCTGGCAGCGCGGGCAGGTCTGCCGCAGTTCGAAAAAGCCTTGACGCTGAATGAACTCGCCTCGCCCGGCGCATTGCACGCAAGTAATCTTCTTGCCCGACTTGGTGCCTTTGCCGCCGCAATCGCCGCACGCTTCCAAACGGCGAACCGTAATGGTCTTCCGAACTTCCTGAATAACTTCGTGAAGTTCGAGATCGACAATTTGACGGCGGTCGCCGCCGCGGCGCGGACCGTTGCCCCGACGCCGTGTCTGGCCGCCTCCCATGAAGCTGCTGAATAAATCGCTGACAATGTCGGTAAACGAACCGCCCGTTCCAAATCCCGTATCCTGAGGATCGAGCCCGGCATGTCCGTATCGGTCATAGCGTTCGCGTTTTTCCGCGTGGATAAGAACTTCGTGCGCTTCGGTTATCTCTTTAAAGCGAACCTCAGCGTCCGGATCGCCGATGTTGCGATCAGGATGATGTTGCCGAGCGAGCTTGCGATAGCTTTTTTCGATCTCTTCGACGCTGGCCGTTCGGTCGACGCTGAGGACTTCATAATAATCGCGCTTCGTACCAGCCATGCATACCTCACATTCGTTTAGCAGCGAGCGGACAACGAGCCCGCCAGGCGTCGTGCCAGCCGTCGGCTTGCCGCTAAACGAATCATATCAATTTCAGGCAATCGAGCCCGAGACCTTGCTCTTCTTGTCGTCATCGTCGATCTTGGTGATCATCACTTCCGTGGTGAGCATCAAGCCGGCGATGCTGGCCGCATTCTGCAATGCACTGCGCGTGACTCGCGTCGGATCGACAATGCCCGCCTGGAACATATCGACGTACTCGCCAGTATTGGCGTTGTAGCCGATGTTCGCATTCTTCTCGCCGCGAGTGAGCACTTCGTCGGCAACAACGGCGCCGTCCTGGCCACCGTTCTCGGCGATCGTGCGAACAGGTTTCGTCAAAGCGCGGGCCACGATCTCGGCGCCGACGCGCTCATCGCCTTCGAGCTTTTTGGCTTCGGCATGAGCCGCCTGCACACAGCGGAGTACGCGGTTCCGCCGCCTGGAACAATGCCTTCGGCAACGGCAGCTCGTGTTGCATGAAGAGCGTCTTCAACCCGGCCTTTGGTCTGCTTCATTTCGGCTTCGGTCGCTGCGCCGACGCGGACGATGGCGACGCCGCCCGTCAGCTTGGCTAGCCGCTCGCTGAACTTTTCCTTGTCGTATTCGGACTCGGTCTGGTTCATCTGCGTGCGGATCTGGTTGATGCGATCCTGAATCTTCTTATTGTCGCCCTTGCCGTCGATGATGGTGCAGTTCTCTTTCTCGACGATGATCTGCTTGGCTTGGCCGAGCTGATCGAGCGTGACGTTCTCGAGCTTGATGCCGAGATCTTCGCTGATGAAGGTGCCGCCGGTGAGCGTGGCGATATCGCCGAGCATGGCTTTGCGTCGATCGCCGAAACCAGGGGACTTGACCGCACAAACCGGGAAGCCTGCTTGGAGCTTGTTCACCACGAGCACCGCGAGGGCTTCGCTCTCGACATCTTCGGCGATGATCAAGAACGGCCGACGCGTCTCAGCGACCTTCTGCAATAGGGGAAGCATGTCGCGGACGTTCGACAACTTCTTCTCGTAGATCAGGATCAAGGCGTCGTCCATTTCACACTTCAGGTCGGGATGATTGACCGCGAAGTAGGGCGAAATGTAGCCCTTGTCGAACTGCATGCCTTCGACGAATTCGAGCGTCGTCTCGGAAGTCTTGCCTTCCTCGACGGTGATGACGCCGTCTTTGCCGACCTTTTCGAAAGCGTCTGCCATCAGCTTGCCGATCGCGGGGTCGTTGTTGGCCGAGATCGAAGCGACTTGGGCCATCTCTTCCTTGGAAGTGAGGCGCTTCGTCAGCTTATCGCCTAAGTGGGTCACTACCGCTTCAACGGCCTTGGTGATGCCGCGCTGCACGGCCATCGGATTGGCGCCCGACGTAATGTTGCGCAAGCCTTCCTGATAGATGGCCAAAGCCAAGATGGTCGCCGTCGTCGTCCCGTCGCCGGCCGAGTCGCTCGTCTTCTGCGCGACAGCGTTCACGAGCTTGGCGCCCATGTTCTCGAACGGGTCGGCCAAGTCGATTTCCTTGGAGACAGTCACGCCGTCTTTGGTGACGGTCGGCCCGCCAAACGACTTGTCGATGATGACGTTTCGGCCGGTCGGCCCCAGCGTAATGCCGACCGCATGAGCCAGTTTCTCGCGCCCGTCAAGAGCTTCTTGCGTGCGTCGTCGGTGTAGAGTAGTTGTTTAGCCATTTATGATTCTCGCTTAGAGGTAATGTTGGATCGTTGGTTTCTTCTAGTTCCGCTATTTTACTGCGTGATTACAGCGCTCTGTTCTAATCGAGCATCAGCTCAGCGCAGACGCCAGCGTGGTCCTTCGACATGGTCCAGCATTCAAGTGGTTTAATCCGGCGGAGCCCGCCGCTAACAAATATATGGTCGATGCTCGGCTTGCCGTCCACACTCAGCCGCGGATCATTCTCGTAACCACTGAGACAGCGAAGGCCCATTGAACCGAGAGTTCGCTCGACGGCCGCAACTCGATTTTTACTGGGATAGAATCGCTGAAATGGGAGAGTTTGATTAAAGTCGCCAACGACACATAAGGCTGCTTCTTCGTTCGAATGCAGAAAGTGCTTCCACTCCTGTGATTGGGAAGCCAAGGCTGCACAGTAGCCGACATCACTTGAACCATAAAGTGGATCGTTCGGGTAGGGAAACACGGTGCCTACTACTATCACTTCCCGATTTCCGGGCTTGAACAAGCGGACACAAACGGAACGCTGTTCGTGGATCGGCAGCATATCCTGCGACTCGACTGCCCAGTCGTCGTTCAATATCCTGTCGCTGACCCAAATAGTCACAAAGCGACCTTCAGGTTTGTCCCCTCGGCAACCGTGAGACGGCGAACAGGCGACTCTTCGGTACTTAGTTCCAGGCGAAATATCTGGCAGTGTCTCGGTCATGACCCAGATATCCGAATTAATTTCAGCCATTCGAGCCCGGATGTCTTCTGAACTGCGATAATCAAGATTGCACGTTGCAATCTTCAAGACGACTTTGACCGATTTCGGTGGAACGCGATCGGTTCGCCAACAAAAAGCTGAAGAACGTTTTCTTGCCGAGGTATAAAGCTGACTTAGTTCGTCCTTAACTTCGATTACAACTGCTGAAACAAGTTTGCCATTCTCATCACGTTTGTCATGCGTGAGCAGAACCCATTTTGCAGGAAACTCCCTTTGAATTTCCTCGACATTTTTCGGCTTCAAAACGATCAGCACGATCTCAACCCTCTCATCGGATTTTTTCAATCCAAAAAATCTTTCTCAATGCGGCCGCAAACACTAGATGGGGAGAGAACCGATACACAAAATACACGACTCCGTCTTGAGTTGAGCGTCATACGAGTTCGATGGTTGCATTGCGAAAATCGATTGTTAGAACCTTATCGCGGAAGAAGTCCATCCCCAATACACCATCGAAACTCGACGCACTCAAATCAACTGCAAGTACGTCAAAGTCATGTACATCGAGTCCTAATGCCGAGAGAACCGGCAAACGGTACTCAAACATTTTCGTCTGTCCGCCAGCTGTCGCCACCTGCAATTTTCGAACGGCCATTGATGGACCGAATCCTAGTCGGCCAAGTATGCTCTCATCTACGCCGGTCTGAGTAGCTCCAGTATCCAAAGCAAATATCGTCTTTCCAAAGGCCAAGGGTCCGACGAGCACCACTTCCACCGCGATGAATGACCCGTTGGGATCGAAATGATACTTCACATGTACTTCCGATCCGGCGGATCTTTCTTGGTACACTGAATGGCAAATCGTGTCAGCTTAAGTTCGCCAATCTTTCGGTGAACTTCAGTTTTTTCCGAGTGGGCAAATACCGGAACGCCATCAACAACGCGATTCCAAGCATCTAATACAGGTTGATCAACGAGTATCCATTGTGCCGGAAAGAGCAATTCGATTTGGTCTAGCGGCATCCGCGCATGGTTCACGACTTTCATCGCACATCCTCCCTGATTGGCCAAACAATTGCCAAATGATACCCGATTGCCCGCTCGCTCGCCAGAGGCTCGCGGCTAACGGTCACTTCGCCAGCTTCGCCAGGATTTCGCTTTCACGGAGGATCTTCAATTCTTTGGCGTTCACTTCGACGTCGCTGCCCGAGTATTTGCCGTAGAGGATTTCGTCGCCGACTTTGACCGCGAGTGCCGTGCGCTCGCCGCTTTCGCGAACCTTGCCTGGTCCGACGGCAATGATCTTGCCCCGTTGCGGCTTCTGCTTGGCGGTGTCGGGCAGCAAGATGCCGCCTGCGGTTTTCTCTTCCGCTTCCAACGGTTCGACAACTACGCGATCTTCAAGTGGTTTAATGCTCATGTTTTCGAACTCCGAAGGCCAATAATTTCAAATTCGGAACGCGGAAGTCGGAACGTGGAATGAAATGCGAAGATCAATTTCTGATTCCGCACTCCGAATTCCGCGTTCCGAATTTCTTTACATCATTCCCATGCCGCCCATGCCGCCCATTCCACCCATGCCGCCCATACCTCCCATGCCTTCCATGCCGCCACCACCGTGATGATCGTGGTCGTGGTCGCCGCCCTTCTTATCTTCAGGGATATCAGCCACGATCGATTCGGTAGTGAGAAGCAGGCAGGCAACCGACGCGCCATTTTGCAAAGCGCTGCGGGTAACTTTGACCGGATCGATGACACCGGCGGAGCGCATGTCTTCGTACTTGTCCGTGTCCGCGTTGTAGCCCCAATTGCGTTCGTTCTTGCGCAGGATGTGTGACACGATGACCGTGCCATCTTTGCCGGCGTTCTCGGCAATCAAACGACAGGGCATTTCCAAAGCACGCGACAGAACGCGAACGCCGACGTCCTCATCGCCCGTCAGCTTGAACGATTCAAGCGCCTTGCGTGCGTTCAAGAGAGCCACGCCGCCACCTGGCACGGTGCCTTCCGCCAACGCAGCGCGAGTGGCGTGCAGCGAATCTTCGTAGAGGGCTTTGCGTTCTTTCATGGCCGTTTCGGTGGCGGCCCCAACCTTCAATTGGGCCACGCCGCCAGCCAACTTCGCCAATCGCTCTTGCAGCTTTTCGCGATCGTATTCGCTGTCAGTCTTGGTGATTTCGCGGCGAATCATCTCGACTCGGCCGTCGATCGCTTTCTTAACGCCGGCCCCTTCGGTGATCGTCGTGTTTTCCGAATCGATCTTGATCTTCTTGCATCGGCCCAGATCGCTTAGCTGGACCTTTTCGAGTTCGATGCCGAGATCCTTGAAGATCGCCTTGCCGCCCGTGAGCGTGGCAATGTCTTCGAGCATCGCTTTACGGCGATCGCCGTAGCCAGGCGCCTTGACGGCACAGACCTGCAGAATGCCCTTGAGTTTGTTGAGCACCAGAGTGGCAAGCGCTTCGCCTTCGAGGTCTTCGGCGATGATGACCAAAGGCTCTTTCTGCTTCGAAATGAGTTCCAATAGCGGGATTAAGCTGCGAACGTTGCTGACTTTATCTTCAAAGATCAGGATGTACGGGTTTTCGAACTCGCATGTCACCGATTCTTGATTGGTGACGAAGTGCGGCGAGAGATAGCCGCGATCAAACTGCATTCCCTGCACGACGACGACTTCAGTCTCAGCCGTCTTGCCTTCTTCGACGGTGATGACGCCGTTGGTGGCGCCGACCAATTTCATAGCCTCGGCCAATTTCTTGCCGATTTCTTTGTCGTTGTTCGCCGCAATAGTGGCGACTTCATTGATGGCCTTCTCATCGTTGGCATCAACTTTCTGGGCCATGTTCTTTAATTCTTCGACAACTTTCTCGACGCCCTTCTGGATGCCGCGAACGAGAGCCATCGGATCGTTGCCGGCTGCGACGGATTTTAGCCCTTCGCGATAGATGAACTCAGCGAGCACGGTGGCCGTGGTCGTGCCGTCGCCGGCGACGTCCGAGGTCTTAGAAGCGGCTTCTTTGACCAACTGAGCGCCCATGTTTTCGTAAGGGCACTTCAGTTCGATCTCTTCAGCGACCGAAACGCCGTCCTTGGTTATGGTCGGGCTACCCCAGCCTTTATCGAGGATAGCATTGCGTCCGCGCGGCCCGAGGGTCGAGCGGACGGCCTTGGCCAATTTCGATACGCCGGAAAGCAGTTTCTGGCGGGCCTCGTCGGCATAAGTCAGTTGCTTGGCTCCCACAGTGCGGTCTCCTTCAAGCGGCAAGCAGAGATAAACCCGTCGGTTGAAACGGCGGGATGGAATGCAATCAGTTGTGGCAAAGCGGAATGCAAAGCGCGTGCCCTTGCACAAACGTTTGCCACAAGTCGAACATCTACAATGAGTTAAGAAATTTCTACAGAGCGGTCGGCCGAAGCAGACTGCCAACCTGACAGGGCGGCAAGAATGAGCTGTGGCGGAATTGACAGGGGACGATTAGCGAAGTTCGCATGGTGCGCTGGCAACTCCGAATAATGATCCATCAACCGCCTTTTGAACGTTGCGCTGACGACACACCACATTGGAATCGAACTGACGGTGAGATTCACAAATTCATCTGGTATAGTAAGGATTTTCACGGCTAAGAAAATTTGTTAAATTAGGCGATTCGCCTCACACAATAACTTTAAATTGTTGCGAATTTTTGTTTGACTTTGCTTGATCGGTCATATCGCTCTGCTACAATTATTCTTACCTCTCAAACCCTCGCGGGCAGTTTCTTCCGCTTTGATGTGCTCAGGCCCAAACATCCACACATTGCTTGCTTATTCACCTGCTGGAGAACTCTCGGATGCGCTGGAATCCTTTCTCGTTTCGAAAATTCACCAAGTCTCCGCCGCCGAGCCCGTTTCGAAGGGTGAAGTTATTTGTCGAACAGTTGGAGTCGCGCGTCTTGCCTTCGGTGAATGTTCTCAGCTATCACAATGACAGTGCCAGCACCGGGCAAAATCTGAGCGAAACCCAATTGACGCCCGCCAATGTGAATCAGGCGAGTTTTGGACAGAAGTTTTCCACGGCGTTAGATGGTCAAGTCTACGCGCAACCTTTGATCGTCACCTCGGTCAACGTCACGACTGGCCCTAGTCCCGGAGTCCACGATCTAGCCATTGTGGCGACCGAGCACGACAGCGTTTATGCGATTGACGCGAACACCGGCCAAATCTTATGGCAGAAAAGTTTCATCAATCCCGCTGCCGGGATTACAACTGTGCCGGCGCAGGACACGGGCAACACCAACGATTTGACTCCCGAAATCGGCATCACCAGCACTCCCGTTATCGATTCGAGCACGGGAACGATCTACGTTGAAGCAAAAACCAAGGAAGTTCGCAACGACGGGTCTCACTACGTTCACACCTTGCATGCGTTAAGCTTGGCCGACGGCACCGAGAAGATGGGCGGGCCGAGGGTCATCGCCGACTCAATAGGCGACACTTACGTCAGTGGACCTACGGTAAATGGAACCGGCAGTGCAAACGACGGCAATGGCCACGTCCAATTCTTGGCCCTTCGACAGATGAATAGACCAGGGCTGGCCTTGGTAAACGGCAACATTTACATCGCCTACGCATCACACGGAGACCAAGGGGCTTACCACGGCTGGATTCTCGGCTTCAGTGCGGCCAACTTGCAGCCGACGGCCGTGTTCAACACTACCCCAAACGGAACAGAAGGCGGCATCTGGCAGGGTGGAGGCACCATAGCTGCCGACAGCCAAGGCAACATGTACGTCGAAACGGGCAACGGCGACTTCAACCAGAGCGCCAGCAACTTCAATGCGGCCGGTTTCCCCATTGACGGCGACTACGGCGACTCATTCGTCAAAATTGCGGTCGATACGGTTCATAACAGCGCGAGCAACCAAAACGTCAATGGTTGGGGATTGAAAGTAGTCGATTACTTCACAGGCTTCAATCAAAGCGGTCTTAATACCGACGACACTGACTTGGGCTCCGCTGCCCCGACACTCCTTCCCGATTCGGTGGGCAATGCCGCCCATCCTCACTTGCTCGTCGGCTCGGGCAAAGAAGGTCGAATCTACTTGATCGACCGCGACAACATGGGCAAGTTCAACGCTACTACTGATCATGTCGTCCAAGAACAAGCGAGTGGAATTAACGGCTCATTGGACACGGCCGCCTATTTCAACGGCTCGTTTTATTACGTAAGCGGTTACGGCGGAACCGCCGAAGCATTCTCGATCGGCAATGCGGCGTTCTCACCCGCTCCGACTTCTCAAGCGGCCGAAACCTTCACCTTCCCCGGCGACACGTTGAGTGTCTCCGCGAATGGCAACAGCAACGGCATCGTCTGGGGCATCGACAGGAACGGAAACGAGCTGATCGCTTACGATGCAACCAATCTCAAAAAACGGTTATATACGTCGAACGATGCTGGCAGCCGAGATCTCTTGGGCATAGCCAACAAATTTGTGCCCCCGACAGTCGCCAATGGCCAGGTCTATGTAGGCACCACCAAGTCATTAGTGATGTATGGGCTGACGACCGGAACCACGACCGCACCCACGGCTCCGGCGAATTTAACCGCGACATCAGCCGGCGTATCGCAGATCAACCTCAAATGGTCCGATCTGTCCACCAACGAGACCGGTTTCAAGATCGAACGGTCTACCGATGGCGTCAGCTTTAATCAAATCGCGCTGGCCAGCGTCAATGCCAACAATTATAGCGACACCGGACTGACTGCGGGCGTGACCTACTACTATCGCGTTCGGGCTACGAACGCCATCGGAGATTCAGGCTACACGAACATCGCCAATGTGAGCACAGGTTCTCCCGGCAGCCAGGTTTATGTCAGTGATTTGGTTTATACCTCCGCTAGCAATGGTTGGGGACCGGTTGAAAAGGACATGAGCAACGGCGAAAACAGCCCTGGCGACGGCCACACAATTACGATCCGCGGCCAGACCTATGCCAAGGGCCTGGGCACGAACTCGCCTTCGGATGTCGTTTACAACCTTGCGGGCAACTACAGCAATTTCATCAGCGACTTGGGAATCGACGACGAGACAAACGGCAGCGGCTCCGTGAACTTCCAACTCTACGCCGACGGCGCCAAGATTTACGACAGCGGTGTGGTTACCGGCAAGTCGGCCGTTCAATCAGTTAACGTCAGCGTCAGCGGGGTGCAATCTCTCGACCTGCGCGTAACCGATGGCGGCGACGGAACGGCACTCGATCACGCCGACTGGGCCGGCGCCCGGCTGATAACCGCCAGTTCCAACTTGCCCAATGCGCCTTCCGCAGTAAACGGCACGGCGGCTTCCGGAACCCAGGTCAACTTGACTTGGACTGATAACTCGGTGAATGAAACGGGTTTTGAAGTTGAACGTTCGACCGACGGCGCCAATTTCACGCAAATTGCACTGACAGCCGCAAACGCGACGAGCTACATGGACACGGCACTGACTCCAGGCGCCACCTACTACTACTATCTTCGGGCCGTGAACAATAACGGTGAGTCAGCCAACTCCAACACATTTGTGATTACCATGCCGGTCCCACCGGCAACGCCCACGGGTTCACATACAACATTGGTCGCTCCCAACGAAGTGGACCTGGCCTGGATCGACAACGCTGACAACGAAAGCATGTATCGGGTCTTCCGCAAGACAGGCGTGGGCGGCACGTTCAATCTCATTGCCACGTTGCCTGCCAACAGCACGAGCTACCAGGACAAAGCGGTAGCGCCGAATACGCAATACGACTACCACATCCAGGCGCTGAACGTCGCCGGCGCCTCCGATTTCACCGGGCTTTCGATCACGACGCCTGCCTTGGGATCGCCGAATTATCTCAGCGACTTGACTCCCGTTTCAGCCACAAACGGCTGGGGCCCGTACGAGAAAGACACGAGCAACGGCGAGGCAGCCGCCGGCGATGGCAAGCCCATCGCCATTCGCGGCCAATCGTACACGAAGGGCCTGGGAGTGCATGCGACTTCGGACCTCGTTTACACTCTCAACGGCGCCTACTCGACGTTCATCAGCGACATCGGCGTCGACAACGAAACGGGCGGCGGAGGCTCCGTCGATTTCCAAGTATTCGCGGACGGCACGAAGATCTACGACAGCGGCGTCCTAACGGGGAGTTCGCCCGTGCAGACATTGAATTTGAATGTCAATGGCGTGCAGTCTCTGGAACTGCACGTTACCGACGCAGGCGACGGAGCTACTCTAGACCATGCCGACTGGGCAGGAGCGCGGCTGCTTGCAGGTGTCATCAATGCCCCGTCCGGGCTGACGGCCACGCCGACTTCCGCAACGCAGATCAACCTGACTTGGACAGACAATTCAAGCAATGAAACCGGCTTCAAGGTTGAACGCTCCACGGACGGCACGAATTACACCGTGGCCGCAATGGTTACGGCGAACACGACTGTCTATCTGGATAACGGGCTGACCGCCGGCGTCAATTATTACTATCGCATCTTAGCTTCGAATAACACGGGTGATTCCGCGAGCTCCAATGTCGTCAACGTCACGACGCCGACACAGTTCACGACCACCTATGTGAGCGACCTGGCTTGGACGTCGGCCTCGAACGGCTGGGGACCTGTCGAGAAAGACACTAGCAACGGTGAAGCCGCCGCAGGCGATGGACACACCATCACCATCCGCGGTCAATCATTTAGCAAAGGGCTGGGCGTTCATGAGCCTTCTGACGTGATTTACAATCTTGCCGGCAATTACACGAGTTTCATGAGTGCCGTGGGCGTTGATGATGAAGTCGCCGGCAAAGGCTCGGTCATCTTCCAGGTCTATGGCGATGGCGTTAAGCTCTACGACAGCGGCGTGCTAACGGGAACTTCCCCCTTGCAGACTTTGAATGTGAGCGTGAGCGGGGTCAATTCGCTCGACTTGCGCGTCATCGACGATGGCGACGGGCCCTCCTACGACCATGCCGACTGGGCGGGCGCTCGTTTGACGGCAGGGACCGGCAGCACTGCTCCCTCGGCGCCCGCAAACTTAACAGCAACTCCAAGCAGCGGTCAAGTTGCACTCGCTTGGACCGCCTCGACCGGCGCTACTTCTTACAACGTCTATCGAGGGACGGCATCCAATGCCGAATTATCAACGACTTTGACTTCTGTCACCTCACCCTCTTACACCGACACCTCACTGGTTAATGGCACTGCCTACTACTACAAGGTGACCGCAGTGAACTCGAGCGGCGAAAGCTCTCGCTCGAATGAAGCCACTGCAACGCCTGCTGCCGGTGCAGTGACTATTACGAATGTGTCGACAGGGGCCGCATACAGTACGACATCTGCGATCGTCGGTGCGACCAACTATATCGATCGCAATTTTACGATCACCGCCATCAGCAGCGGGCTGCAGAATGCCACCTTGATCCAAGTGGCCAACAACGACAAATACGTCACGACCGCCAGCCATCTGACGATCTCGCTTAGCAACGCTGCTACCGTTTATGTGGCCTACGATGCGCGGGGAAATGTTTTGCCCGCCTGGCTGAACGACGGAACCTGGCAGTTGAGCAGTGAGTCGCTCAGTTCCACCGATACACCGGCTGGGCCCATGAAAGTTTATCGCAAAACGTTTGCCGCAGGGTCTGTGACGCTTGGCGGCAACTTGCAAGGCCCTGCTACCGGCGCGCTGTCGAATTACTTAGTCATTGTGCATTTCTAAATCTTGCAAGCGCATTGTGGCCGCCACAAGCCTGAAGCGGTAGCGAAGAACGAGTTAACTCTTCGCTGCCGCTTCAGGCTTAGGCGAACGGCAAGAGCAAAAATACCCGCAATGGGAGCCCGAAGCGCAAGCAAGGGGAAGCGCCTACCCTTGCTTGCGCTTCGGGCTCCCATGGCGGGATCCCGAAGCCATTGCGCGGGGCAGATTGTTTTTGCCGCTCGCCTTGTGGGCGGTGTTGAACGCCGGCCACCTTTCGGCCAATCTTACTCCTTCCTGAATTCCTTCGTTTCCTTATACTCGGCTGGCTTGCGTTTCGGCTCGGGCAACGTCACTTTCTCGCCGCCATTGATCGTGATCAGACCTTTGAAATCTTTCTCGTCGAAGTCCGAAGGAAAGCGTCGGATCTGACCATCGGCCATAATGGCAAACAGACTCGGCGTTACACGTGACGAATCGTTGATGTGTGGCACTTGCTGCATGGCGCTGGGAATTTGAAACAACTTGGGCAGCGGCTTATCAGCACTAAACGGGATATCGGCCGGCTTGGTCCAAGGCACGGCGCTAGCTGCATCGTCGCGAAAGAGAACCGCTATGGTCGAATCAATGCCGTCGCGCACCTGGCCTTTGCTGACGCCGTTTCGTCCTGGAAACAGCGTCGTGGCCCCGGAGAAAACCTGAGCGCCCGTCTTCCATTCCAAGTGCATCCGCCAGTTGGTGGCTGTGAATTCAATGCGGAAGGGGCGTGGCATCCGCTCAATCAGTTTTTTATTGTGCAGGCTATCCCAAGGTTCATCGAGCTTGAATTGTTTGAATAAGTCGGCAAAAGTCTGTTGAACCGGGGGCTGACCGCCCCCTTTCACTTCATTGAATGCCTGCACTTTCACCGCCGTAAACGGACCGTCTCCCTCCTGGGGCAAATCCCCGGGGCGTTGCTCCATGTAGGGCAGGATCAACACGCGCCAGCTCAACAGGGCTTTGCCATCTTTGTCGTAAAGTGCAACCGGCGGAAAATTCCCTTTATCGGCATGATAAGCGAGCAAGGCGGTCGAGAGCCGTTGGAACTGGTCGCGGATGTAATACGGGATTTCCTCGTTGGCGCCGCCGTGATAACTGGTGTAGTAGCTGCCCCCAAATTGCGCCACGCCCGAGAACAACAAGACCGCAAGCGCGTCGCCATGAGCGGGAAAAAACTCGCTCAGGTTCAACGACGCTTTGAGCGTGTTTTCGTGCGCAGCAAACTCCAGGTTTTTCATATTCGCGTCCAAGTATTTCAACGCCGCTCGGCCAATGGTTGGAACGAATGATGCATTCATGTCCAACGGGCTCATAACCGGTCGCTTCGTTGCCCGCATCTCTTCATCCTGCAAGCTCTTCAAGCCTTTATCGATCAGGTCGTGAGCCATCTTGCGGAGTACAATGACCGATTCCTTCCCGGCCGTCAATCGGTCAGGACTCGCAAACTCCAATGTCAACGAAAGATGCGATTCCTGCTTCAAGTCAAGGGCGGCCCAGACGCTCGATGCCTGCACCAAAGGATGTAGGCTCTCAGGCAGGCCTTTAAGAAATTCCGGAGTGGCGAACGTGGCCGGGTTTACGGCCAACAGGCCAGCCTGCTTGCTTCCTTCGCGTGCCAGGATCTTTGCTAAAGTGCTTTCGGCAATTGGCGTCGCCTCGCGTTGTTCGATCAAGCGGGTAATCGAGTCCTCGGCGCCAAAAACCAAAGTTGTCGGGTCGAGCTGCATGATGCCCGCCCAATGGGCTTCTTCAAAGAGATAGTCGACGCCATGATGTGTTTTGGTTCGCGCGTCCAGCCCCAAGCCTTGGATCAACGAAACCCGATCGACCGGCTGCTTCGTCGTGATCGCCCAAAGCATCGACTGACCGACAGGCCGACCATCCGGCATCGGCATACGGATATTCAGCGATGGCATAACGATGGTCAAGCTCTCGATGTTCGAAAGCCCGGGGGCAAAGCGCCGATCAAAGGCCTTGATCTCTTCCGCTCCCAAACTGCCGAGCAACTTGCGATAGAACGCCAAGTGCGGACTATCCCAAACATCGGCTAAGCGAACGTGTAGAAAGCCCACGGTGTCCGAAGTCAACAAAGAGCCGACGCTCGATTTTGTTTCGGCGCCCGTAGCGACCGGCGCCGCCGTCAATATTACGAGGGCGATGGCAAGTCGCCGGAGCAGTGAAAGTTTTGCGACACTCATGGGCCGTTCTCCGAGAAGACGTGGGTAAAGGGGATGTAAAAAGACTATCGAAGACGATCAGACTTATCAACATGGCGACGAGTCAAAGGCGCTCAAGAATTCAAGAGCCGCGCACGAAGTAAGCAGTTTGAATACTCTTAGTCCGTAGGTGGCGCTAACAAACACACCGACAAAAAGATTTGGGACAAAAAAATGAAAAACAATACAGTGCTGATCGAACGGCCATGCTGCCGGCGGTTGACTGCAACATTTCATTCTTATTTTTTTGTCCCAAATGTTTTGTCGTCTCTTCTTAATGGCATGCAGCGCTCTTAGCAAAGTCCTCATCACTCTTCCATCGATCCGCTCAGCATGCCGAGATAGCTGTGATAGCGTCTCATGCTGATTTGCTGTCTGTCCACCGCTCGCTTGACCGCGCAGGAATCCTCGTGCGTATGCAGGCAGTCGGGAAAAGCGCAGAGCGTGACATAGGGGCGAAACTCCGGAAAGAAACCTTCGACTTCTTCGGGCAACGTGTCCCAAAGCTGTAATTGCCTTACTCCGGGAGTGTCTACCACCCAGCCGCCGAACTCTAGTTTGATGAGCTCAGCCGTCGTCGTCGTGTGACGGCCTTTCTGATTCACATCGCTCACCGTGCGAACTCTCAGAGTCAGCCCCGGCTGAATAGCATTCAACAACGACGATTTCCCGACTCCGCTTTGGCCGGAAAACACGGTGGCGCGATTGCGCAGCAATTCACGAAGTCTATCGAGGCCATGCCCGGTCTTGGCCGACATGAGCAGCGTCGGAATGCCGAGTTGGCTATAAGCGCCGACGAGCGGTTGCAGCCGCCAAGGTTCCGCCAAATCGGCCTTGTTCAGGCAGATGATGGGAGAGAGCTTACCCATCTCGGCCGAGGCAAGGTAACGATCGATCAAGTGCGGCTTGAGATCGGGCTCCACGAGCGAGACGACTATCAAGAGTTGATCGACGTTGGCGACCAATACATGTTCGCGCTTTTTGGAGGCCCGAGTGAGGACGCCGTGCCGGGGTTCGACGCGCTCGATCATCCCTTCGTTGTTTCCGTCGGGCCGAAACCAGACGAGATCGCCGGTAGTGACCGCGCTGCGTTCGTCGGTGAGCATCGTCTTGAGCATTCGCCGAATGGCGCAACGAATCTGCAGGCCGTCGGCTGTTTCGACCACGCTTTGTAAGCCGAAAACTTTGATGACCCGACCGCGTAGGCAGCCATCGGCATCGGGCGCTCCAACCTCTTCCATTATCGTGCGATGCCGCGACAGATCGCCCTTGGCGCGCACGCGCTCTTCGGCAGTTGTCGCTTTTTCTTCGAAGCCATGCTCTTGAAATCCGCGCGTCCACTGATTCGGCCGTGCCGGTTTGGAGCGGTTCTTGCGCATCTCAACGCGTATTTTTTTCTTCTTCGCCATTAAGGGAAGGATAGGCGATGGCGCTAAGTGAGCCAACAGGATTGGGAAGTTTTGGTGGCAGGGAGCGTCGACACTCCCTGCTCGCCAAAATCGCCACAATTTGCCGGCCACTGGATAGACTCGCTCGCCTGAGAACGCTTTCGCCTTGCACCTATTCCATAACTCGCTATCTTCCCCCGTCACATGAAATCTCCTTCTCCACTCCGGAGGGTGTCGGTATGAAGATGCGTATTCTGTTTGTGGTTGCGCTCGCGCTCAGCTTCGTGCCACTGGTTAATTCGGAGGAACCTGCGACAATTGTGCCAAAAGAAGAGCCGAAGAAGGCTCCGGTTGTCGCGAGCAAGAAGCGAGCAGAGCCATGGGTGAATGGCTGCAAGGACCGCGAAATTTCCGAAAACTATAACGAAACAAACGCCGTAAAAAAGTCTAATGTGGCTGACAAACGGCAAGTCGCGCTCAAAGCCATAGTCGCCGAAGTCGATCGCAGTGCCGGCCGTGCGATTGGGTTGCAATTTAGCAACGACGGTGCCGCCAAGGGATTCGGTATCGCCAAAGATGGCAAGTTCGCAGCCGCTATCGAAACGCTCAAGAAAATGGGTCTTGCCCGCATCGTGGCAGAGCCAACATTGATTGCATTGAACGGTCAGTCGGCATCGTTCCAATCCGGCGGCCAATTCCCAATCGTCGTGACTGGCGAACGAAATTTGCGCACGCAGTACATCCCTTATGGATTGCAAGTTTCGTTCACGCCGACCATTAGTGCCAATGATCGGATCAATATCTACTTGCAAGCTGTTGAAAGCAAAGGCGACATCGCCGCCGCAGCGAAAGGCCTTCCGGAACTAATAACTCAAAGCCTGGAATCGACCTTCGACATTCGCGCTGGCCAGGTTCTTGCCTTCACTGGCTTCATAAAGTGCCAGCCGGGCGAGCGATCGTTCTTTGCTCGATTCTGCGACTTGCAGGAGATGGTAAAGGGCGAGCGCGAACTCGTTATGCTCATCACGGCAGAACTCGTTTATCCGCTCGAGAAAAAAGAGATTGTCACTGCCAGCGCCACAATCAAAGCGCAAACGCCAACGATGAACCTTGCCGACGTCGCGGCCTTGGCTAGCAGCGGAATTTCCGACGAGGTCATCCTGAACCAGTTGCGCATCACGGGCGCTAAGTTTACGATTGCCACGGAGGACATTCTTTTTCTGAAGCGGAATCAGGTCAGCGACCGCGTGATCATCGAGATGCAAAACAGCGGTGTGCCGTTGCCGAAGCCCTTGCCGAGCGTAGCGCCTGGTTGCTGTCCTGTTTCGAGCGCAATGCCGACGGTGCCGGAAATTGAACCCACGCCGGTTGCGGTTGTTGCGCCTGATAGCGTCGGGCGCAGGATTGCCGAAACTTTCGTTCAGACAGCCATTTCGAGTCTGGAAATCTTTGTCGACTTAGTCCGTCGACCATTTCCAATAAACAGTTACGACAGCGACCCGAACGTTCGGATGCGCCAGTTGCTGCAACAGTCCGAGGACTTCCGGCAAATCCGCGAGGAAAAGGCACGCTTCTGGTTCACTAATTCACCATCAAATTTGAAATGCGACCGGCTCAGCGGATCGAAAGGGCCGTGATTTTGGCACGGTAATTGGGAAGCAATCATTCACGCTCTGTTTGGCTCAGAGCGTGATGAGACGTTCAACGCCGAGTGACAAACGAGAGCAAATGGCCACGTCAATAATTACAATTGATCTTCAGGTCGATGACCTACAGTACGATGCGGTGATTGTCCCATTAGCTGCCGAAGGAAGGTCTATCTCAAAGTCAACGTTGTTGTTTTACCAGTACCTCGACCGTTGGACGGTGGCCCCGGGTCTTTTCCATAGACTCCAGTTAAAAGATAACTTATTTCCGGAGGTTGATGTGCCGGACAGTATGGACGACTCGCCTTGGAAGATTGAAATTGATCTTTCGCAAAAAGCCGCTGTTGATTTAGCCCTTGGCCGTTTTGTTCAGTTCGACCATGGGCATATCGACCATCTTGCATACTTTTTCTTTGTTTTAAGGCAGTGTTTATTGGCTGCCCGAGACCTGCTGCAAGATGGTGAGCGCACGATCAAACTCATCATTTCGGGCATCGTTAACGGCCCATCTTCCGTATTGCCTCCGGGTTGTTATTACGTTGTTGAGCAGGAATGAAGAGAGTCGTTGGGCGCCAATGTCACTTGATATTATAGCCCTTCGACTTCCCAGCCCTTGCGGTATGTTCGGCGCACATGGGTCTGAGCGTTGTCGTGGCCCGTGACTTTCAAGGTTGCCGTATCGAACTGCAATGGAACATTCGGAAAGCGAGTCGCCAGACAGCCGAGCAAGACCATTTCGGTCAATGGACCAGCATAGGCGAACGGGGCGGATGCCTTGTCATTGCCTCGCACCGCTTCGACAAACTGGAGATAGTGATCCGCTCCGCCCGGCTTGGGCATCTTGTACTCAGTGAACTTCTCTTCCGGCAGCAGGATCGGGGCGGCAATATACGGCGAATAGAGCACGCCCTTCTCGCCGATAAAGATCGAACCGTGTGGATGCAATTTGCGATCGCCAATCAGCTTCTGGACATCGGCCGGGGGCCTCATGTTGCCGTGACTCCAGTGCAGTTCACATTTATCGACCGCGTACTTCGTTTCGGGGAAAACGTATTTCACGTGGCAGTTGAGGCCCCACCCGTCGTCGGACGGCTTATCGCCATCGGCTTCGATGGAGTTGGGCGAGGTGAAAGCGCAGGAACCAAACACCGGGTCGAGAATGTGACAGCCCATGTCGCCGAAAGTGCCGGTGCCGAAATCGAGCCGTTTTCTCCAGTTGCCGGGATGGTAATAACCTTTGTCGATGAAGGGACGAGCTTCGGCGACACCGAGCCAGAGATCCCAATCGAAACCTTTGGGAATCGGGTCGTTCCGATTTGGGCGGTTGGAATTGTCTCCCCAGCCCTTGGCGCACCAGCTATGCACTTGCTTGACCATGCCGATGGCGCCGCTGTGTACGATCTCGACAACCGCGCGATGCGCTTCAGACGAGTGAATCTGAATGCCCATCTGCGTGACGAGCTTCTTGTCGGCGGCGGTCTTCGTCAGTTGTCTGGCTTCATAGATAGTCTGCGTCAGAGGCTTTTGACAGTAAACGTGCTTGCCGAGTTGTAGCGCGCGCATGGCAATTGATGCATGCATGTGATCGGGCGTGCTGACATTCACTGAATCAATGCTCTTCTCTTTGTCCAGCAAGATGCGCCAATCACTATAAATCTTGACGTCCGGGAACCGCTTCTTCAGTTCCGCGATCTGGTTTTCATCAACTTCCGCGACGGCGACAAGCTTTAAATGCTTGCTGGCGGTCAGCGACCTGATGTCCGACATCGCCATCCCACCGCCGCCGATACTGGCGTGCAACAACGTTGCACTGGGAGCCGCCGCGTGGCGCGAAGGACCATTCGCGGCACCGAGGGCAGCAGCGCCTAGGCTTTTCAATGCAGCCCGGCGAGTAAGCATATTCACGTTGTTCATCGATGTTCCTTTACGTGATAAATCAATTAGCATGTTCGACAATCACCTAAGCGCTTACGCGGTTCGGCTGCGCTTACTTCAAGATCTCTTTGACATCTTCAGGCGGTTGAGCTTTTCGAGGCATGGTCATTGACTCTGATAACTTGGTGTCGTCGTTCTTGATCTCGCCGCCGGTGCCGAGATAGAAGCGATCCTTCAGAATTTTAGCGTTGATATTGGTTACTGGATTGGCGTCGCCAGTAAATCGGGCCTTTTCGAGAGCGACCCACTTCCCTTCTTTGTTGAGCACCCAACCGTTGCCAAAAAGCGCATCCCGTTCTTCAGTGGCGGATATCTTATTGCGCCGAAAATCCTCGACGAACGAATAGTAACCGTTCAGCAGCGCCCCCTTGGCGATCGTTGAGAACGTGACCAGATGGAGCCACTCTTTCTTTTCCGGATGAAAGAAGTAGCCGCTGTAAGCGGTGCGTGTCTCGCCATCCGGAGCGGCTTTGACCATCAATCGAAGTGTCTGCCCGACTTTCCAATCATAGTCGTAAAAGGATTGGCCGCCGGTTCCTTCGTTGCCGAAACGGCCCACGCGCACGTCTTTACCCTGATGCAGCATTTTTACGCGAACTTCGTCTTTCACCGCTTTCGGATCGTTCTGCGCACCCGGATCCCAGACGGAGAAAATGAGGAGTGTCTTCCCGTCGGCCTTTTCTTGAATGCCGTAGTAACCTTTGCCCCAACCGCAGACGCAGAAATAAGTGCCGGCGGCGGATTTGCCTACGGTCACTTCATTGTAAAAAACTGTTCCTTCAGGGGCTGGATAATTGAGATGCACGGAGCGGCATGCAATCCCTTTAAGCTTTTCATTGGCGAAGGAAGGCCGGGCCACCAATGCCAGAATGGCCAAAACTGTAATTGCACGGAACATGGTTAGCGGTCTCACAATTAGAATTTCAATCAGGCGCCTGTTCGATCTCGAGTCACGTCGCTGTTCACGGCCAACGTGCAGTAATTGCCCGCGGTGCTGCCTTGGATCGTGCCGCCATTGTTGACGGTCAACCTGTTGCTGCCGTTCGGAGCGATAAAACCGTTGCCTGCCAGGGCGCCGCGCCGTTGATTTCATAGAATCCGGCTGAAAGCTTGCGGAACTTAGATTTTCCGTGCTCGCCAGTTCACTGGGTCACGCGGTCGGTTTCGCGAAACCTTCACCCATCTTACGAAGATACGGAGCAGAAATCTTTCTCATTAATGAGTACATTCTCTTGAATTCTTGTACAATCGACCCAAATCGAAGCTCGACAAAGATAATTAGTAGCAGACAGTTTGTGCATGCCGCTGCCAGATGTCAGTCGCCACTCGCCGTATCGCGTTTTTATCGGTCTCCCGGCAATCGATTTTGAACCGGATGCAATCGCCCTCTTCCGCCAAGCCTAAGTCAATTTCCGCCGTTATGAAAGGTTTAACAATGAGCGTTCCCGATCAACTTGCTGCCGTCAACGGCCTGAGTAACTCGACGCGTCGCGATTTCCTCACCTATTCGGCAGCCACAGTCGCCGCGTCGGCCTTAGCTGTCGGCGGCGTCCATGCGGCCGGGAGCGACACCATCAAGATCGGGTTGATTGGCGCCGGCGGCCGCGGAACGGGCGCTGTCATCAACGCCCTCCGCGCGGACCAAAATGTCAAGCTCACCGCCATCTGCGATCTCTTCGAGGATCGGCTGCAGGAAAGCCTCAGAAACATTCTTCGGCCCAAAGAAGGTGTTGCCGCCAAGGTTGCGGTCACGCCGGAGACGTCATTCACCGGGTTCGACGGCTATCAGAAACTGCTGCAAACCGATGTGGATGTGGTTCTGCTTTGCACTTCGCCTGGCTTTCGACCGGTGCAACTGCAGGCCGCCATCGATGCGGGCAAGCACGTTTTCTGCGAGAAGCCGGTTGCGGTCGATGCCTCGGGCGTTCGCTCGGTCATCGCCTCGGCCCAACTGGCTGCTAAGAAAAAACTCAATCTCTGTTCGGGTTTCTGCTACCGGTATGATGCGGCCAAACGCGATACCGTCGCCCGCATTCACGATGGAGCGATCGGCAAGCCGCTTGTTATCCAGGCCAACTATTTGACGGGCGAACTTTGGCATCGCGGGGCTGATCCGAAATGGAGCCCGTTGGAATACCAGATCCGCAACTGGATTTACTTCAACTGGCTCTCGGGCGATCACATCGTCGAGCAAGCGATTCACAATATCGATAAAGCCCGCTGGGTTTTGAAAGACGAAGTGCCCGTGTCGGCGATAGGAACCGGAGGACGGCAGCAGCGCACCGATCCCAAGTTCGGGCACATCTTCGATCACTTTAGCATCGCCTATGAGTTCGCCAGCGGCGCGAAGGTGCTGCTCAATTGCCGCCAGATGAAGAACTGCGCGAACGACGTCTCGGACAAGATCACCGGGTCGAACGGCTCGGCCGAACTGATGTCCCATGAAATCCAAGGTCCGAAGGCCTGGAGATGGCCCGGCAACCACGACTTCGGCGCGATGTATCAAAACGAGCACAACGAACTCTTTGCCGCAATCCGCAAAGGGACGATCGTCAACGATGGTGAAAACGCCGCTCTCAGCACCTTGATGGCCATCATGGGCCGCGAGTGCGCCTACACCGGCAAAAAGCTCACTTGGAAGCAGATGCTTGACTCCAAGGAAGACTTGATGCCCAAGAAGCTGGAGTGGGGCGAGTTTGAGACCCCGGTGGTCGCGGTTCCAGGCGTGACGAAGTTCGTTTAGATTGTTGTTGTTAGCCGCTCGCCTATGGCGAGCGGTCAACTCGCATTATCGCTTAATAAGGGTAAAATGATGAACCGCCGTAGTTTTCTAAACGTCTCCGCCATGTCGGCAACGCTGCTGGCTTCGCCTTGGGCAGTCGCGGCTGATGTAAAGAAGCCGAAGCTCAAAAAAGCCGTTAAGTTCGACATGATCAAGATCAAGGGATCGGTGAAGGAGAAGTTTGAACTCATCAAAAAGCTCGGTTTTCTTGGCGTCGAGATCGATAGCCCAAGCGCGTTGAATTTGAAGGAAGCGAATGAGGCTCAGGAAGCAACCGGCATCAAGATACACGGCGTCATCGATTCGGTTCACTGGAAGGACACGCTCTCCCATTCGGACGAAAAAGTGCGTGCCAAAGGGTTAGCCGCGTTCATTGGAGCAATCAAGGATGCCGGAACCGTCAAGGCCGACACCGTGCTGCTTGTTCCTGGCGTCGTTAACAAAGACGTCACCTATCAACAATGCTGGGACCGTTCGCAAGCGGAAGTGAAAAAAGCGATTCCTGAGGCCGAAAAACTTGGGGTTAAGATCGCCATTGAGGTCGTTTGGAATGAGTTCATCACCAAGCCGGAGCAGCTGGTCGAGTACATCGATTCATTCAAGTCACCGGTGGTCGGCGCATATTTCGACTGCAGCAACATGGTCAAATATGGCGTGCCTCCCGCCGACTGGATTCGCAAGCTGGACAAGCGAATGCTCAAGTTCGACTTTAAGGGTTACAGCAAAACCAAAAAGTGGGTCGGCATCGGTGAAGGCGACGAAGATTGGCCGGAAATCGTTAAAGCGCTTGGCGAAATCGGCTACGATGGCTGGGCAACGGCTGAAGTGGCCGGCGGCGGCGAAAAGGAACTGAAAGACGTTTCCGACCGCATGGATCGCATTTTGGAACTGAAGTGAGCGGTTGGGCGAAGACTTGATTATTTCTCGCGTTTTCAGTCTGCAGCGGTAAGTCGCGGCGGCCGTCCTAAATTAAGTGCGTTCAAGTTGGACCAGCTAATAAGAGATGCGATCGTTAGCCGCGACGCGGAGGCTCTGCGCAGCGGAGCGCTTTCCGCGGTCAACGCTCCGCTCCCCAAAGCGGTCGCGTCGCGGCTAACGTGCTTATTTCAGTCAAGCTCGTTATTTATTCTTCAACCAGGTATCGTAAGCGGTTTTACGTGGTCCGAGGTACTTGTAGGTCTCAAAAACAGCCGCGTTGCCGAGAATGCGCGGATCCTTCTCCTGGCGCAGCGTATCTTCCATTTCTTTGCAGAGCGCGTCTTTGATCTTGGCATGTGCCGAATCGGCGGCCAAGTTGACGACGCAGTCTGGGTCGGTGTCGACTCGATATAGCTCCTCTGATGGTCTCATTCCAAAACAGAGTTTGTAATGGCGATCGAAGTTGGCCAGGATGAAAAACTTGGAAGGGCCGTCGTCGCATTCGCGGTAGCCGGTTTCGGGGTTCCCCACGGGCCAGCGTTCGACTTCGTAGTTCTTTACGTATAGATATTCGGGCGTTCGCATGGCGCGCGTCGGATAGCCCCAATCGTTCGGCCTGCCGACATCGTGTCTTTCTTTGCCGATGAGCATCCGATTCCGCGTCTTGTCGACCCAGCCTGCTTTGTCGGACTTGAGAAGACGCATGAAACTTTTACCGGTGACGGTTTCCGGGACGGCAACACCCGCAGCCTCAAGAAACGTAGGCGCGAAGTCACGGACATTGATGAAATCGTCAACCGTACGCCCGCCTTTTACGGCTTTGCCCCAGCGTAGCGCAAGCGGAATGTGATAGCCGCGATCGTAGACATTCCCTTTGCCGCGCGGGAAGGGTTCGCCATGATCGGAGGTCATAAGCACCAGTGTGTTTTCCAATTCGCCTGCATCTTCGAGCATTTTGAGCATCTTGCCGAGTTGCGCGTCGAACCATTCCACCTCAATGGCATAATCAAGGAAGTCGCTGCGGATCACCGGCGAATCGGGATAGTAAGCCGGCAACGTCACGTCCTTCAGCTTCTTGCCGCTACGCAGGCCGGAACCTTCTTCGTAGCCGCGATGAGGTTCGTGTCCGCCGTACCAGAAACAGAAAGGTTGGCCCGCTTTCCGCTTGGACAAGAAGTCTTCGAAATTGCCGGCGTAATCTGCGGCTGAGATGCCCGTCGTCGGCGGCTTGATTTTGAATTGGCTGTATAGGGGCCCGGCCGGATTTCGTTTGAAACCACCTGCAGTGAAATCGCCTGGCCCCCAGCCCTTGCCTGTAAGACCGACAAGATAGCCTGCTTGTTCAAGGACGTCGGGATAGACGGCCCACTTCGCCGGAAAAACGCCAAAGTGACAGATGGCATCTTCGGTCTGCCAGGTATTGCGACCGGTTAAAATGCTGGCTCGGCAGGGGCTGCACTTCGGATTCGACGTAAAGCAATTGTTGAATAAGATGCCTTCACGAGCAATCCGGTCGAAGTTCGGCGTCTTCACCCAATTGCAGCCGTAGGCGCCGGCATGGCCATGTCCCCAATCGTCGGCAATGGCGAAAAGGATATTGGGCGGAGCGGTCTCGGCCGCTGTAAGGCGAACCGGGCAAGCGGCCAAGCTACTGAGAATCATTAGAATTACGCACGAGCGCGTCATGTAGTGCTCCCTGAAATTCATCAAGAACGATAACTGAAACGCCTAGGCACAGCATAAGAAGGAATCCGACATGCGCATACCCTTTTTCGTATTTACTGCTCTAATCGTGGTTTGCACGATTGTCGCCCAGGCAGCGGCGGCCGATGCTCAGCCGCCGAACATTGTTTTCATCTTTTCGGACGATCACGCCTATCAGGCCATCAGCGCCTATGGCGACCCGAGAAAATTAAACGAAACGCCGAACATCGACCGCATTGCCAAAGAAGGGATGCGCTTCGATCGTTGCCTTGTTCCTAACTCGATCTGCGGGCCTAGCCGGGCGACAGTGCTGACGGGGAAGTACAGCCATCTCAACGGCTTTTATAACAATACTAACAATAGGTTTGACGGCGCACAGATCACGTTTCCAAAACTGTTGCAGAAGGCAGGGTATCAAACCGCGATGGTCGGCAAGTGGCACCTCATCAGCGAGCCGACTGGCTTTGACTATTGGGAAATCTTGCCGGGCCAGGGCGTCTACTACAATCCGGCCATGATTCGTGCGAGCGGTCGAGTGAAGCACGAAGGCTACACGACGGAAATCATCACACAGCTATCGCTCGATTGGCTAGGCAAACGCGACAAGTCGAAGCCCTTTTTACTCATGTGCCAACATAAGGCGCTCATCGGGATTGGGAGCCGCACGTCAAATATCTCGGCCACGATAAAGACCGAAAGTATCCCGAACCCGATACGCTGTTTGACGACTATAGCGGCCGGGGCAAGGCCGAGTTGAATCAAGACATGACGATCGCCAAAACGATGACTTCCGGGGATCTCAAATTGACACCCCCTGCCGGGTTGTCGGCGGAGCATCGCAAAGCGTGGGACGCGTACTATGAGCCTCGCAACGAGGAATTCCGCAAGGGCAAGCTGCAAGGCAAGGAATTAGTGCGCTGGAAATACAACCGTTACATGCACGATTATCTCGGCTGCATTGCTTCCGTCGATGAATCCGTCGGTCGCGTATTGAAGTATCTGGACGATGAAAAGCTCGCGGACAATACGATCGTGGTTTACGCATCCGATCAAGGTTTTTATCTCGGCGAGCATGGCTGGTTTGACAAACGCTGGATTTTCGAAGAGTCGTTGCGGACGCCGTTCTTAGTGCGCTGGCCGGGCAAAACGAAGCCGGGCAGCGTGAATGGAGACATTGTCAGTAATGTCGACTTTGCCGAAACATTTTTGGAAGCCGCTTCGGTGAATGTGCCCGCCGAGATGCAGGGCCGTAGCCTGTTGCCTCTATTGAGTGGGTCCACACCGGCGGATTGGCGAAAATCTTTTTACTATCACTATTATGAATATCCGGGATCTCACAATGTGGCCCGTCACTATGGCGTCGTGACCGATCGCTACAAGCTGGTTCATTTCTACGAACGCGACTTTGACTATTGGGAGTTATTCGATCGCAACACCGATCCTCAGGAACTCAAGAGCGTGTTCGGCTCGGCCGAGTACGCCAAAGTGCAGCGGGACTTGAAAGTTGAATTGAGCCGTCTCCGTTCCGAGCTTAAAGTACCTGAAAACGATCCGCCTGAAGCGCTGATCGAAGCGAAAAAGCTCAAAAAGAACAAAGAGTGAACTTTTTATTTTTTGCGAGACCGCCCCGTTCATTGCCATGGCGCGACATATCGTGATGTCAGAAACAGTACGGCAAGAGAGATCGCTTGATCGACGAAAAAGCGACAAGGTTACAGGGAGACGTCTCGCGCAAAGACGCAGCGGAAAAAAATGCAGATGCCGTTGATGACTCGTTCTTCCTTCCTTAGCGTCTTTGCGGCTTTGCGCGAGATTGTCTCCGATCTGTTTGCTTCGAAATGGCCGCAGCTATGGCGATCTTTAAAAACTTTCATCATATGGCAGGTTTGCAGTCGCTTCGAGCAGCAAAAAACGGGAAATAAGCAGCTTCAACATCGCTCAAACCGATTGGTTCGAACTAGAATGAAGCATCTTGTCCGATTCGAACTTTGTGCGTGAGACTTCATGTTTGATCCCTATCTCGATTGGCTCGGCATTACCGACGAACGGCGTCCGCCCACGTTATACCAGATACTCGGGTTGCGTCCCGAAACAGCTGATACGCGTTCGATCGATGCCGCAGCGAATCAACAATTGACGAAGGTACAAAAATACCTGACGGGCGCCACCGCTAAAGACGCCTGGCAGCTCGTGGACGAAATCACGCTCGCCAAGACGACGTTGCTCGACCCGGCTAAGCGCAGCGCCTACGACGGCATCTTCGGCATCGGGCCGCGCTCCGCGCCGCCCACACAGCCTCCGCCAGCTCCAGCGGCTGCAAGCGCGGGTTGGGGCCAGTACATGCCGACGGCGAATGTTGCGCCTCCCGCCCGTTCTTCGCCACCCCCTGCTCCAGCGGCGCCGATTGTCCCCTCAGTATCATTTCCCGTTCATGAATACGCAGCGCCTGCGCCTTTCAATCCACTACAAGACAATGAATCGCCGGCCTCGGACGAATTGCCTTCCTCTTCGACGATAACTCGGCCGAGTGTACGAAGATCGGGCGGCAACGGTTTGCTGATCGCAGCCGGCGTCGGTGCGTGCGCGCTCATCGGGGTAATCGTCTTTGTCGTAACTCGAGGGGGGAATGGCTCACCTACGCCAGAAGAAAAGAAGCACCCTGCGGAAGTGGTTGACGCCTCGATCGATGTCAAACATCCTGAAACGCTGACCAAGCACGATAAGGATCCTAATGTAAAAATCGATCTTCCCAAAGACCCGCCGAAGAAGATTGTGAAGAAGAAAGATCCGCCAAAGAATGACCCGCCTCCGAAAGTAGAAATCGCGGAGGAGTTCAAGGAAGCGACCATATATCGTGGCCACGCGGTTACACCGCGAACGCTGGCCGTCTCACCCGATGGAAAGCAACTGTTATCGGGCGGCGGCGATGGCGCAATCTTTTCGTGGGTGCCCAATTCCGATAAGCCCTCTCGACGCAAGACGATTCCTGATGCCATGCCCGCAGTAGGCGTCGGATTCCTGCACAAAGGGAAGGAGGCGATTGCCGTCGATTCAGCCACCATTTACGTAATCGATCTGGCTACCAATGCCGAGCGGATGAAGATACCGACCCCTGGCGGGAGCTACACTTCGCTGGCCGTCACTGCGGATGGCGAGCACTTTGCAACCGGTCATCAGAACGGCCAAGTCCGCTGGTGGGAGGCGGGCAAAGAGGCGCCCGAGAAGACGATCACCGCCTCAATGAGCGTACCCATTGACTGCCTGGCCCTCACGCCCGATGGCAAATATCTGGCGGCCGGCAATCGCAGCGATGGCGGGTTAAGCGTTTGGAACCTGGGCGCAGGCACGCAAGTCAAACAATGGAAAGCTCACGATAGCGACGTCACGGCTATTGTCTCTTCGCCGGATGGAAAACGCATCGCGACTTCGGGGGCCGATAAGCTCGTAAAAGTCTGGGATATCCTCAGCGGCAGCCTCTTGCTGACGCTCAAAGGGCATGAGGACGTGCCCCTTGCTCTCTTGTTTACTGCGGATTCGACCATGATCATCTCGGCCGGGGTCGATTCCACGATTCGTTCGTGGGATGCAGTAACCGGCGAACTCATGGGCTGGGGCAACAAAGGTGAACATCGTGTGTTCGCATTGGCCATCGACCCGAAAGATCGTTTCGTGATCGCCGGTCAAAATGATGGCGGCCTGCAAATGCTCTTTTTGCCGGCCGTACGGCCGGACAGCATTCCCAAGTCGCTTTGGACGCTGCCAAAGTCGGTCCAGCCGAAGCCGGAAGCGGGCGAGATCGCTACAGCGTTGCAAGAAATTCGAACGAAGTATGCAACTGATTTCGCTCGCACAGAGCCGAAAGAGCAACGCGCGCTTTACGAAAAGTTACGGGCGCGGGCCGACCATGGGAACGACAATGCGCCTACTCGCTTTGCCCTCTTTCAAGAGTCCCGAGACTTGGCCGCCAAAGCCGATTCCATTGAGGACTCTTTCAAAGCGGTAACAGCGGCCGCTCGCTGGTTCCTTATTGACGACCTGGAAGAAAAAGCGGCCGCTTTGAAGCAGGCGGCAGCCGGCTCAGTTGGCAAGAGTACAGTCGCGGCCGCAATAAGCGTGGTGGAAGAAGCAGACAAGCAGTCGCGCTCCGACATCGTCGATGAGTTGATGCGCCAGCGAGAACTTTTTCCTCAAACTCCCTTGGCAGCCGAATTCAACATACGGATTCAAGCCGCCGAAAAGCGCTGGTCGAACAACGCCGCCGAGCGTGAGGCAAACCGTAAGCTTGCGTCCGACCTGAAGCAAAAACCCGACGATCCCGCGTTGAACGCTCAACTCGGTAAGTACCTTTGTTTTCGAGCGGATGACTGGGCGGAAGGGCTTCCCCGACTCGCCAAAGGCGACGATGTCGTGCTGAGAGATTTGGCCAAAAAGGAAGCAGCCGATCCGAAAGATGCGAAAGATCAATTGGAACTTGGCAAAGCCTGGCTCGATTATGCGCCGAAAGCCGACGAATTCTCGCGGGCGGGCATTTTGCTACGTGCGAAGCTTTGGCATGAAAAAGCTATCCCTAACTTGCCGGTCAATGAAAAATTGCCGATCGGTGTGCGCGTCGGTGAAATCAACAAGCAATTGAGGGCCTTGGGCAGCAACAATCTGCCGCAATCTGTAACGCGCCGCAACTTCAATTCGATCCGAAGCGCGGCCGCTTTCAACAGCGAGTGGGAAGCGGTCGGCGCGGATGGTGTCGATGCGGAAGGCGTTCGTCTTAAGCCCGATGGTTCGCTTGCTTCCCGATTCAAAATGCTCGACGGCTGTCGTATCGATTTTCGCCTGGTGCTTTCAGGCCAGGCGCTCAATGTGGACGTAAACGGCGGCATCGCCAAATTCACGCCGGCCGCGTCGCCAACATTCTTTACGCTTAGCGTCGAGCGCAAGAAGGATGAAGTCGTGCTAATTATGAAAGATGCGAAGGGCGCGGTGCTGGAATCGAAGAATGTCAAACTGAGTTCAGCCCCGCCTGTGGCTGTGTCGTTGAAACTTTCGAGCACCGGTCCCCTACTGTTGCAAAGGATCATCATCAACGGACCGGCGAAACCGACTGAATGAATCACCTCGAATCGCCGGCATGATTGACACTAACCCGACGCGTTAGCTTGCCAAACCCCAAACGGTTAGCGAGGTCCTGCCGGCTCCGTGCCGCGTATATCGCTAACGCTTCGCGGCCAAACCTCGCTCACGCTTCGGGTTAGTGTGAGATTTATCCCTAATCGCTCGCATGATCCACATTAACCCGACGCGTTAGCGAGGTTCTGCCGGCTCGGTGCCGCGTATATCGCTAACGCTTCGCGGCCAAACCTCGCTCACGCTTCGGGTTAGTGTGAGATTTATCCTTAATCGCTCGTATGATCCACATTAACCCGACGCGTTAGCGAGGTTCTGCCGGCTCGGTGCCGCGTATATCGCTAACGCTTCGCGGCCAAACCTCGCTCACGCTTCGGGTTAGTGTGAGATTTATCCTTAATCGCTCGTATGATCCACATTAACCCGACGCGTTAGCGAGGCAATCCCCGAAGCGTTAGCGAGGTTCTGCCGGCTTACTTTCCGGCCAGTTTTCGGCGAGCATCCTCTCGCGAACGTGCCTGCAGAAATCGCGAGTGGTTCAGCAGTTCCGCGAGTCGCCAGGCGGGCAGCACCATCATCAGGCCGTCATTCGTGATTTGCCCGCAGTTGACGCCAAGCAAATGAGGGAACCATGCATGGTTGAATTCCACCGGGTTCGGCAGACGTAGATGGTGTACGGTGACGAAGACCGGCGAGCCCGCAAGGCCGCCCAAGGATCGGCCATCGATTAGAAAACATTCCTGCGACTGGCCTCCGGCCATTGGAAGTTTCTCGCGAGGCATCGCTGCAATTTGTCCAAAACGAACCGCCGGGGAGTTGTGCTGCCTTCCTTCAGCGTCAATGAGGCGGCCTACGGTAAACACATCGTCTCCTAAACCAATGCGTGCCGCGTCCATCCATTCGCGAATCAGAAACATTTCCGGGTCGTTCACCAGCATGTAGTTGTGATAGTCGCTCGGCAACGTAAGATGAGCCACCGCCAGATCATCGCCCTGCGGATGGAAGAGCCAATCGTCCGGGGCTAACTCGATGATGTCGGTCGCGCCGGCTTTCGTGTTGAGCCGAACAAATGTGGCGCCCTTAGCCACGGCACTGCGGTTAGCGACTGCGTAAGCGTGGCACCAATTGAGATCGGTATTTGAGGGAATGCCAAGTAAAAAGCCGCTGCCAATTGCCTCAGAGCCCGATTCGGCAGTGGCCTTCGAGCTGTAAAGATAGACTGCACAATCGCGGATGTTGTCGCGTATTCGTGGCATGGTCGATTCCTTGTTCGGCGGCGTCCGCCGCCCACCCTTTCTGTTGACGATAGCTGTTTTATTCGGCGTTCACCATTACTTTTGGCCAATTTTCGCATTTCCGTTTTAAGCGCCCCTAAGCTAGTTCATCCGCTGCGCTGAGTCAAGCAGTCGTCAGCTTATGCTGGGCGGCTCGCGGGAGACGGTGCGCCAATGCGGCTTGTTTGCAGCCGTTTCTCTCGTGGGCGATGCGAATAAGCAGCCGCTTCTGGAAATATTTCCAGAACCGTAAACCCGAGAAAATCGTGGGAAAACGAACGTACGGAAATGCGGAATGTGGAATTCGGATTGCGGATTGAAATCAAGGTCAAACGATTGACGCTCAATCGCCCGTCATTCTGACGCGACCGCCTTCTGGAAATATTTCCAGAAGGCCAAACGCGAGAAATTCGTGGGAAAACGCTCAGGCCAAATGCGGAATGCGGAATTCGCATTGCGGAATGAAGATCTATCAAATGCCAGTTATTCAATCGTCTATCATCCTAATCGCACAGGTTGTGGAAATATTTCCACAACCTGGAATGCGTCAAAATCTTGGGAAAAACGATGTGGGAAAATGCGGAATTCAAATTGCGAATGAAGTCTAATCAAACTCCAATCGCTTCAAGCAGCATCCATGTCCTGGCTTGTTTTAACCGCGCGGATGCCAATAATGTACCTCTTTGCCCGCAATCAGGAGGTTCGGTGGTATGTCCTTGCTCGAAGCAATTGTTCTTGGCATCGTTCAGGGACTGACGGAGTTTCTGCCCATCAGCAGCACAGCCCATCTGCACATTGTGCCCGAACTGCTGCATTGGAAGGATCCAGGCGCGGCCTTCACCGCCGTGATCCAGCTTGGGACGGTGGTGGCCGTCTTTATCTATTTCTGGCCGGACATTATCCGCATTCTTCGCGCGTTTTGGGTCGATGTATCGACCTTCCGTTATGGCAGCAGCCACGATGCGAAGATGGCCTGGATGATCGCTGCCGGGACAATACCGGTTGTCGTTTGCGGCCTGACTTTCAAGAAACAGATCAAGGAAGACTTGCGTGATCTGCACGTTATTGCCTTTGCCGCCATCGGCTTCGCAATCTTGCTCACCATCGCCGAACAGTTCACCGCCCGACGGGCGAAGCGCGGCGACCTGGGCCGTGAAGAACAAGCGATCACGTGGCGCGACGCCTTGTTCGTTGGCTGTTTCCAGGCTTTGGCGTTAATTCCTGGGGCCTCGCGTTCGGGCGTCACCATCACAGCTGGCTTATTCGTCGGGCTATCGCGTGCAACTTCGGCGCGCTTTTCATTCTTGCTGTCCCTGCCTTCAGTATTCGGAGCGGGGATCTACGAGTTGTATAAGGATCGCCAAGAACTGCTGCACTCCCAAGACGATGTGCTTGCCATCATTGTTTCATCAATCGTTTCGGGAATCGTCGGCTATGCGGCCATTGCTTTTCTCATCGGCTATTTGAAAAAGCACTCGACCTATGTCTTCATCATCTACCGCATACTCCTTGGGATCCTGCTCCTGATTTTGTTGCAACAGGGGCTGATCAACCGTTAGAGCTATGCCTTCGCAATTGGCGATGGTTCAAACGGCCGGGGAAGAAAGTTGCTACAAATAAGGACCGAGTAATGATGAATCGGGCATACATTCGAGCCTGCCATTAGGACAGCTTTCATGCGAAACTCGCTTGCCACTACCTTCGCCATCGCGCTTGTCAGTCTTGCCTTGACGGATCAAGTTGTCGCGAAAGAGGGGTCGCGGTTGCCGGCCGGCCCCGAAGAACTCGCGCTGACGTTGACTGTGGATGAAGCCCTCGAAGAGGGGCCTATTGTTTGTACTTTGTCGCTTAAGAATCTGACGAAGGACACGCTTCGGTACTACGCATGGAGTTCCGGAGGAGGTGGCTGGTGCCACCTCGACACAGGCTGGAAAGTGCGAAAGGAAGTGGACAGGTGTAGCGTCACTATTGGTAATATAGGCCCGTACTGCTGCGAGTTGCGCCCGGCGCCGCTCTGTCGCGAATAATCCATTTACAAGACCGCTATTTAGAGATTCCTTCAGGCGAGGCAACCTTGCGATTCGGTTGGCGTTTATACAAGCTTGCTGAGCCTAAAAAGGACGAACAGCGGATTCGACGTAATCTCGACGCCCTGGTTGAAATCAAGAGCCAACGGACGATTGAGATCAAACCCGCGACGGATGCGAACATAGCGATCGCCTTGCAACAGCGTCAAGTGGATTTTGCCGAAAGTCTCAACCTTGAAGAAGAAAGACCCGACCAAAGTCATTGCATAGGGGGTGGGTGGGACCAATGGGTCGAAACCATTGAAGGGTGCAGGCATAAAGAATTCGTACCGTTTTTGCTCCGAGGCATCGACCGGGTGTCGTATAGCTATTACGCAAACAAACTGATCACTTCTGTATACGAAAGCTATGGCACTACCGAAGAATGCTTTGCTGACTTGGCCAATCACTTATCGACCGGGCAGCCAGAGGGCGCGCTCGGTCTGTTTCACTATTGGACCTTTGAGGACGACGAACACGAATCGAGTTTGAAACGCCAGGCTCAGATGAAAACAAATTCGGCAATCGCTCCGGACAAGAAAACCGTTCCGGCAAACATGTTCTTGGAAAAAGAGGAAGAAGCCTGGCGGAATTCCAAACGTCACCTCGACACCCGGCTAACGCCCGACCAATTCCGCAAGCTGCGGTCGATCAAAAATGTTTGGGTGCGTGCCCTGCTTTACGCTCACTATCCCCAGCAGTGCCCAGCCGATTGGGTAGAGACACTCGTCAAAGATTTCAAAAAGCTGCTCGAGCCGCCCAAAGGCATCGCGGAGTTGGTCGCCAAGCTGGACGACGATAATTACGCGATTCGCGAACAGGCAACTAAAGATTTGTTCGAGCGCTGCCGTAGCTCAAACTTGCGATTGCTCGAAGTGAACGAAGAGAAACTATCCATTGAAGCGAAAGGCCGGCTGGAGCGCATCCGTGCCACTTTGAAAAAAGCGCAGCTGCCGGTCTTGTGGACAAATACCATCACCCACTTCTGCTGGAATCGCACTCGCCACACCGATGAACTATTCGATATTCTGCGCACGGGAAATCCCGACAGCCTGATCAGTCAGGCAGCGCGAAAAGAGTATGAGGAACGGGTGAAACGCGAGAAAGAACGGAACGAACGAAGTGCGCCATAATCAGAGCGTAACGAACGATGCGAGCCGTAAGCGACGACCCTGAAAGCTCATCCCGGAAAATCGACTTTCAAGGCCGGCGATTGCGGATCGAAAATGTGATCGGCTTGATAAATTCATATGCGATTGGCTTGCCACCGCGTGTTGCGGGATAGAATTTCCAGTTGCGCACAGTCTTTAGAGCGGATTGATCCAAGGATGCCACACCGCTGGAGGTTTCAACATAGATTTCCTCGACAGTGCCGAGTTCGCTTACTTTCAAACGCAACATGACCCGGCCTTCCTGGCGGTTTCGCACGGCATCCGCCGGATAATCCGGCGCAATATTGGTGCCGGGATCGGTGGGCAACTCATCGGCCGTCGCCCCCGTCGATGCCTGCGACCCGATCGATGCCGGCGCTGAGACCTCAGCCAATTCGGTGCTTTTCTCCTGCTTGAGGACCGGCACTTCTTTGGGGCGTGGCGGCGCCACGATGGCTTCCGGCGGCACAATCACGCTGGTTGGCGCCGCCAGTAATTCGGGGGCGCCGGCACCTTCACTAAGGGCTTCTCGCGCGGGGGGACGAGCTTCTCGACAACCGGCTTCGCAACAGCTTGCTCGACTTTCTTTGGCGACGCTGGCTTTATCGACCGCGATTCGATCGATGCCACGCCGATCTGAACTTTCAACCTTGGCGGTTGGATTTCTTGCGGCCTATACAACCAGAATCCCGCGCCAGCGTGCAGCAACAGGCTGACCACGAGCATAATGGGAAAGAACGGAAAAGAGGTCGGCATGGTGACGGTTCGCGATGTTACGCTTTCGATTCCCGTATTATTCTAGGCGTGAGCGCGATCAGTGGCAAACAATTCGATCTCAGTACGTAATACTGAAAAACACTCGTGCTTGAATCGGATCAGTCGGCCGAATCACGCGACCGATTATTTGCGGGCCACCGGCAACCAACGTAAACGGATACGCGTAGCTAATGTCGGGCGCCTGGGCGTTTAGCAAATTAATTCCTTCTACGCCCACGGTCCAACTGTTGCGCGTGTAGCCCAGCACGGCATTGAAGATGGTCGTGTGTTGCGATCGATACGAATCGTCCGACACGAGTGGCTGCGCACTGATCGACTTCATACGCAGCGAACCGAAAAAGCCGCTGGGGTCGCGAAACGTCGTTCCGCCCGAAAGCAGGAACGGGACTGTTTGTGGAACGAATGTCCCGCCCGTGTCGGGGTCGGGTTTGTCGAAGCGAATACTCGTCCAGTTGAATTCTACATCGACCGACCAGTATTTGGTGATGTTGTAGAAGCCTGTCAATTCAACGCCCATGCGTTTGGTTTTGCCCTGTGGGGTGGTCGTTCCCTGATCGCCGGAGAAGATCAATTCCGAATCGATATCCAGGTAATAAACGGCCGCCGTGGTCTTTAAGCCGGGAATGAGTTCCGCGGTGCGCACACCGAATTCGGCGCCTCGCGAGCGCACGAGCGCGGGCGTCGCCTGGGTCACGGGCGTGCCATCCGGATTGATCCGCAACGTGATGCCGCGGGCATCGTTGCTATGCAGGCCAAAGCCGCCGTTCAGAAACAAGTCCATGTTGTCCGAAGCTTTGAAGATGATGGACTCTTTCGGATTGACCATGCTGACTTGCTTGCTACCGGAATTGACGTCCTGAAGCACGGAAGTCACGTCGTACCAGTAATGATCCCAGCGGATGCCGCTTTCCGTACGCAGGCGATCCGTCCATTGCCAACTATTGGTGTAGTAAAGGCCCATAGTCGAAATATTCACCGCGTTCTGACTTACCTGCGAAGTGATAACGCGATTATCGGTGTTGTTCAACTGAATGTTCGGGATGTCGTCGTTACGGAATTGCAAGCCGATCGTGTCCTTCATCTTGATACCGAAGAACTCGGAATCGACTTGATGCGACAAGTTTGTGCCGAGGTATCTTCGACGCTCAAACTGTTGAGTTTCTGATCCTGGGCCGGATAACAGCGAATAAAGATCGAAGTTGTACCAGGTGGCGTAGGCTTGGGCTCGGGTAACTGAGTTATCGGAGATATGCGCCCACGATTCGGCGTTGATGCCTTGCCGATAGGTATTGCCGCCCGTGGCCGGGTCAAAGGTGCCGAAACGGCCGATGATTCCCTGAGTAATTGCCAGTTCCGGCTGTTGATCGGTTGAAGTCCATTGTGAGTAATAGCTCAGGCCCGAGAGCGAGAAGCCGGCATCCTTATCGCCGACTGTGTATTTCATAATGCCGCTAAAGCGTTGGAGTTTCTCATGCGCTTGCCATGCCGTATCCGCGTATTGGGCTTCAATGCCATAAAGCAAATTGCCCGGCCCCACCTGGTACGAATCGGCGTTGACCAGGCGGTTGTAAGCGTACATGCCCGTCGTGAATTTGGTGAAGCCTTGGTCCAACTTGTCGAGGAAGCGGATCGAGCCGGAGCCGAGCGACGAGAAGTCGCCAATGTCCGCATAGTAAGGCCCTTTGCGATAGTCGATGCGCTCGATCAACTCCGGAATCAGCCAGTTGGTGTCGAGATAGCCCTGGCCGTGCGCGTGGGTGGGCAAGTTCATCGGCACACCGTCGGCAAAGAGCGAAAAATCGGTGCCGTGATCGGCATAACTGCCGCGCAGGATGAATTGGCTCGCCTTACCGCCGCCGCTGTGCGGCGTGGCTACCAGCCCCGGAATCGATTCCAGAATATCGCCAACGCGAGCGCTAGGGCGGATCAATAGATCGTCGCGGCTAATCGTGCCGGCCGACGCGGCCGGCAAATCACCCAGCCGATTGCTGCCCATGCCCGGCGTATTGGAATTGGTGAAGCCTAATGGCCCCGGCACACCTGTTTGGGCGGTCGGAATCGTGGGAGCGGCGCCGGTGGGCGGTGCGCTAGTTGGAATCGGTTCGGGGTTTGCCTCGACTTTCGTTTCCGGCAGCGTCGGCAGCTTATCCTTCTTCGGCACGTCTTGAACCTGCACGATGGTCGAATCGCCGGAACCGGGCTTTGGCGAGGCGGTCCAGACAGCCTCGGGCGCTTTCACTTCCACGGTCGGCGCGACGACCGACCTGTCCTGCGCGAACGCATGTCCCGCAGACCACGTCGAAAGGGCAGTCAGGACTACAGCCACGACGCAGCAGCCGCGCCTAGTTTGCTGCGATGCGAGCATGTTTACTTTCGACTGGAAGAAAAAAATCATCTTCTGGCACGCCGGTGGGTTCGATCTGTATTACGAATTCTGTATTCGTATGATCGGCGTTCTCAGTCGAATTATGAATAATTTCTTCCATCTCAGTAAGTGACGTTAAAGAAGATGCGAGCCTGGATGGGATCGGTGGGGCGGATCAACCGCCCGTCGTATTGCGGTCCGCCCGCAACCAGCGTGAACGGGTAGGCATACGTGATATCCGGCGCCTTGGCGTTCAGGAGGTTGATGCCCTCAACGCCGATTGTCCAGCGATTGCGCGTGTAGCCGAACATGGCATTGAAGATGGTCGTTTGCTGTGAGCGAAATGAATCGTCGGAAACGAGCGGTTGCGCACTGAACGAACGCATGCGCACAGAGCCGAAGAAGCCGCTGGGATCCCGGAAAGTGGTGCCGCCGCTCAGCGTGAATGGGATTGACTGCGGCACGAACGTGCCGCCTGTATCGGGGTCGGGGTGAGCAAAACGAATGCTGGTCCAATTAAACTCGACGTCGATAGACCAATTTTTCGTGATGTTGTAGTAGTTCACGAGTTCCACGCCCATGCGCTTGCTCTGGCCTTTGGGCGAAGTAGTGCCTTGGTCCCCGGCGAAGAGCAACTCCGAATCGATGTCGAGATAATAGACAGCTGCAGTCGATTTCAGGTTGGGAATGATATCGACGGTCCGCACGCCGAATTCGGCGCCACGCGAGCGCACCAGACCCGGCGCCTGTTGAGCCACCGCAGAGCCGTCTGGGTTGTTGGTGTGAATGATTCCGCGCGTGTCGTTGCTGTGGAAGCCGAAGCCGCCGTTAAGAAACAGATCCATCTTGTCGCTGGCTTTGAAGATGATGGACTCTTTCGGATTCACCATATTAGTCTGAAGGTTGCCGCTATTCGCGGGGTCCAGAAGCGAGCTGTCGTTAAACCAATAGTTGTCCCAGCGCAGGCCGGTTTCGGTGCGCAGCCGGTCGGTCCATTGCCAAGCGTTGATCCAGTAAAAACCGAGGCTCGATTGATTGACCTGGTCCGCCGTCACCTCCGAAACGAGCACGCGGTTGTCGGTATTGTTCGTGCGCAGATTGGGGATGTCGTCGTTGCGAAACTGCATGCCGAACGTGTTTTTCTGCTTCATCCCCAGGAATTCCGAATCGATCTGGTGCGACAGGTTTGCACCGATATAACGACGCCGATCTTGTTGCTGGATTTCGGAACCCGGCCCCGAGAGCAGCGAAAATAGATCGAAGTTGTACCATACGGCATACGCTTGGGCGCGCGTCATCGAGTTATCGGTGATCTTGGCCCAGGCCTCGCTATTGAGGCTGTGGCGGTAGGTGTTGCCGCCCGTGGCGGAGTCGAGCGTGCCGAACCGGTCGATGATGCCCGACGTGATCGCCAGCTCGGGCACCTGATCCGTGGAAGTCCACTGCGAGTAGTAACTCGTCCCTGCGACTGAAAAGCCGGCGTTGGCATCGCCCACGGTGTATTTCAGGATGCCGCTAAAGCGCTGCAGTTTTTCCTTGTTTTCCCAAGCCGTGTCCTGATAGTTGGCCAGGATGCCGTAAAGGAGGTCGCCCTGGCCGACCTGAAACGATTGGGCGGTAACGAGACGGTTGTAGCCGTACATGCCCGTCGTATATTTGGTGAAGCCTTGGTCGAGATGCGTCAGGAAACGCGTCGAGGCGGTTCCCAATGAAGAGAAGTCGCCGACATCCGCGTAGTATGGTCCTTTGCGGTAATCGATGCGGTCGATCAATTCGGGAATGAGCCAGTTGGTGTCCAGATAGCCTTGGCCGTGTGCGTGGCTCGGCAGGTTGAGCGGCACCCCATCGGCGAAGATCGAGAAATCAGTGCCGTGGTCGGCATAGCTGCCGCGCAGAATGAATTGGCTGGCCTTACCGCCGCCCGTGTGAGGCGTGGCGATCAAACCGGGAATCGCCTCGAAAATGTCGCCCGGCCGGGCGCTCGGGCGGAGCAACAAATCCTGTCGATTAACGCTTCCCGCCGAGGCGGATGGCGTTTCTCCCAGCAAATTGCTGCCCAAGCCCGGCGATGAGGAAGGGGTGACCCCGAATGGGCCTGGCAGCGCCGATGGGGTGGTCGTCGCCACGCTCGATGGTGCAGCGGTCGGGTTCGGCTCGGGGCTCGCCTCGACCTTTGTTTCCGGCAGCGTTGGCAGTTTTTCTTTCTTGGGCGGCCCATCCTGAACTTGAACGAGATCGGCATCCGGCTTCGGCGACGCTTTCCACACCGGCTCTGGCCTGAGATCGGCTGGCGCCCTGACCGGCGAGGTATCCTCCGCGATCGCCGGACCGCTTTGCCACATGCAAGCGACAGTCACCGCTCCAATCAGAAAAAAACGGCCTGTGGTGAACGAAAGCATGTGCGCTCTTCTTCATAGCGTGTAACGAGCCTGCGTGCGGGCGAACGCGCGTCGGTAGCCGTGATTGACAAGAAAGTATCGGTTTTGTTTGGCACGCACCGAAGTGATTTGGCCAGTTCCGCGCAATCGGTACAAGCGATCTTGATGATTGTGCGGACTGGAGATTGGAACCGAACAATTAGGCAGGAGAGGTAATTTGTACCGTCGATCGCCCACATCGCAGGCAGACTGGAATGTCTGCCCGCCGCGTTCAATTGTGCATGATATTCATGTGCACCCCGCCGGCGGCACGGACGGCATCGAGGGCTTTGATGAAAGCGGTGTAGTCCATCTTTTCATCGCCGCGAAATGTCACGACCTTGTTTTCGGACCGGTCGATCAGTGGACGTAGTTCGTTGACGAGGTTGTTCGCATCAACCGGACGTTCATTGAGAAAGAATTTACCCGCCGCGTCGACGCCCAACGCGATTTCGTGCTTTTCTTCGATATCGTGGGTGGCGGCCTGCGGCAACTTCAACCCGAGCGAATCGGGTGAGTTGAACGTGGCCGACAGCATCAACACGATCAACAACGTGAAAACGCAATCGATCAACGGCGTCATGTCGATGTGCGGTCGGGTACGCTTGCGGCGATTGAACTTCACGACGCCACCCCATTGGTCCGCGAGGGAATATGGTCGCTCAACTGGCCATTAGTCGAGAGCTCCGGCCTGGCGCTCGCCAGCCATTCGTTCAGATGCGACGTCATCCACTCCATTTGTTGCGTGATGCGAATCACTCGCGTTTCGAGCCAGTAATAGGCGACGAGGCAAGGGATTGCGATGGCCAGGCCAAATGCGGTGTTGATGAGCTTGGCCCAAATCCCCGTCGCCAGGTCGGAAGCATGGACGTTTGGCCCTTTGGCATCGATGGCTTGAAAGGCGCTCATGAGCCCGAGGACCGTACCGAGCAGCCCGAGCAACGGCGTCACTTGGGCCAGAATGGCTAACCAGTTCAAACGACGCTCAAGAACTTCGATTTGCTGGGCGCCATCGCGGGATACGACATCTTCGCGCACCGATGCCGGGCTGTGCCAGTGATGCAAGAATGCTCGTGCGACTTCGCCAACTGGCTTGCGCAGTTCGCTCGCTGCACGTTCCGCGTCGCTTATCTTGCCCGCGTGAACCAGCGAACGAAGCCGGTGCAGCAATGTAGCGTAGTTGGCGCCAGCGCTGACAATGACCCACAGACGCTCGAGGACGATCGCCACTGCCACAATCGAGCACACCAGCAGCGGCCACATTACGGGGCCACCCTTGGTGAACATCACAACCGGATCGGTGCCGAACATAGGGTGTGCTACTCGATGACGACGAAATAACGCCTAAGACAACTGCAAAGCGGCAGTATGAAGAATCCAAATTCCTTATTACTGGCTCTGCCTGATTCGACAAGGGATGAATGAGATGTTATCGGCATATGCGGGTTAACATACGAATCCGAGCCGGAAGCGTAAGCGACGATTTTTCTCGCTCACGCTTCCGGCTCGGATCGTCGCCCTCCCTCTATCGGCTGGCGACGCCTTCGCCGTTGTCGGCCGGGCTGATGGTCAGGTGCAGCGGCTCGATCCAATGCTTATGATCCGCGTTGTAATAGAGATACCCTCTGCTGGCGGGCGCGGTGAATTCTCCGGGAACTTCGCAGAGCAGGCCGATTGAGAGATCAATCTGCTCGCTCGGTTTCAAGGCTCGCCAATAGAGAACCAATTCACGGCCGCGGATTTCAAAGTAGGCGATTTTGTTTTCTTCGCGGAGTTTGGTCAGTTCTTTGAGGTCGGCCGGCAGACGGCAGCCGCCGGGCATGCCGACGATGGCGACCGCCATGCCGTGTGCTTGATCGACCTTGTTTGTCAGCGATACATTCAGGCGAACGGATTCGCCTTCGACGGCCTTGGCACGATCGAGCTTGCTCGCCACCGCCACCGAGCATTTCTCCGAGCTCTGCGGAATGGTGGTGCTGCAACTCCAGCTAAGGGCGAAGGGATAAGCCTGCTTTGTCGTGATTTCGACGACGGCGTCGTTGGCGCCCTCTTTGAACAGATCTTCCGGCTTGTCGATATCGAGCGTGATGACTTCCTGATCCTTCTCGGTAAAGTTCTTCTTGAATGTCTTGCCGTTGATGGTCAGACGGACTTCGCCGGCCTCAGCGGGTTTGCGCATCACTTTGGTGTGTTCGATCAACGCTTTGAGGGCGAGGATAGTGGATTGCGTTGAACCGAAACCGCCATAGCCGCCGCGTTGTTGGCCAATCCACTTGGTGGTTTCCTTGATCGGCTTGATGAACTTGGTTGGCTCGCCCGAGCGCAACCAGCCGAGAACGACAATCGCAGTCGTCTCGATCTGCAGATCGCGGCCACCCGAACAGGTGATGCTCGTCTTCGCGCCATCCACGCAACCATTCTTCAAGTTAGCCGCCGCTAGGCGTTCGAGAATGGCGATGGCCACCTCGCGATTGCCTTGGCCGGGCCGATGGAGCAGTGAGTTAGCCAATAAGCCCAGGAAGTAAGGATCATCCTTCGCTTCGGGACTCTCCTTGGCCTGTTTCTTCAGGAATTCAAGTTGTTTCCAGAGGTCGGCCATTTCCTCTTTGTCGTCCGGATCGCTTTCGGTCAACGCCCAGACGATGTACGCGTTGGTGATGTAATCGGGCGCCCGGCCGAAGCTGTCGAGCGCTCGGACATTGCGCTGGAAGCCCTGCTTGGTCGGGTTTTGCTGCTTCAGGAGATACTGCTGCGTTCGTTTGATCAGTTCGGGATCGACCTTGCCGGGATAGGCCTTGGCCAAATCCTTGAACTGCAACAGACCATAGGCGGTAAGGGCCTGGTGCTGCTGATCCATCTGGCCGAACCATTCGAAGCCGTGCCGAGCGTTTTGCTCGCCGCTGTCGGGACATTCGAAGGCGATCAATTTGGCATAGCCGCGATCGAGCATTTCTTTTGCGCGCTGGGCCAGTTCGGGCTTGGCCTGATCGCTCGACTTCAAGTAGTCGAGCACCAGCAGATTGGGGTAATTGCTCGTCGATGTTTGTTCGAAGCAGCCGCCCGGCTCGCGCATCAGCCCTTCCAGGCCGCTTTGTAAATCAGCAAGCGAAGTCGGATACACCTGCATCTGAACTTTCAATGTCCCCTTGATGACCTGCGGCAGAATAAAGCTTGCATTTGCCTTCTTCTCGAGCAGATCGCTGACGGCGCCGGAAGCCGGGAAGCCATCCGGGACGACGCGGAAAGTGCGTGCGATTTGGTCGGGCATTTCCATCGGGTCGCTGTTGCCAACGACGGTGAGGCCGACTGTTCCTTGCTGCTTGGAGGCGCGGAACGAAATCACCTTACGGCCGCTCTTGTTCGCGAGGAGTTCGAGCTGGTCGTGCAGCTGGCCGTCGGCGATTTTGGCGTTCGGGTCAGTCGCTTTCAGTCCATTGGGCGTGATGTTGAAGGTGATCATCCGGCGGACGTCGGAATCGTTGACAACGCGGATCGGCACGTCGATGCGATCGTTGGCCGTGATCTCGATGGGGAGTTTCGGATCGACCGTGAACGGCTTGCGGGCTTCGATGTGCGATACGCTGGCGCCGATGCGGCCATCGAGCGTGTGGCCGGCCACCAACACTTGGTAACGGGCGATTGAGTCCGATAGCTGGAAATTCAGACTCGGCTCGGCCGCTTTCGGGTATGACGAAAGCAGGTTGCCAGCAGACGGTTTCGGAGAAATCATTACGCATCTCCGCTTGGCCGTTGGGGGCCGGCTGCTTGCTGAAACGGAATTCGCGTAGGAAGAACCCGGGCCGGCTGTCGAGGTCGAACATTTCGGCTTCAAGCACTTCTTCAGCGGCCTTGCCGGCTTGTTCGCGCCGGGCGTCGGCCATCGGCATACCAGCCGCCGCGTTCAGGAAGCGCTGTCGCTGGCCTGGCTTTTTGAGGGCGTCCCCTTTATCGCGAGCGAGCGCGTCAAAGTTCCGGTCGGCTCGCAGGGCTCTGCCGCCCTCCATTTGGGCTTCTTTCTGTCCTTTGAAAAAGCCGAACCCTTTGCCATCGGCCATGGCGCCCCTTTTCGCTTTCCAGAGCAACATCTCATCTTTGGCTTCTCCGGCTCGTTGCAGCTCGAGGCGATTTCGACCATCGTGTTGCTGCATTAGGCCGCCGGCGCCGTTCGCACGCTCGGCCTTCATTGGCGCCATCGCATTTCTCACGGCTCCCATCGGCGGGAGATTCTCAGGCCGCATCGCCGCGCCACCGCCAAAAAACTGCTTGTCCTTAGCAAATAAGGCCTTCGCCTTTTCCGCGTTCGGCTCAGCCGCCTCACGGGCTTCAGGTGCATCAGCTGTAAGGTTGCTTTCCTGATCGTGGCCAAGAGCGAACTCATTCGGAATCTGCAACGATTCACCATTAAGCGCGACCTGCGGGCCGACCTGCCCTGCGCGATCGGTCACCAGCACGGCAAGCACGGTAACACCGCAGAGGGCAAAAGCGCCAGCGGCGGAGACGATCCAGCCGCCGCGACGTTCGGGACTCCGCAATGCAGCGAGGAGGCCACAAATACCGGCAATTACGAGCAGCCCGATACAGAAACGGCTCAGCATGACTGCCCGGCGACTCAACATCGGGCCATCGCTTTCCAATCGGCGCACGGCGGTGAGCGCTTGTTCGTAGCGATCGTGGGCTTCAAGCCGAGTGTTGTTCAATTGCCGGGTTTGCTGAAAGACTTCCGCAAAGCGAGCCAGTTCCGCCTGCTTTTCCTGCTCCGCTTGCTGCAATTTAATAGCGGCAGCTTCGGTCTTCGGCGTATATTCCGCGTAAACTTTGCGTTCCTCTTCGCGAAACGTTTCGACCGGGCTCGACTTCTGTCCATTGGCGACAAGCAGGCGATCGATGTCATCGTTGGGAGTGATCCGCGGCGATTGCGGCGTCTGCTCCGCGAAGCGGCGCCAGCCCTGCGTGCCGAGCAGCAAGTCGAGGGCAACCGCTGCCTGAGGCGTCTCGCCAAGCAGGAAGTCGGCATGTTCCAAATCTTGCGGCTTCTTCACTTCACTGGCCAGCAAGAAATGCGTCGGCAGCAGTCGGCCTGTCTTTTCATCGGCCATCGTCAGCACGTTCTGGTTCACGACTCCGATCATCAAAATGGCCGACGCGGCAAGTCCTTCTTCATTGGTGGCGAAGAGTTCAAGCCCAACCTGCGAGCCGGGATTGTAGCGAGATTGTTTTGGCTCCACGCTTAGTTTGAGTTCGTGCGCGGGCTTGCGATAGACGAGCCGTTCGGCCAGCGGCACGACTTGAGCGCTCCGACCTTCCACGGCCGCTTTTTCCTCAAACACGGTGATGCGGGTAACACCGCCCGCCGAGGCGTTTGCCGTCAGGCTTAGCTCCACCGGTGTACCCGGCTCGACTTCAACCCGCTGGTGATCGGTCAGGTTGCCACGGGTATAAGCGCCGACCAGGAGGACCTTCTTTTCGTTGGCAACTTGTAACGAAACGCGGATCGGTTGATAGACGTTCGTAACTGGATCAAGCGACGTGATCACGACGCCATCGGCCTTGGCTTTCGGCAAACGGAAGCCCGTCGCCACGGATGAAGCGAGAGCGCTGCCGCCAACGAAATTAGCGAGCCCGATGCCGTTGGCCACGCCTTGCGACGTGAGCGACGCTTCAACGATCGGCTCGAGAATTCCGCTTGGCTTGATCACCTTTAAGACATAGGTTTTGCCCGTCTTGGGCGTAAAGACAAAAGCCCCTTGCCCGCGATTGACACCGGGATGATCGGCATCGGTTAATGTGGCTACTTCGCAAAGAGTTTGGGCGCCATCGGTGATATAGCCCTTCAGGTCGGCGGGTTTGCCTTGCGGCGTTGTCGCCTGAAAATAGACTCGGTTCGGCAAGCCTTCGATCAGATCGCCGCCTTCAGGGAAGAACTCGACATTGATCATTCGGCCGACAAGAGGAATGGGGCGAACGATCGCTTCGGAATCGGTCCCATCGTTGAAGGTGACGGCAATGCTCCCTTCCCCTTTGGTGATGTTCTTCGGCAGCTTCAGCTTCAGGCGCACGACTCCTTCGTCGTCGGTCTTGGCGGGCATTTGCACCGGAACAGCTGCTCCATCAACCGTGGCATTGGCAGTGACACGCCCGCCTTTCACTTTGCCGCCCTGGGTCCGCGAGACGGTGCATTTGATCTGCACAATGTCGCCGCCACCATACGATTTGCCGTCGAACTCGAGCGTTTTTTCGAATGTCTCGGGCTTGTATTCAATCACGTTGAATTTGCGCGTCTCAAGAACTCGTTCGACTGGAACAATCTCTTTGCGAACTTCATCAATGCGAGGCGACACATCGACCGCCGTGAGCACATATTCTCCGCCCGGCGCAGTTTGGCGGAAGCTCGTAGGCGCCGCAGCCGATGCCGCGCAAAGGCTTCTTGTCCGGTCCCAAAACTTCAGCACCGTTAACGGGGTTGAAGAAACCACGAGCGCTGCCTTCGGCAATGGCTTCCGGCTGCGCACCGGGTTTAGTCATGCGATATTCAATCTGCACATTTTTTTCGGGCGGCGTGAACGTTGCGCGATCCAACGTCAGCGAGCGAAAATATACAGTTTCACCTGGCTTGTAGAGCGGTTTGTCAGTGGCCAGTTGCGTAATGAAAACCGGCTGAGCGAGGGGAACGCGAGCCTGCACTTTCGATTTGGCATTCAAGTTTGCTTCATAGGCAGTCACTTCAAGCGTTAAGTCGCTGTCCGGTTTCACTTTCTCCCAGAAAGAGACTGGAAGGCGCACAGTCGGAGGCTCCGCTTTGCCGGCAGCCACTTGCGAATCCGAAAAGAGCACCGCGCCGGTTTGATCTTTGACCACCCAATCGACTTTGCCGGGAAGGGATACCATTCCATTACGGCGATACATGTCAACGCGCCAGTCGTTCGGCGCGCCGGGTTGGGCGCGTTCGGGACCTGTTAGCCTTACGATGAACTGCTTGCTTTCTACTTGTTCGCGAGCTTTGGCCAAGGCCGTTTGGAATTCGGATTCAATCGAAGTGAACTCGGCCTGGGCCGACTTTTCACTCTGCTCGACCGTCGCCCGGCGTGCATTGGACGCAGCGACATATTCCTTGTGTTCCGTATCCGCCTTGGCGAACTCGGCCTGGCGTTCGTTCACTTCATGCGCGGCGGTGATTTCGCTGTCGATCTGGTGAATCAGCGGGATGCCGAAGCCGCAAAAAATTGCCAAGGTTGCCCCGGCCACGATATAGCCAAGCCAATTGCTTCGTTTGATCGGCTTGGAGGCCGGCTGGCGTTTGCCGGCGCTTTCACTTGATAGCGCATCGGCTTGGCGGCCTTGGCCGGCGCTGCAAATTTTACCTGCGGGAAATCGACTTTGGCCGCCTGCGCGATCTGTCGTTTCCAAATGTCGCCCTGCGCACGCAGCCGTTCGCCTTCGGAGGTTGTGGCCAGGAACACTTCCAGCTCGATCGCCTGCTCGGCATCGAGCAAACCGTAGATGTTGTCGAGCATCATGTCGCGGTATCGTTCGGATTCAGCCATCGCAGCAAGCTCCTCCCCGTCGGGCGCGGGGGCTAATAAATCAAGAGATCAACTTCCTGCCTCTCGGCGAGGAAGGGTGAGAAATTCAGTTCAAAACCTTGCGTAATTTCTGCAGAGCCGAGCGCATCTGGGTCTTCACGGTGCCAACGGGGCTGCTGCGGATTTCTGCAATCTGCTCGTACGTCAGATCACCATTTTGTCGCAGTAGGAAGACTTCCTTCTCTTCTTGACGCAAATCGAGAATCGCTTTGCGAACGCGTTCGAGGTCTTCGCCTTCTTCGAGTAGCTGGGCGGGTGCATGTTCTCGGCCTGGCAGCATGTTCTCTTCTCCCAGAAAAGGCTTGGCCCGGCGATTCCATGCCGAGCGTTGATAGTCTTTGGCGGCATTCAACCCAACGCGAAAAATCCACGACCGCAAGTTATGCACGGACCCCAAGGAGTCGCGCGCCCGCCAACATTTGATGAACGCCTCTTGGGCGGCGTCCTGGGCATCATCGCGGTTGCCGAGCAGATACATGAGCGTGCTGATCAATTCATCGCGCAGTTCATTGAAGGCGCCGATCAGCGATTGATCGGACCCAGGCAGTGCATCAGGCCCGGCAGCAGGACAGACCGTCGGGCTTGCGCAAGTGTGCTCATGGTTCCTACTCATATGACGGGGCTTGAAGGGATATCGATTTCCCGAACGACGGAATTCTTCGATTCATTACGACTGGCGCGAACATTTGGCGAGCCGGGAGCGTGAGCGACCGGAGAAAGTCCTTAGAAACCGAAACTCCGGTCGCTCACGCTCCCGGCTCGCCAGATTCAGTTGTCGCCAACTCCACTTGAGCGGCATTTGAAGCCTGTACGGTCGTTCCTTCGGAATGGCTTACCGCATTCTCTTTTTACGCAATTTCGCCGCTCGCCGATTGACTTGCTGTCGTTGACCGCAGACAATTTCCAAGCGTTCCACTCTTTTTGTACCTGGAGACCATTATGTCCCTAATGCGTTCGAAGGCGATAGTCGTAGGTTTGATGCTCGCTTTCCTGACGGGTCTGGCCTCACCTACTACCGCCAATGCTCAGAAAACAAAGGACGACATCAAGAAGGTCGATCCGAAAAAAGTCGACCCGAAAAAAATTGAGCCAAAAAAAGAAGAGCCTGCCAAGCTCGAAATTCGCGATGACTGGCCAAAAGTGACGGGCACGCTCGCTCAAATTTTAGCAGCCGATCCGAAGAAACGCACGGCGACAGTCGAGACAGCCGACGGTAAGAAGGCTGACCTGACGCTGAATAAAGAGGTAGATTTCCTCGGTCCGCGCGGCGGCAAAACAGATATTGATGACCCGCGCTTTGTCGCCGGCCGTCATGTGAAACTGGTGTACGATAAAGACGGCAAGACGGTTAAAGAGGTGCATCTTCAAGTCTTAAAAGCAGATGACAAAAAGAAATGAGTTGTTAGCCGCGACGCTATGCGGAGCGAGACAAGTCGCACTCCGCATAGGGTCGCGGCTAACTAATTGCGCTCCGCAAAGCGTTGCGGCTAAACGGCCTACAGCAAACAGGGTTCATTGGGGTCGACCAACATGACCCCTTTAAAACTGCGAAGCACATCGAGAACTTGAAAGTGATCGTCGAAGTGTTCCATGACCGGATCAGGCGTATCGCTCCAGACTTCCAACCGGCGGGAGCAGCTGCGCAACGGCGTATCCTCATCCAGTCCCGCGATCCGGCCTGCGAGTCCTTCGGATTCTCGCAGCACATCATCGCCGCTTTGCAGCGCTAAGTGATAATCCCAATTGGCGTTCGCCATGATGATCTCGTCCGCGACTTGCGTGATATTCATCATCGGAAATCGCTGATGCAACCGTTCCTTTAAGACAGCTAGGGTAAGATCGCTGGATTGTTGCATCATGGCTAATGCGTGATACATGGAAGGTTCCTATTCAGATGCTTGCGGTGTTGCTATCGTTGCAACTCCGGGAGCATCAGGCACGAATGATCTTCTCGCGGTCCTCACGCACGTTTTTTGCCGCATTGCGGGTATCGACAATCAATCGTGCGTGCTTGGCGATCGTGGTCCAATCGTAAGCGGTATGATCGGTCGCGATCAAGAGACAATCCTGTTTGGCAATGAATTCGGGCGTTAGCTCTTGGCTGCTCATCCTCAGGTGTGGGTAATGTCGCATCCTGGGCAGCGCCGGGATATGGGGATCGTTGTACGAAACAATGGCCCCCTTCTTCAACAGCAGGTCCATCAATTCGAAGCCGGGCGATTCGCGCGGGTCGTCGATGTCCTTCTTATAGGCCATACCGAGAATCGCCACTTTGCTCCCCTTGATAGGCTTGGAGCGTTCATTCAAGGCGTCGGCTACCTTGCCGATCACATAAGCGGGCATGGATGTGTTCACCTCGCCCGCCAATTCGATGAAGCGCGTGCTCATGCCGTGCTGCCGCGCCACCCACGTGAGATAAAACGGATCGATCGGGATGCAGTGCCCGCCAAGGCCAGGCCCGGGATAAAACGCTTGAAAACCGAACGGCTTTGTCTTGGCGGCGTCAATCACTTCCCAGACGTCGATGCCCATTTTGTCGTAGAGCACTTTCAATTCGTTAACCAACGCAATGTTGATGGCCCGATAGGTGTTTTCGAGGATTTTCGTCGCTTCCGCCACTTCGGGGGTCGATACCCGCACTACAGCGCTGACCACGGCGCCGTACAACTGAGCCGCTAATTCCGTCGCGGCGCCATCGAGCCCGCCGACCACTTTGGGGATCGAGGAAACGCTATGCGTCGCATTGCCTGGATCTTCGCGCTCGGGACTGAACGCCAAAAAGTAATCGCTGCCGGCCGTCAGGCTGCTTGCTTCCAGAATCGGCAGCACGACATTACGCGTGGTGCTTGGATAGGTCGTGCTTTCCAGAACGACCAGCTGGCCGCTGCGCAGTTGCGCCGAGATCGCCTGAGCGGAGTTGACCACATAGGCCAAGTCGGGTTCGCGCGCCTCGGTCAACGGCGTCGGCACGCAAATCAGAATGGCATCGGGTTCATTCAGGCGATCGAAGCGGTCGGTCGCCTCGAAACGACGCTCGCGCATTTCCTGAATCGTGGAATTCGGAATCTGCTTGATGTAACTTTGCCCAGCCAACAGGGCGTTGACTTTGGCGGGATCGATATCAAAGCCGAGCACCTTGAAGCCATTCTGCGTGAATGCCCGCGCCAGAGGCAGCCCGACATAGCCGAGGCCGATAATGCCGACTATCGCGGTGCGCTTGTTGATCCGTTCGAGCAAGGCCGAATAAGACTTGGACATGCAGGTTCATCCTTGAATGGAATGCCAATCCATTGGCGAAAGATAGGTTATCGCTTTTTTTGGGGGAACTTGTCAATCGGGATTCGCGAAGTGCGTTTGTCGGGCAGGGCCTTTCCAAAATTGATCGTGGCCAAAAGGATATTGAGTAAATGGGGCAACTCGATTCTTCATGCACGGACGCGAGTTATGGCTGCCGCCACCCTTTTCGACGAATCCTTGCCATGCCGACGGGTTGTCCGATACGATACAAAAGCTTGAACCTCCTTTTGCATCCTCCTGCCGGAGTCATCCTGCCGTGACGCACTTTCTTTGCCGTTCGCTTTTTATGTTGGCTTGCTTATGCATGTCGTCTCCGCTCGCTCGGGCGGAAAATTGGCCGCAGTGGCGCGGGCCCAACGATGACGGCGTCAGCAACGAAAAGAACATCCCCGCTAAGTTCGGCCCGCAGGAGAACTTAATCTGGAAGCTCGATTTACCCGGTATGGGCAGTTCAACGCCCTGCGTCTGGCAGAACCGCATTTTCTTTACGAGCCAGGATGGCAGCGACCTGGTGCTCATCTGTGTGAGTACCGAAGGCAAAGAACTTTGGCGCAAAGTCCTCGGCACAGGCGCCAGCAAATTTCGCAAAGATGAAGGAAACGAAGCCTCGGCTTCGCCCAGCACCGATGGCAAAAATGTCTTTGCCTTCGTCGGCAGCGGCAACTTGGCCAGCTTCGATTTCGAAGGCAAAGAAATCTGGAAATTCGATGCCCAAGCACGCTACGGCAAATTCAAAATTCAGTTCGGCATGCATTCCACTCCGGTCCTCTATGGCGATCGGCTCTATCTCCAACTCTTCCACGATGGCGGCCAGTTCGTTGTTGCTCTGGAAAAGGCCACGGGCAAAGAAGTCTGGAAGATCAACCGCAAAAGCGATGGCCGGGCCGAGTGCCTGCACTCTTACGCCTCGGCCATGATGTGGCACGATGGCGACAAGGCCTATCTCGTTGTCCACGGCAACGATTACACTACCGCACACGATCTCAAAGATGGTTCGGAAATCTGGCGCGTCGGCGATCTGAATCCGAAGGGAAGCTATAACCCGACGCTCCGTTTTGTCGCTTCGCCACTAGTAACAGCGAATTTAATCGTCATCCCCACTGCCAAGAACGGCCAAGTGGTCGCTATTTCTCCCACCGCCAAAGGTACGGTCGTGCGTAACGAATACGAACAGTGGCGACTCCCCAAGGGAACGCCCGATGTTCCTTCGCCTTTACTGCATAACGGGTTGGTCTATCTCTGTGGCGCCCAGGGAACGCTCACCTGCGTCGACGCCAAAACCGGCAAGATCTATTTCGACGAACGAATTCACAACGATCGCTATCGGGCCTCGCCGGTCTATGTCGATGGCAAGATCATCTGTACCTCGCGCAACGGTGTCGTTTCCACCTTCGAAGAGGGAAAAGAGTTCAAACTGATCTCGGCCAACCGAATGAACGATGAAATCACGGCATCACCCGCTCTCTCAGGAGGCCGAATGTATTTGCGAGGCTGGAAGGCCCTCTACGCCATCGGCAAGCCGGATTGAAGCTTTAAAGAGATACAGAGATTGGAACTTGCGCTAACCGTTTTCCCACGATTTCCTCGCATTTCCTCCTCGGGAAATATTTCCCGAAGCGATTCGCCCCTCTTAACGATGCTCGTTTGATTATTCTTCGTTCCGCAATCCGAATTCCACACTTTCCCATACGTGTTTTTCCACGAGTTTCTCGAGTTTCGACTTGTGGAGATAATTTCACAAGCCGACTTCATTAGAATGACGTGCAGGCGCGTACCGATGCCATCGCCCAGCACCTCACCGACTTTCTCAAGAAGGCGGATCACTATTCCCCGGTCCCGCACCCGGAATCGAGGATCGACCCGGTGATCTGATCGGCCACTTTGATGAATGCCTTCTGTGGCCTGCCGATGTCCCACGGCGCTTGCCCGGAATAAGCGGACTCGAACGTGCTGCGGTTGGGGATACTCATGGCGGAACCTCCTGCGGGCGTCATCCATTTTCGCTTTAGCCACGCCTTGTAGTAACTCAGCGGACTAGCGAATCTGCTTCGTGTATTCTATCCGAATGGGATTTCGGCCTCGAAAACGGCGATGGACCCGTGTAACGACGAATTCCCAAGCAGTGCCGGTAAGTTCTGTTCTCAATCGAAATAAACTGATACACCGCCGAGGTTCGCAATTGGGGATGGAAATCCCACAAACTCTGAAATGGCTCTTGCCCTGGGAACCGCTCATGCATTCCGGTCAAGCCTTCGTTGTTGAGCTACGAAAGGAAGTCGGGCATCGGCACGTTCTCTTCGACGTGTCGGTTGACGCAATTGCCCGACACGTCAGCAGCGATGACGTTCTCTTTGCAACCGAAGATTCGAGACATTCACTTGCCGTCGTGCATTTGACCTGGGCTGCTCGAAGAGAATCAAGCGAAGCATGGCCGTATACGACGCTATATCGAGACTGGCAGGACTGGATCGACAACCGATTGCTCCCCGATCACCGAAATTATTCAGGGGACGATGAGGGGGACGGATAAACCCGATGTTCCATCCTACGATGCCAGACGGCAACAACGTCTACGGCCATATCGTCTCACTGGACGGCCTTCAACCGATTCTGCGAGTCGCTAGACGACTGATTGGGAATGGCCGAGCCTCGATCAACAAATCTCAATTCAATAGGGCCGAGACGCTTCGATTTACCACGGAAACCGTTGACTTTGTTGAGGCAATGCTTGGTACGGTCCAATGTGGACATGCTTCATGTAACGCTGCAACTCGAACTCAAGCGACTCAAGTTGACCGGGAATCGACACAGGCTGCGGGCTTCGGAGTTCGACGCCGACGAACATCCTGCCGTCCAGCAAGTACGCCCATTGGTTGATGCCCGTCGTCGGAATCTTGGCCGCTTTGACCACCTGTCACATTTCGTTCATCAGGCGCAAGCCGACTTCGCCGTACTTCTCGTTCTCGACTACGCCACCGATGCCATGCAGGTGGAACCGAACTGGTTCTTTGATGAACTCGACGTTCATTTTGATTCCCTCACCTTGCGTGAAGTCTGAGACTTCTTCCTCTTCGCTGCCGCCTTCTCCGCATCTTGCTTCACTCGCAACTTCACGATTCGTTCGATGAGGTCGAAGGGAATAGGCTCATCGAGCGCAAACTGAAGATTCCCCTTCGGCCCGGCGTAGCGAGCGACTGCTTTCTCAAGGGCCTTGTCGCCGGAGATCGGCGGGTACAGTCCGATGTGTTTCTTCCAAGCAGCGAAGTAGACCAGAATGCCGTGCTGCTTGAAGGCGGGCATCTGGTAACTGATGACTTCTTTGGCATCGGGCGCAGCTTGGCGGATCGTTGCTCGCACTTGCTCAAGGATTGCCTGCACGTCGGCGGGGAACTGCGAAAGGTATCCGTCAATGTTCCTGGGCTTTTGCAGTTTTGGCATATTTTCACTGTAGGTTGTCGGGAACCGATCATCTTCTGCTGCATGAAGCCGACAGTCAAGATTCCAAGGCCAACGCCATCAGTTTTTCCACGGTGCGAAAATTACGGGCGGTTGCCATCACTCCCAGGTGTTTTTCGACCCTCGAAGCCAATTTTGAGCGGCCAATACCATCTGGTGCGTGAAGATAAAACACAAGGTCAGTCAGAACATAGCATTCCGTTTCTGCTTTGGCTGACTCAAGTGCCTTCGTATTCGGATTCGTTGACGGTTTGTCGAGGAAGAAGAAATGTAGCGATTTGGGTTCAGGACCGGCATGGGGAAACGGATTGCAGTCGATTGCCTGCTGCAATGCGTCCGGGCTGATGAGCAAGAGCGTCGGCGCAAAGCCATGCTCGTCTGCGATCTTTGCGACGATGGACTTCGTGAGTGAGGTCAGGTTCTTGAATGTTGTGTCAAAAACGACATTCCCGCTTTGAATGTAGGTCTTGATGTTTTTCAGCTTCATCGCTTTGAGATGACGAACGAGGGACTTCATCGGCAAAAGGTTGTTGCCGACGACATTGATCCCACGAAATAGCCCTATCCATCGCTTCATGGTTGTTCTTCAATGCCCCGGCAGCAAAAGTTCGATCCCATACCTCGGCGCAATCGCCAGTATTTTCTCGATTTCTGCCTTCGTGGGCGATACGGCAGTCGTGGCTCCTTGGGCAACCGGGAGGCCAACCTCGAAGAACATTTGCTCCAGACCGGCAGGGGCCACCGAGATCAGCATTTTGGCCGGTTTACCGCTGTCATTCTTGAAGGAATGCGGCGTTCCGACTGGCATATTGGCGAAAATTCCTGCCGTCCCCACGATCCTCTCCTCGCCGATCTGAATCGTGATCTCGCCTTCGAGGATGTAAAAACCTTCTTCCTCTCGGCTGTGGACGTGCGGAGGAGGCCCGCCGCCCGGAGGCACGATGGCTTCCCATAAGGCGTACTTGCCGTTCGTTTCGTCGCCGGTCGCCAGAAAGCGATACACGTCGCCGACGACAGCGATGGTGCGGCCCTCGGCGGGCGATCTCAAAGTTCGCTGACGTGTCATGATCGAATCGCCTCACTTCTTCGGGTGCTTCTGGAAGAACTCCCATATCAGATCGTTCGCCGAGATATTCTTGGCCGACTTGCCGATGAAGCCCACGGGCGGTTCTTGGCCGGGCCAAGTATGACCGCCTTCTTCGACGACGACCAGCACGACTTCAGCCCCATCTTTGCCGCCGCCGAAAGTCTTCCGAGCCACTTTCAGTTCATCACCGTCCTTGGAAAGGACGTCGTTCTTCGGCTTTTCTTCGCAGCCGTTCAGCTTCACCCAGGTCTGAACCGAGTCCTCGACGCTTTTCAGCTTCATGAACGACGGTGTCTTCCCTTTCGCCAACTCGAACGGCACGAACTTATCCTGGGTGCCGTGGAAGTGGATGACGGGCACGGGTCGCTTCGGTTTGCTTTCCTCGATAGCGATGGTCCCAGCCACGGGTGCGATAGCGGCGATGCGGTCAGACAGTTCGGCGGCGAGCCGGTAGCACATCATCGCCCCATTGCTCATGCCGCAGGCGTAGACCCGCTTTTCGTCCATCTTGACCACGGCGCCAAGGTCGTCCAGCACCTTGCCGATGAAGGCCACGTCGTCGGCTTTGCCTTCGGCCATCTTCCTTTTGAAGCCGCCCGAATTCCAGAAAAGGAAGGAACCAGTTCCGGTTCCGCTCGGATATACAACGATGAAGCCCGCCTTGTCTGATGTCTTGTTGAGGCCCGAAAACCAGACCATCATCGGCCCGTTCATCATGGCTCCGTGAAGTGCCAGCACCACCGGGGCAGGCTTCTTCGGGTCGTAGTCCTTCGGAACATGGGCGAGGTATGTCCGCTTCTGCTCGCCCATCATAAGGGTGCGAGTGTGGTCACCGGGGCCGAGAGGGTCGGTTGCCTTGACGGATGCTTCCTGGCCGACCGACCGTTCAGCCAACAGGACCAGTAACATCAGGACCAACGACAACGAGGATGCGAATGGACTTCTCATATCACTTCTCCAGTCAGTGTGCCATCACTTCAAATGTACCAGCAACATCACCACCGGCGTGTTCGCCTTAATGAAGTGCTTCAAGCTCGCAGGCATGTGGACCCAGGTTCCCGTTGAACTTCCAGAAGGTTCAGGCGGCGGCGCCGAACGACGAGCCTGATGATCCTGTCCCCATCGCTCGCCGTCAGCTTGTCAAGGCCCTCGGTGGCACGCTCAAGAATCGGCTCATGGGCGTGTTCAATGGACTAGAAAACGGGGTCGGGGAACGGCGGTCGTGGCGAAGAGGCTGCGGGGGAGGATACAAGATCCGGCGAGGGCGGCGGTGGTTTGCAGGAAGGTGCGGCGGGTGGTCATGGCTGCTCCTGCGAAGGTGGCCCGGGAGGAAAACAAGATTGGGGACGGGCGGGTTCGTCTTGATGACTCCAGGAACTATTGCGCCAAAGCGTCGATCATCTTGACGTACTCTTCGGGCAAGTGATGGTGTCGAGCACCAGAAATGATCTTGCCCAGGTACTCGTCGCTGGGTTTGCCAGGATCGCAAACATAGTCTTCACCGGCGATGTAGGTGATCGCTTCGACCAACTCGCCAGAAACCTGTTCCACCTTAACATGGATGCGTTCATAGTGGCCGCTCGACACGCCTTCGTAGCGATCCATGCCCCGAATTGCTTCAGGATTGCAGAGGTAAACTACTCCCCATGTTTCAGCGGAACCATCGGGAACGATGTTGGCATAAACCTGACCGCTGCCTCCACGCTTGTTGAACGCAAAGCGATAGCCCACCAAGCGTGAACGAAACTCCTGTCTGATGCGACCCGTGCGTTTTTCCTTTTGGTCAACGAACAAGTTGCTGCCGTAAGCGAAGTACCACTGATCGCCGTTCATTTTTCCCTCGCCTTCCTCGGCTTCGGCGCTTGGCCGATCTGGACCATCAACTTGTCGAGTGTGGCGTCATCGCAACCGGCGAAAGCACGGAAGGCGTCGGGACGCTCGTTGTTCTGGCGGGAACTAAAGCTACTGTGATGAGCGTGCGGGTGGCGACGGCAGAAGGCGATGCTGCTTCGCCGCAACCTGTGGCGAAGACGACGCCGTCCAACTAAACAAAGGCGTTTAGTCCCTGACTCGCGGTGAGTAGGCGCAGGCCGAGTACGTCGAGGACTTCCACGAAGCGGTCGTGACGTTCCTGACCCATCATCCTCATCACGCCGATTTCGCTATGACCGAAAATCTTCTTCGACTCGTCTTGCGAGGTTGCTGACTTCGCTTCTCTGTCTGCACCGCAACGCCTTGGAAACCGTTTTCGAGCATGGAAAGCGTCGATCTTGCCTCCTCGAAACGCCGTGCCTTCTGAAGCAGTCGCACCAACCCCAACCCCATGCCAGCAGTCTTGAGACGGTTACGCATTTGGAGGGTGAATTGCTCGTGAATTGCAACCATGACTCGGTATCCTTTCGAGATGGAAGCGACGTACCGAGTACGTTGCGCCCACCCAAGAGCAGATGCCTCATCCATGAGCTAAACAGCAAGTATTGCAGCGGTGCTGGAAAAGAGATGCACCGTGCGACGAATCCGTTCGTGGTGGGTAAGTATCGCCTGAAAAGGATAATCGTGCAATGTCAGTTGTTCTGGCCGGTATAGCTGCCGAGTTGGGGATTTAGTTAGCGTTACGGGGATCGCCAGATCGCCAATAATGGAGACAGCAATGGCTAAGCGAAAAAGTCCAAGCGGGATCGCCGAGAATGTGCAACCCGTCTTCGAGGTCATCGCCGGTTTGGTCGATGCTTTTTGCCGTGAGCATCTGAACCAAGAATACGCCGATCTCTGCCGCCGCCTGACCGAAAAACTGGCCCGCAAACGACCGTCGCCGTTGGTCAGCGGCAGGTCGAACACATGGGCTTGCGGCATTGTGCGCACAATCGGCTGGGTGAACTTTCTGGACGACAGCAGCCAGAAGCCCCACCTGAAACTGACCGCCATCGACAAGGCGTTCGGCGTTGGCGAAAGCACGGGGCAAGGCAAGTCCATGTTGATTCGCAAAATGCTGAAGATTGGGCCGATGGACCCGGCGTGGTCGCTTCGCAGTCGGATAACCCAAAACCCGATGGCGTGGATGATCGAAATCAACGGCATTCTAGTTGACGCTCGATTTCTGAAGCGACCGTTTCAAGAGGAGGCGCTGCGCCGGGGACTGATTCCTTACATCCCTGACCGGCCACAGCCCACGAAGGATAAGGATCAAGATCAGGACGAAATCAAGTAGGACGATGGCAAAGAAGGCAAAAGCTCCGAACCCCTTCGCTGGTCGCTGGCGGATCGTCTCGATGAACGCCTGGGAGGAGAAATTCATTGACGAGGAGGAAGAAGGCTGCTTCGAGTTCGACCAGAAGGGCACGGCCAGTTTCGCTTCGGATACGTTCACGGCCTCGTGGATTGCTGCTTGACGATGAGGGGCGGCTAATCAACCCTCGAATGGACTTGGGACGGCAACGCCGAGATGGATGCCGCCCAGCGCCGGGGCTGGGCCGTGGTCAATGGCGACGAACTCCACGGCATGATCTTCTTCTACGGCGGCGATGATTCGGAGTTCGTGGCGAACAAAAAAGGGTGGGTCAAAGAGGGTGAAACGATGAGCAATCTCGTCAAGTCCGGCAATTCGTCCGAAACGAGGACATGAACTGATCGGGATTCCATCACGAAGGATCAAGCCAAGACGACCAACGGTTCTGTGCAGCCCAGCCTGGGTTATCTTTATCGTTTGCGAGAGCGAATGGTGAAGACCGGCTTTCTTCCTGGCGATCTACTCCTTAAACTGATGGATCGGGCTTACAATTCGATGCACCGCCTGTTCATCGAATTGCACTATCTTTCCGGCGATGGAGTCGGCAGGCCATCGGTGGACGAGTCGAACGGCGAACGCCGACGCTTGACTTGATCGGGGCAAACCATGTCCGACAGCTTCAGCAGGAAATTGCCCAATCGTCTTTTACGGAAAGGCTCTCGGAGGAGACACCTATGACTGAACCCACACCGCCGACCGAGAAAGAACTGAAAGATGCGTTAAAGGCTTTCAAGAAACGCCTCAAGCTCACCCAACTGGACGAGGACTCGAAAGTGTCCCAGCGACCGACCACGAGCGGCGGCTCCACGGCCATCGTAGCCATTGCGCCGCCGAGCCAGTTTGGGAAAGCCGTCTGGGATGAATTGGTCAAGCAAGGGAAGCTCAAGAAAGCCGGACAAGGGATGTATGAGTTGGCATAGGCTCAAGCGAGACACAACTATTCTACCCTTTGCTCCAACGAATGCCTTTGGTCATTGGTCCGTGCCGGAAGAGTAGGAAACATGGGACTCGGCAACAAAAAAGGGCATGTGCAAGGCTCACAGGTTAATGGGGGCCATACGACCCTCATTGACGGCGCCGATAGTGTCGTAAAGAAGCTGGGCGTCCTGTCCTGGTTCGAGTCCGTCCGGCCAGGGATAATCTCGGTTGCGAAGGGCGGAAAACTTTCGGTCACTATCCGCCGTCCTGCGGATACCACGCATGTAAACACCATGAAGCTGATCTTTCGCACCAAGGGAAGCGTTCAAGAAGTGTATCTGTATGTTCGAGAGTTGGAAGCGAATCTAGTGGATATTGTGAATGACATATCCAGGGTGGTAGGCAGGGAATTGCGGGGTGCTGTGGTGTATGACCGGACCAATGGGGAGGATTGAAGATGATAGAACCTGGAATCCAGACATGAAGGAGCTTGCAGAGTGAACATTCAACATCCAAAACTCGTGAAGCTCCTTCAATTGGCGTATTCAGCCGAGAAAGCAGCGGCGTTTGCGTACATCGGCCACGCCGGTTCGGTCAAGAATCCAGACGAGAAAGTGGCGATCACGCAGATCGAGAAGGATGAGTGGCGACACCGAGAATCCGTTCTTGCCATCATGGGGCAATACGACATTCCGCCGTCGCGTTACTGCGAAATCAAATATCACATCATCGGCAAGATCATTTCGGCCAGTTGTTATGTCATCGGGTGGTTCATGCCGTACTACTTCGCAGGACGCCTGGAAAGCGGAAACGTCTGCGAGTATTTCATCATGATGCGCTACTTCAATGAAATTGGAATTACTACACACGACGAAGTGTTGTACGAAATGGGGATAAAAGAGAAGGAACACGAAGTCTATTTTCAGCAAGGACTTCAAAACAGTCGGCTGCTGCCGTTGTTCGAGAAAATCTTCGGCTGGGGAAAGAAGACCAGTTTCAACGATGTTGATTTGGAAAAGAAATTTCTCGTCGAAGAATCAAAGGGCTATTGTAAGCACCGAAAGTAGACGCCTGCTGAATACGGAGAGCGAGTAAGTGAGTGAAAAGGCCTTGATACCGCCCGGGCGCTACCGCCACTACAAGGGCAACGAATACACCGTCATCGGCACTGCCCGTCACAGCGAAACCCTGGAAGAACAGGTCGTTTACCGGCAGGAGTACGGGGATCACGGCCTTTGGGTGCGTCCGAATCAGATGTTCTTGGAGACGGTGAAGGTTGATAGGCAGGAAGTGCGCCGGTTTCAGCCTTTGGGGTCGAGCAGTGAGCAGGTTGGGGACAGCATCCAGAACATCTTCGATGACCTCCGCCAGCACTTGCCCAAGGAACTGGTGCAGATTCTCGTTCGTGCCGCCGACGTGAGCATCGAACGGATCATCTCGAACGGCCATGCCTCGCCCGCTGACTTCTGGTACGATCAAGCGCAGCACGAATGGGTCATTGTCTTGAAGGGGGCGGCGAGGTTGCAGTTCGAGGATGGCATGGTCGAGATGAAGGTGGGTGACTTCATCAACATTCCGGCGTCCAAGAAGCACCGGGTCGATTGGACGACGCCAGACGAGCCGACCGTGTGGCTGGGTGTGCGGTACGGCGGGATTTCATGAGCCAGACCGTTGAAGAAGCTGATCTCGACTTTCGCCACTTTCGATGTTGTGGTGACGAAGACCTATATCCGTTCGGGTGTCCGTGCCGTTCAAGGTCATTTCAACAACGCCGCCCGCGCATCCATGAGGGCGAAGCCCAGCAGATTCTCGCCCTCCCAGGTGTCGGGATGTTTCGCCTTGTCGTCCGTTGCTTTCAGGCCGATTCCCCAGATGCGGTCGTATGGGCTGGCTTCGACAAGCACTTGGCTTCCGGTTCCGAGCAAATAAACACGGAGGGCGGCATTCTGGCCGAACTTGGCCAAGTTTCCCTCCGTGACCAACCGCCGGGCATTCGCATTCCACACTTCGCCGTCGAAATTCTTGACCGTGCGTCCAAGAGCTTTTGCTGTTTTAGGATCGCTGGACTGAAGTATGCGTTCAAACGATTCGTTGTCGGAAAACAACCTCGCCTTGGACGCCATCATCCAGTGTTCCGCAGTCGGATAAACAACGCCTTCAATCTCGAACGGCGCAGCGTACCACTGGCTCAGGCAAGTCTGCGTGATCCTTCCGTCCTTGGAAGGCTGGTTCCCCCAAAAGTAAAGGTAATCAAACGACTCACCTTGGGAGCAGCGGCGACGAAGTTCGGCAAGGTTGAGCATAAGCGCATTTCTCCCACGGGTGATTTCACCGAGGCGTGGTCGAACAGCGAAAAAACGGGATCGCCTCGTCTCGATTTTTCGCAACGTCAGGTTGATCTTTTCGCCAAGTTTTCCGTTATCTTCGGGAACTGATTTTTTTCTGCTGACACATGATCGCAAGACAATTCCGCATTTCGCTTGTATGCGCGGGCTGCTGGTTTGCAAGCACCCGGCGTTTACTTGGTAGATGATCGGGTGCAAATCGGGAAGGGCAGAATACAGTCTCGATTTTGGGGTAATGAGCCACGTGATGCACCGCTGCCACTCGCATCTGTACGCGAATGCAATTATATTGTTTTTAGCCGTATCGATACGCAATAGGGAAGCGACATGAACGAGCAAGAGTGGCTGACGTGCATCAACCCGATGGCGATGCTAGAGTTCGTTCGAGGTAAGGCGAGCAACCGTAAGTTACGGTTATTCGCTATAGCCGGCTGCCGATCAATGGGACCTTTCTTCGGAGAAAACAAAGTAGCCCTGGAGACAGCAGATCGCTATATCGACGGCGTGGCAACAACTGAACAACTTTCCACCGCACGTCTTGCTATCGGAAAGCCTATCGGTGAAGACATCATTAGTCATGCAGTCCTGTTAGCATTGGGCGAAAATGCATGGGAGGCTGCCAGGGGTGTTGCAAACGAAGCGGCCTTATACGCCGAGGCCAGCACGGAAATTCTGCTTGAATGCCAGGGAGAAGACTGGTGCAAGAATTCAGGTATCGGGACACCAGAAGACGAGAGGGTCAAGCAAGAGGCAAAACTGGCAAATTTATTGCGTGATGTGATTGGAAATCCCTTTCGCTTCATCACCATCGACCCTCGTTGGCAAACTTCCGTCGTCGTCGATTTGGCCAAGGCGATCGAAAACGAGCGATCAATCGACCGGATGGGCATTCTTGCTGATGCGTTGATGGATGCGGGATGCGACTCCGAGAACATCAGTGCCCATTGTCGGGCGGATGGGCCGCATGTTCGGGGCTGCTGGGTCGTGGATTTGTTATTGGCCAAGGAATAGTAGCCCAACAAGAAAAGCTCAATGACACCAATTTTTCAGACAAAATCTTAGACGTCTTAGACAAGATCTGCACAGAACAGACCTCTAAGGCGGCAGGCTTTTATCCCAACAATGCAAAAAACCGGGCAAACCCGTGAAGATTTGCCTGGTTTTCTGATGGAGGCGGCGGGAATCGAACCCGCGTCCCGTGGCACTTCAGCGCCCGCTTCTACGTGTGTATCCTGTCGATGCGTGAGGTCTTACTCCTCGTGTTCGCCTTTCCTTGCCCCGGCAGGCAGGGTCGCGGATCGGCTATCGGTCAGATTTTTTAGCAATGGCCGCCACCGAGGCGATGAAGGCTACTCCCCTTGCTTACGCAAGAGTTCTTACCCACTTCTCAAGCCATCGCGATCCTGAATTTACATCCACGCCAAGGCCTCTCAGGCAGAGTACTTGGACAATGGGGCTGCCTTTAATTAGGCTGCCAAAGAGAACTGCGGTTCAGCAGTTATCATTGTGATCGGCTATTTACGTGGCCAACCGATCAACCACGACACGCGACAAACGCCTCATATTACCCGGTCGATACCAGGTCGCCCCCTTCGCTTGGGCTTCAACCTCTGCTATTATAGCGACAGAAGCAAATGGCGACAGGGCAAAGGTATTCAGGGCAACGGTATTCTCCGGGCCGAGACTCGCCGGTCTTCCGCTGAGGAAGACGACCAACGCTTGACGGAACTCGTTTAACCCTTAAAATCTTCGTGATGAAGGAGAGTGGCAATGAGCTTGCTCGAAGCAGTTGTAGAAGGATCGCTTAATCCGGATGGCACTTTAGCTTTGGATCAAAGGCCGGATTTGCCGGCAGGCCGGGTAGTCATTACATCATTGCGGCACGCTGTTTTTACCCGTAATTCTGCTGGCGGAGATCGACTATTTGTTAACGCAACGACTAGGGGTTGATGCCGCGTTGAATTTTCTTGACAGCGTCGAAAAAGGCGCGTTCACATTGGTTTCACCAACATCGGAAGACCTTACAAGGTGTCGGGAACTAATCGTGCAGTATCGTGATTTCAAGGTGGGTCTTGCTGATGCTTCGGTGGTTGCAACTTCCGAGCGCCTTGGTATTCAACGTCCCTTAACCGTAGACCTTCGCCACTTTCGATCGATCAAACGCCGCAAATTTTCACATTTATCCTTCTGCCCACTGATGCAGCATGAAGAAATTCTTAAGGCATGCCACCGACTGTTTGTACGTTGAACAAAAATAATCTAGGTGAACGCCATCCGGGGCGTTGAAAATCATACCCTTTTCCCAAATCACAACAGACGCTTCCATGCAAGCCCTGCATCGCTTGTGTTTTGCGCCCGTCGTTCCTTATCGTCGATCAGCTTCAAGTTTGCCCCTTGGTATGGCCTTCCTGCCTCTCTAATATAGCCGTGCCACTGAGTTCTGGCGCTATCGATTCTTATGCCACACTCTGTTGCTGGAGCGTTCAGCTACTAAAAGGGAGCACGCAATATGTTTTCACTGCCGTTGTTTTGCACCATGCTAATGGGTGCGCCGACTCCTCCGCACATTGTCAATCTCTGGAGCGAGAAGATCCCAGGGCCGGTGAGTAAGGACGAAAAAAATGTGCCGACTTTGACCATTCAATTGGCAGATAAAGAGAAAGCCAACGGCGCCGCGGTCGTGATTTGTCCGGGCGGCGGATACTCGGGCCGGGCGACTGATCACGAAGGAAAGCAAATCGCCGATTGGCTCAACGAGCGTGGGGTGCATGCGTTTATCCTGAAGTATCGCACGGTCGGCGAATCAAAGATTCCAGCGCCGTTGGAACCGGGGCCGATGCTCGATGTGCAACACGCCATTCGCACCGTTCGAGCGAAGGCGAAAGACTACGGCATCGATCCGACTCGAATCGGGGTATGGGGTTTCTCCGCCGGTGGTCATTTGGCTTCAACTGCTGCCACGCACTTCGACGAGGGCAAAGCCGACGCCGCCGACCCGATCGACAAGGTTAGCTGCCGGCCCGATTTCGCTATTCTCGCATATCCGGTAATTACTATGGGCGCCAAAACGCATGGCGGTTCCAAGAAGAACTTGCTCGGGGATAAACCCGACGAAAAGCTCCTTGAGTTTTACTCCAGTGAGAAGCAAGTGACGGCCAAGACGCCGCCGACTTTTCTCTTTCACACGGTAGAGGACAAGGCAGTGCCGATTGAAAACAGCCGGCTCTTCAAAGAAGCCTGTGAGAAAAATGGCGTGCCAGTGGAATTGGTTGAATACGAAAAAGGCGGGCACGGCGTCGGCTTGGGATTGAACACTAAATTGCCGTTGGCTGAGTGGTCAGTGAAATTAGATGAGTGGTTGAAGAAGGCGCGGAGTGTACGACAAGAAGTAATTGGCTGCTTACAAAACTCCGTTGCTGGCGCGTCCGGCCAACAAATCCTATTAAGGACTCTCCCATGAATCGTAGACAATTTTTGGCGGCCGGCTCTGCAGCCGGGATTTCGCTGGCCGGGTTTGATTCCTTTGCCGCGATGGCCGACAAGCCGCCCCGCGTCGGCCTCATCGGCACAGGCTGGTATGGCAAATGCGACTTATTTCGGCTGATTCAAGTGGCGCCGATCGAAGTTGTTTCTCTTTGCGACGTCGATCAGAAGATGCTCGCCGACTCAGCCGTAAAGGTTTCCGAACGCCAGATTTCCAAGAAGAAGCCTCGGATCTATAGCGATTACCGTGAGATGCTGAAGGAGAAAGATCTCGATATCGTGCTTGTCGGCACTCCCGATCATTGGCATGCGTTGCCGATGATCGCGGCGGTGGAAGCGGGCGCCGATGTGTATGTGCAGAAGCCGATCAGCGTCGATGTGGCAGAGGGGCAAGCAATGCTGTCTGCCGCACGCAAGCACAAGCGCGTGGTGCAAGTCGGCACGCAGCGGCGCAGTACGCCGCACTTGATCGAAGCTCGCGACAAAATTGTGAAAGAGGGGATGCTCGGCAAGATCGGCCTTGTCGAGATCTACTGTTACTATCACATGCGCAACAACGCCAACCCGCCTGTTACTAAACCGCCCGAGTATTTCGACTATGACATGTGGACCGGCCCGGCGCCGCTACGTCCATACGATGCACCGGCTAATAAGAATGGCATCGCGCTGCCGCATCGCGGCTGGTGGCGTGCCTTCAATGAATATAGCAATGGGATCGTCGGCGATATGTGCGTCCATATGCTCGATATGGTGCGCTGGATGCTCGACCTCGGCTGGCCCAAACGCATCAGTTCCACCGGCGGCATCCTGATTCAAAAGGAAGGCAAGTCGAACATCAGCGATACGCAGACGGCGACGTTCGATTTCGGCGGCTTGGACGTTGTGTGGCAGCATCGCACCTGGGGCAGCTCGCCCGACCCGAAATATCCTTGGGGCGCCACCTTCTATGGTGACAAGGGGACGCTTAAAGCAAGCGTGATGGGTTACGACTTCACGCCGTTGGGCAAAGGCACGCCGATTCATAAGGACGTGACTTACGAACTGGAACAATACCCCGAAGACAAGACGGAGCCCGATCTGGAAAAGCATGTTGCGCCGGCCATTCGCGGCCACATGAAGGATTTTCTGAAAGCAATTGCCGAACGCAGCAAGCCGGTGGCCGACATCGAGCAGGGCCATATTTCCTCTGCCTCCTGCATCATGGCAAATATCGCCATGCAGGTGAACAGAGCCTTAACCTGGGATGCCGACAAGCAGCAGATTGTCGGCGACGATGAAGCGAACAAGTTGCTCAAACGCGCGTATCGTGGGCCGTGGGTCCATCCGGGCGCGTGAACGGTTTCACACAAGCGAGTCGCTTGTGGTATGTAAAACTAGGAGTCTAGGATGCGGTCATTGCTTGCGCTTTTGATGCTGGGATTGTTTGTTTCCGTCACTGTTGCGGAGCCGCCAAAAGGATTTACGGCTCTATTCAATGGCAAGGATTTGGAAGGCTGGCATGGGATGCCGCACTTCGATCCGTACAAGTTGGCGGCCATGCCCGAGGCAGAACGGACCGCTCTCATTGCCAAATGGACAGCAGACGCCAAGCAGCACTGGACCGTAGACAAAGGGGAACTGGTCAACGACGGCAAAGGCGCTTACCTGACTACGGACCGCGACTATGGAGACATCGAATTCCTCGTTGAATATAAAACGGTGGCTCTGGCCGACAGCGGCATCTACCTGCGTTGGACCCCGCAAGTGCAAATCTGGGATTACACGAAGGAAGGCGGCAAGTGGAACATCGGCGCCGATAAAGGAAGCGGCGGTCTTTACAACAATAGCCCAGGAACCGTAGGCAAAGATCCTCTGGTTTTGGCGGACAAGCCTTTCGGCGAGTGGAACAGCTTTCGTATTATTCAAGTCGGCGAGCGGACGACAGTAACCCTGAATGACAAATTAGTGGTGGATGGCGTTCGCCTCGAGAACTTCTGGAATAAGAAATTAGCGCTGCCTAAGAAGGGCGGCATTCAACTGCAAACCCACGGTGGCGAGATTCGCTGGCGCAACATGTACATCCGCGAAATCCCAGCCACCGAAGCGAACGAGATCCTTCGCAAGAGCAACGCCAAGGATTATGTAAGCGTCTTCAACGGCAAGGATTTCACCGGCTGGGCAGGCCCGGTGGACCAATACGAAGTAAAAGACGAAGCCATCGTTTGCAAGCCAGGCAAAGGCGGCACCATCTACACGAAAGAAGAGTACGACAACTTCATTGCTCGCGTTGAATTTCAGTTACCTCCCGGCGGCAACAACGGTTTGGCCATCCGCTACCCGGGCGAAGGCGACACCGCCTACACCGGCATGTGCGAAGTACAAATCCTCGATGATACTGCCAAAAAGTATGAGAAGCTCGACCCGCGCCAGTACTGCGGCTCTGTTTACGGCATGGTTGCTTCGCAACGCGGTTACTTGCGCCCGGTTGGCGAATGGAATTTTATCGAGGTCACCGTGAACGGTTCGGCGATCAAAGTGGAACTGAACGGCAACCTGATCAACGATGCCGACGTTAGTAAAATCTCCGAATTCATGGGCAAGTCTCCGCACCCCGGTAAGGACCGGACGAAAGGTCATTTCGGCTTCGCAGGCCATAATGACCCGGTTGCTTTTCGAAATGTGCAGATCAAGAAACTGCCGATGAAATAGTGTGTGTTTGCCGTTTACGCGAGTCGGCGGAAACCTTACGACTCGCGGCTAAACTCGGCACTGTTACGTTGAAAAAGCATGGGGCGACGCATACTTTTTAAAGAAACCTGTCTTTCTCAAGCGCTCGGTATAAAAATCGTTGCCGTTGCGCTCGTCGAAGCGCCTTGCCAATTCGGTGGCGCGGCGATGGAGTTCCTCCGCTATATCAGTAAGCGTCGCCTCCCCTGCCTTCAACTCGGGCTCGAGAATCTTAGGCAGACGGCACTTAGCTTTTTTTTTCCGCTCAGCTACATAACTGATCGCCAACTCGCTGTAGCGTAAAAAATCGAACTCGCGGTCGGGGTCCGAGCCATCGAGCACCGGATCGGCATAGCGTTCGAATAATCGCAGAGATCGACTCTCATTATGCGTCAGTGCCAGAAATGCGATATGCATCGCGATATAACGGCCATGTTTCGGGTTGCCTTTTATCATTGGATAGCCGACGCGATGATGTTCCATCGCCTCGTCACCTTTGCCTGCTTTCAGCAATGGGAGCAGCACGGTGGCATGGGTGCGGTGCGGCACTTCGGCGCACGACAACGATCCATCAAAGATGCGCTCTGCTTTCTTCAAGCCTTGCGCCCTTGCCTAGATCCATGTAATATTCGACAAGCGAATCAATTTCGCAGGCGTGGCAATCGCTCAGATAATTTCTCGCAAGCCGGATGCTATTTTTGTGTGCGATGGCAGCCGCTTCCACATTGCCCATCATCATTTCCACGCTGCGCCGTTTGTGCCACACGGGCTGCATGGAAGAGCCGGCCGCGATGAAGCGCCGTTCCATGTCTTCGAGCATCCGGTCAATGGTCGCCTTCGACATCTGCGGAAACTGCGGCAGCGTGCTCACCACCCATTTGAATCGCCACAAAAGTTCAAACGAGTTAAAGCGTCCGGGGTTGGCATCGAATTGAGCGACGCACCAGGCAAACGCCACCAGGGTAATATCGAGACGCCCGCCGAACATAGACGCCTTCACCAGTTCCTGCCGCGCGTGATAGGCCATGTCGAGATCGTTGAGCGTATCGGCCGTGCGTACCGCTTGTTCCACAATATCGATCTGCGTCGAGCCATAAGGCAATGCCTCGGCAATAGCCAGGAGAGTCAGTACACCATCGCGGGAGGAGCTGGCACTTTGTGCGTCCATTGGTCTCATTTACCTTTTGGGCTCTCCGTCGCTCACGCTCGGAAGAGCTTTGAACCCCTAGCTACTCGTCGCCAACACCCATTTCAATGAGGGCGAGCAATCCTTCGTTCAAGAGGGCCAGTTCTTTGGCGTTCAACGGTTGATGGCCTAACAGCAACGCCTGCACGTAAAGCATCTCGATGGCACGGCACAGCAGCGATTTATTCCGCAAACTGGCAAGCCTGCGCACTAGCGGGTTGGCATAGTTTAAACAGAGCAGCGAGTAGGGAACCGCCTGCCGACCGCGCGGCTTCAACTGGTCGAGCACGCCGCCCCATAGCGGAGTCGAGATTTCCCGCGACTGCTCCACGGAGCGAAAGAATCGCCCCTCTTTGCTCGTGCTGAACAACGCCGGAACTTCGCGCGGGTTGAACCTTCGCAGCTCGGGCGTGCATTTGAAAGGCTTCAAGGCTGACTCCGCAACCGAAAGCATCAGTTCCGCCGCTTCTCGCTCTTCGACCGTCGCCTCTTCGAACGATTCGACGATTTCAGCCGCATCCACTTCTCGGACGGCCACGTCGAACGTCTCTCCGGTTTTCACCATCAATTCTTGGTCGAACGTATAGCCGGCATTGATGATGCAACGCCCTTGCCCCGCGGCGATGCTCGCGATCTGGCGGAATTGATCGACCGAGACAGCATAAAGCACCTCGGCCTGTTCGCGCCGATACTCGCCCAGCGCCATTCTTCCGTGCGTCGTCTCGAATGGCAGATAATCGATGAACAGGCGGAAAAATTCGTCGTCCTCGACGGCTAACGCCTTGAGAGCGCGGTGATGCAGGTCAATGAACTTGGTGAATTTATCCGGCTGTTGCTCAGCCAACTCAACCAGATAGTTTCGAAGACTTTCTCCCAATGCTTTGCGAGCGGCGGCCAACTTTGTATCTTCGTAAAACGTTTCACGCGAAGCCGTCGGGCGCAGATCGTTGGCATTCACGATTGCCTTCACGAAGAAAGCCCACTCGGGCAGCAAGTTGTCGGCATTCTCCGAGAGAAGCATGTTCTTCAGATAAACGCGGTGCGAACGTTTGCCCGTCAAATTGGCTTCATAGGGCAGCACGAAGGCAACGCCGTCGATATCTCCGGAACGAGCTTTCAACGGGATGGCATCGAAGAAATCGGCGCCGAAGGCCTCGCGTCCGAACTGGAGGAGGGCACGGCTTCTTTCCTTCTTCGATGCGAATTCCAGCCGCCAGGGCGCGCCTTGTTCGTTTACGATTTCGGACCGCTTGCCGGCGATCACCTTGATCGGATAGGGGAGCATGCTGCCATAGTGTTTCGCCAACTCGGCGAGCCGGTCGAAAGTAAAATATTCCTCCATGTCCGCCCGGGCGGTTAGGGCGACCTGCGTGCCGAAGCCGATATCGCTGGAGAGACTTTTGAAGGTATAGGTGCCGTCGGGCAGCGCCCGCCATTCGATGGCGGGTGCCTTTTCACGAGCGCTGCGCAAAATCACTACGATCTCATCGCTGACGACGAAACAGGAAAGAATGCCGATGCCGAACTGGCCGATGTAATCGGAGGGCTGGGCGCCGCGCGCACCCTCTTCGAGGATTCGCCGATGGTGGCGAGAAACCGGTGCACTTCTTCTTCGGTCAGTCCGATGCCGTTGTCGATGAGGATGACGCTCGGCGGCTTCCCTTTCGGGGCCGCTAATTCCAGCGAAATTTCCCCGACGTGCTGCGGTTCTAACTTAAGACGCGCGCGGATGGCATCAACTGCATTTTGCAGCAGTTCGCGCACGAACACTTCCGGACCACTGTAAAGGTGATCCGAGAGCAGTTCGATCAATCCGCGTAGGTTAATCTGGAATTTATGAGACATCCGAACTTCAGATGGCAGTGGACTTTGCGGCTGTTCCATAGAACGATTACTTTGGCAGAGGTATTATCGGTTGTCAAGGGTCGAGCCGGCGAAATTCGTCGTTCTTAAAACGCCCCAACATCTTCGCTCGAAGGCCGCGCCTTCGCCATATTTTGATCAATGTTTTCAAGAGGCTGGCTCATGCGGGCATACTTCTTGAAAGCCGACTTCCCATTGGCCGATGCCGACGCTGATAAAGAGCGTCCCCTTACGATGGTCCAAACGGGCCACCTTGGCCATCTTGCCAAATTTGGGACTCCAAACCATGTCGTTGACCTGCAGTTTCAAGCGCCAGTCGCGAAGCGCGGCCGCCGCGTCGGCTTCGCGATTAAGGTCCGATGTTTTCTTTTCGAACTCTTCGCGCTGGCGGTCGGCTACGTGCTGCGCGGCCATGGCTGCTTCGCGCGCTTTCTCGGCCTCCTCGCGCAGTTGTTGCAGGCGGACGAGTTCAGAACCTTTGCCGCGTCGACGTCTGAGATAGCGCCGGGCGCGCTTGAGAAGTTCGTTGGGTAGTTTTAGCCGACGCGCTGATCTCGAGCGCGTTGCTCATACCGAATTGGCCGATCAGCAGCCGATAGGTCGGCAACAGAGTTTCGATATCAAATTCGACGGCGCCGTTCTCGGCTCGCTCATTCGTAAAGGCATACGTTTTGAGATCGCCGAGGTGGGTCGTCACCATGGCCCGGCAGGAGATCTGATCGAGTTGGTCGAGAATTGCGCGGCCCAGCGCAGCGCCTTCCGTCGGATCGGTGCCCGCGCCAAGTTCGTCCAATAGAACCAGGCTATTCGCATTCGCTTTCTCAAAAATACGCGCAATCCGCGATATATGCGAACTGAAAGTGCTGAGCGATTGTTCCAAGCTCTGCTCGTCGCCTATGTCGGCGAGGATATGCTCGAAGACCGGCAAGGCGCTCCCTTCGGTGGCCGGAATGTGCATCCCCGACTGAGCCATCAGCGCTAGCAGTCCTGTTGTCTTCAGGGCAACGGTTTTGCCTCCGGTGTTCGGGCCGGTGATGACGAGTAAATTGAAGCCGACTCCAAGTCGAACCTCAATGGGCACGACGGAACGCTGCTTATCTGTTTCCGAAACTCCTTGACGAAAAATCTGTTCGAGCAATGGATGGCGGGCCGAACGTAGCCAAAGCCGGCCCTCGTCATTCAGGTCCGGCGCCGACATGTGAAATTCGAGCGAATAGCGTGCCTTGGCCGTGATTAGATCGACGCGAGCGATTACCTCCAAGGCTGAATTGATATGCCGGGAATATTTGCCGATCTCTGCACTTAGCTTACGCAAGATGCGCTTCGTTTCGCGATCTTCGTCCGCCTTCAATACGGTGCGCTCGGCGCTTAGGCCGGCTACTGCGGCGGGCTCGATGAAAATTGTCTCGCCGGTGCTGCTCGTGCGATGGACTACCCCGGCCACCTTTTGGCGATGGTTGGAAGCCACCGGCAGCACATAGTGATCGCCGTTCACTGTCGCATTGGGATAACGCAGGATTTTGCGAAGTTCCGGATCGCGTAATAGCCGCTTAATCTCGGCCTGAACCTTTTCTTCCAAGTCACCTAAGCGCTGCCGAATCGTCGCCAAGTCGGGACTGGCGGAGTCGAGCAAATGGCCCCGGCCATCGATGCAACCGGTAATATTTTTGGCCAGCGGTCCCAAATCTTCCACGGGCATTAGCAGGTCGATCAGGCGTGCGAAGCGACCGTCGAGCCGTGAGCGATAGCGATAAAAAGCCCCTGTCGCTGTCAACGTGTCGGCAACGAGCAGAAGCTGATCGGCAGTAAGCATCGTGCCGATGGCTGCCCGACGCACGTGCAAGCGGACATCGTGAACGCCGCCAAAGGGGGGAGACTGACCCAGTCCTAGAGCATCAACCATCTCGCTGACGAGAGCTAGCTCAGCACGCAGTGGCTCAATCGTTGACCGCGGTTCGATAGCCTGGGCCAATTCTTTGCCGAGCGACGTGGCGGCATATTCGGCGAGCAAGACGCGAACTTTGTTATATTCGAGCAGCTCAAGCGTGTGTGCGTCCATTACCTTGCCATTCAAGAGAATTCCAACGAGGACTGACGCTCAAGATGCGCATGGCACAATCTCTCGACTCCATCAAGAGAGCATCGGGAGACCAATACGCCGTTCAAACTTAACTTCTGCCAAACGCTCGTACGTCCTATCGGTAGCCGCGCCGATCATTTCCGCAGTCTCGATCTCGCCGAAGAGGGTGAAGGGACTGGTATCTACTATTTGCAAGGTCACGGTTTCGCCGACCAGTCGAGGATTTCCTTCGAAGACGACGATGTGATCGGTCATCGTTCGCCCGGTCAGCTGATGGAGGCCCTTGGCTGACCGTCGGCCGGCAAGCTTGCTTGGTCCTTCAACGAGCACTTGGGTGCGCGTGCCGATCTGCGATTGGTGATCGTCCCAACTGTTGGCGTTTTGAATTAACAGCAGGTCGTGGTTGCGCTGTTTCTTGACCTCTTCGGGGATGTCGTCGGGAAATAGAGCGTCCGCCTTGGTTCCCGGCCGGGTGCTGTATTTGAAGATGAAGCTGTTCTTGAATTTGGCATCGCGCACCACATCGCACGATTTCTGAAAAGACGCTTCGCTTTCACCGCAAAAGCCGACGATGAAATCGCTGCTGACTGCCACGCCGGGCACACGTTCCCGGCATCGTTGCAACATCTCCAAATAGAATTCGACCGTGTAGGTTCGCTTCATCCGTTTTAACACATCGTTGCAGCCCGATTGCACGGGCACATGCAGATACTTGCAGGCTTTGTCGAGATCGCGCACCGCATCGAGAAGATCGTCCGTCATGTCCTTGGGGTAATTGGTGACGAATTTAATACGCTCGATGCCGTGGATATCCGAAATGCGAAGCAGCAAATCGCTCAAGCGCGAACGCCGTCCATCACCCAATACATATTCGTAGCTGTTGACCGTCTGGCCGAGCAGCGTCACCTCTTTGCAACCTTCGCCTGCCAGGTGTTTGCATTCAGCAATGATTTGATCCGGATGTCGGCTTTGCTCGGGCCCGCGGGTGCTGGGGACGACGCAATAGGTGCAAAATTTGTCGCAACCAATTTGAATGCGCACAAAGGCTTGGAAGGGTGTGGGCCGCATGGCGGCATCGCGCATCGGGTCGTAGCTTTCGAAGCTTGCTTCGACGTCGTGTCGGCTCGCTTCGGCACGACCCAAGCTCAGCGCGAACTGCGGCTTGCGCGTGCGCTTCACCTCTTCGACCAGTTCCGGCAAGCGCGACAATTGGCCCGTGCCACAGACAATATCGACATGCGGCGCCCGCTTGCGCACTATCTCTTGATCTTTCTGAGCCATGCAGCCAAGGACGCCGATCACCGTTTCCGGAAAGGCTTTCTTATGCCCGATCAGCCGGCCCAGGGCGGAATAGATTTTCTGTTCGGCATGTTCGCGAACGCTGCACGTATTGAAGAAGATCACGTCGGCATCGGTTGGCTGTTGAACCAGCTCATAGCCCTGTCTGCGCAGACTGCCGACGACGAGCTCACTATCGAGCACGTTCATCTGGCAGCCAACGGTTTCGATGTAGAGTTTCTTCGACATAGTTTGCATCATGCGTTTGGTTTTGGGTGATCGGACCCAGCGCTCTTCAGACGCGCTAAGTAGGCTTCAAGTTCGCTCGTTCTTGCTTGGGATTCGCGCAAAGCATGTTCCAATTCGCGGCGAGTTTCTTCGCCCTCGCGTCGAGCTACTTCGGCCTCGCGCCAGCCCTCTAGCGCTTCTAATCGCGCTCGTTCCGCGTTACGAAGCGCTTCTGCTTTTTGCTCCGCCTCGTGAGGGCGAGCATAGCGGTTTCCACTCGCTTGGTTAATAACCCGAACCTCTCCGTCTTCGTCAATAATAATGCGAAAACCGAGAGCGCTGGTCACGCCGCCGTCGCTATCCTGTTTCTTAATCCAAAACTCGTCCTGATCTAAACAGCGGATCTGCAGTTTCTCCGGCAAGAGGTCGCCGGTGACATCGACGAGAATGTATTCGGCCACTCCCAAAGCGGCGTAAATTATCGGCTTCGTCGTTAGATCGCCCTGTTGATGAGACCGCTCGGACAAAACTTCAACTACCAAAATAGGCGCCGGGCCTTGATCACCAATACGATAGCTCGCTAGAGAAAGCGGCAAGGGTGTAGCAGGGCAGACAATCATCAAATCAGGCGAGATATAGGCCTCACGATCAGTGGGATGATAATGGAGATCCATATCCGGAAGGGGCTCTAATTCTGGCCGATCGGCAAGATGAGCCACTAATCCGAAATAGATGAAATATTGCGACATGGAGTGGCAAAGCGAATCGCCTAACTGCTCTTGCCCCTCATCCTCATAAACAACAGGCATATCGACCGCAATGATCGGCAGATCGCAGGCCGTGCGCGGAGGCGCAACATGGCTACTGCTTTGCCGAGACGCGATTATGTCGATCATTGTCGCACTCCGTCGCTTCCGCGTCCGGCTAAAAAGACTACTTCGTTTCAGCACTTTCGACCTTGGGCAATTCAACGGCGCCGTTGCGCGAACGTTCATCGGCGGAGCGGAGTTGGGAGCGCAATTGGCGCACCTGTTCCTCGGCCTGGCGCCTGCGTTGCTTCGCCTCGGCCAAGGTCTCCATGGCGATCGACCAGGCGGTGATGACGTCGTGCGTCTCTTCCAGCCTCGGGTAAGGATTCTTCGATCCCGGATTGCTAAATCGGACCTTTTGATCGGCTTCGATTGTAACGGCGAAACCAAACGCACTGTTGACGAGTCCATTCTCCGCAGGTGGAATCTCCGCCCAGGTCTCGTCGCGTAGATGGAGTCGGCGAAGCTTCAACTTTTCGGGCATGTAATGCCCAGTCGTGTCGATGTACAAAGCTTCCTTCACGCCTAGATGAGCGTAAATCAGAGGCTTGATGGTCAAATCTTGTTGCTGGCCGGAGCATTGCCCTAATACTTCACAAACCAGCAAGGGCGCCGGTCCATCATGCCCGATGCGATACGAACCGACGTCGGCATCCAACGGCCGGGTGGGGCAGACAACCATTACATCCGGTGAGATGAACGCCGAACGGTTAATGGGATGATAATACATCCGTAGGTTGGCAAACACGCGATACTCGGTCTTATCGGCAAAATGTGCCAGCAGAGCCGCGAATGCAGTGTGGGCGGCATGAGTATGCGCGGCTGTCTCCCCCATGTGTTCTTGTCCCTCGTCCTCGAATAAAATCGGCAAGTCAACAGCCAAGGCCGGGAAGTCCGGCAGGTAACTATCGACGATGGACGATGTCATTCGCATATGTCCCCATCCCTCACTAGGGGAAGATACAGGATAAAAGCCGATTGGCGAGCTCGCCAAATATCGATTCGCTGAGTTCCGTCGCCGCCCCTCTATTGTATGTTGCAAGCTTTTCGAATGGCCTGGCGTCGTGCCGTCTGCTATACTTTTCTTACCCTCCTGCTTCGCCTTCCTGCCTTCATAACTGCATTGCCAAACTTGGAGAGCGTTCATGCTCACCCTTCTCGGTGCCTGGCGCCCGTTACTGCGATGGCCTTTCGCGACGTTCGTTCTTGCGAGCCGGCGCGCTCGGCCTAGGTGGCCTGACGCTGCCGAACTTGCTCCGTTGCGAAGCGGCGAACGGCCAACGTTCATCGCATAAATCGGTGATCATGGTCTACTTGACGGGCGGCCTGGCGCATCAGGATTCGTTCGATCTGAAACCAAATGCACCCGCCGAAGTTCGTGGCGACTTCAAACCAATTTCAACGAATGTACCCGGCATCCAGGTATGCGAATTACTTCCGCGCATGGCGAAGTGCATGGACAAGGTTGCGCTGCTGCGTGCGATCACAGGCCTGGCGGACGAGCATTCGAGCTGGCAGAACATGACCGGCGTCGGCATGGAGACCGCCAAGCGCGAGAAGAAGCCGCATATCGGCTCGATCATCGCGAAAATGCAGGGCGCCGTTGATCCGCTGATACCGCCGTTTGTCGATCTCTTCCCCACGATGCAGCATAAGCCCTACAACAGCCCGCATCCGGGCAACCTCGGTCGAGCAGCGGCAGCCGTCCGCGTCGATGGCGATGAGGTTTCCTTGATGAAGAACCTCACAATTTCCGCTGAGCGACTGGAAGACCGCAAGAAACTGCTCGGTTCGCTCGACGCTTTCAAACGAGTGCGCCAACTCGGCCGATCGCAATGGGATGGACACCTTTCACGAACAAGCGTTCGACGTGCTCTTTTCGAGCAAACTCGTGGATGCTATCGACGTGAGTAAAGAGCCGATTGCGGTCCGCGAACGTTACGGGCGAGGCTCGTCGAAACATCTCGGCGATGGCGCCCCGATGTGGAACGATCAGCTTCTGATGGCTCGTCGGCTGGTCGAAGCCGGCGCCCGCATTGTCACCGTCGCTTACGGATTCTGGGACACGCACGGGCAAAATTTCCAGTCGTTGCGAAAACAACTTCCCTTATTCGACCAGGGGATTTCTGCCTTGATCGAAGACATTTACGCTCGCGGGATGGACCAGGATACAACGGTGCTTGTCTGGGGCGAATTCGGCCGGATGCCGAAGATCAACAAGGACGCTGGCCGGGACCATTGGGCCCGCGTCAACGGGCGCTGCTCGCCGGTGGGGGCATGAAAGTCGGCCAAGTCATCGGCGCGACGGACAGTCAGGCGGCTGAAGCCAAGGACGACCCGATCGCCTATCCGAACGTGCTTGCGACAGTTTACCGAAACTTGGGCATCAACCCGCACGATATGATCTACGACGTTTCCAATCGCCCTTCACCCATTCTTCCGAGCAGCTACTACCCGATTCAAAAACTGATTTGATTCTCTGCCGCAAATTATTTGTGGCCACCCGAGTCGCGTAACCTTCCAGGTTCGGTGAATAAGAAAGTGAAAAGAGAAAAGGCACATTTAGCCACGGATGAAACACTGATCAACACGGATAAGACAGAGTTCTATATTGTTTCTTGCGGCCCCAGGCGGGCGGATGTTTTCATCCGTGTTCTGTCCGTGTTTAATCCGTGGCAAATGTTCTCATTTCGTCTGAGCGGCTGAACCGAGACATTTGGCCGAGGGGCAAGCATGTCAATCTATGATTTCGAAGTTGCCACGATCGATAAACAGCCCCAAAGCCTGGCTGTCTATCGGGGTCAGGTGCTGTTAATTGTCAATGTCGCCAGCAAGTGTATGTTCACGCGCCAGTATGCTCCTCTCGAAGACCTCTATCGCCGCTATCACGACAAGGGATTAGTCATCCTCGGCTTTCCCTGCGATCAGTTCAGTCATCAGGAGCCGGGCGACGAAAAGACGATCAAGGATTTCTGCTCGCTCACGTACCAGGTTAGTTTTCCGATGTTCGCCAAGGTCCTCGTCAACGGCAACGACGCTCATCCTCTGTTTCAATTCCTGAAGGATGCCAAGCCCGGCTTGTTAGGCTTCAAATCCATCAAGTGGAACTTCAGCAAGTTTCTCGTCGATCGCGCGGGCAATGTCGTTCAGCGCTTCGGACCCGCCGCACCCATATCTCGGATCGAACGAGCAATCGCGCCTTTGCTGGCGTGATGACCTGCAATTCCAAAGACAACTGAGCCTAACCGCAACGCGCAGGCATTACGCGGCGCTTTCCGGCCGAAAGCGCTCCACCGCGCAAAGCCTTCGCGTTGCGGCAAACGCACCTATGGCGCAGTAGGATGTATTGGAACGGCGCCTTTGCCAAATCGAACGCTTGAGAAGAAACATGGAATCGCCGACGAATATGCAGCCCAATGATCTCAGTTCTCTTCTGCCATTACTTAATGCATCTCTGCAAAAGCAGCTACAAGGCATTCAGAAAATCTTGCTGCTATTTCCCGGTCTGTCGCCTGCCGAGATCGAAAAAAACATTCGGACTTTGCAGACATCGGCCTCTACATCAGTGGATGCCTTCATCGAGCGAGCCAAAGCCCTAATCCACAACGACGTTTTGGAGAGCGGCGCGGTCGATGCATTCCTGAAAGATTTCAAGAAACTAAGCGCAACGGACTTAAAGAGTTTTCTAGCCGGAATCTCATTGCATGCGTCCGGAAGTAAGACCGCACTCGTCTTAGAAGTAAGGCGCTGGCTCGAATCAAAGGGAACCTACGCGCCCGCCAGCGCTGCGGAGAAAAAAAGCGTACAGGTACAAGCTCGGCTGCAGGAACTACTTGGCGACTTGCCCGAGCGTCTCAGCCCGATGACGCCGGAGTTGGCCGACGAAGTGAACCGCGCGGCCGAAGCAGCTTCCAAAGATAAAGTCCTCGGCAGCACCGGATTTGCTCAGTTCGCCGAGAAGCTGCTCGGCGTGCCCGTCAAAGGGTCAAAGCCCGCGATCCTGAAACAAATCAAGAATACGATGGAAAGACTGGTCGTAAGCCGCGCCCAATCGAGTTCGATATAAGGGCCCAAGCGGTGCTAGGGCAATGTTTGGCCATCGCTTGATACAATGATGGAATCTTCGGTTCTTCGCGAGAAATTATCATGCGTCTCTTTATCGCTTTCCTCTTCCTCCTAATAGCTTCGCTGCCGGCAGGGGCCCAGCCAAAGAATAAGGCATTGACGATCCATTGGTTCGGCCAATCCTTTTGGCAGATCGAAACAGGAGATGGCACGCGCATTGTCATCGATCCGCATTCGATGACCGAGTACGGCCGGCCCACCTGCAAGGCTGATCTCGTACTAATTTCCCACGAACACGACGATCACAATCAGTTTCAGGCGCTTACCGATTCCGAGAAAGCGAAGGTTATTCATGGGCTGAGCGTCAAAGGCAAACGGCAGGATTGGGCGAAGATCGACGAGAAGTTTCGCAACATCCATATACGCACCGTTCCGAGCTTCCACGACAACGAAGATGGTCTGAAGCGCGGCAAGAACGCCATGTTCATCATCGAGACCGATGGCTTGAAAATCGCCCATCTCGGCGACCTCGGCCATCCGCTGAGCGAAGAACAGGTGAAGGCCATCGGCGAAGTGGATATCTTGATGATTCCCATTGGCGGGATTTATACCATCAACGGCGAAAAGGCACGCGAAGTCGTCAGGCAGCTAAAGCCGAGGCTTTACATCCTGCCGATGCACTACGGAACCCGGGTCGTCGATAGTCTGCAGGATCCTGAAGAATTCCTCGAAGGGCAGAAGAACGTCCGTGTGCTCGACAAAAGCAATACGTTGACAGTCCCTTTCGACCTGAAGCTCGATAAGCCGACGATTGTTCTGATGAGTTGGACGGCTGACTGATCTTGGTGACAGCGAAGCAGCAAAGGCTTGGAGATCCTAATGGGCGGCGTGAATCCTTACATTGTGAAATCGACGGCCAAGAAGGCGAGCCGAAAATTTTCGGTAACTTTCTTGAACGAAGAAACGGGCGAGAAGAAGTCGATCGACGTCGACCCGGGAAAAATTCCTTACGGGCGCACGGGGCTCGATGGCAGCTTGCTTGACATTGCGTTCGGGGCCGGCGTTGACATCGACCATGCCTGCGGCGGGGTCTGCGCATGCGCAACCTGTCATGTGCATGTTCGTGAAGGTCTCGAGTCGTGCGGGGAAGCCACGGATGACGAACTCGATCAACTCGATTCGGCACGGCAGCTGACTCTCGAATCTCGCCTGAGCTGCCAATGCGTTCCGAACGGAACTTTGAACCTGATCGTCGTCATTCCCGCGTGGAATAAGAACCTGACCAAGGAAGGACATTGACGGATTTTCCAAAGATGACAACTTCAATCTGACGGCATCGGATTTTTGTCCGGCCGAGCCGGTCTTCGCTAGCTCGCAGGTTATAGAATTCCACTTCAACCGCCGCTCACTACCGAAGCACGTGCCGCGTCCCGATGGTTCGGGGGATCATGAGAACCATCGCCCTTTTGCCCAAAAGGGGGACGCTGGGAGGGCCGCACGGCAGCAAGCGCCCTTCCACCGGTTTTGTCGTTTATGCCGTCTCTAGTTCTGGTATCGCAACCAAGAGAGGTAAGCTCGGAAACGGCTCGACGATAAACCGTTGCCGGCGGTCTGGGAAACCGCAGGCGCCCGTCGGCCGGCTGGCTGCTTCCGTCCCCGAAGCACCGGCCGACCGACTGGTTTTCGTGAATGCAGATAAGAACTCGTTATTTCCGTTCAACGCGCCATTTTCTCAGTTCTAAAACCGGCGCGCTAAGCTAGGGTATGCGCATTCTTCTAACGCTGTTTACTCTTGATAGGCAAACGTGCCAGCGACAGCGTAGCGTAACCGCCCGAGCCAAGGCGCTTGGGGAAATATTTCCCCAAGCGTATTCCCGATGAAATCGTGGGAAAACGCCTAAATCAAAATATAAGATTCGGAATGAACCGATGGCGAGAACAACTCTTATATTTGTCCAACATTTTTTTGTCGTGATGTTTTTTGTTGTTGAGCGAAATCAATGGCTTTGGGCGGGGCAAAATCTAAATTCGGCATTCCGCTTCATCCAAGGCACGGATAGACTATTCCCGAACGCAGGCCATTGAGCAGAACGCCGAGAGCGAAATAATCGCTCGCATACCGGAGCATCATGCAACAAGTCCTCTTCTGGATACCGATCAGAAACAGCTGGTTTCCGGAAGGCATTCCGATTTACGCCTATGGGGCGATGCTGTTCGTGACGTTCATCGTCTGTGTTTGGTTCATGTCACGCCGAGCGCAGCAGCAGGGGATGACCGTGCCGCGCGAGAAAATTCAGGATATGGCCATCGTTCTCTTCGTAGCAGGCTTGGCCGTGCCCGCGCCACCTACATGTGGCAGTTCGGAGTTCCCTGGTACAAATTCCTGCGTATCTGGGAAGGCGGCATCGTATTGCAAGGCGGCATCATCGGCGGGGCGCTGGCGTTCATTCTCTTTCACCGATTTGTTCTGCGCCGTTTCAACATTACACTTTGGCAGATGGCCGATGTCGCCGCTCCGGCGGTGGCGATGGGCATCGCCATCGGCCGGGTCGGTTGTTTGCTCAACGGCTGCTGCTGGGGCATGCCGGCGCCGGAAGACTGTCCAGCGATTAGCTTTCCCGTGTTGACCGCGCCCGCCCGGGAAATGGTCGTCGAAAAAGGCGGCCTGCAAACTGCCACCGGCTTCTTGCTCAAGCGAGACGCAACTGACATTCGTTCACGCGTCGGCAAGATTGAGTTAGGTTCTCCTGCCGCCAAAGCAGGGCTGCACGAAGGCGACCGTATCGACAAAATCAACATCAGTGGCGAGTGGCGGAATAATTCTGAAGTCTTGTTGCTCAGCGTTCCTAATGATCGACTCGCGGCGGTGATTGAAAGCTTGCAACGCTTTGGACCAATACAGGAAACCTCCGATCCATCGCTTGCGGGTGAAACGACCATGAGGCTGTTTGTAGAAAAAGCGGAAGAAAATCGCGAGGCATTCGAAAGTGCGCAAAAGAATGTTGAGCCGGGCCGGAACGTTGTTGCGCTCGATCGCTTTAAGGATTTGCTGAACAACTGGCCGCGAGGGCGCAACTCGGTGCAGTTTGTCGTCAACCGCGATGGCCAGGAAATGGAGTTGCCTGCATTCACGCCGCGTACGATTGGGCTGCATCCTACGCAAACTTATGAAACCATCAGCATGCTTTTGCTCGTGTTCCTGCTGCTGTCTTTTTACCCGTTCCGGCGGCACGATGGCGAGGTCTGGGTGCTGTTCATGATTGCCTATGCGTGCCATCGCTTCCTGAACGAAATGCTGCGGACGGAACCGGTCGAAGCCCTGAAGATGACGCTGTCGCAAAACATGAGTCTCTTTTTTGTGATCGCCGCCGTCGGGATCGAAATCTATCTCTGGAAAACGCAAAAGCCTTTACGGCGTTCGAGTGAGCGCGAGGCCGTCAGCGGCGTATAATAGCCTCAATGGGAAACGCGATCCGCACCGAAAATCTCACGCGCACCTACCGCCGTAAGAAGGACGTTAAAGGCGACTTGATGGCGCTCGATGCCGTCTCGCTCGAAATCCGCGAAGGGGAACTTTTCGGCCTGCTCGGCCCAAACGGCGCCGGCAAAACGACACTGATCAAGATTCTGACGACGCTCCTGGCGCCGACTTCCGGCACGGCTTGGGTGGATGGCAAAGACGTGGTGAAAGAAGCTCGGCGATCCGTCCGCTGATCAACATGGTTTCCGGCGGCGAATCGTGCGGTTATGGCGTGCTCAACGTTCGCGAAAACCTCTGGCTCTTCACCCAAATATATGGCGTTTCGAACGCCGACGCTAAGCAGCGCATCGAAAAGATGCTCGAAGTGGTCGATCTGGCGGACAAGGCAACGACGAAGGTTTCGCATCTTTCGACCGGCCAGCGCCAGAAGATGAACTTCTGCCGAGGCTTTATTACCGATCCGAAGATTCTGTTTCTCGATGAGCCGACGCTCGGTCTTGACGTAAACGCCGCCCGTTCTATTCGGAAGTTTGTCCGCGAATGGCTGGCCGAAAAGGCCGGGCGCACGCTGCTGCTGACAACCCATTACATGGCGGAAGCTGACGAGCTTTGCGATCGGCTGGCCATTATCGATAAGGGCAAAGTCCTCGCCTGCGACACACCTGCTAACCTGAAACGCCGTATGCAAGAACATCCCCTTTTCGAAATCAGCGTGACGCCTGCACGGGATCCAATGCACCTAGAAGCCGTTCTCGGCGTGCATCAGGTGACCGAAACCGCTAGGGCAACAGCCATCGATCTAAAGGTGGCGCTGATAGAAGAGGCGGCCATCGGCGCCGTGGTGCAAAAGATCGTCGAGAGCGGGTCGCGAATCATCAGCCTGAAGAAGGTGGAACCGACGCTCGAAGACGTGTTTATTGAGCTCGTAGGCCACGGGCTTGATGCATAGTCGCTATGGTGGTTTTGGAAAACGTCGTTCGCAAAAAGGCTTTATGATTCGCGTTATCCTTCCCTATCATCTTCGAACGTTGGCCCGTGTCGATTCGGAAGTCGCAGTTGATGTCGCGAGTCCCGTGACGCAACGAGCGCTGCTCGACGCGCTCGAAGCTCGCTATCCAATGCTCTGCGGCACCATTCGTGACCGCGATAGCGGGCTACGCCGACCGATGTTGCGCTTCTTTGCATGTGAGGAAGACCTTTCCCATGACTCGCCGGATGATCCCTTGCCCGAGGCGGTCGTATCTGGATTAGAGCCGTTTTTCATCGTCGGCGCCATTGCAGGCGGATAACCTGCCGAAACCGAACCGAGTACCGTCGAACCATCTCCCTTTTCCGATAGACTCCCCAAGACGCAACGCGTCGAGGCAGTTCACGAAAGTATAAAGGGTGCGCCAACGGATTCTGGCGAGCGGCGCGGCGTGAGCCCGCCGTGGGTTTGGAACCACGGCGGGCTTACGCCGCGCCGCTCGCCAGGATTGCCAGAAAGAGATAGCGCGCCCTGTAGGAAAGGGATTCGGCTGATGATCGATGTGAGCCTGCTCGGCACGGGAGGAACTCTGCCGCTCCCGGATCGTTTTCTCTCAAGCGCGTTGATCCGCAGCGGCGGCCAACTCATTCTGATTGATTGCGGAGAGGGGACCCAGGTTAGCCTTCGGCGGCTTGGCTGGGGTCTCAAAGACATCGGCGTTATCTTGATCACCCATTTTCATGCCGACCATTGTTCGGGCTTGCCCGGGTTGCTCTTGACCATCGGCAACAGCGGACGCGGCCGAGATGAACCCTTGACCATCGTGGGCCCGCGCAACTTGCAACGGGTGGTCGATTCACTGCGCATCATTGCCCCGAGGCTCCCCTATCCGGTGATCTGCAAAGAAATGGACGGCGACGGCCAAGAGACTCTTTGCCTTGGCGAATTAAGACTGCGGACTTGTTTGGGCGAGCACGATATGATGTGTCTCTCCTATCGGCTGGACATGCATCGAGCTCCGGCATTCCAACCCGAACGGGCTATGGCCATTGGCTTGCCGGTGCAGCAATGGAAGCTGCTGCAACGCGGCCAGGCCGTTCAATTCAACGGCCGAACAGTAGAGCCGGAAGAAGTCCTTGGTCCGCCCCGGCCCGGCTTATCCTTCGGATTTCTCACGGACAGTCGCCCGAATCAAAGGCTGGTCGAGTTTCATCGAGATGAAGACTTGCTGATTTGCGAAGGCACCTATGGCGACCCGACGGACTTACCTAAAGCGATTGAAAACAAGCATATGACGTTTGCGGAATCGGCAACGTTGGCGGCCGCTGCAGGTGTCAGAAATCTATGGCTCACGCACTTCACCCCGGCCATGCCCAACCCGGGATACTTTCGTCGTGAAGCTGAATCTATTTATCCGGCGGTGATAATCGGCCACGAGCATTTGGCGATGACGCTGAGTTTTGCAGATTGAGCGCCTGTTAGACGCACCACAAGCCCGAAGCGCCAGCGAAGAACGCGAATTCTTCGCTGGCGCTTCAGGCTTGTGATTACTCCGTCGCTGGCGCGTCCGGCTAATAAAACGTTTAGTGATTGAGCATGAACTCGTTCGTGTTCAAAAGCGTCCAGAACAGGTCTTCGAAGAACAATTCATGAGCGCCCTTGCCCTTGGCGCCCGGGCCGCCAGACTTGGCCGCGGCAAGTTGCGATTTAACGAAGGCGAGCTCCGTCACTTTGCCGCTAGTGATTTCCTTCTTCGTTTTCGGGTCCACCTTCTTGAACTCAACCATTGTAGTCTCGCTCGGATGACGACCAAGTGCGGTGAGATAGATTTCGTCAATCATGTACTTGTCGGGGTTAGATTGCTTGGCAGCGCGGGCGAGGGCCTTGGCGACCATGCCATCCGCACGTTTGATTTCATCGTTGAGCTCTTTGCCGTTCATCATCAACAATGCCTGAACGATGGTTCCGTTGAAGGTCATTTCGTTGCCTTCATCGTCGCCGAAGTTATTGACGAGTTTGCGCATCCAGTTTTCGCGGGCCGCCTTGCGTGCTTCCTTATCGACGGCCGTGTCGGCCTTCACGGCCGTGGCCAGCGATTCGAACAACACTTCCGGACTCATCGCTTTCAATGGCATCCGGCCGAAATAAACGTCGAATTCCGGCTTGGTCATTTCCTTAGTGGGTGCGATGTAACTCAAGTTATAAGCTTCGCTCAAGCAGATCCACTTGATGACCTCTTTAGAATCGTATTTGTACTTGATGAACTCTTGGCCCAGCTGTTCCAGGATTTCCGGGTGAATCAACTTGTTATGGCCACCGAAATCATCGCAGACGGCTTGTTCGTTCAAGCCTCGGCCGAAGAAGTGCGCCCAGAGGCGATTCACGTAGGCTTTGCCGAAGTTGTCGTGGGAGATCATATAGTCGGCGAGCACTTCGCGCCGGCTCTTCGGGGTATCACCGGCCAATGGCTTCTTCGTCCGCTCGCCTTTGTCTTTTTCCAGATCCGCTAAGTCGGCAAGAAAAGTCGGCTTGGTGGACATCAACACGCCGCTGCGTCGTTCAAAGAAGGTCAGCTTATTGCTGTTCAACTTCGGATCGTCGGTAACCGTTACCTTAACGGCATCAATCCCCTTCTGCTTCTTGTTCAAGGCGCCGGCGGGAGGAGTCGGTGTAGCATCGCGTGAAGTTTGCCGGAAGAACGCATTCACGCCCCAGAAATTTTCCTGGCCCCATTCGGGATTGAACGGGTGATCGTGACACTGCGTACATTGCGTTTGAATGCCAAGGAAAAGACGGGTAACGCGCGAAGTGATCGGCACTGCATCGAAGGGGCCATCGCTAATGCGGCGATCAGGTGGGCTGGCCTCGCCTAAGTGAGCCATCACGAAGTTCGCTGCGCCATTCTCCGTTCCCTTGCCCGAAGCGGTGAGCAGCGATCGAACCAGCGTGTCGTAGCCAACGTTGTTGGCAAATTGCTTCTTCAACCAGAATTCCATCTGTTCGTGATAGACTTCGTTCGTGCCGGCACGAGTCATGGTCCATACCATCCAGATGTCGGCCCAATGCTTGGCGTACTCGTCGGCATATTCGTACACGACCGTCTTGCCGTCGTCGCCTTTGATCTTGTAGGCCTCATCGTAGAGCAAGCGTTTCACGAGCTTGGCTCGCTTATCGGCGGAGCGATCCTTTTCGAAATCGCGGATTTCGTCGGCAGTTGGGATACGGCCGATCACATCCAGAAACACGCGTCGCATGTATTCCAGATCGGGCGCTTGCTTGGCCGGAGAGATTTTGACGTCGGTCCACGCCTTGCGCAGGTTGTCGTCGATGATTTTGCTTTGAAAAGGGGCGCAGGAATTACCTGGGCCTGAGTGCTTGCGGCTGCCAGCATAAGGCCGGAGGCCAACAGGCCTAAAGTCAATCGGGTCGCGCGATGAAACATCGTTCCAGTCTCCTGAAAGCGGCGGCAAGAGGAGAGACAATCAAGACTAGTTAAAGCAGATCGTGGGCAAAGGTTTGTTGGAGTCGCTATCATCTTACAAGGTATTTCAACGGAGTGTCAAACAAATATCGAGATGTCTTATCTCGGATTACGAACGTTCACTAGGGGACGAAACATATCTATAGGACGAAATTGCCCCCGCGAAGGTTCCAGAACTGGAAGGCGTAAATGAAAATAGAATGAAGACCGCTTGCAGGATTTGGAAGGGCGCCGGTGTGCGAGCCGGAAGCGTAAGTTACGGCACCTCTAATTTCGGGCAGCCGCGTTCGCCAAAATGCGGGGTTTCAATCATCCTGGCCCGTATTCTGGCGAATACGGCTACGAGATTGCGACCCGCAAATAAAATTATGTCGAAGCACTACGCCACGAGCTTCTGCACATCTTCCGGCGTGATCAAACGGCCTGGCTTGTCGATCTGAACGCTCAGCCAGTCTCAAGATCGCGGGCGTGAAGGGCAAAGTTCCCTTTTTGACCAGTGCAGTCATGGATGCATCGCGGCGCGTGCGTTCTTTACGCTTCAGCATACCGTTTTCAATCCGCGACGCCCGCATGTCGCGCTGACGCATCTGTTTACGACGTTTACGGGAATTAAGAGCCATTACGATTCACCTTTCAAATTTTTTCGTTGAACATCTGTTGTATACGCTGGTCATAAAAAAGAAAGCGAGGGACAAGAGCGATTTTGGACCAGATGGCATTCATGGCCTGTTGGCTTGATGTGCCGGTACTCCTTCATGGTGTAGCGACTACCAGGATTAAGCCCATTCATCCATCGATTGCCGTCAATCGTATACAATCACCTCGTTCAGTTTTTTGATCACTTCCGGGGCCGAACATGGCACAAGCAATCGTCGATCCGGCCGAGCTGCGCCGGTTTGCCAACAGTCTCAAGCGCTTCAATAACGACGTCCATGCCAATCTGGCCGCCTTGCATGGGCAGTTGTTGGCGCTGGGAGACACCTGGCGCGATCAAGAACATGCTTTGTTTCTCCAAGAATTCGAGCAGACGGTAAGCGTGCTCGATAAATTCCTCGAGACAGCCGATCAACACCTGCCGTTCCTGCTGCGTAAAGCGGAACGGATTGAAGAATATATGACACAACGCTGAGGGAAAGCATGAACGGTTCCGCCAGCGTCCATTCGCTGCAGGCGCTTTACGATTGGCACGCCGCGCTGTGCATCTTTCGGACGGAGGCTGTCGAATCGCTATCCGGCATCGCACTTGAAATTCAACGGGCCGATTCGTGGCTCGATGACCAGCTGCGTCACTGGCAGAATGAAGTTCGCGACGCCGAAGAAGACGTCGTCCGCTACAAGACGGAACTATCGAACCGCAAGTTTCCCGATTTTTCGGGTCGTATTCCCGATTGCAGCGTGCAAGAAGAGGCGCTCTGGAAGGCCGAGGATTATCTCGACCACGCGCCAACAAGTAGCCGTTGTCAGGCGTTGGTATCATCAGATGCCGAAACTCGTCAATGAAGAGTACAACGGCCCGGCCCGGCATCTGTCGAATTTTCTCGAAGGCGATCTGCCTCGGGCGCTGGCTCTCTTGAACGGCCAAATTACGAGTCTCGAAGCCTATTTGAATCTGAACGCTGCCCCAAGCGCACCCGTCGAAGCGCGAAAGGATCCCGCATGAAGACCGATGCCGGCCGGGGGAGACTCTACGACGCCCTTCAGCAAATACGCCATCGCTGGGACGAAGTCGAGGAGCATTGGACCGACCAGGTTCGTGCGGAGTTTGAAGAGAAGATCTGGGGACCGTTGAACCAGTTGACCGAAGATGAACTACTGCGCAATTGATCGGCTGACGCAAGTGTTCGCCCAGGCTCGCCGTGAATGCACGGGCGAAATGGGGTTGGGGAGTTTGCTGTCATGATAGGTCGCAATCTCTACGAAGTGGAGCGCGAAGCGCTGCGCGAGTTGTTGAAGTTGGTGGAGGATCGTTCGGCTGCGGAGCAACGTTGCCGGGAGAAGTTCGAAGCCGCGAATGTCGAAGCGAATCGCGATATTGCCCGCGCCCGTAAGAGCATGAGCGCTGATCGCGAACACGAGCGCACGTCAATCTCGAAAGCCTGGGAAGAAGCGCGGCAGTCGATCCATCAAAAGCATGAGGCCGAGCAGGCGGCCGCCGACAAGCTTCGCGATTTCACCATCCAGGAAGTGAAAGACCGGCGCGCAACGATGAAGAAAAGACACGCGCCACCTTTGCCGATGCTCATTGGACGGCCGATTCGATGCACGAAGCGGCGGAGAAACATGCGAACGAGCAATACGAGACATTACGGCGCAAGGCGGCTGCTGGCGCCGAGGCCATTGACGCGACATGGCGCGACGCCAAACCTTATCTCGATCGCGCGGGATTGATCGCAAGTGAATTACAACCGCGGGTCAATGCCCACGAATCGAGCGAACCGCTCGAACAGATGGATGCGGCGATCCGCAGTGCGGGCGAATCGCTGAACCAACTCAAAAATCAGCGCTCGCTGCGCCAAGCGGGGGTTGCCGGCTTTCTGCAATGGTTTGCTCTTTTTGCCGTTGTTTCTGCTCTGCCCGTCGTCTTGATGTCGCAACACCGCGTTTATGGGATCATCGGTGCGATTGGCTTCACCCTTCTCGCCAGTGTGTTGCTGCATTTGTTCATTCGCTCTCGTGCTCTGCGGCGCAGCCATGAGACGGCTATAAACTTGGCGACCGCTTTGGCATCGGCGAAACAGGCTCATGATCGGATGCTGCGGGCAGCGCTCGCCGAGCATAAAGCCCAAGTGCTCGAAGCCGGTAAAACGCGCAATATTCAGAAGAACCGGGCCGAGGACAAATACAACCCGTTGTTGACCAAGGTCGCCAATCGCGTGCAGGCGGATATAGCCGCGGCGGAAGATAAGCACGAACGTGATGCAGAGCGTTGGCGCGCCTGGCAGCTTGAGACGCTGCGCAAGGCCGAGAGCCATTTCAACCCAATGTTGCAACAATGCATAGCCCGTCACGATGCAACATTGGCGGAAGCTGAGCGACTCTACGAAGCGCGTAAGCAGCAAGCCGAAAGCGTACGCGCAACCGAATGGAAGCAGCTGGCTGATCGCTGGCGGATCGGCCAAGACCGATTGCTCAACGTGGTGAATCATCTACGAGCGGCGGAGAATGAATCGTTTCTCCCTTGGGAAGCGCCTTTCTGGAAGGACTTCCCGCCCGTTGTCGACATACCAAAAGGGATTCGCTTCGGGAAAATTGCGGTAGATTTGCGCGAACTCCCCGGCGGGTTGCCGGAAGAGGAAGAGCTTGCCCCCGCGATTCCCGTGCGGATGGAGTTGCCTGCCTTTTTGCCGTTTCCCGATCGCTGCTCGCTCGTGTTGAAGGCTCGCGACGCAGGGCGCGACAAGGCGGTGCAGCAGTTGCAGGAAATGATGCTGCGTTATCTGACGGCTATCCCCGCCGGCAAAGTTCGCTTCACGGTTATCGATCCGATCGGCCTCGGGGATAACTTTGCCGCGTTCATGCACCTGGGCGATTACGACGAAAACCTGATCGGCGCCCGCATATGGACAGAGCCTGCGCAGATCGAGAAACGGCTGGCCGATCTCACCGCTCACATGGAAAACGTCATCCAGAAGTATCTGCGCAATCAGTACAAGAGCATCGAAGAGTACAACATTCAGGCGGGTGAAGTGGCGGAGCCTTTCCGCGTGTTGGTGGTTGCTAATTTTCCAGCAAACTTTAGCTTGGAATCGTGCCGCCGCCTCGTCAGCATTGTGCAAAGCGGTTCGACGTGCGGCGTTTGCACGCTAATCAGCATCGACTCGAAACTTCCAGTCCCGCCCGGTTTCAACATTGCCGATCTCGAACAGGGGAGTGCCAACCTGGTCTGGAAGAACGATGCGTTTATTTGGAAGGATCCAGACTTCGCCAAGTTCCCACTCGCGCTGAAGTCGCCGCCCGCCTCCGATGAAATCGTACGCCTCGTCCGGATCGTCGGGGAACGCGGCCGCGATGCCAACCGCGTGCAGGTGCCGTTCGATGCCGTCATGCCGGCTGCCGACCAGATTTGGAAGGGCGACAGCCGTAAGAAAATCTCCGTGGCCATTGGCCGGGCAGGCGCACAAAGCTTCAGCAATTCCTCCTGGGCCAAGGCACCGCTCAGCACGCGCTGGTAGCCGGCAAAACCGGCTCGGGCAAATCGACATTGCTCCATGCCTTGATCACCAATCTGGCTCTTCATTATCCGCCAGAAGAGATCGAACTTTACTTGATCGACTTCAAAAAAGGCGTCGAGTTCAAAGCCTATGCCGACCATCATCTGCCCCATGCCCGGGTGATCGCCATCGAAAGCGAACGCGAGTTCGGCCTGAGCGTTCTACAGCGTCTCGACGGCGAGCTAAAGCTGCGCGGCGATCGCTTTCGAGATTCCAGCGTCAACGATGTCGCGGGTTATCGCGCTCACCTCGAAGAGCAGAAGTCGGCGGAGACTTGTCCGCGCATCATGTTAATTGTCGACGAATTTCAGGAGTTTTTTGTCGAGGATGATCGCATTGCTCAAGAGACGGCGCTGTTGCTCGATCGTCTCGTGCGCCAAGGTCGTGCGTTCGGCCTGCATGTGATGCTTGGCTCGCAAACGCTCGGCGGCGCCTATTCGCTCGCCCGCAGCACGATCGATCAAATGGCTGTGCGCATCGCACTGCAATGCAGCGACGCCGACGCTCAATTTATTTTGAACAAAGACAACATGGCGGCCCGCCTGCTCACCCGTCCCGGCGAAGCCATCTACAACGATGCCAACGGCTTGGCTGAGGGGAACGATCTCTTCCAAGTGGTTTATCTGTCGGACACCCGCGCGAGGAATTGCTGGAGCAAGTGCATGCCCGCCAGCCACCAATGGAAAATATCCGCCTCCGCTCGTATTCGAAGGAAACAGCGCGGCTGAACTGCCGAACAACAAGTTGCTGAAGAAATTCCTCGAACGTCCCACTTGGCCGACTGATCTGCGTAGCGCTTCAGCCTGGCTCGGCGATGCCATCGCCATCAAAGATCCGACGGCTGCGATCTTCCGCACGCATAGCGGCAACAATCTGCTGATCGTCGGGCAGAATGAAGAGGCGGCGCTGGCTATTTTTGCCGCCGCCTTGCTCGGTTTAGCGGCGCAACACGATCGTTCGGCTGAATTCTTAATCCTGGATGGAACCCTCGACGACGATACGAACGCGGGCGTACTCGGCAAGATCGCTGCTGCTATCCCGCATCCGCTGGTATTCCCCGAACGCAATCGCATTGGAGAGCACCTGGCGGCGCTGGGCACCATGGTGACCGCGCGTCAAAAAGGTGAGCAGGCCGATCGTTCGCCGCGTTATGTCTTCATTCATGGCATCCAGCGCTTTCGCGACCTGCGTAAAGAAGAGGAGATGGGCTTCGGTCGGCGCGGCGCGAGCGCGTCGTGTCGCCTGCGGAACACTTCGCCAACATTCTGCGCGAGGGGCCAACCGTTGGCGTTCACGTCCTGGTATGGTGCGATGTTCTCACCAATTTGAATCGCTGTTTCGATCGCCAGATGCTGCGCGAGTTTGCCATGCGCATCATCTTCCAGATGAGCGCCAATGATTCGAGCACGTTGATTGATATTCCTGTTGCCAGCCGCCTGGGCCGTAACCGAGCGCTTTTCCTGACTGAAGAAATGGCTCAGCCCGAAAAGTTCCGACCCTATGGCTTGCCCCCGGCCGAATGGCTTAAGGAAGTGAAGACAACGCTCGCGAGCCGAGCAACGGAGCAAGCCCATGCTGGCTGAACTGATCGGCGCCAAGGTCGTCATCGATCTGCGTAGCCCGTTCGTCTGCCTTGGCACGCTAACACGCATTGACGAACATTTCCTCGAACTGAAAAACGCCGACTTGCACGATCTGCGCGACACCGAGACCAGTCGCGAGAACTATGTGGCCGCCTGCATCGCCACCGGCATCAAGCGCAATCGAAAACGGGTGACGGTTTTCCGCAACGACGTCGTCGCCGTGACGCGGCTGGACGAAGTGGCCGATGTGTAAAGCACGTGGGAACAGGCCTCCCGGCCTCTTCACGCTCGGCAGGCCGGGGTCCTGCCGACACAAAACGGAGACTTTCGATTTCCAATTGCACCCTTGCTTGCACGTCGGGCTCACAAGAATTTCCAATTGCACTCTTGCTTGCGCGTCGGGCTCACAAGAATTTCCAATTGCTCCCTTGCTTGCGCGTCGGGCTCACAAGAATTTCCTATCGCACCCTTGCTTGCGCGTCGGGCTCACAAGACGCCATGCACCCTTTTTCACTTCTTCATCGGCGCCACTTGTTCGAACCAGCGTTGCCAGTATTCACGACGGCGGACTTCAGAGGAGCCGTCGAACTCGGCATCGGGCATTTGCAGGTAGGCGGTTCGCATTTGTGTCAGCGTGTCAACCGATTTATCGGCGTTCTGCAAGTAGTATTGGTAACAGCGCCACATCGAGCGCAGCGCTTCGAGTTGCACCACGGTTCCCGCGTAGCGTTGCGCGATCGCGTCATAGCGGGCCACGCAATCTTCATAGCCGCCGGCAAAAAAGGCGCAGTCCGCTGCGGCCAGGGATGCTTTGCGCAGCAGTTCGGCATCGGCAGGCGCTAGACTCGGATTCTCCATGCCGTTCAATAGGGCCGTCTCGACGACCTTGAACGGCTCGGCCGCTTTCTTCAACCAGTCCATGTACTGCTTGTAGCTCGTTTCGTACTGCGCGTCTGCCTCACGCTTGCGGTCTTCGGGCACATTGGCATCGTCCAAGAGTTTTTTGGCCGCCTTGCACTTATCCGCCTCTTGGCCTGCAATGAACCAGTAACATTGGCCGATCATAAAACGGGCGTAGATAGCCCGGGCATTCTCCGGATAGTTGTTCAACAAGGTGCGGAAGGGAATCTCCGCCTTCCGATAGTTCTTTTGCTGGAAATAGGCCTCCGCAATGAAGAGCATCGCGCTGGCATGCAGATCCCTGTCGTTGGTGAAGTCTGGATCGCTAAGACTATTTTCCAAATCCGCGATAGCGCGGGCGATAGTCTTTGAATCGCTGCTTTTCAGCAACACTTCGGCAAGCCTTATACGGCACTTCAATAAAGCAGGCGAGGGATGCCGTTCGCCAAGCTGGACGCCATTTTGGAAGCAGAGCTTGGCCTGTTCGCGGTTGCCGTCGGCCAGATAAAATTCGCCCTTTTTCAGCCAAACTTCAGCTTGTCGCGTCTCCGGAAAGTCGGGCACGCGCAGCAACAGTTCGTCGAGCATCTTCAATGCTTCTTGTTGGTCGCCGGCTTTGAGATAGAGTTCGGCCGCTTTATAAAGGGGATCGCCTTTGTCGGCCGGCATCTTCTTTAGCATCGCGGCTTGTTGCCATTCCCGAGCGGCGTCGCGAATATGCTTGGTTCCATCTTCGACCAGCTTCGGGCGCTCGGACGCTTCGACCTGGACGGCTCGATCGAGCAAAGCCTGGCCCCAAGCCTGCAGGGCCTCGGCGGCCAGTTCGCGATCGCGTCCCATTTCAGCAAATCGTTCGTAGGCCCTTGCCGCGCGAACAGTCAATTCAAAGGCGCCCGCCGTTCGAAACTTTTGAATGGCAGTCTCGAAAATGGTTCGCACATCGCCAATCGGCAAAAGCTTGTTTTCGTAATTATCGCCTGCCTTCACGGTGAGGGCGGCGAATTCGAGTGCATCGACGGCCGCTTCCGGCTTGACCGGATCGCTCAATTGCCATTCCGCCAGACGAAAAGCCGCAGCCTGAGCCTCGGGCCCTGCTCCGCGCCGTAGTTGTTCAAGCGCGGAGATCGTTTCCGGGCACTTGTTCGCCTTTTGATAAGCCTCTGCCAGCAGATAAAGGATCGTCATCTTTTGATTGGCCGTTACGCCGCGAACATCACGTGCTTGTTCCAAACAGCGCATCGCTTGCGTCCAATCCTGCTCGGCTAAATAGCCCTTGGCGAGCTGCATACGCGCAGCGATCAACAGATCGGGCGGGGAGTCGGGGCCGATGCGCTCAAGCATCTTGCGCACTTCATCCGGCTCGCCGAGCTGCGTGTGTATCTCGCCAAGCTGGAGCCTCGCTTGACTCAGTTGCCGTTGTTGCGATTCCCCCCGGCTAGGCGAGACATGAACCATGTATTCCTTCAGCGCATCACGGGCCTTCTTCGGTTCGGGCGGATCCAGCTTCAAGTAGCATTCCGCCAGGAAACGATAGCCTTCACTCGGGTCGTCTCCGCACTTGATGGTAGCGCTTAAGGTCTCGATCACCTTGGTGACCGGCTCATCGGTACGCGCCAGGTTTTCGCCAGTCGATGCTGAAGGCGCGGCTTGTCGACATCCGGAACGCCGGCCTTCGAGGCGGCTTCCAACAACTTGCGCCTGCCTTCCATTGTTCTGCGGCGTCTTCCGGGCTTGCAGTCGCCTCGGCAACTACGACGATCGCGCTGCCGATAACGTAAGCCGCCTGCTTCTCCAAGCTCGCCGGCGGATCGATGCCATGAACTTTACGAAGCAGCGTTTGCACTTGGGTGACATCGACCGGGTTTTTGTCGAGGAGTTGGCGCAGGCCCGCTAGGTCCTGCTCATAGCGTTGCGCCGGCGTCTGCTGCCAGTACGGGCGCGCAAACCAGACGGCGACCAGTGAGATGATTCCCACGAGAAAAGTCGGGATTTGCCAGAGCGATCGCGAGGGAGGCGCCGTGTCCATGGCTATTCACCCATTCGGGCGTCCAAGAAGAAGTCCATTTCGAAGCCGAAGTTTAGGCAGATACGGCAAACCACGTCAAGAGCGACCAAGGTGGGGAAAAGCGTCTCCCTGTGCCCCTTCTCTTTAGTTTTTGACAGATGGTATGCGTTGAGCAAGGCAACCTTTCTCTACACTTGACGCGCCAAATTGCGAGACAATTGTAGGGGGACTGTTAAGATGCAACCCGGGTGAAATCTCGATGGCCTTCACAAAATGCTCCAATTGCAACGGGGGGCACAGTTATAAACAGTCGCTGATCTAATTGCGGCGTTTGCCGCCATCGAACGGCATGACGTTCGAGCCACCCACGCCGGAAATTCTCGAAGGGGCAAAAGGCGCACGCCATCAAAGAAATCGACGGGCGGTTCAAACCTTACCCGCAATTTGGCCAACCCTTGCGCGACCGGTCGCTACGTCCATTGCAAATCTGGATTGGCGTAGTTCCACCACTCGTGGTGCAATACGTTCTCGATGAAGAGCGCCGCCAAGTGATGGTCGGCATCCGCTGTTGCCGCTGCCGAAATCGGGGTTGTGAAAAATGGAGGAAGAACGGGCCAACTCGGAGATGAATTCGGGAGTGGTTGTGCGAAGCGACAACACCGGCTACGATCGCACTTCCGGATCGATCCTGAAGGAATCGCAGCGCGTTGGCCTTTCCCACTTACTCACTTCCAGTTGACTCGCATCCCGGTCACTTGTAATATAAAACAACATTGTGGGGCGATGAAATGGAGCCGATCATCATTTGGGATCTGGACGATGACCCATACGGAAACGTGCTTCATATCGCAGAGCATGGCATCTCGAAAGAAGAAGTCGAATCCGTTTTGTTGGACTCGAAAAACGACACGGATGAGAACCGGGGACAAGGGGACTGGATCACTTTTGGGACGACATTTACCGGCAAGCACATAGCCGTCGTTTGGGACGAAGCGGGCGACGACCCGAAAATGGTCTACCCGGTTACCGCTTACGAAGTTGAGGAACGGTGACTTATGGCAAGCACGACGAGAAAGATCGAACGCACGCCTGCGGAGATTGAAAAACTGACGGCGCGCCGCGATCGTGCCCAAGCGAACAAGCAAGTCGGCCCCAGCGCCGATGCCGTGCCGCTGGGGCGGGTGATGAAATTGCGGCAGCTTGGGAGTACGCTCCGCCAGGAACGCGAAAAGCAAGGTCTAACTCAAGCGCAACTCGCCGCGAAGATCGGAATGGATGAGCCGGCGATTTCGCGAATCGAAAAAGGGTTAAACCTGAACCCGACTCTGGACACGTTGAATCGAATCGCAGCAGGTCTGGGAAAAAAAATAGAAGTCGTGCTGAGCGATGAACCGACAACGGAGGCGGCAGGGGTGTAGCGAAGGCGGAGCCGGAATAATAGTTGTGCTTCCCTTGGTTTCCCGAATCGTGTTGTTTCCCTGTGGGAGCGCTTTATGATCAGTAAGTGCTGGTCACCTTCCCTGATGGCAATTTTGACAGCCAGCCTGCTTCTCGGCTGTGGACGGTCGCGGAAATTTGAAGAGGCCGCCGCCAAAAGACATGCGGATCAAATGACAAGGCTAAAAGCTTACGTGCCAGTGAATGTGTTGAAAACCATCGATCCGGAATTCTACACTTACAGCGGGTTTCGAGATTGGTGGAGAATTCCACTGGTCTACCCCTACAGCATTCAGTGCATTGACTCCTTTGACTCCGGGCATCTCTGCCAGCACGACGGCAAGTCCAGAATTTCTGACGGAAACGCAGAACGCTACGTTCAAGGGCTGAGTAGTTTGCTCGCATTCAACATCGACGCCCATTTCCTCATCGGTAATACCGACCGCGAGTCAGTGGATCCCAAAACCGGGGCTCAGGTCCTACGGTGGGTGCTCTTCGATTTTGTGACCGGTCAGATTCACTCATTCAAGAGCAATGAGGAGTTAGCAGCTGCCGCTAGGGCACGAGGGTATGCGGGGGCTTTGGATATGCCTGTCGTTAAGGCACACTACGACGCATGCTTCGACTGAAGTGTTAGTTATTTCGTTCCTCTCACGCGAACCAATTGATGGTGGCGAAAGAAGGTTGCACGCTCCAGGCCCATCGATCGCATAACCATTGTTTGGCGTGCAGCCTGAAGCAAATGGGCGTTAATGTGGGAGCCCATGAGGTGGTAACCTGACGACGGCAAGGCAACCCTGATGAACGATCACGATCAACGATTCAAGGTTCTTTTGCAGACATTCCTGCGTGAGTTCATTGAACTCTTCTTCCCCGCTTGGGCGGCGCGGTTCGACTGGTCCACCATCGAATGGCTCGAACAGGAGGCCTTTCTCGACCCGCCGCAGGGCCGGCGCCGGCAACTCGACTTGATTGCGAAACTTCCCGTGCTAAAACCGGTGCAAACGACGCCTCGCGCCGATGAAGCGTTCGTCGTCTTGATCCATGTGGAAGTCGATTCGAGCGACGGCGTGGCGGCCGTCCCGGAAAGCATGTTCGGTTACTATTCCTGGCTTCGCGGCAAACATCGTTTGCCGGTCTTTCCCATCGGCTTATACCTGAGCGTCGGTCTGGAAGGCATCGGCTGGGGAACGCATCAGGAGAGCTTCTGGGAGGAATCGCTGATTCAATTTCGTTATCCCTATATCGGCCTGAAAGGGCTGGATGCGCGAACGTATCTACAAGGAAACAATTGGCTGGGAGTGGCGCTTTCTGCATTGATGCGGATAGCCCCGGATGATCGAGCGCATCTCAAAGCCGACGCGATTCAGCGGCTGGCGACATCGCCTCTCGACCCGGCGCGGCGATTCCTGCTGTGCGAATGCGTCGAGGCTTATCTTCCGCTGGAAGGGCCAAGCCTGGCCGACTATGATCAACTCTTGTTGACGGAGAAATACCGGGAGGCACATATGATTGGGCAAACGAGTTATGAAAAGGGTATGGAAAAAGGCATCGAACGTGGCGTAGAAAAGGGAATCGATGAGGGACAAATCGCGATTCTTTTGCCGCTGATTCAGGACCGTTTTGGGCCGGTCAGCGAATTTACACGGCAACGATTGTTTTCGATGCCAGCTAAGCAGCGCGCCCAGATCGCAACGAGTCTGCTTCACGCGAACTCACTTCGAGAACTTGGCCTGGAATAGGATTTCTGAACGATGGCACACAAAAGAAATGTTCGGTCTTGATATTGCCGATCAGCTACTTGTGGAGAACAGTACGTGCGCAAGAAATCAGTACGACCCGGAAGCCTCTCAGACTATGTGGCAGAGGTTCTGAAGAATGCAATCTATGAGAAGGGTGAGCAATTGGATGTGATCGTGGCTGAGGCGCCCGACTTGCCCGGCTGCCTAACACAGGCGGCAAATTTCGAGGAGGCTCGGAAGAATCTCGTGGATGCCATTGAGGTCTGGGTCATGTCCGGCTTGCGGAGCGGAGAAGACCCGCCAGTCGTCAATGGTTGCCGATTGGCCATCACTATGAAGCCAAGGAGGGCTGAGAATTCCCCATCTCAATCCCGTATCTAGGCGCAAACTTATGCGCAAATTGAAGGCCTTAGGCTTCGAAGGACCATTCCCCGGAGGGCAGCACCAGTGGATGCGTCGGGCCGGGCTACGCGTTACGATCCCCAATCCTCACGGAAGTGCGATCGATCCGGGGCTCATTCGGCGAATTCTGCGCCAAGCGGATATTACGGTCGATGATTGGTTAAGCGCATGAGGTTGTGATTGAATTGCAATCTGCTAGCCACCTCGACAATCTTTCTTCATTCCTCTGGCGCCAATCGACTCGGCGGGACATTCGCCGCCCGCCACCTATAATTCACCATTTGCGGTGTTATCGAATATCCCCGGAGCCATCATCAATGTCCGAAGCCGCCAAGTCGACGCAGGAATTCAAGACTGAGTTGAAGCAGCTGTTGCATCTCATCACCCATTCGCTTTATTCGCACAAGGAGATCTTTCTGCGCGAACTGTTGAGCAATGCGAGCGATGCGATCAACAAGGCCCGTTTCGATTCGCTCGACAACGACGACAAGCTCGAAGGCAACAAGGATTGGAAGATCAAGATCATCCCCGATAAGGCCAATTCAACGCTAACAATCAGCGACAACGGCGTCGGCATGTCGCGCGAGAGCATCGTCGAGAACCTCGGCACCATCGCACGTTCAGGCACCAAAGCCTTTTTGGAAAATCTGCAACAGAACGATGGCAAAACGCGTCCCGATCTGATCGGGCAGTTCGGCGTCGGCTTCTATTCGGCCTTCATGGCGGCCGATCGCGTGGTGGTGGTTTCGCGTCCGGCAGGCTCGCCTGCCGATGGCACGCGCTGGGAGTCTGATGGCCAGGGTGAATTCAGCATCGAGTCGTGCGAGAAACCGACACGCGGCACCGATGTCACCCTGCACCTAACGGAAGACGCCAAGGAGTTTCTGGACGAATGGCATCTGCGCTCGCTCGTCAAGAAGTTCTCGGACTTCATCGAACATCCCATCGTGATGGATGTCGAGCAGGAAACGGATGGGCAGAAGACGACCACCGAAGAGGCGTTGAACTCGCGCAAAGCTCTCTGGTTGCGCTCGCCAAAGGAGATTACGCCCGAAGAGTACAACGCCTTTTATCAGCAGATTAGCGAAGACCACGAGCCGCCGGCCAGGGTAATTCATTACACCGCCGAAGGCCGCACCGAGTTCCGCGTGCTGATGTTCATTCCCGCGCACAAGCCCTTCTCGTTCCATTGGGAAGAGCCGAAAGGGTTGAAGCTCTACATCCAGCGCGTTCTCATCATGGATTCGTGCGAAGGGTTGCTGCCGCCCTATCTGCGCTTCGTGCGCGGCATCGTCGATTCGAGCGACCTGCCTTTGAATATTTCGCGCGAGATCTTGCAGCAGGATCCGCTGCTGGACAAGATCCAGAAGAACGTTGTTCGCAACGTGCTGGAGAGTCTTGAAGGGCTGAAGAACACGGAATTCGATAAATACGTCGCCTTCTACAAAGACCTGGGCGTGATGCTGAAGGAAGGCATCAACCGCGACTTCGCCAATCGGGAAAAGCTCGGCGACCTGCTGCTTTTCGAATCGATGACGACCGAACCGGGCAAGCTGATTTCACTGGCCGACTACGTCGAAAAGATGCCGGCCGAGCAAACGGATATCTGGTATCTCATCGGCGAAAATCGTGAGACGATCGAACACTCGCCCTTGCTCGAAGTTTTCCGATCCAAAGGCTGGAACGTCCTGCTGCTCACCGATCCGATCGATGAATTCATGATTCCTTCGTTGAATGTCTACAAGACGAAGAAACTGCTGGCTGTCGATCGCGGCGAACTGGACAAGACGGTCGATCCCCAAAAGCCAGTCGACAACGGCGAGTTCAAAGGCCTCTTCGAGTTCCTGAAGAACAAACTGACAGAAGTAAGCGACGTTCGCCTTTCGACACGCCTCAAAGAAAGCGCCTCATGCCTGGTAGCCGACGGCGCCGCCATGTCGGCGAACTTCGAACGCATCATGCGTCGCATGAATCGCGAGAGCGAAGGGGAAAGCAAGCGCGTTCTCGAACTGAATGGCGAGCATCCGGCCGTCATCGCCTTGCGAGATCTCTTCGAGAAGAACCGCAGTGACCCGCGTCTCGAGACGCACGGCCGTTTACTTTACGAACAAGCGGTAATCGCCGAAGGTTCAAAGCTGAAAGACCCGTCCGCTTTCGCCAAGCGGATCAACGACCTACTGGCAAAAGACCTAGTATAAGCTTCCGGAGAACAACAATGATTCGAGTACTCGCACTCGTAGCCGTCACGCTTTTCCCGCTTGCGCCGCTTTACGCACGGCAGCCGAATATCCTGGTGATTGTCGGCGACGACATGGGCTACGGCGATGTCGGCGTACAGGGCTGCAAAGACATGGCTACGCCCAACATTGATTCCCTCGCCACAAATGGCGTTCGCTGCACCAGCGGCTACGTCTCGGGACCCTATTGTTCGCCGACGCGAGCGGGGTTGATGACGGGCCGATATCAAACGCGGTTTGGCCACGAGTTCAACCCGGGCGCCGAAGACATAGATGTCGCGTTAGGCCTTTCACTTAAGGAAACGACGATGGCCGACCGCTTCAAGGCGGCAGGCTACGCCACCGGCATCGTCGGTAAATGGCATCTCGGCTCGGGTCAGAAATATCATCCACTCAGCCGGGGTTTTGAAGAACACTTTGGTTTTCTTGGCGGCGCGCATCCTTACTTTCCCAGCAAAGGCCCCGGAATCATGCGCAGGCTTCAAGAAGGTCGATGAGCCAGAATACCTGACTGATGCATTCTCGCGCGAAGCGATCGCCTTTATCGACCATCACAAAGAAAAGCCCTTCTTTCTCTATCTGGCATTCAACGCTGTCCACACGCCTTTGCAGGCTTCGGATAAGTATTTGAAGCGTTTCGAATCGCTTACGGGGAATCGCAAAATCTATTGTGCGATGATGAGCGCCATGGACGATGCCATCGGCAACGTTCTAGCGAAAGTGCGCGAAGCGAAGCTTGAAGAGGATACGCTCATCTTCTTCATCAGCGATAACGGCGGCCCGGCCATCAACGCCTCGAACAATGGTCCGTTGAATGGGCATAAGGCGACGACTTGGGAAGGGGGCATCCGCGTGCCGTGGATGGTGCAATGGAAGGGCAAGCTCCCGGCCGGGAAAATTTACGAGCTGCCGGTTATCCAACTGGATATTCAGCCGACCGCGCTGGCGGCAGCAGGGGTGTCGACCGAAGGGGCAAAGTTTGAAGGCGTCAATTTGCTGCCTTACTTCGAAGGTAAGAACGACAACCCGCCTCACGACGCGCTCTATTGGCGTTTCGGCAGACAGAATGCCGTGCGCATGGGCGATTGGAAGTTGGTCAACGCGGCCAATTCGAACGGCAAGAAATTGTTTAACCTCAAAGATGACATTGGTGAGAAGAATGATCTGACTGCGAAAAATCCAGAGAAAGTAAAAGAACTCCAAGCCGCGTGGGACGAGTGGGATAAGAGCAACATCCCGCCAAGCTGGGGCGGCGGCAAGAAAAATTAGCGCGTTGCTCCGAAGGCTTTGGGCTCCTTATTCGAGACAAAAGGGCAAGTAGATTGAGCCGCCAATCAGGCGATCAGCGCCGCTTCGGCAACTAAACCGGGACCAAAGCCAATGGCCACGCACGGCCGCGGCGCGTCGGCCCTACGCAGCCGATCGATGATAAATAACACGGTCGGCGAAGACATGTTGCCGCAATCGGCAAAGACCGCGCGTGAAGCAGCGGTCTGTTCCGGCCTCAGCCCAAGCGATTCTTCAACTGCAACCAGCACGCGCGGCCCTCCGGGATGGATCGCCCAACTGCCGACGTCTTCAACACGCAAGCCATTCTGAGCAAGCCATTGTGTTAGCCAAGGCTTGAGATGGCGAGCTATCAAATTAGGCACTTGTTTCGATAAGGTCATGGCAAAGCCATGGTCGCCAATTTTCCAGGACATAGCGTCGGAGGATGCGGGCAATAGACACGAGCCCGTCGCGCAGGATATTCCATGCCTGCCCATCGTGAACTTCTTGTACTCCCACCACGGAGGCGGCGCCGTCGCCGAACAGCGCATTCGCGACTATCTGCTGCGGATCCCAGCCGTATTGATAATGCAGGCTCGACAGTTCGACGGCACACAGTAAGACTTTGGCATTCGCGTCCGCTCCGGCAAATGCGGATGCAACGCGGAGCCCATTGATTGCGCCGTGACAGCCCATGAAACCGACGTGCGTGCGCTCGACAGTGGGCCGCATTGAGAGTTGCCGAATCAGTTCGTAATCGATGCCCGGTGCGAAAAACCCAGTGCAGGAGACAGTGATTAGATGGGTAATCTCTTGCGCCTTTAGTCCCGATTCCTCCAAGCCGCGCTCCGCCGCTTGCACAGCCAATGGCACGGCCAGTTGTTCGTAAAGTTTCATCCGTTCGCCGGTCGTTGGCCCGCGATCGTCATCCACATCTTTTGGCAGAAAGACCGATTGCGAGTGGTCCGTGCCGTGGAGCAGATCATCAACAACGGCTTGCCCTAACGAAACGTGCCGATGGCCTATTCCCGTTTGCGCGTACATGGTCGGCAGCCAGGTCATCTGTTCCGGCGAACGGCAACAGAGAACTTTGGCGATCCTCATGGCTTCATCTTGCGTCATGCTCGCCGAAGGAATGGCGGCGCCTAACCCGAGAATGGCAAGACTCATGTACGTTCCAGTCAGGCGATGGCGGGTTGGCGATTCAAATGAGCAATAAATGGCCGAGCTAAGACCGGCAGGCGCAACAGCGCCTCGATTAATAGGCGGGTGAGAGTAGGAGAACGAAGCGCGCAGCGTGATAAGCCGACACGAGCGCTGCCGGTTGCCAAGCAAGCGGCGGTTTTCAGCCGTCCACTGCGCCACGTATTCGGGCCGCCAATTGGCAACCGCAGCGCTAGCGATTGGCGCTAAAGCAAGCGCAGAGTTGAGCGCCCAGCCGATCCCTTCACCGGTAAATGGCTCGATATAGCCGGCCGCATCACCAATGATGAACAAGCGTTCGTGGCCGAGCCGTGTTCGATGTTGCGTCAACAAGGGCGTTCCACGCCATGGCAAATAAGGGAGTGAATCTATAATTGGCCAGCCCGTTTGGGCGAGAATGAGCGACACGGCGGCAGCGAGATTCCCGGCACTGCGAAGCAACTCTGGCGCACAGGGCGGCAGCGAGGTCTAACCGGCCATCTTCCAGACGAACGAGGCCGACGTAGCCGCCCTTTCCGCACGCCATATAGATGACGCCCGCTCGGAAGAAGCTAGGCCCTTGAAGGGCGATCGCGCCCGCTCCAATGCGAGAATTACGCGCTGTAGCCGGGACATTTTCACGCGTCAGGCGGCCCGCCAACCCTTCGGCAGCGATAATGATCCGAGCCTTGATCTGTTCCGCCTTATCAAACTGTCTGACTTCAAGCGAACGATTCGTTCCCTGGACATTTGATGAAAAAGCCAACGTCTCAGGTAGAAAGTTCGAGCCAGCCGTAATGGCTTCCTGCACAAGCGCGGCATCGAAGCATTCGCGTGACAACGCGACGCCATCGGGTAAACCAACGAAGGCAGAACGGTGATGGCTCGATAGTAATAGCTGACCTAGGGGCCTCGCACAAGGCGATCGGGCAGTTGGCCGAGACCTGCTGCCTTCAAAGCACCAAGTGCCGAGCCGCTCAAACAGCTTCCACAGACTTTCGCTCGCGGAAAACTTGATTTATCGATGAGCAAAACACGTCGACCTAGCCGCGCGAGTTTGTAGGCACTCATGGCCCCGGCCGGGCCCGCGCCGACAATGACGACATCCCAAACGACGTTAGCTGCCTGCCCCAGTGCAAAGGATGCGGAGACTTTCAAACACGCCTCCACGAAAGTAAAAATCGGCAAGGCCAACGACGATTAAGCACGGCGCCTGTCAAGCCCGCTCGCTCGGCAAGCATTACGCGCTTCTGCTTTCGAGAAGGCCCCGCGAACCGAAAGCGGCCCATCCACATGAACGATGCGCGATCGCGATAGCAAGCGCGTCGCCGTGCAAGCGAGCAAGTAACCGGTTTTGCTGCGCTCGAGATCATTCAGCAGAACTAACTGCGCCCCGGACTGCCGCATGACGGTGAGCAGTTTCAACGCTTCCGGCTCGTCAAGATGATGCAGGAAGAGCGAACAAATGATGACGTCGAAGCCGGGAGCGATGCCTTCGCACAATACGTCACGCTGCTCAAATGCAACATCGATGCCGGCCCGATGAGCGGATTGCCGGGCATGCTCAATGGCCGTGCTGCTCATATCGCAGCCGGTAAAACCAATGTCATAGCCTGCTCGAATCGCTTTTCGTTTGAGGCGAATCGGAAGATCGCCGGCGCCGGTGGCGACGTCAAGTACGGACAGCTTGCCGCCATTCAAGCGCGCGAAATGCGCCAGCGACGGCCACAATATCCGGGCGCTGCCGCTGAACCAGTTGATGCGCTCGAGACCTCGAAGCGCTGCGTGATGCAGCCGCTCGTCGAGGTGCGGTTGGTCCATTATCTCCGGCTGACGGTTGCGTTGTTGCAACGACGGAAAAAACATAAACGGACTTCACAAGTAGGAATGAGCGCTTATTGTTTTATGGAAAGGGCACTCAGCGCTCTTGGCTTGACGCATTTTGATGCGCGCTGGGCTTAAGAATCTTCGACAAAAACATGTGCGACCAAAACATAAGACTGGGATTAGAGTTTAACGATGAAAACGCGCCTGAACCGTGCGACGGCGACTGGATGAATTTGTGAAAAAAACGAAGAAGCAGTTTTTATTCTTATCTTTTTGTCCCATATTTTGTTGTCGGGGTCTTTCCTTTTAGGCATCGGGATAAGCGAACCTATAACATCCTCCTTCCCAAAACTTGACGGCCAGACGTTGCTTTTCTTGAAATCGGCTTTGCTTCTGCCGTCGTTTATCTCATAAAATAGGAGGTAACGAATCGTTGATCCCGGAAGGAGTCTTCCCCCTTGCAAGTCGGCGCTGCACGATTCCATGGAGAAGTTGGTGGACACGATTTTCCAACCCGCACGGCGTCCTGTCTCCGCCAATCGGGAAGCATGTCTCGTCCACATCTACCCGACAGGCCCCCTGATGGGCATCCGTCATGTATTGACCGAAAAGCCGATCATCATCGGCCGCGGTGAAGACTGCGATATCCGAATTCTCGACAACTCGGTTTCACGCCGGCATGCCCGCATCGAACACCTGTACGAAGGCTTCTTCGTTCTGGACATGCAGAGCACCAATGGCACTTTTGTCAACGATGCCGCCTCGAAAAACGGCAATCCCATCCTCTTGAAAGACGGCGACTATCTCCGCGTCGGCAATTGCATCTATCGCTATCTGGCCGGCGGCAACGTCGAAGCCGAATACCACGAAGAAATCTACCGCCTCACCATCATCGATGCGCTGACGCAGATCTATAACCAACGCTACCTGCTCGACTTCCTCGAACGCGAAGTGCTCCGCACTTCCAGGCATAGCCGGCCGCTTTCCGTGGTCATGTTCGATATCGACCGCTTCAAAGCGATCAATGACGAACGCGGCCATCTCGTCGGCGATTATACCTTGCGCGAGCTTTCGGCTTGCATTCGCAAGATGGTTCGCCGCGAGGATCTGTTTGCCCGTTACGGCGGCGAAGAGTTCGCGCTGATCCTGGTGGAAACTAGCCTTGAGCCGGCCCTCGAAGTCGCCGAGCGCAGTTCGGCTCATGATCGAAAAGCATGTATTCCACTTTGAAGACCAGCGCTTCAGCCTGACAATCAGCTTGGGAGTTGCCGAATGCCCTAACGACGGCACCGCGACCGCTACCGGGCTGATTCGCCTGGCCGACGAAAAGTTATACGCGGCCAAGCATGCCGGTCGAAATCGGGTAATGGGGTAAGAAGTTGCCGCGACTCATAATGGCATCAGACCATCAACCCGCGCAATGTTGCCAAGTTAAGCGCATCCATGTTGTCGTTGTCTTCGTGCTCTTTCGGCGTTTCCATGATCATCGGCAATTTCTGAAAGCGGGCGTCGTTCAAAAGCATGCGGAACGGTTCCAATCCCAAGAAGCCTTTGCCGATATGTTCGTGCCGATCAACCCGGCTTCCAAGCGGCTTTTTACTGTCGTTCAGATGAAAGAGCTTGATCCATTTCAAACCGACCAGATGGTCGAGTTCCTGCATTGTCGCCTGATATGTCTCAGGCGTCGTCAGATCGTAGCCGGCTGCAAAAATGTGGCAGGTATCAATGCAGACGCCTAGACGCTTGCAATCGTTCACTTGATTGAGAATGCTCTTCAAGTGGTCGAAACGATGGCCGAGCGTCGACCCTTGCCCCGCTGTCGCTTCGAGCAATACTTTCACTTTGAAGCCAGCGCAACGGCGGTGCGTTTCGTCAATGGCAAGCGCCACGCGCCTTAAACCCGCTTCTTCGCCCGAGCCGACGTGCGCATCCCGGATGAGTGACGAGATAGCTCAGGCCAAGCCGTTCGGCCCGTTCGATCTCATCGACAAAGGCCTCGATTGACCGCTGATAGAGAACTCCGTCCGGCGATGCCAGATTGATCAAATAGGAATCGTGGGCGGTCGCAAATTTCAACTTGGCGGCCTTCACCTTCTTTTTGAAAGTGGTCACATCCTCTTCGGTTAACGGCTTGCCGGCCCATTGGTTCGAGTTTTTGGTGAATAGCTGCACGGTGGCCATCGCCTGCGCGACAGCCTTATCGATCGCAAAGTGGCAACCACCCGCCGCCGACATATGTGCGCCAAAAAGCGGCATCAAAAGCTACCTGAAACGAGAATGATAAGTTGGAAGGCGAGGCGAGCAGCGTAGGCTGCCGGGTGATGACTGTAGTGCTACCGCGATTTTGCAGTTACCTTTCGTCTCGCATCGAAATATTGTTAATTCACGTATAGTCAGTGTTGCAATCCTGCTGTTTCAGCTTTATCCCCCCCCACAAGCGTAATCCTTTACTCGATGTCGATCCGATAACTAATTATCCAGATCTCAAGTTGATCGAGCTTGTCCTTCCAACGCTTCTTAAACGCCTTCATCCAGCTACGATTTACTGTACGGTCGGGCATATCGACGACAATGCGCGCGAGGTTGTCGCGATATACGACACCGGCCTGTTGCCAGCGGCCCTCAATGACTTGCGTTTCGTAGCTAACCGAACCAAATTAATCGCCGATTTCCAAGACGGCCAAGGAGATCCATTCGGGCGGCACTTCACGGCCATCATTAAACTGTCGCGGCAGCATCACCTCGAAGCGCCGCCATTTCGTGCTCATAAGACGCAGGCCCCTTCACCGTGTAGCGGATATTTTCGGCCGTAAGCGCTTGCAAAGCGGGTTCCGGCACAATGTGGAGTCCGCCGCGCAGCACCTTACCGGAGAATTGGCTCATCAAGACGGCCAACCCTTTGACCTCAGTTTCGCGATCCGGGAATTGAATGAGTATCATAATCTTGCCTCCGTTCTCAGTTTATCAGGAGCCATCACTAGCAGCAACTAGGGCCTTATTACGCCGATCTGCCGCGCCCGCAAACAACCGCCTGCTTAGCTAGCTGCCGCGAAGGTTGCCTTCTCGAAGTCATTCCGATGCTATAAGTTTTGCACGCATCTCGAGAATGGTTTCCGATAAGAACTGAAGAGCGTTAAAAGGGTCCTCGCTCGAGTTCGCTTGATCATAGTCGGTCCCCCCTAATGACTTGGCACGGCTGCGTGAGCGTCGGCTGGCGTGTATGCATTACACAGCCTAATCCTCCCCCGCAATCAGCTTGCTGCCGCGACCGACCGAACTAGAATGGCTGAATTCGCATTGCGCAACAAAAAAGCAATCCGCATTTTGAGCGCTCCTAAGTTAGTAATGTCGTGTAATCGACGCGGAGCGTCGATTAAGACGTTCGACGCGGAGCGTCGATTAAGACGTTCGACGCGGAGCGTCGATTAAGACGTTCGACGCGGAGCGTCGATTAAGACGTTCGACGCGGAGCGTCGATTAAGACGTTCGACGCGGAGCGTCGAACGAGGGGGAGACGGAGCGTCACGAGGGCCTGCGCACCATCTCGTTACGCGGCTCTGCCTAGCGTTTGAACTACGTGCCAGTGTACAGGCCGGCAGGCCTGTCGCCACACACAAGGGAGACCCTTCTGGAAATATTTCCAGAAGGGACTTTCCAATTAAATCGTGGAAAAACGCGCGCCTCAAATTCGGAATGCGGAATTCGGAGTGCGGAATAAAGAAATGTCAAACGCTCGACGATCAATCGCCTGTCATTCTGATGGTCAACCTTGTGGAAGTATTTCCACAAGGTCAACCCGAGAAAATCGTGGGAAAATGCACGGGAGAAATGCGGAATTCGGAGTTCGGAATGCGGAATAAATAGTCAGACGACCGTGCTTCGATGCAAGGCTTCGAGAAGGGCGGACAAGGGCTATCGGTTAATATTCTGAAAATATTTCCAGAAGCCGGAACCCGAGAAAATCGTGGGAAAACGCGCGAACTCGGAATGCGGATTTCGAAGTGCAGCATCAAGTGTCAGACGATCGCTGTTCTGTTCGGAGGCTTGGAAAAAGGGCCGATCACAGTATCGCTTTTCATCGCGACTGTTTTTTCAGGAGTAATATATCAATGGATTAGGCTTAGGCTGGTCGCCCGCTGGCTGTGCTTTTCTTAAGTGGTTTTGCGGATCCAAGATGCAAACAACTGAACTCGTTCTCGTTTTCGATTTCGGCTCGCAGTACGCCCAATTAATCGCCCGGCGCGTGCGCGAGCAGAATGTTTTCTGTCAGATCGTCCGGCACGATCTTTCGGCCGCACGCGTTGCCGAGCTGAATCCCAAGGGCATCATCTTTTCGGGCGGTCCGGCGAGCGTTTATCAGACGAATGCGCCGCACTGCGATCAAGGGATTTTCGAGCTCGGCATTCCCATTTTGGGAATCTGTTACGGAATGCAGATTGCCTGCCACTCGCTCGGCGCCGTCGTCGGCCGGGCTGACTCGCGCGAATTCGGCCGCGCCACGATTCGTGTCAACCAAGCCGATTTGCTGTTCGAGGATGTGCCCCGGGAAACCATTGTCTGGATGAGCCACGGCGATCAAGTGCAGGCCGTCCACGGCGGCGATTTTCTTTCTCTAGCGTCCACCGAAACCTGCCCCGTCGCGGCCGTGAAGCACCGCACGCGGAAGGTCTATGGATTGCAGTTCCACCCGGAAGTAAGTCACACCCCTGAAGGGGGGAAAATTCTCCGCAACTTCCTCTACGATGTCTGCGGCTGCCAAGGCCTGTGGAAGATGCAAACGTTTATCGACAGCACCTTGGCGGGCTTGCGCGAACGGATAGGCAAGCATCGCGTCATCTGCGGGCTTTCAGGCGGGGTGGATTCATCGGTCGTCGCCGCCATGCTGTTGAAAGCGGTCGGCCCGCAAGTCGCCTGCATCTTCGTGAACAATGGCATGCTGCGACAGGGCGAGGCCGAGAAGGTGCGTAAAACGTTTGCCGATTGGTATAAGGCGGATTTGCATATCGTCGATGCACGCGAGCGGTTCTTGAACGAACTGAAAGGCGTAATCGATCCTCAGGAGAAGCGCAAGATCATCGGCCGGGTGTTCATTGACGTGTTCAAAGATGAGGCCCTCCACATCGAAGACGCTCACTTCCTTGCCCAAGGGACTCTCTATCCCGACGTAATCGAAAGCGGCGGCGCGGCCGACGGGCCTGCAGCGACTATCAAAACGCATCACAACGTCGGCGGCCTGCCCAAAGAGCTCGGCTTCAAACTCGTAGAGCCTCTGCGCGATTTGTTCAAGGATGAAGTCCGCCGCGTCGGCGCCGAGCTCGGCTTGCCGGAAGAGGTGGTATGGCGTCACCCGTTCCCCGGGCCAGGCCTGGCAGTCCGCTGCCTGGGTGAAGTGACGGAAGAACGCCTGGAAATTTTGCGCCAAGCCGACGTGATTTTCTTGGAGGAATTGAAAGCGAGCGGCTGGTATCGCAAGACTGCCCAGGCATTTTCCGTGTTGCTGCCGGTGCAAAGCGTCGGCGTTATGGGCGATGGCCGAACTTACGAGAACGTCATTGCGCTGCGGGCGGTGCAGACCGAAGACTACATGACCGCCGACTGGGCGCGCTTGCCCGATGACTTGCTCGCCAAAATCTCAACACGCATCATCAACAGCGTTCGCGGCGTCAACCGCGTTGTCTACGACATCAGCAGCAAACCGCCTGCTACGATCGAGTGGGAATAGGGCTGTTATGCAATCGCTCTGCGCTGGATTTCTTCTTTGCCCTCGAAGACGTCGCCTTCCATCACCGTGTTGTCGATATGCACATCATCAGTGTGCCGGGCGGCGTATTCGGGCCCGAGAATATCGATCACCGTCGGATTCACCTTTGGATGAGTTGGCGACACAAAATAGCCTTCGACCGTTACCGCGTGTTCGCGATATTCATCGTACTGCATCAAATGCTCGTGTAATTCCGGCAACCGATAATGGGGAATGGTGGCAAATACATGGTGCGGCAAATGATAGTCTTGCCCCATGGGAAACACAGCAAAGCGAATAGCCGGCGCCACCAGAAAGGTCCGTGTGTTGGTGAGCCAGCCGCGATCGCCATTCCCGTGCTGCACGAGCTGCCGCAAGATCATGAAAAACGAGAACGAGGTAAAGAGCGGCACTAGCCAAAGCACCACGTAGTACAACACCGCCATGCGGCCCGTCAGCAGTGTCAACTCGGCAAGCGTGGTGAACAGAACGGTGATGTAACCGAGGCGAAGCATCGACATATAACGCAGAGGTATGACCGGGTGGACTCGGCTTTGATGGAATTTCTCGGTTGGCAGTTTCCAGAAAACAACCGACACGACTGCCCACATGGCCGCCGGCACGATCGCCAGCAAGTACGGATCGCGCACGTAGAAGAGTGAAACCAGCGTCGCAATCAGGCTGACGATATAAAGCAGCCCAATGCGCACGGCCGTTTTCGAAGGTTTCTGGCCGGTGAACATGTAGGGGTTTTTATCGGTGCCGGTCGCGTTGTAGGCTGCGCGACGCGCATGAAGCGAATAAGACGGGGAACCCAGAGTTGCTTCAACAGCGTTCGAATGAAAGCCTGTTTCAAGATCGGAAACGGGAGCCAGTGCCCGCTTGTTTTCAATTGGGAGATATCGGGATCGCGTTCGGGGTCGTTGACGAACTGGTGGTGGGCCAAGTGCTGCAAGCGATAATGGTGAATACTGCTGAACAGCGGAAACATGGTAAGCAAGTCGGAAGCGATATCGTTCAACTTCCGGTTGCGAAACAAAATGTGATGGACGCCTTCATGGGCCAAGCCGCTCAACTGATGTTGCCCGGCGCCGATCAGCACGATGGCAAACAGCGTGACCGGAATGTTCCACCAGAACGATAAGTCCGCTTCCTCTCTGTAATCGTAGAACCAGACAGTGCCGCCGATTACCAGCGTCAGGAAAAGGTAGGTGCGCAGCAAATAGTACCAGTTGGTTCTGTTGTTGGTCCGGCGCAGCTGTTGTAACGCAGCCTTTAGCTCGGGCCCCATCAGCGTTCGTTCCGATAGCGGCGATAATGTGGCAGCACTCATCAGCGATGTTCCGAAAAATAGACCTGCTCCCGCGATAATCCGTCTGTATAGGATTCAGCATGGCCAATGATCTTCGATTCGGCAATATTGAAATTGATTACTTTATAGCCCCGGATAAAGCTGGCGCGGCATAGCCGGAACAAGGTCCGAATGGCGACTTGGCTACCGTAGTTTGATGCGCTCGATGCGATAGACATAGACGCTCAGGGCGGCCGTTGTGGCAGCGCCGAAGACGTGCCAAAGCCAATGGGTTCCCATCGACAATAGCGGCGGGCGTATCGTGGCGTCTGCAATACGGCAAGCCCAGGCGATGCCGAAGCAAGCAAGCGATGTATAGATCCAGCCAGCATGGCGGAAGCGCGTGCGAACCAGCGCAAGAATGACCGGAATAACGATGATGAGCGCCAGCGAGGCATACGAAACGTTGATGGCCCAATGCGTCGGCAAGCGCCAGAGAGCGGTCAATTGCAAGAAAGCCAGCAAGGCGATGACGCCGAGCAAGTGGCGCAGCTTCGGCCCCAGGCGTATCCAGAGCCAGATAGAGACGCAGAGTCCGAGAAAATAGATCGGAATGACATCGAGCAAAAAGTATGCATGATGTCGGCGCGTGCCGTGGAACAGTACACCGCCGATGCCGCCGGCGGTGAGGATGGGCAAGCAGATCGTAAGAAAGACGTGCTCGCGGTAATGGCCGCGCAGCCGCCACGCCCAAGCCAACGCAAGAATAATGAATAAGAGCGCTGAGGCCGTGTTCCAAGGTTCGGCGACCAGGCCCTCATATTGTTCGAGATTGGCTGGCGTCTCGACATAAATCGGGCCGCCGTCGGGCATTCGTCCGGGACTAGACGGGCTGGCGGCGTCGGGCATTGGTTTTAACTCGCAATGGCGGAAGATTCAGAAAAGGCATCCAGCAAATGATCGGGAAAACGGTCGCTTTTCTCAAGGTCGAAACGCACTGATTCCGAGTCTAGCCGGGATAAAAAGACTTGAAAAAATCAAAACTGGTTCCCCTGCTTGACGAGCCGAATGAGGTTCCCTAAGAAGCGCTTACGCTCGGCATTCATGGCTCTCCGTATCATCTGAATTTGCTCGAAGTTCGGATGGCGGGAGCCCATTCGCGGACAATAAGCGACGATCTGCGAAATTGGGATTGCCAAGCGACTGAAATATCTGCGAAAACAACCTCGCGGCCGGTTCGGCTCCCCGCCGGCCCGCGATTTTCATTCGGCGTTTCATCTCATCCGATGAATGGCGTCGGCGGGGATTCCATTCACCAGCGTTGCGATTGAGGTATATACAATGTCCGGCCGTTCCCCCATGATCCTGGACACGCTTGCGGAGGCCGAGGCCAAGCCGGCTTTGACCCCGTGGCCAGATGCGCACGCCATCGCGTCTCCCTGGGATGCGGGATGCCGATGAGGATGTCGAAGAAGAAGTGGAAGACGATGAAGACGAGGACGATGAAGACGAGGACGAAGACTTCGACGACGACGAAGATTTCGACGACGATGAGGACGACGATTTCGACGACCTGGACGACGATGACGACCTCGATGATCTCGATGACGATCTCGACGACGACTTCGACGACCTCGATGAAGACGACGATGAGGACGAAGACGACGACGACGAGGAAGAAGAAGCCGACGAAGCTTTTGATGCTGACTAGTCGAAGCTAAAGTTCCGTTATTTGCAGAGTCGAAGAAAAACATTCAGCCACGGATGAAACACGGATAAATCAAAAACGTCTAACAACTGCGGGCAAGATGCACACTAGCCCGAAAGCGTGAGCGAGGCCAGTGCCGAAGCGTTATCGTTATTGTTCAAAACTAACGCTAACGCTTTGGAGAAAACCTCGCTAACGCGTCGGGTTAGTGTGACATGCCATCTATAAAGTTGCACGGGTCTCTGTATCGGTGGTTTCGCCGAGTCCGCATTCGCCTCCAGAAATAGCAGCTCAACTTGGCATTAGCCGTGCCACCTCGGCACAATCCTTATCGCCGCGTCCTGAGAAGCAGAGCACGACAACGTCGCTTTTCTTTCGTTTGGCAGCGATGCGCATGGTTTCAACGATTCCGTGCGCTGTTTCCAGTGCGGGCAGAATGCCCTCAAGTCTCGAACAAATGCGGAAGCCTTCGAGCGATTCGGAATCATCGACGCTGCAATAACGGACCCGCTTTTGATCGTGCCAGTAACTGTGCTCCGGACCGACGCCGGGATAATCCAGGCCCGCGGAGATGGAGTGTACCGGCGCGGTTTGGCCGTCGCCGTCTTGCAGCACGTAGCTGTAGCTGCCGTGCAGCACGCCAGGCGAGCCGAAGCTTATGGTCGCCGCATGATCGCCGACTTTGCTGGCTCGGCCGCCTGCTTCGACGCCGACCAGTTCAACCGATGTATCTTCAACAAACGGGTAGAACATCCCGGCCGCGTTGCTGCCGCCGCCAACGCAGGCGACAACGACTTCCGGCAGCTTGCCCTCCTGCGCCAGGCATTGTTCGCGCGTCTCCTGGCCGATAACCGCTTGAAAGTCGCGGACCATCATCGGGAACGGGTGGGGCCCAACAACGCTGCCGATGATGTAATGCGTGTCGGCCACGCAGGCCATCCATTCGCGGAAAGCTTCGTTGATGGCGTCGCGCAGGGTCTTGCTGCCGCTTTCAACCGGAAAAACTTCCGTGCCCATCGCTCGCATTTTGAAGACGTTCAACTCCTGGCGGCGGACGTCTTCCGAACCCATATAGACTCGGCACGGAAGACCGAAAAGGGCCGCCGCCGTCGCGGACGCAACACCATGTTGCCCGGCGCCGGTTTCGGCAATCACGCGAGTCTTGCCCATGCGCTTGGTGAGCAACCCTTGACCGATGGCGTTGTTGATCTTGTGGGCGCCCGTGTGGTTAAGGTCCTCGCGTTTCAGATAAATCCTGGCGCCGCCCGCTTCCTCCGTCAGTCGTTGGGCATAGTAAAGGCGCGAAGGCCGACCTACATAGTCGTTCAGCAGTCGCTTGAACTCGGCCTGGAACGCAGGGTCGTTCTTTGCTTCTGCGTAGGCGGCATCGAGCTGTTCGAGCGCGAACATCAAGGTTTCCGGCACGTAGCGCCCGCCGTAAGGACCAAAGCGCCCGCGTAGATCGGGCATCCCGGAGCTAACGGGACGACTTGCAGTTGCGGTAGTCATGATGAACCCTCAAGCAATCACGATGGACAAACTTTCTCTTGTTTTCACGAATAACCGAAGGATTTCAAGCGCTTTTGACAGGATGCTGAGTTGCCGCGAACGAACCGGTATTTTCTCGGCTACAAACGAAATTTCATCAAATCTTTTCTATTCTTCGCAGCACGATGCCGTAACATGTCTCGGAAACTAATGGAGCAAGCGCAATGACAATGATACTACGCAGTTGCTTGATTGGACTTGTCTTTCAACTAGCAGTTGCGCGTTCTGCCGCGGCCGAGAGCGAGAAGCCCCGCTTGCTCGTCTTGGTCGTTTTCGATCAAATGCGCGGTGATTATCTCGAACGCTGGGGCTCTCTGTTCGGCACGGATGGTTTTGGCCGTCTAACGAAGAACGGCGCCTGGTATACCCAATGTCATTATCCCTACGCCACCACGCAGACCGGCCCCGGTCATGCCTCGATGCTCTCAGGTTGTTCGCCCGCCCAACATGGCATTGTTGCCAACCAATGGTACGATCGACAAACGGCGGAAGTCGTCAATTGCTCGGAGTCCGGCCGTTACCAACGCGTGCCCGCTTTACCCAAGAAAATCGAACCCGATGTGCTCAAGGATGTTGCGAGCAAACTCCAGCCGAAAGAGCCGCCTAAAAAGATCGAAGATAAAGAAAGTGATGATCTCTTCAAGCAAAAGCCGAAGGTGAAGCTCGCCGGCTCGCCAGAGTACATCCTCGCGCCAACCGTCGGCGATGTCTTGAAGGAAGCCACGGACGGCAAAGCGAAAGTGGTTGGCTTATCGTTCAAAGATCGCTCCGCCTTGCTGCCAGTTGGAAAGGCTGCGGATGCCGTTTATTGGCTTGACAGCACGGATGGCATGATTGTCACCTCGTCGTTCTATCGCGACAGCGTTCACCCGTGGGTTGCTAAATTCAACGAAGAGCGCGTGGCTGAACGCTGGTTCGAGAAAGACTGGACGCGCCTGCTGCCCGATCTCGATTATGCAAAATTTTCCGGGCCGGACGACGTGACCGGCGAAGGGCGCGGCCTGAAACAGGGCGTGCTGTTTCCCCACCCGACCGATGGAGGTCTGAAGAAGCCGGGCAAAGCCTATTACGAAGCCCTCTTCAATAGCCCCTATGGAAACGACCTGTTGCTCGACCTCGTCAAGCGCGCAGTTATCGCCGAGAAACTAGGCCAAGACGACATCACCGATCTCTTAGTGATTAGCTTTTCGAGCAACGATGCGATTGGCCACTGCTGGGGCCCGGACTCGCAGGAAGTGCTCGATGTGACGTTGCGCTCCGATCGAATACTGGCCGACCTGCTCGGCTTTCTGGACAAGCAGGTCGGCGAAGGGAAATATCTCCTCGCCCTGACGGCCGACCACGGCATTTGTCCGTTACCCGAAGTTGTCGCGGCCAAAGGCGCATACGCCAAACGCTTGCCCGCCCGAAAATATTTCATGGCGGCCGAGCAGCACCTGCGCCACTTTCGACAAGGGCGATCCCGCGGCGAAGTCGCGTTGGATCGAAAGCGTGCAAGCCCCCTGGATTTATCTCAATCTCAATTTAATCGAGTCGAAAGGCCTAAAGTCCGCGGACGTTGCCAACGAGTTAGCGAACTATCTGCGCACGATGGAAGGGATTCTGCAAACGTTCACACGCGAGGAATTAGCGTTTGATTGCCCGGTCGACGATGTCATCGCGCGACGCGTGCGGAATTCGTATTACCCTGATCGCTGCGGCGAAGTAACTTGGGTGCTCGAGCCCTACTGCCTTATGGACACCTTTCTGACGGGCACGAACCACGGCAGCCCGCACTCGTACGACACGCATGTGCCGCTGCTCTTTTTTGGCACGGGCATCAAGCCGGGAATTCGCAATGAAGCTGCGGCACCGCAGTCGATTGCGGCAACATTCGCGAAGGCCGCCGGAATTAAGCCGCCGAAGAAAGCGATCTACCCTATGCCCCAAGGGTTGTTCGTGAAATAAAGCCGGCGCCGCTCACACACGCGGCACTTGCGATGGTCCCGTCGGCGGCGTGGGCAGCGCCAGGCGTTCGATCAACGCTTGCCAAAGATCGGCGATGCCGAACACGGAAAGCATGATGACAACCCAGAGTAAACCGATCGGCGCGACGTGCGACGAAATCGGCAAGAGCGCGAAGAGCAGCACAATGGAAGCGAAGGAGAGTAACCAGGCTACAGGGAGTTCCCTCGCTCGACGCTGGCGATAGCCGCGCACGAGCGTTCGCAAGAAGCCGATTGCTATCAGCGGTAGAGCTATCCACGGCGTCGGCCAGCACCACATAAACAAGCCTGCATCCTGATTGTCGAATCGAGACACCCATTCCCCAAACTGCTGAAATACTGGTGGGTTGGGCCAAACGGCGACGGCACGCTCGAACTGCGCGGGGGATAAAAATTTCGCACAGAGGCAGCCGCCGCCAATCGCCATTAGCGATGAGGCTAGCCAAGCGATTCCCACACGTCGGCGTTTCGCCAATAGGCCCAATAAGCCGCCGAATATGATCAGGGCGACAGAGGCTAAACGCATCGGAAAAATGGCCATTGTCCACGTGCCGCGCCCGGCCCCAACGAAGATAGGCCGATCTGCTTGTCGAAGCAAACTAGTCGATAATACGAAGAGTCCAACGAAGGCAAACACCCAAAAAGTAAACGATCGCGTGGGTTTATTTAACTCGCAACTCGAGACAACTCCAAGCGTCAGGATGACGAAAAAGGTGATCTGCAACTGCAGCAATTGCGCTTCGAGGAAAAATTCTTGGAAGTTTTCACCGTCAATATACAACATACATAAGATTATTGAGGCGATCACGGCAATGAAATTACCATGGATTTTGACAAAAATTAGCCAAAGAACTGCCAAGCCTGTTCCGTAGGTTGTCGTCTTTAACAAAACGTATTCATTATTCGCCCTAACCTCTAGCCCGCAACAGACTAGTAAAATAGCAGTCAATATGATCAAACATACAAACGACAGTAAACTCGGTGAGTGGGCGGCCGAAGTGTCGTTCGTTGTGATGGTCTGACTGTTCAATGGCACGCTTTTCGCCTTGTTTTACCGGAAAATTCGTTTGAACACGGCACCGACTATTACAGCTGCATTTTAGAAATGCAGCACTTGACACGCATCGGCCGTTCTCAATACGATTGTGATGACTTAGGACTCTTCTCTGTTTTGACCCCGTGGAACAATTCTTAGTTCAGCGGGGTTTTTTCACCCGAAGTCCCTTTTGGGTGATGTTTGTCCGACGGCGCCTCTCCCACCTTCCGCCCGGCGCTGAAAACGTCTGCCGCGTCTCGACGACGCATCGCGTGATGCATGCTTGGTATATGCAGGTCAAGGAGATGAACCATGATTGAGTTCCCCTACCTAAACGAACTACGCGAGGAATGGTTCCCGCACATCACGTCGGCGGGCTTGGATCGTATTATTGAATTACTGGAAAAACAGAGTCCACTGCTGATTCATGGATCGTTTGCGCGGGCCGTGCCGATGGGCTGTCTGGCGACGCATATTGCATGGCATCATCCGACGACCTGTCAATGGACCATGGAAGCGGGGATCATGTGGCTCAGCCGGATCGCCGGCCTAAATCCCGCCACTTCGCAAGTCATTCGCGCCTGGGATTCAAGCAGCGCGCACGATTGGGAACTGCGCTCGCAGTTGCTCCGCGAGTTCCGTGCCGAGCGCGAGCGTCGACACGCAGATGACGCGGTTGGTGCCGAATGCGGCGAATACGCATTCGCCTGATTCAACCGGATTTCATCAACCTGCCAAGCGTTAAGCTTGGCAGGTTTTTTTTACACCTAACGGTTGCATCGTTAGCCCTGGCATGTTATAGCAAAGTGGGGGAAAAGTTGGATTGACGGGAGTAAAACGTGATTTACGGCGAGCGGCAGGCGGCCAGGTTTCTCTCAGCGATCCGAAAAATGAAGGAGCGCGAGTGTCTGAAGCAGCGCCAAACCAGACAGGCGCTCCGACGGTTCAAACAAATCGTCCGCAAGCTGAGCGAGCACTGATGGACGCTTTGCCATCGAGCCATTAGCCAATTGTTAGTTCTAACGAGCCTGCGCCTCACACCGAGCAAGCGTTTCCAGTAGGTAAGCGGCCGATGTCAATTCGAGATTCGTCAGCCACGGTTAAACACGGATAGATCAAAGGTCGTGTTGCATGCTCGACTAACCGTGCCGATCAAAAGTCCGGTCTTATCCGTGTTTGTTCCGTGTTTCGTCCGTGGCTAAATGATTTCTACTTGGTTCGGCGCCTTATCGAAAATTGATTCATGCACCATGAATCTGCTTTGATATGTAACCTTGTCAGGCCGAATACATCATCCGTTGAAAGCGCACTGCCGACGACGGTAGACGGCGATTGACAACCCTGCCAGACCGATGCTCCAAAGAGCCCAGGTGCTTGGTTCTGGTACAGCAGCCGGTGCAAGCGGACTGCAGATGACACCGTTCGCCGAGGCTTGCAAGGTGACGGTGTTCAAAAAAAACGTGCCATCCAGACTCTGGTTACCTAAGTTCGTTACAAGAACTGGGTAGAAGTTAAAGTAGCCGTCTGACGGAAGTTCATAAGTGGAGTTGTAAACGGCGCCGAAACATTGCCAAATGTGTGATTCACCGCATTTGCATTATAGGTGATGATGAAACCATCACTGTTGCTATCGGAAAAATAAGATGTCGTTCCGTAGTTGCTGTTTGGCAACAGCGCGGTGAGAACCGAACCGCTTGGGTCAATCGTGTGAGCGTTCGACATCCCGGTGATTTGCGGTTGATGATGCTCGACCCAGAATTCAAGCGTTGATCCCGCCTTTTCAACTTGATAAGTTCCAAAAGAAGCGTTAAAGGTCACTTCGACATTTGTGCCTAGCGCCACTGCCGGCGCATTCAGCCCGAGGTCCGATGTGAGTGGGTTGAGACTTATTTGTGCCTGGACCATTCCGGCATCGAAAAATAGCATTGTGGCGAAAGCACCGAAAACAGCACTACCGCCTCGCGTCCTGCGAAGAGCCATAGGAGCACCTGTGGGGTGGAGACATCCTTGCCTGTCAGGCATTTGAGTGTGCCCAATGCGTCTTTCCCGCTTGAAGAAGAAAGACAAATTCAGCTATCTCGAAACGCCTATGCTTAGTTGGCCCGCGTAGAATACCTATCTGTTGCGATTTTCTGCAATCGCAATATTTTAGTCTCCTATTTGTTCGTTCCTCAGAGAGAACCAACTACCACGAATAGGTCAAGCCCACATTGAAACCTTGTGCCCAAAAGAGGTCTTCCCGAAAGGGGATGCCGGGTCGTGCCGGCGCCGTTCCCGCGACGCGATTAACGACGGGGTCGATTTGATCGCCCGAACGCAATGGCGCGTCCCAAAGCAAGAACGTGTAGCCGCCGAAGGCTTGGATGCGCGATGTCACCCGATAGGTCGCGTTGAAGCCGACTGAGCCAACCATGTTGAGAGCGGTCCGATAAAACGAGCCGGTGTTGCTTGCTTGAACGGTTAAGCCGGTCGGCGCAACGCTCCGCGAAAACGGTGTTTGCACGAGGTTGTAACCGTAGGCGCGCACTTCTTCCAGGTTTGCCCCCAGTCCGATGGTTCCGCGAGATTGAAAGGACCAGCGGCCGTAAATCAGTTCGCTGCGCAGGCCGACTTGGCCGCCGTAGTAGGCATTGGAAACGCGATAGTGATCTTCAGTTCCAAAGAGCGTTGACTGATCCGGCAGCGAACGACTTGTTGAAGTCAGGTCGGTGCGATCGCGCATTTGCAAGAAACGGACGCCTCCAAGAAAATCGAGACGAAAGGTATCGCTGCGCGAAATGGAGCCGATGAAGTTGCCTTCTTCGCCGAATAACTCAATGCGCGAATAGCCGACAAACGATCCATTGCGCGGGCCAAAGATAGTCTGCCCAGCTACAATTTTTGCGGCGGCGCTTCCATCGGGATTCGTATAAGGTCGTGCGAGAAGTTCGCTGCCGTCGGAATTGGCGATGAAGTGAGTCGAATCGCGTTCGAGAAAGAATGCGTTCTTCTCGAATCCGATCGTGTGGGCGTCGTCGAACCAGAATTCCACGTTCGCGCGGATCCCTCCAAACTGATCGCCGTGGCGGGTGTGGAGTCGGCTATCGCCGTAGAGAATTCTGGTATCAGGTTGACCGAGCCTTCCGCGAGACGCATCTGAACCGGTTGTCAACGTTGCCGGAATACGACCTTCACGCAGCCACCAATTCAGATAATCGACGCTGACGGCAACCCGCGGGTCGGGGAAAGAAGTGGTGTCGGACAACAACAAAGGCGTATCCGTGATCGGCACGACCTCGCTCGGCTCAGCGCAAAACAAAAAGCTTGGCGTTAGCACCGCAACTAACAACATCGCTGCAAGATTGCTTCCAACTGCGTTTCGCATCGGATCTTCCCCCCAAGTGCGTTGCTAGGGCGGCTTTTCTGCGCAAGCGAGCAGTCTGCGCGGTTTGCGTTGCAGATCGTATCGACCTTGCTTGGCGCAAAATATGAGATATAAGGGGAAGGGCGGATGTTCAGGGCGTGCGGAAAGTCGGAAGTTTGGGGGAAAGTCCGATTATGCGGGCAGCCAGAATCTCCCACGCATTAAGTCGCTGAGGTATGACATTTTTTGCCAAACAAATTTCCAAATGACTCCTGTCTCGTACGATAGTCCCTCGTCGGCAGTCCCGAGGCCTTGTCATTTTTTGAGGTGAACGGCGTTATGTTGATGCTTTCAAAATACTCGTTCGGCGTCGGCGATCGGTTCGCGCATCAAGCAAAGGCCCAGTTGCAAGCCTGCATGAAAGCGGCGGCGCTCGGCATTGACGTGGTTCCCGTTTGGAATAAGTCTTTTCGGGAGCATTCGATCGTCGGCTCGCAACCGCCGAGCGTGCGCAGCGCCGCCGATGCCGCCGTGCGCGAACTGGGATGGAAGAAGCCATACCATCTCGATGCCGATCACATCCGGCTCGAAACGGTCGAGGCCTTCATCGCCTCGTGCGACTTTTATACGATCGACGTGGCCGACTCGATCGGCCAGCCGGCAGATGCAAACGCTGTCAAAGCGTTCGTCGATCGTCATGCCGATCTCGTTGGCGAATTGCAGATTCCCAAAATCGATAAACCCTTCACGACGACTCAGGCAGATGTTGAGCGGATTGCAGGCAAGTATCTTCGTGCCGTTCAAGACGCGGGCAAAATTTATCGGCACATCGCGGCGGCGAAAGGCGCAGAAAATTTCATCACCGAAGTCTCGATGGACGAAACCGACAGCCCGCAAACGCCGCCGGAGCTGCTGGTGATTCTCGCTGCAATCGGCGACGAAAAAATTCCGGTTCAGACGATCGCGCCCAAGTTCACGGGTCGCTTCAACAAGGGAGTCGATTACGTCGGCGATGTCGTCCAGTTTGAGAAAGAGTTCCAGGACGATTTGGCCGTCATCGCTTACGCGATTCAACGATTTGGCTTGCCGGCAAATCTCAAGTTGAGCGTCCACTCCGGCAGCGACAAGTTCTCCATTTACGCGCCGATCCGTCGTTCCATTGCTAAATTCAACGTCGGCTTGCACATCAAGACAGCGGGAACGAGTTGGCTCGAAGAGGTCATTGGTCTGGCGGAAGCTGGAGGGGAAGGTTTGGCGCTGGCCAAGGAGATCTACGCTAAAGCACTCGAGAAGCGCGAAGCCCTTTGCGCACCGTATGCCACTGTCATCAATGTAGATGTCGCCAAATTGCCAACGGCGGAGGCGGTCAACGGTTGGTCTTCTGCGCAATACGTTTCGGCTTTGCGCCACGATCCGCACAACCCGGCCTTCAATGCCGATCTGCGACAGTTGATTCACGTCGGCTTCAAAGTCGCTGCCCAGATGGGCGAACGCTACCTGAAAATGTTGAAGACTTGTGAGCCGACAATCTCGAAAAACGTGACGGAGAACCTCTTCGAACGTCATCTGAAGCCGCTGTTTCTTGATAAATAACGACGTCGGTTTTCTTCTATGCTAATGAGCGCAAAGCTGACCACAAAACTATCTCGCGCAAAGCCGCAGAGGCATTCTTCTTGATTTTCCTTTGCGTCTCTGCGGCTTTGCGCGACAATTCTTCCTTGTGGATAGGTAATCCGCCGTCAAAATTAGCTGCATACTGTTTGTGTCTCTGACCTCAGTTCACTATCCTAAAACCATGAAAAACGATCTCTTCAATCTGGAAAATGACACGGCCGTCGTTCTCGGTGGAACCGGCGTTCTCGGCGGCAGCATGGCCGACGCTCTGGCAGCTGCGGGGCGCGCGTAGCGATTGTCGGCCGTAGTGAAGAGCGCGGCATGGAGCGCGTTCGAGCTATCGAACAAGCAGGCGGCCGTGCGATCTTTCAGCAGGCCGATGCGCTTAAGATCGATTCGCTTATCAGCGCCGCGATGCGATCCTCAAGCAATTCAGCTCGATCACCATCCTCATCAATGGCGCCGGCGGTAATAAGCCAGAGGGAACGCTGCCGCCCGGCGGCGACTTCTGCAAGTTATCGCTGCAAGGTTGGCAAGATGTTTTCGATCTCAACCTGATTGGCGGCACCCTGCTGCCTTGCCAGGTGTTCGGCGAACCAATGGTGAAAGCAGGCCGAGGCAGCATTATCAATATCGCTTCGATGGCGTCAATTCTGCCTTTGTCGCGCGTCGTCGCCTACTCGGCTTCGAAGGCCGCCGTGCTTAACTTAACGAAGTTCTTGCGCGCGAATGGGCAACAAAGGGTGTCCGCGTCAACGCCATCAGTCCGGGGTTCTTCCCGGCGGAACAGAACCGCGCCATGCTGTTGAAGCCTGATGGAACGTACACCGAACGCGGCGGCCAGATCATCGGACACACACCGATGGCCCGGTTTGGCGAAGCGCAGGAACTGGCGGGCGCAACGGTATGGCTGGCCTCGCATAAGGCATCATCTTTTGTGACGGGCCAAAACATTGTCGTCGATGGCGGCTTTTCCTCGGTGACGATTTAGAAAGTAGGAAGTTTCTTATCCGAGCCGCAAGTGTAAGCGACGAGTTCAAAATGCTCACGCGCCCGGCTCAAAGATCGTGTTTCGCTTGACAGCCGTGCCTGCTTTTCCGTATCCCCTTCTTCATGACGCCAACGACCCCTCGACCGACGCTGCCGCACCTCTTTACGAATTTGCCGGGCCATCGCGTCATCGCTTTGCTGTCGCTTTACGTCGTCGGCGTGCTTATGTCGATCGGCCTCTTTCTTATTCCTCTTTATCAAGTCACCCTCTTTTTGCTCGGCCAAAGCCCATGGGGATTCAGCACCGGCATTGGGGTTATCTTGCCGTTGTTTCTTTCAACCGTGTCCGCAATCTATGGCCTGCGCTGGATCTTTCTGATGGTGATGATCGCCATGAATTATTGGCGAGAGTATCGCCAACCTTTCTTGATCCCTGAATATTGGCCGTTTGTCTCAATCTTTCTGCCCGCTTACAACGAAGGCGATCAAATCGAAGGCGCGCTTGAGGCCTTCAGCCTGATGGACTACCCGCGCTTCGAAGTGATCGTCATTGACGACGGCTCCAAGGACGACACCTACGATAAAGCCAAGCGCTTCGAAGGAAGCTATACCTGGGGAACGATTCGCGTTGTCAAAAAGCCGAACGGCGGCAAGTGGTCGGCCTTGAATCTCGGCTATCAGATGTCCACCGGCGAGATCATCCTGACCGCCGACGCCGATGGCCGCATTGACCCAGACGCGCTAAAACGCATGGTGGCGCGCATCTTGTCCGACATAAAGATCGTCGCGGTTTCGGGCTATACGCGGGTGATGAATCGCCCGAATCTTCTTACCAATTGCCAGACGCTCGAGTTCGTCATGTGGTCGGGGGCACTGCGCATCCCGCAGAGCCTGACGGGAACCGTGCTTTGTTTACCTGGGCCGTTGTCGCTCTTTCGTCGTACTGCCCTGGCGGAAGTCCATGCCAAATTTGGCACGCTTACCGAAAGCGATCTGTTGCCGGGAATCTACGATGGCCCGTTCGAAGGAAGCACCTTTGCCGAGGATTTCGACGTAACGATCGCCCTGCTGCAACTCGGCGGCCGCATTCAGTACGACCCATTGGCCGGCTGCGACACCGATGCCCCCGAAGATGTCTTCACGCTGATGAACCAGCGTTACCGCTGGGCACGCGGCTCAACGCAAGTCATCGTTAAATACTTTAAACGCATGCGCATCTTCGGAGTTGCCGACCACTTTCGCTTGTTCTCCTGGCTCATGTCGAGTTACGTCTTTGACATGGGCCTCTATGCGTTCGGCGTGGCGGCCCAGATCGTCGTCTTCGTCTCCGCATTGTCGGGTCAGGTCGGCGCTCTCGATATGCTGTTGGCGTTCCTGTTCTATCAGTTCGTTTTCCGTCTGGTGATCGGCTCGATCATGATCACTACGCATCGGGAAAAATTCAAGCCGTTGCACGCGATTCCCTTTCTCGACCTCTACGGCAGCTTTCTGCTGGGCGGCGCGTTCATCATCTCCATGATCGATGAATTATTTCGCTCGCGCATGAAGTGGTAGCAATGCTCGGCGCCGAGTCCGAAGTTAATCGCCTGATTTGGCATTGGTGAGCCGGAACGTGATTGACGCTCGCGGTCTTGAAAGCGCATCTCACTTCGAGCGCGGCTTTTAGGAAATCAGTCGTCGCGCTCCAGCTTCCACAACCTTTTTCTTTGAAATTTTTTTGAATGCGCCCTTCCAACCCAATTCGTGCGGGGCTATACTTCATGGTTAGTTGGGATGTTCATGTCATTCGATTTCGAATGTCCCCGCTTCCCCCTCCCTGCTCCCCCGCAGGTCTTGCAAACTTCCCGTCAGACCGGAACCCGTTCGTTCCCGGCAGTGGTGCGCTCTTTGCCGAGCGCTTCCTACGGCACCATTACGCTGTGCTGTCGCTGACATAGGAAGTTTCCCATGTTGACGAACGATGATGTTGGCTCTTGCAGCTGGCTGGTGGAAGAATTGGCAGCCGCGCGGATCGTCGATCGCGATCGGCTAGCGCCGCATCTGGCGGATTTCACGGCCGAGTCCCCTTATGCCGATGCCGACGCTTTCGCCAAGCACCTGGCGCGCGAAGGGTTGCTGTCAAAATATCAAGCCAAGCGTGCGCTGGATGGCGAAGCGCGCAAGCTCATTTTAGGCGCGTATGTGCTCGTCGATGTAATCGGCTGCGGCAGCCTTGGCCCCGTTTATAAAGCCTATGGCCGAGCAGACCAAAAGCCTTACGCGGTGAAGGTCTTGCCGCAACGGGCGTGGAACGTTCGCCTGGCGCGGAGCCAGGTGCGGGCCTTTGGCGACCTGCCAAACCATGATGGCATTGTCCCATTCATTGATGTGGGCACCGCGCATAACCTGCACTATCTCGTTTGGCCGTTTGCGGAAGGCCGAACTCTGGAAAACCTGATCCGCGAACATGGTCCGCTCTCGCCGGGCGAAGTTGCTCGCATCGGCGTGCGCATTGCTGAGGCGCTGAAAGTCGGCCTGACGCGAGGCCTGATTCATGGCTTGATCAAGCCGACTAACGTACTCGTGGCGGCGGATGGGCAGGCCAGGTTGCTGGACTATGGCATTGGCGCGTTGTTAGCGGAGAATCCGGAGGATGGCCTGCTGGTCGATACCGTGTCGCGGTCGGAATCGTTGGCGAACATGCTGGAATGCGCAGCGCCCGAAAGCGTGGCGGATTCGTCCAAGTGGATGCCGGCCGGCGATCAATATAGTCTGGGTTGCACCCTTTATTTCGCAGCAACAGGACGTTTCCCATTCCCGGGCGGCACCTTCGTGGACAAGATCATCAACCATCAGATGAATCGACCGGCGCCGATTCGATCACTGAATCCGGATGTGCCGCCCGGCTTGGCAGATGTCATCGAGCGACTGATGCACAAGATCGCTCAAGATCGTTACTCCAAGCTGGATGATTTAATCCGCGAGCTGGCGCCGTTGGCGACTGTCAGCCGGGTGCAGCAACCGGTGCCGGTAAACATGGAGACGCCTTCACCCAAAGGTCGGCTGCAAGTGGCTGCGCCAGTCGCCGCGCTGAAATTGAACGAACCACCCATCTTCGACCTGCCGGCGACCGTGGAGTCGCGTGGCTTGTTCGGCCGTATGTTCGGCGGCGGCGGGATCAAGACAGATGAAATGCTGCACGCCACCGTCGTAGCGGTCGGCCCGGTGCAACCTGCTGATGCCGTCGTGCTTCACGTCTATATTCACGGTTCGGGCGATGCCGCTCGCATAGCGGCGGCAGCCAAGCAGCACGCTCATCAATCGCGCATTCTCGGCGCGGGGCAGACGCGTCGAGCGGTCGCCGTCGGCTCGCGCGTGGGGCTGCACTTGGGACTGACAGGGGCAACCGTGGCCGAACCGCTTCAGGAAATCGAGTTCACACACGAAGCAGTCTTAAACCGTTTTTCGCTTCAGGTGCCAGTCGATGCGCCGAAGAAGCCATTGCAAGGAAAGCTCATGATCGGTCAGGAAGGCAAGCTGATTGCCCAGATCGACTTCGTGATTCCGATAATTCGATGAATCATTCTGGCGAGCCGGGAGCGTGAGCGACTGGAGAAAGAGGTAGCGATCACAAATAGCAACAAGTAGTTTTTGCGCGTCTTTCTCCGGTCGCTCACATCACGCTCCCGGCTTGCCAAGCAGTCAGCATGTAGTGAAGTTCAAAGTTATGCGATAGACCTCGATCGCGGTCGATAGTTCATGGAGCGGTACGAGGTCTCCCCATGAGAGTCATCAGCGCGACAGCGTCGAGCCTGCGCGGTTGGCTTCCGCTTCTTCTGCTGCCGCCGCTCATCTTCGCGATTATACCGTCGGCTTGGCCTCGCTGGGCATTCATGTCCGCCTTGGCAATGGCCATCTATGCCGGCTGTAAGTGGCTGACGTGGCAGCGCACGCCTGTTCAAGATGTGCCTTTCTGGATTCACCTCGGTTATTTGTTCGCGTGGCCCGGCATGGATGCACGGTCATTTCTTCAGCCTCCGCAACCCTCTGATGAACGAACACCTTTGGCCAGCGAATGGCTGACAACCAGCGCGAGAATAGCTGTTGGAGCAGCGTTGATCTGGGGCGCCAGCAACGTTGTCCCTGTTGAGTGGGATTTGTTAGTCGGCTGGCTCGGCATGTTCGGCATCGTCTTGATGCTGCACTTTGGACTGTTCGGCTTGCTTAGCTGCCTCTGGCGATCACTCGGTGTGAACGCTCAACCGCTGATGAACAGCCCTGCCCGATCGTGCAGCGTTGCCGAGTTTTGGGGCAAGCGATGGAACACGGCCTTTCGCGATCTCACCTACCGCTTCTTGTTTCGCCCTCTTGCAGGCCGTGTTCCGCCAGCCCTTGGCGTTGCTGCAGGTTTTCTGTTTAGCGGCCTGATTCACGACCTCGTCATCTCCGTACCCGCCGGCGGAGGATATGGCTGGCCCACGCTTTACTTCGTGTTGCAGATTCCAGCGCTTCTTCTCGAGCGCTCGCCACACGGAAGGCGCATCGGTCTCGGTCGAGGCTGGCGCGGAGGCTTGTTCGCGTTCATCGTCTTGGCGGCGCCTGCCTACTACCTGTTTCACCCGCCGTTCGTTCGAAACATCATCTTGCCTTTGCTCCATGCCTTAAGAGCCTTTTGAGGAGCTTGAACATGTTAGAAAATTTGCCCCAATTGATCCAAGCCGCCGGCGTGCTGCAAGCGAGTGTTCTGGTGGCGTCGGCACTGGTTCCCATACGGTTGAACTGGAAAGAATCCCTACAAGGTTTGCCGAAACTTCATCGGCAAATGTACTGGGTCTACGGCGGCTACGTGGTGCTGGCGATCATATCATTCAGCTTGCTGAGCATCTTTCATCCAGTGGAATTGGCCTCCGGCACTGGTTTGGCACGCGGGGTGTGCGGCTATGTCGCCGTCTTTTGGGGGATTCGCCTGGCGCTTCAAGGCGTGTTCGATGTGAAAGAACATCTATCGCGATGGTGGCTCCAGGTCGGCTATCACACGCTTTCTGTGCTCTTTGTCGCGTTCACTGTTCTGTATGGATATCTCGCGCTGCGCCTTTATCGAAGTAAGTCCGACCTTGAAGTTTTACCCATGGTTAATTCTCAAGGAAGAATTTGACCACGGATAACACCAATTTCACGGATGAAGAAAAGCAGAGGCTCTAAGACTGCTATTTCACGATTTTCAATAGTCGATGATTGTCGCTGTCGGCGATCCAGATTGTTCCATCGAGCGCTTCGGCAACGCCGTGTGGCCGCGCTAGTTCGGCCTCGTCCGGCCGGCCATCTAAACCATTGCTCCCTTTTCGCTGATTACCGGCAATCACTTCGGCTGTCGCTTCTTTCGCGATATACTTGCGGATCACATGATGTTCCGTATCGGCGATCAAGACGTCGTCGTTCTTATCCACCCAACTCAGCTTGGGGCCGCTGAGGATATCCATTTTCGCGCCGTCGGTGTTCAATTTGGAGCCATCGACCGAGGTGATTGTTCGCCTGGCAATCAGAGTGCGGATTTTGCCATCCTCAACAACGCGCAGCGCATTGCCGCCACGTTCGAGGATGTAAAGCCGGCCCTTGCTATCGAGTGCGCACGAACGCGGATCGACGAGCGGCGCCTCCATTGCGTTCGCTCCATTTTCAGGAATGCCCTTCATGCCGTTGCCTGCCACGGTGCTGATGATTCCGGTCTTCAGATCAATCTTGCGGATGCGAAAGTTTCCCAGGTCGGCCACGTAAAGATTCTCTTGCTGGCGGTCGAGAGCGACATGGAAAGCTCCTTTGAAAGTGGCCTCGATCGCTGGGCCGCCATCGCCCGAGAAGCCCGCTTTGCCGTTGCCGGCGACGGTGGTGACTTGACGAGTTTTGCCATCGATCTTGCGCACCCGGTTGTTGAACGTGTCTGCCACATAAACGCTGCCGTCTTTTGCAACGACTAAGTTGTGAGTGCCGTTGAACTGGGCTTTTTCTGCCGCACCGTCGGCATATCCTTTTTGTCCTGAGCCCGCATAGACAGTCACTTTGCCGTCTTTATCAACCAGCGAAACCTTGAAGCCGCTATACTCGGCGACAAGCACGCTGCCATCGGGAAGGAAGTCCATCCCAAACGGCTCTTTCAAGCCCGCACTTTCGCCGCCGGCGACAAGTACCAATTTCTCGGCGGCCGACGCGGATGAAGCCAGAGCGATCCAAATGACTAAGGGACGCATAAAACACTTTCGAAAAGAGGTTAGCAGGACTCAATAGTAACTCATCAAGATGCGAGTTTACGAGTATGAACTCAACGTAAGCACTTAAGCAGCGAAGAGGACTTGGCCGATTGCAACACTAGACTCGGAAAACAGCATTTCGCATTCTGATCGCGCATTTTCCCACGAATTCTTCGCAAAGTGCCTTCGGGAAATATTTCCCGAATATTAACCGATAGACTTCTTACCTCATGGGGAGAGGCCTCCCGGCCTGTTCGGGGCACGGCAGGCCGGGAGGCCAGCCGCCACCTTCATTCACTCGTTTCCCGACGAATTCCTCGCAAAGTGCCTTCTGCAAATATTTCCGGAATATTAACCGATAGCCTTAGCAGGCTTTATTTTCGACAGGAATAACAGGAATTTAAAGGATGACCTATGACGTTCTATCCTGTTAATCCTGTCTTAGATTGCTGCATAGACCAGCCCCGCAAGGGTGGGGAAGTGCGCTTCAAGGCTCTGCCTGGCTTTTAATCTCGTTTGCTAGTGCCCGATCTACGGTAAATGTTCGCACTGGCAACCGGATAAGCTGGCTGGAGTCACAAAGACTTTGTCGAAACCGCAGCAACTCTACCCGAAGGTTCGGCCTTGACGATGCACTCACCGCTGAGGCTTTTTTTAACAGGAATAACATGAATTTACAGGTTGACCTATGACGTTCTATCCTGTCTCTCCTGTTAATCCTGTCTATATTGGTTCCTAAACTAGCTTAGGCGCGCTGATTTCAGAACTGGACGAAAAGTCTGCAAGAGCTATCATCACTTTGCCGATAATCTTAGTACACATTGACTCTGGATTATATCGATGCTTCGGTTATTAGTCACGTTCGCGCTGGTTGCAGTCGCTGGTGGTTGTGGCCCCTCTGGTCCGCAAATCGACATCCTGAATGTCTCTTACGACCCGACGCGCGAACTTTATCGCAAATTGAATCGTGCATTCGTTGAAGAATACCAACAAGACAAGGGCGTGACAGTGCGCATTCGCCAATCGCATGGTGGATCGGGGAGTCAGGCCCGGGCCGTGATGGATGGTCTGCCGGCCGATGTCGTCACGCTCGCGCTTTGGTCGGACACGAACGCTCTGACCAAAAAGGGCCTGATCGCTAAAGATTGGGAAAGCCGCTTGGACAACCATTCGCTCCCCTATTTTTCAACGATTGTTTTTGTCGTGCGCAAAGGAAATCCGAAGCACATTCACGACTGGCCCGATTTGCTGCAACCCGGCGTGCAAATCATTGGGCCCAACCCGAAGACCAGCGGCGGAGCTCGTCTAAATTTGTTAGCCGCCTGGGGCGCCGTGCTAAAGAAGAACGGCATCACGGCTTCGTCGTCGGATAGTGATCGGCAGCGGGCGGAGGAAGAAGCGAGGGCCTTCGTCACGCAGATGTATCGCCAGTGCCCGGTTCTCGATTCAGGCGCGCGCGGAGCGACGATCACGTTCGCACGACGGATGATCGGCGATGTCCATCTGACTTGGGAGAACGAAGCCCATCTCGAGCTCGACGAACTTCCGAATGATCTCGAAGTAATTTACCCATCGTGCAGCATCAAGGCGGAGCCGCATGTCGCCATGGTCGATCAAAACGTTGATCGCAAGGGAACGCGGGACATAGCCGAGGCCTATCTGAAATTTCTCTACACCGACAAGGCTCAGGAAATCATTGCCCAGAATTACTATCGCGCGATCAACCCGGAAGTAGCCGCCCGACATCGGGACCGCCTGCGCGACCTCGATCTCTTCCGCATCGACTACATCGATAAAGGAGGCTGGGAGGCCGCCCAGAAACGGTTCTTCGCTGATGGCGCCCTCTTCGATCAAATCTATCAGCCGAAGTAGATTCAAACCGAACCCTAAAGCATCGCCAAAAGTTCGCTCAAGGTTGTTATGCTTTCCGCGATGCCCGCCTTGCCTTTCGGGTCGAGCAGAAGCGCATGAAGGCCGCATGCGCGAGCGCCCTGCCAATCGTTTTGAAGATCGTCGCCGATAAAGAGGATCTTCTCAGCTGCAACGTTTGCCAGGCGAATGACCTCGTCGAAGAACAACGCTGACGGCTTGCGCCGACCTACCAGTGAACTGATGACGCAGCGGGGCGCCAGCACCGCTATCTCCGGAATGGCTTGGACAATTGCCGCGAGCCGGCCATCGAAATTGGAGGCCATACCGAGTACAAAGCCCCGGCTTTCTAATTCGCGAAGCACCACCCCCGCTTCGGGATGGGCTCTCCATGCTTCCGGCTGCCGGTACCTATTCCAGAGATCGGTGAAGCAAGCTTCCGAGTCTGCAACTTCGCCTAATGTCTCTGCCACGATCGAACGCCAACGGTCCGCTTCGCGCACTTCATCGGTACGCCAGCCGTTGTCGCGATCGATCAACTCTTGTTGCGTGAAAGCTCGATGTAGGCGGGCAGCTATTGTCGCTTCATCAAGCTGAATGCCCTGATGTGCGGCGGTCAGCGAGTAGGTTTCTGCCACTCGCGACGCAGGAAAGAGCAAGGTGCCAACTGCATCGAAAAAGATTGCTCGCGGGGACTGTGCCAGGATAAAAGTAGCCAACGATGTCTCTTTCTTCTTAGTGAATGCAGCACGGCAGGAGAGTCGCTTAGTTATCAGGCAGCTATCGCTTACTATAGCAACAGAAGAGCTTGTTTCATAAAGCGATGTCGAGCGATTCGTGCAAATTTAACTTCCGATAAGTTATTTACTGGTAAGATGTTATGTCAGAATAAGGAAGTGAAAATCAAGCCGGGATTTTATTGGCGCGGCCTTTGCTTTTAAACGGGCGGCGTAAGCCGATAGCTGCTCGATCGCACTGGCCATGGGAGAGGTGGTACAGCGGTTGAGCAGCTTCTTTTCATTTCTAGACTTGTCCAAAAACCAGAAATTGACACCGAGCAAGAGCCGCCCACAGATCAAGAAGACCAGATCAATCGTCCGCCCAGCGCTGCCATCGCGCTTGTCGGGGTGGAGCGCACGTTCGTAACTAGAAGAGGCTTTAGTCATCGAGATTCGCCGCCATCCCGCTTGTGAGGTAACTGAAAATATATCCGCTTAGGCGAACCATCTAAATGTGATCATGCCTTGAACTCAACAGCCTTTACGCAAAATGGCTTCACCCAATCCGGCGCGTTCCTCCTTCAGTGATCGCGACCCGGATACCGGTCTCGCCATGCAAATCAGCGAAAATCGCACGATGCAGCCACGCGGGAACTTCTGCACCACTAGCCATGATCAGCTGCAATTCGCCAACAGCGAGGCATCGCGGAAAGGCCGCGGACGACCCCGGTATCGTCGGGGAAAAAAGACCGGACTACGGTCAGTGGTAGTTCTCCACCGAGCAACGATCAAGTGTCTCCAGTTCTGGCGACCATGCGCTTCCAGCAATGGGATGCATAGACTGGCTGTCAACCTTGTTAGCTTGTTAGACCTTCCGGCGACAGGCAGGGCAGATACTATCAGAAGCAACGCCCTTCTGGCCGCACCACACACACTCGTTGCGACGCAGGCGGGCGCGCCCGAACTGCTCCCGGTTGGCGAATTCTTCGATCAGAACCCACCAAACTATCGCAACCGGGGCAGCAACTGCTAGAACCCACCAACCATATGCTTTGCCAGCAGCAAGAACCGCCGCGAAAAACCCGACATAAACGAACCCGAATAGGCCGCCAATGCAGTCGCCGATACATACTTTTGCCCACCGTGGAGCGTAGCCGGGTGTTACTCCGAATAATTGGTGGATGAAGCTAGCTTCCTTGATCTTTGGCTTAACTGTTTCCATTACCATCTTCTCTCCGCTGAGCCTGATCTGGAAACAGCGGATCACTCGGGGGCAAAGTCAGGCAACCTGGTTGTTTACGCTTCATTCAATTCGCCCCGGTCACGATTTCTCTCCAACAAGCGTCGCGCTGCCACTAAAAGCACATCGTCCTCAACATCCCATACACCTCCGAAATCATTTACACCGGCCGCTGTCGCTAAATTCAGCACCATCTGTCCCAGGCGCATTTCGGGAAATAACAACCGGAGTTCAACAAGCGTCTCGGTCAATTCATCGACTACAATCATTTTCATGGCAAACGCTCCTGAACTGTTGGTCGGCTTCCGTAGGCCTCGGAAGGTTCATCAATCACTTCCACCAGTACCGTCGTTCCTGGCAGCAGTTTCGCAACCCGTGTGGCTCGCGTCACGCCGTCGTTGATGGACAGCACACCATCCGTTCCCCGGCTGACGAGTAGCGGCGGCATCCCAGCCGTGCTGACACCATGCCGTGCGATCTGCCGGTGCAGTTTCGCTGGGTCAGCGCCATCCCGCCGGCTCGATGGCAATCGTAACGTCCGCGGATCAACGTGAAGAAACTGGCGCGGCGTCATATTCAAAGTCTACCAAACAACCATTTGCTGGAGAAGCTAGAACAAATTTCGGCCTATCCATTTGAGAAATGAACGTTGACCGCATACCCTCTGCGAACACCATCCAAAACAATACCCGTTCGGCCCAGCAAGAGTATGTTCTTGTTCATCACGGCTAACCTCTTCGTTTGCTTCGGCTGCCCCGACGTGGCGTTCAATCAGACAGGCTTAGGAAATTTTAGCGTGCCAGACTCGTAGGCCTCGGTGAGCAACCGCTTCACAGTTGCGAAGGTCTCCGCGCCGGGTTTAAGTACGCAGACCCAATACATCTTGCCGTAGACCGGATGAGGCATGAGTCGGTCCAGTGCCGCGTAGTCGTGGCCGACGCTGACAACACCTTTTCCATCGTGTTCGAATAGGTCGCTGAAAGTTTGCTTGCTGACACCGATGTTCAACCGATAAATGCCGGGCCGATTGAGATCCGACACTTGATCGTGGGCATCACTGGTAACGAGTGTGGCGAACGGGTGTTTCTTGTCGGGATCAACGAAAAAATAACTGTCGCCGTTCACATCCGTGACGCCGATGTCAGGAAACGACGCGATGATGTGTTCGCGGATTGATGTTTCGTCCATTCGATAATCCTTGACAGACTCACGGAAACGTTGATCCCCGTGCATAGGCTTTAGTCGGCAAAACCTGACGCAATTTGTGTCGTAGGACAACCGTCTCGGTTGTCCGCCCATCAGGGACAACCGAGACGGTTGTCCTACAGGCAGTTTAACATTTGGGTGTCGCCCACGTGCCGATCGAGGATATATCTACGTCGCGATTATTTGATCGTACTCGCTGTGTGGGCCAATCCAAAACCAGACCAATCCTTCCGTTCGATAACGTGCTAGAGCACGATAGCGTAAACCGACACGCGCCGACCAAAATGAACCAACCTTTTTCAATCGAAGCGAAGGGTGATGAGAATCTCGACGCATCGCACTGAGGGTGGCAGTCGGCGATAGCAGTACCAAAAATCCGCTGTGGCGAAATGATTCATAGGGGCCTGCACCGCCGCGCCTCGAATTCAGCGTCCGCGCGGCGACCCGCCTCGTCAAGGCGGCCGGCCGCAATGTCTTCTTCAATGCGACGATCCCAGACATCGGCCATAAATTCTTCAAACCAGCGAGCGAAGGCGTTTAACTCGTCGGCGGGTAGTTGGCTGGTCGCGGCTTCGAGTTCGTGCAGACTCACAGCTTCCTCCACAATCGGGCAGGCCACTCGGACGGACTTACGTCTCCAAGCATGGAATTGGTGTCACCGGGCAAAACGAATCGTTGTATACTGGGCAACACCTGCCCGATATCCAAGGCTTTTCGTAACGTAGGACAACCGTCTCGGTTGTCCTTGGTCATCGTTGACAAACGAGACGGTTGTCCTGCGTCCAGGTGAACTTTCCGGCCTATGCATAGTCCGGTTAAGAACATCCTCCTCAGCTGCCTTTTGCCTCTCGTCTCATAAACTTTCCTGATGTTCAATCTTGCTACGCTTTATGCCGCGATTGCCGAGAAAGTGAAGCCGCCGGTCGCTGTGGTGCTCGGGTCGCCGCAGCAGGCGGCGGAGTTGGTCTCTCTCTGTCCACCCGGGGACGTCGTCTGCTACCAGCTCGATTTGCATCAGGCGGGTCGCTTGCACGATGAGCTTCAATTGATCGGCCGTTCGGCTCACATTGAAACGAAGCCCGATCTTTGGGATTTGCCCGCTCACTTTCAAACTCTTCTCTTTCCCATAGCCGTCCACGGCGAGCGGGAATTAAAAATTGACCTGCTGGAGCAAGCTCTGCGAATCCTCAAGCCGCGCGGCCTGGCTATCGCTCTTTCAGAATACGATCGCGACCAACTGCTGCCGAAGGCGCTTAAGAAACTCTTCGGCAAGTGCCATGAATTACCTGCTCGGCCCGACGGCGGTGTCTTTTGGGGAGTCAAGGAAAAGGAAAAGCCGCAACGCCGGCACGAGCTCAGTTTCCACGCTCGTATCGGCGAAGGACCTTCGCATTCCTTTCTCTCCCGTCCAGGTGTGTTCTCCTATGGCCGAATGGACGATGGCGCCCGCGCCCTGCTCGAAGTAGCGAACATTCAACCGGGCAATGCGGTGCTCGATCTTGGCTGCGGCGTCGGCGCCAACGGCATTCTCGCCGCCGACCGCGCCGGGCTGGATGCCCGGATCGTCTTCGTCGATTCAAATGTCCGGGCCATCGTGCTGGCGGAAGAGAACGCGCGCAGCAATTGTCTGACTAACTATTCGTGCATTGCGACTTCAACGATGGAGCATTTGCCTAAGAACGGCTTTGATGTCATTCTTGCCAATCCGCCGTACTATGCCATTTCGAGCATCGCCAAGATGTTCATCGAACGTTCGCGACCGTTGCTGCGAGAAGGGGGACGTTTCTATCTGGTTACGAAGCAGGTGCAGCACGTAGCGCCGATTTTGGTCGATGCCTTTGGCGAAGTGGAAGCGTTCGAGAATCGCAACTACACCATTTTGGAAGCTTCTGCGGGAGGCGATTCATGACGGCTGAAGAAGTTATCGCCTTATTAAAATTGCAACCGCACCCGGTTGAAGGAGGCTTCTTCCGGGAGACATATCGCAGCGAAGCGGAGCTCCCGCATGCGGTGCTGCCTTGGAATGCAGGGCCGCGCTCGGCCGCCACGGCGATCTATTACTTGCTCACGCCGAACACCGTCTCTGCCTTGCATCGTTTACCGACCGACGAAGTTTTTCACTTCTACCTCGGCGACCCCGTGCAGATGCTGCAACTGTCGCCCGAAGGCGACTCGCAGTTACTCGTGCTCGGAACCGATCTGCAAGCAGGTCAATTGCCGCAGACGGTGGTAGCCGGGGGAATCTGGCAAGGGAGTTATCTGCTGCCGGGCGGCAAGTTTGCATTGCTCGGCGCAACGATGGCGCCAGGTTTCGACTATGAAGATTATCTTTCCGGCGATCGCGACGAACTTACTCGACTCTGGCCGGAGCATGAAGAACTCATCCGCAAATTGACGCCGCAAATTTGTTAGATGCGCATAATGAAAAGTATCATTTCTTGGCTTTCCATTCGGATGGATTCACTTCGATGCCCGGCCGTACGCGCTGTAAGCCGCTGACGATAACGCGATCGCTCGTGGTTATTCCTTCTTTGATTACACGTTTATCGCCTTGCGGCAGGCCAATCTTGACGGGGCGATATTCGACCTTGTTGTCCGCATTGATCACGAAAAGATGGCGGATGCCCTGATCGGAGACGAGCGCCATCTCTGGCACCACGATGGCAGGTTGTGCCTCGCCAACCCAAAAGCGGACGCGCACAAACATGCCGGGCGACAGCAGATGCCGATGATTGGCATGTTCGATTTCGGGATTGTCCATCCGGATGCGCACGCGCAATGTGCCGGTGCCGGGATCGACGGCATTGGAGACATAATCAATGACTCCCTGCATGGAGAAGCCATCTTCATTAGAAAGTCCCACTTCCAGCTTAGTTTGCGCATCCCGAGGGGAGCGTATCTCTTTTTTCTGCATCTTTGTTCGCAAAGCGAGCACCGTGCGTTCGTCGACATCAAAATAGGCGTAAAGGGGATCGAGCGCGCGAATGGTGGTCAACAGCGTTTGGAAGGCGGTCGCCTGATTACCTTCGTCGATGAGCTTGCGATCGATGCGGCCGCTATCGGCTGCCGTAATATGGCAGTACTCGACGTTTAATTTGGCTATCTCTTTGTTGGCCTGTCCTAAATCGCGCGTGGCCTTGGCGACTTTGTAATCCGCTTGGGCGTTTTCCAGTTCTTCTTTGGTGTTCGTGCCTTCTTCGCGCAGTTTCTTCGCTCTGGTCAGTGCCTGATCCTTCTGGGTCAGCGTTGCCTCGTTCTGAGCCAGCGTTGCATTGGCACGTTCCAGCTCCGCTTCGAACTGGCGCGGATCGAGATCGAAGAGCGGGGCCCCTTTGACGACATCGGTCCCGTCGACGAAGTAAACTTTTTTGAGTTCGCTCGTCACCCGCGCGTATTTCGACGGTCGGGATTGACTCCGTACGCCCGGTGTAGTCTTCGTAATCGCGTACTTTTTCGACAACCGGGTTTACGTAAAACACCTCCGGCGGTTTGTTGGGCACCACCGCCGGGGCCGGCCGTTTGCAGCCGCTGAGGGCAAAGATACCGGCGATCAATAGTAAAAAGCTTGCGAATTGAGCACAGAGAGTGCAAGAAAAGCAGGCTTTTTTTCGACGATGTTCCACGAAGTGCCCCAGTACGATTGAACCACGCTCCTATACATCAAGTTTAGGCAGGGCAGTCGTTGCGATCAAGGAGCGGCAGACGCGCTCACTCGTCGTTCGCAGGGCTGCGGCGATTCGATTTCGTCTTCGACGTCCGCTTTTTCGCCTCGACTCGGCGGATCTTCGAGCCTCGCGATGGTTTGGTCGCCTTCCGCACTTTGGGAACAGTGGCCGCCTGAAGCAGCATGGCGGTCAGTTTTTCCAAGCAACTCTGCCGGTTGCGCTCCTGATCGCGGAACTCCTGAGAGGTCATCACCAGGTCGCCATCACCCGTGATGCGCGTTTGGAAGCGTGCAGAAAACGGGCGCGGACATCGCCGGGGACGCTCGGACTTGTCGCTACGGGCCAGCGCATCACCGCTTTCGATGAAACTTTATTCACATTCTGACCCCCAGGTCCACTGGCGCGAACGTAAGTCCATGAGATTTCATCGAGCGGAATGCGTATCCGGTCATTCACAATGAGCATAGCTTGCCCCCTTTAACGCTCCCCTCCGCTCTGTATTGACCGATTGGAGTGAACATTCTACGATCAACCCGCTTGCGGTAAACTTCCGGATCATTTGCCGTGGGCCGGTACGAATGGAATCGTCATGAGCGAACCAACGGACAACGTCGTACGCCGCGGTCGGGAATGGATTTCCGATTGCTGGCGCATCGGCTTTATTTTGCTGATGTCGCTCGTGGCACGCACCTGGACCGTTACACATACCGAAGTGCTTTCACGCGACAGCATCGGCTTTATTCGCTACGCTCTGCAAATCGAAGACCCGCCCGAATCGCCTGGCGAGCCTGTGCATAAGATGACGCGTGCCGAGGTGCTGAAGACCTCCTTTCATCCGCCCGGCTATGCATTGTCGATCATGGCGGTCTCTTGGCCCGTGCGGGCCATCTGGGGCGAAACATCCTGCGACAGTATGGCCCGCAGCGCTCAGATTGCCAGCTTGCTTGCATCGCTGCTGCTTGTTTTCCCTATGTATTATCTGGGCAAATTGGCATTTGATCGGCAGACAGCATTCCTCGGGACGTTGTTCTTTCAGGTGCTGCCGGTAAGCGCTCAAGTGGCGAGCGATGGGCTTTCCGATAATCTTTTTCTCTTCCTCTGTATTTCTACCATTTGCTTGGCGGGGTTTGGCTTTCAGCGTCAAAGTTCGGCTTGGTTCGCGCTAGCGGGCATTTTCAGCGGGCTGACTTACCTTGTAAGACCCGAAGGTCTCATCTCTATCGCTACCATTGTGCCGGTGCTTTGTCTAAGCAAAATCCGCCACGAGATCAGTTGGCGCGCCTTGCTGGTTCGCGGCAGCCTGCTTTTAGCGGGATTGCTTGTGGTCATGGGGCCTTATGTAAATACCATTGGCAGGCTCACTAATAAGCCCACCGGGGAGCGGCTCTTCCGTTGGCTTGGCGGCGAAGAAATGAAGCCGGGCTGGATCCGCACCTCGGAGATGCCGCAGCAGGTTAGACCCGTCAACGTGCCCATCGCCAAATGGTTTACCGAATACGGGAACGGCAAAACGCCCGATCTGAATTGGGCAGGCAAAGCGGTAGGCGGCGAATTGCTGAAGTCTTCATTCTACGTTCTGCCCTTTTTTGCCATGCTTGGCTTCGCTTTCTGTTGGCCGAGGTTACGGAGCAATCGCCCAGCTACTCTGATCGTTGGCCTTGGTCTTTGCCATTCGGCGTTGCTCATCCTGATGGCCATGAAGGCAGGTTATGTCGCTGAACGGCACACGTTGCTTATCGCCCTCTGCGGCAGTTACTTCGCGGCGGCTTCGTTTCCCTTGCTGGCGGAAAAGCTCGCTCTGCTGCCCGGCCTACGCGGGGACAACAGCGCTCAAGCCTGGACGGCCGTGCTCGCAGTTGGCTTTATTCTCTGCTGCCTTCCCGCCGGGATGAAATCGTTGCACGGCAACCGGGGCGGCCACCATGCGGCCGGATTATGGATTGCCGAGCATCAACAATCGGGCGATTTCGTACTCGATCCGTTCGCCTGGGGCGAATACTATTCGGGCCGTATTCGCATCCCGTCCGACCCGACATCGTCGCCCAAAGTTGCCTATATCTTGCAGGAAACGAACGCCAATATGCACCCGAGACTTCATGCTATGTACGTGGCGCGCTATTTCGCCGAGCGTGGGACGATCGTCTACCATTGGCCCGAGAATGTCCCCGTCGAAGAAGGCAAGGTATTCGTCTATCGCTGGGAAGGCGATAATTTCAACGGAACCTGGCGCGAAGCCCACGACCACTGGGATCGAGTCTGTGCCGGCGGTAAATAAAAAACGACAAATTCCGTTAGCCGCGACGCGAAGGCTTTGCGCAGCGGAGCGCTTTTGGCAGGCAAGCGCTCCGCTGCGCAAAGCCTTCGCGTCGCGGCGTGCGCCGTGAGAAGGTATGGTTTTTCAGTGGGTGAAAGTCCCACCCGGTAAGTTTAGTCGTTTTCCGACCGGTAGCAATCCAAGCGGCGGTGGAGGCAACGAAGCCGTCGGAGCCTTGGATGGAAAGGGTCATACAGTGACTCCGCGAGAGAGTGGGCCGTAATGTAACGTGAACGCCAGCAAGCTCCGAAAACGAGTGATGCAGGAGCCGACCCTGTGCCGCGAAGGGGAAGGCCGCCGGAAGCAACCACAGACTCCAGGTGCGGAGTTCAATCGCACCGAAAACGAATGGGTTGCTTCTCCTGCCGGAGTAAGGGCGACAGCACGCTCTCAAAGGAAGACCATGCAACACGGGAAGCCTGCTTGGTGATCGCGTGTGACGATCAACCGGAGACCCGCGAGGGAGAGGCCGGGCCAAGTCAGGTGGCGGAGGGGCTCGTAGTACCGTTGAAGCCGGGTAATGCCGGTGGAGGGAAGGGGCCTCAGTTCTTGTACGGTGTCGAAAGAAGCGACAGCCCGAGGGATTGACATGTTTCTACCAACCCCACCGGAAAAGGTTGAGAAGCTTCGGACGGCACTACACACGAAAGCGAAAGCTGAACCTGAGTTCCGCTTCTATGCGCTGTACGACAAGATGTATCGGATGGACGTTCTGATGCACGCCTACGCTCGTTGCCGAGCGAACGACGGAGCAGCGGGGGTGGACGGTCAGACGTTCGAAGACATCACGACGTACGGTCCGGCGAAGTGGCTTGGGGAACTGGCGGAAGAGTTGAAGACGCGGACGTACAAGCCCCAGGCGGTTCGACGGGTATGGATTCCGAAGGCCGATGGGAAACAACGACCGCTGGGCATACCGACGATACGGGACCGAGTGGCGCAGATGGCGGCAGTGTTGATACTCGAACCGATCTTCGAGGCGGACCTGCAGCCGGAGCAACACGCTTACCGGACGGGGATAGGCGCTCACGACGCTGTGAAAGCGGTGCAAGCGCTGTTGGACGATGGCTATACGGAGGTGGTTGACGCGGACTTGAGCGGCTACTTCGACAGCATTCCGCACGCCGAGCTGATGAAGTCGGTGTCGCGTCGGATCGTGGATCGACACGTGCTTCACGTCATCAAACAATGGCTGGAAGCGGCGGTCGAGGAAACGGACGAGCGTGGGCGGAAGACGCGGACGACCCGCAACAAGGACGAGGGGAGGGGCACTCCGCAAGGAGGGGTCTTGTCTCCGCTGTTGGCGAATCTGTATATGCGTCGCTTCATTCTGGCCTGGAAGGTCCAAGGTCACCAAAGGCGTTTGGACGCTCGCATCGTGAACTATGCGGACGACTTCGTGATCTGCACGCCGGGAGGCCTAGCCGACGAGGCGATGGTCGAGATGCGTGAGATCATGGGGAAGCTGCGGTTGACGGTCAACGAGAAGAAGACGCGGCGGTGTGTTCTGCCGGAAGAGACGTTCACGTTCTTAGGCTACACGTTCGGGCGGTGTTACTCGCGTAGGAACGGTCGTGCGTATATCAGCCCACGACCGTCGGATAAGAAGATCGGAGCCATGACCGCGAAGGTCAGCGAGATGACCCGAGGGCGAACGACGTGCCGGGAAACCGAAGAACTTGTGGGAAGCCTGAACTCGGTCCTAAGAGGTTGGGCCAACTACTTTTGTTACGGTCCGGTAACGGAGGTCTATGCGACACTGATGGATCACGTGCGCTGTAGGCTGCGTCGGTGGCTGGGCCGGAAGCATCGCGTGCGAGGTTCGAGTATCACTACGTACTCGCGACGATACCTGCACGAGGAGTTGGGACTGATCCAACTGGAAAACTTCCGCCCACGCCGGCTGTTTGCGAAGGTGTGAGAGACAAGTCCGAGAGCCGGATGCGGGAAATCCGCCCGTCCGGTTCGCCGAGCGGGGAGTGGAAACGGACGGACCGAAGCAGATGGGGCGTAGCGACAGTGTTCAGACCGGCTACGCTTGTTGTCCATCGGAACGTTCGCACCGCGCCACTCCTCGACTCTACTAACTTTTTTTAGCGGGACGCGTCAATTTTTAAGTTGCACTTTTCGACTTTATCAATTCGATGAGGTTGTTGCTCTGTCTGGATTGATGAAGACGTTCAACGCGGAGCATCAAACGCGGGCTAAATTTCGAATTTCTATTTCGAGCAGCCCCTAAGCTAGTTTATCCGCTGCGCCCAATCAAGAATCCGACAGCTTATGTTGTACGGCCCGCCGGAGACGGTGCGCGATGTGCTCATTCACAGCCGCTTCGCTGGTGGAACGCAGTGCGAGTAAGCAATCGCTTCCGGAAATATTTCCGGAAGCGTAAACCCGAGAAAATCGTGGCAAAACGTTTGATGAGAAAATGAAAACCAGTTAGCCGCGACGCGAAAGCATTGCGCAGCGGAGCGCTTGCCTGCCGAAATCGCTCTGCTGCGCAATGCCTTCGCGTCGCGGCTAACACGAAGTCCCTTCCAGAAATATTTCCGGAAGGGACTTTCCAATTAATTCGTGGGAAAACGGGCGATGACTTTTCAAACTTGCGTAGCACGAGCGTCTCGCTTGTGCGTTCAAACGCTCGACGCTCAACCACGACGGAACCCAACCGCTTATGTTACGCAGTTCGGCTCGCCTGACTCGCGCTCCGCTGCCCCTCTTTGCATAGACTACCCCGAGTCAGATTCCTTACGCCACGGAGCATCACTATGAGCCGATTTTTGTTGACGGGCATCGCTATTTGGACTTTAGCGGGCAGTTCCGCTTACGCCCAGGAAAAGAAAAAGGAAACTCCACGCCAACCCGCGCCGACCGCCGCCAATCTGCCCTACGGCAAACATGAAAGGCAGGTGCTCGACTTCTGGCAGGCCAAATCTGACACTCCGACCCCAGTCATTCTTTACATTCATGGCGGCGGCTGGCAGAACGGCGACAAGAGCGGCCTCAACTCCAGCGCGATTCAACAGTGTCTTGACAATGGCATTAGCGTGGCGGCCATCAACTATCGGTACGTCAAACAAGCGGTCGAGTTGAAAATCGAGCCACCGGTCAAAGCGCCATTGGAAGATGCCGCGCGGGCGCTGCAGTTCATTCGTTCAAAGTCGGCTGAATGGAACATCGACAAGAAGAGAATCGGCGCCACAGGGGGTTCAGCCGGCGCTTGCTCCTCGCTTTGGCTCGCCTTCCATGACGACATGGCCGACCCCAAGAGCGATGATCCGATCGCTCGCGAATCGACGCGTCTTTACTCCGTTGCCGTCAGCGGGCCGCAGGTGTCGCTCGATCCGAAGGAACTACGCGAATGGATTCCCAACTACGGTTACGGTGCTCACGCGTTTGGTTTGGCGAACTTTCAAGCCTTATACGACAACCGGGAAAAGGTTTTGAAATGGATCAACGAATACTCGCCGTACGCCCATGTCACCAAGGACGACCCGGCGGTGTTTATGGAGTTTGGCGGCAAGAACCCGCCGCCAGTGGTGGGCGAGAAACAAGTCGATCCGACCCACTCCGCGATCATGGGCCTGAAGCTTGCGGAAAAGCTGAAGGAGAACGACATCGAAGCGATCGTCGTCTACCCGGGCAAATCCGACCCGCGTTATAAGAACTCGTTCGCTTTCCTCATCGAGCGATTGAAGAAGTGAACGCCAATTTCTTAAAGTGGATAAGCCCGGCCCTTCCATTGGGCCGGGCGATTGAAAAGTGATCGGAAGGCGGCATACCACTGCAGCGCGAGCAAAACCACGATGCCCAGCGGATGCATCAAAGCGCTCTCCATCGAAAGCCGATAACGGAGAGCGGCATCGATGCGCGGGTAATACATCGCAAAAGTTCCAAGCGTCGCAAAGGCGAAGCCGATTCCCATTCCGGAGGTTTGGTAACTTCGCAACATCGACTCAAAATTATTATCTTGAAAGAAAACAAGCAGGGCGAAGTGAGCAGTGAAGTGCAACAGCATCATCAAGGGCAGGACTTGCCCGAGCAGCAGGACAAGCGTCATTGGGATTAGAAGTTTGGCGCAGCCGATCCCTCACTGCGCATTCTTTGCCAAACCGAACCAGACTTCGCGGGACGAGCGATACATACGGCAGAGCGCGAGATCGCCTGCATCAAAAAGATCAGTCTTGAAACCATGATGGCGAAACGTGCGCGGCAGCGTCAGGCCATCGTGAAGCGATGCCTTGATCAACTCATGTCCTCCGCACTTTTCGTAGGATTCACGCCTGATCATGACCAGCTGTCCATTACCGGCCGCATAGCTCGGTGAAAGGCTTCGCCGCATTCGCTTAAGCGGCAAAAACGCGAGCAATACGAAATACATCATGGGGATGAGCAGGCGCTTCAAAAACGTCTCCATCACCTGTTGAGGAAAGCCGGATACATAATCGCAGCCCGATGATTCAACAAAATCGGCTATACGTGCGATCGCGTGGGGAGCAATTTGAACGTCGGCATCGATGAAACAAAGCAGCGGACGTTTCGCCAATTGGGCCAGGATAAAGCAAGCATGCTGTTTGCCGCACCAGCCTGCAGGGAGAGCAGAGCCGGTCTCTAATCGCACGCGTGAATCGCGAGCTGCAATCCGAGCGACAATGGCCGCGGTCTCGTCGGTGGAATGATCGTCCAAAACGACGACCTCGAAATCGATTCCGGTTGTTTGCAAGGCCGCTTCAACGCACGATTCAATAGAGGCGGCTTCGTTGCGTGCGGGGATCAAAATTGAGGCAGCATAACGTGCATTCGAGGGCTGCCCCACTGTTCGAAAATGGCGGATATTGCGAGTATATACAAGCGCGGAGATTGAAGCGAACAGCAGTGAAAGCCCGGCGATCATCGTCCAGATCATATGTGAATGCGCTCCTGCTCGACAGCCGGGTAAATTGATGCGTGCGACGGTTCAAAGCGCCGCCCGCATAGCCACGAACGCCAGCGACGCCAGCGATCATAAGCACCACCGACGCCGACCGTTCCTGCGATGAGCATCTCAAATAAAGCCGGGTCGCGGCAAACCGACTCGGCAGCGAGCGCATCCTGAGCGGCAGTTAGGGCTTCTTCAATTCTGCAAGTCCACTCACGGCCGTCGAGACCGTGTCGCTCACCTAAGTCGAGTGGTTTTCCATATCGAATCAGCGCTTCGGGCGTCCGCTGATCCCAGAAGGGATATTCAACAGCGACCGGTATGATGGTTCCGGCGGTTAGCCGCGACGCGACGTAACCGATGCCGGATTGCAGTTTGATCGGCCTGACACGTGGGTCGACAAAGCTGCCTTGTGCCGTGATCCAAAGTGCCCGGCCCGGCCCCTCAAATAGCGTTTTCGAGGTCCGCAAAATGCGCGGCGCCGCGTGGCGTCGCATCAATTCCAAAAAAGCCGAGCCGCGAGAAGAATCGGTATTTTGACAGCATCGCTGCCTCGATTGGAGCGTAGTGGCGGTAAGCGGGAAAACGTCCGCTTAAGAATACACCGATGATCACATCCCACCACGACGGATGGTTCATGACGAAAAGGAGCGGTTTGCCATCGAACGCCGGCAGCGCGTGGCTAGATCGCGACAAGCGAACGGCGTGGAAATGCTTGCAGGCGAACTTGCGGCAATACCACAAAAACCATCGATAAAGCCAAAGCGACTGCTTGGGCAATGCGGGGTCGTCGTGGTGCGGGAGCATATCAGAGGTTGTATGGGAACCAGAGCGAGCGAGCAAATAACCGGATCCTCTCTAGCGCGCAAATTACTGGCCTAGCTGAAAAAGTTCGCCCAAAATGTTACAGGCGTCAGTTTCCGAGCATTTTCGTATCAGCACACATGGTACTTTTAGGCCGCCGCTGTCATGATCCTCTGCGGCCTCATCTTGGGCAGTGCCTTCGTCGGCTATCGCCGGGCGGGTGCAGGACGCGAAGGTCGGTGGCTGTGATCTGAGGCGAGCAATATATCGAAATCGTATGAATCCAAAACTGTTAGGGTGACAACGCACTGGATCTGAGCCGCCTGCCGCCGTTACCGAACCGGGCCCGCAGCCGCTCACCGACCAGCCGCCGCGGTCGGCCTCGCAGCTTCGATCAGACGGGGATGGGTGCGGCCTCAGCAAGCGTTTGTCAGGTTACAATCGCTTTCCGCATCTTGATGTAATCCCACACCACAAAGCGATCCAGATCGCGGCCGGCGGTAAAGATAACTCGGCCTTTGGTTGTCTCGGCCATGCGGTAGGCGAAGCGCACATCTTCTTTTGACTGGTTCCAGCTTTGCAGCAAGAAGATATTGATCGTGATCCCTTCTTTGGCGCAGAGCCTGGCCTCGCGCATCGTGGCTTCTTCCGTACGGCGGTCGGGAGGATACAGCAGAAAGAGAACGCTCCCCTCGAAATGGGCGGTGGGCAGGCCATCAGTGATGATCACCATCTGCCGATTGGGCGTATCCTGAGTGCTCAAGTAACGTCGCCCCAACTGCATCGCATGCTGCATGTTGGTAAAGTGCGGTGGGATTTGCATCTCGCTGATATTCGGGTCGCTCATGTCGGCTTTGAGGCGCACCAACGGATCGTACACAGTCACCGGTTTGGGCATCAAGCCCGGCACTTCCGAAACATGGCGAGCTTTGGCAAAAGTAAACATTTCGATGAACTGTAAGAAATCGCCAGGGTATTCACTGCGAATCAAACCGTCGAGCGCAAGCCCCATCCGCTTCACGTTGGCATATAGGCCGTCGTAACGCATGGAACCTGACATATCCAGCAGCACAGTCGTGGCCGCCTTTGGATAGTTGCGCGTCCGGTGAATTTCGATATCCTCGGGCTTCATCCGTACAGGCAGCGACGGGCCCTGACGTAGCAAGGCGTTGATCATGGAGGCGGGAATATCCATGTTGGCGACCGAATCGCCAAACTCGTACGCCTTTGTTTGCTGGATCTCGGTAGCCCCTTCGCCGACCACGCCTTCGGCATGACGTCCACTGCGCGATTCTTGCAACTGGCTGAAAATAGTGGTAAGCAAGCGCGACTGGAAAAGACGGTAGGCCTTCGGCGTCAGTTGATAGCCTTTGCGGTCCAAGGTGATTCCTTGCTGCTCCGCCTGTTCCCGCAGATATTCATTGATCTGCTGCTGCAACTGGCGAAGTCCTTCGAGGTCGGCGGCGTTCGCGAATTCGCTTAGCTCCTCCATGTCGATTATGCCGATTTGCGCGGTTTTCTTCGCTTCTTCCAACTGTTTAAGCAGTCTGTCAATTGTCTCGAGTTCCTCTTTGATTTCCAGAGCTTGGGGAATAGTCATCGATTGGCTGCCGGTGAACTCGTACTTGCCCGCCAGTTCGTCAATTTGATATTTCTCGCCAAGGCGTTCGCTTAAAGTCACTAAAAAGCGTGCGAACTCATGGCGGTCGTCGCCGACAGCATAAAAGAGATTTTCCAAATCGAGCAGTTGCTCTTCCTTCACCGCCTTGTTAAATCGTTTGGCAAGCTTGTCGGGCGCTTTCGCTTTGGCAGCGAATTGATCGAAGTTTGCTTTGGCCAAGCCTTGGACCTGTGCCGTTTCATAGGTCGAAAGAATTTTTCGCTTGCGCTCCAAAAGCATTTCAATGAGGGACTGGATACTCGGCCCGAGTCCTTGAATTTGCGATGGATCCAAGTGCACGGCTCGGGCCAGTTCCTCATCGGTAAGTTGTCGGGTGTTGCCGAACTGAAGCAAATGTTCCATGGCCGGCGATGCCAGATCGGGCGGCGGCACGGACGGCGAAGGAAAGTTCATCGGATCGTATTTCTGATACGTATGAATGATGCCGCCAAGCTTATCGGTACTGTTCACAGTTTGCCTTCCCCTGTTGTTGATTCAAGGTGCTTTTGTCGCGGCGACAGAAAACTAACCGCTCACAGCCGAACGGAAACTCCAGCCCGTCGCAATAATAGTCGGATAAGTCCTTCGAGCGGGGGTCGTTGCACAGCTAGGCGGGGCTTTGCTTGGATGACTCCAGCGGTCCAACTGGTCATGTCGTACGATTCCGACCAGAAGCCACTGTTGTCCACGGTGCAATTCGCAGACCATTCCGGACCGGTGATGATCGAAGGAAAGGGCATGGATGGCACCAGTGCCCATACTTGCCTTGATAGAATCTTCCCGGTTTCAAATACGCCGATCTTGCCGTATTTCGCGCGTACTTCTTCCAGCTTCTTCATGTGAGGCGCCATCGAATACTTGGCGTCGAAAACAATGATAAGCTCCGGAACGGGATTGGCGCGATCGCCGGCTTGAAAAACCTCTAAGGCGATGTCGGGAGTCCGTTCTTCTTCAGGACTGAGCAAGCCGTAGGCCAAGCCGCCGCTATGCGGTTCAGCGCGATAGCATGGGATATAACGAAGCCGGACCAGTCGGCCGCCATCATCTTCGAAATCAACAGCCTGGTCGGGTGTGAATTCAACGACAAAACGAGTTCGCTCCGATTCGAGACGTTGGAATGGCGAACCTCGGCCGCGCGGCTGATTCTCGCATTGTAGCAGGCAGGCTTGCAGAATGCGCAACACCTCCAGAGCACACCACCACTCATAGAGAACGGGAAGCGATTTGCCCCTCGTCAGCAGATGGTCTTCACCCAAGCGCACGCGAAACGATTTGAAATGGGAAAGGACTGTCTTGAATGCCGATGAATAAGCGCGATGGGATCGCAATAGGGGTGTCGATTGCGGGATCTCGCGAAGCTCAGCCCCACGCGGTAAAAAGGGATAGCGCGAGAGTCGATGAAGTTCCATTTGCATGCGCGCAGATTGTCGAGCAGTTTCTTCATTTCCAAAATGCGCGGTTGATCTTCGGTTTCCCACCAAGACTTTTCACCATTGCCCGCCGGGCGATGATAGAACGCCCGCCGTTCTTCGCGCACCTCAATTTCCGATAAAAGCCGTTGGTTCAGATCGACGAGTTGAAGTTGTAAAAAGTTGAGAAAGCCGGAGAGAATGCGATTCTCGCTCAAGTTGAAATGAGGCGCCGCCACTTCACGAACATGCTCCCGAAACGCCAAGCCGCCGCGATAGCGGACGGCCAGCGTCGGATCGAGGCACGCTTCCTCCAATGTCAAATCGCTTACGCCCTGCACGGCAATGGCCGGCTCGCGCACCCGGCGGGTTTTGAGTCGATAGGCCGGCTGGGTCGCGATCTCGCGAAGGGCTACGCCCATCTGATCGATCGCCTGTCGCACGCGCTGTAGTGCGGCGACCGGTGAATGTTCGCCCTTCTTGAATTCAAGTTCTAACCCGAAGAATGTCTTGCCGTAAACATCGAGCAGCGCGCCGGCCGAATGACTGGCGACATCCTCGCAGATAGCTTCAAACTCCTCTTGGGCGATCTTGCCGGCCGCGATGCGCAACGGCATGATTTCGAGCACGGGCTGCCAGCCGAGCGGGCCGAGCAAGTGGATTTGAAACTCGGCCATGCCCACCCAATCCCGCAGCAATTTCCCCCGGCAGTAGACGCGCTCGCCTTCGCCGTCATCACTGATCGACAAGAAGAAATCGGGCCGATCCATCTCCCGCGTCGAAGCCATGAGGACATCGCCGACGACAACGCGCACGGGCAGCGCGCTAGCCTCGAAGCGCAATGAAATCTCGATATCGCTCGCTTCGTTAAGCGTTAAAGCACCGTGCTGCAGCGGTGCATCCAGTGACGCCACGGCGTTGAGAAGCGTCTCCCAACGACGGGTGATGGAATCGCGTTCGGAAAGTGTGATTTGCATATCGCAAGTTGTTTTACTGAGATTGGCGAGCCGAGCGCGTAAACCAGCGCTCCGCAGCAAGCGAGGGGTAAATCACAATCTTGCTTGGAGGCATTACACTGGCAGCACGAGTATACCAAATTTTCATAAAGGGTTGCCCGCTCTGGCGCTTGATGCTGAGAGATGAGATGATCGACGCTGAAACTGTCATCGCCATCGGGAAACCAGCGCTCGCGACAAAGGCAGTAAATGCAGCAGAAGCAAAACTCGTCACGCAGCCAAGGCTTATAAGATGCATATTTCAAGTAGCCGCGCGGACCATGACGGCGTCTATGAAGTCGACTAGAGTACTCAAACACCATTCGAGCTGTCTCTCTCATGCCTTGTCCAGCGCTGGAAACGATGTGAGAGTAACTTGCCATTGCTGCAATTGATCGAGCAAGCGATCATCGACGGGTTCCAAGCGGCGATCTAACTCGTTCTGCAATTCTTGCAGCTCGGCATCTTCTTTGGCGGTAAGATTACTGGTGCAGCATTTATGGATCAACTCCAGGCGTCGGCCATTTTGCATCTTCCATCGATCTGCAGCGTCAATTTGGCCTAATGCGCCGTCAAGCAAATGCACTGCAAACTCTTCCAGGGAAAGTCGGTGCGCTAGCGCCTTTTTTCCGAGCTGCGCTGCCAGTGGATCGTTCAGTTGAATGTTTACCGGCATGAGTATCCCTCCAACAATTCAGACGGTCAGCGGTTATTCAGAGTAACTTGCTTAATGTTCAACGTCAATGAGCGTTATAACCCGGCGGCTTGCGCCGCTCTGCTCGCCTACAGCAAAAATCAATACGCCAGGAAATCGACATCTCCGAAGTTCCCCTCGGCCAGCGAAAGGGCATCCTGCACGTGCCGGGCGGAGCGCTCCAGCCCCTTCTCTGTAAGCTTTTCGCTCAGAGCGCGGATGCGGGCGGTGAACTTCGGGCCGCGTCCGCGTAGGACCGGCAGCACCCGCTGTTGAAAAACGAAATCAACCGCGCACTCCACCGGCATCAGATCCTTTGAGTTAGCCAGATAGCGCTTGATGGCATCGAGCACGCGCGGCGATAGATCGACGCCGGCGCCCCACTCTTCCGTCTGCTTTTTCAACGTCGCTAGCAGTGGCTCGATGATCTCCCAGTGCCCTTCCGGACATTTATCAGCGCTGCGAACAAAGTGATCGATGAACTGGCCGGCCAATACTCCTTTGCCAGTGACAAGCTCAGTTCCCGACAAACTCGCGGGAACGACATCGCGCATGCTCAGGAAGATCATTCCGGTGCGGTCGAGCAAGCGCGGGCTTAAGCGTTCGGTCGTTTCATCATAATTGATCGTGCCCCAAAAGCTGACGTTTGGATTCAGCCGCAGTTGATCGATCGGCTTCTGTTCGCTGCCGGCCTGCGTAGCCGAATCGTAAAGACGAATGGTACGGCCCTGCTCAACCGGACGTGTCAAAACTTGAAGCAACTGGGAGAAGTAATATTCGGGCGCTGCCAGATTGAACTCATCCATCAAAATGAAATAGAGCCCGCGTCGGCCTTGCTCCCAATCCATTTGGGCTTGGAGCAAGCGCGTGGCCAAACCGGTCGGTCCTGGATCGTAGCGATTGTGGAAGGTATCATAAAAACCGAGGAGATACCGATCGTCCGACCAGGTCCGGCGGACGGCGATTTCCAACAGCGCATTGCCGTGCCCCATCGCGCGTGCCAAGGCCGATACCACGCTCGACTTGCCGTATCCGGGCGGTCCCATCACTAGATTCAAGGCCGATGCCTTCAGCGTGATGTACAAATTCGCCAAAAAATCGCGGGTGAAGAAAAGCGATTCTCCGGCCAACTCCCAGGCGAGTCGATCGACGTAGGCGGCCTCATCGGTTATGCTTTCAAGCTCTTTGGTGGCATTTGGAATGATCGCTTTACCCCAAACCGCCGCCGGCGATGCGGGGGCAAAGCTGCTCGGCTCGATATGGCCGTTGGGAACCACGACAGACGGCTTCAAACCCGCAGTCAAAGCCGCGAAGATTGGAAGTTCCTCCTGGAGACGCGCTGTCAATCCGCTGACGCCTTCCTGCATCTGTTTCTGCAACGCGTTGACTGCCGCCTCAGCCGAATGCCGTTTGCGTTCGAATTCATCAACCTCCTTGCCGAGCAGTTCAACCTTTTTTTGATGCTCGGCCCGCAGCCCATCGGACTCTTGCTTCAGGCGATACTTCTCTTTCGATTGTTCCTTCTTCAATTGCGCGACTTCCGCATCGATCTGCTTTGCCCTTCGTTCGACTTCTCGATCCATCTGCTGTTTCAGCAACTTCTGGCCCGATTCGGAATCGAGATAGCGCACGGCGGCCAAAGCGCGTTCCGTTTGCAACACGTCGAGAGTTGAAAAGAGCGTTGATAGCCGACGACAGCGCTGGCGGATGATTTCCGAATTGATGTCCGAAAGGTAATCAGGCGCAGTGCGAAAGGCCTTCAGCAGGTTCTCCGGAACATCCGGCATTTCGCGCCAGCGGAGATACCATTCCGCGAGTTCCGCTGGCGATAGACGATCGTGGACTTTATCCGACTTGGCTGTGAGCACCGGGCCGGTCAATATGAACATGGCCGTGCGGGCAACGTCTTCATCATCCGGATTCGAATGGCGATAGGAATGGCGCTCCAACCGGTATTTCGGCAGATCATCTTCCGCGAATTCGTAAACGCTATGGTCGTCGCCGCACGGCGCCCACTGGATACTGTCGATCCCTTCGCCGCCGCTCTTCCGATTTACCTTGACGCGTTTCAGCGGGCCAAAATACTTTCGCTGACAGCGGGCGTAAAAGATCGGCGTTACGTTTTGCGAAGGCGAACGAATGATGCCGTTCACCGCTGCCGGGTCGAAAACGGGCACATCGAGCACCGTGGCATAGCGGCAGTCGGAGGTAACCATTTCAAGTGGATTGGGGATATTGAACGACAGATAAAACGACTTGCCAGGATAATACTTATCGTTCTTCTGTGGCCGAACCAGAATATAGTCCCACTCGAAAACGTTGCCCCGGTTGACCAGAAAGACATAACCGGGATCGGGAAACAACTCCACCGGATCGTGGACCATTTCGTTGCGCGTCGTGCAATAGATCGGAATCGCGCTGCCGACTAACCCTCCTTTTTGTCCATAGGTAGACCAACTGGTTACCACAGCTAAAAACTCTTCCTTCAACGGATCAATCGTCATGGATAGGTGCCTCGGCTACAAGTGAGAAACCGAAAACGTCGGCCGGGAGGTGTCGACGGCGCAGAAGGGCGTTTCGGGTGAAAGATACATAGTTTATAGTGGACGGGTAGGATGCAAATAAACTTAGCCGGTGAATCATGCAGTGGGAGTCTTTAGCTATGCCTTTGCGAAATGGCAAAAGAGCCTTCCTCCAGTCGCTCACGCTCCTGGCTCGCCAAAATCCATAGTCCAAGTCGCTTTCGATAAGATAATCCTCAGTCCGCTTGAACGTCCCATTCTAAAAAGGAAAACAAACATGCATCAATTTCGCTGGGTTCTCGCGCTCGTAATATGCGGTGTCCTTGCACTGACAACGCTTGCTGCCGAACCGATGAAGGCTCTGATTATCGACGGACAGAACAACCACAACTGGAAGGCGACAACGCCGATTCTGAAGCAGATTCTGGAAGAGACGAAGCTTTTTACCGTTGATGTCGCCACCTCGCCGCCGAAAGATACGGCCGGCTTCGCCCCGAAATTTTCCGACTATGCCGTGGTTGTGTCGAACTATAACGGCGCCGAATGGCCTCAAGAGACAAAGAACGCGTTCGTCGAATACGTGGCCAAAGGCGGCGGCTTCGTGTCGGTTCATGCTGCCGACAATGCTTTCCCGAAATGGCCCGAATACAACGCGATGATCGGGATCGGCGGCTGGGGCGGCCGTAACGAAAAGAGCGGGCCTTTCATTCGCATCAAAGACGGCGCCACCGTTCGCGATGAAACCTCCAAGGGCGCCGGCGGCGGCCATGGCCCGCAACATGCGTTCTTGGTAGTCATTCGCCAGAAGGACCATCCCATTGTCAAAGACCTGCCGGAAAAATGGCTGCATGCTCAGGATGAGCTATACGAACGCCTACGCGGCCCTGCGAAGAACATGACCGTGCTCGCGACCGCCTATGCCGACAAAGACAAGAAAGGGAGTGGTGAGGATGAACCGCAGCTGATGGTGATCGATTATGAAAAAGGGAGAGTCTTTCACACCACGCTAGGCCATTTCGACGTTTCGATGAAGTGCGTCGGTTTCCGCACAACCTTCGCTCGCGGCTGCGAATGGGCGGCGACGGGCAAGGTAACCCAAAAAGTGCCAGACGACTTCCCGACGGCCGACAAAGTTTCGTCACGGCCGTGATGTTGGAAACAGCGTAGCGGAAGTCGTCAGACTTCCGTGGTTCGCGTAGCGGAAGTCGTGAGACTTCCGTGAAAGTCGTCAGACTTCCGCAAGGGCTAGCGGAAGTCTCACGGACTTCCGCTACGCGCTGGCTCACTCATCCGCCGAGCCGAGCCGATCTTTGAACAATACGGACTTAAGCACATGGCTGCCCAAGATTGCGATCGTGTCTCCTTCTTTGAGTCCTTCCGTTACTTCAACGTAGCCTTCACGACGGGCGCCCAGTTTGACTCGGCGGGTTTCAAAGACAATCTCTTTGTTGTCTTCTTTCTTCCCCTCTTTTTTTTCCAGAATGAAAACGATATGACTGCATCCTTCCCATTGAATCGCCTCTTCGGGGATTGTCAAAACAGACGTCTCCGCGCGCAGCACGATTTCAGCCGTGCCAAAAACGTGTGCTTTTAGTTGGTGGTTAAGGTTATTGACGAACGCTCGTGCCTTCAAAACACGGGTTTTCGGATCGAGGTCGTGCGAGATTCGATCAATTTTAGTAACGATCGGCTCGCCCTTCAGGCCATCCGCGCGAAAGCGGACAATCTGGTCTCGCTTTACGCGCTGCTGATCCTCCTGGCGGATATCGAGAGAGAGCAGCATCTGCCGGCAGTCGCCGACAGTGAAGATCATTTGACCAGCCGCCACGGCTTCGCCGGCAACGCCTTCGCGCTGCAGCACATCGCTTTTGTCCGCCATCAGCGGGTTGCGGATCGCAATGAGGTTGTTGGTAGCTTCGCCTTGCATCGCCGAGCCAAGTTCCTTCTCCAGTCCCAGAAACTGTAGGCGTTGCAGCAGTTCCGTATCACTTGCTTTTTCCGCATCGGCAATCGAGATTTTCAAACCGAGGTTGATGAGGGATTGATATGCGGTCTGTAACTGCAAGCGTGCCTCGCGCATCGCAGCGTCGGCCTCGAGAATCACTCGATCGGAACTGATGCCTGCTTGCAGCCGGCTGCGGACCTGCTCTTTTAGATCGACTTGCACTTTCGCTTGGAAGAATGCGGATTTGGCTTTGCCGACTTCGCCCGATTCGACGATGGCCAACAACTCGTTAGGCTTAACATCGTCGCCCTCCTTTTTGTCGATGCGCCAGATAATACCGCTCGTGCGCGCTGCAAGGCGAGCTACCCGGGTCGGGTCGTGGTCGACGGAAGCGGTCACGGTCAACACGTCGTCGATCGTCTGCTTGCCCACTTTACCGGTAAATATGCCCGCCCGCTGCAACGCTTCTGCGTCTTTGAACGTAATGTCTTTCTTATCGTATTTGCAGTTGGCTGGGCTATGCGTGAGCGGCATCGCGGGATCAAACGAGGAATAGCCGAGCGACCCCTCGTCAACAGCTGTCGGCTCATCGTTGTCAGCCTCTTTCTTTTCCGTTCCTTTCGCCTCGGCCTTCTCATCCCATTGCCAATGATGCCGATGGCCAACGTAACCAACAGTGGCCAGTATCGCGAGCACAACTGCAGTTGGCAGCATCCCCAGCCAACGTTTCGACTCGGTCTGAATAGCCGGTCTCATAGGACGCCCTTCCTCAAACTAACACACTTCGAACAGTTCGCCGTTAGGTTCAAACACTGTAAACCGTTTACAGTCGAGTGCGCGCCCGGGAAACGATGGTCGCAATAATGTATTGGAATTCATTCGCTCAAGGCAGCACTTCGACGGAAATATCCGTGAATGCCGACAGGCGAAGGTCATTGGTCAGAAAGCGATCACACCCAGATTCAACCGCTGCGGCCAAATGCAGTGAATCGCCCAACTTGAAGTTGTATTTGGCGCGGATCCTGGTAGCCCGGTCAAATACAGCCGTCGTGATGAGCGCCAAAGTAACATCCGCACGCGCGAAGAAGGCGTTGAAATCAGCAAGAGTCTCAATGTCGCCAAGCCGTAAAGGCTTGACTCGGCATTCCAGGCGACTCAAGTCGCTGAATGCAGCAGTGTCGTTTGAAGTGTGCAGCGCGGCCATGCGCAGTCGCTCGCAAATTTAACGGGCCTACCGCGTCGAGGAAATAGATTAATATCACACTATCGCAATAAATCAGCATTATGAGCCGCTCGAAGTTTGGCATTGGAGGGCCGCGTCGCGAAGCAAGTCGTCGATGCAATCACCTTGACGCAACGACTCGATATACGAGGCCGATTCTGCCTCGTCCATGAAGGGATAGCCCGCTGCCTCGCGATTCGTGCGCATGCGCTTAAGGTGCTGAAACCAGTCCTCCGTTTCCTGTCTCGCATGGGGCTGCTCCCGCAGGATAACGGTAACTCGGCCGGCCGGCATGTTTGTCGCTTCGTCCAGTACCAGCGTTCCGTCAGACTGAATCGTCCCTACCATCACGGTTTCCACCAAGCTCATTATTTATCTCCTGTTGGCACTTTTCCGTCATCTTATCAGACAATCCACATTTATGCATTCATTATTTCATCGCAATCGAGGCGGCGAACAAAGGCAACCGTGTAGATATTCGTCGCGACCAATCCGCCGAACTGCGCTGTCACCTTTTTATTGCCGAAGCGGACCAGTTCCTAAACTGCACCTCAGCTCAAGCGGCATGTATTCGTATCCCGATGTAGATGTCGTCTGCGTCGAATTCAAATATCACGGTAGCCAGAAAGACGTGTTTTGAATCCCATCGCCATCTTCAAAGTGCTTTCGGCCACTACGGAAGACTCCGATCGTGGCGAGAAGTTCACCCGCTATCACGTCTGGAATCGAACTCTTCGCGACTATCTGCTCGTCTTTCAGGACCAACCACGCGTCGATCACTTCAGCAAGCAAGTCGATGGAACCTGGTCGGAACGCCAAATCGAAGGGCTGCAGTCGGCCGTTGAAATTGCCCCGATCAATTTCACGCTTCTATTGGCGGATGTTTACGATTGTGTCAGGTTTGGGGGGTAAAAAGTCAAAGACATCTTAAGGCAGACGATGGACATATGATTGGTGCGTAGAGTTAAAGAAAAGGAAAGCAGAGAAAAAGGACAGTGTAGATTTTTTTGATCTGTTACGAGTAAATCCACGCTGTCCAGCTTTTTTCCCCTCCTTTTTTGGCCTCGGCAGCGTTGTGCTGTCCGTTTCTTGCTTTTCCGCAATTAACTTGTGCGGAGCGCACCGCGGAACTGCTTGACCGCAAATTCGTGCGATGCGGGATTCTTGGCGATTTTCTGCGGATCCCATTTTGCCATTTCGAGAACGAGCGCGTAAGCACCTGCGATCTCGGGCAAGGTCTTAAGAACGAAGGCCGACGGATTATCGACCGCCCACCGGACCTTGCCCTTGATCACTTCCATCAGGCCCTGCAAGCCGTACACGAGTGGCACAATCAGTCCCTCAGGGTAGCTGCACGGCTTCAAACCGGGTTTTGCATGCACTGGTCGACGCATGAATGGGGTCAGCGGCTCAGTGGCAGTAAAGCCGGTAAGGTCTTTGTAGGCCGCCCGTGCACTTTGTCGCCCCTCAGGATCGTAAAGCTTCACGATTGGGTTCGCACGAAACCGCTTGTTGTGAGCGTTGTATGCATCTGGGAACTCTTCGTAGATGAGGTCGTAGAGTTCGGGCAGGTCTCCAGCAATCTTGAACGCGCTCCGGACCCCTTCATGAACGAGCTCGTGACGTGACGCTTCTGTCTTCTCCGTCACGCGCACATTTCCCATTAGAGTTTCGAACAGTCTCTGGCATTCCCCTTTGTTGCGATAGATGTTCTGCGGCGAAACACTTAACTTTTCGGGCAACCCATCCCGGTCGCTGAGCAGGTTGAGCGGGATCCAAGCCAAGGCGACGAGATCGCGTGGTTTGACAGGACGCTCTTCGGTTTCGTCTTCCCAAGTGTTGGGACGCCACTCGGTTCGCTGTGCGATGCTCTCTGGCACTTGAGCCTTGAGTTCGTCGAAAAAGCCCTTCTTGTTGGCTGCGGCCTCGTTGGGAAGTTGGACGTTGTTATTGCGAGCCGAACAAATGTCGACAAGTGCGGAGTGAAAGGCGTCGATGGTTTCGCCGTCACTTCGAGCCGGGACGAGCATTTCCACAGGCACGAGCACGTTGTACTCCTCCTTCTTCGCCTCCAGATGCTCCTTGTATTTTGGCCAGACATCTAGAAGGTCGTCCCACGACTTCACTCGTTTGAGTTCTCGTTCTTCCATCAAGTCACGAAGCATGAAGAGTCCGATTGCGAGCATGTTGTGCCCGCCGTCGAGAATGCCCTCGACCTGCGGATCCTCGAACGAGATTCGGTAGCGATTCCGTTGAAGTGCCTCGAACTTGGAGGTGCCCAGCAAGATTCCCTTGGACTTGTTTGCGAACAGTTCCGGCGTTGAGTCCAACGACCTCAGTACGTCGGCGGTCACCCGATTGACGCGAGCCGAGCGGGGATTTGGATCGAGTGCGGACTCGTGGAAGAGCGGCAGAAGGTGTTTCATCTCGACCGTACCGACAACGCGGAGGACGTTGCAGGTGCCGTCCTCAGGCACCTTCGTCGGCTGAACAGCAGCGTCGGCAAAGCGAATGATAAAGGGTATAGCTGAGGTGGCGGCCATGTCTGTCTCCTGAAACAGTGTGTCTACTGATCGGAGTTGAAGACCGGCCACACGAGGTGAACACTGCTGAGCAACCCTACCGGGTGTCTGCAGGCTTGCTTCCATCCAGAAGCATGTGGCCAGAATCCACTCCGGATTCTCACGAGCGACTTTCCAGTCGCCCAATGGATCTTAGAGAGTCGCGGAGGGCACGACTAGCCTACGGATGAAAAAAAATCAAAAAAGGACACAGCGTTGATTTTCGGACTAATTTCCCGTGAAAAATCTACGCTATCCTGGACATCGTAGATTTGGTTAGGAAATAATCAGAAGAATCTATGCTTTGCAATATGTTGTAGATTTTGACAGGGAATATTCAGAAGAGTCCAAACTGTTTCATATTGTTTCTGTCCATCTTTCCTTTCGCGCAAATGTGGTCACTTCGGTCGTACTCTAGCCGGTTTTTCATTTCGACCGGATGATTTGGGGTGATCCGCAAGGCCAGGTGCTTTAGCTTGTTGCTCGGCGAGCGTATAGAACTCATGGAGCTTGGCTTGTAAGAGTTTCTTTTCTGGCAGACAACGATGATATTCGGCGACGAGAGTCGGCGAAGCGGCCCGGCTCAAGGCGTATTCGACAACCTCGTGATTCTTGGTGGCACAGAGAATGACCCCGATCGACGGACCTTCATGTGACTTGCGAACATCCCGGTCGAGAGCTTCGAGATAGAACTCCATTTTTCCAAGATGCTCGGGTTGGAATTCTTCGATTTTGAGATCGAAGGCGACAAGACAGTTCAGCCCGCGATGAAAAAACAGTAAATCGACGAAAAAGTCGCGACTGCCCACCTGCAACGGATACTGGCTTCCGGCAAAGCAGAAATCCCGGCCCAATTCGATCAAGAATGTCTTGAGCCTTTCCACTAAAGCCGCCTGCAGATCGGCCTCTGAATGTTCTGCAGGAAGCTGCAGGAATTCCACGAGGTAGGAGTCCTTGAAGACCGTTGCCGCCTCCGGGTGGACTTCTCTCAACGGTGTTGAGAGTTTTGCTGGCGAGAGCACGGTCCGCTCGAACAGTGTGCCATTCAATTGCCTCTGAAGTTCCCGAAATGACCAACGCTCGCGGGCGGCGACGCGAAGATGAAATTCGCGCTCTTCATCCCGCTTGGAACGACTTAAGATCGCGAGGTTGTGACTCCAAGGCAATTCTCTCGACAGTGTCGCGAGGACTTGCAAACCGCGATATGTTTCGAAAAACTGGCGCATACGCCAAAGATTTTGAGCGGAGAAGCCACGCGTGTTCGGCTGTTTTCGTTGAATGTGCGCCGCCAAAGCTGCAACTGTGCCTTGCCCCCAGCTTACCGCCGCGATCTTCCCACTAATGAATTCGCCTATCTTCCAGTAGAGACCAATCAAGGTCGTGTTCACGGTCGCGGCAACCTGAAGCCGCGCGGAATCGATCAAGCTGAGAACCGCGTCGAATTCTGTTACCGAATCCGACACCGGCGTCACGGGAGATTTTTTGACGCGTCGCTTCGGTGGCTTGCTCATACCGGTCTCCGGCAGGCCGATTTATAAACTACTGCATATTCACTCATAATGCTTTGGAAAAGAAACCATTTCCAGGATCCATTCTGAATGCTTCCCCACGCCTTTTAGCCTTCCGTCAGCCCCTATCACCGTTCTTGTCGCACCCATTCAATCCGATATGGAAGGCTCTCACGAGGGATGCTTTCTTGCTGTGGATTTTGGAAGGGTTGGTCGTCAAGTTCAGGATCTTCAAGAAGAACCCGTCTCTTTCTATAGAGCTCCCACTGCCATTTTGATGGCCTGAGAACTTTGTCAAGATGAAGCGCCGGAACAAACACTGTTTCAAGAAACTTGCTAGGACAATCGGGATACGTTTCAACCGGGCTATCCGAACGATATGTGGAAAGGTAATAGACTGTCTGGTCAATGACTAACAGATAGTAGAAGCAAAAAAAATACAATAAGGTCAGCGCGATTGAACCGATTAAGACGTTACGGCGGCGACCCAAAACGTGAAGAGCCTTGCTTATCGCCTGACTGATCGATCTTATTCTCACGTTCATGTTCACGCTCGGGCGATTTTTCACGGTTGACGCAAACTTGTGCAGAGAAGGGCCATTCGACTATCGACCCTTTCCTCTTCTCTTGTCTCTTCCGGATCTTCCCCGTGTTTGGTAAGTTTTATGATAGTTGCCGTGGTTCAAGGTCGCAACGCTTCTCGCGACGGACGCGCTGATCGTCGCCACGGCAACGACGGCCAAGCTGCCTTGTAGTCCGTTCGGCTCAGCCGATTGCCGTAGACATCGTAGGTGTAGTCGATGCGCAAGTTCCAGCTGCCGCCCACGAACTGCCCGACCCACGTCAGGTGGCTAGCGTTCTCGTAGGTTAAAAAACCATTTCCGATTTTGACGCCCCTAAGTTAGTATGTAGTATGAAGCGTAACAGGCTGACAGGCCTGTGGCGACTGTTTGGGTTTAGGCGAGCCGAATTGGGTGAACAATCGGTTATAGATCCCACACGTCGGCAGGCCTGTGGCTACGGTGTGGACGTGGCAACAGGCCTCCCGGCCTGTTGGGCCTTACTGCGTCGCCTGCGCGTCCGCTTAAGTAGACGGCTAAAAGCAGAGTGCCTTCCGAAATATTTCCGGAAGGCACTTTCCAATTAAATCGTGGAAAAACAGACAAAACTTTCGCGCTTTTGCATTTTGTTGAAAATAGTTTCGGAGCCGATCTTGAACGTACATAGTCAACTTGAAACCGCGGCACTGGTTGAATTGATTCTTGTAAAAGTGAATTCTTCGTGAGGCCCCATTGAAAATTGAAAAGCAGAGTGCCTTCTGGAAATATTTCCAGAAGGCACTTTCCAATTAAATCGTGGGAAAACGAACAAAAGTTTTTCGAAAAGGCGCTTTTTGCAAAATGGTTTACTCGGTAAGTCACTCCGGGACAGGAAACCTTCCTAACTCGGACGGGCGACGCTTCTGGAAATATTTCCAGAAGCGAGAATGCGAGAAAATCGTGGGAAAACGCGCGTCAGAAATGTGGAATGCGGGAGGTCGGTTTACCGAATGGGAGAAATAACAAACGCTCAACGGTCAATAGTTCGTCGTTCTGACGAGTCTATCTTGCGGAATGACTCCACCTTAACCCAAGCCATCCTGATACGTTGCAGGTGTGAATTCAGATGCATGAAAATGTGAACGGGTCACACTCGAAGTAGTAACGTTACGACTTCGAACGGTTCGCAGTCGAAAGATTAGGCAAGTGGAACGCGGTAGGTTTCTCAGAGCCACCGTTAAAAGTCGCGTGAAAACGTTTTCACTTTGAACGATCGTATTCAGGTTCAGACTGCTGACCTTAAACAGTTCACACTTGAAGGCAACGTTGCTACTTCGAGGATAGATGATGCCGCTCACGAAATCAAGCTGGTGAATTGCGAGAAGACGAGAGTCTTTTTATCCTTCAGCCGTGGCTTCTTCTTGCAACTGGGGAAAGAGCATGTCGAGCTTGGCGCTCGACCTGGGCAACCCCAGTGCAAAGCTTCCCAGGAGATTCGCAAGTGACTACGACGGGCCGTAAACTTCATGGCGTCATTTTCGCATGTTTACTAAGTTCAATCAACGTCGTTGATGCTCGTGCGGACGACGCGGTCATTATCAAATCCCTTCAAGAGAAGGGCATTGCCGTCACGGAGACCAAAGGAGGCGCTGTCGATTGCCGACTGTACGAAGGTAACCGATGCCGATTACAGAGCCATCGGTAGTTTGACCAACGTCAAGAGCCTTTCATTCGGCATAGGCTTCACTGACAAGTCGCTGGCATTGCTCACGAGTCTAAGCCAGCTCGAGTCGTTCACCACCAATGGCTTTCAGTTTTCCGACGAAAGCGTGAAAGAAATAGCCGAGTTCAAGAAGTTGCGCACCCTAACGTTCTTTCACCCGGGTAAGCAATTTACAGGGGCCGGACTGGGCAATCTTGCTGATCTGGCCGGTCTCGAACGATTTTCAATCGGCGGCTCATTCGCCTTCAATGATGACGGCATGGCTGCCGTCGGCAAACTGAAACGACTCAAGGAGATCCGCGTATGGCACGCTGGAAACACCAACGAAGGTGTCAAGCATCTCAAAGACTTGCCTGCCCTCGAATCTCTAACTTTAGGACAGCGACTCGCACAAAAAGGCGACGCCTGTCCGAACGATGAAACGATCGCTTTGTTGGCAGAGTTCAAATTAATCAAAGCGTTGGAGTTACAGGAGGCCCGCCTAAATTGTGACATCCTCGTGCGCTTGAGGAAACTCGCCAGTCTCAAGAAGTTGACGCTCAATAATATCGACATTAGCGAAGCAGACATCGAACGGGTCAAGACGGAATTGCCGGGCGTCCAGGTGACGTGGACCAAGCCGAACGAAGCCGCCGTTCGGCGCATCAATGCGCTGTTTGGGGAGAAGTAGATAGTTGGATGCAAACAGCTAATGTCAAGTGGGACAAACTCGCTGTTTTTGCGTCGTAACGTGCATGCCGGGCGGCTTAAATATTAAGAAGTCTACATCGATCCCATATCGGGCTATTTCAGTGACCTGATTAATTAGCTACGCAGCGAATACTATTTTGCCTGACCGAATGGCAGGTAAATTCAAGGAGCTCGCGGCACGAACTTCTCCATGCACGCGCATCCGGTCAAAAACGACACGATGGATATGCAGAGCGCCAACGCCAACATGCTCGAGCAAACTCCGGCCACGGCAAGGCGCAGCAGTTGGCATCGTGTTCCGCGTGGGCATCGTCGATTCATATTCCGCGTCCTTGCGAAAAGAAAATAGTGAGGGCTCAATCAATCCGGCGCCTTGATCGTGCCGAGCGTTGATGTGGGGGATTGTGAAGATTGGAAAATTGTCGGTTGTCCTAACGGAATTGGCTCGGCAGCGTCCGCTTTATTTTCTTCCTTCATCCGCGAATCCCGATGATTGATAGTCCAGAAGATTGCATACGGCAACGTAAGCGTATCGGCCACCAGACTGAGCGGTAGATCGACAATGCTGCAAGGCTTGGCGATCCAGTCAACGAGAGCCCACTCGCCTGGACATGGTTTCGGTTTGACGCCGACGATGCAGTTGATGTCCGTTCGAACTCCGCCATAAATCGGCTCGACTTTGCCATTCTCTTGGGCCAACTTCAAAGTGGTGAACGTCCCGCAACCGCTGCCGGCGAGAAGAACCATCATGGCGAACAATATCCGCATGGTCGCCGCTCCTGGTTCCCGGATAAGGAAGCGGCACCATAAGGTAGAGAGCGTAATTGTCAAGCGGGGTTTCTTAAGGGGAGATCTCGCGAATCCCGTTTAGCCGTGAAAATTTGGCGCCGCGAGTCTCCGGAAGCCTATGACTCGCGGCTAAACGTAAATAAGTCGCCTGCGCGAGTCTCCGGAAGCCTACGACTCGCGGCTAAACGGGAATCATGCCACCACTGTATCGCCAGCCCCGCGACCATGAACATCACGACCCATTGATAATAGGTCAGCCCGAGTGCGTAAACTTCTTCGGGTCGAATGAACTCGGTGAAGAAGCGGTAAACGCCATATGCGATCAAATAAAATTTGAGTCGCTGATCGCGTAGCCAGTTATGTCTCATCATAACAATGAGCACGAAGGCCATCGTTAGGTGAAAGAGGCTCTCGTAAATCTGCGCGGGATGGCGGCAGATGCCGTCGCCGAAATCGACGCCCCAGGGCAGGCTGGTCGGCACGCCGTAACAGCAGCCATTGAAGAAACAGCCCCAGCGTCCAACCGCGAGCGCTAAGGCCAAGGGCAATGCGAACGAATCGCCAGTTTTCACTTTGATGTCCAGCGCGAGTTTCGCCAACTCCACGCCGATATAGGCGCCGATGAGCCCGGTGGTGACCGTCTTGCCGTCGGCCAGCCAGACAATGCCGCTGAACCAATCGACGCCCCGCGTCAGAACGAACGGCAATTTGGCGCCCAACACGCCCCCAATGAACGCTGCAAGACCAATCGCCAAACGCTCGCGCCGCGACAACAACGCGAGCCCGCCTGGTGACGGAAAACATCGCCGCGCCAAGAGGAACACGACGAACGCCAGCACCATGAAACCGGCATAAAGAAGTCGCACGTTCATGATACGATCGCCAGGCTGAGCGGCTTCTTCTCGATGGGGACCACGGCACGACCCACGAGCGGCGGCAATGGCACATGACCATCGCGATAGAGCGTGTTGTACGCGCAAAACGGTACGACGTGACCGCTCGGCAAGACGTGCGCCAGGCAGCACTTCATCACTTGTCGCGTGTCGAAGGTGTGGGCGTCGAGAAACGAAGTCAAGGTCACGCGAAAGACTTCCGCGCCCGTCAGTTTTTCCGCCAGCGCTTGCTCGAAAAAATCGTCGCTCGTAGCAGCGGCAGGCCCACAGCCGCCTGGTCCGCAGCCGCAATCGCCTGCGGCTTCCATCGCCCGAGCCACAATCTGTCTGGCGCGGGCCGGTGTGTAGACAATACTATTGGCGATCAAGTCCATGTGCTTGGTCACATCGATCAGGCGCGATATCGGCACCGGCGCCGGGCCGCCGCGATACACATAGGCGATCATGTGGCAGTTGGGATGAGCGCACGGCAAGGGGTAGAAGTCCGTCTCGCCCAACAAGCCGCTGGTTTGGGCTACGAGCCCCTTGACGAGATCGGGCATGGTGGCCCGGCGTTCGAGGTTATCGCGTTCGATATGCCGGCCGCAATAGGTGGCAAGCTGAAAGCTGACGCCGCGCACCCCCGGGCGCTCCAGGCCGAAGCGCAGTACGTCGCCGACCTCGTGCAGGTTTGTTTCGCCTTCGACGGTGCAAACGAGCGTGCAGCGGATGTCGTACTGCCGCAAGACTTCCAGGGCGGCAAGTTTGGTTTCGAGCAGGTCCTCGCCGCGCAAGGCGCGGGAAGTGCGTGGGTCGAAGCCATCAAATTGCAAGTAGATTTCCAAACGATCGCGCATCGGAGCGAGCGCCGCGGCGAGTTCACGGTCGCGAGCCAGGCGAATGCCGTTGGTGTTGATCATCACTGCCTGGATCGGCTGTTCGTAGGCGTACCGAACCATGCGGACGATGTCGGGATGCAACGTGGGCTCGCCACCCGAAATTTGCAGCACGTCGGCCACGCCCTCGAGTTCGACGAGCCGATCGACCATACGGGCATAAGTCGCGAAGTCGATGTGATTGCCGCCCGGCCCCGATTCGGCAAAGCACATGGGGCACTTCAAATTGCAACCTGTGGTAATTTCAACCAAAGCAACGCAAGTGTGTTGTTCGTGCTCGGTGCATAGGCCGCAATCGTAGGGACAGCCCTTATCTGGCTCGACTCCGTAAGAGCGCGGCGATCGCGCCGGCTGGTCGAATTCATGTCGGTCGAAGTACGCGACGTCGGAACAGACGAAGTCCTCGATCAAACCATGTTCGGGACAGCGCTTGCGGAAGTAAACTCGCGCGTCGCGCACGATGATTTTGGCATCGACAAGCCGTCGGCACTCCGGACATAGGCTTTTAGTGGTGCCAAGAAATGTGTAGTCGCGAACTTGCATTAGTGTCCTTCTGATGATCGGTCACATCGCCCGATTACTCAAATGTTGTCCCAGTTGCAGCGCAAACAGCCCAGACGAGTCCGACGCAGCAAAAGGGCGACAGCAAAAGCAAGACAATCACGATGACGATTGTGCGCCGGTAGTTCGACGAAGGCCTAGGATCTGGCATCTTTATATCGGACATGCAGGGATCCTCGATTCCGTGGAAAGGCGCCAGAAGCGTTGGTCAACGGCAAGCTGCCGAATTGACCGGCAATTTACCTGCCCATGTCCGACCCAGGAAGAGTGTTCTGAGTTCAGTACGAAAGCTCGAACTGGCCAATCCGGCCGTCGTAAACGAATCGACACGAGGCCAACAAGTCACGGCCAATCAATACGTCGTAGCCAAGCACCGAAATTGGCAACTCTTGCACCAGCAACGTACGTTTAACCAAGTGATGGCCACCAGAGTGGATTACGACAAAACTCACAGGATAGACTACAGCCAAGCCAGAAAAGCCCAAGGCTGGCGCAACACTGGGAGTGACAGTCTGATATTTCAGTCCAAGTTGTTGCTGCATTTGTTTGATAAGAGCGGTGTCCAATGTGGTTATTTCCGCGCCGGAGTCGATAATCGCTCTCTTTTGAATGGCAGGCGGCGCCGGTTTGAGCTGGGCTCGAATGGCGGAAATTGCGGCAGACGCGAGCCCGACTTCCACGCTCACCAATGCGCCGTCATGATCAACAACCCCAGCTATCGTGGGCATGTGGCGTCCTTCGTTGTCTCATCGCCGAGAAGTCGTGCTGCGTCTTGCAGCTTGACTTGATAGACGGCAAACTGGTCGCCGCCGATCAGTAAAGTTGCAGCCTGAAAGGCATCCTCGGCTGTGTCCCAAACGTGGGCCACGTTCTGGCATTCGATCACGGCAAATCGACCAGCTTCTCCTTGTTCGATAAGCCGGGGAAGTTCCTTCCGGTAAATAGAAAGGTAGTCCATCAATCGCTTCTGCTCTTCGTGCGGCATCGAAAGAAAGGACGAACCTTCCGCAAACTTCAAATCAACGACCAGCTGTGGCGCCGGCTGCTCCAATTGGTTAGCCGGGGTGGGCCGCACAGATTTGGATGAATTGACGGCGAGTAAAGGTAGTGCAGGTGCAGAGGAAAGCTCGACTGACTTCGCTCCACCAAGGATCTTTTTGCTCATGGCTACTTCCGTTCTTAATCGAGAAGAAGGCTAATCACGGATTGATTGGCTACGCAGATTGTATCGCGACCCTCACGCATAGAAAAGCATTCCATCAAACCTCTCGGCTCGTAATGTCTGCAAAACCGACACCCCTATTATCGGCTCCCTCTCTTTCCGTTTTCCGGCGGAGTTTCAACCCGATCTGACTTCCATTAACTAGCCCTTCAACGATGGCGGCATGGCAGCCGTCGGCAAAGCTCAGGCTGGGCGTGTGGTGGGACTATTTCGCTTTCACGTGAACGGTGGCCGAAGGCGAAATGCCGCCCGCGTTCACGGCCGTGATCCGGTAGTAGTAGTCCTTGGCGGGGTCCAGGATTTTCGTCTGATCCTTGGGCGGCTTCTTGTCGTCGTTCTGGTCGGTGTACGTGGCCGAAGAGACGGTGGTGGTGAAGTCCTCGGGCCAGCGGAACGGCCCGTCCGGGTTCGTGGAGCGGTAGAGCACGTAGCCCGTCGCCCCCGGCACCGGCGACCATTTGAGCGTGATTCCGTGGCCCTGTCGATTCTTGATCCATGTGCCACTCGGCGATTCCGGGGCCGTCGCGGGCGGGGCCGGCAAGGGGACGGCTTTCACCGAGGCCGAGGGGACGCTGCTCCCGGCGGCGTTCGTCGCCACGACGTGGTAGCTGTAGATCTTGCCGTCCGTCGGTGTTCGATCCACGAAGGTCGAAAGCGTCGTCGCATCTTCCAGAAGGATCGTGCGGAGAGGATACGTGCCGCCGACCCCGTCTTCGTAAAGCGTCGTGCGGAAGACGCTGTAGTAGTCCGCGCCCGGGGAGGGCGTCCAACTCAGCGCCACCTTGTGATGGCCCGATTCGACGACCTTCAGTTCGGTCGGCGCGTTCGGTGCCTTCGCGGATCGGTCCGCCGACGGCGTGACGCCGGGGCTCGGGGCGGAGTTCGCACTCGTCCCGTGCGGGTTCACCGACTGAACCACGTAATGATATTTCGTGCCGTTCACGGCGGTGGCGTCCGTGTACGCCGCCGTGCTCGGCCCGCTGCCGCAGACGGGGCCGGTGATTCCGGACGCCACGGCCACGTACCCGCCGTCCGGCGTCGTGGACCGCAAGACGTTGTAACTCGTCGCGCCCGGGACCAGCGACCAGCGGACCAATGCCCGACCGTTCCCGGCATACGCGGCGACCTTCGCCGGTTCGGGCGGCACGTAGCCCGTCAACTCCAGCCGCAGGTAATCCACCATGAGGTAGGCGACTCAGGCTCCTGGCCGTTCTTCGTGATGGTGATGGTGTTCTGCCCGGCGCGCAGCAGGTTCGCCGGAAAGGTGATCCGCTCGTCCGAGAAAGGGCCGTGGTCGCCGAAGTGGATGCTGCTGTTGTCGGAATACGAGGGGTTGAAGCCGCCGACGCCCTTGTTTCGCGGGTTCACTTCGTCGGTGAACGGGTTGGGCTTGGCCGTCACGCCGGGCACGGTGGCGAGGTCGGTGCCGTTCACGCTCACGACGACGTGCCCGCCCTCGTCGCCGGCGCAACCGAGGTAGATCGAGGCCTGCGCGTCGCCGGCGGGCGCCTTCGCCAGGTCGAAGGCGATCGTGCCGGTGCACGGCTGGTACACCCCGTCGTGGCCCGGCAGGGACGGCAGCACGTAGTTCCAGTCGGTCGCCCAGCGGCTCTTGCCGACGGTGTACGTCATGCCGTCGGGGAAGTCGGCGGGGAAGTACATCTGCCCGCCCCAGACCGGCGTGGGGTAGCCGAGCTTCGGCGACTTTTCCGGTGCCCAGAAGTCTTCGCCGTGGCGGTACTTGCTCGCCTTGCGGTCGGGGTATCCCAGTTCGAAGACCGTTGCGCCGACCCGTGCGGGCGTCCACGTCACGGTGCCGAGGTCGGTGGCCTTCCCGGCCGACACCTTGACGGCGAACGGCTTCGCCGGCAGGTCGTAGAGGATCGGCGGCTTGCCGCCGGATTGTTCCTGCGACAGGAACGTGCCCGCCGCGCCCGGCCCGTAGGCCCACAGCGTGTAGTTCGCCCCGGGCAGGACGTTGGGGATGGTGAAGTTGCCGTCCGCGTCGGTCCGCGCGAAGAACTGGTAGGGCCGCAGCCACTTCTGGAAGTCGTAGTAGCCCTTGATCGTGTGCGGCTGCTCGACGAGGCCGACCCACAGCCCGGCCGGCGAGGCGTTGGGGTTGCCGGAATCCCGGATCACGAACTTCCCCGTCACGGTGCCCCGGCCCGCGGCCGGCACGTACTTCTCGTGCTTGAACCACTCGTAGGGCCACGCCTTCCTTTCCGCCTCCGCTTGCGCGAGGGCGTCGGCGTACAGCGCGTGGGCCGCCTGGCGGGGGTCGTCGATCTTCGCCGGGACGTTGTTCATGTAGATGAACCACGGGCCGCACGTCTTCGTCCACTCCTCCCCGGCCGCGAGGAACCCGTCCGAGCCCATGCCGAGTTCGCCGGTCAGGATCGAGTTGTTCAACTCGCTGTAGGGGTACACCCCGACGTCCCGCTTCAGCGGGCCGCCGTTGCTGAACTCCATGTTCGTCATCATCCAGACGCCGACGTTCGAGCCCGCCCTTGCCGACGCTGCTCCACCCCCAGGCCCGCTGGTCCGCGTGGTCCTGCGCGTAGATGAACTTGTCCTCGAACTCGCCGGCCCGGGTGCCGTCGAGGTTCACCGTGATCTCGTGGGGGGAATGGGGAACCGTCTTGCCGGTCTTGGTGCGGGTGCCGATGAACATGTTCCGCTTGTCGTCCGCGCTGAGCCAGTTGAACGCCGGCGGCACGCGGGTGATGACGCCCCAGGCGCCGACCTCGAAGGCGGCGTCCTGCTTGCGGTGGGTCATGATCGCCGTGGAGTAGTAGCCCGGCGAACCCCGCAGCATCGAGAAGTGGGTCTCCATCACCCCGTTCGTCGCCGACTCGCTGACGAGCTTCACGTCGGCGTAATTCCCCTTGTTGGTCGCCGGGTCGGTCGCCAGGGAGTACTCGTAGGCCCCGGTGCCCAGCATGAACCCGCCGTAGTAATACTGCCCCTTGCCCTGCAGCATCTGGATCGTCTGCGGCTTCCCGCCGCGGTCGCAGGTGTAAGTGACCTCGTTGAGCCGGGACGTCTTCTTGACGATCACGATGGAGACGATGCCGTTGGCCATCGTCACGGTGCCGTCGCCGTTGTCGGTGACCGTCACGTCCGGCCCCTCGCCGGTACCGCCGCCGGGACGGTTCGCCCCCGCCGCGTTAGGTGCGTTGATCCCGGCGGTCAGCAGGAGCGTGAGGAAGCCCGACAAGGCGGAACGGAACGCTGCTGTAACTCATGGTTGTTCCTCGGCGAACGAACGCGGCCTGAAGTCGACGCAATTGCGACGGAGCCTATGATATAGACTGGCGGATCGCACCGTTCCGCCTTCCACCCGTTGCGTACCGCTCGCACCAGGATTCAACACCTGTGAAATACCGCCTTCCGCTCCTCCTCGCGTGCCTGTCGTTCTCGCCGGTCGCCGCGGCCGAACCCGAAACGCCGCCCGCCGCGTTCGCCCCCAAGGCGCGCATCCTGTTCCAGGGCGATTCGATCACCGACATGGCGCGGGGCCGCGGAACCGACCCGAACCACATCCTCGGGCACAGCTACGTCTTCCTTCTCGCCGCGAAGTACGGCGCGGCCTTCCCCGAACTCGAGATCGACTTCGTCAACCGCGGCGTCGGGGGCAACACCGTCCTCGACCTGGAGAAGCGCTGGCAAAAGGACACCCTCGACTTGAAGCCCGACCTGCTGAGCATCCTCATCGGCGTGAACGACAACAAGGCGGTGCCGATCGAGCAGTACGAAAAGATCTACGACAAGCTGATCGCCGACGCCAAGGCCGCGAACCCGAACCTGAAGTTGGTGCTGGGCGAGCCGTTCGGGCTGCCGGTCGGCCCGCGTGAAGGATCGTGGGAGGCGTGGAACGACGGCCTGACGAAACGGCGCGAGGTCGTGGCGAAGCTGGCGAAGGCCCACGGCGCGGCACTGGTGAAATACCAACGCGCCTTCGACGAGGCGGCCAAACGTGCGCCCGCCGAGTACTGGATCTGGGACGGCGTCCACCCGACGTACCGCGGCCACCAAGTCATGGCCGACGAGTGGGTGCGGACGGTCCGGGAGTTCTGGCCGACGGCCAAAAAATGACTCGCGGCAACAGGCTCTACTCGCCTCCGTTTTCCAGGAAATCAAGGCAATCCGCGACATCGAGCGGGGCGGAATGTATGACTAAGGCGGAACCGGACGTGGGCATGGCTTTCGTGATCGGCGTGGCGGGCGGTTCTGGGTCCGGCAAATCAACCGTCGTTCGGCTCATCATGGAAAGCCCACTCGCCGAGCACATTTGCCTCGTGCCTCACGATGCCTATTACCGCGACGCCTGCGAGGCCCCGCGAGGGCCGGACGGGGAGCCAAACTGGGACCACCCGGACGCGCTCGACAACGGACTGTACGTCGAACATGTCGAGCGGTTGAGGCGGGGACATGAGGTCGAACAGCCGGTGCACGACTTCGTCTCGCACGCCCGCGCACCGCAAACGGTTAGATTGCTGCCTCGCCCTATCCTCCTTCTGGAAGGCATTCTTCTTCTTGCGATCCCCGAAATCAGGGCGCGGATTGACCTGAGGGTTTTCATCGACACTCCGGCGGACATCCGGGTTATGCGTCGGGTGGCTCGAGACCATGCCGAGCGCGGCCGGTCCGTGGATTCTGTTCTTCTCCAATATCAGGCAACGGTCAGGCCAATGCACGAACTGTTGGTCGAGCCGAGCAAGGGCCACGCCCATCTCATCGTTCCCTGGATGGAAAACAATCGCCCTGCGGTGGACACGCTTTTGTCGCAGATTGAGGCAGTTGCTCGGAACTCTCAATGATTTCCAGCTATCGGTCAGGTTCGTCGTTGACTGTGAAAGGCAGTAAGGCGGGCATCCGTCATAGGCTTACCAGCCATATGCGGAGAAGAATCAGATGCACTACATCGACCCAAAAGAATTATCTGCTGGGACACTGCAGAAATGCCCTATTTTCCAGGGTTTGTCTCGACGGCGGTGACACCGCAATTGCCTCTTATCAATTGACCGAATGAGTTCGACATCGACGCGGCTTCTCGTCACCAACTCAATCAGGCCACATAAGATGAGCTACGTCGCCCCGATCAGGAAAGAACGTTCATCCTGGCTGGGAGATTTTGTCATGGGTTGGTTCAACTGGTTTCGTGGCACGAAATCATCCGATGTGGCCTGGAGTATCGGCCAACGAGTCCTCGGACAGTGCGATGTTAATGAAATGCTTTTTCCCGGAACGATTGTTGACTACGACAACGGCCGCTGCCTCGTCCACTTCGACAATAATCGGAAGACTTGGGTCGAAAACGAGAAGATTAGTGAGCTGGACCTGAAAATCGGCAGCCAGGTTTTCACCCAAAAGCATCGAGGGGAAGATTTTGTCGCAGGCACGATCGCTGAGCAAAATGGCGAGCAAATTGAGGTCCGCTACGAAGACGGCACTGAGGAATGGACTCGGATCGGCATGGTGGCTGTGCAGCCCCATTCTTCAGCGTTTGTTCGACAAGCGAACGATGCCATGACCGCCGGTTTAGGCGCGGTGGAGAACGCTCTCACCGCGCATAACTACACAGGCGCGGCCCAATTTCTTGACTCCATGATTAATGCCTTTCCCAGCGCCGCGTTGCTCCATTTGCAGAGAGGCAAGGCCAACTTCAATCTTAACAAACACGAAGACGCCGTTACCGATTGCTCACGCGCGCTCGAATTGGGACTTGACGATGCGAGGCGGGGTGAAGCGCTCTATCACCTCGGTTCCGCTTACGCAGAACTTGGCCGCCATGATCTCGCTGAGACGGAGCTCGAACGTGCCCTTTCGTACGGGCCCGGCGAGTCCGAATACCATAAGGCGCTTGGCAGCACACGCGAGGCCCTGGGATTCGTCCTGATGGCACTTGCGTCTTACGACCGCGCACTCGAACTTGAACCTGAGAATTTCCTCGCCCGGCTGCGCCGCGTCAACGTTTATTCCAAACTGGAACGTTATGAAGATGCCATCGCCGATGCGTCCGAATATTTGCAGATCGTACCGCATAGTGCGGCTGGCATCGGCCTGCGTGCGATCGCATTCGGCCGGTTGGGCGACGCAGAGCACGGCATTCCGGAATTGACGCGGACTATTGCAGCCTGGCAAGAAAACTACTCGACGGCTGCTCCCGCCCAATGTCACTGGCTGCGGGGCAAGCTCTATCAAAAACAGGGCCGATTGGCCGAAGCACTTGCCGATTTTGACGCCGTTTTGGCAATGAAGCCAAAGGAAGAGTTTCAGGTTTTTTCGGACCGAGCGGAGGTCTTACTCGCCCTGGGACAGCCCGAGGCGGCCGAGGAAGCCCTTCAAGAGAGCGATCGCTGGGCTCGCCATCGCATTCAGGAGGTGCGACAGCGCGGCGTCTACGTGACGGCAGCGCTTGTGATGGCCAACGTGGCACTGTATGATCCCGGATCGACCGCCCACACCTTTTGCCGCGTGCTCATTACCTTTGACCTGGAACTCGGACGCGATCATGAGCGACTACTTGAACTGGCGAGCTGGCTGATATCCTACAAAGATACTGAGCAAACGGATCCTCAGATGCAATACATTTCGGAACTAACTACGGTGGAGAAGGCCAACGTAAGCATACGCCGCCGATTACCCACTAACGTCACTGGTGGGAAGGTCGTCTACGTAACCGATTTGCTTGTCTACAGACGCTTCTGGCCGATCTTAAACGCGAAATTATTGCCATGCGTAGCCGAGCTTGGCGACGAAGGCAGACAAGAACTCCTCCCGCCGGACTAACCTGAGGCTTCTCAAACGCATGGTGGCAACTGGCCTCCGCGGTCGGTTCGGGTCCACTGCCGCTGAGCTTGTTCATTCCGCGCTTCGGTCCCATCGACGTCCCATCGACCGGCATGGGGATGGCGCGTCCTGCGGTTGATGATGCCAACGCTGGCGAATTGTTTGTCTTTTCAAATCGGACGTGACGGGCTCGGGCGCTGGCCATGTACTTCCCCCTTTATATCTGTTTGTGGTCATTCACTTGCGTGTCGCGCATCGACGGATATCATTTGGACTATTGGCGTGGCACGTAACTTGGCACTAAACTCGGCAGTGCACAAAACGGAAACTATTGCCAATTAAGGAGTTAATGTCATGCCTGCCTACAACGACCCTCACACCCACACGATCTCCGCACCAACGACTACCAGCGTATGGCGTAAGGCTGCGCGGCGGTGAGTGAGCCATTCTTTGGGCGGGGTTTGATCGGGGGACGGCACAAGCGTTTCACGATTACTTTCGCCAATTGACGGAGTAGGAGCCGAGGCGATGTGCGTTGATTGTGCGACCATCATCAGAAAGATAGCGCGGAACAATTCGGCCAGACCCTTATTCTCGCTAAGTCCGGGCAAGGTTTTCGCATATAATCTGGATTGGAGAGAACGAAGATGAAAGATGCAACGACGAAGCAGCTGCTTTACGTTTCGACCGACGGAACGGCTGGTCCCTACATCATGCTTCCAGACGCTCAGTTGGACGAAGTGTGCCATATTCTCAATTCACACGGCATCCGCTTTTCAGTCGACGAAAACGTGATTTCGCTCGACGGAGAACCGGAGGTTGCGACCATAAACCTCGGTCGCGGCGGTGACGCAAAGGGCGTGCAGCAAATCCTGGACAGCGTCATTTGAGATAAAGCCTAAGGAGATTGCCGCATGGCGCTGGCCGAAGACATTCGCACACTCCAAAATCGCGCTTTGGCGGATCTTGTGGCAGCCCATGACTACTATACGGACACCAAGATGGCTTGGCAGATGGTTCACAAAGACATTAAAGCCGGCCGCAAGGTTACTGTCCGCAATAAGACAACCAAGAGCCTGACAACAGAGGTCGAGCTTGCTCAGAAGGCGCGGGGATACGTATCTGAACAACTTGCTGAGGCCACTTTTCAACAATTTTTAGCAATCTTTGAAAGTTGCTTCTTCGACCTCCTTCGCCTTTGGCTTATCGCGCACCCGCAGAGTTTGGGTGCCAAGGAGCTATCGTTTAAGACCGTGCTCGACGCTGTGGACAAGGACGCTATCACGCGTCGTCACCAAGGAGTTGAATGAAATCTCCTACGAGCGGCCAAAGGACTGGTTTAATTATCTCGAAGCTCGGGCTAAACTCGGTTGTCCGACCCAAGACGAGATCGACCGAATTGGGGAAGCGAAAGCCTCACGCGATATTCTGATTCACAATCGCGGAATCACGAATAAGGTCTACGTGGCTAAGGCGGGCAAACTCGCTCGCTTCGGCGACGGCCAGAAACTTGAAATACCGGAACACTACCATCGCGAAACATGGGAGTTGATTCGCAGGATCATTTCCGACATATTGGGATCAGCCTTGGCAAAAGCTGTCTGAACCAAACGGCCGTCGTCATCAAATGCGTTACATCACCGGGCGCGATTATCGTGCAAGATCGCGCAGACATGGGACACAATTAATTTCGAATTAAGGAGTATATACCATGCCTGCCTACATCGACCCCCATATTCACATGATCTCCCGCACTACCGACGACTACCAGCGCATGGCGTATGCCGGTTGTGCGGCGGTGAGTGAGCCGGCTTTTTGGGCGGGGTTTGATCGGGGGACTTCGCGGGCGTTTCACGATTACTTTCGCCAATTGACCGAGTATGAGCCGAGGCGGGCGGCGCAGTTTCATATCAAGCATTATTGCTGGCTTTGCATCAACGCGAAAGAAGCGGAAAACGTATCTCTTTCTCGCGAAGTGATAAGCCTTATACCGGAATTTCTCAGCAAGCCGAACGTGCTGGGCATTGGCGAAATCGGGTTGAACAAGAACACCGCCAACGAAGCGACTATCTTCCAAGAGCATATGGACTTGGCTCTCAAGACAAATGAATTGATCTTGATCCACACCCCGCATTTAGAGGACAAGTATAAAGGGACACGCATGATTGTGGACATGCTTAAAGGCGATAAGCGCATCAAGCCCGAACGGGTTTGCGTGGATCACGTGGAAGAGCATACGGTTCGCTTGGCACTCGATGGCGGCTTCTGGTGCGGCATGACGTTGTACCCGACCACCAAATGCACGCCGGCCCGCGCCGTGGATATTATCGAAATGGTGGGAACCGATCGCATCATGGCCAACTCAGCCGGCGACTGGGGCGTCTCCCAGCCGTTGGCCGTGCCGGAAATGATTCAGGAAATGAAGCGACGCGGCCACGATGAAATCGCCATCAAAAAAGTTGTCTACGATAATCCGTTGGAGTTCTGGCGGCAGGCGAATAACTGGCGAGAGTAAGGTCCGGATGCGCGGGATTTACCCTCCCCATGGCTTTGCAGGGGAGGGCAGGGTGGGGCAGAGCGACTTGCCCAACAACAACCGTCGCGAAACTCGCAATCGATCCCGCCCTGCCCTCCCCCCGCAAAGCCAGACCGCAAAGCCGGGGGAGGGTGGGAGGGGCTTCGACGCTTGTTTCATCAATTTGCTCGAATCTGTCGGCGCATACAACGTCAGCCGTAGCCACACATTGCTCTAGCCCCGCCAGAGCCGTTATGCTTCAATTTGTTGAAATGATTTCAATTGATTGCGATCAGGTCAAACGCCGACTGGTTTTCCTATGAACACACTCTCCACAGCCATCGAATCGGACGGAAAGCCTGTGACCGTTCCCGACTTTCTCTCCGCGAAAGCCAAGGGAAAACGGCTGACGATGCTGACCGCCTACGATTACACGCTGGCCTGTTTGCTCGATCAGGCCGGGGTGGACAGCATCCTCGTCGGCGATTCGCTCGGCATGGTAATGCAAGGGCACTCGAACGCCTTGAGCGTAACGCTGGACGAAGTGATCTATCACACCAAATGCGTCGCTCGGGGCGTGAGCCGGGCATTGCTCATCGCCGACCTGCCGTTTATGACGTATCAGGTAAGTGCGGAACAGGCGCTAACGAGCGCAGGACGGTTAGTGAAAGAAGGCGGCGCGCATGCGGTGAAGTTGGAAGGCGGAATTCGAAGTTTTGATGCCGTACAGGCGATTGTTCGCGCTGATATTCCGGTCCTCGGTCACGTCGGCATGACTCCACAGTCGGTACACCGCTTCGGCGGTTTTCGGGTGCAGCGCGATGCCGATCGGTTAATCGCCGACGCCAAAGCGATTCAACAAGCGGGCGCGTTTGCCGTGGTCCTCGAATGCGTTCCCGCCGATCTGGCAACCGAGATTACATCTCAATTGACGATCCCGACAATCGGCATCGGCGCTGGGGCGGGCTGCACCGGTCAAGTGCTCGTCGTCCAGGATCTGCTCGGCATGTACGGCGATCTACATCCCAAATTTGTCAAACAGTATGCGGATGTCGGCGCCATCATTCGCCGGGCCGTCGGCGAGTATTGCCAGGAAGTGAAAGAGGGAACCTTTCCCGATGCGGATACATCATTTCGTTGAGAGTCGTCTAATGTCTAATTGAATGGCTTTTCGGCTTGGTACCGCGACGCGTGAAAGTATCGTTTTTCAGTAGAGAAAATTCCCAACCTTGAGTGTCCGCGACGATCATTTAACGGAACTTCGCGGAGCTTCCGCTGAAAGCGCTTTGTCTCGCGTTGCGGCGTCATGTTCATTCGCCTTTGCGCCTAAGTTTGATCGCTCTGTTCGCGCAGGAATTCTGCATGATGGCCTGCTACACTCAATCTTACCATATTCGCCAGCTCGGCTGACGGCTCTGACGTATCACGCGACGACAGGCAGGCACTGATGTTGCGAAAAATGATGATCGGGGTCATCAGGCCCCAAGGAAAGCCCCACCACCCAAACAACGCGGAAAAGATGGTGGCATTGATTTTGGATCGATTTCCGCACGAGCGACAACAAATCTGTGGGCTATTGCCCCATGAGGTCATGACGAGCGCCGACCAGATCCTATGAGAGACGTGCACATCGACCGGCCCCGGCCCGTTGCATTTCGGACAATTGCCCTCGTGGACTTCTTGAACAAATTGAGAGACGACATCGTCAGGCAGCTCTTGAGCAACGCGGTGCACCACCCCTCGCTCATAGCATTTTTGGTTGCAATACCGCCTACCGCCATCGCGGACTCCGCCAAAGAGTATCGTGCCGCCACATGCATCGCAGCTTGTCATTAGTTCCCCTTGTGGTCAATGGATTTTGAATGATTGATCTAAACGAAGCATTGCGGCTGAGGTAATGGCCTGACTGTGAACTTAGCAGGGCTTAAGTGTTCTCTCCCACAATTGTTTCGGTTGTCAAACATCAGCAATCTCAAGTTCATTACTTCAGCGGCAGCGTACGGCTTTCCAGTTCCCCGGATTTGTCCAGTTGTTGCAGGACCGCGTCAACAACTGTCGGCGACAGTTCACTCACAACGACCATGTGTCGTTCGCCAAGATGTAGCCGGACCCGCGTACCCGGCACCCAGTCACCGACCGAAGCGAGCATGTGCGGGGTAGCAAAGAAGAGCCAGCGCTTTTGGCCGCCGAAGTCGATCGTCACTTCAACGCTACACGTTAGGGGCTCAGTGATAGCATCGTCGATAGTGTATGCCAGCATGTTCCATTACCTGCTTGCAGCCCAAGTGTCTGGGCCAACAACTCTTTTAAATTTGGAATAAATCACGCCACAATGGATCATATCTACAGCACAACCATTGAAGAGTCTGCAACAGTCCGCTTCCCCAACTGGACCGAGAACTCTAAACGGAGCGTTCAATGTACGGCTTTTTTGCTGATTGCATGGTGGCGATCCATGTTGGCTATGTGGGCTATGTCGTGCTTGGTCAGTTTTTAATTATTCTGGGTTGGATGCTCGGCTGGAAGTGGGTGCGCAACTTCTGGTTTCGCATCTCTCAATTCATCATGATGGCGGTAGTTGTGTTCGAAGAAATTCAGGACATTCGCTGTCCGCTATCGGTGTGGGAAGAACACTTTCGACTTTTGGCGGGCCAACCGGCCAGCGGTGAAACGTTCATGGGCAGGCTGCTGCACGCTTTGATATTCTACGACGCCCCGCCCTATGTGTTTACGATCGGCTATCTCGGCTTCGGATCCCTTGTCCTGGCGACACTCATCTTCTGCCCACCGAGGATGCCGCGAAAATCGTCGGGCAGTCAAACTTGTGTAGTGGCGGCGAAATGAGCGTCTTTTGTTACTGCCGATCCATCCTTTAACTTAATTGACGCTATTTCAAGATGCCGATTTCTTCCAGCGTCTCGGCATCGATGACTCTCCCCAGCCATTCGTCTAAAAGTTGATCGTCTTTCGTTTTCTGGATTTGAGCTGCTACCGCGATCGCTGCCCGGTGGCCAAATTTACGCTGCAACTGCAAGATCAGAGTTTCCTGTTTTCCGTTAAGTCTGCCCTTCAACTCGCCCTTTGCTTCTCCCTCCTTGCGAAGCGCATCGGCAATCGTTTTTACGGCCATTTCCGTCTCCAGAAAGCGATGTTCTACGCTTGCAAAGAAGAAACTATTTCAAGATGCCAAGTTCTTCGAGCGTCTGTGCATTTATTACGCTTCCAAGCCATTTGTCCAATAACTTGACGTCTTTCGTTTTCCGAACCTGAGATGCTACCGCCAAGGCGCTGGGCCGGCCGAACTTACGCTGTAGCTGTAGAATAAGAGTCTCCTGTCTACCAGAAAGTTTACCCTTTGCTTCTCCCTCTTCGCGAAGCGCATCGGCAATCGTTTTTACGGCCATTTCTGTCTCCTTCCGAATCTCCGGCGCGGATCGACCGGGTCAAGTCATCCGTCAGTTCAGGACACTCTTCATAACTTCTGAAATGATACACCAAAGCTTGCAAGTACGCCAGCGACTCGCGCAGTCGATGTTTGTCTCGGGTCAGCTGCTCTTCGATGTCTTGAACCGTTTGCGTCAAGAGCTTCTGGAAATCTTCCAACTGAGCGTGGCGATTCTGCAGAACGTGGAACATGGCTCCTAGCGCCCCGCCGTGACTGAGCAGCTGTGCCTTATCCTGACTTGGAAGGCTCAAAAATAACAACTCATTTTCAGGAATGAAAGGTGCAAACGTCTCGCCGCCCTTGACCAAGTCGCGAAACGGCGTCGGCTTGTGCCAGGGACGTTCGCCCGTGTAAACCGCTATTGGGATGACGGCCTCGTACTGCAAACCTTGCAACGAAGGATGCTTTTCGCGCCAGCGGCGCTCCTGCAAGCGATACGCGTCCATCGCATAGCCGAGCGTGCGCGGAACAATATGGCGCTGATGAGCCGAGAGATGCTCGATCAACAGATAGAGTTCGATCCACTCCGCCCTCTTGCCGATGCGATAAGGCAAGCGGATCAAAAGATCAGTGATGCCGTGGCTGAAATCGCTACGTATCAACGTGTCGGGCTCGATTATGCGCTTACGGCAGTCAAAGCCATCTGGCTCCAGAATAGCAGGGTTCTGCAGAGCAAGCAGCCTGATCAGGTCTTCGAGATTGCCCGGGTTGTGCAGAAGAAACGTCACGCCATTCTCGGCGAAATTGTGCAACAACAGTTCTGAAATGCGTTGCTTTTTGGCCATCGCTACCTCGATCAAAGTTTCCACGCTCCCTGACGGTCGCGGCTCTGACGTCGCTCGCCTCACCACTTCTTTTTTGCCGCCTTCAGCATGGCTGCTGCTTCTTTGAGCGTCGTCTCGCCTTTGGATTCGCCGCGAAGCATGCTGGCCAGTTCCTGGAGGCGATCCTCCTCGGTGTCGAGGGGAACGATGGTGGTTGCCGTGCGTTTGCCTTTGATCGATTTGCGAATGGTCCATTGATGCCGAGCGTAGCTGGCCACTTGCGGCAAATGCGTCACGCAGATCACCTGGTGCGTTCGGCCGAGGTCGGCAAGCTTGATGCCGAGGATGTCGCCGAGCCGGCCGCCGACGTTGGAATCGATCTCGTCAAAGATCAGCGTCACCCGCAGATCGTGTTCGGAAAGCACCGTCTTCAACGCGAGCATGGTCCGCGACAGTTCGCCGCCGGAAGCGATCTTGCGCAACGGCCGCGGCGGCTCGCCGGGGTTGGCTGCCAACATCAACTCCAGGTGGTCGATGCCAGCGCTGGGTATATCGCCTGCTTGCGGATCATCGCCTAAGCCTGTTATTTCAAGGCTGCTTTCGATGCGCCGCGCCGGCATCCCTAATTGGGCCAAATGTTTTTGCGTTTCGCTGGTTAGTTTTTTGGCGATCTTCGCACGGGCTTTGCTTAACTTAATTGCCACTTGTTTCAGCGACTCGAAGGCAATTTGCAGTTGGCCGGTAATACCCGAAAGATCGCTTTCTTCCTTTTGCATCTCGGTTTCGCGCTGATCCAAGGTCGCCCGATAGTTCACGATCTCTTCGATGCTCTTGCGATACTTCGCTTCGAGCCGGCGAAGCAATTGGAGTCTTTTCTCGACCTCTTCCAGGCGTTCGGGGTCGGCCTCGAACTGCTCGGCCAGATCGCGACAGGTGGCGGCCAGATCGCGTGCCTCCGGCAACAGCAGGTCGAGCCGTTTGGAGACATCGGCAAGCCGTGCATCCATGGCCGCCCAAGCGTGCGAGTCTTTCGCTAACTTTCCGACCGATTCAGCGACGGAACCTTCCTCATCGTAAAGTCGGCTGGCGCACTCGGCCGCGAATGCGCAGAGGGCTTGAGCATGCGTCAGGCGCTCGCGCTCCTGCATAAGCATGTTGATCTCATCGACCTTTGGGTCGGCCGCATCGAGTTCATCGCGCTCGAAGCGGATCAGGCTTAGTTCGCGCTGGCGCATTTCCTGCTTCTCGATCAGTTCACGGCAACGGCTCCGCATCGTCCGCACCTCGTTCGCTTGGCTTTGATACTCGGCACGTAATTCATTCAGCCGGCCGAAGGCGTCTAGAAGTTCGAGCTGATAAGCGGGGTGCAGCAGTGAATGGCTTTCGCGTTGTCCATGAATGTCGACGAGAACGTCGCCAATCTGCTTGAGGGAAGTAATGGAGATGGGCCGTTCGTTGACGTAAGCGGTGCTGCGCCCGCTGCGATGAAGGCGTCGAGTCAGCACGATTTGGCCATCGCTGCAATCTTGATCGAGGATTGTCTCTACAGTCGATTTGATGGTCGGGTGGGAAAGCTCGAAGAGGCCGGCGACGCGCAGTTCGTCCACGCCGGCGCGGATGAGATCGGCCGATCCCCGATCGCCGAGAAGCAGCCCGACAGCGCCGAGCAGAAGCGATTTGCCCGCCCCCGTCTCGCCGGTCCAGGCGCAAAAGCCGGGCGACAATTCGACGTGAACGTCTTCGATCAGTGCTAAATTCTGGACGGTTAATTCCCGAAGCATATCCCAATGATACGCGCGTTTTAAAAGGGCGTCGAGTACCGGCGTGGCCAGTCACATGGAAGAATTTTTGGCAAAAAGATTTGGGACAAAAAAATAAGACCTGGAACGGTTCATCTCTTATTTTTTTGTCCCAAATCTTTTTGTCGGAATTCTTTTTTGAATTGCACTGACTCGTTTGAAATGGTAAAACGCTGAATAATTGAATGATGACTCGGGCATTTGTATAAGATGCTTACTAGATGAATAGCCGTGGCCATATCCTGACGCGCATTATCTGCTCCCTGCTAGCGATATCGGTGTTGCTTGCGCCCTTGGCCGTGGCTTGTGGTTGCACCAATGCTCCGGCAACTGCCTCTAATCAACCCGCTTCGAGCCCGGCTGGATGCGTTAAGCCGTGTTGTCAGGCAAAGGTCGTCGAGTCGCAAGCGTGTTGCTGCTGCCCACCTTCTGGCGCGTCAAAGAAAACGCCGGGGTCAACATCATCGAGCGCGGCGCTTGCGTTTGCGAGTTGCCCGCCGACTCCGTTCCACCGAATGCGACCACGCCCATCTTCCAGGCGTTCGACACTTTTCCTTTGTTTGCAAATGGCGCCTATCGTTTTGCCGAAGTTACGCCATGTCAAGTCGGCTATGCTCATCCAACGCGCTTGAACAGCGACATCTCCATTTTCCTTTCTCGGCTAAACTGTTAACCGCTGCTTTTCTGGCCCATTTTCCGTCTTTTTGACCGACTATTGCAAGCTGCATTCTGGAGCATCGGTTGCCGTGAGCGCCTTTGCGTCTGATGAATAAAAGTCTGCCATTGAGGAGCGAGCATGCCATTCGATCGAGATCGTGATCAATCTGCCGGCCTGCACGCGCCGAGCGCCTGGGCGTACGCGGAAAAATCATTTGGTGGCTGCGCTTCGCGGTGATCGTGCAATTGGCGCATCTGCGCTTTCTCGTCATTCTTGTAGTCATCGGCCTGGTGATTGTGAAGTGGGACGAGTTGGCCGGGCTCTACGACAAGTGGACGCGCTCGGCCTCCGCCGAAGAGGCGTCGACTGGCGATAGCGAATACTATTGCCCCATGCATCCGAGCGTAGTCCGCTCCAACCCCAAGGATAAGTGCCCCGTCTGCGGCATGAATTTATCCAAGCGAAAGAAAGGGACTCCTTCAGAAGATTCGCTTCCCGCAGGAACGGTAAGCCGGGTGCAACTGTCGCCCTATCGCATCGTGTTGGCCGGCGTCAGAACGCTGCCGGTGGCCTATCAGACGCTGGTGAAGGAAATCACCACAGTCGGCAGCGTCGAGTTCGACGAACGCGACCTCTTCAACGTCTCGTCGCGAGTCAAAGGCCGAATCGACAAACTGTTCGTCAATCAGACGGGGCAACTCGTGGCCAAGGGGGATCCGCTTGCTTTGCTGTACAGTCCCGATCTGGTGGTTACCGTGCAGAATCTGCTCGACGCGATCCGTTCGAACAACGTAGATTTGGAGAAAAACGCTCGCGACCGGCTCACGCTATGGGGCGTCGATGCGAAGGAAATCGATGACATCATCAAGTCCGGCAAGCCGATTTCGCAGATCACCATACGCTCGCCAATTTCGGGCCATGTGATCAAGAAGTATCAACGGCAGGGACAATATGTCGAAGAGGGGGCGACCCTTTACGATGTCGCCGATATTTCGAAAGTATGGATTCAGGCCCAGTTCTACGAGGAAGATCTTGGCTTTCTGCCCAAGGGCTCTCACGACCCGCAAACGGGTAGCGTAGGCCGTGAACTAAGTGTGAAAGCGGCGACGCGTGCGTTTCCAGGCCGAGTTTTTGACGGCCGCCTATCGTTCATTTTCCCGCACGTCGATCAAGAGACGCGGACACTGACCGTCCGTTTCGATCTTGACAATAAAGAACACGAGCTAAGGCCCGGCATGTCGGCAACCGTCACGCTTCGGCTCTCCGCAGCGGACTTGGCTGACCTGCCGGCCGGCAATCGTCTGCAGATCGAAGATGGCAAGATCCTGGCCATTCCCGAGAGCAGCGTGATCGACACCGGCAAAATGAAGGTGGTGTATCGAGAAGAATTGCCTGGCACCTTTGATGGTGTACAGGTGGAACTCGGCTCGAAGATGACGGGCACTAAGGGCGAAGTCTATTTTCCTGTATTGGCGGGCGTGAAACGAGACGACCTGGTAGTGGCGTCGGGTTCCTTTTTGATTGATGCCGAGACGCGGCTTAATCCGGCGATGGGTTCGATTTACATTGGCGGCGGTGGAGGAGGAGGCAAAAGCAGCCCGAATGCCAAAATTGCCTCTAGGCCGACCGACACGGAGGACAAAGACGCCAAAATTGTGATGGCGATTGCGAAATTAGCGCCCGCAGACCAGGAACTCGCCAGGGCACAGAAGTGGTGTCCGGTTCTCACCAACTCAAGGCTGGGCGAGATGGATGTGCCGATCAAGTTGACACTGAATAGTCAGACCGTTTTCGTCTGTTGCAAACAGTGTGTGGAAAAGGCTAACACGAATCCTTCTGCCACAAATGCACTGGCGGATGAACTCAAACAAAAGGCCAAAATCGAGAACAATATGGCCAAACTAAACAGCGACGACCGCAAATTAGCCGAGGCACAGCGACTTTGCCCCTTAACGGGCGAGCCGCTTGGATCGATGGGCGTGCCGCCCAAACTGACGCTTAAAAATGGTGTGATTTTCACCTGCTGCAAAGGTTGCAATAAGGATGTAGAAGCCCAGCCAGACGCGATGCTGAAGAAGATCAAAGAGCAGGTGAAGAAGTGAGACGGATACGCGAGGCAGAGCCTCGTTTCCTCGTTACCAGGCAGAGCCTGGTAACGAGGAAACGAGTTGATGCGCGAGTGCCATAATCTGGTTCAGCCCTCTCGTTCCTAGGCTCTGCCTTGGAACGGGTCGTTGAGGCTCCGCCTCGTTGCGCTGGCTATCAGCATAGCGAGGGTCTTGCAAAGAAAATCGTCGAGGCAGAGCCTCGACGACCCGTTACCAGGCAGAGCCTGGTAACGAGAAATTTTAGCGCTGCTTAAGGAAACTCATTCAAGGGGTCTGATATGTTCAATCGCAACTTGTTGTTTTTCACCATCTCCGCGTTCGTAGTCGGAGGCTGTAATAGTCCTACATCGTCCGACGACAAGCTCTATCCCATCAAAGGGAAAATTGTCTCGATCGATGCGAGCGAAAAGAAGGTGAAAATCGATCACGAAGATATTCCGGGCCTGATGAAGGCTATGACGATGACGTTCTCCGTTGACGATGCAAAACTTCTCGAAGGGCTTGCGGTAGGCACACAAGTCGAAGGCAAGGTGAAGCATGTTGACGTTCGCTATGTCATCACCGAACTCAAAGCGCTTGGAACGGCAAAAGCCAAAGACAAGGACAAAGATATTCGCGAAGCGCTCGCCAAACTCTCGCCCGAAGATCGAGCACTCGCAGAAGCCCAAAAAACCTGCCCGCAAAGCGGCCAGCCGCTCGGCTCGATGGATGTGCCGGTAAAGCTGACGGTTAAAGGGAAGCCGGTTTTCATCTGCTGCGAAGGCTGCCGAGACGCTGTCGAGTCAAAGAACAAGTAATGTTCTCGATGAGCAATCGTTTGAGAAAACTATGATTGAACGCATCATTGAAGCCTCGATCCGCAATCGGTTTATCGTGTTGCTGCTGGCCGCCGGCATGGCCATGTTCGGCGTCTATGCGATGCTCGATACGCCCGTCGATGCGATACCCGATCTCGGCGAAAACCAGGTGATCGTTTTCACCGATTGGCCGGGTCGCAGCCCGCGCGAGATCGAGGACCAAATTTCGTACCCGCTGTCGCGCAAGCTGCAAGGCCTGGCCGGCGTTAAGGCCGTGCGCTCATCCTCTGAATTCAATTTCTCGATGATCACTATTATTTTTGAAGAAAAAATAGACTTTTATTTTGCCCGGCAGCGGGTGACTGAGAGGCTCAACGAAGCATCCAGTTTTTTGCCGGCCAATGTGCGTCCCTACATGGCGCCCGATGCCACCTCGCTCGGTCAAATCTTCTGGTATACAGTCGAGCCGAGCAAGAAGACGCCGATCGATCCACCCAAGCTCTGGGCGTTGAACAAGTTCTACATCACCCAGCAACTCAATTCAGTGCCGGGGGTTGCTGAAGTCGCGACGGTCGGAGGCATGCCGCAGGAGTATCAGGTCGATGTGCAGCCGGAAAGTTTAAGGACCTATGGCATCACGTTGGGCGAGCTTTTTACCGCGATCGGTCGCAGCAATTTGCCGGCATCCGGCGGAGTTATTCAAAAGAACAATGCCGAGTATATCGTCCGAGGCATCGGCTGGATCAAAGACCGCGCGGACATTGAAAACACCATCGTCAAGGAGGTGAACGGCACACCTATTTACGTCAAGACGCTGGCGACCGTGCAATTGGGAACGCAATATCGACGCAGCATTTTTGAGAAGAACGGAGACGAAGTGGCCGGAGGCGTCGTCTTGATGCGGCACGGCGAAAACCCCTTGCGTGTCACGCGGGCCGTCAAACAGAAGATTGTCGAGCTGCAATCGGGTTTGCCCGAGGGCGTGCAGATCGTGCCGGCCTACGATCGCACCCGGCTTATTTCGGGTGCCATTCATACGCTTGCGGAAGTCATGTGGCACGAGATGGTGATTGCCACCTTGGCCATTATGCTCATTCTGTCGCATATCCGCAGTGCCTTTGTCATCTGCATTACGCTGCCTCTTTCGGTGCTCTTCTCATTCGGGTTGATGTGGTTGCTGCGTCATCTCGGAATTGTCGATGTGCAGGCCAACATCATGTCGCTGGCAGGCATTACCATCTCCATCGGCATCCTCGTGGATCAATCGATCGTGATGGTCGAAAACGCCACGCATCATTTGAAGGAGAAATTCGGCGATGCCAAAGTAACCGGCGACACACGCGAGCTGGTCATGCGTGCATGCCGTACGGTCGGCCGGCCGATCTTTTTCTCCGTGCTCATCATGCTGCTGTCGTTTATCCCGGTCTTTATGCTCACCGGTCGAGAGGGCAAGCTGTTTCATCCGTTGGCCTTCACGAAGAGCTTTGCCCTGGTCGGCGTTGCGTTCTTATCGGTCACGGTGGTGCCTGCCCTGATTCCCACGTTCATCAGAGGTCGAATTCGGAGCGAAGAAGAGAATTGGATCGTGCGCAGTTTCATCAAGATCTATAAGCCGTTTCTGACTTGGGCTCTGCCCCGGCGCAACTTGGTGATGTGGGGCTTTGCGGCATTGCTTATTCCAGCAGTCGGGATTTTTCCGGTGCAAGCGCTCTTCGGGTTTGGCGCTTCGGAGTATTGGTGGCGCATCTTTTTTCTCGCTATTTTTGCGCTTGTCACATTCGTCACTCTCGTTTCGGTGCGCGGGCTGGTGTGGCAAATTCTCTCACTGGCTACGCTTGTTCCTCTGGCTTTATGGTCCTATCACCTGCCGAAAATTGGTGTCGCGTTTATGCCGATGCTGGATGAAGGAACCACGCTCGATATGCCGGTCACCGTGCCGCGCCTTGGCATCACCCAAGCGAGCGACGATCTGAAAGCCCGCGATGCCCTGCTGCGCGGCTTTCCGGAAGTCGAATCGGTGATCGGCAAAACAGGGCGTGCGGACACAGCCACCGATCCGGCGCCTCTCGAAATGATGGAAACCTTTATCAATTTCAGGCCGCGCGAATATTGGCCCAGGCGCGTAATCAAGTTTCCCGACGCGTTGCGGCAAAGCCAGGAAGCGCTGTCTCTTCTGGAAGTGCAAGGTTTCGTGCAGCGAGCGCCCCATGCCGACGATCGCGAAAGTCTGATCAACGATGCAGCGCAGAAGGCACTGGAACGTTTCGACGAGGTGATGCGAGAACTCGCTCTACGCCGGTATAAGGAATTCGAGTACGACCTCGCTTCGACGCTTGTGCGATTCGTCGCAGATAAGACATTCCGGCAACTGCACGAAGCGGGCGTGCTGCATGGGCTCAATCCGGAAATCGAGACTACTTTGATAAGCCAGTGGGTCTCCGACATGAGTGAAGATGATGGTAGACGCTTGGCACAGTCTCCTGCTCTGGAAGTTGTGAGCCGGATGCAAGCGCAGATTGCGCGGAAGCTGGTCGCCGATGGTTTCCTCGATGATGCGGGGCAAGGCCTACAACCACGCGAATCGATATGGCAGCAAGCGCTGACCGTTTTCAACCAGACAGCGAATGGCGGGGCAAACAATTTTGCCTCCGAATCGTTGAACCGGGTTGAAGAAGAGAGAAAGCGGCTTTGGCTCGAACAGATGAAGAAGATCAACTGGGAACTCTTCGATCGCGGAACGGAAGCCTATACCTGGTACGCGCTCGAAGAACTGGTGCAAGGCGCTGGCAGCAGCGGATTGCTTGGAGGAGCAACGCGCGGAAAAGAGTCTGAAAAATTCGCTGTAGAAGCAACGAACGCCCGCTTGCATAAAGACTTCGATAGCGATGCAATGACTGTGTTCACTGAACTTCGAGCCCGCTTGGAAAAGCCTTTCCAAGGCCGGGTATACTTTTCACAGCGCAGCGGCGGGCCAAGAGGCGATCTCGTTGATGATGAGATGAGAAGCCGGGTGCTGCAGGTGCCGGGTTGGGGCAACACGTTCACTCAACCGATCATCAACCGCATGGAAATGCTCTCTACCGGTGTGCGCACGGATATCGGCATCAAAGTCTTCGGTCCCGATTTAGTGACGATCAATGACATTTGCAAAAAGATCGAAACGGCCGTCAGTGCGGTCAACGGGCGCGCGATCCGCTGGCGCAGCCGATTATGGATAAAGGCTATCTCGAAATCACGATCGACCGCAACAAAGCCGGGCAGTTCGGCATCAGCGTCGAGGACGTGCAAGCTGAGATCGAGATGGCCATCGGCGGCCGAGTGGTGACAATGACCGTCGAGAAGCGCGAGCGCTTCCCCGTTCGCGTCCGTTATTCACGGGCTCAGCGCGAGGATGAGGAAGCGGTCAAGCGCTTACTCATCCCCGCCAACAGCTCGATGGCGCCTACTAATACGAACGAGGCAATGGGCGCCGCCAATAAGCATCAGCAGGCGAACGGCCACACGGCTCAGGGGAAAAAACTGTTGCCCTTGTCGGCCGTGGCCGAGATCAAGCTGGTCGAAGGGCCTTCGGTCATCAAAAGCGAAAACGGCCGGCTGGTGAACTACGTCACGCTTGGCGTGCGCGGCCGCGATGCCGTCGGCTTTGTCGAAGAAGCGAAACGCGTGATTGCCGAGAAAGTAAAGTTGCCCGAAGGCGTGCACGTCGAATGGGCGGGCGAATTCGAGCATCAAGAGCGAGCGGCCAAGACGCTTCGCTGGGTTTTCCCCATCGTGATCGTCCTGATTTTTCTCATTCTCTATCTGACCTATCACGATTTCGCCGATGCGGTTTTGATGATGTTGGCCGTTCCCGAAGCCTTGGCGGGCGGCGCCTTTTTTCTCTATCTCTTTCCCAAGATCCTCAATGGCTGGGACACGCCTCCGCTCGATTTCAGCGTCGCGGTTTGGGTCGGCTTCATCGCCTGTTTCGGCATGGCTACCGAAACCGGCATCATAATGCTCGTCTACCTACGTGAAGCGATCGAAAAACGGGGCGGCCTCAAAAACATGAAAACGCTGGAGGAATTGCGGCAAGCTGTGATTGAAGGCGCCGTCCATCGGCTTCGCCCGAAACTGCTAACCGAAGGCGTGGCCATTATTGCAATCTTCCCGATGGTATTCGCCAGCGGCGTCGGAGGGGAAGTCCTGGCCCCGATGGCCTTGCCCGTTCTGGGCGGCCTATTGATCTCGGATGAGGTTGTTGACCTGTTTCTCCCCGTGCGTTTCTTCTGGGTTCGCCGAGCGCGCTGGCTCAAACTGCAACAGCAAGGCCAGTTGAATCACCAGAAAGAATGGCTCGCTTCTTAGGGGTGCGCCAACGATGAGATTTTAAGGCGCAGGAAGTGCTGCAATACACCGCAGGATGATTTCGGCCGCAATGTGCGGCCGAATCCTTCGAGTGATCGCCCGGTTCGCCATGAGGAAGCTTCAAGATGAAAAGCATGTTGTTCGGATTTGGCCTGCTCGCCCTTCTCGCCGGTTCCACATTGGCCGTCGCTGCCGAAGACAAGCCGGCCGCTACCAAGGAAGTAACGCTGGAAGGCACCATTCAATGCGCCAAGTGCTCATTGAAACAGGCCAAGGAATGTACGAATGCCATCGTGGTGAAGGAAGGCGAAAAGAACGTAACCTACTTCTTCGCGGATAAAGGCAACGGCGAAAGCTACCACGAAATGGTCTGCGGCGGCGGCAAGGAACAGGGCACAGTAACGGGCAAGGTTGCCGAGAAGGATGGCAAGATGTGGATCACGCCGACGAAAGTCGCGTATAAGAAGTAAAATTCACGTTAGCCGCGACCGCTAGGGGCGTTGCCCATGGCTCCCTAGCGGTCTCGCATTTTTCGTTGAAAATGTTGACGAATTTCTAATCAATTCCCTGCGCTTCATCGTAAAGCGCTTCGACCGAACCGTTTGAATCCTCGTCGGTTTCGACACCATTCCAAGCGGGGCGGAACAACCGGTTGTGGCCGTTGTGGTGCCGTGCGATAACGCGCTCTTTTGGCAGTTCTTCCTTGGCAGTGGCAATCAACGACAAGGCCAGCGATTTCACTTCGCCGGAATGAAGCACCTGGCGAACGAGCTCGCGGAACTCTTCATCGGAGTGGGCGACCTCGGAACTTCGCAGCCCGTCGGCATCGACGTGGCAGGGATAGATTCGATCATCGAGATAACGGCCGGTCAGAATGCGATGGCGTTTCCCTTGGAGCTTGGGCACGACCAGATCGAAGATGAGATAGACAGCGCCTTCAGCGTGGTCGTGCTTCAGGTTAACCTGGGCCGTCAGCAGACCGCCGGTCAGTTCGCGCAGGGCCATGGCCTGCATGTCGAGGATGTCGCGTGGAGACATGATGTCCGGTCTGATTTCAGGAGACCAGAGACTTTCCATGCAATCTTTCATGTGCGTGCGTGCTCCCTTGGTGTCGGTCAAATCGAAACGAACCGACAATTGACAAAGATTTGAAGAGGGCTGACGGGGGAGAGGCCCGGAAATGAATGATAACGGGTCTGGACGCGGATGCAACAGAAAAACGGCAAACACGGGCGTTTGCCGTTTTTCATCACTTGCTGAAATCGTCAGGCACGTTGAAGTTTACTGGGCTGCCGCATCCAACGTAGCCTGATTATCTTGTTGCCAGAGTCGGATCGATTTTCGTACAACCCCGGCAATTGAAATCATCCGAAGAATGATCAATGCGGCGAGGATCGCCCCCACCGCCTTCTCGATCGTATAGACTTGGACATAATCTTCTTTGTCAAATTTCGGCGACAGGTGCGACAGAGGATAAAACTCGTCTGCTATATGCACACCGACAAAGAAGAGAAGAACCAGCAAGGCGGAGTAAGCGACATCGGTCAACACTTTGTTCGTCGGCAGCGGCCGTGTCGCTTGGCCTAAAAACAACAAAAACCAGGCGGCTGCGGTAATGGCCACATAGATGACGAAGCGATTCGCCAAGTCGCGAGCCAGCCGAGGGATTTGCGGCAAATCCACGAAGGGACTAAGCCTGTGGTAGTGCAAAATCAGAAAGCCGGCCAAGGTGATAAGAGCCAGCAAGAGGGCGCCGCCGACAAGGCCCCGAGTATGAACACGGTTGGGCACGCTCGTACATTTCATCATGCCGATCAGGCAGAAAAGAAAGGCGATGACCGGGGCGCCGATCAGCGTCGCCACCTCAATTTCCTGAAAGAGATTGATGCCGTTCTTGCCGAGCAACCCGGCGGGCGGATCGGGAATTTCAGAAGGAACTGTCTGAAACTCGTGGTAACTGTAGGCAGCCAAGCCAAACTGAAACAAGGGATAGAGCAAACAAAGGAACAGGCTCATCTGCACCCAGCGCAGACCACCGCGGACGCTAGCCCAGCCCTCGGCATCTTCCAGTATTTGCTCAGCGCTTTCTTCGGAAACGACGCTTTTGTTCACAGGCGGCTTCGACTTGGACGCTCCCGGCCGGCGCGTGCTTGGCATGGGCGGCAGTGGACCGGGGGCTGCTCGGCGGCCTCGGTCGTTCTCTTCATCACGCGCTGATTGCATGGCTGACGAAGGCAAGGAAGGCGGACCTGAGGATGCCGAAGGTGGAGGCAAGTTTTCCAGAAACGAATCACTGCCGGACGAAGGCCGCCCCGACGCCGGCGGTATCGAACGCTTCGCCACTGATGATGAACCCGAACTCGATTCAGGCGATGAGCTCTCCAATGTGGGCGACGATAAATCGGTGGGCACTTGCAGCACGGCGCCGCATGTCGGGCATTTCACGCGCATGCCGACCGACTCATCGCGAACGCGAAAGGGTTTACGACACTTCGGACAGTTCAGGGTGATCGGCATGGAATCGGTTCCAAAGCGTAAGCGAGCGTCTAGCGCCGCGAAGGGAGAGACACGCGAGTCGTTTTGGCGATTATCGCCGATAGCGATTGCGTTGACAATGAACGATTTGGCGATCAGCAAAAGAATGTCGGTCGGGCAAACCGCATAATCGGACCTTGTTAGCCCGCTACGGGCGATTTTTTCATCAAAAACAAATCTTTAGCGCTTCCTTTAAAAAAGTGTTCTAGGCTCCATAAAGGGTCATGTTCCCGGAGCGAGCATGTTCGTCCGGCCGCGCTTTGGGAACGCAGAAGAGGAGATTGCACCATGAAACAAGTTGTACGTTATGCGGTTCGATTCCTGAAAAAAGAAGAGGGCGTTACGGCCGTTGAATGCGCCTTAATGCTGGCTTTGATTGTCGTCATCTGCGTCGTGGCCATCAATCAGGTTGATCCGACATCCCCTATCTCCGGTCCGATTGTCGTTGATGTCTCCGACCGATAATTAACGCAAACCTACGAAGGAATCAAGCGGGCGAACGCAGCGGCAAGCTCGGCCATTTTTCCTGCCTCTTCGTGTTGCAGGGTAATATGGCCGAGCTTGCGGTTTGCCCGAGGTTCTTTTCCATAAAGATGCAAATGGGCGCCCGGATAGCGTAAGACTTCGACTGTTGACGGCATTTCACCGATCAAATTGAACATCACACAATGGCCGCGCATTTTCGTCGAGCCGAGCGGCAAGCCGGCGATAGCCCGCATATGATTTTCAAATTGACTCGTCTCCGCGCCTTCAATCGTCCAGTGTCCCGAGTTATGTACCCGCGGCGCCATCTCATTGACAATTAGCTCTCCGTCATGTTCAAAGAGTTCAATGGCTAAGACTCCAACATATTGGAGTGCCTCGAGAGTCTTGCGTGCGTACTCCTCAGCCTTGGTTTGAAACGTAGGATGAAGCTGTGTTGCCGGGGCGATCGTCCGGCGGAGAATCCCTTCGCGGTGAATGTTTTCTACTAGAGGATAGAACGCCAGCTCGCCTGCTAAACCACGCACCGCCACGATGGAAAGCTCACGCTGAAAGGGAACAAATCCTTCTAAGATGAGACTTCTTCCACCGAGGAGTTCCCAGCTTTTCTCGACATCCGCGCGATCGCGCAGGACTGCTTGACCTTTGCCGTCGTAGCCGAAGCGAGTCGTCTTTAATACTGCAGGGAGGCCAATTTTTTGAATAGCGGTTTCAAATTCGGCAGAGGTCGTGACAGACGCAAACGGCGGAACCGGGATGCCGTGCGAGGCAAAAAAGGTTTTTTCGGCGATCCGATCTTGAGCAACTGCTAGAGCCTGCGGTGGCGGCCAAACCGGAAGGCGATCGGCCAGCCAGCGAGCGGATTCAACGGGCACGCTCTCGAATTCATAGGTGACGACATCAAGCCCGCGCGCGAATTCATAAAGAATGCGATAATCTTCAAATTCGCCCTGTATTCGTTCGCCAACTTGTGCCGCTGACGACTCGCGAGCGGGCTCGAGAAAACGGCAGGTAATGTCTAGCGGATAGCCCGCCAGCGCCAACATTCGCCCCAGTTGTCCTCCGCCGAGAATGCCGATTTTCATTGGGGTTTTCGAACTCGCGGATCGGGTGAGGATAGAACGGCTTCCGTTTGACGCTGGCGAAATAAACGCAACGCCTCCCGGTATGCCGGGTATTTGATTCCTAAAAGGGCAGCGGCAAAAAGGGCGGCGTTCACAGCGCCGGCTTTGCCAATGGCAAACGTGGCCACAGGCACTCCGGCCGGCATCTGCACGATCGACAGGAGCGAATCGACGCCGCGAAGCACGGCCGACTCCACGGGAACGCCAAGCACTGGCAACGTTGTCTTGGCGGCCGCCATGCCGGGAAGGTGCGCTGCGCCGCCAGCCCCCGCGATTATCACTTGCAGACCGCGCGACTCCGCCGCGCCGGCATACTCGAAAAGCAAGTCAGGCGTGCGATGAGCCGAGACAACGCGAACCTCATGCGGAATTTCGAGCGTGGTCAAAGTGTCGGCCGTATGGGTCAAGGTTTCCCAATCGGACTGCGAACCCATGATAATGCCGACGAGCGGTTGCATAATTTCGGAGCCCATTTCGAAGAATTCTTGTTATCCGGAGGCGCCAGCGATGACAAATTCTCTTACGAGATCGCCGCGACTTCCGGCTCGCGCGGTAGCCGATCCAGGAAAGCCAAAAATTGATCGAGCAGCGAAGCGAGCGACGACGACGCCCCGCCCGAAATCGTCAGCTCTTTTGGTTCCATCCGGATGGCGCCGACGAATCCCTGCAACTTGATCTCGCACCAGGAGGCATCACTGGCGCAGGCGACCTTGACGCCGGGTAGATCTTCGTCTTCAAACTGATCCACGATATCCGCAATATTGATCGGCTCTTCAAACTCAAAACAAAGCGACGAGAAGAGCTTCCCAAATACATTCTGGAACTCAGGAGTCCGGACCAACGATGGATCATCGAAAGAAGCAATCTCGCGACGCCAACTAATTCCCCCCTGGGTTGAGGCATCGCCTGTCACAGTGACCATGTAATAGAAACGCGGCGTGCGGATGACCCCACAGCCTTCGTCCACCGATGTCTCGATTTGTTTACGTTTAAAGTCAAAACTTTCACGGATGCTCTGATATGTCTGATCAATGTCGGCCTGTATATCTTCGGCAGCGATCCGGGCGATATACTTCCGCGCAAAAGGCGAGTCGCCTTCGGGAACGGAGTTCCCTTTGGTGAAGCCGCGAAGCTCTTTGATACGGCCGCTCGTTTCGCCCCGAAAGGCGAGCCGTTTCAGTTGCGTAAAATCCGGCATTCCCGTCACGTTATTTCCTCATGCCTCGTGCGGCTATTGTACTGACGGAAGCAAGGGGGAGCTATATGCTGCTGCTTCAAACAAGAGACCAATGCTCTCTGCGGCGTCAAAAAATGAAGTTTCAATTCAAGCGCGCCTAAGCTGGTAGGTGACAAAATTGACGCGGAAGCGTAGCTGCGAGAAAATCGTTAGCCGCGACTAAGGCTGGGCAGGCCGGGGAGCTGCCCTCACAAGGTTCAAAAAAGGCTAACGGTTAATATTCAGGAAATATTTCCTGAAGGTACTTTGCGAGAAAATCGTGGGAAAACGAACATGGGAAACGCGGAACGCGGAATTCGGAATGCGGAATTCGGAATGAAGACATCAGTCAGACCCATAACCCTTAGGAAGTTCGGAAACATGATCGTCCCTCGCGCTTAAGGCTCTGACAGCTGTTTGAATATAGCCGCGCGATCGTTCGAAGTGAAAACGCTTTCACTTCGAACGGTTCGCAGTCAAAAGGCCGCTTGAGTGTGAACCGTTCACACTGACAACGTGCCACTTCGAACGGTTCGGAGTCAAAAAGCCGCTTGAGTGTGAACCGTTCACACTAACAACGTGCCACTTCGAACGGTTCGCAGTCAAAAGGCACTTCGCGTGTGAACCGATCACACTGACAACGTTTCTACTTCGAACGGTTCGCAGTCAAAAGGCACTTCGCGTGTGAACCGATCACACTGACAACGTTTCTACTTCGAACGGTTCGCAGTCAGGTTATCCCCTTGCTGTCTTTCACATTTTTAACGGTCGTACCGGTTTTTTGGAATAATGGGGATGGTGCCCGCCTGCACTGCCTTGAAAGTTGGCCAGATCTAAGCATTCTGCGGACGGTAACGTATCTTTCGATTAGGCGTCCAACGGATTATTCCGTGTACGCCGCCTGTTCTGGGTTGAAGCCTGGCTTCATCCTGGCATCGTTCGTCTTGGCGACCGGACACATATCAGAACGATGAGACAGGCAAGGACTAAAGGCAAAGCCGGCTATTGGCGGCTTTCAGCAGTCGCATGAAAAGTTCAACGCTTTTCGGCGATCGGCCTATTCCGAGTAGTCGATCATGAAATGCGCTCCCTGGTACGAATCACCGACGGCAGGCTCACGCCATCTACTCTGGTCGACTACCGTAGGCGCCATCGCTCTGTTCGTATTGCTGGAATCGATCAGGACATCCTCGCAACGAACGGAGACAGCGGAAGAGAACGAGATTGGACTCCAGGAAGATCTGCACTCGGACGGTCAACGAGTCGCCAAACCAGAAATCAGGCAGCGTGTCGCATTTCATCAAGCGATGCAGCAACGGATCGTCATGGCCGAGCTCGTGCTCATGGCCTGCTTTCCGATTTTCATCATGGGGCGAAGTTTGCGTTGGGCGCATCGGGCGCGGAACATCTTCCGCCGAATGATCGAAAAAGCGCCCGACGCCCTGGTGATCATCGACAGCACGCGACAGATTCGCTTGATAAATGCCCAAACAACGACGCTGTTCGGCTATTCGCCGACGGAGTTGATTGGTCAGCCCGTTGACTTACTGATCGCCGAAAGATTCAGGACGAGCGATGCAAAGAGTATGACAGAGCCGTTCGGCGACTTGCCCACGCAGATTGCGGGCACGGAGATTGCCGGCCTCCATCGCGATGGCAGCGAGTTCCCTATCGAGCTGAGCGTTAGCCCGCTGCGCACGGATGAAGGGCTGGTCGTCGCCATCTCAATCCGCGACATTACCGGCCGCGTCCGGCTGTTGGCAAGCCAGGAGCGCTTTGAACTGGCCGTCCGCGGCAGCTCGGTGGGCATATGGGATTGGACGATAGCCACCAACGATCTATTCATGTCGGCCCGCTTCAAAGAACTGTTGGGCTACACAGATGATGAACTTGAATCGTCGTTCGCAACCTGGCGTTCCCAACTTCATCCAGACGACGTCGAATTAGTTTTAGCCTCACTGAACTCACATCTCACTGAACGGGCCCCTTACGATGTGGAGCACCGGATCCGGCATCGATCCGGCGAGTACCGCTGGCATCGCTCGCGCGGCCAGGCGATCTGGGACGAAGCAGGCCGGGCCGTACGGATGGCCGGGTCGAGCTCGGACATCACTGCCAAGAAACTCGCCGAGGACAGCCTGAAAGAGAGCTTGGCCACCATTGCCGCCACCAATCGATCACTGCAAGAGTACGCCAATGCGGCAGAAGCTGCAACTCTAGCCAAGAGCGAGTTTTTGGCGAATATGAGCCATGAATTACGTACGCCTTTGAATGCCATCATCGGCTTCTCAGATGGACTGTTGGAACGGGTTCATCGGCATCCGTTGAACGAACACCAGAAAGATAGGCTTGCCAAGATCAAGCGAAGCGGCGAGCACTTGCTCAGCCTGATCAACAATGTTCTCGACATCTCGAAGATCGAGGCGCGGGAGCAGAAGGTGACGCCCTCACACTTTGCTGTGGCGTCGTTGGTGCAGGAAGTCATCGAATTAGCCGACCCGCTCTTGAGAAAGAAGCGCGAGGTCGTGCTCAAAAATGGTTGTGAGGCAAACGTTCCTCTCATTTATTCGGACCGCGATAAAATCAAACAAATTCTGATCAATTTGATCGGCAACGCCATCAAATTTACAAATAAAGGGCGCGTCACCGTTCGCGCTACTGTTGTCGATTCGCGTATCCAAATTCGTGTGGAGGATACCGGAATCGGTGTCTCGGCCCAAGACTTGCCGCACCTGTTCGACAAGTTTTATCAGGCGAAGCAGATACGGACTTCGTTCGATGGCACGGGCCTGGGGCTCTCCATTTGCAAAGCCTTCGCCGAGCTGCTTGGGGGCTCGATCTCGGTCTCCAGCGTCGAGGGCAGCGGCAGTTGTTTCACCGTTGAATTGCCGTTGCAATTCGAAGAAGTCGCATCGGCCGATCAACAAGAATTGATCCAACGGACGCGCACGCAGTGCAGCCGAACGCTAAGCAATCGCGGTCCCAAGGTGCTCTGCATCGACGATCTCCCCTCGGACCAACTTATAGTGAACGACATCCTGGGTGAATCGCACTGTCGAGTCGTCCCGGCCTTTGACGGACGCGAAGGCTTACAAGCTGTGCGAGACGAATCGCCTGACGTCATCTTGCTCGATGTGATGCTGCCCGGCGTTGATGGCTGGCAGATATTGCGACAGCTCAAGCACGATCCGGAGATGAGCTTGATCCCCGTGATCGTGACTTCGTCCCTCGATGACAAAACGCTCGGCAATAACTTGGGCGCCGATGAGTACTACGTCAAACCGCTGGAGTCGAGCAGCCTGCGCGGGGCCGTCGAGCGCCTGGCTTACCGTTGGCATCGCAACGTGCGGCATGTTGCCGTGGTCGATCGCGATCCGAACACCAGCCGCCTAATTGCCGATGAGCTTGCATCGCACGGTTTCCGTGTCGCCAGCTTTGATGATGGCGAGGCGCTATTCGCTTCGTTGCAGCACGAACTGCCCGATGCGCTCCTGCTCGATCTGGCTACGCGAAAAGGCGAAGGTCTCGATCTGTTAATGCGGCTTGAAGTCAATCCGCTTTGGCGGCAAATTCCCGTCATTGTTTCGACGGCAAAAGTGTTGACGCAGGCCGATCTGATGCGCCTGAATCAACGACAGGTCCGTGCCGTCATCGGCAAGTACAGTTTCAACGTTGAAGATTGGAAACTGCTGTTAGTTCGACAGGTTCAAAAACTGGAAAAGGGAGCGATTCATGAAGACGAACTTTGCACACGTGCGTGAACATAGCCTTATCGGCCGTTTGAAAACATCTGCTGACGGGACGGCTATTCGTTCGCGCGAAACCGAGAGCCCCGCCAACCTCGATTCGGATGTTTTTCTCGACAAGATCTGCCGGCGGATGCGTCCGCAAGATACGCCGCGCCGCAGCCGTAGCGAACGACGGCGTAGGCCTTCCGTCCTATTGGTGGAAGATGACCCCTGCAATCGCGAACTGATCGAAGACATCTTTCGCTACGACGGCATTCCCGCTGACCTGGTGACAGCGGCCTCGGCAGAGGAATCGCTGATCACCGTGCCAACCTTGAAACCGATGCTCATCCTCATGGATCTGCAATTGCCGGGAATGAACGGCATCCAGGCGACGCGGCTTCTGAAGAAGAACCCGCTGACGGAACACATTCCCGTCTGGGCGGTGACTTGCCTGAGCCAACGCGAAGACATCGAACGCGGCCTGGAGGCGGGCTGCGATGGCTATGTCACCAAACCGTTGCGGCGCTCGGAATTTGTTTTTCGATTGCTCAGCCTCTGGGAAGATCCAATCGATCGCGAGTTTCGGGACACCGACTTTGACATCGACCCCGGTTCGGACAACTGGATCGGGTAATTGACGAGGCGGGAGCGTCAGCGACCGGAGTTTTCGATTCACACAGCGCTCGATGAAATTTCTCCATTCGCTTACACTCCCGGCTCGCCAACGTCAGCTTACCGATGCGCAAATTAGACTTTCGAAGAGGTTACTGCGATGGATGACCAAAACCCCACTGTCTTGTTGGTTGAGGACAGCGCCCTCAACCGCGATGTGATTGAGGATATATTCGAATTCGACGAAATCCCCGCGCGCCTGGTCGCCGCCGAGACAGCGGAGGAAGCGATTGAACTGGCCGCATCGTTGCAACCCGTGCTTGTCTTGATGGATATTCGCCTGCCGGGCCTTGATGGGCTAGCCGCGACCAAACGCCTCCGATCGGATGGCCGGACGAGCGAAATCCCGATCTGGGCGCTAACCGCGCACGCCATGCACGGCGATGCGGAGCAAGCGGCCAAAGCCGGCTGCACGAGCTATTTTGCGAAACCGATTGATGCAAACGACTTCCGAACTCGACTGATTAATTTTCTGACAGCGCGTCGTAAGCGATTCGATCCGACGTCAAATTAAGGAGTTCTAGCAAAAAAATGTTCGACAAAAAAATAAGACATCGAATTTATCTTTGTCCTATTTTTTGTCCAACATTTTTTACAAAGAATTTTAATTCTTTTCAACGATTCTCGGCGGCGCTGGCGCTTCGACCACGGCAGGTGGCACGTTGAAAGGAACAGCGGCATTTGGCAGCCCGAGCGGCCCAACGGGCCCCGGCGTCGGCACTAAGTTGTTCGAGTCTTTCAACTTCTCGGCACGGTCTTCCGTAGTTACATAGATCACATTCCCCATTCGCGCCGGCTTCAGATTGGCCATTTCGCACATGATGCGGACCACTGCTTCAAACGGGACGTCCTCCACCGTCAAACTGATCGCCGCGTCTGCCGCCTTGTTCCGGATGACATGGGGGTCGATCACGATGTTTACGCCATTGGCCTTGGCCAGCTCTTTGAGGGCTTTCGCCAATGGCGCTTCCTCGTAATCCACGCTGATTCGCTGCTTCAAAAGCTTATAGACGGCCTGCTCTTCGGAAGTAACGAGGACCATATCGTTGACGACCGCATAAGTCAGGTTGAACTGGCTGAGCATCGTGACCAGTCCATTGCGAAATTTGACCTCCTTTAGTTTCACGTCAACCATCAGGTCGTTGGCGTCGAAGCCCATCTGCTGAAGCACCGCCTTGTCGAGCACGAAGTTGATATGATTTTCGTCGCTCAGCTGCGCCAGCACCGCCCCGAGATTGGTGTTGGCAAACTCCAAATTCACCTTCGCATCAAGCATTTTGCGAATATGCTCGATGGACGGCACATCCTTTGATTTCGGCGCTGGCTTGGGCGTAGGGGCGGCCAACAGTGCAACGGTTGTTGTAACCATCAGTCCGAGACTGCACAGATGAACGCATAGAGCTCGCATTGATAATCTCCGCGATGTATTTCAAACGCCAACAATCTAAATTCGTCAGTGTCTTCTTTTGAGGTTCCGGCAGCCGTCACTCGCCTTTAAAATGCTTCACAATAGGTCCGGCCACGTCGAAAACAAAGAGCGCGGCGCCGACGTGGGTTGAATCGAGCCAGATGATTTTTGGCTTGCCGGTCGCCTCCCATAATTGCTTGGCCGCGATAGGTGGGACGATGTCATCCCGGCTTGCGGCGATCATCAGCAGCTGCCGTTGTTTCAACAAATCAGCATACGTTAATGGGTCCGCCGGCGCGATCATCTGCCGCACCTTGTCTTTGTTCAGGCCGATCATGGTTGCCATTTCAATATATGGTTTTGCCTTTGGATGTTCGTAGAAAGCATCCACCAGTCCGCCGCCGCCAAGCAGCAAGACGACGCGGTCCAGCCTCGGGTCCATGGCGGCGGTAAGCGCACTCATGAAACTTCCTAGACTCGTCCCCATCATGCCCAAGCGTTTCGGATCGATTTCCGGACGCTCGGCCAGCCAGGTGGTTGCGCATCGGCAATCCGCCACCGTTTGAGCAATGGCCGCCATCGTATGATCGATATTCGGCGACATCAGACGTGGGCCGCCCTGCTTGCGGCGTGGACCGTAATAGGCCATCTGCACGAATAAGGCGCCGATGCCGTTCTGGGCGAAATGCCGGGCGACGTTGCGTGATAAACTCTGATCGCCGGCTAAAATATCGAGCACCAACACGCCCGGAAAAGGCCCTTTGCCGATGGGCCGATAGTATTCGGCCCAGACGGTGTTGTTCTCCAAATTGCGCGATTCGACCGGCGATGCGAAGGTAAGGGTAAAGACCTCCACGCCACTGGCCGGAAGGGATAGCTTTGGCGTCAGTCTCCAGGCGAAGGTATGTTCACCAAGCCGATAGCGCTCTGGCAGATTCTTCTCGTTGCTGTTTGGTTTGAAGGTAGCGATACCCTTTTCTTCATCCGCTGCGGATGCTTGTCCGGACGCCAAGACGACCGTAACTATAGCCAGCAACAGGTAGCCGCGCATTGGAAGGCCTCGGAATCCGCAAATGACAGGACGATAACATTGGATGCATTCTGAACGAAGCGGCCGGCGATAGCGAGAGCAATTGGGGTGGAATACTTTTACGTGGTTTGATCTAATTCGGCATTGCTGTAAAAAGTGTAGTCTTCACGCTCCGCGTGAAGAGGTCTTCACGCGGAGCGTGAAGACTACATAAGCACAAGGCCGAATAGTCTACAGCCCGAAGGAATTGGGAAATGTCCAATCCAGATACTGTGACCGCCCCTCGACTTCGCGTAGCGATTGTCAGCACGCCCCGCACGGGCAACACCTGGCTGCGCCACCTGTTGTACCGCGTCTGGAGCCTGCAGGCGGTCGCTGTCCACCACATGACAGAAGAGCAATGGGCTCAGCTTCCACCGGATTGTGTGCTGCAAATACACCATTATCCGGACGATGCCTTTGTGCAACGGCTTGAAGCTGAAGGCTTCCAGGTCATCACACTCGCCCGGCATCCGCTCGATGTGCTTATCTCGATTCTGCATGTATCTGTATACGGGGTGGAATCGGAACATTGGCTTGGCGGTCTGCACGGCGATGAAAGCTGCCTCTGGGCGCGATGCCCGGCAGCCAGGCTTTTCTCGATTATGCGACCGGTCCGCGCACGGCTGCTTTGTTTGAAGTGACCAATCGCTGGTGGAATCGGCCCAGGGTCATCAGCATTCGCTATGAAGACTTCAACGGCGATCCGGGCACGATGCTTCACGGATTCGAAACCTGGCTTGGGCTGCCGCGAGGGCAAAGCATCGAACAAGCCCTCGCAGAAACCGCCATCCCCAAATTGAAAGTTTCCACCGGCAGCGGTCACCATTTCTGGCAGGGTCGTTCCGGCCTCTGGCGTGAATTCCTGCCGGCCGAGGTCGCCCAACAGATAGCAGCATCGCTGGCTTCTACGTTCGACAAGTGCGGGTACGTCTGCGATCCGGACCCGGCACTCGACAGGGCGCAGGCCGACCGCAACTGGATCAATTGCTCCGGACGCGAATTGCGCGCAACGCTCGATCGTTCGACGGAGATGCACCGGGCGCACTTGCAAGCGATGCACGATCGCCTTGTCGAAAGCGCTGCGGCCATGAAGGAATGGGAAGCCCGCTACGCCTGCGAAATCGCCGCTCGCGAACAGGTGGAAGCCGCGCGGGATAAAGTAATCAACGACCTCAGCGCTCTTCAGCCGTTCCTGGCTTTCGCCCGGCCGCGCATGGAGATGTTGGAAGGTTGCGAGCGCTTTTCGCTTCGCTGCGCCTGCTTTGTGCAAGGCGTCATCAACCGCCTTCCCTGGCTGCTGAAGACGGGCCGATGGCTATTAAGACTCTTCGCGAAACCTGAGCCGTCGCCAGTGAATACAATGGCCGCATCGACTATTCCCTCCGGAGTGGAACAATCTCATGATGCGCAAAATACTCTTCACAGCGATCGCCGTTTTCCTACCTACACTGGCGTTCGCCAAACACGAACCGAAGCCGAACATGCTGAGCCCGAAGGAGATCGAAGAGGGGTGGATTCTCCTCTTCGACGGTGAGACGACGTTCGGCTGGAAGACGGAAGGTGAGGTGAAGGTTGAAGATGGGCAGCTCCGTTTGGGAGGGACGAAGAAATCGGCGATTGAAACTACAACAGTATTCGGCGCCTGTAACGTTGAATTCACCTACAATTTGCTTGGCAAAGGTAAAGTGACTGTTGCTTCAATCAATGACAATTTCCCAGACACAAATAACTTTTTAGGCTGCTGGCTGACTTCTATAATCAACGTATCAAAAGAACATGGTGCCACCGGGGCGATCAAAAAGGTAGATAGCGAAATCCAGACTGCCTGGGCCCGCAAGAAAACCGGTAAAGCGGTCTCGCCTTCACCGGTTCGCTTTGAAGTTGAAGAAGGCAGTACGTTGGTACTGAAATCTATCAAATTACGACCTGACGAAATCCAACCCCTCTTCAACGCTAAAGACCTCGCTGGCTGGAAAGTTTTCGACGAGGCAAAGAAAAATCAATCAAAGTGGTCCGTTACCAAAGAAGGCTGGCTCAACGTCAAGAACGGACCCGGCGATTTGCAGAGTGAAGGCAAGTACGACGACTTTGTCTTGCAGCTCGAATGTATCAGCAACGGGAAGGCTCTGAACTCCGGCATCTTTTTTCGCTGCATCGAAAGCCAATATCAGAACGGCTACGAGATGCAGATTCAGAATGGCTTCAAAGACAACGACCGCACCAAGCCGGCTGATTTCGGCACTGGCGCCATCTATCGGCGCATTGCTGCCCGTAAAGTCGTGCCGAATGACAACGAATGGTTTGCCATGACGCTGGTTGCCAACGGCAATCATATTTCAACATGGGTGAACGGCTATCAAACCGTGGACTGGACCGACGACCGTCCGGCCGATCCTAATCCGCGCAAAGGTTCTAAAACAGGCGCAGGGCACCTGAGCATCCAAGGACACGACCCAACAACCGATCTAAGCTTCCGCAACCTTCGCATCGCTGAACTAAAGAGCGAAAAGAAGTGACTTGGCATCGAATAGAAACATATTTTAGCCACTGATGAAACACGGATTTACACGGATAAAACCAAAAGCGACAAGCCTTGGATATTGGCAAAAATCAGATGATTCCTGTATTTCATCAGTGTTTTATCTGTGTTTCATCAGTGGCTAAAGATTTGTATTGAATAGATACTGCTAATTTCGCAATCTGTGCATAGTTGTGTTGTACGCTATAACAGAAAATCGCTAATCAGCGATATACGACAAAAAAATGTTTGGCAAAAAAATAAAACAAAATGCAGTTGTTTTATTTTTTGCCAAACATTTTTTTGTCAAAAATCATCTGTTTTCCGACTCACAGTCCCATTGCTGGTTCTACTTTCAATTTGATTTCTTTGCCCTCGCGCTTGATCACTACGTTAATCGGCTTGAGGGGTTTCGCATAGCTTGCAGCTAAGTACGTGTCAGCGACACTGTCGGTCCAGCGGCCGCCAAGCGTCAAAAGGCGGTCGCCGGTTTGTAGTCCAGCTTTTTCCGCCGGGCTATTCGCCATTACCTCTTTGATCGTCACGCCGGCTTCTTCGTCTTTCGCTTCTTTATCGACCACAAGTCCCCAGAACCCGGTCGGGGCAGCGATTTTCGGCTTACCCTGCGCGCTTTGGTTGCCGAGCATCATCTTCATTAACGCTTCGACGACATCAGTAGGCACATAGCCGTTCGGCGTCATCGTTAATTCCTTGGCTTGGTAGTCTACCACCATTTTGTAACGCGCGAAGAACGGAAAGCCAACGATGCCGTCGATCAAGCCATGTTCTTTTTGATAGTAGTTGGAAAACGCTTTCACGGTCGGGTGATCGATTACCATCATCGAAACATCCTCCGCTTTAAGCGGACCAATCTCGATGCTCTTCGCCCGCATTTGGCCAAAGGCGCCGAAAGGTGAGATTGCGGTCGACGCTTTCGTATCGCTAACGCCCGATTCTTTCGCGATGCGCGTGCCGATGAGCATGGTCGGGGCGCCGGTGTCAAAAATCAGCTTATAGGGCCCTTTATCGTTGATCTTCACACTCACCAGAAAGTGTCCGGAGGGCATGAGGACGAACGGAATCTTAACGGGCTTTAAATCGGCCGCCGCTTGTGGCTTGGCGCTGGCGCCGAATGAACAGAGACAAATGATTACAGACAAAAAGCGCACGATCAGAACCCCTTTCCGAGCACGATGGTCAGGTCCTTCTTTTCTCCGGCACGTTTGACGCGGAGAAAAATCTTATCCCCTTCGCCTAGTTTGCTCACGGCACTCATCACATCTTCGATGCTTTCCACTGAGTTGCTTTTGGCGTGTTCGATGATGTCGCCGGCTTCCACTCCGGCCATGTGGGCGGCGCTTCCTTTGGCGACTGACTTGACGCGGACGACATCCTTCTGGGCTTCCAGTTCGAGCCCGAGAAAGCCGCGAGGTTTCACGTCGAAGTTCGGCTTTAAGCCCATCAGCGGCGCGAGCCATTTCATCATGCCGCCAATCACTTCCAAGCCGCCTTGCGAGTTATCTCCTTTGGCGATCCGTTCAATTTCAGGCGGATCGAACTTCAAGGGAGTCCAGACAAGATGGTCCTGGGTGAAGTCGTATTGGATGCGATACTTGGCGAGAATCGTGTAGCCGAGCACGCCATGCAGCTCGACTCCGGCCACGCCAAGCGCGTTCATCCCTTTCAGTTGGAACATGTCGATTGCGATCCCTTTGGCGTCAGGAAGCGTCAGGCCGCCTTCGACTTCGAGCTTGAATTTGCCCCAACCTTTATCAAGCTTAACGCCCGTCTTCTTCGCTACCGCCTCCGTCATGATCATGGCGGGGGCGCCGGTATCCAGAATGAAGTTGAAGGGCCCTTTGCCATTCAGCTTCACGCGAACCATAACGTGCTTGGTGTCCGTCAGCTTGTAGGGAATGTCATAACTCGTCTCCGCTTTTGGCTTATCTTGTGCAAACGCGGGGAAGGCGATAAACAGAATCAACCCGGCGGCAATGATCCGGGAGCGCATAAGGGATTCTCCTGCAGTCACAATGCGTTGGTACATTCTGGCATGATAGCAGGTTATTGGCGGGCGTTGGTGATCTGTGGCGCGATAGTTTTCTAACGGGTGATGCAAAGCGAGCCGGGAGCGTGAGCGACCGGAGTGTTGTTTCTCCGGTCGCTCACGCTCCCGGCTCGCCGAATTACCCTCAGGCTCGCCCCACCTGCAAGAATCTGATCCCACTCATTAATTCTGCTGCATCGCTTCACGCAAGCTCGCAAAGGCGTCGTGAATATCGAGGTCGGCCTTATCGGCACGACCTTCGCGGATCTGGCGTTGTGCCGCCTGCATCGCTTTCACCGCCATATGAGCGCTCGATGAGGCTTGCTGCCCTTGCGTGTTGCTTGAGCCACTTGAAGAGAGAATTGCATTTTGGTTTGATGGCAAGGCGCTGGTATTGGTCAACCGGTTATACTTGCCGTTTCCCGATGTGCTATGGGCCTGGATTGCTTTTTGGGTCTGCTGCACGGCCCGATGAAGGTCTTGTTCTGCCCCCTTCACATTGCCATTGTGCAAGCTCGATCGGGCCAGAGAGAGATCTTCGAGCGCTTGCGCGAAATGAGAAGACCTGCTTTGATTAGACGTCGTGCCGAGCCCCGAAAGCGAATGGTTGGCTGTTGACGTCGTATGGTGCGATGGCGTGAAAAACGCTGAAGCGCCACCGGGTGAGGCGGGATGGGTTAAAGTGCTCTTGGCTGTCGATGTTGCGTTCGTGGTGTTGGCCGGCTTGGGCGCCGCTGTCGTATTCAGCGTTTTGTTTGAAACGCTCGTGGGTGCGGGCGCCGTTGAGCCTGAATGCTGTTGTGGAACGAATGGGTTCGCGACAGCGGTGGAATGATGTGGCGCCAACGTTACCGGATGCGGTGTGGCAGCGGGCTTCGGCGCTGATACTGCAACAGTCGTGAACGTCCCGGAAAAAATCAACGTCAGTAAGGGAAATTTGATGTTCGACATGATGGGTCTCAAGGGTTGGGGACAATCTCACGGCATCCACGAGCCTAAAGCGCCCGCGAGTTGGATTGGTGGCACAAGTTTCTAACTTGTGCGCAACATGCACAAGTTGGAAACTTGTGCTACAACGTGGTCGGTGGCACAAGTTTCTAACTTGTGTGCAACAGCACAAGTTGGAAACTTGTGCTACAGCGTGTTCGGTGGCACAAGTTTCTAACTTGTGTGCAACATGCACAAGTTGGAAACTTGTGCTACAACGTAGTCGGTGGCACAAGTTTCTAACTTGTGCGAAAAATGCTAAGGACGGTTCTTCAGTCATTGCCATGCCACAACTCAAGCATGGCATCTGCCGATACGTGGAACAAGTCAGATGCGTTCAAAAGAACGAGAAAAATCAAGCAGTTATTGTTCGGCAGATGCCGTTTGAAGATGTCGTCCGAAATTTGTTGAGGTTTCATTCGGCGGCAACGACAGCCACCCCAAGGTGGGATGCCTCTTCCTTCACGTTGGAGTGAACGAAGAGCGCGTGAAAAAGCAGGGTGCCGGCGCCGACGACCAGGCAGCAGTCGGCGAAGTTGAAGACGGGCCAGCGGATGAGATAGAAGTGGAGAAAATCTCGAACGCCGCCAAAGACCGCGCGATCGAATAGGTTGCCGAGCGTGCCGCCGAGAATCAAACCAAGCGCGGCTGACAGCAAGGGATCGTGACGGGTCGCCGACCGCGTTCCCCACCAGCCGATCGCGCCTGCAGCGATGATGCTGACGACCAGGAAGAACCCGTTAGCCAGCCGGGTGTGTTCATTCCCCAGGCCAAATAAGGCGCCGTGATTGACATGCGGGGGAATCGGTCCGTTCATCTTTGCCAGCCAATACTCGCTTGCATCCAGATCGGGACGGAAGTCAACGTGAAACCGAAACGCGCCCGGGACGATCTCGCAATCGCCGGACGGGCTGCCAGAATAAAGCCAACGAAAGACGGTATATTTGCTTGCCAGATCGACGCTAAAGCCGAACAGAGCCAGCGACACAAGCAACCAGCGGAACGATCGTTGGGTCATAAAAGCAATCACCCGATAGTTGGCCAACGACGGCTTTTCCTAAACGCCGTCTTGCAATAACGATAGCCGGGGCGCGAAAACGAGTCAAGAACGTCTCGACCTCGTCCGGCAATGCCGATATATGCCGACTCTGACGATGGCGGACAATACCGACTGCTAATGATTTACGACAAAAAGGGCGAATCCGCCAGTTGCGTAGACGGCGCGGACTGATCGGGCTACGCGGGATGGCGGACGTGGGGGGTTGAAGAAACCAAGCCGTTTTACTCAAGCCGCGCAACCGTGGTTGACCCGAGCATCCGAGCGGGGCAAACTCGTATTGGTGCCGGCCGCGCGATGCAAACGCGCACTTGCAGACGCCAAGGGGAAGGCAAAATGCGGGGGCTTCTCTTAGTTTTGTTCGCAGCCTGTTTCATCGGGCCTGGCTGCGCCTCGACGGGGAAGAAGTCGCCGACGCAGTCCAAGGTTGCCAACCCGAAAAAAGCAGAGCCTTTCTGGGCCGACGGCGCCAATCCCAAATCGGGCGCCATTCAAGAACCTCCGCCAAAGCCGCCGGATGGAATGTTGGCCGGTATGCTCATCGACAGCGCCGGCCGGGGCCAAGCAAACGCTCTCGTTAACGTTACGCCTGCTGACTCCGGCCCCGATGCCAAACCGATCGGCATTCAAAGCGACGAGCAGGGCTACTTCATGATCAAAGGTCTGAAGACCGGCACAACTTATTACCTGAAGGCTCGCGGCGACAACGGCGGCCGTACGATGGGGGGCGCCATCATGACTGAGGCGCCGAACACGCGGCTGCTGATCAAACTGAGCGAAGGGAATGTTTCATCGCAGACGCCGCCTCAGCCTGCGCCGCCGACAACCCCGCCTGCGGCGGAACGAAAAGAACAAAAGCCGAAATTGGCGGACCCGCCGACGAGCAATATCCCAGGGCCCGATCCGATTCCTGCGGGTAAGGATCCGCTGCTGGAAGGAACGGATCAGTCGTGGAGCCCCGGCAAGAGGCCGGCAACCTCACGCCCTTCGCCTCCGCCGCCGCCTCCTTCATCAGCCAGTCCCAATATCGCCGACTTGAATACTCAGGCTTGGCCGCCGACCGCGGCGATTCCGAGCCCGGTGCAGATCAAGATCGAACCGCCGCCGCCGTCGGCATCGCCGTCGATGTCTGCCGTCCCTTCGAATTCGTCTCCCTTGGAGTCGAATGTCACGCAGCAGGAGCCTGCGCCACGCAATAACTTCACGCTCTACGATGCGACGGGCGCGCCGGTCGAATTCCGCAACCTTACTGATCGCCGGCTGGTGGTTCTCGATTTCTGGAGCACCAATTGCATGCCCTGTCTGCGAAAGATTCCCGACTTGATCGATCTGCAAACGCGTTTTGGAAACTACGTCGAAGTGGTCGGCGTCGATTGCGACAATTCCTCTTGGCCCGAACGTAAAAAAGCCGTTGAAGGAATTAAGGATTACTATCTCCGCAAAGCGCAGAAGCCTATCAACTATACGATTTGGTTCGAAGGCGAGGGTCAGGAAGGCCGGGTGCAACAACAATTTAAAATCAAAGCCTACCCAACCATGATCTTGCTCGACCACGGCGGCAAGGAACTCTGGCGCGGCAGCGACGTCCGACAACTCGATGAGTCCATTCGCTACTATTTGATGCGAAAATGATCCGAGTTGTTCGGAAGTAGCAAGCCAAATCGCGTAAGCAATTGGGTTTATATTGTCGTCAGGCGCTTGGCAGGCTTTGCGGTCACCGCAAATCGACGCAGGCCATTTCGCGATGGTTGCGGATGTAGAGCCGGCCATCTGCCATGGCCGGGTTGTTCCAGGTTTTGTTCCCTTCGAGGACTTTGAGCCGGCCAAGTTCGTTGAAGCGCTCAGGCTTGGCATCTACCAGCGCAACTTCGCCAAATTCGGTCAGAACCACAAGTAGGTCGCCACAGCCGAGTATCTGTCCATGGCCGTAGCCTTTGCCTTCCGCAGGCCTGCGCTTGTCGGACCAGGCAATGCGTCCGTCTTCGGCGCTGATGCATTGAAGGTCGCCATCGTCGAGGCCGTAGATGTAGCCTTCGCGAAAAATCGGACTGGTGAATTTGCAGCGCATGGCATTGCGGTTGGTCGTCCAAAGTTCCTGGACCCTCCATTTTTTTGCTTCTTCACCAACTTCCAACAGCACGCCGCCGCGACCATATCCGGAGGCGATGAAGACTTGGCCTTTATGCGCAACGATCGGCGTCAGCGTTATCGATCCGGAGGCTAATCCCAGCGCTAAGGGCGGAATCCATGTTGTTTCTAGCACGAGCGGTTGCGCCACGTTGATGCCGTCGCCTGTGCGCCAGGGATGCCGCCAAAGCTCAACGCCATCTTGCGGATCGTAGCTTCCCAAGCCGGTTGCATCGAAAACGAGAACCTGCCAACGCCCTCCTAAACGCGTCAACATAGGAGATGAGTAACCCGCCTTCGCATTGCCGGCTGCCCAGACTTCTTTGCCCGTGCGGCGATCGTAAGCGATGACCGACCGCCCCGCGCGATCGGCCGTTTGGCTCCCCGGATTGACCACAACAAGATCGCCGTAAACCAAGGGCGAGCCGCTCATGGCCCAGGTAAGATTCTGACTACCGGCCAAGGTATCGACCGACCACTTCAATTCACCTGTCTTGCCGTTCAGGCAGACGAGCTTGCCGAAGGCGCCGAAGGCGAAAACATCGCCGTCGTAAACGGTTGGTGACGCGCGCGGGCCATCGCCTCCCATCTTCTCTTCGAACCGCGCACGCCAGGAGTGCACCCAGAGCTCGTTGCCGTTGTCCGCATCGTAGCAAACGGCCGCTTCGTTATCGCCCCGCTGTTCAAGCGTGAATAGAAAGCCGTTGACAATGGCGAAGGCGGAATAGCCGCCGTAGGTTGGCTGCTTCCAGACCACGCGCGGCGGCCGCTGGGTCCAATCGTGCGCGAGTGCTGGACCTTCGACAATGCCGGTTCGATCACTGCCGCGATAGCCGGGAAAGTCGGTTGCTTGGGGAGTAAGATCGATCGGCCGTTTCTGCAAGAGGTCAGCCTGCCGCTTGCGGTGGGCGGCCACGTCGTCTTCATGAGCAACGCCGAACAGGTGCAGCGCCCACTCGCGAGCATGCAGGGTCGCACGCATATCGCCATCGCGCTCGACGCGGAAAAGGCCTACCGCGCCCCCCATCAGTAGAGCCAGCGCGAGCACAACCTTCAGCTTGTGCCACCCGGAGAAAAAGAGGGCCCAGAGGGTTAAAAGCAGTGCCGCGACGATAAGCATGAGCGTCCGAAAAACCGTGAACCACTGGCGATCGATGTGGTGGCCCGTCTCGATTTGCGTGGCGACATAAAGAAAAGCCGTGATGCCGATGACGACCTGCGGGAAGCGGACGCGAAAGATACGCCGAACCCAGGAGCGAGACGGCAGCGGTGCATCGGCCATGATTTTTGATCCAGATTGATACGGAAGGACAAAAGCCAGAACTGACTCGTCCGAAACAAGGCGACTCGCTACGGATATTCTACGATGCGAAATAAACGGAAACGAACGATATGAGATTGAGGGCTCGTTTGCCGTAACGCGAAGGCTTGGCGCCGGTAATTGACCGGCCCAAAACTTAAGCCTAAATGATGTGTCAAACTTGACGACAAAGTTGTGCAACTCTGTTTAGCCGGCGATTCGTTCGCGCGCCATCGCGAATGTGATCTCTTCAATCGCTGCATCGGGCGGCAGCGGAGCAGGCATGGTTTTCTTCCAGGCTCGGCGAACGCGGTTGACGTCGGCGATCATGCGCCAGAACGGTCTTCAAACTGGTGGTCGTTGCGCTATCCTGATAACGAACGAGGACGGGGACTTCTTCCACTTCGATTTGCTGCCGCTTGCAGGCTAGTAAAAGCTCGCAGTCGAAGCCGAAGCCGTCGCAGCGCAAGCGCGGCACCACCTGCTCGACCGCTTCGGCACTCAGGCCTTTCAAGCCCGCCTGAGTGTCGCGCTGAGGAATATGCAACATTCCGCGAACGAGCGCGCCGAAGGCAGCGCTCTGCAGATGACGGCGGAACAGATAGCCGATCAATCGATGCGGGAAGACGACTTCGCTCTCGGGATGTTCGCGCGAAGCAATAGCCGCCGACGCGCCATCCCATAAGCGGGAAGCCACGCGTTCGATGTCGGCAAACGAATAGGCCAAATCGACGTCGGCGAACAAGCGGTAGCGCCCTTTGGCAGCTAGAAGTCCCTGTCGCACAGCATGGCCCTTGCCGTGATTCTTCGGAGAGTTGAGGATCCGGATCGGCAGGCCGCTGCCGGCGGCCATATCGCGCAGACGCTCGGGAGTGCCATCGGTGCAACCATCGCAAACGAACAAGATTTCCCAGTTTCGCCAGGCGCTGCTTAAGAATTGGTGCAAGGCGTTCCACGTAGCGGTGAGGGCCGAGCCGGGGTTGTACGTGGGGAAGATCAGACTCGTTAGCGAATCTCGTTGTTTGCGATCGCCAGATGGCTTCATCGGCCTCTCCCACTGATACAGCGCTACCGTTCGCGATCCGCCGACTCGAAGTCGCGGCGCTTCTGTCATCGGCAAATTGAGTCCAAAACTCCAAGGAATAATTGAATGCCCGACAACTTCATACAGCTTGAGGGATCATGCCCGGCGTCCGCTCGCGTTCGCCCGTTGCAATCGCAGATAATCTGGGCGAGGGCGACAGAATGCAGAGCGCTGTTAGAGTGCCCAGGGTGAGTAAAGCCACGATCGGCGGCCAGATGTAGCAAATCAGATAACGGCAAAGCGGGGTCGCGCCGGTTGCCACATGCAGAAAGAAGAGTCCCGTGCCCAAGTAGATCGGAACGCGGCTCCAGAACGGGACCGTGCCGCGAAGGCATTCGACGGTCAGCCACGCCTGAGTCGCAGCTAGCAGAATATAGGTGTGCCCTTCGGTAGCGGGGCCGAAGACGGTCATCCAGCAGCAACCGAGGCCGAGAACGCGATTGCGAAAGTCCGGCCCGTTATCGCCGCGCAAACGCAGAACAAGGACGAGCGCTCCGATCGCAGCGCCGGCAGCTACTGTGAAGATCTCGTACGCTTTAAAACTGAGCGGCAGACCCGTAAGCCGGACGAGCATCCAGCCATCGCGGTAGCCTTCGACGATCAGCCAGTTAGAACGATCATCGCCCACGAGGTTGTTCACCCAGCGCTCGTATTGCCGCATCACATAGCCGGGCTCTTGAACGAGAAATGGGGTCAAGAATCCAAGCGCAATGGCAATCGGCAACCGCCAGCCTAGTTGCTTCGGATAAAGGACGATCAACAATAGCGCGACGGCGAGCGGATAACCTTTGATCAAAAAGGCGACAGCCAGCACAGCGGAGGCGATGTTCCAGCGGCTTTCATTGATGGCCGCCAGCGCCGCAAGCAGGCAGGCGACGACCAGAGCGTTCGCCTGAGCGCTGTTCAAATTTCCTTGCATCATCGGAATGGTGAGCAGCAACAGCCAGGCGCGATGGCGATCAGTCCAGGATTTCGAACAGGCGCTTTTTAGCCACCAAGCCAGGGCTCCGAGTAGGGCAGCGCTGATAAACAGCCGCCAGGCGATGCCGCCAATAACCTCCGGAAGCACGCTGAAAGGGACGAAAACAATATGAGTGGGGGGGCTATAACGGCACGTATCGGCCGTTCGCTGGTAAAGATCGTTGCCGGCAAACCAGTTCAGGCCGGCCCCGCGATAACAGGGGAATACCGTGCTGCGATGAGGCTGAATGGCGCCGCGTACGACAACGACGCAGATGACGAAGAGCCAAATCTGCCAGTGGCGCTTCAGCAGAAGAGCTTGCCGATCCGTTGGCGTCGCTGTTGCCTCAACCTGCATGTCGCCATCCTCTTTGCTCGGACCCTAAGAAGTTCGAGGGCGTTGCCAATTGAAAGCCTGCCCGTTGGTAAGCATCCGTGAAGCGAGCGCTGAGAAGCAAGCGGTGTTCGGCGACGCGCCGTTCTAATTGGCCGTCCAGCAGGGTGCAATCTCGGCCGACCAAGGTTTCATCGCGATAGCCGGGATGTACAGCCAATTCCACCGTTTGGCCGGGCACCCGCGTAATCCAGCGTTCGAAGAAGGCGGGATCTTGGACCCATTTCGGATCGGTGATGCCGACCAGAGCATCATTTCCCGTGAAGCCGGCCCGGTCTTGCCGTCGCGCGGCGGATCGGCCGAGCGTTGTCAGAAAGAGCCGTTTGACACGAGCGCCCGGCACAGCGCCAAAGCAGGCGAGCGGCTCGACCACGCGACGCACGTAAGGAATAATTTTCCGGCTCTGAAGCACCTGCGTAAGCGCTCGGCTTACCATTGGAAAAACGTGGATATGCTTATGGCCATTGATGAGCCGAGGCATATTGCCGACGAGATCGCAGAAGCGGTTCAACTGGGCTTCGAACTCATTAACGAGATCTTGGAAGCGCAGCCTGCCGGAGGCCATGCGCATGAGCATGATGCCAAGAGAAGCAAGCCGGCCTTCTCTATCGAGCAATGTGGCAACTTGGTCGCGCGGCGCCGTTGGAGCGTCGAGATTCAGATTCGGATGCCAACCCATTTCGCCGACGCGGCCCGACTGTTTCCATCGGGAAATATCGCTCTCGGCAAAGGGCGAATTGACCAGAAGAACGGTGCCCGTAACGACACCTGCGCGCATCAATTCGAGAATGCATCGCGAGACGTCCGGGCCGATGCCATAGTCGTCCGCAACGACGATAAGAGAGCGCGCATTCTTCATGAAAGGGTCCGAACATCCTTGTTCCAACCGCATAGCGCCTGTTTCAACAAAGCAGGCGCGTCGAGTCCTTCGGCCACCAGGCGCCGATTCGATAAAAGGTTGTAATCGGTCAAACCATTTCTGTAAACGCCAACTTGCCCAATCTGCGGCAATGGAATCGTGCATGCACCGCATCATTTATCCGATTGCTTACGCAATTCGGCTCTCGCCAAAGTCAAGCCTACAGAAGTGCCGCCTTTACTGCCGATAAGGCATTGGATGCGCGGCGAGTCCGTTTCGATGCGATAAGGCGATCCATGTACATCAATGCCAAGCGAAAAAAATTGCTTGCATCATTCGTCCTGTCGCAGGCGTTGGCTGGTTGCGCTGTTGAGCGAATCGGTCAAAAGCCAGTAGCGACGCCGTCGGCCGGTGTTGCGAGCCCGACGCACAAACAGCTTGAATCCAGTTCCGAACTTCAACAAACCGCCGCGTCAACGCGCAAGACCGAGGAAAAAACTGAAAGCCTCTTCGGCAACGATGCGACCTTGAAGCCGGAACGCGTGATTCAGTTGGTGATCGAGCGAAGCCCGACGCTGGAGCAAATGCGCGCGACGGCCGCGGCGGTGAATGCTCGCTACCCGCAAGTGATCTCGCTCGACGACCCGATGCTGAACTTCGTAACGGCGCCCGGCACCATCGGCGCAAAACGCCAGTTACGCCGCCCGCACGGAGTTAACACAGAAACTCCCCTATTTCGGCAAGCGGGAATTGCGTGGCGAGTTCGTTCGAGCCGAGGCGAATGCCGCCGAGCGCGATGTCGATGATACCCGGCTGCAATTGATTGAATCGGCTTTAAATTCTTATGCCGATTATTACTTGACCGAGCGCGCCCTGGTGGTGAATGCCGACAACCTCAAAATCCTGCAAGAGTTTCGCAAGAATGCAGAAACGCGCTACAAGAATGGCCAGGTTCCGCAACAGGACATGCTTCAGGTTGATGTCGAAATCGCCCGTCAGGAAGAGCGGACCGTTTATCTGGAACGTTTTCGCCAGGTGGCAAAAGCACGCCTGAACACGTTCATGCATCTGCCCCCCGACTCGCCGTTGCCCGCGCCCGATTCGACACCCCCGCTGACGCGTACGCCGGACGCTTCAACGCTTCGCGGGATGGCCATCGAGGCTCGCCCCGATCTGAAGGCCCTCGCTGCTCGGTTGGCGGCGGAAGAGGCTTCTGTCCAAGTCGCTCTTCGTGAATACAAGCCCGATGTTGAAGTCCTGGCATCCTACGATTCGTTCTGGCAGTCGATCAATGGGCACCCGTTGCAGTGGCAGGTCGGGGCGCGTATTAATCTGCCTGTTCGCCTGGCGCGTCGAGACGCGGCGGTCGCTGAAGCCCGCGAAAGGCAGCGCAACGGCGGGCCGAGCTTTCTCGCCTGACCGATCAGGTGAACTTACAGGTGCAAGAAAACTACGAGTTACTTCGCGAAAGCGACAAAGTGATTCAACTGTTCGAGAAAAAATTATTGCCTGCAACCGACGCGAACATCAAGGAAGCTCAATCGTCGTATGTGAATGGGAAGATTCCATTTGTGACGTTGATTGAAGCGCAGCGCAGTTTGATCGGATTAAAAGATCGCTACTATGAAGCGCTAGCCGAAGCGTTTCGACGCCGGGCTGCGCTCGAGCGAGCGGTGGGAATGCCGCTCGAGGTTGGCCGCGACCGTTAGCGAATTCAGCAAGCGCTCCCTAACGATCGCGGCTAACGGACTGGTAAGGGAGCGTTTCTGCAAACCTCTCTAACGGTCACGGCAAAAGCTACTTCCATTGAACCGTGACGCCCAAATACTCTTCCTTTTTATTCAGCAATCCCTCGTAAGCGCTGCCGATTCCTTCCGGCTTGATCACGTGCGTCACGAGCTTTTCCGTATTGAGTCTGCCCGAAGCTAGCGCCGCCAGAAGCCAGTTCTGGGCCTTATCAATGTCCCAATCGCCTGCAAGGCGTTTGTGGGCAGGCTCAAAGAGCATATTGCCGTGGGCGCCGCAAACGTCAATATACCGCCGATGAAGGTCATCGTAAAAATTCACGTTTTGCGCTAACCCGCGCGGGCTGCCGACGACGACAACCTGTCCTGCATCGCACGCAAGCGACATAGCCACCGGTACGGCAGCGGGCGCGCCGGTCGCATCGATCACGACCTCGGCGCCACGGCAACCCAGAAACTCGCTTAGCGCAGCCTTGGCGTCGGTTGAAGTGGGATCAATGACGTGCGAAGCGCCGGCCGCGCTGGCTGCCTCACGCCGCATCAAGACCGAATCGATGCCCACCACGGGATGACAGCCGGCTGCTGCCGCACAGCGGAGTGCAAACTGGCCAATGATTCCCAGACCCAGCACGGCGACGGAACGTCCGAGCGTCAGTCCGGAGCGCAAAACGCCGCCAAAGCCATAGCGTGAAATACAGGCCAGGGCGGCCTTATCGAACGTCAAGCCATCCGGCATTTTCCAGAGCCGCCCCCGTTCATGACCGATGGTCAGCAACTCGTGCGATGCATGATTGCCGGGATAGCTGACGCGCTGGCCGAGCTGCCAGCCGGTGATGCCCGAGCCGACATCGACAATTTTCCCTGCCGCCGAATAGCCCGGACGAAACGGAAATTTCCAGTCAGGCAGTTTCGGGTCTTTCAACCATTGGTGCGTGCCGGTGTAAACGGCTAACTCCGTGCCCGCACTGATAGCGCTGACTTCGCATTCCACGAGAATCTGATTGGCGGCCGGCTGAGGGCATTCGACCTCGCGCACTTCAACCTTAAAAGGCTCGACAAGAACAGCTTGGCGGATTTTCATCGGAGATAGCACCACGAATGATTGTTGAGACTCTTGCAGTTCATTTGTATGGAGACGCGGTTTGTCGGGTTCCCTTTTGGCTTGATTTTGGCGTTTCGGGGTGCGCCAATCAATTACTGACGCTCGTTACCAGGCTCTGCCTAGTAACGGGTCGTCGAGGCTCTGCCTCGATGATTGAAATGCGAATGCGCGTTCGAACTATAGGAAAGTCTTCCGGAAGACAACCCGCGAGGCGGAGCCTCGACGACCCGTTACCAGGCAGAGCCTGGTAACGAGGGTGAATGTCAGAGCCGCGACCCTCAGGGAGCGGGCTCCACCGCTCCCTGAGCGGTCGCGGCTCTGAGTGAAGCGCTCAGGGCGCCAGTTTGATCTCTTGCCGGAATCGGTTGTCGCACCCGCATTTCGGGGGCGTCGGGAAAGCGAACCGTTTGCTGCGCAACGATTCCGTCGCTGGCGTGCTTTGACGCGCGAGAACTCCGCCGGTGGCGCGGCCGGATAACAGGGCTCGTCTGATCCACATACGATGAATAGGCTAGTTTTAGCTTTGGGTGAGCGCCCCGTTCCTTACCTTAGCGGTCGCTAGTCCATGAAGCAAAACAGACAGGATTAACAGGAGAGACAGGATAAAAAGCCTTTGTTCATCCTGTAAATCCTGTTAATCCTGTCGAAAAGAAGCCTGAGCGATAAGTGCGTAATCTTGGATTAACAGATGGGACAGTATAGAAATCCTTAGATCGAGGCGTAAGGCCGACGTGTTGAAATTTACGTCGGCGTCACGGCTTGACGCTCGCCTTGTCGGTCCGAGGCATAGCCTCGCGAGTTTTAGACGTTTAACTGCCGAGGCCGTTTCGATGCCGCTACCTGAGTTCGATTCCAAACCCGAACCGCTCGATTTAGAGCCGGTTGACCTGAACCTCGATGAGATTCCGACTGTTGAGGTGGCGGTGCTGTCGCGGCGGGGCTTCGGCTTTTGGAAGGCGGCTTTGTGGTGCGTCTACTTTTTGGTGGCCACCCAGATTTTGCCCGCCCTGCTTTTGATCGCCGGGTTGACCATCGGGAAAATGTTCAACGGCGGAGGGTTTCTTCAATCGCTTCTGGAAGTCGCCAGTGATCCACAATTGACTCGGGATCTTCTGTTCGTCGGGCCCATCGCCGGCATACTTTTCAGTCTCTATTATTTGACGCGTATCCTCGGCCGTGGTTGGAAAGCAAAGCTTGCGTTGCGAACCCCGCCCCTCGTACACGTCGTGCTGGTATGCATCCTGGTGCTGCCACTGCTTATTTGCAATTTTGCCCTACAGACTGCTTTTGAGCAGATGTTCGGCCACTTTCACCTTCCAGGGAGTGAGGCTCTGGAGCGACTTGGTCGCGAAGCGGCGACATGGCCTTGGTGGATTCCCGTGCTCGCGCTGAGTTTAGGACCTGCTATTTCGGAGGAATTGTGGTGCCGTGGGTTTCTCGGCTGCAACCTCGTGGGCCGTTATGGTCTGGTTCCCGGCATTGCCGCCACGTCTCTTTTCTTCGGCTTGATTCACCTGATTCCGCTTCAAGTGATTTTTGCCAGCCTGATGGGCGTCGTTCTCCATCTCACGTATGTGGCATCGCGTTCGCTCTTCGTGCCGATGCTGCTGCATTTTCTGCATAATGCGCTCGGCTTGCTTGCGGAATCCGAAAGTCTGCCTATCAGCGTCGGCAAAAGTCTGGGAGTTTCCTTCGAACATCAACCCTGGTTGATGCTCGTTGCGTCAGCGTTTCTGATGGCGGCCATAGGCTGGGCCTTTTTCCAGAGCCGAGTTCGCGTTTTGATGCCGCACGGCCGGGAAGCGCCGCCATCGCTCTATCCCCACGTGCAACTCCCGCTTCCGACCAGCTCCAACCATCTGTATAGCGGCTCGATGACGCCGGGGGCTCTCGCCACTTTGGCCTTGGCCAGTGCGGTCTTCGCTGCGGCTTGGGTGGGAATCTAGGGTTGCATGGATTTGATTAGGGAAGTGCGAGTTTGCACAACTTGCAGTTTAAAGATCTTTTTCACAAACTCGTCGCTAACGCGTCCGGCTAACGAGACATCTTCGTCCGCACCTTTTTTATTCGAGATAGTATATAAAAGAGTTATCGGTTTCGTACCCTTCTGAAGGCGATTCATGCCAACTGCAATGACCGCCTATGCTGTTGCTCGCCACGAGAATGGCTTCGGCCATGTTCATCCCCTGCAGCGTGGAATCCGCTGTACGGTCGGGCGCGCACCAACCAACAAAATCGTTCTCGCCGACGATCTGTGTAGCCGTGAACATGCCGAGATTTATTTCGCTGAGGGCAAATGGCGGCTGCGTGACTTAGGCAGTCTGAATGGCTCCAAAGTGAATGAGATCCGGATTCACGGCGAAGAAATTCTCGAACCGAACGACGAGCTCCAACTGGGCCGAAGCAAGTTCCTCTTTGTGGAGAACCTGCGCGATCTGCCCGGTGTGCCCCAGAGCAGTATGGAAGAGAACCTCGAAATCCGCAAGCGGCTGCGCACGACTCGCTACGGCGCCACCAAAAACGAGGATGGAGACAGGCAGCGCGAAGGCGAGACGATTCTCGAAGTCCACCGCTGGGAAAAGGCCATCGGTGTGCTCTATCGTCTCGGGCTCGATATGGGCTCTGCGGAAACGCTGGAGGAACTGGTCGAATGCGTTCTCGATGGGCTGCTCGAAGGCATTCCTGCTGAAGTCGGAGCGGTGCTCGGTCTCAAAGAAGGGCGGGCCTCCGAACTGCTGGCTCATCGCCATCGCGATCCAAAGATTCAAACCTATCACAAGGTTTCGCAATTTGTCAGTGCCGAGGTGTTGTCGTCGAAAGAGGCGATCCTTGCCGAAAACGTTCATTCCGATCCGGCTTTGCGCAATCGGGAAAGTCTTTCCGAACTCAAAGTTGGCAGCCTGATTTGCGCCGGTCGTCTTCGAGACGAACGTGCTCGGGCTCATCCACCTCTACTCGACCACCTTGAAACCATCACTCGCTTCGGAGGATCTTGAGTTTGCTCTTTTGGTGGCCAAACAGTTCGGCATCGCCTGGAACCAATTAAAGCGCCGGGGGGCTTTGTCCGGGGCCAATAAAGCGCTGGTCGATACCCTGCGTCTGGAATCCGAACTGGTGGGCGAGAGTGGGCCGTTAAAGCAAACTGAATCCCAAATTCGCCGTGTCGCGCCGACCCATGCCACGGTGCTGATCCGCGGGGAGAGCGGCTCGGGCAAGGAACTCGTCGCTCGCGCCATCCATATGTCAAGCGATCGACGCGACGGCCCTTTCATCTGTCTAAATTGTGCCGCCATCACGGAATCGCTGCTGGAGTCTGAACTCTTCGGGCACGAGCGAGGCGCTTACACGGGCGCCACGGAAAAGATGATCGGCAAGTTCGAGGCGGCCGATCAAGGCACCATCTTTCTGGACGAGATCGGCGAGATGCCGTTGTCAACGCAAGCGAAGTTTTTGCGGGTGCTGGAAGGCCATACCTTCGAACGGCTGGGGGGCAACAACAAGATTCAAGTTGACGTTCGCGTCGTGGCAGCGACCAATCGCGCGCTCGAAGAAGCCGTGCGGTCGAACCACTTCCGCAAAGATCTCTTCTACCGGCTGCAAGTCGTTGAAGTTCGGGTCCCGCCGTTGCGGGATCGCGTGGGAGACATCCCGCTCTTAGCCGAGCACTTTCTCAAGCGCTTCGTCAACGAGACAGGCCGAAAGATTCGGGGCTTCACGGCCGACGCGATCGCGAAACTGCAGTCGCATCATTGGCCGGGCAACGTCCGCGAACTACGGAATGTCATCGAGCGAGCCGTAGCCCTTAGTGGCGCTGCTGAACTCGACGCCGCCGATATCTGGCTGTCATCGGTTGACGTCGGCGGTTCCGGGCTGCATCCCATCCCCTTCAAGCCGGCATCGCTTGACGAGATGGAGAAGCGCCAGATTATCGGCACGCTCAACCACACGGATTGGAACAAAAGCCGTACGGCCGAGATCCTTGGCATCGAACGCTCGACGCTCGACCGCAAAATCAAAGCCTATGATTTGAAGCGCGAATGAGGCGAGCCTTTGAGATCTGAGCGAAATGCCGCGCCGCTTTTGTGCAAATGCATTACGAAATTTTGTTTGGGAAGTATCGTTATTCTTATGCCATCTGTTTTCGAACAAATCGAAGAAAAACTCACGGGCGACTTGATTCCATTTGCGGTTTCTCGTCACGAGCCGGTCTTTACGAGCGAGCAGGCGGCGGCGATCCGCGGCGTTCCGCTCGCCAGTGGCGCGAAGGCGTTGATCGTTAAAGCGGGCGATCGTTTCGTTCTTCTCGTGATACCCGCCAACCGCAAGTTGGACAGCAAGAAAACGCGAACGAGTCTCGGGGTAAAGGGAATCCGCTTCGCAACCGTCGATGAAGTGCTGCAATTGACGGGTTTGCAGCCGGGCTCAATACCACCTTTCGGCAGCCTCTTCGGCCTGCCGACCTTCGTCGATCCAGCGCTCGAGCAAAATGATTCGATCAACTTCAACGCTGGCGATCATGGCATTTCAATCCAAATGTCACGTGCAGACTTTATGACCGTTGAGTGCCCGATCCAAGTGGATCTAACATAGGGTGCTTTAGCCGGTTCCGGCAAACCGGCAGCTCGCCCTTCTTACCCTCCCCCCGGCTGTGCTTTGCGGGGGGGAGGGCAGGGTGGGGGGAACGGCTGCGAGTGTCTCAACCGTTATTAATGGGCGAGGCGCTCTGCCCCACCCTGCCCTCCCCCTGCAAAGCCAGGGGGAGGATAAGAAAGACTCCGCGGTCGTTTCAACAATTCGCCGAAATCGGTTGGCGCGCTCCTAACATAAATGCTCGCACAAAAAAGCTCATTCTACTGAGCAACTTGCATCAAAATATTGCTCGCGCTTCTTCTTCAAGAACTCCACCGACCGGGCCAGTTCTTCCAGTCCATTCACGCCATCTTCTACCGAGATCCAGCCGGAGTAGTTGACCGATGCGAGGATACGAAAAATCGCGTCGTAGTCGTTCAGACCTTTGCCGGTTTCGCCGTGCAAGAGTTTCGGCGAATAGCCGATGCTGCCATCCGCCTGGCGGAGCTCGTCGAGCGTCGCGCCCGGCGCCAGGTAACGATCGGAAGCATGCATGGTAACGACCCGATGTTTGACCTTTTCCAGAAAGGCAATGGGATCGTAGCCGCCGACAAGTGCATTTGAAGGATCGTACTGCACGCCAAAGAACGTAGACTGTATGCGATCGACGATCTCGAGGAAAATATTCTCGGGCTGAGCGAACTCCGGATATTGCCAATTGCCATCCTTATAGTGATTCTCCATGCAAAGAGTCACATTATGCTTTTCGGCATAGTCGAGGCACCGCTTAATCCCTTCCACAGTCCGCTCAACGCCTTGTTCCTTTGTTAGTCCCGGAAAGCGCTGGCCGCTCAGCGTACGGCAATGTTTCATTTCAAGTTTGACGCAAAGGTCGATGGCGGTGCATTGGCGTTGCACTTCGTGCGCGCGTTCGACCGCATCGGGATGAGTAAAATCGGGAGAGAAGCAGAGCATTGATGAAATCTGCCCGGTCTCGCGCATCACCCGGCGAATGGGTTCGATTCCGGCATCATCGAACGAGCGGAAAAAGCCGTCATAATGTTCGACTCCTTCTCCGCCGAGCGATTGGGCCTCGCGCAGCCATTGCTCGTAGTTGCGTTTGCCCGAACAAAGCTCGTCAAAGTAACACTTCGGGAAAACGCTGATGCGCGGGCCCTTCATTTCTTCTCCTCGAAGCGATAGAGATTGGCGTCGGTGCGAATGTAGAGGGCGCCATCCGCCGCCGCGAACGATGCAAAGGTTTTCTCTTTCATTTCGTTCTTGGCGACTATGTTGAATTCTTTGCCCGCATCGAGAACGCTGCCTATGCCTTCTTCATTGGTGATCCAAATTTTGCCATCGCTATAAATTGGCGAGGCGGAGTACTCGCCCGGCACGCGTTCGGACCAGATGACATCGCCCGTCTTGGCGTTTAGGCAAGAGGCAACCCCTTTGTCCGAGACCATGAAGAGCGACTCGTCGAATAAGAGCAGCGAAGGCGTATGCGGCACGGCTTTCTTGCCGGTCCACGATACGTTTGAGGGAGTGACTTCTCCTTGGCCATCGGGCTTGATCGCAAGCAGCACAGCGGCGTCGTAACCGGTTGCGATGTAAACGAGGCCATTGCCGTAAACCGGGCGCGGAATGAGCGAATAGCCGCCGTGCTTAACGCGCCAAATCTCCTTGCCGGCGGTGTCCAGCGCCATGACCACCCCGCTGCCGGGTGACACAATTTGCTTCTTGCCATCTACGGTAATCAGCTGCGGCGTGCCGAAAGAGAAGCCTTTACGGGGACTTGCATTGCGATCCACTTTCCAAGCGACCGTGCCGGTTTTCTTGTTTAGGGCAACGACAAACTGCGCATCGGCGCCATCGCAACTGAAAACGAGTTTGTCGTCAACTAAGATGGGCGAGCCGCCGTTGCCATGAACGGGCCTGTACGTAAGTTTGTCGTTTTTCCAGAGAATTTTGCCATTCAGGTCGAGCGCGGCGGTCCCCATGTGGCCGAAATGGACGTAGAGGCGTTCGCCGTCGGTGATAGGAGTAGCGCTGGCATGGCTATTTTTTGGGTGTGGCTTCGGCGCCGTTGCGCCTACTTCAATGAAAACTTCTTTTTGCCAATCGATCTTGCCGCTTTGAGCATCGAGCCGAAGGGCTTGCAGCGAATAATCGTCTTTCTTGGCAACTGCGGTCGTCAGGTAGATTTTGCCTTTCCAAATAATCGGCGACGACCAACCTTGTCCGGGAATCGCAGTTTTCCAAACAACATTCGTCGCTGGCCCCCAACGCGTCGGCAATTTCAGGCCTTCGTAATGTCCGTCTCCGGTTGGACCACGGAACTGCGGCCAGTCGCCGGCTTGGAGGGGAGGAGCGAGGCCGAAAACAATCCCGACGATGCAGACGAGTATTCTCACAAGAGTAGCCTCTATGCCGGACCGACTTTTTAAAGCCGAAATAACCTAGGTTTGTTGCAAATTTTGAAGCGCCTGGTTTGCTTGCCATTGGCACATGGTTTGCACCGAATGCGGCATTCCAATCCCACTAGAGGAATAAACTGGGGTAGCGAACATTGAGCGCATTTGGAATTCGTAAGGACGCGTCATGCTAGCAATTGCCGTTTTTTTAATGGTCGCCGGTCTCCTGTCGCTTCTGTTTCAAGGCGCGGGATTGGTGCGAGATCAGAAATCATTGCAACTTGAGTCGCCGACTGCTTCCGCAGACCTTTCCGAACCGCCATGGATTACTTCCGCCTTGGCGGCCAGCATCCTGATTGTTGGAATTGTCATGCTCACTTTTTCATGAGTAGGGCTACTCCTGTCCACGCTTGAAGTCATCTTTGTCAATCTTGTAATTGGCGAGTTTGTCGGTGATGCTGCGGCGCGATAGACCGCTAAGTGTAGCGCAGCGGCCTACGTGCCCGCGCGTCCGTTTCATCGCTTTCCGTAGATAGCGTTCCTCAAAGGCGGCAGTCAATTCGGTTAACTGGTCGGCCAAGGGACGCGCCAGATCAACGCTGATTCCGCCTTTGCCGGCGGGCAAAATACCAGTTACTTCGGGCGGCAGCTGTTTGCGAGTAATCATTCCATCAGAAGCTGTTACACACGCGCGTTCGATTGCATTTTCCAATTGTCGGATGTTGCCGGGCCAATCGTAAGCCAACAGGGCTTCCATCGCTTCGGGAGCAAACTGAGGCGGGGCCTGATGCCGTCGACCATACTTTTGCGTGAAATGCACGGCCAACACCGGAATATCTTCCGTCCGGTCGCGCAAAGGCGGCAGATCGATTTTGATGACATTGAGCCGGTAAAAGAGATCTTCGCGGAACTTGTTTTCCTTTACTAGCTTTTCCAAAGGACGATTGGTGGCAGCGACAACGCGAACGTCAACCTCGATTGATTCCGTGCCGCCCACCCGTTCGAACCGCCGTTCTTGCAGGACGCGCAGGAGCTTGATTTGCATGGAAGGGGGAACGTCGCCGATTTCATCGAGAAAGATGGTGCCGTGATTCGCTTGCTCGAAGCGGCCGCGACGTTGGACGGCAGCGCCGGTGAACGAACCCTTCTCGTGACCGAACAACTCGCTTTCGAGCAGCGTTTCAGGAACGGCCGCGCAATTGATGGCGATCATCGCTCCGGTCCGTTCCGCCGCTGACGCTTGATGGATCGCTCGCGCGATTTGTTCTTTGCCCGTGCCCGTTTCTCCCGTAATCAAGACCGTTGAAGTGCTCGCAGCAATATGGCCGATCAACTCGAAGATCTCGTGCATCTTCGCGGATTCTTGCTCAGCACGTTTTGGAAAGAATGGTTCCCCTGCAACTGGGACCTAAGCGCGGTGACTTCGTCCTGCAGCGCGCTCGCTCGCGCAGTGCGCGTTGCACCAAGAGGCAAAGATGTTGCGGATCGGCCGGCTTCGTTAGAAAATCGTAAGCGCCCATGCGCATCGCCTGGACCGCTTCGTGAACGCTGCCATGTCCCGTCGTCACAATAACGGTGACGGGGATGCTGCGGGCCTGGATTTCTTCGATCAGTTTCATGCCGTTGATTTTGGGCATGCGCAGATCGGTGACAACGACGCTATAGGGCCGTTCGGATAGCAGTTGCAGCCCGCGGTGGCCATCCTCCGCCGCGTCCACGGGACTTGCAGTGCCAAGCTCAACATTTCCTGCATGGAGGTACGGGAATCTTCGAGATCTTCAACAACGAGAAGTCGTTGCGGACCTTGCATGCTGGAGACGGCTTGATTCTCTTCTTTCACTCGGTCGGCGGCACGCATCGTGCTTCCTTTGGAAGAGGCAGTAAAGCAGTCTGTCCGGGCAACCTCACCGCGACGAGGGATCTCCCGGCTGGCCCTATCAAAATGAACCGCACGCATCATTCTACCAACTTGCCCGAAAATTGGACAACCTGCGCAACATGACTCGATTTATCAAGTATTCGTAATCGGGTCGAGGCTTCCGGCCAGTTCGCCATAAAGAAGGCGCCCGGCCTGACTTTTCGTAGCTTGAACCTTTATCCCTAACTACTGCGCTCCTTTTGGACGCCCCTAACGCGACTCCCATCAATATGGCGCAACACGAGCACTCTAAGACCAACCGACTGCTGGCATTTGCAAAAACGCGCGGGTCCGCGGTCTGGATCTCCGTGCTGTTTGCGCTCGCCGCTAATACTGCCGTTTCCATCTACAATGTCAGCGAATTAATCGGCAACGATATTTTTGTCGATCATTCGCGCCAGGTGCTTGCCCAGCTGAATTTGCTGCTCTCCGACCTTAAAGATGCTGAAACCGGCCAACGGGGCTTCCTGCTCACGGAAGATGAATCTTACCTGCAACCCTATCTGTTGAGCCGAACGAACGCTCCTGCCCGTTTGCAGACCTTGAAATCGTTGAGCGCCAACAACACCAACCGTCTCGCACGCCTCGCCGAGATTGAACAGGCGATTACTGATAAGTTCAGCGAACTGGAATTCAGCATCGAAGTTCGCAAGCACGTCGGGTGCGAGGCGGCCCGGTCCATCGTCATGCTCGGCTACGGCAAGACAAAAATGGACGACATCCGAGCGCTGGCCAACACGATGATTCAACTTGAGAGCGAGGTGCTGGTCGAACGGGCCCGCGTGGCGCGAGCGAAGCATACGGCAACGTTGATCAGCGCCGGCGTAGGAGGATTGTTGACACTCGGTATGACGGGGATCGCGTTCTTTTTGATTCGCAACGAATTAGCCCGACGCCGTCAGGCCGAACAAAGTCTGCGCGCCAGTGAAGCCGATTTGCGTTCCCGGGCCGAAGAGTTGGCCAAAGCCCAGCGCGAAACGAGTGAAACCTTGGCGCTGTTGGAGAGCTTCCTGGCCAATGCCCCAATTGGCTTCGCATTCCTGGACCGCAACCTTCGTTTCGTACGCGTCAACCAGCATCTGGCGATCGCCGACGGTTTGTCGGCCGACGCCCATATCGGGCGGCTTCCTTCCGAGCTCGAGTCGTCGTTTGCCAAGGCCCTTGTTGATGATTTGCGCTACGTGCTGCACGCTCGGAAAACCATTTTGGATCGTCAGATCATCGATTCTTCGACGCAACATGGGCAGGACTTGGTCTGGCAGGCAAGTTATTTCCCGATTGTCACCTCCGAGGGAGGAACACTGGGAGTCGGCGTGATGATGCGAGACGTTACCCAGCGGCTGCAAGCGGAGCGAGCCTTGCGCGACAGCCAGGCTCGTTTTCGCGATCTGGCCGAATCGATGCCCCAGTTCGTCTGGGTTACACGACCCGATGGCTTTGCCGAATACTTCAACCAGCGCTGGTATCAACATACCGGGTTGAGCTACGACCAGAGCATCGGCTTTCAATGGACGACAGCCCTTCACCCCGAAGATCGCCCACTGGCTGAAGAGCGTTGGAAACATTCAACCGAAACCGGCCAGCCCTACGATCTTGAATTTCGGCTTCGGGGAACCAATGGCGCCTACCGCTGGTTTCTCGGCCGCGCGCTGCCCAGAGTGGACGAGCATGGCCGGACCATCAACTGGTTCGGCACCTGCACCGACATCCATGACCGCAAGCGCATCGAAGCCCAACTGCAGCAAAGCATGGAACGCTTTCGCCTCCTCGCTGAATCGATCCCACAGATGGTCTGGACTTCGGACCGCGACGGCAATGTAGACTACTTCAACCAGCGCTGGATCGATTTCACCGGCATCACCGCCGCGAACGCTCAGAACCGTAGTTGGAGCGAAGTCGTTCACCCCGACGATCGAGATCGCGCGATTTCACGCTGGCTCGATTCTTTGCGCGGCGGCATCCACTATGAGGCAGAAGCTCGTTTCTTTCGCACGGTCGATGCAACTTATCGTTGGTGTTTGGTGATCGCAGCACCTATTTGCGACGCCGCGGGGAAAATGGTCCAGTGGATCGGCACGCTGACCGACATCGACGACCACAAACGCCAATCGGAGGTGCTGGAACGGCTTGTTTCCGGCAGCGCACTCAAGCGCTTTCCAGCGTCAACATCGCGTTAGCCAACGAGGTTGAGGTGCGCAAGGCCGCCGAGGAAGGCGAGCGCGAGGCCGCTGAGGAATTGCGCCGCAGCAATCAGGAACTCGAGCAGTTCGCCTACGTCGCTTCACACGATTTGCAGGAACCGTTGCGAAAAATTCAGGCGTTCGGCGATCGGCTGCATCAAAAGTTTTCGGGCCAACTCGGTGAAAAAGGCAACGAGTACATCGAGCGCATCACCCATTCTGCTGCGCCATGCGACGGCTGATCAACGACCTGCTTTCGTTCTCGCGCGTCGCGACCCGGGGCCAGCCGTTCGTCGTGGTCGAACTCAACCGCATTGCCCAGGAAGTGATCGTCGACCTCGATGAGAAAATTTCTTTGACGCATGGGACGATTGACGTCGGGCCTCTGCCGATCATCGACGCCGACCCCATGCAGATCCAGATGTTATTCCAGAACTTAATTGGCAATGCGCTGAAGTTTCACAAGCCGGGCGTTCCGCCGAAAGTGACCGTACGCGGTGAAATCTTGGTGGAAGCCGACGCCAGCGCCGAGCAGACCCCGCGCGAAGTCTGCCGACTGGAAGTGAGCGACAACGGCATCGGCTTCGAAGAAAAATATCAGGAGCGCATTTTTAATATCTTCCAGCGACTGCACGGCCGTAATGAATTCGAAGGCACGGGCATCGGCCTGGCCATCTGCCGCAAAATCGCCGAACGCCATGGCGGCAGTATCCAAGCCATCAGCACTCCGGGCGAGGGTTCCACCTTTCGGGTTACTCTGCCCATGCACCAGATACTTATCGAGATCGAAGGTTCCAAGGTTTGAATTGGTGTTGTGATGTGTTTCGGTTTCATGTTATTGCGAACTACGCGGTTAATGCACTGCTTGTTAGCCGGACGCGCAAGCGAAGGAACGACACTCCGTCGCTTGCGCGTCCGGCTAACTTTACTCCTTCAGCGCCTCCCCGCAAGCCGCCAGCGCCAAAACGCAAAACGCCGACCCCGCGTTGGTTATCAAATGCGCATTGCCGTTTTTGCGATCGACTTGCAGCGAGCGGGTGAACCAGCGGCCGGATTCGCGTTGGTTGTTCTTCAGCCACTTGACGGCATTTTGCAACGCGGGATCTTTGGCTTCGACCCCCGCTAAACGTAAGACGTAGACGGCGAACCCGGTGGCGTAGCCATCGCTGGGCGCGTTGACATCGTTGGGTGAGCCGTCGCGGCGTTTGGGATAGTTGCCGATGCCGGGTAGACACCAGCCGCCGTCTTCGTGCTGTTTCGACAGCAGTTCTTTGACGACGGCTTTCCGCTCATCATCGCTCATCAGCCCATCGATTTTGAGGGAAGCCCACAGCAAGGACGCGCGATGATGCAGATCGGGCGGCGGATTGGCTTTGCAATAGGCGCGAATTTTATCGAGCGTCGGCTTTACATGTTCCGACTTCGCATAATTCTCTGGCGCCATTCCGTAGGCGATCGTCATGAAGGCGACGCCGTAATAATCGTCGTGCTCCAACGGTGGCCAATCGCACTTCGGCCATTTCCAGGAGCCATCCTCCTTCTGCAACTTCATCGACCAATCAAGCGCTTTCTTCGTCATGGGATGGAGTTTGCCGGTCGTGGCGGCATCGTTGCCGGCCAGGGCGAAAGCAGTGGTCAAGACGTTGTAATCGGCCTTCGGCGGCGTCTTTTCCCAATTCTCGGCTGATGTCTCGAGAAAAGCGCACAGTTCTTTCAATGGCTTGGTGTCGCCACCAGAGATCAAAGGCCGGGCCAGCATATAGGGGACGTTGGTATGGCAAGAAAAACAGTTGCGCTCGCGCGTCCAATGCAAGCTGGCGCCGTCGATGAAGTCCGCGGCCTTTACGGCCGAGAATGTCTTCGCCAGTGGCTCGTCCGGATTGGTTATTGAAGGTTTCGGAGTTTCTGCGAAAGCGGAGGCGGCGAAGAAAAGCATGCCGACGAAATAGCGCATCGAAGCTCCAACAAAAAAACAGCCACACAACAGGTCTTTTCAAACCCGAGCGACGTCGATACCAAGTTGACTTAGATGCCATCGAGCTGCATCTACCAATTCCGCGTCTTCGACCTCCCACACGCCTCCCGGCTGATCCCCGCGTGCGACCATCGAAAGTGTTGCCACCAACTGGCCCAGCCGCAATTCCGGCTGTGCCCGTCGCAGTTCGGCTAGAAGTTCCAACAATTCGTCCGATTCAGAGAACAGATTCTCTTGTACAGTCGGATAGTGGCCCACCGTATAAAAAGAAGGGTCTGGGGCGAAGGGCTGACATCTGCTCTGTGCATCAACGAAAAAAACAGCCACTGACAAAACACCGATGAAGACAGAATTCTGTATTTATCCGTGTTTCGTCGGTGTTTCATCTGTGGCTAAAAATTTTCGCGCAACCGTTTCGGTAGGTACTTCTAAACCTTTTCCGGAACCTCAAAGCCCTTGCGGTATTCGCGGAAGAGCATGTCGTTGGCTTTGTCATTGCCGACGAAGCGTTCCGTTTTCGGGTCGATTTGCAGCGTCGTACCGACGCGGCCGACGGCCTTGGCGGGATCGACGTCGTTGTCTTTCAGATGTTGCAGCGTTCGCTCGAAGGCCTCTTTAGCGTCTTTGTTGTCCGTGAACTCTTTGGCCTCGGCCATCGGTTTTTCGACGCCTAAGCGATAGCTGATGTTGCCGAGGTGACAGAGCGCGCTGGACAGATGTCCTTCGAGAATGTCGCCATTCAAGTCTTCGCGCTTACGGCTGCGCACGCCTTTCACAAAGTTGCCGAAGTGGCTGCTTTCACCGCCTTCGCCTTTGAAGTCCTTAATCTTTCGACCGTCGAGGTCGAGCAGGAAGCCGCCTCCGTAGCCGGGGCAAACGATCGTGCCCTTGGTGCCAAAGAAGATGTTGCCGATCTTGGAGCCTTTGTAATCGCCGGTCTTCAGGCCGCGGACTTCGAAGATCAATTCGCTGTCGCCGTAATCGAAAACGCAAAGCTGCGTGTTGGCGGTTTCGCCATCGTCGAGGTAGCCGAAGCGCCCGCCAAGGCTCACAACGGACTTCGGCAGTTCGTTCTTGTTCAGGCCCCAGCGAGCCTTGTCCATTTCATGGATGCCCTGGTTGCCGAGATCGCCGTTACCGTAATCCCACACCCAGTGCCAATCGTAGTGGACGGGTCCATGTTTGCCGTTGCGATGCGGCATCTTGTAAGGCGCCGGCCCGCACCAGAGGTTGTAGTCCATCGATTTAGGCGGCGCTTGCTCGCCTTTCGTTCGGCCGGCATCGCCTATGCTCGGACGTGGCTTGTAGCAGGTGCCATACGACAGCTTGACGTCGCCAAGCGATCCCGAGTGGATGTAGTCCATCGCCGCGCGCATGCCCGGCATGGATCGGCTTTGCGTGCCGGCCTGGCAGATCTTTTCGAGTTTGCGGGCGGTATCGACCATCACCCGTCCTTCATGGACGTTATGGCTCACCGGCTTCTCGACATAGACATCTTTGCCTGCTTGCATCGCCCAAATGGCCGCCAGCGCGTGCCAATGGTTCGGCGTGGCGATCGAGATGATGTCGATGTCTTTGTCTTCGATCACCTTGCGAATGTCCTGCTCGAACTTCGGCGCCTTTTTGCGCTTCGCTTCGACTTGCTTCATCGCCTTGCCAACGACCGCTTCATCGCAATCGCAGATGGTGACGATTTCGCAGCCGTTGGCGTTGTTGAATCCGCCGACATGGCTCATGCCACGGCCGTTCACGCCAATGATGGCGACGCGCAGGGTGTCGTTGGCGCCGACTGGCTTTGCGGCCGATGGAGACGGCGCGGCGCGAAGGAAGTCGCGCGGAGACAGAGCTGCCATCGCAGCGGAAATGGCCGCGCTGCGCTGAATAAATTCTCTTCGATCAAATGAACCCATGAAGTCCTCGTGCTTGGTATGAGGTGGAACGTGATCGTGCCGTAGCAAACGATCTATTAACTCTAACGACCGGTGAAGGTTCCGGTCAATCGTTCATTTGAATTTTTCGAAAGAGTTTGATGTTTACTTCGGAACAGCGCCGGAAGCGTAAGCGACGGCTTTCGTCGCTTTCCATAAATTGCAGTTAGCGGGAAGGCGTGCCCAAATGCCGACGGTTCATGTATGGGGAATACCATTGAGCGATGTTTCATCCGAACTCGACGAGGGTTTGCGAAGCCTGGGCCAGGAACACTTGCTATTCGGCTGGAATGAACTTTCGGCCGTCGAGCGGCAATCCTTGATTGCACAAATCGAGAGTATCGACCTGACGGAGATTCGCGCACTCTACGAGACGCGCGACCGGCCTCAGGTGATACCCGATGCGAGCCGCATTCAGCCGGCGCCGATGGTGGCTTATGATGCGCTAACGGCTGAAGACCGGCAAACCGGCGAACGAATGTTAGCCGCCGGAGCAGTTGCCGTCTTGCTGGTGGCCGGAGGCCAGGGCACACGGCTTGGCTTCGACAAGCCAAAGGGAATGTTCTCCATCGGGCCGATCTCGACCAAAAGCCTATTCCAGATCCACGCTGAGAAAGTCCGTGCAACGAGCGAGCGCTATGGCAAGCCGGTCCCGTTTTTGATTATGACCAGCCATGCCACGCATGACGATACCGTCTCCTATTTCGAAGCGAATAAATACTTCGGCCTGCCGAAAAGCGAAGTCTTTTTCTTCCGGCAGGGGACCATGCCGGCGGTGGATTTGGCCACGGGCCGGCTGCTCCTTGAAAAACCCGGCGTGCTCTTCTCCAGCCCTAATGGCCATGGTGGTACGCTGACCGCCCTCGCGGATTCCGGCCTGCTCAATGCCATGAGCAGCCGAGGCATCCAAAACATCTTTTATTTGCAAGTGGATAACCCGCTCGTCAAAATCGCTGACCCGGCTTTTCTCGGACGGCACCACCTCACCAAGTCGGAAGTGTCCTCGAAGGCGATCGTTAAAGCCTATCCGAAAGAGAAAATGGGCGTCCTTTCGCAGGTGGATGGACGTTGCACAATTATTGAATACTCCGACATGCCCGAATCGCTGCTGAACGCCACTGATAGCACGGGCAAGTTGCTCCACCGCGCGGGCAGCCCCGCTATCCACATCTTTGACGTAGCGTTTCTGAAGCGCATCACGCAAGGCGCGTTGCGCCTACCGTTTCACCTCGCGCGTAAGAAAGTCCCCTGCATTGACGCGTCGGGAAAGCCGGTTCAGCCAACAACAGAGAACGCGCTGAAGTTCGAGCTCTTCATCTTCGACGCGCTGCCGTTGGCCGACCGTTCGCTTGTGGTCGAGTCGCCTCGGTCCGAAGAATTCTCGCCAATCAAGAATGCGGAGGGCGTCGATTCGCCGGCATCCTGCCGGCGCGATTTAATCAATCTCGCGGCAACTTGGCTGCAAGCAGCCGGTGCCGAAGTTCCGCGCGACACAGAAGGAAACGTGACAGTGCCGGTGGAAATTTCGCCTCTGTTTGGCGCTCGATGCCGCCGCGTTTGCTGCGCGAGTGGGACTGATTGAGGCGATCGAGCGCCCGACGTATTTTGAATAGTGTGTACTGTTCACGCTCCGCGTGAAGGCTTCTTCGCACGGAGTGTGTAGAGTACATTCGACCGAAAAGTTCGCTTCGGGCCGCTATATTGTGAGCAAACAAATCAAAAACGATCTCGTGCAAAGCCGCAAAGAAGACACCAAAAGTGGTTCTTATTATTCCTTGGGCGTCTTTGCGGCTTTGCGCGACAATTCTTCGTTTTGGTCAATAATGGTATTGATTCCCCTGATGACCCAAAATTGCACGGATTTTAACGCTTCGGCGCTCAACTTCAAGCGCATCAAATCAAAAGGTCGTGTAGAATACACGTGACTCCTGCGGTTCGCAGTGATTCGGTTGGCCCCCTTCTCAACTTGAATCGCAAAGACTCTCCGCCCCCGTCGAGGGCAATTCTCATGTGGCATTTCAACGACCGAATCGTTCCGGACATTCGCACAGCCCTGCCAGGGCCAAAGGCGAGCGCGTTGCTCAGCCGCGATGAACTCGTTGTCTCTCCTTCGTATACGCGCGCTTATCCACTAGTTGTCGAGCGCGGCAGCGGCGCGGTCATCGAAGATGTCGATGGCAACTTGTTCCTCGATTTCACCGCCGGCATCGCGGTCAACGCCACCGGGCACTGCCACCCGGAAATCGTGGCTGCGATTCAAGATCAGGCGGCCAAGCTCATTCATATGTCCGGCACGGATTTTTATTACACGCCGGAGATTGACCTCGCGCAGAAGTTAGCGGAGCTCGCCCCCGGGCCATCGCCAAAGCGGGTGTTCTTCACCAACAGCGGTGCGGAAGCGATCGAAGCGGCGCTGAAACTGGCGCGCTGGCACACTGATCGCAGCCGGGTGATCGCCTTCTTCGGGGCGTTTCATGGGCGCACGTATGGGGCCATGTCTCTATCGGGATCGAAGCTCGTTCATCGCCGTGGCTTTTCGCCGTTGGTGCCGGACATTCATCACATCGAGTTTCCGCGCAATTGCGCCGGCTGCGCCGATGGATGTGAGTTGCCACTGCTTAAAAGAGATCGAAGACTCGCTCTTCCACCGTATCGCGCCGCCCGATGAAGTAGCCGCGATCTTTGTCGAAGCCATCCAGGGCGAAGGAGGCTATCGCGTGGCGCCGCCGGGGTTTCTCGAAGCCCTTCGCGAGCTATGCGACCGGCACGGCATTTTGATGGTCGTCGACGAAGTGCAATCGGGCATGGGTCGAACCGGCAAAATGTTCGCGATTGAACATTGGGGCATCGAGCCAGACATTATTTGTTTGGCCAAAGGGATCGCCAGCGGCCTGCCGCTCGGCGCCATGATCGCCAAGGCGGATGTAATGAACTGGCCGCCGGGCAGCCATGCCAGCACGTTTGGCGGCAACCCGGTTTCCTGCCGAGCATCCTTGGCCACGATCGACCTGCTCGAACGTGAATACATAGCCAACGCGAACGCACGCGGTCACCAACTTCGCGCAGGGCTCGATCAGTTATGTCGCAAGCATACGTTTCTAGGCAACGTTCGCGGCTTAGGGCTCATGACCGCCGTGGATGTCCTGAACGAAGATGCAGATCGCGGCTACGATCCCCTTCGCCGCGAACAAATCATTCAAGCCGCCTTCCAGCATGGCCTATTGTTGCTCGGCTGCGGCGAGTCAGCTATTCGCTTCTGTCCACCACTCTGCATCACGGCAGCCGAGGTGCAAACGTGCCTGCGCATTCTCGATGAGGTTCTCGGAGAATGGGATAGCTGCCACTCTTCGCTTTATTCGGAATACGTTGTTTGATTAAGATTTCACTTGCGGATGTTAGCGCCGAACTCTTCAGGTTGTTCTTCGACTGTCAGCTTCAACTGGAGTGAACGACCATCGCGTGTGAGAATGACATCCGCTGGCTGATTCAGCGTCAACGACGAGACAACCTTTTGCAGTTCGATGCCATCGCGAACTGGCTTACCTGCAATCGAGACAACAAGGTCGTTCAGCTTTAGCCCCGCTTTTGAAGCGGGTGAGGGCTCGAAGATGCGGGTAATCAACACGCCGGCGTTTTCCTTGATCCCCAATTTGGCGGCAAGTTCCGCGTCAACATCGCGGATCTGCACGCCGAGATAGCCGCGCTTTACCGAACCTTCTTTAAGTAATTGCCCCATAATTGTCTTCGCCAGATTGCTGCTGATGGCTAGGCCTACGCCTTGGAAGCCGCCTGTCTTGCTCTTGATTGCTGAGTTGAGCCCGATGATCTTGCCATCCAAGCTGATGAGCGGCCCACCGCTGTTGCCTGGATTAATAGCCGCATCGGTCTGCAAAAAATCTTCGTACTGATTCAACCGGATATTTCGGCTCTTAGCACTGATAATCCCGTGCGTGACGGAGCCGGTGAGCCCGAATGGAGCACCGATCGCCAACACGCGGTCGCCTACTTCCATTAAATCGCTGTCACCAAACGGCAGGAAGGGTAGCGGCTTATCGCTTTCAACGCGAATGATAGCCAAGTCAGTTTTGCGATCCGCGCGCCAATCTTTTGCCGTGAATTTACGGCCATCGGGCAGCCGCACTTCCAACGAATCGGCTCCATCGACGACATGAAAATTAGTGAGAATTACGCCCTTGGGATCGACGATCACGCCCGAGCCAAAACCGAGCAGAACGTCCGTCTTAGCCCCTTGCATCCTAGCGGTGTTCTCCGGCAGTGACTCGTCGAGGAACATTACGTTGGGTCGAACGGGTTGCCGTGCCTTTGCTTTGGCCTCGATGCTAACCACGGCGGGCGCCGCTTGCTTTACGATATCGCGATAAGACGTGAGCTCGCGCGGAATCGCAGGCGCCTGTTGAAGCGCTGGCTGCGCCTGCAATTGAGTGCGCTCATGCAGCATGAAGCCGCCGATGGCGCCCAAGAAAAGACAAGCAAAGATCAAGAAGTTTCGTTGCAGTTTGCCCATTTCAATGGCCTTTTCGGATAAGCCAACACGCGATTTCTAGCTGCCCTGTCCCATTATACTTCATAAAAGCGGGGAGCTGATGTCTTTTGACAGACGAAGTTATCTTAATCCGATTGGAAGTCACACTAGCCCTTCGGTTCTTTCAGGGACTTCGTTTTGACGAGGTGCGCCTACAGGCTCGAATGCTGAAGACTTGACGAATTGACATTATTCCATAACATTCAAATGTTTGAATACGATAACACGAGGGTTGCGACATGCCGCACCGCGTATTAGTAGCCAAGGAACTCGCGGACTTCATGAGCGTCCTTTCGCATCCCCACCGTATCCGCATCATTGAGGAGTTGCGCGATGCGGAACGTGATGTCAACTCATTGCAAGAGGCTTTGGGCATTAGTCACTCGGGTGTATCGCAACACCTCATGGTGCTGCGCTCTCACCGGCTTGTTTCGGAACGCCGGGAAGGGCGTCGTGTTTTCTACCAGATGCTCCAGCCTGAAATTGCCTCTTGGGTGATGGAGGCAACGCGGTTCTTGGAACAAGGATCGGCCGCTGCAGCAGAACTTCGTAAGGCAATTGACAAAACGCGCAAGAATTGGACTTCAAAATGAAGTTCGCTCCCGATCGTACTCCGTTCATCCCTCTTTCCGGAAAGGTAACGAGAAGCCATGCAAAAGTTGATTCAAGGAATTCACCAATTCCAGGGAAAGGGTTTTCTGCCGCTACAAGGGCTGTTTGAGCAGTTGGCAAAGGGGCAGAACCCCGAAACCTTGTTCATCACCTGTTCCGATTCCCGAATCGATCCCAGCCTATTAACACAATCTAAGCCGGGTGATTTGTTTATTCTTCGAAATGCGGGGAATATTGTCCCGGCTCACGGCGCCGCCAACGGCGGTGAGGCGGCGACCATCGAGTTCGCCGTAGCCGCTCTGGGCGTCAAGGACATCATCATCTGCGGTCATTCACACTGCGGGGCAATGCAGGGCTTGATGAAACCCGAGCTTGTCAGTTCACTTCCTGCGGTTGCCTCATGGTTATCTCATGCCGAGATGACCCGTCGCATCATGCGAGAGAATTACGGCCATCTGGAAGGAGAGCTTTTGCTCACTGCCACTGTTGAAGAAAACGTCCTTGTGCAACTCGAGAACCTCCGAACGCTTCCTGCCGTCGGCTCACGTCTGGTGCGGGGCGATCTGCACTTGCACGGATGGGTCTACAAAATCGAAAGCGGCGAAGTATTCGCTTACGACGTGGACAATGCCCAGTTCATAAAACTTGCCGAGTATAACCCGCCAATGGAACCGACTGTACGGCGACGAACCACGAGCGTCATCTGAGAATTTGTCATGTTCTTGCCAGCGTCTTACATAAGCGCTCGCGGACACAACGTCACTGTGGTCATCGGCTTGATGTTTAACAAGACCGTTCACCACAGAGACGCCCAGGCACGGAGAAGAACCAACAATCTCTTTTTATTGTGTTAGATACTTAAATGTCTTTTGCTTCTCTGTGCCTCTGCGTCTCTATGGTTAAAGATTGCTTTAAATAAGTTGAACTCTTAACTCAAGCGCGATTAAGCAACTTATTATCGCGCGGATACTAATCGTCTAACCCTTTGAGTATTTGTTTGGCTTCCGGGTGGCCCTTGTCGGCCGCCTTGCCGAGCCATTTCGTGGCTTCTTTGATATTTTTTGACGTACCGATGCCATCGAGATAACATTTGCCGGCATTGAGCATGCCGGCGCTGTCGCCCAGGTCCGCGCTTTTGCGAAACCACCGAAAGGCCTCGTCGTTGTCGAGTTCGACTCCTTCGCCGCTCAAATAGCACTCACCCAGATCGTTCATAGCGCGGGCGTCGCCAAGATCGATAGCTTTCCGGTAAAGACGCAGGCCTTCTTTCTCGTCTTTATCCACGCCGAGGCCGTAGATGTAGCAAGCGCCCAAGCTGCGAATGCAGTCGGCCGAATTCAGCTCCGCCCCTTTTTGGTACCAGCGCACGCCTTCTTTGACGTCTTTGCGTACGCCGGCCCCAATGAGATAGCACCGGCCCAGAGTGTCAAAAGCCGGGCTGAACCCTACTTCACCGCACTTGCGCAACCATCGAAACGATTCTCGTAAATCCTGCTTCACACCCAGCCCTGCCTGGTAGAGCATAGCCAGCGAATACATGGCCGCGACATGTCCCAATTCAGGCGCTTTTCTTGCTCCAGTAGAAAGCCTCGCGTTCATCCTTGAAAACGCCGGCTCCGGTCAGGAAACAGCCAGACAGCGACTGCATCCCTCCGGCATCGCCGAGCCTCGGCGCTCTTGCGGAACCAGCGAACCGCCTCCTTTTTATCTTCGGTCACGCCAAAGCCTTTGGCGCAACAGATGCCGATGCCCACCATGGCAAACGTGTTGCCCCTCCGCGCGCTCCACTCGTACATGCGGGCCGACTCTTTCGGATTCTTCTCCACGCCCGCGCCGAACTCGTAGCAGTCGGCCGCAAGCATCGCTCCTTTGGCTGAGCCGGCGTCTGCCGCCTTCTTCCAACTGGCAAAGCGCTTCGCGCCATATTTCTTTAGAAATGGCTCGGTGCCAAGTCCCTTGTTCCAGGTGTCGAGGTATTCTTTCCATTCCGCATCGGAGGGCGCATCGGGATGGAGTGCCAGCACGATGGATTTTTCGGCTGCCTCGCCTCGCAACAAGGGAGTCTGTTTCAGTTCCTTAGCGATGGTGGCCGCATTATTAGATACTTCACGCACGACGTAGTCAGCCAGTGAGCCAATGGTGATTTCATCATTGCCATTCAAAGCTTCACGCGCAAAGCCAAGCCTAACACTATTGAAAAAGAGACCATGCTTTAAAACTGGATTGCTCAGCGATTGTTCTCCGCTGGAGCAGGAGAAAAGCGCCGCTACACCTTTCGGCGGACTCGGCGATTTATCGCCGGTCACGCCAGCCCCGCCTTTTTCGCGCGGCCCGGCATCGACCAACATAATTTTCCCTGTCGCGTTGCAGCTGTTCAAAATGGTGTAAACATCCTCTAAAGATAGAAGCGTATCAAGAGACTTCGCGTCCAGCTTTGCATCCTTAGGGCACAAAAAGGCGGCAGGGTTGCCTTCAAATTGAATGCCATGACCCGCAAAGGCAAAGAGCAATGTATCCTCTTTTGCGCAACCTTTGGCAAGTTCCTTGAACGTCCGCGAAATGTTCGCCCGCGTTGGTTGAAGCGCATTATCCTTGGTCCCGGAACTAACGGTAAGCAGCTTCACTTTGTAGCTTGCCGCTTCGAAACCTTTGGCCAGCCCGTCTATATCATTCTCGGCAAATTTGAGTTGCGTTAGACTTTCGCTGTCATACTGGTTGATGCCGATAAGAAGAGCGTAGCGCTTGCCGTCGGCGAGAGCGTTGGATGCAAGAAATAGGCAAACAATAAGTGCTAATTTACCAACGTGATGCATTTGAGTCTCCGAACAATAGAAGCATCGCCGATTGGGTACGGCGAAAGTTTTCAAGGTTGGGATCGCGCTCTAAGGGCGCGCCAGTCGATTCTGAGCGAGAGGCAACTCGCCCTTCCCATCCTCCCCCAGTTCTTAGGGGAAGGGCGGGAAAGGCGAGATCTAGCATTTCTGTTGCGGCACGGCTCTTCGATCGATTTAACTGGCGCACCGCCTGCCAAATGCCGATATTGAAGAAGCGTCGATTTTCGTGAACGCTTCCTGAGATTCTAATGGCCGCACCTGTGCTTTCAACTGATCCGGCTCGGCAATCGCTGCGCCGTTATGAGAAGGGACTGCTGATTGCCTTCCTGCTGATCGTTGTTAGCTTCGGCGTGCTGGTTGAAATACGGTCCGCATTTATCTCGACACGCAAGACCGACCTGGGCTGCTACTTGCGGGCAGGCTGGGCGGTGCGGGCTGATGCGGACATTTACGAAATCGTCGACGACAACAAATGGCATTACGCCTACCCGCCTGTCTTCGCCATCTTGATGACACCGCTGGCCGATGCGCCGCATGGCGAACCCCGAGACTGGATGCTGCCTTACCCGGTGACGGTGGCGCTTTGGTACATCTTTTCCGCAGCGCTCGTGTTCCTGGCAGTCCACTGGTTCGCATTGGCGCTCGAAGAATCGGGCGTGCTTCCTTCGATCAAATATAGCCGGGGTTGGTGGGGCATCCGAATGCTTCCCATCTTCATTTGTCTGGCGCCGATCGGAGGAACGCTCCAGCGCGGACAGGTGAATGGCATCGTGGTCGCCATGATTGCCGGCATGTTTCTTGCGATGGTGCGCGGGAAGCGATTTGGCGCAGGTCTTTGGCTGGCGTCGGCGATTTGTCTGAAAATCTTTCCCGCTTTCCTGCTGCTGCTTCCGTTGTGGCGTCGCGACCGGCGAACATTAACCGGTGTTGGCGCGGGGCTGGTGATCGGTCTCGGATTTATTCCATCGATGGTTTGGGGCGTGGCCGGCGCGGTGCGAGTTCACGAACGACTCTTCATGGAAGTGATGGCGCCAGGCCTCGGACTGGCTAACGAATCGACCCGCGATAAAGAAATGATGGAGATGACCGCCACGGACAATCAATCCATCCAAGCGACCATTCATTACTATCGCAACTGGGACGCCAAGACCCGTCCGAATAAAGCTGATTCAGCAACTAAGCTCGCTCACATCGCCATCTGCGGCTTGCTAACCGGGCTACTGCTTCTCGCCTACGGTTGGAAACGCAACGATGAACCGATTCGGCTGCTAATGTTCATCGGCGGCCTGATGACCATCATGGCCATCGCCACGCCGGTTTCGCACACGCATTATTTTTGTCTGACGGAGCCGTTGGTGATGGGGCTCGTTGCGTCATCTGTCATCTGTTCCAGACGCCAGATGGAAATGAGCCGGCAGACGGCAGTCCTGTTGGTGTTAGCCGGCGTCTTGTTTACGCTGCCTCATATTCCTCTTTGGGAACAACGTCGCGAGATGGGCTTCCCGCTTTTTGGCTGCCTGCTGCTCTGGGGCGCTACGCTAGTGCAATTGCGAGCTCGTCCCCCGGAAGCGGAAACGGAGATTGAAGCTGAGGTAAAGGTCGAGCCGCCTTTGGCGATGGCCGCTTAAATGCTAAGTCGCTTCGAATCAACTCCCTGTTGCGGACGCGCTTATTCGCCTTCTTCCATCCGCGTCACTGGTGTGACTGCGATGGGATACTCCGCCAAAGTTAAGCCAAGCGTTGGTATCGCCTGAAGTCGTCTCCAAGCTTGCGTCACGCGTTTCTCTTCCGCTGCTACAAAGGCGCCGTCGAGGTGTTCTTTAGCGAACCCGCCTAAACATATCACAGGCTCAAAGCGGGAGTCTAGGATAAACTGCGCCATTTCGGGATGGCAACGGATGTGGCATTCCGGCTGCAAGTGGAGCCGATCGAGAATCACTTCTCCTAAAACGTAGCGCAAATAAAGAGCGGAGTCGGCGATGTTTTCCACATCGCGACCGCAGACCTGACATCGATAACCTTCATCGCAACGAGCCATGATGGTTCATTCTAGCGTTCGGCATACAATGAATGATCCGCTTCTTGAAATGTTCGCCGATAGCGCTGGAGCAAGCAAGTGTCCGTACCGATCGTGGCAATCGTCGGCCGTCCCAATGTCGGCAAATCATCGCTGTTCAACTGGTTGGTCGGCAAACGCATCAGCATTGTCGAGCCGACGGCCGGCGTCACGCGCGACCGCGTTTCCACCTTGATGGAAGAGGATGACGCTTCTTCGAATTAACCGATACGGGTGGCATCGGCATCGAAGATATGGATAATCTCACCGCCGACGTTGAAAAGCAGATTCAGTACGCGATTGATCAGGCAGATGTCGTGCTGTTCGTGGTTGATGCCCGCATGGGGCTGGTGCCGCTCGATCAGATCGTCGCGGATCGTTTACGAACGATTGGCAAACCAATCATCTGTGTGGCCAACAAGACCGACGATGCGAAATATCAAAGCAACGTCGGCGAGTTTCACGTCTTCGGCTACGAGCCGGTGATCGGCGTGAGCGCCGAGCAACATCGAGGCAAAGAAAAGCTTCTCGACTTGATCGTCCAGCGTCTACCGCCGGCGCCCGCCGAACAAGGTCCGCCCGATAAAGTCCATCTGGAACTCGCTATCGTCGGCCGGCGCAATGCGGGCAAGAGCACGTTCATCAACAGCCTGGCTCAAGCCGAGCGCGTCATCGTATCAGAAGTGCCCGGCACCACGCGCGACAGCGTGGACGTGCGCTTCGAGCGTGACGGCAAGACGTTTGTGGCGATCGACACAGCCGGCGTCCGCCATCGCAATTCGGTGGCCAACAGCATCGAGTTCTACAGCCTGGCACGGGCCGAGCGTTCCATTCGCCGGGCCGACGTCGTGCTACATTTCTTCGACGCGCGCTTGAAAATCAGCCGGGTCGATAAGCAGTTGACCGAGTACATCCTGGAACATTTTCGCCCGGCAATCTTCGTCATCAACAAATGGGATTTGATCAAAGACCAGGTCACGATGTCGGACTTTGCCGCCTATGTGAAGACGGCCTTCCCGATGCTCGATTACGTTCCGATCTCTTTCGTAACGGCCAAAGACGGAAAGAACGTTTACAAGCTGCTCAACCTAGCGCAGCAGTTGGTGAAGCAGGCTGCCATGCGTGCGACAACGGGCGAACTGAACCGCATCTTGCGAGCGGCTGTCGAGGCCAATCCACCATCGTCCAAGTCGGGTCGCTTGCCGAAGATCTACTATGGAACGCAGATCGCGGCTTCGCCGCCGACAATAGTGGTTTTCACCAACGGACCTCATTTGTTCGACCCGCACTACGAGCGTTACCTATTGAAGGTATTCCGCCGGCATCTTCCCTTTAGTGAAGTGCCGATCAAATTAGAACTCCGTGCGCGAAAAGGCTCCCCAATGAGCCGCGACGACGCGCCAACGGACATCGGTAAGGATGCGGCAACGGGTGAAAAGAAATCGGTCAAACCGAAGCGGGCAGCGAAGAAGAAAAATACGACGTCGGAATTGTGGGATGTGTGAGAAGCAAAGTCAAAAAGAGCGTTTAGCCACGGATGAAACACGGATTTGACACGGATAAAACCTGAACATTGTACCGGCGGCGCGGCGTATTACTACACGATTGATCTTTTCCGTGTTTCATCTGTTCCGTTCCATTTCCCTTTTCGTTCTTCTGCCCATCATCTTTCTGGTTCGGATTGACCTTGTCGAGCGCGTCGGGATCACCGTTATCAATTGCCTTTTCTCCCCGACCATCTTTTTTCTTTGGTTGCTCTTTTATCTGTCGTTGCTGGCCATTTGACTGGTCGTTGATTACCTCAGCCTTTGGGACTGCTTTCACACCCAGGCCGACAGCGAGTATAAAGCCCGCCACGTAGAGCAATGAAGATGACATCGGATCGCTCCGGCTTCAGAGACAGTAATTGCACTCAGTATATCTTGATGGACATCAAACCTGGCAGTCCTTATCGATCAATCGCCCGAAATCGCCGCCTGCCCGGTCAAAACAGTGACGACGTTGTTGCGCACCTGGGCGAAGCCGCCGAAAACCTGCCACTTGTGGATGGCGCCTGCCTGCGTGATTCGCAACTCGCCTCTGCCAAGGCGACCGATTAACGCGGCATGTTGCGGCAGCACGCCGAGTTCGCCGTCCGCCATGGGGAGAACGACAAACTCGGCGCTCTGATCGAGCACCGCTTTTTCAGGAGTCACGATTACGACTTGCAAACTTTTTCCGATCGCAGCCATGATTATTCGTTCTTAGAGCATTGCAAATTGCCAATTGCAAATTGCAAATGGTTGATTGTCGCGACGAACCACACACCGTACATGATACGTCAACCGACAATGCCTACTTACCGCCTGCCATCTTCTTCGCTTGCTCTTCCGCTTCTTCGATGACGCCCACGTACATGAACGCGCTTTCGGGCAGATGATCCCATTTGCCATCGCAGAGTTCTTCGAAGCTGCGGATGGTCTCAGTCAGCGGAGTGACGGCGCCTTCCTTGCCTGTGAACGCCTGAGCGACGATGAACGGTTGCGATAGGAAGCGCTCAATGCGGCGAGCGCGGTTCACGACCTGTTTGTCTTCTTCAGACAGTTCCTCGACGCCGAGGATGGCGATGATGTCCTGTAGCTCACGATAGCGCTGCAGAATCGTCTGCACGCGGCGGGCGACGCTGAAGTGCCGTTCGCCGATGTAGAGAGGATCGAGCAAGCGGCTGCTGGACGCCAAAGGATCAATAGCGGGATAGATGCCCTTTTCCGAAATCGACCGTTCCAGATAGATGAACGCGTCAAGATGCTGGAAGGTGTTGGCCGGCGCGGGGTCGGTCGGGTCGTCGGCCGGAACGTACACTGCCTGCACGGAAGTGATAGCGCCTCGGTTGGTTGAGGTAATGCGTTCTTGCAGTGCGCCCATTTCGGTCGCCAAGGTCGGCTGGTAACCGACGGCGCTGGGCATACGGCCAAGAAGTGCCGACACTTCGGAACCGGCCTGGGAGAAGCGAAAGACGTTATCGACGAACAAGAGCGTCTCGGCTCCTGTTGTATCGCGGAACCATTCCGCCATCGTCAGAGCGGACAGAGCGACGCGGAGGCGGGCGCCGGGGGGCTCATTCATCTGACCGAACACCATCGCGGTGCTGTCGAGCACAGGCCTGGCTTCGGCGCCAACGCCGGCCATCGTTTCCTGCATTTCCAGCCAGAGATCGTTGCCCTCGCGGGTGCGCTCGCCGACGCCCGCGAAGACCGAGTAGCCTTTGTACACTTTCGCGATACGAGAAATCAATTCTTGAAGGATAACGGTTTTGCCGAGGCCTGCACCGCCGAAAAGACCGGCCTTACCGCCGCGAACGAGCGGTGTAAGCAAGTCGATGACCTTAATGCCCGTTTCGAGGATCTCGGACTTTGGTGTCAGGTCGGCGAACTTTGGCGGATTCGCATGGATCGAGCGGTGCTCCTTCGCGCCGACAGGACCCCGGCCATCGATCGGCGTACCAAGCAGATTAAAAACTCGGCCAAGCGTTTCCATGCCGACCGGCACTTGCACGGCCGCGCCGGTGTCAACGACCGTCATGCCGCGCATTAAGCCATCGGTGGAGCCGAGGGCGACGCAGCGCACCCGACTGCCGCCCAAGTGCTGCTGCACTTCGCCCGTCAGGTGGATCGAGATCCCCTTGTTGTCGCCGTCTACTTTGCACGCATTGTAAATAGCGGGGAGGTGCCCTTCGCTGAACTCGACGTCGAACGTCGAGCCAATGATCTGCACAATGGAACCTTTTTTCGCAGCGGTCGCTACCATGTCGTCTCCGAAGGATTAAGTCATCACAACCGCACGTTGCGGCCCGCATCAATGTCTTTGACAATTTTCAGAATCGCATCGCCACGTTTCGGGTTCAAGAGATCGGCAATCCGCTTGAGCCTGTCCAAATCCAAGCGTTCCCGATTATATTCCACCATATCCCGAAAGTCGCTCAGGTCCAAAAGCCTTTTGGTCTCGCGCCGTTGCGGACCGTTCATTGCTAAATGTTTACTGATCAAAGCCATTTCCAAGCTGGGAATCCGGTGCGTATTACCTATTCGGATCGTATGCCGGAAGACGATCTGGATGCCCATGGAACTTGGCTTCATCACGTCAATAACCGGCTTTTGGGTGATCGGATCCGAAAGCCGTGCAACAGCCGAACTGTCCCGCAACTCAAGATACGGATACTCCTCCGCCAGTATTCGAACAGCTTTGCGTACGTCTTTCTTGATCACCAATACATCGACGTCCTGGGTTGCGCGCGTTTCGCTCCGGTAAACATTGATGCCATGAGCGCCCATCAGCACCGGATTGATTCCTTCCCGATTGAGCGCCGCGATGACACCTTCTACTGTGACATTCACCACATGCGGTTCTCTCGCGCGACGAAACCAGCGCGTTAACTCACTGCTTATTTGCAGCGCCTGCAGGTGTTGCTTGATGAAGTCCGATTTTATCTGAGGCAGAATCATGAGCATTCACCGCGCGACCGCGTAATCTTTGCAATGCGCGTTGCAGTGGACTAGCGATTTCAGTTTACCATCCATGTGCGTGATAGCGATTGTTAAAGGGGTTATAACGCACGCCCGATTGCCGCCGGACTTCCTGTAGCTCGATATTATTTGAGCGCCTCTGCCCCCGCAATCAGTTCCGAAATCTCCTTGGTGATATTCGCCTGGCGAGCGCGATTGTATTTTTGGCTCAGATCCTTGATCAAGTCCGCGGCGTTTTCTGTTGCCGCTTTCATGGCGACTCGGCGGGCGATTTGTTCGCTGACCGCAGCATCGAGAAAACATTTGAACAGCCGCGCTTTGAAGGCCGCCGGCACGATCTCTTCGAGGATGTCGCTTGCACTCGGCAAGAACTCGTAGTTGACGGAGGCGCCCGTAGCTGCCTCCTCTTTTGGCCGGCCTACATCTTGAGCCATGCCCGACAGTGGCAGCAGCGTTTCAACAACGGGTGTCTGCCGCGATGCTGTGATGAACTTCATGTATGCGACTTCAACGCGATCGACTTGCCCGCTGACAAACATCTGGACGTAGCGATTGGCGACCGTCTCCACTTCAAGAAAAGCCGGCTTGTCTTCGAATTGCGTGAAATTTTGCGCTGCTTTGACACCTTGATAGCGGAAGAAAGCGATGGCCCTTTTGCCCGACAATTCCATGTCGAAATTCAAACCGCTGCTTTGCATCTGCCGCGTTCGACCGACGGCTTCACGAAGGATGCTGCCGTTGTAACCACCGCACAGGCCGCGATTCGAACAGATCACGAGCAACAAGCTCTTATGCACGACCCGAACGGCCAGCAAAGGATGCGAGACATCGCCGGCGTTCTTCGTTAGGTCCGCGGCTATTTCCGCGATCTTGCGCGTATAGGCCTCGGCCTGCGTGGCGCGATCAAGCGCCTTCTTGAAACGCGCGGTAGCGATCAGTTCCATCGTCCGCGTAATTTTGCGGATATTGCGAACTGCCTTACGGCGCTGTACGAGGACACGAAGTTTAGCCATAGTTTAATGCTCGCCGCCGGCTCGCCGCTAAACGGAGATTACCCTTACGCTTTGAACAACGGTTGGAACGCTGCGATCGCCGAATCGAGTTGCGCGATGATTTCGGGCGTCAACTTCTTCTCTTTGACGAGCGCTGCTCGGACTTCCGGCTTTTGTTCTTTCATGAAGTGCGTGAACTGCTCTTCCCAGTCGCGCACTTTCTTGCGATCAACTTTGTCCAACGCGCCGGCGTTGGCCGAATAGATGATCATGATCTGGTCGATCACATTCATCGGCTTGAACTGCGGCTGCTTGAGCACTTCGACCATGCGGTAGCCACGATCAAGCGACCGTTGCGTCACCGGGTCGAGTTCCGTGCCGAGCTGCGCGAACGCTTCCAATTCGCGGAAGGCCGCAAGAGTCAGCTTCAAACCACCGGCGACGCGCTTGTCTTTCATGGCGCCAATCTGGGCGTTGCCGCCTACCCGGCTAACGGAGATGCCGACGTCAACGGCCGGGCGAACACCCGCATAGAACAGGGATGGCTGAAGATAAATCTGGCCGTCCGTGATCGAGATTACGTTCGTAGGAATATAGGCGGACACTTCGCCTTCGAGCGTTTCGATAATCGGCAACGCGGTGAGCGAACCGCCTGAGGTGATAACACGAGCAATCTTGTGACCCGGGAAATTCTTCAGGTCGTTCTCGGCTTCATGTTTGCCGGGGCCGCCAAAGTAGACTTTGCCTTTGCCGCCATCTTGCCGAGCGGCTTTGGCGTCGTCGGCGTTGTTGGCGCCCCAATCGTCCATCACCTTCGATTCGTCGGCATCGCCTTTGACGATTACATACTTGTCCGCCAGCTTGGCCGAACGTTCGAGCAACCGGCTGTGACAATAGAAAACGTCGCCCGGATAGGCCTCGCGGCCGGGAGGACGACGGACCAACAGCGATAGTTGCCGATATGCAGCGGCCTGTTTTGACAAGTCGTCGTAGACGACGAGCGTGTCTTTGCCTTGGTACATGAAGTATTCTGCCATCGCCGTGCCCGCGTAAGGCGCGATGTATTGCAACGGGGCGGCATCGGCTGACGAAGAAACCACCACGATCGTATAATCCAGAGCGCCATTGCGGCGTAGGTCTTCAACGATCTGGGCGATCTTCGATTGCATCTGCCCGCAGGCGACGTAAACGCAGATGACGTTCTCGGATTTTTGATTGATGATGGTATCGATGGCGATAGCCGTCTTGCCCGTCTTGCGATCGCCGATGATCAACTCGCGTTGTCCGCGACCAACCGGTGTCATCGAATCGACGGCTTTGATGCCTGTTTGCAACGGCTGCTTGACCGGCTGTCGTTCGGCGATGCCGGGTGCAGTGGTTTCGATAGGCCGAAACTGATCGGTGATGATCGGGCCTTTGCCGTCAACCGGGTTGCCCAGCGGATCGACGACGCGGCCGATCATCGCTTCGCCGACCGGCACGCTCAGCAACTTGCCTGTCGTGCGAACTTCGTCCCCCTCGGCGATTTTAAGATAATCGCCGAGAATGATGATGCTGACCGAACTTTCTTCAAGGTTGAACGCGAGGCCGCGCACGCCAGTCGCGCTGAACTCGACCAGTTCGCCGGCCATGACGCCCGATAGGCCATAGACGCGCGCAATGCCGTCGCCGACTTCGAGCACCCGGCCCACTTCGCGGGTATCGTACTGCGTGCGGAACTCGGAGAGTTCAGACGTTAGAACTGAAACGATCTCGTCCGGTTTGAATCTCATGACTGCCTCTTGCCAAAAACTGTGTACGGAGAGTATCGAGCCGATAGCGGACGGTGGCGTCGAACACTTTGTCGCCGACGTGCAACAGCACGCCGCCCAGCAATTCGGGTCGAACCCGGTTAATCAATATCGGCTCTTCGTGCAGATCGTCTGCCAAAATCTTTCGCAGCCGTTCGAGCTGATCGGCATCCAAGCGAACGGCCGACTCGACCAGGATACGGACGCGTTTGGCAGCTTTATCGCGAAGAGCTTGGTAAGAAATCGCTACAAGGCGTAATAACTGCATCCGGTCGTGTTTGCATAGAAGTTTCAGGAAATCTTCGAGCAAGGGCGAGCAGTTCCCGGCAATTGATTTATCGATGACTTCGGTTTTCCGGCGTCGATGCACCGCCGGGTTGGCGAAGAACGTTTCCAGATCGGGGCTTTTATCGAAAACATCGTGAACCAGCGATTCGAACTCATCGCCGACTTCTTTGTCTTTGCCCTGCTTTGTCGCCACATCCAGCAACGCTTCGGCATAGATTTCGGATAGCCGGGCGGAAACACGGTTCGGGCTGGTTTCGAGCAGAATTTCTTCGTAGAGCTTGCCGTCGCGCGACATCTCACCGCTGTCAATCACTTGGCCAACTTTGACGGATTCATCGAAAGAGCGCGTCATTTCCACGGAGAGTCTCCTTCGATTCAAACTTGCGAGCCGGTGAGCCGTTGGTTCAGTTCCGCCAGGGATTCATCGATCAACCGGCGATGATCGTCTGCGGAGACGACACGGCCGATGGTCTTCGATGAAACGAGTGCCGCAAGCTGGACCGTTTTCTCCCAAATCTCCGATAGCGCTTGATCTCGCGCCGTCGCAATCTCGCGCTTGAGTCGATCGCGCTCCGCTTGAATATCGGCTGCGGTCCGCACCTTCTCCGCATCCCGGAAGGCATCGGCATCACGACGAGCTTCGGCAATGATGGCCACAACTTCTTCGTTCGCCTTGGCTCGCTGCGCTTTCACTTCCTGCAATAGTCGCTCCGCCTCGGCCCGAGCTTTCTCCGCATCCGTATGAAACGCAGTAAGCGTATCCTCTCGCTTTTGCAAGCCGGCCATGATCGGCTTCCAGGCAGTCTTCGATAAAATCAAGAACAGCAGACCGAAAACGACAAGCGTCCAGATGCCTAAGTCGTAGCGCGTCAGACCGCTCGTATGCTCGGCTTTAATCTCTTCCTTCTTGGCGGTCATTTTCACATCTTCGGCGGGATCTTCCGAGTCATGGCTGACACCCTTGACGCCAGCTGCAGCGTTCGGCGCCACTGCCACGCTGAACATGAGTGCCAGGATAATCGCCAATCGGCGCATTAGACCGGTATCCATCGTTGCCCCTCGAAACTGAATACTCTTGAATCAACCACCCATGATGCGGGCAGCGACGACGAAGCAAAGCAACAGCGCGACAATCGCAGCGCCTTCGACGAGAGCCGCGAGGACGTACATCGCCCCTTGAATCTTGCCGGCTTGCTCAGGCTGGCGGGCGATGCCCGAAAGAGCCGCGAAGCCGATGAGCCCGATGCCGACGCCTGCGCCGAAGACAGCCAGACCCATGCCGATGCCAGTGCCCAAGCCGGCCCAATTGGGATTGTTATCGGCGGCGGAAGCCATCGGGGTAGCGAGCAAAATAACGCCAAGTACGAACAGAACTCGAGAAGCGAGGGTCATGGGTTCACTTTCTCCACAATGTTTGAGAGGTTCAAAAAAAATCAATGCTGCGGATGCATGGCCAGGCCAATGAAGATTGCCGTCAAAAACGTAAAGACGAACGCCTGCAGGCAGGCGACAAACAGCTCCAACAAGCTTAGGAGCGTAACCATAACCACGCTCGAAATCGTAATCGGCCAGAAGAACATATTGGCCTGCGAAGATCCGGCCGCGGCCGCTTGGCCCGCCATCATAATGAAGGACAGGATGACGACCAAGGCCGTATGCCCTGCCAACATGTTGGCGAACAGACGGACGGCTAACACGACTCCGCGAATCAGCGCGCCGAGGACTTCGAGAAAGAACAGGCCAACTAATAACGGTGGGCCCATGATCTTCATCACCGGGTCACTGGTATCGACGTGCGGCACGAAGGTCTTCATGTAGTTCAAGAAGCCATGGTTGGCCACGATGCCGTTGTAATGAATCACGATGAAGCTAATGCCCGCCAGCACGATCGTGACCGCCAAGCTGGCGGATGCCGAGCCGAGAAACGGAATCATGCCGAGCAGGTTCATCACCAGGATGAAGAAGAAAAGCGTCCATAAATAAGGCAGAAAACGCTTGTAGTCGTGTTCGCCGATGGATGGCCGAACGACTTCATCGCGAATGAACAGCAAAATCATTTCCAAAAAATTCCACAGCTTGCCGCGTGGCGGCTCGCCGGACTTGATTCGCCTCGCTAGCCAGATGAAAGCGATGGCGACGATGAGGCCGGACAACAGGATCAACAGCTGGAATTTCGTAGTTCCGAACGGAAGATGGAAGCCGACATGAGCCGTTTCGAATAGCTCGATCTCCCATGCGTCCACCACATGCAAGATCGGGTTGAATCCGGATTCAGAAGCCATGCGTATCAGCTCAATTATCGGTTCGAGAGTTCGGCCGGCGCCGAATAGGTTGTATCGATGTAGAGCAGTCGAGTCTCAACGGCTAGGGTCACCAGGTAGAAGACCACAATCCAACTGATGAACGACAAGCCATGTGCATTAATCAAAGGCGACAAATAATAGAGAGCAATGCCACCGCCCCCAGCAACAATCATCCGGATAAATGGCGCGGCCAACGTTGCAACAATACGTTCCTCGGCACTCCGTTTATGCACCCAATCCAGCAACACTAACGTCAAACCTGATGGAGCGAGACAGACCAATGCCGCTATCAACGTAACCAAAATCGGAGCGCCATCAACAAAGAGTGCCGCCGGGACAGCTGAAGCCAGCCAAACGACAAGCACGATCAGCGTCATAAGGCCTAAGCGTTTCATTTTCAATTCGCCAGTCAGAAGCCCCTAGCTCCGTTTGGCCGCCAGCATCAAGATGCTGATACAGCTAATAAGGCCAAGGCCGATTCCAGCCAGCGTCGCCCAAGGCGACCAGCCGAATTCCATATCGAGAAATATGCCGCCAATGACGCAGCCAACTAACGTCGATCCGGCACTGGCCGCCATCCCCCATTGAGGAAGCGGCGGTCGCTTTTCACCTTCCATGCTGTTCCGTCTCTTTCCCTTATTTTGAGAAACGACAAAGCGCTTTCAAGAGAGATTGTGAAAAATTTCACAAGTTGGACGGGATGGCTGGTCGGTATGGAATTGTCGTGTGTTTCGGCTTGCGAACCCAAAAGCGGCGCTGCTTTCGTCATGCCGATGTTTATAATAAGCCGTTTTCCGCCTTATCATCGCCATTGATCACTTAGAACGGACTCTCTCATGGACAAGTTGTGTCTCGTCACGGGCGGCGCGGGATTCATTGGTTCCCATCTCGTCGACGCGCTGGTTGAACGAGGAAGCCGGGTTCGAGTATTGGATGATTTTAGTACTGGCTTGCGTGGCAACATCAGTCACCACTGTTCGCGTATTGAGCTGGTGGAGGGATCAATAACCGATGCGGCCACGGTAGCCAACGCCGTGCAAGGTTGTCAGGTCATCTTTCATCTGGGCGCCCTCGCATCGGTCGCGCGGAGTATTGAAAACCCGCCGTTGTCTCATGCGGCTTGCGCGACAGGCACGCTATTGGTACTTGATGAAGCGCGAAAAGCCGGCGTCGAACGCGTCGTGTTCGCCGCCAGTTCCAGCGCCTACGGCGGCGCCTCCAATGAAACCGGGCAGAAGGAAGATCAACCGCTCAACGCCTTGTCGCCTTATGCAGCAGCGAAGCTGGCGGGCGAGTATTACATGCAGGCTTTCGCTTCTTCGTACGGCATCGAAACCGTGCGGTTGCGTTTCTTCAATATCTTCGGGCCCCGCCAACGCGCGGATAGCCCTTACTCAGGCGTCATCGCCATCTTCACGGCGCTGATGAGCCAGGGCAAGCAACCGACAGTCAACGGCGACGGCGGTCACTGCCGCGACTTCACTTACGTGGCCAACGCGGTACAGGCGATGTTGAAAGCATCGGAAGCGCCCAATGTTTCGGGAAAAGTGTTCAACGTCGGCACCGGTCGCAATGTCACCCTTTTGGACCTCATCAACGCGCTGAACCATATTCTCGGCAAAGACCTGCGCCACTGTTCGGCACACCGCGCCAGGGCGATCCGCGCTTTTCGCTAGCCGATATTTCGCGCACGCGTGCCGAGCTCGGCTATGAGCCGGTAGTGAATTTCGAAGAAGGCCTGCGGCAAACGCTCGAATGGTATCGGAGCCAACGCTGAAAATTGGAAGTTCATTAGCCACGGATGAAACACGGACGAAACACGGATAAATCAAACGTCTTATTGCGTGCCCGCCAAATCGCCTTATCAAACGTTTCGGTTTTTATCCGTGTTTTTTCTGTGTTTCATCCGTGGCTAAATGGATTTTGTTGGCTTGGCGCGTTATGTAAAATTTGATTCACTTACGATAGTTTCAATAGATAAGTGACCGAGTCCGTTCATTCCTTATGGTCGTCCGGCTCGGCGACCGCTCGCATGTAGCGAGCCAGAAAGAGTTGGACGGTCTGAATCGTCTGCCATTCGTTGAAGGAGAGGCGGACGACGGTGCCGTCTTCGTTGGCGTCGATGTTGTCTACAGCGATGGTTATGCCGCGATGAAGGTAGTCGAAAACCTCGGCTAAACGCGCCGCCTGCGATGCCGTGAGTTTTTGCGGCAGCGGCGGCCGGTCAGCATCACTGGCGCCCCAATAACTCTCGGAACGCGTGCTGCCGAAACCCGGGTCGCCGACATCGAAGTCGAGATCATCGCCTGGCACCGTGCCGGCCACCGTTGGCCCATCCGAAGCATTGGCGCGAGCCGGCTTCTCGCTTGCTCGGCGGTCGGAAATCTCTTCGAGCGTGCCATACAGCAGCATGGAACGGCCAATCCCTACTTGGTCGCCCGGTCGAAGTCGGCGAATCTGGATGGGCGAGCCATTAACGCGAGTGCCGTTCGTGCTCTCGAGATCGGTAATGATGACATCGCCATCTTCTTGCTGCACCTTCGCATGAAATCGGCTTATGCGCTCGTCGTTCAAGCGGAGCTGGTTGCCTTCTTCGCGGCCGATGGTTACCGGAATCGGCAGGTCGCGGAAGACGCGCCCCTTGTCGACGCCTTCGAGGCACTGGAATGTCACTTTCTTCATCGCATTCCCCAGAGAGGGCAGCCAAAACGCTTCCAACAATCTACGACATTTTCCGAAGCCAGAGGCCGATTGTCAATTTTCCTTTCTCCAACTTCCGGCCGGGCGTCAGCCGAAACCACGTCAACTGCCGCTTAGCAAACTGTCGGCTGCGCATTTGAATCAGGGCGATAGTCTCCGCCAAGGAGCCCGCGCCATCCAGAAACGCGGCGATTTCCCGATATCCGAGGGCTTTCGACGCTTCCGGGCTGAGCGGTCGAGGCAGTGATCGTAAACGGCGAACTTCATTCACCCAGCCATTATCGAACATCGCCTGCACCCGGGCGTCGATGCGGGCGTAAAGTTCCTCGCGAGGTAGATCAACGATGAGACAACGCTCTTCGATCCGCGGCGATTTTTCTCCAGTCGCTGACGCTCCCGGCTCGCCACTCGCCTCAGATGTCCACCAGCCTTGGCTTTGCCATTCGCTAAGCGGTTTCCCGGTGCTGTGCCAAACTTCGAGAGCGCGCACCACACGCCGTACATCATTCGGGTGAAGACGCGCTGCGGAGACGGGATCGACCGCCGATAAACGAGCATGAAGGGCAGCGGCGCCCGTGGCTTCGGCTTCTAATTCAAGCGCCCGACGCAAAGCCGGGTCAGTGGCCGGGGCATCGAACAGCCCATGAAGAATCGCCTTCAAATAAAAAGGGGTGCCGCCGACAAACAGTGCTCTTTTCCCGCGCCCTTCGATTTCGCGACAACAACGCCGAGCTTCGGCCAGCCACCAGGCGACGTTGCCGCTTTCCCAAGGATCGAGAAGGTCAATCAGGTGATGGCGCACCTGCGCCTGGTCTTCCCGAGATGGTTTGGCTGTGCCGATGTCCATGCCGCGATAGAGCGTCATCGAATCCATCGCGATGATCTCGGCATTGGATCGCTCCGCGAATTCGAGCGCCAGTGCGGACTTCCCGGACGCAGTCGGACCGGTAATGATCAGCGCATTCGAAAAGGGATCAGTGAGCATCAGGGTTTCGCAGCTAACGCAGTCGGCTGAGTGAAATCGTAAATGAAAAAAGTCATCGTCCGGGCAACAGGCTTTTTCTCTTTGAGAAGAAGCACGACTCTCTCAGCGGCGGGTGTCAAAGCTGGGTTTGAGTAGAGCAAAGTGACGCCGACCGCTAAATAGCTCCCTTGCAGCAGCGCCTGCAAATCCTCTTCCGTCTTGACCGCAGCGACATGCAGCGGCGCAATGTCCAGCGCGTCGAAGCAGGCGCGGGTCGGCGCCATAATACCAGACTTTCAGCGGTGGATGTCCCTGATGTTCGCGCCATTCATCCAAATCCTGGACGCCCTGACCCCAATCATAATTCGAGTCGCTTAGATACTGATACCCCGTTTCCGAGCCGCCCCATAAGGGATTAAAATAGCATAGTCCGTGCGGCCAGACCGCAGCCATAGGAACCAGCATCGCAGCGCAGACGGCAACGATGCCGACGGCGGCCGACGGGGGCGATAGTCGCCGTGGCCACGCTTTTGCAAGCGCCACAGCCAAGGCAACCAACAGCAGAGTAAGCACCGGCAGCACCAGCCGTATGCCGATTTGAACTCTGCAGTTAATGGTGAAAAGCAAGAGCATCAAAACTAGCAAGCCTAGAGGATGCCAATAAGCGCGCGGCTTGACAATCAGCGTCGCCCCTAACAAAAGCAGAACGGGCAACGTCAACTTCATGGTCAGGGCCAACGGGAAGTAATACCAGACAGCCCGGGCATGCCAATGGCCTAAGACGTACGAGCCGTGTCCGCGAAAGTTATGTTGAATTTGATACCAGAGCCCTTCGCCGGCGTTCGGGAAGATGGGCAGATGTTCCGCAATCCAGAGGGATACATCGTGCAGCGTGCCCGGCGGCAGCCCCTTCGCCGCAGCAACAAAGTTCGGGTCGGTTCGCCAATCGCTGCCGCACCAGAGGAAGGTCATGGCAATTCCCAGGCCCAGGATTTGCGCCAATCACGGCGGAAAGGACGCATGTCGAGCCAGAACAGCTTCGCTAGATGTATCAGCCCTTTCTTGCCCTCCCACCAGCGTCGATTCCACGAACGGTTGAGTTCAAAGGCAAGCATAGCGATGCTGCTGAAAGCTAAAGCCGAGGCTTTCGCGAGAAGCGCTAGGCCGAAACAGAGCGCGGGCACGCCAACCCGATAGCGCCACTCCCGATCGCGCCCGTTCAGGTAAAATTCGACAAACATTCCCAAGCACGCAGCGATGGCGATATCCGTGGTGGCCAGCGAGGCATGGGCGAGGAAGTTCGGGTCGCATGCCACAAACGGAACTGCAAGCAAGCCTGCCCAGCGGCCGCCAAAGCGTCGGCCTAAACGCCAAGTGAAGTATAGGAGCAGCCACCAGAAAAAGAGATTGGCGGCTCTTGCGGTCTGTAAAACGGTTTCGAATTCGGTTTCAACGTTAAAAGGTTGACCGCGTAGTTCTTCCCAAACATAGACGGGCAATAACTCGACGTTCGTCGGCAGGGGCATCGTCCCGGCATGCATCAAAAGATTGCAGCTGCCGGTACGCCAGGCGTGTAGACCATTGCGTAGATAAAAGGGCTCGTCAAAGGTGGCGCTTAACCGTTCGGCCGCCGTCAGGCACCAAACGGAAGAAACGAGGCCCCAAAAGAGGAGCCAACCCCGATCGAACCAGCGGTTTTCGCTCATGAACGCCGTGCCCCGATGTCCGTGGCGACGCAGGCGGCCCGTCGCAGTTTCGGCGGTCTATACCGCATCGCCTGCTTTTGGCCAAGAGCGATCGGCTTACTCAACGGGCGACGCGATTCGATAAGATAACATCTTGGGATTGGCGCCGACGCCGTGCTAGGATGCAGTGTTCCCTTCGAGAGGTGCTGTTGAGGTTTTTAACGGATGGAAGCTTCCGCTGTCGAACTAGCCGGCTTGGTGCCCCCTGCCAGTCTGCTAGGCTATCTCAATTTTTCTGACGGTAGGCCGGACGCCAAGTTCCAGCGCGCTGAACGAGGCCTACACCTTGCTCGCGCAACGCGGTCACGTGGATCCTACGCACGAGTTACGGGCTTGGCTGTTCCGCCAGTGCGATATCCTGGAGAAGAGCGGCCAATCCGCCTTCAAAGACCTCAAGCAAGCCCGCGCTGTCTTACGCCTGGCTTTCGGTCATGTTCTGGAAGCCTATCGCGAATATCACGTAGATCTTTTGGCGCATCAGCCCGATACTGTCTTGTTCAATCCGTTTTTTCTGGCACGCGTTTGCGAAGCCGTGCTCTCCCAAGGCGGCCCGTTGGAAGACGACGACGAACGCATCGTCGCCGGCGCCATTGCGAAGCTGAATGACTTTGTTGGCTACCGCCCGATCGCCCTGCTGGAAACACGAGCGCAGACCGAGTTTTCTCCTCACGAAAAGTTCCGGCCGGTGCCATTGTACATACGGGGCGTTGGCGCTTGCTTTGGACCCTATCAGGCCATCGTCCAGAAGTCGATTGAAGTGCTGGAGCAAACCGACCCGGCGATTTTGCTTCAAGCGGGCTTTGACCCGAACAAGCTCGATGAATTGGCCATGGACCCACGCGCGTACGACCACGGCCACCCCGCGAATCGTCGACCGAATTATCTCTTCGGCGAGTGGGATCCGCACCTGATTGATCGCCAGGGAAACTATCGCCGTTTCGTCATTCGACAGGCAGTCCTCGATGCCCTATTAGAGAGTCTCAATCGCGGGCAGTCGTCGAGCGCTGCCGATCAGGGGATGGAAGCGGCTACAGTCTTGGCGGGTACCGTGCTAATGGCGGCTGGAATGTCGGGCGAAGGGCCGAACGCACTCGACTCGACGGTGAAGCTCGCCAATTTAGTGCCGCGCATTGCTCATTATCGCGACGAGTTTTATCAATGGTGGATCGAAAAGATTTCGGGCCCCTTGGGCGAACGGCTGCGCGCCGAAGCCAAGCGCGTACGGCAGCCCTTTGGCGGTATCCGCCAGCACCTGAATCATACCCTGGCGCGGCAGCGTGCGGTGCAGCTTCAGGAACGCCGGCTGGCCATGCTGTTCGCCGAGCTAGGTTTCCCCGAAGCGAGTCGTGAGCGGGCTCGACAGATTCCCACCGCCTCGTTACGTTTTCTCGGCGAAATCCGGGTTCAGCAGATGACCGCCGAGTTAAGCATCCATGCCGGCCAGCTGCGCAAGGCCACGCAATTGTTGCCCGAGATTGAACGACAGATTGAACGCGGCATCGATTGCGGCGCTTTAGCCGATCCTTGGAACATTCTGGGCTTTCAAGGATTGTTCCCGCTGTTTCATTCAAAAGAAGACAGCGTTCACGACTCGCGCAACGAAGAACTGATTGACGCCGTAACGTTGCAGTTTGATCTTTATTCCCGGCTGTTGGCGGGCGCCGCCTTTGCCGGCGATGCCAACTTGCAACAAAAACTGAGCGAAGGTGTCGACCGCCTCGCCACCTGGTGGGATCGCTTCGCTACCTATACGGTGAGCGATGTCCCCCGCCTAGGCGGCGGCGAGCGAGCTGAAGCCGCGCAGCATGTGGCCGATACGCTCGTCCGTTGGCGCGAGTGGAAGCTGGAGCCATCCGGCTCCGAGATCCAGTTCTGGCGCGGGCAGAGCTCTGGGATTTCTTCGACAGCAGCCTATGCGCAAGTCCTCGAAGCGCTGCTGCGCGAAAAAGATTGGAATGCCGCTCTCTCCTTGCTCATGGCATGGCTCAGTGAAGCGGAGATGATCGCGCTCGAAGAGGGCAACGCCTCCTTTGCCGAGTTGGCGGAGCGCTGGATCGATGGAGTGATTGCACACGTTGAAACCGACCACCGCGCCGTCTTGCTCGGCCGATTTCTCGAAATGTTGGAAGTCAACGCCAGCGACCTGTGGAACGTTCCTCAATTGAATGGCGAAGGGGTGGAGGACGACGACGGCGAACGCGAGACCGAATTTGAATCCGCGTACGAAGGAATGTCCTTCCGAGATAGCGCCAACGATGGGCAGGAAGGCTCGCTGGCCGGCGGCGATGGGCCGAGCGATTTTCTGTTGGAAGAAACCGGCGAGCGAATGGAAAACCATTTGAATTTCCTTGCCGCTGCTGCCCGCTTTTGTGCAAGATTGCCGAGACGGCCCGCGGCATCGAATTCGACTCTGAAAATTGGACGGCAACATTGCAGACGGCTCGCCGCTGGGAAGGCGACCTGCTCTCCTTCATGGACGCAGTGCTTGAAATCGATATCCCCGCCCCGGTCGGCTCGACCGAAGATGTGATCGAGTACAACCATCGTCGCGAAATTCGCGATCATTTGGCCGAGATCGCGCTCACGACCCGCATCGAAGTCAGCCAAGCCGTCTGGATGCTTGCCGCTGCGGCCGGTGAAGAAGCCGAGGCCGAAAGTTCCTTCGTACTGAATTGGGAACCGTTCGCGATTGCCACCGAACGGGCGCTCGCTTCACGCGACCCCAAAGCGGTGCGGCGCATTCTTCCGAGGCTGTTGCGCGAGCTTTCGTCCGAGCCACTTTTATTCGTTCCGCTGGCGGAGGGGGGCTCCCCGCGCGACACGCTGCGGGCGCGCACGGCCATGGCGTTTCTCGAATCGCTCTTCAATCGTTTGCCCAAACTTGGCCTGCTGCGCGAAACCTATCATCTGCTGCGCATGGCGAAATCGATGGAACTGAATGGGCCGGTCGAGGGACCGCGCAAGTCCGACTTCGATCGCCTCTTCCGCACCGGACTGCGCAAAATCGTGGAAGTGCTTCTCGATGCCGCCGTGCAATGGGATGCCGAGCGCGCCGTCGGCACGCTCGCTTTCACCAATATTCTGCGCGAAATCGCCAAATCATTCCTCGATCTGTGGTCCAGTCATAGCCAGATGTTGCGGCTTTCGACTCTCGAGTCGCTTACCAGCGAAGATGAATGGCGCGAACTTCGCGATTTCATCAAAAACTACGGCCGGCCGCTCTTTACATCACACTTCATGATCCTCGGCAACCTTCGCGGCATCCTTCATCGCGGGGTAGGCCAATGGCTCGACGGGTTGAGTGAACTCGACAGCTCCGAAGAACCCCCGCAGCGTTTGATCGACGACCTCGAAAACGAATCGCTCGATCGCGCTCAGGTCGAGCGCTGGATCGAAATGGTTCTCCATACCATCGAAGAACACTATGAGGAATATCGCGACTACAACACGACCACCACGCAATCGGACTATGGAGACAACCTGGCAGTGCTGATCGATTTTCTCCGGTTGAAGGTTCAGTACGATCGCGTTGCCTGGCGGATGCGGCCGCTCGCCTTGGCTCACGAGATCCTTTGCCGAAAAGGGCATCACACTATTGCCGAGCGCTGGCGCGAGAACATCGGCGAAAATCTTCGCCCGCGCGGGGAAGAACTACTCGCCGAGCTAAGCCACAAAGAGGATCACTATGCATTGAAACTCCGCACCATTCGCGATCGGATCGAAGAGCGTTTCGTTCAACCGTTGCTCCTCGACCGCTTGATCTCGCTGATCGAACCAGCCGCCCGCGAAGCACGCGATGGACTGGGCAGCGAAAACAACGCCTTTCAACGGCTCGAAGAGGATCTGAAGCCATTTGTGGAAAACCCGACCGGTGTCGGGTTAGACGTACCTCATTGGCTGCGCAAGTTCGAAAACGAAGTCGAACGCGTTCGCGAACAACTCGACAAACCTGCGACCAAAGATGAGCTACCCCTCGCCCTCTCGTTCAATGAACTGCAACAACAACTCGATAACTGGGATAAGCCCTTGGCCGGTTAGCCGTTAACCGCTTATGACTTTTCGGCTGTCCTACCACAATCTGGCATGGACCGATTGGACAAAGTCGATTTCGAAATGATGATCGCTCTGGAGTTCGTGACGTTCCACGATCTCGAACTCGCCTCGTGTCTTGATGACCGCACCCTCTGGAGACATTGTCAACAAGAACGCTGGACACTGTTTACAGAAAATCGAAACCCTGATGGCCCCGACTCGCTCTATGCCACGCTCGCGGACTCCTCGCAAGTGGGCCGCCTTCCCGTCCTGACAATAGGAAGCAAGGATACGTTTGAGCACAACCGCGATTACGCACAGCGGGTCGCCACTGACGTCGCGGCATTATTGTTCGGAATGAGGCTCGGCCCGTGGGCACTTTCAACGCGGCAACAGCCATGCGCACCGCGACTACTGCAGGGTTGAAAAAATGAAACGATGGATGCTGCTTTCCACGCTGGCCACACCGATCATTGCGATAGCCACCGACACGACTCCGGCGCCATTGCCGGCCGAGAAGGCGGCAAAAAGCATGATCCTGCCGGAAGGTTTCCGCAGCACCGTTTTTGCTGCCGAGCCGGATGTTGTGCAGCCGATCTCCTATTGCATCGACGACCGGGGGCGTCTGTTCGTGGCGGAGGCTCTCAATTATGGCAAGTGGCAAGCGACGGGCAAAGATCGCATTGTCATTCTCGAAGACACGTTGGGTAACGGCCACGCCGACAAACGCACTCTCTTCTATGAAGGTTTCAATTACATCACGGGCATCGAAGTGGGTTTTGGCGGCGTGTGGGTAATCTCACCGCCGAAACTCTACTTCATTCCGATGAGAGACGGCGACAATAAACCGAGCGGCAAACCCGAAGTCATTTTCGATGGCTTCGGTTATAAGGAGAGCCGCCACAATCTCGTCAACGGTTTTACGTGGGGACCGGATGGGTGGCTATATGGCGGGCATGGCCGAACCAGCCCGTCAGACGTCGGCCGACCCGGCGCCCCTGACAAGGAGCGCATCCATTTCGATGGGGGCGTGTTTCGCATCCATCCCACGCGGCGTACCTTTGAGAATTTCGCCGACGGCACCACGAACCCGTGGGGCGTTTCGTTCGACGACTTCGGCCAATGCTTCGTTTCCAACTGCGTCAATCCCCACCTCTTCCAAATGGTGCAGGGCGGCCATTATGAACCGTGGCGCAATCGCTCGTCCAGCCTTTACGCCTACGATCGCCTGCCAACTTGCGCGGATCACCTGCACTACCCCGGCAACAAACCGGCTGAGATTCGCGGCGAAACGCCTGAGACGCTGGCGATGGGGGGCGGTCACGCCCATTGCGGCACGCTGGTCTATCTCGGCGATAGTTTTCCGGCGACTTATCGCAACAGCGTCTTCATGTGCAACATTCATGGACGACGAATCAATAACGACATCCTCAACCGAAACGGTTCCGGGTACAGCGCCAGCCATGGCAAAGACTTTATGCTCTCGGCCGATCCCTGGTTTATGGGGGTCACCCTGCGCAGCGGGCCGGATGGCAGCATCTTTGTGTCCGACTGGTCCGACACGGGCGAATGTCATACTTACAAGCCGCACGTCGACAATGGCCGCATCTTCAAAATCAGTTTCGGCGAACCGAAGAAAGCCGGTGTTGATTTGAGCAAGATGAGCGACGAAGAACTCGTCAAGTTGCAACTGCATCGCAACGATTGGCACGTCAGCCACGCCCGTCGTTTGTTACAAGAGCGGTCGACACAAGCCGACTGGAAAGCAGAGCCTACCTATTCAACCTTGCGCAAGATGCTGGCCTCGACGGAGCTGGAAGCCCCGCAACGCCTGCGCGCCTTATGGGCACTGTTCGTCTGCGGCGGCATTGACTCGGGCCGCTTGCCTGCGCTGCTGAGCGATCGCAGTGAACACATTCGCGCGTGGGCCATCCAATTTTTATGCGAAGAGGGCAAGCCGGCTGCTGCGGTCTTAGACCAATTTTCGGAAATGGCGAAGAACGATCCTTCGGCGGTGGTTCGATTGTACTTGGCCTCTGCCCTGCAACGCATCTCGTTACGTGAACGTTGGCGCATTGCGGAGGGGCTGCTCAATCACTCTACGGATCGTGCCGATGCCAATCTGCCGTTGATGTATTGGTATGGCGTCGAACCGCTCGTAGCGGCTGACGCCAAGCGGGCCTTGCAACTTGCGGTGGGGGCGCAGGTCCCCTTGGTGCGGCAATACATCGCTCGTCGAGCTGTCGATGATGCACTCGCGCACGGCGAAAAAGGCGACCTCCAAGCTTTGATTTCGGCGCTGGCAAACGCCGAAGAAACGGTGCAGCTTGATTTGTTAACAGGAATGCGCGAAGGGCTGCGCGGCGCAAGAGCATGAAGATGCCGGATGGTTGGCAGGCAACCTATGCCAAATTGAGCCGAAAGCGCCCACCCGGACATAAGTGAACATGCAACGATGATCGCGCTGATCTTTGACGATCCGCAAGCCCTAGCCAACTTGAAGGAAACAGCTGTATCGCCGAAGGCCCTCGACTCGGATCGTCGAAAAGCGCTGCAGGCTTTGATTGACAAGCAAGTTCACGACTTCGCCCCGGTGTTGCATGAACTATTAGCCGACAAGTCCGTTCGGCAAATTGCCTTGAGAGGGCTGGCATCTTACCGACACGAGGCAACTCCCCAACGCATTCTAGCCGTCTATCCAAATTTGACCGCGGACGAGAAACAGGATGCGATCGCTACCCTCGCCTCGCGAAAGGAATATGCGTCGGAGTTGCTCGATGCCGTAGCGACTAAGACCGTTCTCCGCACGGATGTCTCGGCGTATAGCGCGCGCCAAATGAACGAACTGAACGACAAGCTGGTAACGGAAAAGCTCCGGCTCGTATGGGGCGACGTGCGCCAGACCGCACCACAAAAAAAGGAGCAAATAACACGCTATAAATCGATGCTGACTGCCAGTTACCTAAGTCGGGCGGATCTTGGCAACGGCCGCCGGCTCTTCAGCAAAACGTGTCAGCAATGCCACAAACTTTACGGGGAAGGACAGACGATCGGCCCCGATCTCACCGGCTCGAATCGTTCGAACCTCGATTATCTGCTGTTAAACCTCATCGACCCGAGCGCGGAAGTCGCCCGCGACTATCGCGTCTCGGCGGTCGAGACGACCAACGGCCGCAAGTTCACCGGAATTGTAGTTGAACGTTCGCCGGCCCGCCTTATCGTGCAGACAGCGACGGAACGAATTGTTTTGCCCGCCGAGGACGTGGAATCCGTAAGTGAATCCGAAATTTCAATCATGCCGGAGGGGCAGCTTGACCTGTTGTCCAAGACCGAAATCCGCGACCTGATCGGCTATCTATCCGCGACCAAGCAGGCGCCGCTGTCGCCCGCTCCAAAAGAAAAATAGCGGCCCGGGTTTGCCGTTTGTCGTTTGGATCATGGCTTCTCATCGTTCGCGGAAATGATCGTTGCGAAAGCGTCGACTGATTCTAGCGGATCGGGATTTCACATTTCACACCCTCGCCCGCAAAGATAAAAAGAGATTTCTCAAAACAGCGCGCCTAAGCTAGTATGTCGAATTTTTCAGTTCACGCTGGTGCGTGGCAAGGCATACCGTCGGGGAAGGTGCGCAAATGAGATAAATGCTGCCGGGTAATGACGGCGCCGGCAGTTTAAATGGGCTTATGGATCTTTAGTTTTCAGTTCGCAGTTTGCAATGGTTTAAGACACATTGCAAATTGATAATTGACCATTGAAAGGGCGGCTTTCTCGCCGGACGCGGCAGAGTCCCTTCAGGAAATATTTCCTGAAGGGACTTTGCGAGAAAATCCTGGGGAAACGCACAATGAATTTGCAGGACAGAGCGACGATCAGGGAGCGGCTCCGACCCGCAAACCTCGTTTGACGCTCTGCGTCGAACGTCTTAATCGACGCTCTGCGTCGATTAAGACGTTCACCGAGCTGCCTAACTTTCACCGGCGAAGTAGACGACGTGGAGCGTCGATGCAGACGTTCGAAGGCGGGATCAAGGCTATCGGTTAATATTCGGGAAGTATTTCCCGAAGGTGAAACCCGAGGAAATCGCGGAAAAACGCTCGGTAAAAATGCGGAATGCGGAATCGGGATTGCGGAATGAAGACCGGGTGCGCCAACCGATTCTGGCAAACTGACATCTCGCCCTTTACACCCTCCCCCCGGCTTTGCGCCTGCAAAGCCAGGGGGTGGGTAAGACGAGGCCGTGCTCAATTCAAGCATCTGCCAAAATCCGTTGGCGCACCCTGAAGACCGGGTATTTAAGCATTCGACTTGACAAATTCCGGCGGTCAACCTATTTCCCCCGTTCGAAAACCGCTGTGACTGCGCGGTCGAACTCGGTGCTGGCCGCCGAGGAGAGACAACCGCAATCGCACGACGCTTCCGGGGGGAATGCAATGATTGGGATGCCGCACGGGACGAAGGGCTGGCTGCCGGCGCTGATGGCCGTACTCTTGGCCGCCTCGTGCGCCAGCGCTGCCGAGCCGCCGGCGGGCAAGGAAGTCGCCGATGTGATCGTGCAGGGGAATCGCATTCGGACGACGAAAGAAATTTTATCGCGCATGCTGACGAAGCCAGGCCGACGCTTCAGCGAAATCACTGCTCAGGAAGACGTTGGCGGCTTGCTGGCAGCGGGATGGTTCCCGCCCAATGGAGTGCAACTGGGTGTTGAAGAAAAAGATGGCCGGTTGATCGTCGTGGTGAACGTCGCGGAGTTGCCGAGCACGATCAAAGACATTATCTATCGGGGCGCCGAGCATCTGAGCCCAACCGAATTGGAGAAACTGACGGGGTTGAAGAAGGGCAATTCGATGAGCCCTGCCTTTAACCAAGGCGCACGACAGGCGCTGTTACGCAAGTATCAAGAGATGGGCCGATATTGGGTCACCATAAATCTGATCGAAGGAAACAAGCTGGAAGACAGCCGGGTGCTGTTCGACATTGCCGAAGGCCCTTGTGCCAAAGTAAGCAGCATCGACATCAAATTCTTTGGGCCGCATGAGAGCGAAATCAGCGCTGCCCGTCTGAAAACACAGGTCAGCAGCAAACGGGCTTACCTGGGGACTATCCTGGGCGGCGACTTCAATCCGATGCAGCTCGAACTCGACATCATCAAGCTGGCCGAATACTACCACAATCTCGGCTATCTCGATGTGCGCGTGCAGCGCGAACTCGTCTGGTCGGAAAATTTTCGCTCGGTGCAAGTGATTCTGCATGTCGAAGAGGGGAAGCGCTATACCGTCGCCAAGGTTCAGATCGATGGCGGGCGAACCTATTCCGAACAGAAGTTGCTTAGCTACACCGACCTTCGTGAGAAAGACAACTACGACAAGTTCACCATCACGGCCGACCTGAAACGCATCCGCGATTACATGGGTTACCAAGGCCGATCCGTGACTATTCGCGAGACGGTGCATCAGGTCGGCGATGGGCTCGTGAACGTCAACTATCAGTTGGAAGAGCGAGAGCCCGTCCGCACCGGCGAAATCAAGATCATCGGCAACACGATTACGCGCGACAATGTTATTCGCCGACAGCTGGGGCTTTATCCTGGGCAAATCCTATCGTTTCCCGATATGATCGCCGCCGAGCAAGCGCTGTCAAAGCTGGGCATCTTTGAAGAAGATCAGCAGCAGGGCATCAAGCCGACGGTCGAAATCGAACATCCGGAAGTCGACGAGCCTTTCAAGAATTTGTTGGTGAGCGTTAAGGAAAAGCCGACCGGCAGCTTCATGATTGGCGCCGGCGTAACCTCCGATGCTGGCTTGACTGGAAACATCGTTGTGAATGAAAGAAACTTCGACCTTTTCCGCTTGCCGCACAGTTGGGACGACGTTTGGGAAGGCCGAGCCTTCCGCGGCGGCGGTCAGGAGTTCCGCATTGAAGCGGTGCCCGGCACGCAGTTTCAACGTTATACGGTGTCGTTGCGCGAGCCCTATTTGTTCGACAGCCGCTACAGTCTGGCGACGAGCGGTTACTTCTTCCAGCGCTCCTATGCGGAGTACAACGAAGAGCGGCTCGGCGCCCGCTTCACGCTCGGCCGACGCCTCGACAACATCTGGACGGCCAATGTTACGTCGCGCATTGAGTCGATCAACATCACGAACACTCAGCCCTATGAGCCGCCGGAAATCACGGACTATGCCGGACATCATTTTGCGGTCGGCACCCGCCTCGGCTTTACACGCGATGAACGCGACAACTACCTTCGGCCTACCAAGGGGAGCATCCTCGACTTCGGTGCGGAAGAGGTCGTGGGCTCATACACCTATCCGCTGGTTACTGCTGAAGGAACAAAGTTCTTCACGATCTATCAACGTAAAGACGGCAGCGGCAAGCACGTGGTCGCCGCTCGTTCGCAGTTCTCCTATGCAGGCGCCGATACGCCGGTTTACGATCGCTTCTATGCCGGCGGTTTCCGCAGTCTTCGCGGCTTCTCGTTCCGCGGTGTGGGCCCCTACATCGATGGCTTCAACGTCGGCGGCACGTTCGCCTGGATGAACAGCCTCGAATACCAGATCCCGGTGATGGCAAACGACAACCTCTACTTCGTAGCCTTCATCGACAGCGGCACGGTGGAGCGTTCAGTTGAAATCAAAGATTACCGCGTGTCGGCAGGTGTGGGCGTTCGCATCGCCGTGCCGCAGTTGCTGGGTCCGGTCCCGTTGGCGCTTTGACTTCGGCTTCCCAATCAACCAAGGCCCCGGCGATCATAAGCAGCTCTTCAGCTTCTGGCTTGGGTTCTTTAATTAGCTAAGGCTGGTAGCGGAAGTCGTCAGACTTGCGGGGTAGCGGAAGTCGTCAGACTTCCAGGTTGGCCTGCGGAAGTCTAACGACTTCCGCTACGTTTCGTATCGTCGAGGGGCACATGACAATCCGCTCATTTCATTCGCTGATCGCTGCCGGGGTTTTAGCCCTTTTGTCCGGCTGCGTGGAACGACGTTTTGTGATTGAAACAACTCCACCGGGTGCAAAAGTCTACGTCAACAATCGGCCGATAGGCTCGACGCCGGTCGATATGCCCTTCACGTATAGCGGCAAATATTTGATCACTCTGGAACTGGATGGTTACGAGACGCGCAACATCGACGAAAAGGTTGTCGCGAAATGGTACTATTATCCGCCGATCGATTTTGTGGCGGAGAATATCTACCCCGGTAAGATTTCGGATGTTCGACGGCTGCACTTTGACATGGCGCCACTTCAGTGCGCGAACCTTGAAGAACTACGCTATCAGGCGGAAGAGATTCGCGATCAAGCAAGAAACTTGCCACCGCCGACGAACTCCTCCGGTCGGTCGCCCCCGGCCCGTATGCCGCCTCCACCGTTAGCGCCGGCGCCGTTCCGCGATCGAAGCGCTCCACCGCCGCAGATGGAGCCCACGCCTTGAACAACAGCGCATATATTTTGCTGGTGGTTACTGCCGGCGCCGGCGTCTCACTGCAACTGGTGATGAATTCGAAGCTGCGGCAGTATGCCGGCAGCCCGATGCAGGCGGCTGTAATTTCGCTCGCCATCGGGTTAGTCGTTGCTCTGCTGTGGTGTGCCGTTGCCCGCTATGAATGGCCGACTTGGGAAAGCCTTCGTGAATCGCCTTGGTGGTGCTGGCTTGGCGGCTTCATGGGCACGCTCTACCTCACTTCTATTGTGATCGTCTCGCCGCGCTTGGGCGTGGCGGTCAGTCTAGGGCTCATCATTGCCGGGCAAGTGGTGACATCCACCATCATCGATCATTTCGGTATGCTGGGCGCTGCTGTTCGGCCAGCAACCGTCGGGCGTCTCGCTGGCGTTGCTCTTACTATCCTCGGCATCAGCTTGATTGCCATCTTCCGGGACTAACTTTGGCAAAAAGGCATTTTGGCCGGCCGGGAGCGTGAGCGACCGGAGTGAAAGCTGTGCGCTCTGCCCGAATGGTTTAGCTAAATCTTATTGCCATTCTCCGGTCGCTCACGCTCGCGGCTCGCCAAAACTAAGGGCTCGCCAAAGCTGCCGCGCGGCTACAATACTCTTTTGGCTTCCACTACCGCAGATGGCTTCCTCATGAAGATCGGCGTCTCTCTATCGGCGATGGCATTGCCGCTTCGCCAAGCCCTTGTCCAAGCATCTCGGATGGGCGTGGCTGGCGTACAGATGGATTCGGTCGGCGATCTCTCGCCGGAACGACTGACTGACACGGGCCGGCGCGAATTGCGCAACCTTCTCAAAACGCATAATCTGGAACTGACTGCCCTGAATTGTCCGCTGCGTCACGGCATTGACGTCTTTGAAAATCAGGAAGCACGCATCGAACACATTCGTCGTGTGATGGCGCTGGCGTTCGAGCTCGGCCCGCGAGTCGTGATCGTGCAATGTCCCAAAATCCCTGGCGACTTGGAAGAAACGCGCGGCAAGTTGTTGCGCGATGCCCTGCTCGCCTTCGGCCTTTATGGCGACCGGATCGGCAGCACGCTCGCCTTGGAGATTGGTTTTGATGCCGGCGAAAGCGTGCGCGATTATCTTAATAAGTTCGATGTCGGCAGCCTCGGCGTCAATTACGACCCTGCCAACTTGATGCTGCACGGCCATGACCCGATCAAGAACCTGCTGCCATTGCAGGGCAAGATTCTGCACGTCCACGCTCGCGATGTGCGCAAAACGAGCGTGAGCCAAAGTGCTGCAGAAGTTCCGTTAGGCGCCGGCGACATCGAATGGATGGGGCTCTGCGGCACACTGGCTGCAATTGAGTATCGCGGCTGGATTGTGGTCGATCGCGAAACCGGCGATCAGCGAATCGCGGACTTAGCCGCCGGCGTGAAGTTCCTTCGTCGCGTTATGGTTTAGCAAGGCATATGCTCGTTCATCTCGCCAGTTCAATCGCGCAGAACTAGAATCATTCGATACCGAACTGTTTCGTTTCTTTAACCCCGGCAATGCACATGCAACCTCAAGGCGATATTGCGCTGATCGGTTTGGCCGTCATGGGTCAGAACCTCATCATGAACATGAACGATCACGGCTTCACTGTGGTGGCCTATAACCGGACAGTCGAGAAAGTCGACGAGTTTCTCGCGAAGGAGGCCAAGGGTTCGAAAGTCATCGGTGCGCACTCGATCGCGGAAATGTGCTCCAAACTGAAGAAGCCGCGGCGCGTGATGATGCTCGTCAAAGCCGGACAACCAGTGGATGACTTCATCCAACAGCTGTTGCCGCATTTGGAACCAGGCGACATCATCATCGATGGCGGCAACTCTCTTTATCAGGATACCGCCCGGCGTGTGAAATTAGTCGAGTCGAAGGGGCTGCTCTACATCGGCACGGGCGTCTCCGGTGGCGAAGAAGGCGCCCGACATGGGCCGAGCATCATGCCCGGCGGTTCGCCGGCTGCTTGGCCGCACGTCAAGAATATCTTTCAAAGCGTGGCGGCGAAGGTCGAAGGAGGCGTCCCCTGTTGCGATTGGGTCGGCGAGGGAGGCGCGGGCCATTATGTGAAGATGGTCCACAACGGCATCGAATATGGCGACATGCAGCTCATTTGCGAAGCCTACCAACTGATGCGCGATGGCCTTGGCATGTCCGCCGACGAAATGCATCAGATCTTTGCCGAGTGGAATACCGGCATCCTCGATTCTTATCTGATCGAGATTACCCGCGATATTCTCGCCTTCAAAGAAAAAGACGGTTCCCCGCTCGTCGATCACATTCTCGACGCTGCCGGCCAGAAGGGAACCGGCAAGTGGACGGTCATTGATTCGATGGAGATGGGCATTCCGATTACGCTCATCGCGGAGGCGGTCTATGCCCGCTGTGTGTCTGCCTTGAAAGAGGAGCGGGTCGCCGCTTCAAAAGTGCTGACGGGACCGGCTCCCAAGCTGACTGTCGCGGATCGCAAGGCATTCACCAACTCCATTCGCGATGCGTTGTACGCGTCCAAGATCATCAGCTATGCCCAAGGGTACATGTTGATGCGCTCCGCCGCCAAGGACTACGGTTGGAAGCTGAACTACGGCGGCATCGCCCTGATGTGGCGCGGCGGCTGCATCATCCGTTCCCAGTTCCTCGGCAAGATCAAGGCGGCATTCGACGTTAATCCGAACCTGACCAACCTGCTGCTCGATCCCTATTTCACCGGCGAAATCAACCGGGCTCAGAACGGCTGGCGCGAAACGATTGCAACAGCCGTGCGGGCCGGCATCCCCGTGCCTGCATTCAGTACGGCACTGGCGTTTTACGATGGTTACCGCACCGCCCGCTTACCCGCCAACCTACTGCAAGCCCAGCGCGATTACTTCGGCGCTCACACCTATGAGCGCACCGACACGGCGCGCGGTCAATTCCATCACACCAACTGGACCGGTCGCGGCGGCGACACCGCGAGCAGCACGTACAACGTGTGATGGGCTTTGCAGGAGATATTTGAATTGCTCACGTGCAGTTAGCCGCGACGCGAAGGCTGGGCGCAGCGGAGCGCTTGCCCGCCGAAAGCGCTCCGCTGCGCAGAGCCTTCGCGTCGCGGTTAACATAATCTCGCGCTTTTCCCCGTTATCCTCTCCTCATCTGCATCGCATGAATCGACCAAATCGCTACCGCGAGCGGCAGGGTATAAACAGTCGCCCATAGCATACCGCGAAGGGCGCTGAGCCCGGCATGGCCCCGGCATTGCGGTTTATCGTTGACGACGCGAGCCAGCATTCCCCGCACGAGAAAGTACAAGAGAAAGAAAACAATCGGCACGGCGAATTCGATCAAGACCCACACCAGCATCAACGCAGCAATTAATCCCAAGATAATCAGACAGCCTTCAATGTCGGGCAGCACATTGCAACCGGACAAAAGATCGCTGCTATTTGATGAGGAGGCGTGGGCCGGGTCTAGCCCGGTGCAGCGCCCAGGGCGCTGATGGTCATGGCTTACTTGTTCGCCGCGATAGAGCAGCTTGATCAAGATCATCGACCAAAGGATCCACCAGACGCCGACGACAATTTCGAACTCCACCCCCTGCGGCAATTTCAGCACCAGCGGAATCAAAATGCCGGTAAGGACGAAGCAGCAAAGCAGCTAGAAAACCGTCCATTTTCCAGATACTTCGGGAAGAAGCAAGCGCTCACCAAGTGATCTACGATCTTCCGGCGGACCGATCTTATCGTGCATACTGCTCCAACAAACGTGATGTCCAACAGCGTACAGCGTAAAAGATTTAGGTGCAAAAGTGGTTTCGAGAAAATAAGAATCGACCAAGTTCCGCACTGTGCGAATGGCCTATTCCCATTCTCTATAATCTCTTTCCACCTAGTTTTCGCGAAGTTCAATCGGGGGAAATCCGGCTATGCACGAGCGGATCGTTTATCAAGGCATCACGTTCGACGACGTCCTTCTCGAACCGGGTTACTCCGAAATCGTTCCGCGCGAGGCGGACGTTCGCACCCAACTTACGCGAAACATCCGCTTGAACATTCCGATTCTCTCTTCACCGATGGATACGGTCACTGAAAGCGAGCTCGCCATTGCGCTCGCACAGGAAGGCGGCATCGGCATCATCCATAAGAACATGTCGATCACCCAGCAGACGAGCGAAGTGGACAAAGTGAAGCGTTCGGAAAACGGCATCATCACCGACCCCATCACGCTGCCGCCGGAAGAAACCGTCGCGACAGCTAAGCGGATCATGGAAGAGCACCACATCAGCGGCGTGCCCATTACGGTCAACGGCTTGCTCAAAGGAATTCTCACCCGCCGGGATTTGCGCTTTTTGGCAAACAGCGAGCAGCAACTTTCTGAAGTAATGACGCGGGACAACCTGGTGACGGCCGCCGAAAATACAACGCTTGAAACGGCTGAGCGGATTTTAACGGAAAATAAAGTGGAGAAATTGCTTCTGGTTGACGATGAATACCGACTGAAGGGGTTGATTACGATCAAGGACATCGACAAGATCCTCAATTTCCCTCATGCCTGTAAAGATGGGCGAGGTCGGTTGCGGGTCGGGGCGGCTGTTGGAGTACACGATTTCGATCGTGCCGAATCGTTGATCAAAGCGGGAGTCGATCTCCTCGTAGTCGATTCCGCCCATGGACATTCGAAGAACGTCGTCGCCACTGTACGCGAGTTGAAAAAGCGCTATCGCATAGACATTATTGCGGGAAACGTGGCAACTGAGGAGGGCGCGCGAGCCCTGGCTGAAGCGGGCGCCGACGCAATCAAGGTAGGCATCGGTCCCGGCTCCATCTGCACAACGCGGATCGTTTCGGGGGTGGGCGTGCCCCAGTTGTCGGCTATCTCCGCCGCTTGCCGCGGGACGGAGGGCAAGGTGCCAATCATAGCCGATGGCGGCATCCGCTATTCGGGGGATATCACGAAGGCGCTGGCGGCCGGCGCCAATGCCGTGATGGTCGGCGGCCTGTTCGCCGGCGTAGCCGAAAGCCCGGGACAGACGATTTTGTACAAAGGTCGCAGTTTCAAGCAGTATCGCGGCATGGGCTCGATGGGGGCGATGATCGCCGGATCGGGCGATCGTTATCAACAGTCGGCCGTCAAAGAAACGCCGGGCGGCAAGTTAGTGCCCGAAGGAGTCGAAGGTCGCGTGCCTTATAAAGGGCCGCTGGCGCCCTTCCTTTATCAGTTGGTAGGCGGCCTGCGGGCCGGCATGGGCTATTGCGGCACGAAAACGCTGGAAGAGTTACGGACCCGGACGCGCTTTATCCAAATTAGCGCGGCCTCGGTGCAGGAGAGCCATCCGCATGACATCCTTATTACGCAGGAAGCGCCGAACTACAGTTCCCGCGAAGAGTACTCCAAGTCGGATGGCATGTAGCCTATCCACTTTCTTGGTGCTGCTCGCCGGTGGCATTGCCCTCGGCGAAACAACGCCGATGAAGGGCGGGCTTACCCAACTCCCGCCGATTGAACCGGTCTTCGTCTCGTCGAAGAAGCCGCTGCCCGGCCCTGCTCCTGTGCCCATCGAATTCACGCCAGCCCAAGCCGAGACAAAGCCGGCCGTGCTGCAAACGCCAACGGCGCCGGTGCTCACTCCTGTCCAGGTGGTCGAGCCGCCCGCGGTGCCCGAAGCGCCCAGCGTGGTGGATGCTTTGCGTGACTTGCAAATTCTGCTCGAACCGCCGAGCCCGCAAGCATTGTTCGGCAAACTCGATTCCGAAAAGATGCTCGAAAAGCGCACTGCGCCAGCAGGCAATGCAGCGCGTTCCACCCGATACGGTGCAGTTCCCCGATAAGCCACTGCTATCGACGGCGAAATTCCAAGGTCGGCATTTCCCCGGTCAAGCGCTTTTGGCTGAGCCGTCGTTCGTCAATTACAACCGGCTCTACTTCAATGAAATAAACGCCGAACGCTACGGCTGGGATTTAGGGGTCATTCAGCCTGCCGTTTCGACCCTCTACTTCATCAAAGACTTCGTGACACTGCCGTACCATGTCGCTACCCGGCCTTGCCATCGCTTTGAAAGCAGCGCTGGCAAATGCATGCCGGGCGACCCGGTGCCGTACATCATCTATCCGCCGGAAATCAGCGTGCCCGGGACCATCCTGGAAGGCGCCGCGGTTGTCGCTCTGTTTGCGATCTTCCCCTGATGTCGCTGGTGGTCAGGCGAGCCGAGCAGCGTAAGCTGCCGGGTTCTTTCAAAGCACCCGGCAGCTTACGCTGCTCGGCTCGCCGGTTTCTAACCACTTCAATTTTTCCTCGTTCGCTTTCCCATGATTTATTGGTTTACGCTTGGGGAAATATTTCCCCAAGCGATGCTTATTGATGCGTGAACCCGCGATATCCATTCGTTCGGGTTGAAAGCGCTCTACTGCACCAAGCCTGGGCTTCAAAGCTAACCGTCTGCCTCCTGTTGCTCCGAAAAAACCGGTATTAACATCTCTGCCGGATTTGCCAGATGTCCGAATTTGAGCTACATTTCATGTCGTGAGGGTCGAAAGGATTTTTCGTTCCATACGTGAATCGAGCGTACCTCTCCGCTTGCCGTGTTCGACGATCGAACGACCCCCTGCGTTCGAAGGACTTCATGAACTCTTCAGAAACCGATATCTTCGCCGTCAACGGTTGGTTACGACCCGAGTTGTTCGAGCCCATCGCCTTGAAAGCGCTGCAGCGCGCGACCTGCTGGGCGGCCGACACGCATTGGGATAGCATCCGCACGCCCCATCTATTCATGGGATTGCTGTCGGTCGGCGATCGGCACGTCCGGGAATGGTGTCGGATGATCGGCACGGACCCCGATTCACTGCTGTTGCAATTCGCTTCCCTTTTCACTCATGCTGTTGAAAAAGAAACCCCCGTTGTTCGACTCAATCGCGAATTCGTCTCGGAAAATGCGCTTTGGGCGCTGCGTGCCGCCGCCGCTCGAGCCGAGCGCATCGGTCGTCCCATGCGCATCATCGATCTGTTGGTAGCTATGTTTTCCCCAGTTAGCGGCATCGTCGCCGGTTGCTTCGCCGACGTAGGTTACCCGCCCGACCGGCTTGCCGCTATGGCCGTTGCCGCCGAGGAACGCAACCCCGCCAGTCGTTAAAGCTTGACTAATCGCTACTCTTTCTGATTTTGACGGCCGAACTTTGTAAATTCTCCCCTTCCGGCCTAAAGAAATATCGCTGCTGCCTTTAGAATCGAGCATGTTCAATTGTCTCATTCGTATGAGGTGCGCCATGACACCGCGCCATTGGTCATTAGCAATCGCCTTGTGCAGTGCTCTTTTGTTGGGCGGCTGCAAACATTGCTGCAAACGGGCCAGCTGTCCTCCGCCGCCGACGGGCGGGCCTCCCGGTCCTACCGGCTGCAATCCAAACTTGCCGCCACAGGGTATCCCTCCTTTCGATGCCCCGCCGCGTACGGGGATGAAGCCTGAGGTCCTGTTGCCACAATCAACACCCCCGGTTTCTTCGAGCTTCACGCCCGTGCCGGCGCCGATCGTCAATCAAGTCGTGCTGCTTGAGCCCGACTTCAATGCTCCTTACCCGCCCGTCGAGGAAAAGAAGGCGCCGCCTAAAGCGCCTGCGCCGCCTGCAGCAATCGATGAAGGTTCCATGATGTCGATCGGCATCGCCAGCTTCACCCAGGTAAAGGAAGGCGTCAGCAACGGCCGTCGGCCGGACCTCGATGGCCTCGATTGGCTGCAGGGCAAAGGACATAAGACCGTCCTGTTCCTGCGCAGCGGCGCCGAGGATGACTCTTCCGATCGCAAACAAGTTGAAAAGCGCGGGCTGAAGTATCGCTCTTTGACCGTAATGCCCGAGACGATCAATCCCGATCTCGTGACCGAATTCAATCGTCTCGTGAACGATGCCGACGGGCGAGCCATTTACGTTTACGATCTGGACGGCAAACGGGCCGGGGTAATGTGGTATCTCTATTTCCGCACTTCGGAAATGCTGAGCCACGATGAAGCAATTCTGCGGGCTGGCCGCATCGGCTCGAAGGATAAGGGCGATGCCGAACAAACGCAGCTTTGGACTGCCGTGCAACGTTACTTGAAGGAACGTAACCCCTGACACTTCGAATCATCTCCGGCCGTTTTGATATACACCATGACGCACAACTCGCGGCCGGAGGTGTCTTTGTTTCGAAATCCTATTCGCTCATAAAAGCCGGATGCATAAGCAACGGCCTCAGCATCTTATGAAAGTCGGCGGCATCATTCTCTGCGGCGGCGAGAGCCGGCGAATGGGCAGGTCCAAAGCTTGGTTGCCGTTCGATGGCGAGACGCTTTTGCATCGAACGGTTCGCGTCGTCGGAGAAGTCGTTGAGCCGGTGGTCGTTGTCGCCGCGGCGGGCCAGGAACTCCCTCCGTTGCCGGACGGAGTGCGCATCGTTCGCGACAGCTGCTGCGGTCGCGGTCCCCTTCAAGGCTTATCGGACGGTCTGAGCTTCCTGGCCAACGAAGTCGATGCAGTCTATCTCTCCTCCTGTGATGTGCCGTTTCTAAAAACGCAATTCATCGGTTTTCTGATCCAGTCGTTGCACGATAACCAAATCGCGGTTCCAAACGTCGGTGGCTTTTTGCATCCCCTCTCGGCCGTCTATCGAATCGATGTACTACCCGCCGTGAACAACCTACTCGCACTGGAACAACGGCGCGTGCAATCCCTCTTCGACCAATGTCAAACACGATTTATTTCGGAAGCTGAGCTGATTGACCGTGACCCCGGCTGCCAAAGTTTACGCAACATCAACACGCTGGCGGAATATGAGGCTGCGAAAACACTTTAGTGCCCGATCTGCGCTAAATGTTCCGGTTGGCGCCGGCACAAACTGGCTATACGAAACAGCAGCGACTGCACCTGAAGGCCTGGATCGCGCACTCACCACTCAGGCTTTATTTTCGACAGGATTAACAGGAATGACAGGATGACCGTCGGCTTTCTATCCTGATTCTCTTGTTAATCCTGTCTGCCTCCCATCTAGCGATTGCACCCGAATAACTGGATCGCGCACTCACCACTCAGGCTTTATTTTTGACAGAATTAACAGGAATGACCGTCGGCTTCTATCCTGTCTCTCCTGTTAATCCTGTCTGTCTCCCTCAGCTTTCGTCCGGCCGGAGTGACACACTCACCACTCAGGCTTTATTTTCGACAGGATTCACAGGAATGACAGGATGACCGTCGGCCTTCTATCCTGTTTCTCTTGTTAATCCTGTCTGCCTCCCATCTAGCGATTGCACCCGAATAACTGGATCGCGCACTCACCACTCAGGCTTTATTTTCGACAGGATTAACAGGAATGACAGGATGACCGTCGGCTTCTATCCTGTCTCTCCTGTTAATCCTGTCTGCCTCATTCAGCTCTCATCCGGCCTGTATAGCACACTCACCACTCAAGCTTTATGCTTAACAGGATCAAAGGCGACAATAAGATTTCGGTAGCAGCCATCGATTTTTTCACGATTTTCTCGGGTTTAAGCTTCTGGAAATATTTCCAGAATATTAACCGATAGTTTTTTTCGAAGTGGGCACAGGCGTCCCGACCTGACCTTTGCGCTCGCCCTCTGAAAGCGCTCCGCTGCGCAAGGCCTTCGCGTCGCGGCTAACAATGCATTCGTATTCCTGTCGCGTTTTCCCACGATTTTCTCGGGAAAGCCCTTCGGGAAATATTTCCTGAAGGGTCGGTGGAAACCCTGACGACGCTGGTTTGCCGAAAGCATTGTTAGCCGCGATGCGGGGACTCTGCGCAGCAGCTAACGAGGTCTCATTGAACGTGCTCGCGCGAAATCCCATGTACTAGCTTAGGCGCGCCGTTCCGAAGAAATCTTTTTTCGAGCGTCAAGCTCGCCGGCATATACGTTACGGCACGATTCTGGTTCCGGCGCGTACGCCGGGAAGTCATTCACCGTTGTCGTCGCGCCGACGAAGAAAACGGGACAGACGAAGAAAATAAGAGTCAACGCGCCGCCGAAATCACATCTTTGCCGACCCAAGGCCTTAACACTTCAGGAATGATAACTGAACCATCCGCTTGCTGGTAGTTTTCCAGAATCGCGACGATCGCGCGGGTAACGGCTACGGCAGTGCCATTGAGCGTATAGACGAAGCGCGTCCCCTTCTGCCCGGCCGTCTTGCGGCGGATGTTGAGTCGGCGGGCCTGGAAATCGGTGCAGTTCGATGTGCTGGTCACTTCGCCATACTCTCCTGCCGGCTTGCCGTCTTTGATTTCGCCCCGACAGGGCATCCAAGCTTCCAAGTCGTATTTGCGATAGGCAGGCCCGCCGAGATCGCCGGTGCACGTGTCGAGGACATGATAAGGCAAACCTAAACCTTGGAATATCTGCTCTTCAATACGCAGAATGTCTCGATGAATCGCTTCGCTCTGGTCCGGCGTGCAGAAGGCGAACATCTCGACCTTGGTGAACTGATGGACGCGATAGAGCCCCTTCGTGTCACGTCCCGGCGCCCCGGCTTCGGTGCGAAAGCAGTGGGATAGGCCTACGTATTTCTTCGGTAGTTGAGCCTCGTCGAAGATCTTATCGCGATGCATGCCGCCAAGGGTAATCTCGGCAGTGGCAATCAAACAGAGATCGCTGTCGGCGATCGTGTAGACTTGCCGGGTTTCCGGATTTGGATCGCGCGGCATGAAGCCGATGCCTTCGAGCACCTCGACGCGGGCCATGTCTGGCGTGATGATCGGCGTGAAGCCTTCTTTCAACAGCGTCGTCATCGCATATTGCACGAGCGCCAGCTCCAGCATCACCGCTTCGTTTTTAAGGAAATAAAACTTTTGCCCGGTGACGGAAGCGCCCGCTTCGAAATCCACGAGGTCGAGTTTCTCCGCCAGCGCTACGTGATCCTTCGGGACAAAGTCAAACCGGGTAGGCTCGCCCCATTTCTTAACGACCCGGTTATCGGCGGGCGTGCCGCCGACTGGTGCTTCCGGATGCGTCATGTTTGGCAGCGTCATCAATGCAGCGTTTAAATCGATCTCCGCCTGCTTGACGTCGCGTTCTTTGCCCGCGATTTGCTCACGCAGCTTCTTCCCTTCGGCGATCAGTTCCTGCTTCTTCGCGGGGTCCTTTTCTTTCGGGATCAGCTTGGAAATTTCGTTGGCCCGCTGCTGCACCAGTTGCGATTCCGAGATGCACGTACGGCGTCGGTCGTCCAGCGCGACGATGCGATCAACGTCCACCGTGACGAGTCGATTTTTGCAGTTGGCCTTTACGGCCTCCAAATTATCGCGAACGAAAGCGGCGTCGAGCATGGGGATCCGGTTTCTCTTGTGACGGTAGCTGGAAGATGATGGGGAATGCCGCTGGGTAATTGTAATGAAATGAACTGTCTTGGCCGGGCGGGTCCGCAGAGAAGGGGTGAGAATGGGTTCTAGCACGGAATGAAACCAGCGCCGACGAGTTTTACCCTCCCCCTGGCTTTGCAGGGGGAGGGCAGGGTGGGGGCGGAGACGCCTTGCCCCTTAAACAAGCACTTTGACACACGCGGCCTTTCCCCCCACCCCACCCTCCCCCCGCAAAGCCGCCGGCAAGCGGGGGGAGGGTGGTAAGGGCGAGCTTCCGTTTTGCCAGAATACGTTGGCGCACCCGCGGAATGCGAAATCGCATTCCCGGTTTAGGCTGCCCGGCCAGCTTGGTAAATTCTTTTTCAAACCGTCCGCATCTCCGCCAGTGCCAGATAGAGTCGGCCGAGGTGGTGCCAGCCATCGGTTTCGGGAATTAGCGCGACTGCTTTCTTCAGCAGATCCCGAGCTTTGCTGGTCGCCTTCATGAACAGAGCTGCCATGCCTCGATTGAACAGCACCGGCGCCGTTTCCGGCAGGCTTTCCCAAAGCGCCACGGCCTTGGCCGCTTCTCCCTGAGCCCAGTAGATGCGCCGCCTCTTCGTTGACGAAGGCAGATGAGAGGTGCGCGGGCATCTGGTTCCGGAGCGACTCCAAAGTGGCTCCGCTTTGCTCAAAATCGCAAGCGGCCCGCAGCACGGCGGCGGCCAATAACGACTCGGCCAAATCCTGCTTATCCACTTGTTTCGTGGCCCAAGCTCGCAAGCTAGCGCTAGGCGGATGACTTTCACCTGTTGGGCGTAACTTCGAAAGATCAGTTGCTTGTACTAGAGCGGTCAAATCACGGACGCGTTGCGGATATCCTGCCAAGGCAAACGGCTGAGCGGCAATCGGCCCCTGGCGAACGACCACTGCCGACCAGTCGGACGGAGGCGCTCGCCTTCAAGGTCTCTGATATTCCCAAAGTTGCGTAAACTGCCAGCCCCTCATTCCAAGCCAACCGCGGGTCTGCCCGGAAGCCGACCGCCACTTCGTGCGGCTCGACTTCGCCGTATGCAGCAGTCTGAGCGTCGAGTGTTGCGGCATCAATAGGCCGGCTGACGAAACGCACCATCAAATCGGCCAAGTTCGGCGCGTTTTTGGCTTCGAGAATCATTGTGCCAACTCCCAATGGAACCTATCATCTACCTTTTCGTATAGGGAACGCCGCCAGTCGGCTCAACTTGTGCGCCCTGTTCGTACGACTTTTATTGAACAATAAGATCGTCTGACATTCGTAGAATTGGAAATGGCTGAATAGGTTCAGAATACGCGTACTCGGCCAAAATTTCCGCAGGCGCTTCATACTCACCCGACGCGTTGGCGAGGCAATTTCCGAAGCGTTAGCGGTATACGGCGAGCAAGCAAAACGAAAACATCGCTAAGCATCAGAATTTCATTAACTGTCCCATTTGGGACCCGCTGGATTCGCCGCCACCCCGCTTGTCGGGGTGGTGCGCCAGTTCGAAGCTAGAAACGCGCCGCAGATATAACGCCGCCACCCCGCTTGCCGGGGTGGGGCGCCAGTTCGTAGCTAGAAACGCTGCGCCGCAGATATAACGCCGCCACCCCGCTTGCCGGGGTGGGGCGCCAGTTCCTAGCTCGACGTTTGAATTACGAACCGGCGCTCCACCCCGGCAAGCGGGGTGGCGGCGAGCCTGCCATAAATTCCTGTTCTGGTTACGAACCGCCGCTCCACCCCGGCAAGCGGGGTGGCGGCGAATTCAAGTGGGGGTTATTTAATCCCGTATCCTAACGCTTCGAAGTCTGCCTCGCTAACACTTGCGGATGGTCTGTCAATTGCGACTTGGCGTTAGGAATTGCATGTCCAAAACCCTCAACCAGTCAGTCTTTATGGAGACGCCTGCGAGCGCCATCCCAAGCGTAGGCCGTGAAACGGTGATTGTTGGCGGACATTCATTTCTTATCGAACGACCGACCGATTCGGACAAGTTGCTCGACGACCCCGACGTGCTGGCCGCCAATTTGCGCGACGACTATATGCCTTACTGGGCTGATATTTGGCCAGCAGCGCGGATGATGGCCAAAGCGATTTTGCGCGAGCCGGCCGAAACCTTTATCGGCATAGACGGCCAACCGCTGAAGGCTCTTGAACTTGGCTGCGGCCTAGGCGTCGCCGGGCTTGCGGGACTTCACCGCGGCATGCACGTTATCTTTACCGACTATGATCTGACTGGTCTCAAGTTCGCCGAGCGTAATGCGAAGTTGAATGGTTTTCACAACTTTGAAACGATGCCTCTCGATTGGCGTTGTCCGCCGGACGACCTACGCGTGCCGATGATCATTGCCGCTGACTTGACCTATGAACTGCGAAACATTGATCCATTGATTGCCTTAATCAAAAAGATGTTGCTGCCCGATGGCCTCTGCTTGCTGACCGATCCCGATCGAACTCCGGCCCCGACGTTATGTCAAAAGCTGGTCGAAGAAAAGATGACCTATACCACGCAGTTCATTCGCGCTGGCGAACCGGGCGGTTTCCGCACCAAGGGAACACTCTACCGAATTGCAGGAGGTCTATCCGGCACCTGAACACGTTGTCAAGTATCGCCAGCGTGATCAAGTTTATTCTTCCACTGCCTTCAGATCGGAATGGGCGGGTCCCTCGATCATTTTTCCGAAGGCGTCAAAACGAGAGCCGTGGCAGGGGCAGTCCCACGACCTTTCCACTGAATTCCATGCCACGATTCCGCCCAAGTGCGGACAGACCGCGGAACACTGATGGAGTTTGCCGCTATCATCTCGATAAACCGCGACCTTGCTCAGTCCATGACGGATCACAGCGCCTGCCCCCTTGTTGATTTCGTCGGGCGATTTGACATCGCTGCCCGTGAGCCAGTCGCCATATTGAATGGCAACGTTCGTGTTTTCCTTGATGAACTCACCCAGGCTGCGCAACGATTTGCGAGAGGGATCGTAAAGTTTTTGCCAACGGTTTTCTTTTCCCTGAATGAGATCGGTCAGGAGGAGGCCCGCGATAGTGCCGTGCGTCATTCCCATGCCCGAATCACCGGTTGCAATATAGACATTGTCGTAGTCGCCCGGATTACGACCGATGTAGGCGAGCCCGTCCACCGGTTCCTCGACTTGGCCGGACCAACGATAGGCGATCTTGCCCGAAAATGGAAACCGCCGCCGAGCCCACTTCTCAAGGGCCTCGAAACGCTTTTCGGGATGTTCGTCTTGCCCGGTCTTGTGATCTTCGCCGCCGACGATGAGGAGGTCGGAGTCTTTGCCCCCGGTGTCGTCTTGATGAAGTCGCACATAGTGATAAGGGTCGAGCGTATCCCAATAAAGACCCGTTGCGAGGGCATCCCGCGGAACGAGCAACGCAACCGCATAGGTTCTGTAAGGCGCCTGCTTCGTATGGATGACAACTTGGTCGATGAACGGTGAGTTCGTGGCAACCACGACGGACTTAGCTGTAACCAGGGCTCCGCTGGCAGTCGTAATCTTGGCGGCTTTGCCGCCTTCAACCTTGTCAACTCGAGTATGCGAATGAATTTGCCCACCCATCCGCTCGCATGCCTTGGCCAGCCCATCTAGGTAACGCATCGGATGGAACTGTCCCTGTTGGGGGAAACGGAGACAGGGTCCCATGTCGAAACCTACTTCAGGCGATTTCGGATGATACTGCACATCGAGCAGGCCCGCTCTCTTGGCCGCCTCGCTCTCTTTCTTTAAGATGTCGCGCGAGTCGCCTTCACCAAGGAATAGAAAGCCATCGAGCCTTTTGAAGTCGCAGGCAATTTTTTCGCGGCCGACGATCGTCTCGATCATGTCAATCGCCGTGGCATGGCTATCAGCGGCTAGGCGCGACCCTTCTTCACCGTGCATCCGCTCGATTTCGGTAAATCGATCATCAATGGCGCTTGCCAAGTGGGCCGTTGTACGCTCTGTCTGACCGCCGCCGACGTGGAACGCATCCAGAATGGTAACTGAGCGTCCTTCTCGCAGAAGGCAATACGCTGTTGAAAGACCTGAAATGCCAGCGCCGATAACGCATACGTCGGTTTCGATGTTTCGCGCTAAGGGAGAATATTGGCCGTCTTTGTGCGTCTCCATCCAGACGGAAGTGGTGCCGTTGGTCTCAGCCATGGAAAGCCCCAGTAATGTTAGAATGGCTCGCCTTCATGCAGCTTCTGTGCCTTAAACAAGCTTGGGGAAGGAGCTAACCGGAAATCGAGTCGAGTGCTAAGGCGAGCGGCAAGAACAATCTACCCCGCGCAATGGGACCCGAAGCGCAAGCAAGGGTAGGCCCGCGCAATGGGAGCCCGAAGCGCAAGCAAGTGTAGGCGCTTCCCCTTGCTTGCGCTTCGGGCTCCTATTGAGGTATTTTTCCTCTTGCCGTTCACCTAAATGAAAGACGGCTCGGAGTCGAGCCGTCAGATCGAGCTGTTTGGTAGTTTAACTTCAAGCCGTGGCTTTGGCGCGCGATTTCGAACCGCGCTTAGCGGTTCCATTAGATCCGGTCGAGCTTTCGGCCGCCTCTTCACCTTCTTCCTCACCCTCTTCGCCAGCGGCTTGGGCTTCAACGTTGATGACGCTATCGGCCAAGTCAGTCAGCTTTTTGTCGGCCGCCCCTTCTTCATCGAGGGTTTCCTGAAGCAGGTTTTGTGCTTCTTCGTATCCGAGAAGCCGGGCAAAGGTTCGCACACAACCGTAGCCGGCCATTTCATAATGTTCGACACGCTGGGCGGATGCGATCAGGGCGGCATCCATTACCGTCGGTTCCATGTCTTCGGCCATCACCTCTTTGCCTTCTTCGAGCAGGCCTTCCATCGCTTTACACTTCTTGCCTTTTGGGCTCACCCCGAGCTCTTCAAAGATCTGGTCGAGCCGTTCGACTTGACCCCGCGTCTCTTCCAAGTGAGAGGTAAACGCTTCCTTCAATTCCGGCGCGGTGGCAGCTTTGGCCATCTTCGGCAGGGCCTTGAGAAGTTGGTTCTCGGCGTTGTAAAGATCTTTCAATTCATCAACGTAAAGGTCGTGCAGCGATGCGATTTTCATAAGGAAACTCCAAGCTCGTATATAACTGGGAAAAGATGCTTTCTGCCGTTTTGATTCGAAGGTGGGCGGCAAGTCGGGCGTGAACAATTTCAACCCGACACCAGTGCGAGCGAAACTTTGCAAATACGATGCCACAGTCTTTAGTGGAGTTGGACGTGAGTGATTGGCGGCTGACTAAGCGACATCCAAAGTTACCACAACCAAGTTATCGCGGTGAACCATCTCGACATAAGGAAGCCGGCCGATGAGACGGACGATCTGTTCGGTATTTAGTCCATGCAAGCGTTTGGCGTCGGTCGATGAGTAATTACAGAGGCCGCGGGCAAATTCGAATCCGTCTGGATCGATAATCGCGACAACATCGCCCTTCTTGAATGACCCTTCGATAGCGATAATCCCGATCGGCAATAGGCTCTTGCCATGTTTCTCGACTGCTCGGCGGGCGCCGGCATCAACTTTGAGGCAACCGTGTGGGCGAGCGGTGTAGCCGAGCCAGCGCTCTCGCGCGGACGCAGCCGTGCCGTGCGGCAAAAAGAGGGTGCCGACTTCTTGTGATGAAAAGATGCGATCGAGGATGCCAGGTAGAGCGCCATTAGCCATGATCACCGATTCGCCGGCGGCGGTTGCCAGGCGGGCAGCGCTCAACTTGCTCTTCATCCCTCCGGTTCCAAGTGCACTCTTGCTGGTTCCCGCCATTTCGGTGACCGCTTGATCGATATGCGCTACGGTGGTCAGCAGTTGAGCATTCGGGTTGCTACGCGGGTCGCCATTGAAGAGCCCATCGACGTTCGTAAGCAGGATGAGCAATGGCGCCCGCAGCAGATTGGTCACCATCGCCGCCAGCTGATCGTTGTCGCCGAACTTGATCTCGGCAATCGAAACGGTGTCGTTCTCGTTGATAATCGGCAGGCAACCGTATTCAAACAGCGTCAGAATGGTGTTACGGACATTGAGATAGCGCACCCGGCTATCAAAGTCCCCAGCCGTCAAGAGGATCTGCGCTGCCTGCAGACCGTGCGGCGTCAAGCACTCTTGATACGCTTGCATCAAGGCCGACTGTCCGACGGCCGCACAGGCTTGCAAATGCGGTAAATCAACCGGCCTTTTACTGAGACCCAGCCGGCCCACGCCCGCGCCGATCGCCCCGGAACTGACGAGCACGACTTTTCGGCCTGCTGATGAAATTCGGTGCAGTTGGTCGGCCAGCGATTGAATGCGCGTTCGATCGAGCATCCCCGCTCGATCGGTCAAGACGTTGGTGCCTACTTTCACGACCACGACGTCGGCCTGTTCGATGATGCGTTGGCGAACCGGGTCAGTCATGAGAAGGTCCAACTACCGAAATGGCTGAAAGCGTACAGTCGTAGTTATATTGGATCCAAGCCAGGCAACTCAGCGATTAGCTTAGCCCCTTTTCTTCCGCAAATTCGTTAAGAACTGCCTGTTTTCGCCAATGCTTCGGGCTGTTTGTCATCCTGCGATTGCGGCAAACCGGCATTCCCGGTAAATTTGTTCTAAATAACCAAGGTGCGTTGAGCCAGCGACGCCCGGCAACCGGCCCATAAGCGGCTAACGGGTTGCTGCCGCAATCGGTCCGCATCAATCGACTGCCCATGCCGGAGGGTAAACGCCGTGCTAGTCCCCGTTGATTCACCTCAGGTGCTCGCGATCGGCGCTCATCCGGACGACATCGAGATCGGCGCAGGCGGCTTTATCCATCGATTGATTCAAGAACACAATGCGGTCGTTCATTTTTTGATTCTGACCGAAGGCATCCAGCATCCGAAAGTCGGCGAGTTCTACGAGCCATCGTCACGGCGTAAAGAGTCGATGCTCGCCGCGCAGCATCTGGGCGTGCCCTCGAAGAATGTGGAAGTTCTGCCTTTTCCCGATTGCGGACTGCACGAGGTCGGCCACCAGCTCATTCGGACAATTGAGGCTCAGGTTTACGAGAAAAAACGGCAGCGGCCGTTCGATATGATTCTTACCCATTCCGGGGAAGACACCCATGCCGACCATCGCGAAGCCCATGAAGCGACTATCTCGGCCCTGCGCAATTACATGGGAACGGTGCTTCTCTATCAATCGCCCTCGACGAAGCCGAACTCTTTTCATCCGACCTTGTTCGTCAACTTGCCCGAAGAATCGATCCGCCAAAAGGATCGGTCGTTGCAGGCGCATGCCAGCCAGCAGAATAAAGAATTCATGAAGATCGCGCGCACCGTCGGCTTGGCGACGAGTTGGGCGCTATTTCACCATCTAACGGGCAAATACTGCGAAGCGTTCGAAATCTATAAATGGTTCTGGATGTAAAAAAACGCGGCGCTGGGAAAGCGCCGCGTTCGCAGGGAGAGTCGAGGTAAGCTCGGAAACGCCCCTCCTGGGTTCGGTGATAAGGAACGGGGAGCGCGGAGTGAGAATCCTTCTCATGAGCGAATTCCCTTTCGCTCTCCGGACCCCTCGTTCCTCATCACTTTTCGAATGCCTTTTCCGCCACGGTGTCAAACCGCGCTGCGTTGTCATTTACAAACGAGTTCCACCGAACCGAATCCCACAATTCCAGGTGATCGCGAACGCCGATCAGCACCACTTCTTTTTGCAATCCGGCAAACTTAGCAAGGCGATCCGGCACGATCATCCGCCCCATTTTGTCCAAATCGACTGCTTCCGTCTGAGCGAAATAAAGCCGGCGAAAGACGCGAGCTTCGGCATCGGTCGCCGGCGCCTCATCCAGTCGCGCGGCCATTCGCTCCAGCTCCGCCTCCATGTAAAGCCACAGCGTTTGATCGGCGCCCGGCGTGACAAACAGCATGGAAGGCTCTTTGAGCAACTCGCGAACGCGTTTAGGCAGCGCCAACCGCCCCTTTTCGTCGACTGTTCGGGGATAGGTGCCCGTTAGCAGCATTGTTCAACCAGCACGATTTCCCACTCAGCACCACTTTGCCCCATCTGACTCCACAATACTTTACTTGAGCGGTTGCAAGCGACAACCGCTACCTTCGAAAAAATCCAATGCCAAACTGTGGGCATTAGCAGCACAAGCCTGAAATCAGCGTCAGCTGAAAGCAAGGTGCGAATTTTCTTGAATGGCTTTGGGTTGTTTTGCCAGCGACGGAGCTTAGCAAGGCGATCCGCTAGCGTCCGAATAAATGTGACTAGATGGCCGTTTCACAAATGGACGCGCAGTTTAATCCGTTAGAGCGGGCGAATGACAGCATGTGCACGGCGAAAGCGACACAGAATCGTGTCATGACATATACGCCGGCACGCTGACGCTCGAAAAAAGATTTCTTCGGAACAGCGCCCCTAAGCTAATGCATGGGATTTCGGGCGAACACGTTCGACGCGAAGTAAGTTCCCGAGTCGCTTCCGGAAATATTTCCGGAAGCGACTTTCCAATTAAATCGTGGGAAAACGAACGCTTCAAATGCCGAATGCAGAATTCGGAATGAGATGAAAATCAAACAGGCGACATTCAATGGCCCGTCATTTTCACGTACCGCCTTCGGAAATATTTCCCGAAGGCGAAACCCAAGAAAATCGTCGGAAAACGTTTCGGGAAATTCGGAATGCGGAATTTGGAGTGCGGAATGAAATGAAAATTAATTTCCGACAGGTCAGGGCCGTCATGGTTTTCACGGACCCTTCCGGAAATATTTCCAGAAGGGCTTTCCCGAGAAAATCGTGGGAAAACGAGCGATGCTTTGTTAGCCAGTCTGCCGAGCGACAAGGAAAAAGCGAAACGAACAGGACCAATGATTTCTTCGCTTTGCCGAAAAGTCTCCTTTCGCGGAGAGAAAGGAGACTCTTGATCGCCACCACGGGGGCAGAAAGCTATCGGTTAATATTCTGGAAATATTTCCAGAAGCCGAACCCCGAGAAAATCGTGGGAAAACGGATGGCCAAGACCCGAAATTGGAATTAGAGACGGCGACTGGACGACGATCGCACAAGTTAACGTAATTGCAAGCGACTGCCTAAAGACTTTCGAAACAAACATCTAGGTTGTTCTGACGCAGAGCCTCTTGCCGGTGCAAACTGCGAACAAGCAAAAAGCTTATTCTACGGTGGAAGACCTCGCGCTTTTTTGCGGCTTTCTGGCTGTTGCGCTTTATCTTGGCGGTGTTCCCCTTATACTACTTATTCCGACTTGTGCCTTTGAATGCGCAATTGGCTTTCCATTATGTCTGACGAACGAGGCGATTGATGACCGCGAACACCCCGAAAGCAGCGGCGACGGAAGGTAAACTGATGAGCGGCGCGGATATCCTCGTCGAATGCCTCCTACGGCAGGGAGTCGACACGGTATTTGCTTATCCGGGCGGCGCCTCGATGCCGTTGCACCAGGCTTTAACCCGGGTCGAAGGGAAGATCCGCACCATTCTGCCGCGCCACGAGCAAGGCGGCGGCTTCATGGCGCATGGCTACTCCCGCACGACCGGAAAGGCCAGCGTCTGCATGGCGACCAGCGGGCCCGGCGCGACTAACTTTGTCACCTGTTTGGCCGATGCGAAGATGGATTCGGTTCCGATGATTGCGATCACCGGGCAAGTGAGCACACCCGTTATCGGCACTGACGCCTTCCAGGAAACGCCGATCGTTGAAGTCTGTCGGGCGATCACGAAACATCATTACTTGATTCAGCGGACGGAAGACATCACGCGCGTGGTCAAGGAAGCGTTCCACATCGCTACGACGGGTCGGCCCGGTCCCATCATCATCGATTTCCCTAAGGACGTCCAAGTTCGCCAGATTGTGCCGGACTGGGATCCGCCAATGAACCTGCCGGGCTACAAACTGCTGCCGCGCATTCCGCGTAGTGATTTGGAACGGATTATTGCTGAGATCCGCAATGCCAAGAGGCCGGTGATCTACGGCGGCGGCGGCATCATTGCCTCGGGCGCGTCGGCTGCACTGAAAGAATTTGCCGAACGTGCGGGCATCCCGGTCGCGCTGACGCTCCATGGCCTCGGAGGATTCCCTTCAGAGCATTATCTCTGCTTGCAGATGCTCGGCATGCACGGCACGGTTTATTCAAACTATGCCGTTAACGATGCCGACCTGCTGCTCGCTTTTGGCGTACGTTTCGATGACCGCGTCACTGGCAAGCTGGCGGAGTTCGCCAAGCATGGCCGTATCGTTCACATTGACATCGATCCTTCGGAATTGAACAAGAACAAGTTCGCCCATGTGGCCGTGCATGGCGATTTAAAGGCCGCTGTGGAAGGCCTCAATTCGCTGTTGAAGGAAGAGAAAAATGCCGATCTAATCGGTGGCGGCCGTTACCCCGATTGGATGCGCCAAATCGATGAGTGGCGCGAAGCGAATCCGCTGCGCTTTCTGGAACGGGAAGACGCGATTCTGCCGCAACATGCGATCCATCGGCTCTGGCAGATCCTGAAAGATCGTGGCCAGCTGGAAAACACTATCCTGACGACCGGCGTCGGCCAGCATCAGATGTGGGCCGCTCAATACTTCCCGCTGAACAGCCCGCGCCACTGGGTTACCAGCGGTGGACTCGGAACGATGGGCTTTGGCTTGCCTTCGGCTCTCGGGGCTCAGGCTGCCCATCCCGACAAGCTCGTGATCGATGTCGATGGCGATGGCAGCTTCCTGATGAACATCCAGGAACTTGCCTGCGCTTTTACCGAGAGACTGCCGGTGAAAGTGCTGCTCTTGAATAATCAACACCTCGGCATGGTTGTCCAGTGGGAAGACCGCTTTTACAGTGGTAACCGTGGGCATACCTACCTTGGCGCCGGCCATGAGGAAGAGGAATATCCGAACTTCGTGCAGCTGGCTAAAGGGTTCAAGGTCGGCGCACAGAAAATCATGGAGAAAAAGGACCTGGACGAAGCACTGGAAGAGATGATCGACAGCGATGGCGCTTACGTCCTCGACGTGATGACGCCCTACCAGGAACACGTGCTGCCGATGATTCCCTCGGGCATGACCGTCCGCGACATGATCAAGGTGTAGGTAAAAGTTGTAGGCGTGCTCGCGCTAGGTGTGAGCACGCTTAATAGTTGTAACTCTCCCTTTCAACCGTCATATTGTGTCAAAGTGATCGTTCCTTCCTCTGTCCGCTGCCGGATTCTGTCAGTCTCACTCGGAAAATTTCGAAACTTCGGCCGATCAAAGGGTTGAATTCGTGCAGGAAGCGCAGCGGCGATTGGCCCGATCGGTCATTTGCAACGTATAATTCTCTAGCGAACGTCGCCCCGCGAACGTTCTGGAGTTTAAGCAATATGAAAGGTTCTGCCGCTCTTTTAGTTGTCATCTTCACTTTCACCGGGCTCTTGCTGCCTGCTGCCGAACCGCCGAAAAAAAGCGAATCTGGATTGTCGCCGGCCATCTCTAAACCGGTGCCGGAATCGATCGATGATTTGAAGGCTATCCAAACTCAGACTAAAAAGGTGCTGGAGAAAGCGCGATCTTGCACGGTCGGCATTCAGATTGGCGGCGCCTCCGGCAGCGGCGTAATTGTAAACAAAGAAGGGATCGTGCTGACGGCCGGCCATGTTTCCGGCAAGCCGGGCCAGAAATGCACCGTCATTATGCCCGACGGTGAAAAACTGGAAGGCAAGTCGCTCGGGCGCGATGCGCTCGTTGACAGCGGCATGATCCAGATTACAGGCAAAGGCAAATGGGATTTCTGCGAGATGGGCAAATCCGACGGACTGAAACCCGGCGCCTGGTGCATCGCCATCGGTCATCCGAACGGCTTTCAGAAGGGACGAACGCCCGTCGTTCGACTGGGCCGAGTGCTGAGGATGAATCGGGCTCCCGACGCAATTACAACTGACTGCACCCTGGTGGGCGGCGATTCCGGCGGGCCTTTATTCGATATGGAGGGCCGGGTGATCGGCATCCATAGCCGCATAGGCCCGACGATTTCCTCTAACGTGCATGTGCCGATTAACGTCTATACATCGCAGTGGGATCGACTCCTCAAAGGGGACGAGATTGTCCCGGCCAACAGCGTTAGCGTCAGCGTTTATTTCGGTGTGGCACGCGATGAAGATTCCAAAGAGTGCAAGCTCGCCCGAGTCACCGAAGACTCGCCTGCTGCCAAGGCCGGTCTGCTGGCGGGCGATGTCATCAATAAATTCGACGGCAAAGAAGTTAAGACATACGACGAAATGTTGAGCGTGTTGTCGAAGAAGAAGCCGGGCGACGAAGTCGAAGTCATTGTCAGCCGTAATGGAGAAGCGAAAACCTTAAAGGTCAAACTTGATAAGCGCGGCTAACAGGACTTGCATAACGTCCTGCCGGCCTTAGTATTCATTCATCAAGGTTCATTCCCATGATTCGCTATCGATCGTTTCAAATGGTGTGGGCGCTGAGCGCGCTGTTGCTCCTTAGTCCCACTGTCAACGCCCAACGTAAAAACGATTCGCAATGGGGCGGCCCGTCGAAAAACAACGCCAGGATACTTGATCTTTTCAAAACCGTTGTGGCTGCCCCTTCAGAGAGCACCGTTGCCGTCTTGATTGAAGGCAAACAGGTTGCCTTGGGCACCATCGTCAAAGCAGACGGCTACATCCTGACAAAAGACACGGAACTGCGCGGCCAATCCATCATGGTCCGATTGAAAAATGGCACCGAGCTTCCTGCAACGCGGATTGCCGGCAACGATGTCTGGGACCTAGCGATGCTCAAGGTCGATGCTAAAGACTTGAAACCCGTCGAATGGACGGACAGCACGGTGGACCCGGTTGGCAACTGGCTGGCAACGCCCGGCCTGTCCGATAAGCCGTTAGCCATCGGCATCGTGTCGGTGGCGCCGCGTAATCTTCCCGGCCCCAAGATTGCCTTGCCGAAGAACAACAACGAACGCGGTTTCCTCGGCATTCAGATGGAAGACAGCGAAGGCGAGGGCGTCAAGATAACGGGCGTTACGCCGAAAACTCCTGCTGAAAAAGCTGGGCTGAAAATCGAAGATATCATTCTGGCAATCAACGGAAAAGAGATTACCGACCGTGAAACGCTGAGCGCAACGATTGGCCGATGCAAGCCAGGCGATGCCGTCAAGATTCGCTTTCGTCGCGGCGAAACGGAAGATGAAGTCAGTGCCACGCTCGAACGTCGTCCGGCCAGCTTCGGAACGGACCGCGGCGACATGCAGAACAGCATGGGCACCGATCGCAGCGAACGCCGCACCGGTTTCCCCGCCGCGTTACAGCACGACACTGATCTGAAAGCCTCGCAATGCGGCGGGCCATTGGTCGATCTTGAAGGTCGCGTCATCGGCATCAACATCGCTCGCGGCGGCCGAACGGACACTTACGCCATTCCATCCGAATCGATCAAGCCACTGCTGTCAGCAATGCTGGCTGCTAAAGTGACCACCGTCTCGAACAACGTCTCGGCCTTGGCTGAAAAGTTGAAGCAAGCCGAGCTAACAATGAAAGTCGCTGAAGCCGATCGCCAAGCTGCCGAGAAGAAGCTGGAAGAGGCGAAGGCGAACGTTCAAAAATTGCTCGTGGAACTGAAGAAAGAAAAAGAGAAGAGCAAGTAAACCTGGTAGCCATTGACATATTCACTTCCGAACGTTAAACGTTTGGACGATATGTCACGGGCCATCCTTTCTATTGCCGTAAGTCTATTGTTCTCAGTCAATGCGTACTCCGCTGCGCCCGATAAAATCCTGATTCTCGACAACGATTCCCTGATCGTCGGCAACATTAGACGGGTCGGCGATCAATTTCATATTCAACGCGGCATCAGCGAAACGATCATCCCGGCAGCACGCGTTATCGATGTCGTCGATGATCTCCATGCTGCTTTTCGAACCATGCGGCAGCGCTGCAATCGACGCGATTTCGATGACCGGCTGCGCTTAATCCACTGGTGTCTCGAGAACGGATTAAAGGCCGAGGCGCTGGCCGAGGCTGAATCTCTGAAACCGTTCCGGCCGGACGATCAGAAACTGCGCGTGCTGATTGAAGGCCTGCGCACCCTGAAGACTACGGCTGTACCGCCTACTCCTGCGCCGGCCCGGCTACCGGACAAAGTATTGGAAATCGAGCCGCCCACTTACAATCGCGATGCCTATGCACCATTTACCGCGAAGGTGCAGCCCATTCTCATGAACGCCTGCGTGTCGTGCCATGGCACGGGACGCGGCGGCAATTTTAACCTGGTACGCATCACCGATGCCGACGACCGCAAGGCGACCGCGTTGAATCTGGCAGCGACGCTGAAACAGATAAATGCAGTAGACATCGTCTCCAGTCCGCTGCTTGTCAAGTCGATTGCCGCACATGGCAAGTCAATGCAGCCGCCGCTGCGCGGTCAAGAATCACCGGCTTTTCAAAATCTGGCGGCTTGGGTAGCCTTGGCTGCACCGCAGCCTGCCGCAGCCGACAGTTCCCCTGGCGTACCGGCAAAATCTGTCATCGAGCAACCATCGACACTGCCTAAATCGATCTTCGGTGAAACAAGCACTTCGCAACCGAAGCCGGAACCGCAGACGACGCCCAAAGATCCATTCGACCCCGCTATTTTCAACGGCACGATTCAGCCGAAAAAAGAATAGGGCTTCTTCAAAGTTGCGTTTCGGACGTCATAGACGCTTAGTGAACTCCAGCAGTTTTAACGTATAATACCGCCTATCCAAGGCAGCGCCGGCGTTGGCATTAGCGACGGAACCGACGCCCGCAGCACGTGTAAGCGCGACCAACAACCAGGAGCTTTTCCAAAGGCATGACCGCCACCAAATCCTACACCACCGCCGATTCGATTCAAGTTCTCGAAGGCCTGGAGCCCGTTCGCAAACGGCCGTCGATGTATATCGGCAGCGTCGACAACAAAGGGCTGCACCACCTCGTTTGGGAGATCGTCGACAATGCTGTCGATGAATTTCTCAATGAACACGGCGACACCATCACCGTAACGCTGCACAAGTCGGGCGATGCGGTTTCCGTGTCGGATAATGGCCGGGGCATCCCGGTCGATCTGCACCCGAAACATAAGAAATCCGGCTTGGAACTCGTGCTGACGGTTCTCCATGCCGGCGGCAAGTTCGGCGAGACCGATGGCTACTTCTATTCCGGCGGCTTGCATGGCGTGGGCGCGTCAGTCGTTAATGCTCTGTCGCGCAAACTGATCGCCACTGTTCGCCGGGATGGCTTCGAATGGAAACAGACATACGCCAAAGGAACGCCTGTCACCAAGTTGGAAAAAGTGTCGCCCTTTCGCGGGCATGGCACCACGATCTATTTTGAGCCCGACGACACCATCTTCAAAACGACCAAGTTCAATGCCGATGAAATTCGCGACCATCTTGAAGACATGTCGTACATTCATTCCGGCCTGAAGATCATCTTCAAGAACGATGTGAAGGGAGAAACGCACGATCTCACGCACCCGGGCGGCATTCCGGAATTCCTGACTCGACTGATTACAGAAGGCCAAAAGCCGACCGTCACCGAAACGCCTTTCAGCGTCGCTCGACCCGACGGCGATAAGATGCAGGCTGCCCTGCAATGGACGGAAGCGACTGACGAAGCCATTCGCTCTTACGTCAACGGCATTCGCACCGCCAGCGGCGGCACGCACGAAAACGGCTTCAAAGGGGCCATCGTCAAAGCCATCCGCAACTACATGGAAACGCATGAGGTCAAGACGAAAGGGCTGACGATCACGGCCGAAGACATTCGGGAGGGGGTTGTCGGCGTCCTTTCCGTGTTCGTGCGCGAGCCGATGTTCCAAGGCCAGACGAAGGAACGGCTCAATAATCCCGAGATGACCGCAACTGTTGAAAGCTTCATCCGCCCAGCGCTGGAAACATGGCTCAACAACAACAAGTCGGCCGGTGATCAGATCGTCGGGCGTATCGTGTTGGCCGCGAAAGCCCGCCTTGCTTCGCGCGAAGCCATTTCCGAGGTAAAGCGTAAGCAAGTCGGCTCGCGGCGTTTGAATCTCCCAGGCAAATTAACCGACTGCAAATCCACCAATCTCGATGAATCGGAATTGTTCATCGTCGAAGGGGATTCAGCAGGCGGCTCGGCGATCCAAGGCCGGGAAAATCGAACGCAGGCGGTGCTCCCGTTGCGCGGAAAAATCCTCAACGGCGAAGGGATGACAACGCTTAAAGTGCTGCAGAATCAGGAACTTTCTGATCTTGTTTCAGCTATCGGGACTGGCGCGGGAGACAAGTTCAACATCGAAAGCCTGCGCTACGGCAAAATCATTTTGCTGATGGACGCCGACGCGGACGGCCACCACATCTCGACGCTGCTGCTCGATTTCTTTTTCCGTCATATGACCGACTTAATTCGCAAAGGGCACGTCTACATTGCGCAGCCGCCGCTCTATCGCATCGACGTCGGCAAAGAACGCCTTTGGGCGATGGATGATCTGCATAAAGAAGACATCATCTCCAAGTTGCGAGCGAACGCGAAATACGAGGTGATGCGCTTCAAAGGGCTGGGCGAGATGGACGCCAAGGATCTGCGCGAAACGACGCTTGACCGGCGCAACCGAACGTTATTGAAAGTCGAAATCGACAACCCGCTCAAAGCCGACGAAACGTTCGACCACCTGCTCGGCAAAGACGCGATCCACCGTTACAACGAAATCATGAGCAATGCCGACAAGGTGACGAGCGACGAAATCGATGTGTGACGTTCATGTAAAGAGCCAGGCGCCGAGTAAGCTTTTGAGAATAGCTTTCTTCGCTTTTGGCTTTCTTCTGGCATCTATTCGGCTTCTTTGCCGCCGACCGAGCTCGGCATGAGGCGGTGCAGGATGAGGTCGGGAATCCAATAGGTGATCTTCATCAGCTGGGCGGTCACCCATGGAAAGTTGAAGACCTTCTTTTCGCGTTGGATAGCTTTGATGATTTTGCGTGCGGCCGTCGCGGCTTCGAGGACGAGAAACATGCCATCATTCTTTTCGGTCATCGGCGTACGGATGAAGCCGGGACAGATCGTCGTAAAGGAGACGCCTTTGCCGATAAGCTGGATGCGCAGGCTTTCCATATACGCGTTCACGGCGGCTTTGCTCGCACAGTAAGCGGCAGCGCCGGGGATGCCTTTGTACGAGGCAACGCTCGAGATAGCTGCCACGCTTCCTTTGCCGCGCTGAATCATGCCGGGTAACACGGCTTCGATGGCGTACATGACGCCAAGCAAATTGATGCGGATCACTTTCTCCGCGCCGGGGATGTTCAAACTATCGATGGGGTTCGTTGAGCCGACGCCGGCATTGGCGATCAGGACATCGCAGTGGCCGAGTTTCTCTTCCAGCGCCCGGAAGGCCTCACCGAGAGACGCCCGTTCCGCTACATCAGCTACCGCATATTCGGCGACACCATTGCTCGTCCTTATCTCGTCGGTCAACTGCTTAAGCTTTTCTTCACGGCGAGCGATCAGACCCACCCTGGCGCCATGCCGGCTCGCCTCCTTGGCGAGTTCCCAACCGATGCCGCTCGAGGCGCCAGTGATAATGACAACGCGATCCTGAAAACGCATCGACGGCTCCGAGAGTGAGGAAGCGTGAAAAGTGGCGGTTTAGCGTGCGACTTGTCGGCCCGCGCAAGGCGTTGCTTTGCCGGCCCGAATGGCTGACACGAGATCGCTCATCGTTTGGATCACGGCATCAAATTCGGTGTAGCAGCAGCCGACTACGTCGATTTCGTGCGCGTCGCTGTTGCCAAGCTGGGCAAATTCGGGCCGTCGGCGAATGAAACTGGCCGCTTTAGCTCGGAGGTCGGCATCCATGTTGTTGGACATCATTTCGATGCCGTCGAGCTCGGGCTGTTGCGTTTCGAGGAGGTGTTCGAAAGGTTGATCCCAGCGATAGGGATGAGCCGCCACGCAGGCGCCGCCTTGTCGATGGACTTCGCGCGTCAGTTCGCGCCAGGAGACGCCGCGAGGCAGCTTGGCGAGATCGGTGACGCCATAGCAGAGCATATCCCCGCCTCGGCCTGTTACCTCAACGCCGGCAAGAACGACCAGCCCATCAGCTTTCGCCCGCAACTCCGCCAGTTCCTTGTCCGGCCACAGGCGATCGTGTTCGGTAATCACAATGCCATCGAGACCGATCGTTTTCGCACGCGCGACAAGCTCGTACGGATCGATGATGCTATCGGACGAGTAACGGGACGTATGCATATGCAGATCGAATTTCACCGCTGGCTCCTGCCTCAAAATGGGAAGCGATTCGTCCTGAATAGATGATCGAAGACGTCAGACCGATTGGCAACGGACGCCTCTCGGCACTGACAACGTTCTTCTGGGAAAATATCGTTACATTGATCGCCGCATACCCTCTGAGTACGCTCACAACCTTGATGGAATAGGATCGTCAAACTCAATACTTGCGAAGGATTTTTTCTTTTCTTCCGGCGTGAGGAGCAACACTGTGGTGATATCCGCCTGAACTTCATCAGGCAATTCATCGAGTAGTTTCCAGATGAGGTTGTGCCGTTCCGTCTTGCTGATCCCGGAAAAATCCGGATCGACAATTCGAAAGCGGATTGAGACGGAATTCTGCCGGTAGATCTCGATCTCGGCGTGTGGATGCTTCAATTGATATTCAGCAAGCTTATTCATGAGAGCGTCTAGGCTTTCATCCGTTTTTCCGCGAACTTGCAATTGCATGATTACATCCTTCCATCAGACCAGATCATGATTTCCTGAGCGGCATTGAGGAACGACTTCGCGTCTTCATATTTGGCTGTTCCCGGTTTATATCTCATTTCGACAGCCCAAGTATTTACAAAGGAAAAATTTCGAGTAAGCGCTTTTGGGAACGCAGCCCCGCCATTTTCGATGTATTTTGTTTTGAGCCAGACGAAATCATGAGCCTTCGACCCTCGGAATGTTTCGATGATTTCAATGATTTTTGCATCGGTTACAGTAGATAAGATCATCGCCTTCAGCATACATTCAATGCAATAACCTGCCAGATAAATTGCGCCGGTCGTTCTTCGCGCCGCGAAGAGAAACCGGGCATCCTCAAATCGCTGTTTACCGGCTCGGTAGAACGTCCTTGCTTCGGGCCGACGCGGTATTGGCATGCCAAACTCCGCAAATGCATGCTTTATCAGTCACTCTCATTCAACATACGCATCCGTACTTACTATAAGGCATACCGTTAGCCGCGACGCAAAGGCTTTGCGCAGCGGAGCGTTTGCCTGAAGAAAGCGCTCCGCTGCGCAAAGCCTTCGCGTCGCGGCTAACGGTTTGAAGTTTCGCATTACTTTTTGCCTTTCTCTTCAACCTTCTTCTTGCAGCCCCACCTGAAGAGGTGAGTCGGCGACGAGCAACTCCAGTAGCTCAACCTTGACAGCCGAGGTGCGTGTCTCCATCTGGTATTTGCCCGGCAACAGCGTGAAGCGCGGCGAAAGGCAAGGTTGGCCGCCTCGACCTTCGCCGCCGCTGACCTGCTGTGTCGCTACTGTTTTGCCAGCTTTATCGATCATCTTGAACTGATTAGCTCCCGAATGCACCACGACCGATGTGCATGGTCCGGCCAACTCTTTGTTGCCGAACAGCACGGCGGAATCCTGGCCTTCGTTGTTCAGAATGAGATCGAGCTTGCCATCATTGTTCAGGTCGGCCAAAGCGACAGCCTGGCTATTGAACAGCCGTTGGCCGAGGCCAATCTCGTCCGTCTTATCGGTGAAGGTGCCATCGCCGTTGTTCTGGAAATAGCGGTTCGAGCCTCGCAGACGGCCGATTACCAGATCGAGTTTGCCGTCGTTGTTGAAATCTCCCCAGGCCGCAGAGGTTGCCAAGGGAATCGAGCGCGCCAAGTCGCCGGAGCGATCGGTCACGTCAATGAAGCGGCCCGCGCCGTTGTTGCGATAAAGCTTACAGCGATCTTTTTGCGGAATGAATAGATCGAGATGCCCATCGCCGTCGAAGTCGCCGAATGCAATGCCTGTTTTCGCGGTTTGAAAGGAAAGCCCGCTGTCCGGGCGCAGTTCAAACTGGCCGCCGGTGTTGATAAACAACATGCCGTTGCCGGCGCCGAAAATAAAGTCGGGCTTGCCATCCCCGTTGAGATCGGCGACGGCCAGCGAATCACCTTTGAGATTGGCCACAGCGCTTTCGGGCCCAATGCCCCAGGCAGTGGACACGTCTTCGAACCATTTGCCTAGTGATAGCACCGGTTGACCAGCGGCGAAATAATAACCCCAATCGCCATCTCCTTGACAGACCTTGATCAACAGCGAATTCTTGCCGGCCTTTAGCTTTAGCGTTGCGAGATTTTGATCGGGCGCCACACCGCGATAGGTCGGGTCCGAGATGATCTTTTCGCCATTGAGCCATACGGTGAGCGTGTCATCGCTCCCAAACGAAGCCGGAAGATCGACGGCGTTGATCGCTTCAATCTCGCGATGGAGATAAATCACCGAGTTGCTGTTGTACTTGTCGCCAAAGATATTCATGAGGCTGATCGGCGCTCCGTCGGTGAACTCGCCGCGCTTCCAGCCGACCTCGCCGCCACGCCCGGGATATTTCTTCTTCAGATCGATCTCTTTTTCGGGCGCATAAACGGTTTCGAATCCCTTTTGGTCCTTGTTGTCGAAGGCGCCGATATAGTGCCAAGGCCCGAGCTTGGGAGGTGTCAACTTGACGACGGCATCGGCCGGCAATTTGTTCTGGTAAAGGCGCAGGCCGTGAAAGCCGTTGGCTAAGAGCAGGTCAGGCTTGCCGTCGCCGTCGGCATCGATCCAAGCGGCGCCCGTCAGGTCGTGACAAGGTTCGGCGGGCAATAGCGCTGAGTCATCGCGGAAGACGCCCTTGCCGAGATTGGTGTAGAGCTTCGGCCCTCGAACGGTGGCAAGCAGCACATCGGGCTTGCCGTCGCCGTTGTAGTCCGCCCATACCGTCGCCCGGCTGCCGCCGACCAGCCCAGGCAAGAACACCTCGCTGAAACTGTCGCCGTTGTTTTGCAACAGCACCACGCGCGACGTGCTGGAGAGGCAGATATCGATCTTGCCGTCGCCGTCGAAATCGACGCAGGCAACGGATTGGCCCTCAGCATCGACTTTGCCGAGCGCGGCGAATTGCGAGAAGCCGGGCATGCCTGCCAGCCGGCGGATGTCTTCACCGCCCCAGCCAGCGAAGTCGCGCTTCGGGTTATAATCCTGTATTTTCAAGGATGCTTTGACGCGTTGAATGCGTGCCGTCTTTTTGTGAAGATCGTCCTTGTTGCCATCCACCATGCACGAAACGAGCGGCTCTTTCCCCGCCAGAATTTCGGCGATAATGGTCGGCAGCTTCTCCACCTTGCCGGCATAGCTGCGGAGCAAGAAGGGTTCCGAGTGCGTCATGCCCCACCATTCCCCTTGGGGGTAGCACTGGTACCAGTTCATGCCGGTACACGTTTCGCTCGCGGCCCCGTTATGGAAGAAGATGGCCATCTTGCCTGGCTCAGCCCAGTTCATGATCTCTTTGATTTCACCGGGCCGCAGTTCCTGCTTGATCGTGTGTTTAATCACCTCTTGCGGGTGCTTGCCTTTGATGTCCTGCACCTTCTGATAGATGATGAGGTTCTGCGCCTTATCGACTTTCGTGACCTGCATGATGCAGACATGCGTCGATTGCGCAATGACGGCCCCGAGCGGCATTGGCGCTTCAACGTAGGCGCTTGCTATGGGAGCAAACGCCAACAGCAAAGTCGCCGCTAGAACGAATCGTTTGTGCATCAATGTCACTCCTTGAAATAGCCGTTTGGCCACTACAGTCTCGGCAGCAGTTCACTTACGTTGATCGAAATTCCGGGCAAGGATAGAGGCGAAATAGCAGCGTCTTCATTGAGCCGGCTCACATCACAATAACGATAACCTGATGTTGAGCTTGGATCGGTCTGTGGTGTGCGATGACAAATAAGCGAGCGGTTGTTCAGATCCAATACCCAATAGTCGGCGATGTCAGCGGCAGCGTAAAGGAAGGCTTTATCGCCCGTATCAATGGACAGCGTGGAGTCGGAAACTTCGACGACCAACAGCGCCGAACTGGGATTCCGATCGTGATCGTCTGGCGCCCCGAGCACCACAGCAATGTCGGGAACCGGATCGGTCCACAAGCCTAGCACCAACGGCAATTGAATTCGAACCCAATAGCTGCTGCCGAATATTCTTTTCAATGCATAATCGACCTTGCCAACGCCCTTGTTATGAACAGGTCCGGGAATCGGCATTTCAATGATCTCTCCGGCCAGCAAGAAGGCTTTGCGACCGTCGAAAAGTCCTTGCTCCCACAACCAGTGAAATTGCGCTACGGTCCAGCTTTTACGAGCAGGAGCGATTGGCGGCTTCGGTAATGCAAGCGTCGTCGGCATAGGTGCTTTTGCCTTGACTCGATTCAATTTAAGCTCGGCTCGCCTGTAGCATGGTAATTCTCTCCAGCTATCTTACATGAGCGTAAGTTTGAAACAATAACGCAGCGCACATTGATCTGCGAAGACGACCTCCAATGTAGCGTAGCAAGGTTCGCGCGAGTCTCCGGAAGCCAACGACTCGCAGCTAAACAAGACTCGCGCGGCCATCTTTGATATTCTACTTTAAGACACCTTAGCTTACCGTTTCCTGTCGAGTCAGCCCATGAGCGAGCCGAGAACGCCGACGCACACTTTGGAAGATCCCTTGCCGCATACCCCTCGAGGGACGCTCGGTGTGCAGTCGTCGACTCCGCAAAGTGGATCCGACACCAAGCCGCCGTTGGCCGAAGATGCTGACACGGCAGAACTGCACTTTCTGTCGCCGCCGCAGGAAACAGGAGAAATCGGTCGGCTTGGTGGCTACCGCATCTTGCGCAGTACTCGGCCAAGGCGGCATGGGCATGGTGCTCGAAGCAGAAGACGTGCATCTAAAACGGCACATCGCCATTAAAGTCATGCTTCCGGAAGTCGCCAAGCGCCTGACACACCGGCAGCGCTTTTTACGCGAAGCACAAGCCGCCGCTGCGGTCGAACACGACTTCATCGTTCCCATCCTGCAAGTCGGGGAAGAGAACGGCATTCCTTTCATCGCCATGCCTTTCTTGAAGGGCCAGCCGCTGAACGAGCGCATGAAGCACCGGCTGGCTCTCCGTACCGGAGATTTTGTTGATCGGGAGGCAAGTCGCAGAAGGCCTTGCCATCGCTCATGAACAAGGTCTGGTGCATCGCGATATCAAGCCGGCCAACATTTGGCTTGAAGAGACGCGGCGGAGCGACCAACCTGTGCGCACGCGCATTCTCGATTTCGGCTTCAGCGCGGGTATCGCAAGAAGATGTAAAGTTGACGCAATCCGGCGCCATCATGGGCACGCCGGCCTATATGGCGCCCGAGCAAGCCTGCGGGCAGGACGTCGATCTCCGGGCTGATTTGTTCAGCTTCGGCGCAACGCTTTACGAGATGAGTACGGGCCAGTTGCCCTTCACGGGCGCGAACACCATCGAAATGATGTTTAGCCTCGCTACGGTTACCCCGCCAACGCCATTGACCCTGAACAGCAGCCTGCCGCCGGAACTTTCGAACCTCATCATGACGTTGCTGGAGAAAGACCCACTGCAACGGCCTCAAACGGCATCCCGCGTCGCCGAGGCACTCAGTCAAATCCATTTGGAAGGTATTCCTGAAGTGGCCGGCAGCGGGCAAGCGAGAGCGATCAATGTCAGCCGCGGGGTAGATGCCCCGACACCGCTGCAGGCGGAGTCAAGCGTGCCATTTGCGCTATCGACGGCGGAGAGCGACGGGCGGGGGGCGTGGCGCAAGCCCGCCGTGCTAGAAACGGATCGAAACACGGCGGGCTCACGCCACGCCGCTCGCCTTAGCAATAGGCGAGTTCGTTGGCGTATCGTCGCTCTCTTCGCTGCCATGGCCGCTGCCGTTTTCCTTGCGATCACGCTGCTTCCCGGAACCAAGCCGCCGGTGCACGAAGCAGAAGTGAAGAAAGAGGACCCGTTGAAATTAGCGCTGCTCCCCGAAGAAGTGCCGGAGAAGGAAAAGTCTGTCGTTAAGCAGCCGCAAATAGAGAAACTTGACATTCAACCCAAAGAAATGATCAAGCTCGATTCCCCGAAGAAGGAAGAGCCGATTGTTGCGAAGAAGGAGCCTACCCCTCGACCACTCGTCAAAGGGGATGAGATGACCTTCGACCTAGGCAATGGTGTCGAGCTTGAAGTAGTCAAGATCAACGCTAAGGGCAAGAAGTTCCTGATGGGCTCGCCGAAGACGGAAGACCACCGCAATGGTAGTGAAGAACAGCACGAAGTTCAGTTTTACTACGACTGGTACATGGGAAAGTACGAAGTAACACAGGAGCAATATAGGGCCATAATGGGCGATGATTTGCTAGTTCAATTGAATCGTCCAAAGAACCCAATTGACTGGGTTTCTTGGGAAAATACACAGGATTTCCTCAGAAAGGCAAATGAGAGATTCAAAGATCGCAAAGTCACGTTTCGACTGCCAAGCGAAGCGGAATGGGAGTACGCTTGCCGCGCCGGGACAATATCCCCATTTCACTACGGTCACGCGCTGTCAACAAAACAGGCAAATATCGGAAATAAAAGTGGTTCGACAAAATCTGTTGGCACCTACGAGCCGAATGCTTTCGGCTTGTACGATATGCATGGAAACGTCGCCGAGCTCTGCGAAGACTATTTCGGTGAATACAGCAATGCGCCGAGAAATGGCTCGCCCCAAAAAATCGAGCCTTCAGAAGCTCTTTGCGTCTATCGCGGGGGCAGTTTTTTTGATGCTGCGAACGACTGCCGTTCTGCATTCCGCGACGCCGCGCCCTTAAAACGACGCTCGCCCTTCATCGGATTCCGCGTTGTCATTGGGGACGAACCGAAGAAGCCGGCTAAGCTCGACCCGCCGAAAAAAGATGACCCAATTGTCATCAAGAAGGAGAAGCCGCTAATCGTCGATCCGCCGAAAAAAGAAAAGCCCAAAGTAGATTCAAAGGATATCGCTAAGCTCGATCCCCCAAAAAAAGACCTGCCGATCATCGTCAAGAAGAAGGAACCACCGATTGCCGTGGGACCGCATCGCGCCGGCGAGGTTGTCGAGGTCGAGATCGCCAAGGGGGTCGCGATGAAGTTCTGTTGGATCCCGCCCGGCAAGGCAACACTCGGTTCGCCAGCTGAAGAGAAAGAACGTTCCGCATTCGAAATTGAACATGAGTTCACTTCAAAGGGCTTTTGGCTCGGCAAGTACGAGGTGACGCAAGAGCAATGGCAGGCGCTCATGGCCACGAATCCTAGTCATTTCGTTCCCACGCAGCTGCGAGTTAAGGCGGACGGCATTGCAGACACGAGCCATTTTCCCGTCGAAATGATTTCGTGGAACGACTGCCAGGACTTCATCAAGAAACTGAACGACAAGACCAAACCTCAGCCGATCTTAGGCAAAGGCAAGTTCGCATTGCCGCACGAAGACGAATGGGAATATGCCTGTCGCGGCGGTAAAGGGAACAAAAGGTCGTTCTACTTCGGCGACCTGCTAAATGGCCACGAAGCAAACAGCGATGGCACATCCCCGTACGGGACTACGATCAAGGGAACTTACTTGAAACGCACCACGCCCGTCGGCCATTACGAGAAGATCGCGCCTCACCCGTGGCACCTGTGTGATATGCACGGAAACATATGGGAATGGTGTGAAGATGTAAGCGGAAAAGGAAAGACGGCCCACGTTTTACGTGGCGGCGCCTGGGGCCTCGATTCGTGGTATGCCCGCGCTGCCTGTCGCGGCCGGAACGAGCCGGGGAGCCACTTCATGAATGGCGGTTGTCGGGTCTTGTATCGGCTGGATTGAAGGCATCCCATCCTTTGCAATCTAAGCCAATGTTGAGCATCTGAATGCTGCCTTCGAGAGCGTTCGGCATTCCGCTTTCGATCGAGATCTTTACAATGCATCGTGCACGTTGAATGATTAAATGAACTTTGATAAACTGAGGCCGAAACTTTTTAACAGACCCCTCAGGGGCACGGTGGGCAGATGGCTGTAATCACAATTGAAATCGGTTCAGCCACTGAGCAGTCGCTCAAATTGACGGCCGCTAAAACCGACATGTCTTTCGAATGCTATGTTGTGCGTCTAATCGAGGAAGCTGGTCATCATCTCGACATCGAAGCTGCTGCACACGATGAGGAAAACCATGCCGACGAGCGCCCTTGGCGCGGCTTATTCACGCCCGCGCGGCCTAGACGAAACCTCCTCGCGCTAGAGTCATTCGCCCGCGATATCGCTATTCCAAAACGTTCCCCGAGGGCAAACATGAATTGGCACCGCATTGAGTCAGATGATGAGTGAACCCTGGTACGAGGTCGTCGAAGCGAACGTCTCCTTGACCCAAGGCGACCTCATATTCGATTGTCCGTTGCTTGCCTGGCAGGAAAAGGATCGATTGCCATTGCTCGATGTGGCCTCGATCAATTCGCTAAAACACCGCATTGAGGTTTATCGAGAAGATGTGATTGTAATGACGCAAGCATGTGATTTGGAGCATGGGAAGATCGAAAACGTTGTACTATGTCCCCACCTTCCTCTGTCCGCTTTTCGCCAAATTTGGCAAACTTGGATGATGGGTCGTCAGCAGAGTCCTTCCGAAAAGGCTTGGAAGAGAACCTGCGAAGACATCGCCAACGGGTATGTCTGGAATCAAGCGTTTTTGAACCGCGCCGAATTGCCGAACATGCAGACCGAAATTCGAGTCGTTGATTTTCACGATGTTTTCACCATCCCTCGAAACTTTCTGGAAGACTTGCTCAAGGAAAGGCAATCAAATCGTTTGAGGTTGCGACCGCCCTATCGGGAACATCTTTCACAAGCATTTGCCCGTTTCTTCATGCGAGTGGGTTTGCCGCAATCGATTGAGGCAGCTTGGTGATCCACTAGATAATTGAAACAAGTGATGCACTGACAATAATATGATGCCACTACGGCAGTCCTAGAACGGCTAAATTTTCGAAGTCAGTTATCACGCCGCAACCGCCGGCGCGGGCAGCGGGCCGACCATGTGCTTCAAGATTCCGAGTATTTTATCGCTCTGCGGCAGGTAGTATTCCGCGCTGTCGATGTACAGCGTCTGGCCCACCAGCTTTAGAAACCTCCACAGACTTCCGGATGTTGAGACGCCGTGTATTTCCTCGATGCCATTTTGCTCTCGCAGGTTAAAACGCTGGGCAGCCACCATGCCAGCGGCACATTGGCCGAAACCTTCGATGGGGTTGTCGCGTTTCGCCTCGGCAATAACCGCCACGGGCGCAGTAATGGCGAACAGGTTGGGATTTCGACAAATAAGAAAATCACAGACGCCGTTTAGGCCGACACTTGCATCCACGTCGAAGTTCGTTCCCGAGAAAATTCCAATTTGTCGGTTGCAATGAATCCAAAGCTGCGCCAATATTGGGGCGACAAGCCATTCCGAGCGTCCCTTTTCGGTTGTCGAGTTCAGTGCTAAAGGTGCAATTTCTTTCAACACCCGCGAAAAGTCCGGACTAACAGTGAGCGGAGTGATCGTTGCGAATAGATCTTGATTTAAAACCAGCGTAACACGGAATTCCCGTTGGACCGTAACGAGATCGAAATCGCGGAAACTCATTGACGGCCTCGGGTCAAATCCGGTGAGATCACTGAATCATCTTATCAGTTGACGGCGAATCGTTGTAACAAGCAGCGGACCGCGCATCATTATTCTGCTGGCTGCGCTTGCAGTCCTTCGCTACGCTAAACCTCACGATGTCTGCGTTTTTTGCTTTCCAAAAGGAGTCCACCGTGCTGCGCGTTCTGGGCCTAGCTCTTCTCGCCGCGATCTTTCTTACAACGTTGTATTCTTTGGAAAGCGCTCCGCCTCTGGCTGCGCAAGCGAAGAAGAAAGAGGCGCCGGCCAAGGGCAAGGAGCCGCCGGCCACCCCTGTGGCTTCGCTCAAGGTCGCGAAGGACTTCAAAGTGGAACTGCTCTATTCGGTGCCGAAAGACGAGCAAGGTTCCTGGGTGTGCATGTGCGTGGACCCCAAAGGCCGCTTGATCGTTTCCGATCAATACGGCAGCCTTTATCGCATCACGCCGCCCGCCATCGGCGGCAAAGCGGAAGAGACCAAGGTTGAAAACATTCCGGCCGCCATCGGCGAGGCCCAAGGCCTGCTCTGGGCCTTCGACGCGCTTTACGTCGTTGTGAACAAAGGCGCCAAATTTGACAGCGGCCTATATCGCGTAACCTCCACCAACAAAGACGATGCGCTCGACAAGGTTGAACTGCTGCAAAAGATCAATGGCGGCGGCGAACATGGCCCGCACGCGGTCATCTTGTCCCCCGATAAAAAAAGTCTCACCATCGTTTGCGGCAATGGCACAAAGATGATGGACTTGAGCGCTTCGCGCGTGCCGAAGCACTGGGGCGAAGACCACCTTCTGCCGCGCATGCCCGATGGCCGGGGTTTCATGGCTGGCGTCATGGGGCCAGGCGGCTGCATCTATAAGGTTGACCCCGAAGGCAAAAACTGGGAACTCATCTGCACCGGCTTTCGCAACGAATACGACGCCGCCTACAACAAAAACGGCGACCTCTTCACCTACGATGCCGACATGGAGTGGGACTTCAACACCCCCTGGTATCGGCCTACGCGCGTCTGCCTAGCCGCGAGCGGCGCCGACTACGGCTGGCGCAACGGTGCCGGCAAATGGCCCGGCTACTATGCCGACAGCCTGCCTTCCATCGTGGACATCGGCCCTGGCTCGCCAACCGGTGTTTGCTTCGGTTATGACGCGAAGTTTCCGACGAAATATCAAGACGCCTTCTTCATCTGCGATTGGAGTTACGGCAAGCTCTACGCAGTGCATTTCACACCTCAAGGAAGTTACTACAAAGCCGAGCTCGAGGACTTTGTGAGCGGCAGCCCGTTGCCTCTTACCGATGTGGTGATCAATCCGGTGGATGGCGCGATGTATTTCACGATTGGCGGGCGCAAGACGAAGTCGGGGCTTTATCGGGTTACTTTCGTCGGACAGATAAAGTCGGAGCCGGAAAGGCCGATGGGTGTTATTGAAGCACTACATGAAGATGTGGATCGCTCCAAACTCGAAGCATTCCACGGCAAGCAAGATCCAAAGGCAATTGGAATCGCGTGGCCGTACTTGAAAGCCGACGACCGCTTCATGCGCTCCGCCGCCCGCGTGGCCATTGAATGGCAGGATCCTGCAACTTGGAGCGAAAAAGCGCTGACTGAGAAAGAGCCACAGGCGGCTCTCGAATCGCTGCTCGCTCTCGTTCGTGTCAGCAGCGATGACCCGCAGCACAAGAAGACGCCCGTCGATGAAAAGCTCAAAGGCCGAATTCTCGAAGCGCTCGCGAAGATCGAATGGGCCAAGCTAAGCGACTTCCAAAAGCTGGAACTGCTGCGCATTTACTCCATTCTTTTTGTGCGGATGGGGCCGCCCGACGAAGCAATTGCCAAGAGCATCATCGAGCGCTTTGATGCCCAATATCCGGCGAAGAGCCGCTTCATCAATGCCGACCTGTGTCAGTTACTCGTCTACTTACAAGCACCAGATACGGCCGCCAAGACCTTGAAGTTGATCGCCCAGGCGCCGACGCAGGAAGAGCAGATGGAATACGCCAAATCGCTGCGCATGCTACGGGCCGGGTGGACCTTGGAACAGCGTCAGGAATATTTCAAGTGGTTCCTGAAGGCAGCCAACTTCAAAGGCGGCAACAGCTTCGAAGGCTTCATGGCCAACATCAAGAAGGATGCCATCGCGCTGTTGACGCCCGAGCAAAAGGTGGAACTGAAGCCGATTCTGGACGCCAAGCCCGATGTCAAAACCGTTGTCACGGGCCCGCCGCGTCCCATTTACAAGCAATACAAAATGGATGAACTAACGGCACTGATCGACAAAGGCTTAACCAATCGCGATTTCGACAACGGTCGTAAAATGTTCGGCGTCGCCAATTGCTTCGCGTGCCATCGCTTTGACAACGAAGGCGGAGCCCACGGCCCCGATCTATCTCAGGCGGCAGGCAAGTTCAGCGCCCGCGATCTGCTCGAATCGATCGTCGAGCCCAGTAAGGTGATCAGCGACCAGTACGCATCCGTCAACATCGAAATGCTTGATGGCCGTAAGATCACGGGCCGTATCATCAACCTCCACGGCGACAACATGAGCATCATGCCAAACATGCTGGAGCCAAACACGCTGGTCAACGTCGACCGCCGCCGGATCGAGTCGATGGAAACCAGCAAACTCTCCCCCATGCCCACCGGGTTGCTCGACACGCTCAAAGAAGACGAAGTTCTCGACCTGATGGCCTACTTGCTCTCACGGGGAGATCGCAGCAGTAAGATGTTCAAGCAGTAGAAGAGTTATGTAGGGTTTAGCTAGTAGAACTGTAATGAGGGTGACCTTTGAACGCTCGTTACCAGGCTCTGCCTGGTAACAGGTCGTCGAGGCTCTGCCTCGATTATTGAAATGCGAACGCGTGCTCGAATTCTAAGAAAGTCTTCCTGTCGACAATCCGCGAGGCGGAGCCTCGACGACCCGTTACCAGGCAGAGCCTGGTAACGAGGGTTGATGTGCGAGCCGCGACCGTCAGGAAGCGGTTGCACAACTCGCTCCCTAAGGTTCGCAGCTAAACGACCCTAAGAAGCCTCCGGGGAGTGCGCGTCCTTTTCGAGTTCCTTGCTGCCGACGATGGTCAGGTTCATGCCGATCTGGACCGAGACGGCGACGCCATTGATTTCGATGACGGTTTTACCGTTGAGGTACCAGCCAAGCGAACCGGTAGAGAACTCCTTTGGCTCGGCCAGCATTTGCGATCCCGCGATCGTGACCGCGATCGCTTTGGCGCCGGAGCGAAACTCCGGCCGGGTAATGGGGCAACTCGTTTTCTTCGCCATGTCAGTTTTTCCTCGATTAAGAAGGCGTGCGTTCCAGTAACCAAATTCCATCTTCGCGCTGGCGCAACGTAAAACGCTGTCCGCCTGTGCGATAAGTCACGATCAAATCCGTCTCGGATTTTCGTTCGAGAATAGTCCAAATGCCTCGATTGATGGCAATCTTCAAGTCGGGCGCCCATTCCCATCGCTGAACTTCAACTCCCTCGGCTCGCCCATTTTCCAGTAGGTCGTACCAGGCTTGCCCATGAGATTCGGGCGGTGGCGCCGTCAATGGCTCTTTGCCATCGAGCATTCGGCGCAGTAAAAGACTATGGAAGATGTCGCCTTCCAAACCGGGCAGAAATTCCGGAATGGCGTAACCGTTCAAGGCACGGATCTGAATCCAGCGCAGAAAGCACTGGATGCCGCGCCATGCTTCGCGGTTGCTCCCGTTGCTGAATTCATCCAGCCACTCGGCCCAGTCCTCGGCAGTGCGATCGAGCATGCGCTCTCCCCGAACTACGGTGTCCGTCGCCTCCGGCTTGGATGCGCCTTTTAAGTTTTCTTGATCGGCGGCGCAGCATCTCCGGCTTGCAAGCGCCAGCGCAGCAGCGAAAACCGGCGGTTGGTATCTTGCCGCTGGACGGCAATGTGCAGCGCTTTCCGGCTGCCGACCAACACTACCAGCTTTTTGCCTCGCGTTACGCCCGTATAAAGCAGGTTGCGCTGCAGCATCACATAGTTTTGTGTATGGAGCGGGATGACAACGGCAGCATATTCCGAACCTTGGCTCTTATGAATCGTCGTGGCGTATGCCAAAACCAGTTCGTCCAAATCGCTGAAATCGTAGAGGACTTCGCGCCCGTCGAATTGAACGACCATCTCTTGGTCGGTCTCGTCGATGTCCACCACTCGGCCGATATCGCCGTTGAAAACATCCTTGGTATAGTCGTTCGTCGTTTGCAGAACCTTGTCGCCCGTACGGAACATAATGCTGAAGCGCTCGACCTCTTTCTTGCCCGGCTGGGCGGGATTCAGAACGCCTTGCAGAAGGCGGTTCAGTTCCTGCACACCCACATCGGATTTATTCATGGGCGTCAGCACTTGCACATCGTTCAGGGAATTTAGGCCAAAGCGCGGGGATCCGATCGCGCACCATCTGCACGATCTTCTCCTGAATCGCTTCGGGCGCGTCGGCCTCGATAAAGAAGAAATCGCCCTGATTTGTGGGCGATGACTCCGGTTCCATCCCCTGATTGATCGCGTGAGCCGCCCGCACGATACCGCTCTGGCCCGCCTGCCGGAAGATCTCCGTCAGACGCACGACTTTGATCGCGCCCGACTCGATAAAGTCGCTTAACACGGTGCCTGGCCCGACGGAGGGGAGCTGATCGACATCGCCGACAAAAATAACGCACGTCCAAGGAGGCAGTCGCTTTGAGCAGTTGATTCATCAAGGGGACGTCGATCATCGAGGCTTCATCGACGACTAACAAGTCGGCATCAATCGGATTATCGCGATCTTTCTTGAAGTTGCCGACTGCCGCATCGAACTCCAGGAAGCGGTGAATCGTCTTCGCTTCGCGGCCCGTTGATTCGCTCAGACGTTTGGCGGCCCGGCCTGTCGGCGCCGCTAACGCGACCTTGAGCTTGTTTGGCAGCAAATATCTCGATGATTCCTTTGACGATGGTCGTCTTGCCGACGCCGGGGCCGCCGGTAATGACGAGAAGTTTTTCGCGCGTCGCCGCTCGAATCGCCTCGCGCTGCGAAGGCGCTAACTCGAAGCCGATTTTTCGCTCAACCCAGGGCAAAGCCTTGTCGAAATCAATGGCCGGCAAGGGATGCCTTTTCTCGGCTAGCTTGCGCAGTGATTGCACTACGCCAACCTCGGCGATCCACAGGGCTTGCAGAAAAAGCCATGTTTCATTGCCGAAGGGTTCGAACGTCACCGGCGGCAAGTCGCGCACGAATTCATCTTCGAGCCGACCTGCTTCGATGACGCTGCGAATGATATCGGGATCAATCTGCGTCAGTTCCACAGTGCGATCGATGACGCCGGTTTCGGGGTAGCCAGTGTGTCCCTGTGTGGTGAACTCTTGCAGCACATAGCGAATGGCCGCACGAGCGCGTAGCGGCGAATCGTTGGGCAAGCCAAAGCGCATGGCCAGATCGTCCGCAATCTTGAAGCCGATGCCCCAGATGTCAGTCGCCAGACGATAGGGATTGCTTTTGACTTTTTCGACGGCGGCATCGCCATAGAGCTTGTAGATGCGCGCGGCCCGGGCGCTGCCGATGCCGTAGCTTTGCAAAAATACCATGACGGCGCGGACGCCGCGTTGCTCGTCCCAGCTTTTGCGAATCCGCTGCAGGCGCTGCGGACCTATCCCTTTTACTTCGGAAAGATGGGTGGGCGTTTTATCGATCACTTCAAGGGTGCGTTCGCCGAAGATTTCGACGATCCGCTTGGCATAGGCGGGACCAATCCCTTTGATGAGCCCGGAGCCGAGATACTTCTTGATGCCTTCGAGCGTCTGCGGCGGAGTTGTCCGCAACGTGACCGCTTTGAATTGCAGGCCATGCTCACGATCGTTGGTCCAGTCACCCTCGGCCTGCACGAATTCGCCGGCGACCGCCGCCGTCAAATGGCCGACAACGGTGACAATATCGCGATGGCCCTTCACCTGAACCTTCAGCACCACATACCCGTTGTCGAGGTTGTGAAAAGTGATGCGGTCGATGATTCCAGACAGAGTTTGCGGCATGAGCGGCTGCGCTGCGGGTGATCGCCAACGGGGATTCGTTAAGGGAATTATAGCGAAGAATAGAGCTAGCGGACTTGCAGCATCACTTCAATTCATGAACGTAACCCCGCGGTTCGAGATCGCGTACGATGCCTCGTTCTTCGATTCGATAACCCGAGCCAGTAATTTCGCCGATGTGCGCCAACTGCAATTCTGGAATGAGATTGGCAATTAACAAACGGCCTTCTTGGGGAGAGACCGTGAAAACAAGTTCGAAGTCTTCACCGTCCGAAAGCGCATGATCCAGCCCGGTTCGATCTGAGGTTTCCGCCCGTTTCAAGGCTGCATCCGCAATCGGTATAGCGGAGGCTTTTAACAGGGCGCCGCATCCGCTTTCTTCGCAGATATGGTGAAGGTCGGCGGCAAGGCTATCGCTGATGTCCGCCATAGCGTGGAGATCGACCAGCTGATGCAAAGCCAAGGCTTCGCGAACGCGCGGCATGAATTCGAGATGCTTGCCTAAGATGCTGCCGCCGAGTGGACCGGTGACGAAAATCCAGTCCCCGAGCTTGGCGCCGTTGCGCCGAACCGGGCCTTTGGCTGTCGCTTCGCCGATGACGGTGACCGAAATGACAAGCCCGCCATCCCAGCTGTTCGTGTCGCCGCCGACGATCGGCACGTCGAAGGCATCGGCCATTTCGCGCATTCCCGCATAAAGGCTTTCGGCGATCGCGCGGCCATTGTCTCTCGGCAGCCCGACGCTGACGACGGCGGCCGTGGGCACGCCCGCCATGGCGGCAATGTCGCTCAAGTTGACCGCCATCGCCTTGCGACCAACCGCGTACGGTCCTGCCTGTTCCAGTAGGAAACAACTTCCTTCCAAAAGCATATCGGTCGTGATCAGCAGCGGACGCCCAGGCGTAGAATGCAGCGCGGCGGTGTCGTCGCCGGGACCGATCATGACGCGCGGATGCGCTGGCGTCCGTCGTCTAAGCCACTTGATATAAGCGAATTCATCGCGCGTTAAATCCGTCACGATTGGCCCATCCTTCCCGACTTATCTCTTTGAGCCGTAAGATCGTTACAACGCTTAGTGCTTACCGCCGAAATGCGCTGTCCGAAGGTCGCTTTCCGAACAATCGTGTAGTAAGTTGTAATCGTCCTTCTCAACCCCCGTCGCCTTCGTTATGCTATAGGTCAATCCGGCAGGACGCTCGGATTCGATCCACCAGGATGGAACCTTACGATCCACCGAGACTGCCATGACCATGACGTCCACAACGCTATTACCGAATCTGGTTGCCGATTATTCCAGTCCTCCCCCCTTTGTGGACCGGACCTACGGCGAACCACTCTTTCATACCGAAAGCGAAGTTGCCGGCCTGCGCTACGCGCCGGACGACACGCTCTGGTCGATCGAAGAAGCGGGAGTGCTCCGCCAATGGTCGCGCGAAGGCCGGCTCTTGACGCGAAATTTCCTCACCGATCTAGAAACCATCTGGGCTTTCAATGCCGATGCCAGTCTGCTCGCCTCGGCCAGCGACGATCTCGTCATCTGGGATGTAGCCGGCGGACGGGCCCGGCATCGCATCCCGGTTGATTCCTGGGTGATGGCCATCGATTTTTCCCTCGACGGCAAGCATCTGGCGAGCGGCCACGACGACGGCTCGATTCGTCTTTGGGATGCCGCCAGCGGAAAACTAGTCGCCAATTGGGAAGGGCACGCGCAGCCACTGTCAGCCCTGGCCTTCCGCGATGAACGCGGCCAGCTGGCCTCCGCAGGTGAAGATCGAATTATCAACGTCTGGGATATGGCGACGCGCAAGCAAATTGCTTCCCTCAAAGGTCACTCCGATCGGATTCCCGCACTCGCTTGGCAACCGGGCGGCGAGTTGCTCGTTTCAGCGGGTTGGGACACCACCGCTCGCGTCTGGAATCTTTCCAGCGCTGACCCGCTGATGCTGCTGAACAGCCACTCCGATCAGGTAAATGCGTTGACGTACTCTAGGGATGGCCGGCTGCTGGCCGTCGCCGATTCGGATTTTGCCATTCACGTTTGGAATGATCCGGTGCACGGTCGAACACAATTTGTGCTTCAAGGCCATACGGATGAAATTCGCGTGATGGCCTTTTCGCGAAACGGACACCGGCTTGCCTCGGCCGGCGCGGATTGCGTTGTCCATCTGTGGGACATGAAGCACGGGCGTCTGGTTGCCGGGCCTAACCCGCGCGCCCGACACGGCATTGCTCTAGTCGACAAACAATCGATTGTCAGCACGGCAGGCACAACAATCCAAAGCTGGGAAACGGAATCGACCCAGCCGAATTGGGTGCCCGAAGGCGAGACCGTGCTCTCCATCGCGATCAGCCCCGATGGCAAAAAGCTCGCCACGGGAGGTCCGGCGCCCGAAGTCAAAGTTTGGGACATGGCTTCGCAAAAAGTGGAGGCAACTCTGCAACACACGCGGGGTCCAATCGTCAACTTGACCTTCTCACCCGATTCGCGCTTGCTTGCTAGCGCCAGCATCACCGATGGCCTGGTCTGGGTGTGGCAGATGGGCAAGCCGGAAGCAATTTGCGTTATCCCAGAAGCGGCCGAGGCGAGTACGCTCGAGACGCTGGCGTTCCATCCCACCCTCAACTGGGTGGCGGTCGGCGGCCTCGACTGGCTGGCGACTGGCGGCTCCGACGGCGCGCTTTGTCTGTGGGACGTTGATGGTCTAGAAAAGATCAGCAGTGTTCCGGTCGGTGTGACCAGCCTGGCTTTTGACCCGTCGGGCCGCCTCTTGGCAGCCGGCACGTTGAAGCAGACGGTTACCGTATGGGAAGTGAAAGACCTGCGTAAAGTGTTCGAGCTGGCCGGGCATCAAGATCGTATTGGCTCGGTATTGTTCAGCCCGGACGGCAGCTGGCTGGTATCCGCAAGCGATGACAGCACGCTGCGCATCTGGAACGTGCTCAATGGCCGTCTGGCCGTCGCCCGTCAATTTGACGCCGCCATCCAATCGCTCGCCTTCTCCAAAGACGGCCGTTACCTCTACACCGGCAACGGCAACACCACTTGCTATCGGCTCGAGATGCAGAAGTTGCTGGATGATTGAAGTGCGAATTAATTGCACGATCATCATTGCTACAATCCATACTATTAACGTTTGTGGTATGGATTGAGGTCCAGCATGAAACTGTGAACGGTTCACAGGTAGTTTAGGCCTCGGAGTGTGAACCGTTCACCCTCCAGGGCGCAAAGCGTTCCACTTCGAACCGTTCGCAGTCATTTAGCGTTCGAGTGTGAACCGTTCACACCCCGTTCTGACCGCTTAGTTTCTGCCGGCAGTCGGCCGCAGTCATTTAGCGTTCGAGTGTGAACCGTTCCCCAAGCGCAAAACGTTCCACTTCGAACGGTTCGCAGTCATTTAGCTCTCGAGTGTGAAACCGTTCACACCCCAAGGCGAAAAACACTTCACTTGAAACGGTTCGCTGTCCGATCACCTTTTGACTGTAAACGGTTTACAGTGGATCGATTGCACTTCGAAACGTTCGCAGTGAATGGCATTACGACCACTTCCGGTAAGGATCCGCTTTCCTGCCTGCGGTGATGGTGCGCCATCTGATTCAGGTAAACTGGCATTTCGCCCTTAACACCCTCCCCCCGGCTTTGCGGGGGCAGGGTGGGGGGAAAGGCCGCGCCCGCCAAGGCATTCGTTTATGGGCAAGGCGCTCTGCCCCCACCCTGCCCTCCCCCTGCAAAGCCAGGGGGAGGGTAAGACGAGGTCGTGCTCATTTCATGCATCTGCCAGAATTCGTCGGCGCACCCTGCGGCGATGCCATGCTCTTATTTCTCTTTCCATTTGCCATTTCGTTCGATATGGCAAGTTACACCGCTATATTTCAATCCCTATATTTCGAGCCGAACGTCGATGACCATCAAGACCCCAACCCTGCTCGAACGCTTTTGCCGCTATGTCCAAATCGACACTGAGGCGGTCGAAAATGCCGAAACTTATCCAAGTTCACCCGGGCAGCTCGAACTTGGCCGAATGTTGCTTCACGAACTGCTGGCTATAGGTCTGACCGACGCGAAGCAATCTGAATTCGGCATCGTCACCGCCACAATCCCTGCGACTTCGACGAAGCCGGCGCCGGCCATCGCCTGGCTGGCCCATCTCGACACTTCACCCGAGACGTCGGGCAAGGGCGTGAAACCGATCATTCACGAAAAGTACGATGGCGGGAACATCGTTTTGCCGGGCGATCAATCGAAAGTAATCCACGCGGCGGACAATCCCGAGCTTGCTCGCTGTGTTGGAAAAACCATTATTACTACGGATGGAACGACGCTGCTCGGCGGAGACGACAAGGCCGGAGTTGCTGTCATTATGGAGACTGCCGCTTACTTAATGCAGCATCCTGAAATCGAACATGGGCCGATCCGTATCTGGTTTACTTGCGACGAAGAGATAGGCCACGGCACCGACCACGTTGACCTGACGGAACCAACGACCGCCGCCTATACGCTCGATGGCGGCGGCCAAGGTGAAATCGAAGCGGAAACATTTTCTGCCGACCGGGCCACTGTCACCTTCACCGGCATCAACATTCATCCTTCAATCGCCAAAGGCAAAATGGTCAACGCCGTGCGCATGGCTGGTGCTTTTCTGGAAGCGGTGGCCAACGATCCTTCCCCGGAGAAAACAGAAGGCCGCGAAGGATTCACGCATCCCTACACGATCGAGGGAGGCGTGGCCAAAGTGGTAGTAAATATTTTGCTGCGCGATTTCGATTCCGCCAAGCTGGCCGGCTATGCGGAAAACCTGCAAAGTCGGGCTGCGGATATTGAGAAGCGCTTTCCCGGTTCGAAGGTCGAAGTAGCCATTAAGCAGCAGTATCGCAATATGGCGGAAGGCATGCAAAAGGAGCCGCGTGCAGTCGCCTACGCCCTGGAAGCCATGGAAGCGGCCGGGCTGAAGCCGAAGATAGGCAGTATTCGCGGCGGCACAGATGGCTCGCTGCTCACCGCCAAAGGCCTGCCAACGCCGAACCTTTCGACAGCGGAGCACAACATCCATTCACCCTTGGAGTGGACCTGTTTGGAGGAGATGCAGTCAGCGGTAAGAGTCTTGATTGAATTGGCCAAACGTTGGGCTTGATAGCGCGGTGCGTCAAACTTTGATGACTTTTAGCCGTCGGGTGATTTCCTCGACGGGTATCAAATCCCCATGACCGGCGCCCGGACAGACTTGGGTCGTCCGTTCCCAATCTTTCGGCGTCTGGAGATTGCTTTCCCAAAAGGGCCAAGTACGGCATTGGCGAGGCCGGACTTCATAAATCGTACAGCCGACAGCCGGATCGTAGAACACGCAATCGTCTTTGAGGTTGTCGCGAAGCGAGCGCCGGCCGTGCACCATCCGCGTGTAGAGTCCAATCACCTCCTCCAACGGCTCACCCCGAGCATCGGCTATTGCCTGCAACTCTTCGTTATTGACCCAGACAAAGCCCGGAAAGCCGGAGCAACATTTACCGCACCGGGTACACTCGAAGCGCAACCCGTCTTCGTACCAAACGTCGGACATGATGAAAGTCACTGCTTCGGAATATAAGATGGTTTAAGCAATTTGAGTCCAGGGCTCCTGCAACTTGGCTTCACGAAGCACTGTTGCATTGCATTTTGCCGAAAAGCCGGACGAAATACGGATTCACGACAAAAGCGTATAGGTTAGACTTGGGTAACGAGCGAATCCTTTATCAAAGGTGACCAACTCATACTTGCCGGCGATGGCGAAACCCGCCAAATAAGCATCGTTCCAGACATTGTGCGAAAAGGTTTGCAGCTCGGATCCAAGACGCCATTCATTTTCTAAGCCAGTAGGTTCGAGAAGAAAACGAAATCGAGGGTCGAGCATGATATCGTCGAAAGCTTTCCAGGCTTCAGTCATAGTCAAGGTCTGAAGGGGATTGCTTTTGGGATTGGTAGATAACCTAAGAAAACCAAGTTGTGTAAAACGGCAGAAGCAGCAAGTGCGGCCGCTCGGAAGCGGGTTGAACCACGAAGTCGCTGACGCGTGATGCTTGTGCCCGCTAAAAGTCAATGCTAGCCAGACATTGATATCAAGAAGGTACATTCCACATACCTTTCGTCATCGCGAAATCATCATCTTCCAATATCTCTGCGATCCGTTCGTTGGTCAGATCCCAGCTTCCCGGTTGTCCAGTTCGGATCAGCGGAAACTCAATTCGCGTTCGCGCAACCGCAGGAAGGGATACCCCATTCTGATTATATGAAACGGTCACCGGCAAACCTTCCGGCAACGGCGGCCCATCAATCAAGATGATAACGCCATTTTGTACAAATCCTGAAATTTCCATCCGCTCATTATCCGCTTCGTCTCGACGGGAATCAAGCTTTCTTTGAAGGAGAAGGTCGAATGAGAATTAGCCTGCGCCTATATGCAGGTGTAGTCAGCAGCTTACGCCGTCTACCCATTTCAGCAAAGGTTTAGCGATTCTTCCAGCATGCAAGCACCGATAACGGCGCGCAGAAGCAGTCTGCCTATGCGCCGTGGTCTGGGGTTGCTATAAGATGGTGCGTCGGCTATTCCCGACACGCCCCAATTGGCCCCATCACCGGCTCTTTCCATGCCGGATTTGTCGATAGGAGTGATGACTATGAAGCACCTCGGCCTGTGCTGTGCAGCGATGCTGACAATCGCGATGCCTCTAACGGCACAAACCCCTTTGCCCGCCAGCGCGCCGGCGAACCAGAACCGTCTGGATACGCTTCTCAAAGCTTGGGAAGAACGTATGACGAGCCTCGACAGCCTGGCGACTCGCACCACGCGCAACGACACGCACCCATTGACCAAAAAGGTAACGACCTTCGTTGGCGAGGCGGCCTTCCTCAAACCCGATATGGCTCGCATCGATCTGACGCACCAGGACGATGTGGGTAAGAAGGATGCGGAAAAGACGAACTTTGAACGGATCTATTGCAATGGCCAGCATATCTACGAATATAGCCCGCGCGAAAAGCTGATCATCATTCACGACATGCCGAAGAACAATCCAGCCACCGACAATATGATTCTGTCGTTCCTGAAAGGAATGAAAGCGGCGAACGCCAAGCAACGCTTCGGCATCGTATTGACCAAAGAAACCGAATGGTACGCCTACCTGATGATCACGCCGCAGAATGCGGCCGATAAGCAGGAATTCAGCTCGGCTCAACTGACGATTTGGGTGAAGAATCCCAATCCGCAGGGAAAGCCGAACTTGGCGATGATGCCGGCCCGACTCTGGTATCGCCAGCCCACTGGCAAGGAAGTGACTTATATGTTCGAAGACATGCAGCCGAATGCAGCTTTGAACAAAGCTTCGTTCGTGCCGACGCGGATCCCGGGCTATGAGGTGAAGACGGCACAGGCGCTCGAGCCGGCGCCGGTCCCTACCCCTAAGGCGACGGTCCGCGAACAGAAGCCTTAGTAGTTTGAAGAGGCGTACAAAGGGAAGGATGCATTAAGCCGCGAGCAAACGAGGACCTCGGCTCCTTCGTTGCACTCATCTGGCACCGTTTCATCTGAGCCTGAAAGGCTCGTTCTGTCAGCCCAGGCCGAAGTCCCTGAAAGGGACAAAGGCCTGGGTTTCCGATAATAACCGCGCATCGGCCCTGTAAGGGCCGTTCAGCTTCTGCTTCGCAAACATCTTGGTCCAGCGCGACTTGGTTTCCTGATACTCGTTCGACTACACGTGCAGTTATATCGAGATAACTCAAATGAACGGCCCTTACAGGGCCGAAGAAGTCAGACGGCAACGAACCCAGGCCGGAGACCCGACAAGCCGGGTCTCCGGCCTGGGCTGTCAGAATGAGCCTTTCAGGCTCAAAACATTGTCGTCGTGCATATCCCTCGCTCGGACGAATGCGACTTACATGCTCGAAAACAAAGCGCGGTTCAAATGTGGATAATGCTTTACAACGTCCCCTGCTCGCAAGGCGTTATACCGAAGACAACCGGAGTTTAGTGCCGTGAAAAGCAAATGGGTGCGCTTGCTGTTGGGCTCTTTCATCGTCCTCTTGATCTTCGGCGGGCCAATCGCCTATTCCTGGCATCGGCAGATGCTCTATCGCAATTTTCGAGTCGTCGAAGAAGGGAAACTCTACCGCAGTGGTCAACTGAGTTTGGACGCGCTGCAGCGCACGATCAAAGAATATCAGATCAAGACGGTAATCAGTTTCCGTTATGCCGACCGCAAAGGCGATAAACCGCCCGATTGGCAGGAAGAACAATTCTGCAACGACAACGGCATCCGCTACCTTCGAGTGCGCCGCGCGTCTACCACAGCGAAAACGACGACGAACCAATTCCGGCCGACAAACCCGTTGCTGAGTTCTTGAAAATCATGGACGACCCGAGCGTCTACCCGGTTCTGATCCATTGCTTTGCCGGCAAACATCGCACGGGGGCTTTTTGTTCCATCTACCGGATGGAATATCAGAAGTGGAGCAACGAAGACGCAATGCGCGAGCTAAAGTCCCTTGGCTATGTAACGCTCGACGATGAGAAAGACATCCAAGGCTATCTGGAATCGTATGTGCCGAGGTGGAAAAACGCGGGCAAGCATGTTGCCGACCAAGCTGAGCAGGAGAGGCAAAACTCTGCGTCAGATTGACCAAGCGTTGCGATCAAAGCTGTGAGATATAGAACGATTCATTAGCCACGGATTGAACGCGGACCAAACACGGATAGATCCAATTGAATTGGTAGTTCGCCTGAATGTTGATTCAAAGTTTTTTCTAGTCCGTGTTTGATCTGTGTTTCATCGGTGGTGAAGTGTATTTTGCTTTTCTGGCTTTGAGAGCCGGACGCGCCAGCGACGGAGTATTCTTGCCCATTGACCGCTAGCAAATTCGATCGCGCCGTGCATGAGTGCCATTCCCATCAACATCCCGGCTATCATGCCGAATGTCATTCCCAAAAAGTGGGCAATTGCCTCAGCCCGCATTCCTTGAACTCCAAGCCCGGCGGCTGCCTGGCCGCCCGCCATCATCCCTGCGAGCATGCCCAGACTTCCACCGGTAAACATGACTGTTTTGCACCAACGAATTTCCGGATGAGGCCGTCGGCCCAGCCACGTCATGGCCATTGCGCCACACGCTAACATGCCGGCCGACATCCAGGGTGAGCGGAACGCATTACGCGTCCCCTCACAACAACAGACATCCTGTAGAGGAGCAAATTTGTTGTCCGCATACCAACCAAGCACCATGCCGAGGTTACCAAGCGTGAGCATGCCAAAGGTCATGTCGAGCGAGTGAGGAATTGTCTCCCATTTCAGCCAAATAACACTGTGAACTGTTCCAACAACGGCGACTACCAAGGAGACTAACAATCCATCCGTCTGTGATAGGCCGAGCAATTGACACAGGACCACTGCTTGTAAAGACAAACTAAGAGTGTGAATCGCTGCCTGCAGCCAAGGTTGTCGGCGACGGATGGTGGACTCAGTTGGTGCAACAGCGATGATGCAGCCGCACCAATCGGAAGAGATGCCGATGCGGACGGACGACCAGGCGACGAGCAAGCTGGAACCCACCATCAGCAGCGCGGCAGCCACAGGGTGCAAGATACCGGCAGCGGCGAGAGCGATGCCGACAAGGTTGTAGAAGGCCGCCCGTCGGAGATTGCGCTGGGCCGTGTGCATTGCCTCCCGACTTAGCGCGATTGCCCAAGGAATCATGCGTAAGTCGCCATGATAGAGCGAAGCCATCGCCGTGCTGTTGGCAAGATCGGTTCCATTGGCGATTGCAATTCCCACATGGGCCACGGCGAGCGCACTGGCGTCATTAATGCCATCGCCGACCATCAACGGCTTACGGCCGCTTGCAACGGCCGCAGCTACCTCTTTGCGTTTGTCGTCGGGCAGCATCGCTCCTTTGACGGGGGCGTAAGGCTCAACGAGATTTACGATCTTGTCTCCCGTCAGCACTCGCACCGGCAAGCGCATCGCCTCAAGCGCTCTTATCGTCTCGGTGGCCGAATCGCGCAAGCGTTCGCCAACAACGGCGATCGCTGCGAGTCGGCCGTTCTGTTCCACGTGAATCCGATGGCCCGCGTTCGTATGGAGTTTCTCAGCCAATGCCGAGCCGTTTGAACCGATCCAGTCGGGGCTGCCGACGCGAAACGTGTGCATTGTGGTATGATCGTCGACCACCGCTTGCACCCCACACCCGGGAGTTGCGCGAAAGGAAACGACATGCGCGGAACCGATTGGCAAATCGGCGAACGCTCGCGCAATGGGATGCTTGCTCTGGCGTTCGATCAGCGCCAGCCAGCCAATCAGTTTCGTCCGATCTTCAGCGTTCCTTCCGTAACCAAGTCAACGAGTGCAAACCGCTCTTCAGTCAGCGTGCCGGTCTTGTCAAAGTAGATGCAATCAACCTGAGCCAGGCGTTCGACAATCTGGCCGCTATGCGCAATCAGCCCGTACTCAGCCAGACGGTTCAGCGTTGCCCATAAAACTACAGGCGTCGCCAATCCCAAAGCGCAAGGGCAGGCAACCAGCAACACCGACAACGCGTTGAATAGACCGACCCGCCAATCTGCGGCAACAGTCCAACCGACCAAGGTTACGGCCGATACGGCAACGAGAAGCGGAAAAAATATTCGGCCCAACCTATCAGTCTGCGCTTGTAATTTTGTCGGAGTCGTCCGCGCTCGTTCAACCGTTTCGAGCAATCGATCGATCTCTCGGGCGGAGCCCGGTGCTGTTGCCCTAACGCGAAATGTTGCGTCTTGCGATGCCATCCCCGCCAGCACTCGATCGCCCGGCCTTCGCACCAAGTCAAAAGGCTCGCCAGTAACCGGCGCCTCCGAGACAAAACCGGTGCCGGTGCTGATGATTCCATCCACGGCGAACAACTCACCCGGACGCACTTCAACCGAATCGCCAAGCTTGACGCTGCTCACCGCAACGGTATGAGACTGGCCATTATCATCCAGCAAACGACACGAACTGATAGTCCCAGCCCATCGATCGGCCGCGCTACGCGCCGCAGAGCGAGTATGGGCGCTGATCGCTTTCCCCAGCGCATAGACAACCAGAAGAACACTGATCACTTCAAAATAGATCGGCCCGCGCCCACTAATGAACGATTGCAAGGACGCGAACATGGCGCCCGCCATCGTCAGCAGAAACAGCGACTCGATGGTGATGCGACCACGCCGAAGCTCCGCACAAGCTTGGCGAAGCAACGGCATGCCGAGTAGGGCGAAAACCAGAACTGTTCCCGCCAGAATGACCGCCTGCACACCCTGCCGAACGCCCGTTGATGTTTGTTCTTCGAGATTGATCGCCAATCCGAAAATCATCGATTGGCCTGCAATGAGTAAACCAATGCCGAGCCGTACGGTAAAGCCATCGAGCCTGAAATGCGATTTGGCGGCGTTGCCTGTTTGCGAATGGCGAAGATCGCTTTCGCCTAGATTCAGGCAACCGTAACAGCAGTAAATTGCGGTCGGCTGATCAGGCCAAGGCCGACCGCGGAAGTTCGATCCCGAAAGAGGCCCACGGCAATGGTCGCATTGAGTCATGAAAACCGGCTAAACTCTAAGGAATGCTTGCGCAGGTAAAGTGAAGTTTAGGCGAAAGGCCGCTATACTCAAGAAGTGGCCGTGAGGCAGTCTGTCTGAAGCAAATTCAAAGTACGAACGCGTTGTCTGAGTGAATCCATGCGTACCCGCCATCGTTTGCCGTCGCTCGTCAGCATGTGGATGCTCGACGTTTTTTGCTGCGCTCTCGGTTGTGTCATCCTTCTGTTGCTGTTGAAGATGCGCGAAGCGACTATCGTCGGCGAGGAAGCCGCGCAGGTAAGCAATGAACTGGCCGACACCCAACTTGTGGCCATCGATGAGCTATCGAAAAATCTTCTTCTGAACGCTGAAACAGCTGACCTAAAAGGAAAACTCGCTCTGGTGCAGACCGAGCGTGATCAGTTGGCTCAACATCTTGCGGTGGTCCGTTCCGAGCGCGAATCAGCCGCCAAGCGACTCGCGCTTACAGAGACGGCCATAAAGGCGGCGGAGGCCGAGCTATTGCTTTCGCGTCAGAAAATGGACGACAATGCGAAAGCGCTGGCAAGCGCGAAAGAGCGGGCAACGGCCACTGCGGACGAACTGGCGAAGAAAAACGCCGACCTTGCCGAGCTGGCCCGCAAGAGCAGCGATGTTCGCAAAACTTCGGACGAGCTACAGCAACTCCTTCGGGAAAAGGAAAAACTGCGGGCGGATTTGCTGCGGCAAAACCTCGACCTGAGCGAGCGCCTATTGGCAGCTGAGAACAAACTGGCGATGGCCCTGAAACAGGTTGACGATCTGGCCGCCAAGTCCACTGAAAAGGAAAAGCTTCGAACGAAAGTGAACGAATTGGAAAAGCAGATCGCCGACGCCAATGTCGCCATCGTTGATTTGCAGGGAACCAAGGCCAAACTCGCCGATAAAATCAATAAGCTCGAAACCGATTCCGAACAGCGCTTCGCCGGAATTGTCATGTCGGGCAAGCGAGTGGTATTTCTCGTCGATATGTCCGGCAGCATGGACCGGACCGATGAGAACACGATCAATCCGGAAAAATGGCCCTTCGTCCGCGATACGCTGATCAAGGTGATGCGCTCCATCCCCGATCTCGAACAGTATCAGTTAATCCTATTTTCCAGCAAAGTCTCCTATGCACTCGGCAACGAAGGCCAATGGCTGAAATACGAACGCGAGAAGTCGGTTGAACAAGTTCGCAAAGCAATGACCGCCACAAAGCCGGTGGCCGATACCAATCTGTATGTGGCGCTGGAAGAGACGTTTAAGTTCCGCAGCAAGGGCCTCGATACGATCTACTTTTTTTCCGATGGCCTGCCAACATCGGGACCCGGTTTAACGCCGACCGAGGACAAAACGGTGACGGGCGAGGCCGAACGCGGCGTACTCCTCGCCCGCTACTTGCGCAAGATCTTCGCACCGCCTGGAACGCGCCGCGCGACGGCATGCCGCGCGTCCGCATCAATTCGGTCGGCTTCTTCTACGAAAGCCCCGACGTCGGCGCCTTCCTCTGGGCCCTCTCCCGCGAAAATGACGGAAGCTTCGTGGGGATGTCCAAGCCTTAGCTAATTGCTGTCCTCACGAGCGCAGCGATCCTTATCGCTTCAGTGGCCTTTAGCTCTACAAGCGCAAAGGCGGTCGGCCACATGGCGCCGTCGTCGAGCTTCGCTTCATGCATGAAGCCAAGCGTTGCATAGCGCGTCTTGAACTTCTGCGCACTCTGGAAGAAACAGACGACCTTTCCATCCTTGGCATAAGCGGGCATGCCATACCAGAGCCTGGGCGTAAGCGCCGGCGCGATGGCTTTTATTATTTGATGCAGCCGTTCGCCAATGACGCGATCGGCCTCCGGCATCGCGGCGAGCGCAGCGAACACGGCGATTTCGCCGTCTGCTTGCGGTGCCTTCTTCAAAGCAGGTTTGGTAGGACTACTGCCGGATTTCTGCGAGCCCTCTGCTTGCGGGCTTCTCAAAGGTTTTTTAGTTGGCATCAACAGTTCTTGTGAGACAAATGATGTCAAGCCGCTTAGCTCGCTGTTTTTTGCGCTTACCCCGTATACGATACGCTGGAATGATGTACTGCGTAAGACCTTTCGCCTGCAATTCGGCCTCAATTTCGGCTATCCAGGAAGAGATCAACGCGGCTTGGTTTATATCTCGCATCGGCCCAGGATGCTTCCTCGAAATACCAGTAGGAACATGCGTGAGACAAACAAAACCACCTTTGTGTAACGCGCGGCCGCATTCGATCTGGATATCTTCATCCTTTAACACGATTACTTCTTGGGAAATTCGTTGGATGCAGAAGCAAGCCGATCCTTCATCATGTCGATCGCGTTACCAAGGCGCACGAACGCCGAGCTCCTCCAGTGCCGCCTTCAAGTCCTCGCGCGGCACCCAGATCCACCAGCCTGCTTGTATCTCGATTTCGTCCTCGTCATCTACGACAAAGACGATTTCTACTTCGTTGCGCACGGTTCTTCCGGGAATAATGATCGGCTCCTCCAGGTCTGTTTTCTTCCAGAAATCCAGCGCTTTCTGAAGCGTACCGCGTGGAACCCAGATCTTCGACTGTGAGGAGCCAGGAGCATGAACATGAAGTTGAATCTCCTCGCCATCGAGCATCAGATCGAGTTCGCGCGGGACACGTTTCGAGCTGGCAGATACGCCGACAACGCAAATGAAGTCTTCGCGCTGCACGCTTGGAGTGGGCTCTGCTCCGGGCGTCGCTGCCTCAGTCGCTGGGTTCGGCACGACCACCTCGGCAAGCAACGGCAACGCTTCTGCCTCAGGAATTTCCCGCAGTTCAATGCCGACGCCAAAGACGTTGATCTGCTTCACATACCGCGACAGCCAACGGATCATAAGGGGCCTCGATTCATAGTCCTTATGTTATTTAACACTAGACGAAGCTCGCACACTGTGAGACTGTTTTAAGATTCAACTTGGCTTAACGGTTCCTAAGTGAACATTGCACGGCCTTTCGATACACCAGTCTAGATAATGCTCGCAATCATCAGCTGCTGAGTCAGCTTGGCCCCTAACGTAGCCGCTCGGGTCGGAAAGCCCGGCTTCGACGACGGCCTTTGCCGTTTCATCGAGCGAGCCAAATCGGCGGGCTAAGTGGCCTATTGCTAATAATGCATTGCCACGCACATTTTCGTGCGGGTGGTTTGAAAGCCTCAAGCAGGCGACCTGTGCGGAGCAGACGTCTGACGCGTGTAGACCAACGGAGATAATCTCTTTCCATAGTTTTTCTGACGACCTGTCAATCGCGAGGGCATCCGGGTCGTTGAGTAAATCGGAGTCAATCGATTCGTACTGCATCTCTTCTCCGCGCGAATGAGCTAATTGACGTTGACCATATGCTTAACCCGACTGCTCACGCAGTTCGGCTCGCCTGCGCCGAACACCGAGGAATTCGCCGAAGGCGAGCCGAACTGCGTGAGCAGTCGGGTTCTGGAGTGCAACAGACCGCGAAAAATTCACTTCAAGCCAACATCTGGCGGGAAGATACAGTCGAAGAGCTCCGATACCTTCACTTGAAAGCCCGGTATCGCTTCGCCACCGTCCAGACTGCCAGAAGCGTCGATGACGTGACAATCCCGAGCCGAGCGATAAACATGAATCGTCCGGGGAATGGGATGAACGATCCAGACAACTTTGACCCCAGCGTCAAAATACTCCTGCCGTTTTTCCTCGATTTCCGACGAAGTATTTGTTGGACTTACCACTTCGACCGCCAACGCGGGAACTGCCGTCAAGGAAGGCGGATCCGATAGCGCGGTCAAGTTGGCAGGCCAGGCGTTCGATGCAATAAAAGACACATCGGGCCGACGTTGCGGCCGCTCCGGTGAAAATCGGTAAAGTCCCTCACCGATCGCAAGCCCCAGGCGTTTAGGCATTGCGTACGCATTAATGAACGATACGAGCACGGAAGCAAACGTGGTCGCAAGCATTCCCATTGATGGAATCTCCAACACCTGGTCATCGACGATTTCGAACAGGCGGTCGCGCGGCAGAGCATCAATTTGCTCTTGGATCGAAGGCCAACTTATTGATCCAACCATGGGGTGCTTGCTCCAAAATGATTCACCTTCGGCAGCTACCTACAAACTAATCTGCCAGCGGGCCATCACGCTTTCAAGTTCTGCCGCCAGTTTGTTTTTCAGACCCTCCTGCTCCGCTGAGGACTTCAAGGCCCGTTCCAGATTTTCTTGAGCTTCGGCATTGGCTGGATTGAGTCGGAGGGCTTCTCGAAATGACGCAATGGCTTCTTCCGGCCTGCCAATCTCCAACAGCACATTCCCTAGATTATTGTGAGATTCCGCCGCTTCGGGCTTGAGTTGCACGGCGGTCGCAAAGCAGCTCTCCGCTTCCTCGAACCGTTGCAGACTGGCGTAGACCAAGCCTAGGTTATGATGAAACGCGGCGTTGAGCGGCTCAAAAGAAATGGACAACCGCATAAAGTGAAGGGCAAGGCCTGCGCGGCCCAGATCGAACTGCAAACGGCTCAACAGGTGAAGCGCGTTCGCGTGCTCCGGCTGTTGCTGCAAAAACTCGCGAAAGCAGCGTTCCGCCAAGGCGGAATGCCCTGTCTGGTGTAAATGCCAGCCATGCTTGAGAGTCGCTTGAACGCTGTCCATTTGGCTGTTCCAATGCAAACGGGCGTCACTTGCCGAGGTGACAGCCACACCCATTTGCCGGTTCCAGCCATCATATCAAATCAGATCGCAGCAACAGCCACCTTCGCGCCGTGCATGCGCCGGCGATAGCGAACGAAAGCGTCGCGGAAGATCGACTAGTCACACTAGACGGCAACGCCTTCGGATTGGCAAATTTTTTCAACGGGGCACTGGCAAACGTACCAGATACTTCTGGCATAGACCGGTTGGTATGTCCTGCGGCCCTCATTCCTCCAACTTCAGATCGATTTTCTGCCGCCGTCCGGCTTGGACCTCAACGATTAGAGGCGTGTCTCGCACGGCTGTATAATTCAGAGGAATTATCGTTGGAGACTTAGCCTGTCTGCCATCCATTTCTTCGCGATGTCCCTTGGACGGCCAATTGATCACGACCCGATTTTGACCCGGTGAAGCGCCAGGTTTTCCATATTGAGCGCCTCCGAGCGTCAAAGTGTACAATCCAACTTCGTTTGTTACCCCAGTTGCAAACGGAAGCGGTTCTTTGCCATCGGACTCTGGATAAAAGAATACTTTGACTCCCGGCAGCGGTTTGCCATTCAAAGTCACAGTCCCTTCCACCTGTGCGACTCTGCCTTTCTGACATCCCATGACACACGTCAACATTACGACAAACACACTTTTAATTAGCAACCAACATCGCGCCCGAAGGTTGTTCTCGATCGCGGAGCAAGCTTTGTGACTAATATGCGCTCGCATCAACTACCTCCCCATTTGCACGCGTCGATAGGTCTTGCAGAATTCTGATGTCGAGGGAGCTCCGAATTGATTTGACGGAGCCGTCGGCGAACGCAAAGTTTGATATAGTGCCTCCGGCGTGCTGGCTGCCAAACTGATTAAGATCGTGAGGTCGAACTCCTTCGATCGATTCGGCCGTATTCAGAGTGATGTCTTCTTGCGACCGTATATTACACCAAGCCCATCCTCCCAGCGCCAGCTGACCATTAGGATCTAAGTTTAGACGCGATCTCTCGCCGAACAGCAGCGTCTGGCTAGTTCCGTCCGTAATTCCGGACAAACCGACGCTGCTATTGATGTAAAAGATGCCGTCTTTGTAAGACGCGATGCCAAAATTGCTGGACACCGCTCGGCCAGCGCAACCTCCATAACTTGTAGCGCCGAAAAATGATGAGCCGTCTTTGAGAACCGCCGGCCGCGGCAACGCGCTATCACCGGGACAAACCAAAATATTGATGACTTGAGCACCCGGAGAATTCATGCCGTTGCAATTCGTGTCTTGAGGACTCGGAACATTATCAATCAACATTCGCTGAAGATTGTCCTGCTCAATGTACGGCAGAAAAGCGATAAATAGATTGTAATATCTATCCGGATCGGGAGCGACCGGCCATTGCTGTGACTCGGCGCCCGGAATATTCACGGCCGACGGAAACCGATTGTTGCTGCTGTGATAAGCATGTGCGGCAATACCCAGTTGTTTGAGATTATTCAGACACTGTACCTTTGTAGCGGCATCGCGCACTTTCTGCACCGCGGGCAACAGAAGCCCTATTAGGATCGCAATGATGGCGATCACGACCAGCAGTTCGATAAGCGTGAAGCCTTTGCGCAGGACTTTCATAAACAACCTCTGTGAACTATGCGTTCGCGGATCGTATGGTTAGATTACAGGCGTAGGGGTTACATAGTGTTAAGAGATGATGAAGTTTGTGTGAGCCTAGGCACAATCCGAATTGAATCAGCTCATTCTAATATGGTTTATGCGTGCGCGTCGCCATTCTACATCCGTAAAAAATGATTTGAGATGGCAAAAATAAAACGGCGTTCAGTGTTCTTTTCGAATACAAAGTCTCAAAATCGGCTGCGTTGTTTCTTTCCCATACATCAAGTCGCCAGGAAGCGTTCTGACACGGGAATGATCTCCGAATTCGCGATCACTACAATTTAATCGCCCACCGCGCTACGCGCCATTCTAAATGACGGACCGCCGATTCATGGTTAGGTCCAGTCGTCTCGAGCGATGCGACTCTAGAAACATTCTCTGGACGCACATTGTCGAAGTCGCTTTGCTGTCGCCGCGCGGCGATCGCTGCTTCGAGGTTGCGATGGATTTGGGCGATATCTGGACGAAGCCGCATCGCTTGTTGGAAACTGGCGATTGCTTCGTCCTGGCAACCCATAACGGTCAACACCCTCCCCAAATTGTTATGAGCTTCAGCGAAATCTTGTTTCAGACGAATGGCCTCCTCAAATCCAGCACGCGCCTCGGCAAAATGTTCAATACTTGCTTGAACGGTCGCCAGAGCGTAGTGAAATTCCGCATTAGTGGCATCGAGGTTGATTGCTTGTTTTAAGCTGGCGATCGCCTCGATCGACTCTCCCGCCTCATGTTTCAACCGGCCGAGCATCAACAATGCACCATCATGCTGCGGATCAATTTGGAGGATTTGTCGACAACATGATTCCGCCATCTCACGGTTTCCGGCTTGGCGATGCCGCCAAGCCTGGTTCATCGTTTTTTCGATTGATTTCATCTAACAACTCCCAAAGGGGGAATATCTCAGACCGCACCGAACTTGCTTTGCTTGCAGAATTAGTATATCCCAGAGCGCCAGCAAGGCTTCGCTCCGGGCCAACGAATCCCGCGTAGTAGCTAAAGGCTTAGGTTTGCCCAAGAATTGCTCTGAATAGGGCTAATGCACGTTTTGTGAGGAACAACCTGGACGCAATCAGCCAATATAAAATCCTCCCTTGGCTATGCAGATAATGACTAGATTACCTAAGCTAATCATGGGTTCACTCAAGGGGCCAAGGCCGACTTAGCCTTAAGCACACGTCGACCTTTCACCCCAATGCTCGCCGATAGTATCTTCGACCCAAGCGTCGTAGTTATTTCCGTATACGAAATCTAGAACGGCATGACAGGCACAGTACGGCCGCCGCCGAGCCGTCAAGTACACGGTCCCGTTTGCCGATACCGAAGTCTAATCCGTTGCATACCGTAACGTTACGGAAAGCACGTACAGGCGAGCAACGACAAGGGTCACTAATTTCAGTTGTTACCTTCGAAATAACCTGGTTGTTTCAACAAAGATAGGTTGGCAAGCAAGGCTTGCCAACCTGGAATGAATTTACTCCGTTCTATTGATTCTGCAACGCCGCTCAACGCTCGCATTCTATTGATTTGTAAGTCAAACCAATATGGTGCTAATTGATGATGAAACTAGTGGACCACTCAGTTGACCGCCATCAATGACCATCGGTACCTGTCTTGCGTTGCGCGCTTCACCGACATCGGCTTTAGAAGCCCCAGTCGTTGCTGAAGTTGTTTCGGAATCGCGATGCGTCCGTCGCATCGATGAACCCGTCCAGGTTGGAATCCAGAGCCGGATTGAACGGCCCGCCGTCCGATTCCTCGCTGAGTCCAAAGGCCGTCCGGAACACCCCGGCGTCGGTGGAGTTGATGGCCACTTCCGAATTCCCGTCCCCAGCCGTCGTCGAAAGCGTGTTGGCGTTGCCTACGCTGCCGTACATCTTCCAGAACGTGTTCGTGTTGCTCGACGCCATCGTCTGGCCGTTCGCATGAACCGCTCCCGCCGCCGTCGTCAGATTGAACACCCCGTCCCTAATCACCGCCGTCGCGTTGCCGTCCAACGTCGTTACGCTGTTGCCGATCGCGACGTCCGTCGCATAGTCCGACCCCGCTCCCGTAAAGTTGATCTCGTAATACTGCGACGGCGAACTCGTCGCGGCGCCGGTGCTGGTGACCGCATGAACGCTGATGGCCACATTCCCCTGATAAGGCTGGTTGCCTCCACCCACAAATATGGTTCCCGGATTCCCCGTCCCCGATACCGGCAACGCTGCCAACGTGAACGCATTCGAATCCAGCGTCACCGCTTCGTTGAACGTCACCAGCAGATTCGCTACCACCGAGTTCTGACCCGCCAAATTCTCGGTCGTCCCCAAACCATCAACCACTTTCACCCCATTCACCACCACACTCGTCACTGTCGGCGCGACGCCGGCACTAACCACCTGGCTCACCGTATTGCTGTTCTGGGCGAGATGGTATGTGTCTCCGCCGTAACTCACAACCAAATTGTGCGTGCCGGAAGCAAGTACGCCCGCTGCCAGATTGAACGTATAGGCGCCGTTGCTAAGCGTACCAGTTGCCAGTACCGCGTTGCTGTTGTTCGTATCTATCAAGGTAGCAGTTCCTGTCGGCACATTCGCAGAGCCAGGGCTCGCAAATGTCACGGTCAAACTATTGGCCTGCGTCGTCGTCGATGGGTTTGGCCCATTGTCCACGAGGACGTTGGTCTGTGCCTGCGGCGCTAATGCTACGCCGCGGAATAGCTCGAATTGGCTCGGAGGCGTGGTAGAGGCAGGAGCAATCGTTGCAACGGTAGTCACCGCATCGCTGTGCGCTCCACCGGTCCCTAGGGGAGCATTCCAGCCATTGGTATCGCTGATCGTGTAGAGATTGCTGGCCAGTTTGGGAGTGAAACCGCCATCGCCGTAAGTGGCGTCGATCGTAACGTTGCCGCTCGAATCGGTCTTACCATTCAACCAGCCAAAGCTAGTAGCTGTGTTACCGGAGCCGGCGGTAAGCGTGTCCACCAATCTCCACTGAGAAGCAGCGCCTCCGTTGGAGGCGGCAAGTCCGCTTGTGGGGTTATTCAAAGTGAAGCTTCCAGTTCCAACAGTGGCGATGGTGAACGTGCCGTTGTAGCCGGCTACGCCAACCCCCGAGATCGCGACCGTCTGTCCGACAGCGAAGACTGCCGACCCCGAGTAAGCGATCGTCACTGTTGTACCAGTTTCCGTTGCACTAGTGATTGTGGCCGAATTCAACGCCCATTTCGTGATGCGTCCATTAGCAAAGCTCGTACCGTTATCGGTGACGTACATCGTGTTGATGCCGGCTGGCGCCCCTGTCCCATTGAGATGGGTAAAGTAGGAGTCAATCGGAAATTGCTGGAAGTTGTCGGTCGAAGGCAAACCGGGCAGAGCGCTCGGCGCGGCGCCAGCTGCTGTCGGCAGCGTCCCGAACTGTCCGACCAGATTCGTAGAACCGGCATAGGGGTAGCCGGCGACGTACAGGTTGCCGCCAGCGCTCTCGATGCCGTCGGCGGTGAACGAAGTGCTGTAAGTCTGGGTCGCGCTGACGCACAAACCCGTCTGCGTCCAGTTGGCGAAGTAATTAACGCCGTCGTGACCGCTCACGTAAAACTGGTTGCCATCAGGGCTGGCTACACCAACAATGTTTCCTCCCGTTTGAACAGAGGTCAGACTGTTCGTCTGGATAGTGCCATTCGCCGAGATTCGGGCAACCGATCGCGACGTGTTCGCAGCTACGGGTAGTTGAGCGGTGGTTTTCACGGTCAGCGGGTTTACATCATAACCGGTAAGGAACAAGTATTGTCCGTCTCCCGAAAGTGCGATCTGACCAGTGGTTGAAGTCTGGCCATTACCGACAACCGCTTTGATCGTCGTCTGGCCGCTGTTCGTGCCGTCCGCACTGGGCAGAATAAGCGACTGAACTAGAGTGCCGCCGGGGTTGTACTCGTCGACGAAGATCGTGTTGCCCGCCGAGGCGTTGGCCAAGGCGCCGGTTCCGATTATTGGCGTGGCGCCATCGCCGAGACGCTCCACAAACGTGTCGCTCGTGCCAAAAGCTTGACCTGTAACTGTCTGTTCTACGACGCCCGAACTTGGACCGTAGTTTGTTCCGCTGGTGGGAACGAACTGAGCGGTGATTGAATGGATGCCCGGAGTCAAAACGTCTGCGTTGCCACTGGCCGCCTGCACCAGAGCCGTGGTGATGGTCTGCGTTGCCGTCACACCCGTATTTGCGCCATTGATGGTGACGGCAGCGCCAATCGGAATCAGGTTATCGTAAAATTGAACCGTTCCATCCAGCGTTCCGGCGGTCGTACTGGAAACGGTAGCCGTGTAAGTGACTGTCTGAGTTGCCGTTCCCAAAGCAGTCGGTGTGTCGGATGAAACGGTGGTCGCGCTTGCATTCACGACGTTTAGCGAGGCCGTGTTATTCGCAGTAGTGAAATTGGTGTCGCCATTGTAAACGGCTTGAATTGTATGATTGCCGAAGGGCGCTGTTGACGTGGCGGGCAGCGAGGCAGTAAACGACACCGTCGGAATCCCGTTGATGCTAACGATCGCCGCGGACACGCCTGCCGTGCCCAGAGTCGTACCCGTTGTTGTGTCCGTAAAGGTTACAGTTCCAGTAGGCTGAACCCCGGTGGTATACGGGGAAGCTGACGGGTTATCCAGATCCAAGGGCGCCGATGTGGGACTGACCTGAATCGTAGCTGTTGCGGTGTACGATTGACTAGTGGAAACGGAATTCGGAGCCACAGTGACAGCGACGGTCGGAGTTTGTTGCCCGATCGTCAGCGTTTGCGATGCCGACGTGCTCGCGGCGTATGTCGAATCGCCCGTGTAGACCGCAAGAACATTGTATGCAGTTGCATTCGCCGCTATGTTGCCGATTGTGCTTAGAACTGCTGTGTAGCTGTTAGCCTGGGCCGACCCCCCGCTGGCAGCCGTCAGACCGGTTGAGGTTGCGGTATAAGTAAAGGTGGTCGTTCCGGTCACCGTAATCGTAAATGTGCCGTTGTATCCCGTGCCTACACCCGAGATCGTGACGATCTCGCCTGTCGTAAATCCGTGACTGCCCGAGGTTGTGATTGTAACCGTGGAGCCGCTCTCCGTGGCGGTTCCAATGGTCTGTGCGGACCCGATTTGGGCTGCTTGAATTGGCGCGGCGCCGAACTCTCGGCCATTGGCGCTATTGCGGAAGCTCACGACGCCCGTTGGGGCAGCGCCAGTCGCGTTCGCGGCGACCGTCGCGGTGAAAGTAGGTTCGCTGCCATAGATCGCTGTGTTCGTGTCAAGAGAGAGCGAGGTGTTGCTCGCCGTCGTGCCCGCCGCCACAGGTGCGAAAGACACGCCTCGGAACGCGGTGTTGGCAGCGGCGGTCGCAAGCGTTGTATACGCTCCCAGCCCTCCCGATTGTCCTGGTGCGCTATCGACAATGCTGACGATTCGATTGCCGCTAGTTGCTGTCGTGGTGCCGTAGAGGGCGACTTGATTGGGGTTGCTGAAGTCGGCCGTTAGACCGCGCAGGCCTGCGTCGGCGTCTGTAACGAACGCCGCGCCAGCGGCTGGCGACACGGTGGTCGTACCTGTGCTCTTAATCGTAAACGTCGTCGATGAAGGCGTCGTCAGAATCGTGAAGGTTCCGGTATAGCCGGTAGCGGAACCTGCGATGGACACCTGCTGGCCGACTACAAACCCGGAAGCTGCCGAAGTCGTAACTGTGGCAGTTGCGCCGTTGCCGGCGACTTGGGAGACGCCCACGCTGTTCCCGACTTGTTCGTGAGCCACTAAGTTCCATGCGCGAAGTTTTGCACGAACTTCTCGATACCGCCAAGCGAATCGACGCGGCTGTCGGCGGTGTAGATGGTGTTGCCGTCCGGACTGACTACGAATTGGTTCGGGCTGGGGAAACCACCCGACAGGTCTTTCGCATCGACAAAGCCGGCCCCTTGCAACGGCAAGCCACCCTGTTGGCCTGTAACGGGCGCTCCCGTTCCGATGGGAACCGGGCCAGAGAAGGGCGGCACACCCGTAGCGGTGCTGCCGCCCGCGCTTCCGTCAAGATAGATTTGTTCCGCGGGCGAGAGGGTTACGGCAGTTGGGTTCGAGTAGAAATTGCTGAGAATGATCGAGCTTGGGATATTAGCGGAACCTCCAGCCCCGTTTCCGGATGAGCCGACAGTTAGCCCGCTCGTCACGAAGCTGAAACTGTTGCCCGAGACTGCCGTGACAACGAACGTGCCGTTGTAGTTATTCGAAGTGGATCCGGTCGTATTAAGGCTAACCCCTTCCAGCTGTACCGTCGAACCAACAACGAGTCCGGGCACGGCCGTTGCCGTCGTCACCGTTGCCGATGTTGTGCTATTGGCAACGGCGCTGGTGACGCCTACGCTGACGCCCGGGGCGTTTCCAAACGGAACGTACTGGATGTAGTGACCCGAGGCGACAAAGAAACCTTCGCCATCTGCAGAAGCAACGGCACGAATGGCGGGCGTGAAGCCGCCGCTGTAATCGGCCGCGTTGATCTGCGTGCTGGTGTCGATTATACCGTTGGGGCTCAACTGGGCAATCACGTTATTGACGCCCGAATTGCTCGTGCCCACACTATAACCGGGCAGCTGTTTGTAGCCGGCGATGGCGACGGTTTGGCCGTCAAGAGCGGCTCCGAGGTATCCTTCGCCGGCGCCAGTGCCCTTCTCCGTGACCGCGTTGGTTGCGACAGTCGCTGTACCGCCTGTGGCCGACGAGATCGTGGCTGTTGCCCCCGTGGTGGTCGCGGTCCCAGATGCTCCGGAATCAGCATAGGTGAATTTGGTGCCGCTAACGATGCTAGCAATTGTGTAGGTGCCGTTGTATCCGGTCCCGGTGATGCCCGCGATGGTCACCTGCTGACCGACCGTGAAACCAGTAGTAGTTGCGGTTGTGATGGTGACAGTGCCGCTGGCAACAGACGCTGCTGCGATAGAAGCTGTGTTGAGGCCAGAACCGTCGATAAAGGTAAATGTGTTAGCCGTTGGCGCCGTCGCGATGGTGTAGATGCCGTTAAATCCATTCAGCCCCGCGCCGGCGATGGTCACCTGTTGACCAACGCTAAAACCGTGAGCTGAGGAGGTCGTCACTGTCACTGTCGTGCCCGATTCCGTTGCGCTTGTGATGCCGACCGAACTGCCAATCAATGGAAGGGCAACGGTGTTGCCGGCATTGAGGGTTGAACCCGTGTAATCCTGCAGAACGGTCGCAGCCGCCGTGCCGTTCAATGCGAGCGCCGCTGTTCCGCCCGTCGATGCCGCTAAACCGGCCGTTGCGGTAAAGGTAAACGTGGTACCGCTTGTGACCGTAATCGTATAGGTCGTGTTTGCAGCGGTGTTGTAACCGGCAATTGAAGTGCCGGCGATCGTGACAGCCTGACCCGTTAAGAGATTATGCGGCGTTGCAGTCGTGACCGTCGCCGTTGTACCCGATTCGGAAATGGTGGAGATCGTGCTAGTTGCATTCGTGCCGACGAGACTCGCGATTAAATCGCCCGGCTTGTAATTGACCGTTTCGGTTGCGGGGGTGGCCGTCGTGCTTGAGGCGGCAGTGCCGTCACCGCTATAGCTGGCCGTTATGTTGTTGTGAGTTCCGACCTTAAGAGTGTTTTCGACCAACATTGCTTGCAATGTGTTGCCTATAGTTGAGTAGTTCACCGTGCCGCTTATGGGCGTGCCGTTGTCAAAGAAATGAACTGAGGCGCCGTTGTTCGTCGTCGGAGTGTTGGCGCCATCGCTGACTGTCGCAGTCAGCGACGCGTTTTGCCCGAAAGTTGTCAGCAGGGGAAACGTGCTGAGTACCGTGGTCGAGGGGACTGTCCGATCCTCAAGCTGTTCGATATTGAGTCTCACACGGCTGACGACCGCTTGTTTGCGACGAGTCTTGCGATTAGCTTTGGATTGAAAAGACCATTTCTGCCATAGGTGATTCAGCATGACGAAACTCCAGGTGGGAAGCGACAAATGCAACAGGCGGCCAGGTAGCGACTCTAAGTACGGCGGCTGGTTGCGCGGCGAGTACGCGCAAATACCACGACCAATCACACAGCGATTTTGAAAATTAGCTAAGAGGCAGAACGGAGACATGTTCTGCCTGTGCAATCCATTTGTAATCAAACAGATTTCAATTGCAACCGATAGAGATGCGCTTTAACGGACTCTTCATCAATGCCACTTCGAATCACAATTCGAATTGACATATTTGGGAGCTGTTTCTCAAATGCATACGTGTTTGTAGGTCAGACAACCCACAGTTAGGATGGGCATAGTGGTGGCAGAACAACCGATCAGCGCATAAAAAAACGCGGCGCCCAAAGAGGCGCCGCGTTTGGCGCGATTTGGAAAAGTAAGCAAACAGAACTAGACCTAGATCGCTGCCACGGCCACCTTGGCGCCTTGCATCCGCCGGCGATAGCCAACGAAAGCGAAGCCGAAGACGATGCCGCAGAGGATCATGCTGCTCGGTTCGGGAACGGAGGCGGCTTGGGCGGCGACGGTAAAGGTCTCGGATGAAGCAACGAGGGTAGGGGGCGTGGGCGATGTCTGGTAGTACGTTTGCGACGTGCCGGACTGTTGGGCCAATGTATAAGTTGTTGGGGTCACGTTGGTGCCCACGTTGAATGTCACAGTCCCAAGAAGAACTTGATAGGTTGTGTCCTGTGAAACCGTCGCCGAGGAGATCGTGGAACCAGCGGGGGTTGCCGACGGACCTGTATACGCTTCCTGCAACTTAAACGCGGTCAGGTTGGTGTTCCCAGGCTGCATGGGGAAAGTCGAAGTGCCGCCAGGCGTGGCGCCGGCAAAGACTTGGCCATTGCCCGTTTGGTTCGTTGAGCCGGTGATTTCAGGAGTCGCCGGGAAAGCACCCGACGTTGCCGTATTGATTTTGAACCCAACGCCGCCCAGGCCGCCATATTGGGCAATGAGCGAGCTGGAACCGGCCGTCACAAACTCGTCCAAATACACATTGGCGGTCACGGTGCCGTTCGGCGATGCCGTGTACGAAGTCTGATCCGTCACATACTGGTAGGTCACTCCCGCTCGAACCGGCGAAGTGATCGCAAGGACCACCATACCAATTGCAAACGTCAACTTCCGAATCATACGTCTCTCCCAAAGATGAGGTGGAGGCAAGAAAAAACTTGCCCCCGAGTTAAGAAATCAGAATTCTGCGTCGATGCTAACCGTCCGGTATCTTGCGTTGCGCAGCTTCACCGACATCGGCTTTAGAAGCCCCAGTCGTTGCTGAAGTTGTTTCGGAATCGCGATGCGTCCGTCGCATCGATGAACCCGTCCAGGTTGGAATCCAGAGCCGGATTGAACGGCCCGCCGTCCGATTCCTCGCTGAGTCCAAAGGCCGTCCGGAACACCCCGGCGTCGGTGGAGTTGATGGCCACTTCCGAATTCCCGTCCCCAGCCGTCGTCGAAAGCGTGTTGGCGTTGCCTACGCTGCCGTACATCTTCCAGAACGTGTTCGTGTTGCTCGACGCCATCGTCTGGCCGTTCGCATGAACCGCTCCCGCCGCCGTCGTCAGATTGAACACCCCGTCCCTAATCACCGCCGTCGCGTTGCCGTCCAACGTCGTTACGCTGTTGCCGATCGCGACGTCCGTCGCATAGTCCGACCCCGCTCCCGTAAAGTTGATCTCGTAATACTGCGACGGCGAACTCGTCGCGGCGCCGGTGCTGGTGACCGCATGAACGCTGATGGCCACATTCCCCTGATAAGGCTGGTTGCCTCCACCCACAAATATGGTTCCCGGATTCCCCGTCCCCGATACCGGCAACGCTGCCAACGTGAACGCATTCGAATCCAGCGTCACCGCTTCGTTGAACGTCACCAGCAGATTCGCTACCACCGAGTTCTGACCCGCCAAATTCTCGGTCGTCCCCAAACCATCAACCACTTTCACCCCATTCACCATCACACTCGTCACTGTCGGCGCGACGCCGGCACTAACCACCTGGCTCACTTGGCTCGACTGGCTGCCCGCGTGAGTCGGATCGGCGGTGTAGACCGCGAACAGGTTGTGAGTTCCGGCCGTGAGAGTCGAGATCGAGAAGCTGGCGGTTCCACCGGACAACGTCGGCGTGGCGACCACCGCGTTGCCGTTGCTGGCGTCTTCGATCTGCACCGTTTCGCCGCTGATCGATGCTCCACCGCTCACCGTCGTGGTGAAGCTTACCGCGCCGCCGACGCTCGACGGGTTCGGGCCGTTGTCGGTCAGGGTGGTGTTCGTGGTAGCAAGCACCACCTGGGACAGCGCCGCCGACACGCTTGTGCCGTCATTGCTGTCTCCGTTGTAAACGGCCGTGACAGTGTGGTTGCCAACGCTTAGCGACGAGTTGCCCGTGAGCGCGGCAGTTGCGGTCGTGCCGCTGCCGCTAAGGTTGACAGGTGTTTGAGCCACACCGTCGACAGTAAATGTCACCGTACCGGTCGGCATATATGTGCCGGTGGTATCGTTGACAGTCGCGGTGAAGACGACCGATTGCCCCGAAACGCTTGGATTGTGGTTCGAAGCCACCGAAGTTGTGGTCGTGTTCAGCGGCACGAAGGTCAGACCGGAGAAGGAGTCGGTCGAGTTCGTGGCTGTGGCGATCAGCGTGAAGTTGCCAGTGGTGAGGAAGTCGTTGTACGCCGAGTTGTCGGTGAACTCTAAGAGCTGGTTAGTCGGGTTGGCCCCGCTTGCTGCCGAAGTCGCGTACAGTGTGAACGACGGCATGTTCCCGTTATTGGGGTCGCTAAGAGTCTCGTACCCAGTCAATCCTTCGAAAGTCGAGCCGGCATTGCCGTTTACTTTCTCGGACAGGAAATTCCAGTTCGTGCCGTCAAAGTAGAACTTCAACAAGCCGTAATTTTGGTCGGCAACGTACAGGGTATCCGGATTGACGGAAGTCCCGTTCGCGTGATTGAAGAGCAAAAAGCCATAGGGGGCTGGTTTAATATTGGTTTGCGAAGGATAGGCAGCAGCCAAGCCGGGGAGCGGGGTCAACGTCGCTGGTCCGGCGGGCAGGCCCGTACCGACTTGCTCAATCGGGGCATGCGCCAGTTGCGCCGGTGCTGATATAGAGCTGGCCGCCGAGGATTTCGGCGCCGTAGCCTTCCGTGCCAAGACCATTGGGCGAGGCGCTGGTGCCGATCGAGGTAGGCGGATTATTGAGCGTGCCCTCCGTGGCCAGTGCGATTCCTGAGGTAGTAGCTGTCGCGTCGCCCACTACATAGAACTGCTTGCCATCTATGGAGACGGCTCCTCGCGGATTAAGGAAAGCGTCATTGGTAGGCACTTTGATAGTGGTGCTCGAATCGATATTGCCGGCGTTGTCGATGCTCAGGGCTGTACGGGCGTTGGTTGCCGAACTCGTGCTGGTAGCCCCCGCCGTGCCGATAGGCAGGTTGAATCCAAACAAAGACACCAGCGACTGATTGCCCGAAAGCCCCAAAGCGCCTTCAGTTCCTGCATGGCCGCTTAGGCCAAAAGTGTTGGTCGTGGCGTTTAGAGCACCCGAAGGCGATGTGCCATTCTGGTCGGGCAAGTAGATTGTCTGCACCAGCGTCGAAGAAGTTGAAGAAGGCGTGTATTCCTTGATGGAAACGATTTGAGCGGCGCTGCTCGCCTGGTTCGGCCGGTCGAGTACCAATAGATCGCCGATGCCAAAGTTCTGTTTGGCGGTTTCGATCCAAGGCAAGGCGTTCGTGACAGTCGCGTAACTGCTATTCCCCAAGTATGCGGCGGTGATGAGATGACTGCCGTTGATGCCGCCCGTCTGTACTCCCGACTGGCCGATGACGATGCTTCCGGTTGCGGTGTATGTGTTGCCGCTGCCGGACAGAGTTGCCGGCGAGCCAACGGCTATGCCATCCTCGTAGAACTGCACCGAACCGGTCGGCGAACCATTCAAGCCGTTGCCGACTACGGTCGCTGTGAAGTTGACCGAGCTGCCTGCGGCTACGGTGCCGTAAGCATTTGTCGAACCATCATTGATAGTTGTGACCGTGGCTGCCGCATTAACAACCTGAGAGTCCGTGTTCGTCGAACTGCTGGGCCGATAAGTCGTATCGCCGTTGTAAACGGCCGAGAGCGGATGCATGCCGATGGCAAGGCTGGTGGTCGAGAAGGTGGCCGTCGTCAGCCCGCCCGTGGTGCCGAGCGTCCCTTGACCGAGCAAAGTGCTGCCGTCGTAGAAGTCCACCGGACCCATCGGGTTGCCGGCCGAACCGCTGACGGTCGCGGTAATGGTGACATTCAGCCCCAACGTCGAGGAATTGGGGGCCGAGCTAATCGTTGTCGCACTCGTGTTGGTGCCGGTGACTGCGACTTGCTGTGCGGCCGTTTGAGCGTTGGCGATCGTTGTCGTCCCAGCGTAATAGGCATAGACGTTATGCACGCCCAACGCCAGGCTGCTGGTCGTGAAACTAGCCGTGCCATTGGTGATCGCGCTGCCCGCGTTTGTGTTCAACACGGTGCCCGTCGTCGCGTCGATGAAGTAGACGACGCCAGAGTTAAGTCCGCTCGGAGAGGTGATATGGGCAGTAAAAGTAACGGCATTGCCGGGCGTGACACTGTTGGTTGACAACGTTTCCGTCATCGTCGTCGGGGCGAGCGGAGCGAGTGCAATGCCCTTAAGCGTGCTGGTCCCAGTGGCGGTGTACAACGTGACGGGTGTGCCCGTGACGTTGATGGCCGCATTGTAGCCCGCAGTATCGGCTAGCTCGACGACGCTGTTGTCCGCGGCTTGGGCCGTCGTCACGACATACAAGTTCGCGCCGCCCGTGCCGTTGTTCTGGGCAATCATCGACGTGGCGTTCGTCGTTAACGCATAGCTTCCACTGGAGACCCAGCTTCCGCTCACGAGCGAAAACTTATTGATCGTGGCGACGGTCGCGCCTTGGTCCAGCGTGTACAAGACATCGAAGGTCGGTCCGTTGTTGCCGGACTGGAGCAGGTAGAAGTCTTGGATGGTGGAATCGGCCGGCAACCCCGGCAGCGATGTGAGACCGGTCGCCGTCGGGCCCGATACAGTTGAGACGCCGGCCGCCGCTTTTGCGGAGCTGATGTAAATCGTGCCACCAAAGGACCTACTGCCCAGAATGTTCACAGTCGGACTGAGACTGCTAGCCGTCGCGTTATTTGTAAACAGGCCGGCTTTATCCGTGATGGCCCAATTCGTGTCGTTGACGCTAGTTGCCGAGCGGCTCTGATTTCCGCTAACCGATTCCGTGTAAGTCGTCGGCAGGTTGAAATTTTCGTTGTAATCGAAAGTTCCGACGGCACGGGCGTTAGCCGTCGTCAATGTGGCCAAGTCGGTCACGGTCGAGTTCGTCGTGTTGTAACCGGCGAACGACAGCAGCGATTGATCGCTCGTGTCGGATAGGAAACCGCTCGTCCCGGAGTCGCTGAGGCGAATCGCATTGGTCCCCGTCGAGCCGATGCCGACGGTCTGAATGGGACTCGATTGATTCGAGAACGGCGCCAGTTCCACGACCGACCCAGTCGTGTTGTTCCCAGTGGCGGCAAGCTGCAATACAGCAAGATCTCCTGGAATAAAGGTGTTGGCCGTAACGGACAGGGTGAAACTCTGGGTTGCGACCGGGTTCGCGCCATTGGAAGCCGTGACATTGAACGTGTAAGGCGTCAGCGTCGTGATGCCTGTCGGCGCGTTAAATGAGAGCACGCCGGTGGACGAGTTGATGGTAACCCAGCTAGGAGGACTTCCCGTTAGACCGTAGGTGAACGTCGTCGGATTGCCGGTGGCCGTCACCTGGAAGGTGCCGCTCTGGCCGGTTACGACGCCCGCGGTGTTCGGACTGGTGATAGCCGGGGCTGTGCCGCCCGTGACCGAGACCGAAGTCGAACCCGAGTTGGCTTTGTAGGTGCCGTCGCCATCGTAATAGGCGGTTACCGTGTCGTTGCCGACCGGCAAGTCGGTGGGTGAAGAGTTCCATACAGCTTGACCGCCCGAAACAGCGACCGTTGCCAGCGTTTGGCCGCCGCTCACGAAACTGACATATCCCATTGCCGCGCTCGGCGACACCGTCGCCGTGAATGTCACCGACGTAGCCCCGAAGACGGATGAGCCCGCAGAAGGAGTCAGCGTTACATTATCGGGCGTCGGTCCGACCGCTTTAGGCACGATCGAAACGCCGCGGAACTGCTCGATCGGAGCAGCCGTGGAACCGGCGTTCGAGAAACTGTCGAGTGAGGTCCAGCTAAGGCCAGCGGTCGGCGTGGCATTATTGTCGGTCAACGTATAGAGCGTTGTCGAAAACGATGTGGTCGTTCCGAACGAGGTGTTGGTGTTGGTGGCGAAAAGCTGGGCTGCGCCGCCGCTAACCTTGCCGGTCAGGCCTTCAAGACTGGTGATGCCGGACGCAACCAATACAGGCGTGCCCCACGAGGAACCGTTATAGTCGGCCCTATAGAGGCCTTCCGTGCCCGAAGTGCTGGTATCGTCCACATAGTAAAGCCGGTCACCCGAACTCAAAGTTCCGGAGCCGTCCATATCGACGATGGTGAACTGATCCGGGGAGGGCGAAGCCCCGATGAGGTTGCTATCAGTCGTGCTGCTCGGAGTGCTGGTCGGCAATGGTGTGGCGGTGGCGTAGACGCCAGGGCCGACATTGTAGCCCGAAGTCCCTGGCCCCGTGGTCGTGCTGAAGTAGAGCTGGCCATTGATGACGGCAACACTGCGCGTGTTGGACGTGTTGGTGACGCCTGTGGTTGTTCCAGCGGCGTTCGGCTGACCATCGTAACGAACGCCGGCTACCGTGCTGGCACTGTTGCCGGATGTCCAGAACTCCAGCCCATCAACGGTGGCCGCACTGCGAATGTTGTTCCCGCTGTAGTCCGTCGTGGTTGTGTTAGTTGTCACCACGCCGGCTGCGTTGACAGTGCCGATGACGCGTGCCACAGTGGAACTAGAAGAGCTGGTGATGCCTGTGGTTCCGACGGCCGCGTTGTAGCCGGTGAATACCACCGAATGGCCATCGGCCGCAAGGCTCAACATCCCGTCGGAGCTCGAGCTAATGCTGTCCACGGTGGCGAGGCTGCCGCCCGAAGCGGCTGCCGGGACTGCGACGCTCTGGACGAAGACGCCGGCAGGCTTGTACTCATCGAGGAAGATTTTCGCGGCCACGCCGCCGGCGCTGCCGCCGGTCCCCGCACTGCCGTAGGTCGTACCGCCATCGCCGACACGATAAACCAGGATATTTCCCGGCGTGAATGCGACGGGCGTCGAAGCCGCAGGCAGTTCGTAGAGGGTAAAGGCCTGCGTGGCATCGGGCGAACCCGAGTTATGCGCGGTGATCGTAATCGGGTACGCGGTTGTCTGCGCCACTGCTGCAGGGTTGCCGCTAAGGACACCGGCCGAAGTCAAAGTCACGCCATTGGGCAGAGCGCCAGTCTCGGTGAATGTGATCGTAGGGGTACCGGAGGCCGTCACACTAAAAGTGTTCGACTGGCCGGCGGTGAAGGCCGTGTTCGTGCCGCTGGTGATCGTCGGCGCCGTCGGGCCGCTAATCGTGAGCGACGAACCATAAACGGCGGAATTACCGCTGATAAAGCCCGTGCCAGCAACATAAAATGCCTGAATGTTAGAATACGTGCCGGGAGCGAGACTCGATGTCGACACGGTGAATGTGCCCACCGCGCCGCTCGTGGTTTCATTCGCGGTAGTAGCGGTGGCCAAAAGCGTGCCACTCGTGCCGCCGTTGTAGAAATACACGGTTCCGGTTGTGGGTGCTGCGCCAGAGCCAGCTGTGACTGTCCCCGTGAAAGTGACGGGACTGCCAACAGCCTGCGTGGTCGGCGACACCGAAGTGATAGCCGTCGTCGTTGCAACGTTCGCCTGCGGGACGAAGTCGAGGCCCTTCAGAACGTTGGTTCCCGTAGCCGTGTATAAGGTTACGTTGTTTGCCGTGGTTATATTTATCGTTGCGTTGTAGCCGGCAGTGTCGTGGAATTCGAGCAGCTTGGTGGCAGTGGTATCGTAGAGGTATGTCCCGCCGCTGCCATTGTTGGCCGCAATCAAGGCGAGTCCGGCGGAAGGCAATGTATATGTGCCGTTGGCCGTCCAGCTCCCGCCCACCAACGAAAATTTGTTCAGCTTGCTCGTCGAATCAAGCGTATAAAGCAGGTCATAGTTTGCCCCGCTGCTTCCTGACTGCACCAGGTAAAAGTCTTGGATTTTTGTGTCGGCGCCTATCGTTAAACCGGGCAATCCGGTGAGACTGCTCGCGGTTGGGCTGGACACCGTTGAAACGGCTGCTGCAGTGGCCGCAGTGGAAGCCACGTAAACTGTGCCGCCAAAGCTTTTGGTGACCAGTATGTTGGTCGAGAGACTTGGGGTTGTGGCGTTGTTGGTGTATAGGCCCCCCTTATCGGCGATGAACCAATTCGTGTTGTTGAGACTAGTCGCCGAGCGATCTTGATTGGCAGCGATGCCTGTATATGTGGTCTGTAACGTAAAGCCTGCATCACCACCCAAGGTACCCACAGCACGATCGCTCGTCGTCGTATTCGAGAGATCAGTCTGTCGAAGAGTCTGTCGTGTTGTACGCGCCGAACGCAAGGAGTGTTCGGTCGTTCGTGTCCGAAAGAAAACTGCTCGTTCCCGAGTTGCTGAAGCGGAGAGCGTTGGCCCCCGTTGACGCGATGCTTACAGTCTGAACAGGACTTGACTGATTAGCAGTAAGCGGGTTCAGCTCTAAAATCGACCCGGTAGTGTTGGTCGAAGCAGCAGCCAGATCCAACACGGCAATGTTGCCGGCGGTGAAAGCTGAAGGCACATCACGCGATTCAAGTTGCTCGACGTTGAGCTTGACGGTGCGAAACGTTTGCCGCTGTTTCAGCGGCCGGTTGTCGATTTGTTTCCACACTCGGTTGAGCCAGCTTTTCATCGTGATGCGATTCATTTCGAGGATTCTCTTTCTTGAAAATCTCCACGTGTCCGTTCCGCATCGGCGGACGGAAAAGTGCAGAGACACGTTGTGGGATGGGAATCTTCGTTCCGCCGCAGCGGTCATCAGCCTCGAAGATCCAAGGTTGCCAATCTAATTGCGTTCGAGTCAATCAAACCAGTTCACGGCAGGTTGAGCGATCCGGGGCATATTGGTTTGCGGTAGAAGGCGATTTGCGAGTGACGCCATCGGCTTGTTTCAAGTCATATAAAACTTTTAATTGATCTAAGACTGAGAAACAATACTCGATTACGCATATTAACGACACCTTCACAGTCTCTTCACATACAGAATCATTCATTGTGATGCGAATGCTGAAATCTCCGAGCATTTACGACAAATCAGGGCAGCTGCCATTAGTCTGATCAAGCTCCGGCCGTGAAAATCCGCTCCCACCCTCATATTGCCTTTCGTTCACCTGAAATTGTTATACAGGCATGTGTGAAGGAACTGTGAAGAGTATGTGAAGATGTGCTTCGGACCTCCTCGCGCCCCATTGGGTTAGGTAGAATTTGACTCTCATCGTAGGAGATGTAGCAAATGCGGAGATTTCCGCAGTGAGGCAGTGCCTCAGGCAATTCCATTCGGCCGGCAATTAAGCATTCGTTGTGCTTTCAGGAGAATCTGCAATGACTCTATCGAAAATCGTTCGACGCCAAGCGTTCACCCTCATTGAGCTATTGGTCGTAATCGCAATCATTGCGATTCTCATTGGCTTGCTGTTGCCGGCCGTCCAGAAAGTGCGCGAGGCCGCGAATCGCATCAAATGCACAAACAATCTAAAGCAAATCGGCTTAGCGCTCGTAAACTATGAGAGCAGCAATAAGACTTTCCCCATTGGCCGAAGCACCGTTCTGCCTATGACCTCTTGGACAGCGGTCGTCTTGCCGTATTTGGAGCAGCAAAATCTTGCGGAAACCTATCATTACAACCTGAACTGGGATGATCCGCAGAACGCGACGGCTATAGCGACCCCGGTAAAAGTCTATCTGTGCCCAAGTTCGCCGCTGGGCGAGAGCCGCGTCGACACGTCGCCATCGGAAAAAGGTGGATTTAAGACGCCGCGTGCATGTGGCGATTATAGCTCCATCAGTTCGTTGAAGTGGTGGGTAGCAACGAATAACGTTCCGGGATTCAGCGGCATCGGCGTCACGAACGATCCGAGACAGCTGGGGGCGCTTGATGAAGATCTCGCGGTCACGGTTGAGATGATTACGGACGGAACCTCTCAAACTATATTGGTTGCCGAGGATGCCGGCCGGCCCACGACGTACAAATCCGGAAACGTTCCCATCCCGTCCGGCAGTCCAGGTTACGCTCTAAAAGAAGGCGGCTGGGCCGACCCGAATGCCGCGTTTGCCATTGACGGCGCCAACAGCGACGGGTCTCTCCCAAATAGCAACGGCGCCGGAACGGGCAACTTTTCTTGTGTCGTCAATTGCACCAACAACAGCGAGATTTACGGGTTCCACACCATCGGGGCCAACGTCGTTTTCGCAGATGGTTCGGTTCATCTGCTTCGCAGCAACATCAAAATAAGTGTGTTATCAGCGCTGGTTACGCGATCGGGTGGAGAGACTGTTGACGGTCAGGCGTATTAGGCGAACGAATGGCTGATTGGGCTTTTCACTTTGATTCCATCAGAAGCGTCGCAGCGATTTGTAGAATAGAACTGCGGCAATAACGCTGGATTTCCGATCAGCCGTTATCAGGTAGGCGTTACCTTCACTCTGAATCGTTAAGGACCACTTCGCTATGTCAACTGAACGTTCCCATTCTGCTATTCAAGCTCTGAACATGCTCATATGTGATGGCGCGCACCGTGACCCGGGGTCGGGGAAGTGGACGTTGCTGGGGTTATTCAATTCGATCAATTCGAACGGATTCCCGACGAAGCATCCGCAGCTTTTGATTTATCTGGCGCTGGCCGGCGCCGAGGGGAAAGTGCCGTTGCGATTACAGATCGTGGCGAGCGATCGCAAAGATGAGCCGGTCTATAAAATCGAGGCCGAGCTGACGGTCAACGATCCGAAGGTGGTAGCTGATCTGGTGGTGCCGGTGCGCGATGTTGTCTTCACGAAGCCGGGCGAATACCTTCTGCAAGTTTATGCGAACAATCACTTCTTGACCGAACGGGTCATCACCGCCCATCTGAACACGCCCAAAACCTGAGTGGTGGAAATGGCCCACCAAACGAAAATTCTTTAGCCACGGATGGAACACAGAACAAACACGGATAAAAGCGAAGAAGTTCAATCAAGGCGGTTTCGAGCCCGCCATCGAATGTTTGATTTGTCCGTGTTTCGTCTGTGTTCATTCCGTGGCTAATCGATTTTGATTCAAAATGGCTGCTTCGTAGCTTTAAGCTTTGATTTCCGCTTTTGCCCGGCGTGAGGGCCAGGCCAGCCCCGCTACCGCCGCGATCATTGGCGCTGCGCCGATGATGATGAACATGTCGCCATAACTCAGTAGCACGTCGCCATTCACTTCGGGGCCGACGATCTTTCCCAAAATGCCGTTGAAACAGGCAATCACGACCCATGAGGTCGCGCCGCAGATGCCAAGCGTCTTGGCCGTATGCCGGGCAACGATGTCTTGGGCAAGGGAAAAAAAGATCGCGAACCCCCCCATCCCTGCAGCTGCAACCACGTAGAACAGCGCCATACTCAGCACGCTGCCACTCGTTAGCACCGCCGGTATCGAAAGCATGGTTAGAGACGCCAAGCCAAACATCACTCGCTTGCGGGCTTGTTCCACTTGCAAGCCGCTACGCGTCAGCTTTCTGATGGTCCAGCCAGAGAACATGCTGCCAATGTCTGCCGCGATAAAAAAGCCAGCCATGATGCCCTGTTCGGTTCGGCGATCAATTTGGAGATTCAGTTTGAGATAACGCGGGAACCACGTGTAATAAACGTGCCAGGCAACGTTCACGCAGATGCCGGTGAGTAAGCAGATCCAGAAGAGCCGAAGGGTGAAGACGGCAGCGAAGGAACGGCGATCCATCGACGTTTCTTCGACCCTTGCATCAACTGTAGTGGGAGAGTCGAGAATTTCGCCGCGTGAGCCGCGTGTGCAATAGAGCCAAAGAATCGCCCATAAGAACCCAACGCTGCCGACGATGATGAAGAGGCCGCGCCAGCCGCTGCCGTCCTCGCGGATCAGAAGCAACGCAAGGAACGGTGTGGCGACCGCCCCAATGGAGGCGCCGGAATGGAAGATACCGTTTGCCAGGCTGCGCGATTCGCGCGGGATGATGCGGCGAATAGTTGTGACCGCGCAGGGCCAGTTATACGCTTCGCCAAACCCGAGCAAAATACGGCAGAGCATCAACATGGTGAGCGCGCCGGCGGGCACGAAGCCGGTGAGAATTCCCGCGGTTGACCAAACGACGATTGCACCTACATAGAGGAGCCGCAACCGGAATCGATCGATCAGGAAGCCGGCCAAGATCTGGAATAGCCCGAATGACATGCCGAAGGCGAAATTGATTTCGCCCCAGACACGATCTTGCGCCTTTACATCCGGGCCGACGAATTCGTCGAGCACCTGTCGTTGGGTTGCCACGAGAGCTAGACGATCGGTGTAATTGATCAACGTCGCAAGAAAGAGCAGCCAGACGATGCCCCAGCGCCAACGCTCGATCAACGGAGGTGTGACATTCATCTGGAACAGTTTATAGACTACGCGCTAGTTAGAGACAGTGGAGAAGGGGGCTTTCCGGGAGTAACGCTTCGATCCTCAATCGGATATCGGCGAAGAGCCTGCCTCAAAGGACTCGTAAAGCTCCAAAGGCAGGCCATCGGGATCGGCAAAAAAAGTGAAGCGTCTGCCGGTGAACTCATCAACACGTACGGCTTCGACGGTAACGCCTTCACTCTTCAGATGCTCAATGCTTGTCTGAATGTCGGGCACCTCAAAGGCTAGATGCCGGAGGCCGCAGGCTTCGGGATAACTTAGGCGTTTCGGCGCTTTGGGGAACGAAAAGATTTCGAGCTGCACTCCGTCTGGCAGACGCAGGTCGAGTTTGTAGGAATCGCGCTCGCGGCGATAAGTTTCCGCCACGATTTCACAACCCAGCACGTGTGTGTAAAACCTTTTGGATCGCTCGTAGTCAGCGCAGATGATGGCCACGTGATGGGTTCGCAAAATATTCATGTATCAAGCCGTTTCACTTGCCGGTTTCTTTGAGGCGGATGTTGCGATACTCCATCTGCCCTCGGTCGGCCTCCAAGCCGATGCCGCCTGTCTCGGGAACTTTGAGCGCCTCTTCCAATACTTCGCCATTGCAGGTGCAATTGGCCACTTTTCCAGTAACAATCACAACGATTTCGTTCCAGTCCTGCGCTTTATATTTTTTCAGATTTTTATAAGGCCCGGCCACGAGATAATCGCGGACCTGCAACTGCGGACCGCGAACGAACACGCCGCTGTCGGCATTCACCGCCGCGCGGAATTCCAGACGGAGTTCGAAATCTTTAGGAAACTTGGCTGTTGTCCACAACTGCTTGATGCCTTTGCCAGGATTCACGATGATGACACCGTCTTTTGCGGTATAGCGCTTATCGTCCGACTCGGTCTTGCCGTCAAATTTTTCGCCTGACTTGTAACCCCAGCCGGTCAGATCTTTCCCGTTGAACAGCTCGACCGTCGGCTTATCCGCTTTCGGCTCATCGGCTGCCAAAACTCCGACCGCTGCAAACAAGACAATAAAACAGATGATGCGCGACATGATTTTACTCCTTTGATTGAGGGGTTTACGATCACGAACCAACCGAAGCGCCCTTTTCCAAAAGAGCAATCCGCTCACGCAGGGAAGCCAATTCTCGCTCAGCCGCTTCGGCACGTCGTTTTTCTCCTGCAGCTTTTATACGTTCATGCTCAACGAGTGACTGAGCAGTCTCTTTCTCAGCATTGGCAGCAGCAAGAGCGGCAAAAGCGCTGTCCCTTGCGGCGAAGGCAGTATCCCTGCCGGCAAAGGCGACGTCCCGAGCAGCAATGGCGACATCTAAGCGAACTTCCGCCGCATCCCGGGCGACAAACCCCGCTTCCTTGCCGGTCATCACCAGATTTCCTTCGGTGTCGAAGAACCGTGGGTAGACCGATTCATAGCCATTCGTCTGCCCTTGCCAGGCGCCAACCCAGAGTTGTAGTTCTTCGCACCAAAGCCAACCTTTCTCATTGGGAGAAAGAGTGACGTATTCGCGCCCGTGCAACCGCCAGCCTTCGAGAATATTACCATCGGGATCGAAACAATAATAGTCTGCGACACGGAGGATTTGTTCGTAGATGTCTTTCTTGACGGTATGATCTTCTTCGCGCGTAGAAGGCGAACTGAGTTCAATCACCACGTTGGGCGTTCGCTTCTCTTCCCAGACGTACCAAAAGCGGCGATCCGGCAGATGATTCGTATTCCAGACAAAGAAAAAGTCGGGGCCTCGAAAGTCTTTATTGCGTGCCTGTTCCGGACTGTAATAGAGAAACATGTTGCCGGCGGTATAATAGTCGTCTCGGCCTTGGAAATGATGTTCAGCGCTTTCAATCAAATTGCTCATCGCCCGAAAATGCCAAGGGGTCTCCATAGGCACTCCATCACTGTCGATCAAGAAATCCTCGGGGATAATTTCATCGAGACCGTGAGGATCAGAGAGAAGAACGTTGTTCGCCATTGTTTGCTCCATCGAAACGAGGCGAGTGGCTCGCGCTTGATCTTGATACTCAACGAGACATTGAAGAAATCATGTGATTAATTCTACGCTTGTTCAAGCCAAGCCTCGTTCAAACTTACATTCACCGACAATTGCCGGTCTTCGAAGAATCCGCCACCGAGCCCGAAAATCACGTGCCTCAGGTTCCCGCCATCCTGAGGAAATTGCGCGATGATTACCTTAGTATCGAGTCTAAGATTCAGATCGGGTTGGATTGGAGTAACCTGCACTCTGCCGAAACGAAAAGGATAAGTCCCCCCGATGATACGCAAGGGCGTTGGATAATACGTTGCCTCCAGCCAATCGATTTCAGTTTCGATGCCCTTCCAAATCTTTTCTGGCACAACAGTGAATTTGGCGCCAGTATCAATCACGCCTTCGCGAAACATCTTTGTGTTTGCGGTTTCGAGCAGAAATGCACAATGAATCCGAATATGCGACAGCGTAACCGGAGACTCAAGTCCCGCTGAAACCGAAAACAGCCTGCGAATGATGGGCAGGCGGATACGTGCCACAGATCTTATTTCCGAAAAAATATAATGGTCATTCTTCCGGACCATCATTGTAAAAGAGAGCTACTCTCTCAGAATCGACCCCAAATTCGGTGGCAACTCTCACCCGCAATTCGGGCTCGTTTTCGCCTGTTGCCACAATCTTCTTTCCAATCACTGCAATATAGCGACCTTGATAGCTGCTAAGCAGTCCTCGTACACCAAGCTCGAAAATCCATGCCCAATCGGCCAAGAGGCCGGCAGAGGGCTCATTCTCCATCGTCCCCTTGAGATTATTCAACTCGATTGGACGACATTGATCGATTTGCTGCGACTCTCCGCCCTCAATTTGAGATATTGAAAATGATTCGATCACAGTTCACCTTCTATCCAGTAGCCAATCGCGTTGCCACTTGCACTATAAAGCAGATGCCGTTGCGAAGAAAGGGCATTCGGCAATGCAACGAATGTGAATCACGCTGCTGCCGCCATCTTCCTGTAACCCTTGCAATAATAAACACCGGCCGGGGGAAAATTGAGAGGGACGACTTTGAAGTTCACTTTTTCAAAGTAGTTCTTGTAGAAGCGATAGTAGATCCAGGGCATGTTGGTGAGTTGGCGAAACATGCCATGTTCGGGCAGCACCTTGTGCGATGCCGCCATGATCGATTCGCGCAAAGTGCTGGGAAGCGAGGGCGTCGGCAGCCCCGAGAGAATATGGTCGCACATCTTAATGCCGCGGGCTTCGAGGATTTGGTCGAGCTTGCCGGCATCGCCTTCGACGATGTCGAGATTGGCGGCGCCTGGAAACTTCTCGCGTAGCCGACGGCAGAAATCGGGATCTTGTTCAATGACGATCAGCTTCGTGTGCGGCCGGGCGTGGCGTACCAGCAGCTTGGTAACCGGTCCCGTGCCCGCCCCCAGCTCGACGAGGCACTGGGCTTTCTCCCAATCGATGCCGTGAATAAGCGCTCGTGATAGAAAGCGCGAACTGGGCACGAACGAAGCGATCGTGCTGCCATGACGGACGAACTTTCCGAGCATGAGCAACCAGTCGGGGCTTCCGCTCTTGTTGGGCATGACGTGACTCATATTTTGCGGCGCCTGGGTGGGATGGCTCATGAATGCACTCGGCTGGGTTTGTGTAGGATCAGTTGAGTGAATCGGGGGTGGGAACTCGGCCGGGGCGACGATAAAAAATGGACGACCAGGCGATTGACGAGCCAAGGCTTCTCGATTTGCGGCGCGTGACCACAATTGGGAATCGAAAGGTAATGACCCTGGGGAATTTCGCCTGCCGCCTTTTTGCCGACTACGGGATCGACGATGCGATCTTCTTCACCACTAATAAATAGAGTGAGCTGAGAAACTTGCGGCAGGTGTGGGCGAACGACATGGTCGTTCGTTCCCTTCACGGTTTTCAGCATCCCCATCTTCCACTTTCGGCTCTGGAAGCGCGTCTGATAATACTTCAGCAGTTCGCGATCGACCAGCCGCGGCTTATGGAAGACGCTGGTAATCAGCTTCTTATAGTCGTGGTGTTTCACGCCTTCCATAATCGGCAGCCGTTCTTCGTCGCCCATTCCCGAAGGACAGATCAGCACAAGACGCGAAACCAGCGCGGGGTACTTGATCGCAAATTCGATGGCGACCTTGCCGCCCAAGCTGCTCGACACGATATGGTAGGGGGGCGTCTGCACGAACTGCGTCACATAATAATGCAGCTGTTCGACCAGATATTCGACGGAAATCGGCAGCCCTTCGCGGATGCGACGGTGCAGGGCATCTCCTTCGTAGGCCAGCAAGTTGGGCATATGCACATCGAAATAACGGCCCCAGTAGCGGATATTGCGATACCACGATTCCTGCTGCTCAGCCAACCCGTTTAGGAGAATGAGGCCGTTCTTACGGCCATACGACCGGGGGCGAATGCGTTCGAACCACGATTTCAATTTTGAAGCCATGATGCGGTCGTAATCCTTAGCCGACGTTGGAGAGTTCATGGCAGCGCCAAATATGCTCAATTAAATTAGCGTTTTTCCGTTTGCATTTCCCGGAAAAAACCTGTGCTTGGTCAGAAATTCCGGGTTTGAGGCGCTGCCACCGACCCGTTCTCCCCGTTTTGCCACGGCAATCTTTAGATAACCATACGTTCTTCCACGCCGTCGTCCAGATTTCTCCATCTTGCCGGGATAAATGGATGGAAGTTCAAAAGAGGTAAAATTTATCGATGATTCCCGAAAATCCGTGCGGGAAAAGTTGAGCGGTCGTAACGCTCCTGCCGATAAAGAGAATGACATGCCGCGCTTTCGCAAGTGTAGGCGGCGTCGCCCCGGGTTCACTGAAAGCTAGCTTGGCCGAACTATCGACGATCGTTTGCGGGCGGAGTTTCGAACATGATGAAAAATCGAATCGGCGGCAAACGGATGCTGATGAGTCTGGCATTAGCGATTGCGCTGGGCTGCACCGGTTGTTTTTCGCATGATGCAGCGATCATCGTGCCGCCGCCGCCCGGGGTGATCCCTTCAGAACTACAAAAGATCTCATTGCCTCCTTACGTGATTGAAGCGCCCGACGTGCTGCTCATCGACGTATACGCCGACTCCCTCGATGTGACAAAACCCCCGGTCGCCCTTTGGCCGCAACCAATTACCGGACAGCACTTGGTCAACCTCGACGGAACGGTGCGACTGGGCATTTGGGGTTCAGTGTCGGTTTCAGGGATGAGCCTCGACCAAGCCACGAAGGCAGTCCAGCAGCATGTTTTTAGTCGTATGCAGAACGATCAGCGCTTTTCCGGCAAATTCAAGGTCGATACGCCGGAGAAGTTGTTCGTGGTGGTCGATGTTTTGGCGTACAATAGCAAGACGTATTACATCATCATGGATGGCGCCGGCTTCGGCGAACAGATTTATAGCTTTGCCATCCTCGGCGGCGAGACCGTCCTCGATGCCTTGGCTCGCGTGAACGGCCTGCCCGATATTGCTTCCAAAAGGAATATCTGGATCGCCCGGCGCTGTCCGATACCTGGGGTTCCAGAGCAGATCTTGCCCGTCGATTATGTGGGGATCACTCAGCACGCAGGGCGCAGACTAATTATCAAGTGCTGCCGGGTGATCGAATCTATGTTCGGGCGGAGCGAATCTTCCGAGTCGATCGGTTCCTGCAGAAAATGCTGACGCCGGTTGAGCGAATCCTGGGCATTACGCTGTTGGGTAGTTCGACCGTGAACAGCATCAAGACTGGCGGTTCAACGAATTCGACGACAGGCCGATAAGCTTGCCAGCCCAAAGGGGAAAACGACGTGAAAGCGTTCGCATTTGTTGGATTCATGGGATTGCTTTGGCCGTTGGCAGCGGTGGCGCAATTCCAGGGGCAGGTGGGGGGCGGAGGTGGCGGCGGCTCGCCATTCGGCACCTCAGGACAATATGGCCCGAACGCTTACAACCGCAATACGCAGCCGTTGAGTCCTTATTTGAACCTGCTGCGCAACGGCAACCCGGCCGTCAATTATTTCTACGGGGTGAGGCAGGGGACCAATGCGGGAGGCTTCGGCTCGCCCCTTCAGGGAAATTTCGGACAGCTCGGCCGGCAGACGTTCTTCCCCCAAGTTGAGAATCTTTACGATCTGGAAAACGTAAACCCGGGAGATGGCCTACGGCCGACTGGTCACATGGTGGGATTCACCAATACCCTGAATTATTTCGGGGCCGGCTCGTCTGGCAACCAGCGGCAACAACGGGCAGCGCTGGCGCCGCCAAAAACCGGCGGCAAGTAAGACACGCCCAACGTTCGATGCGAAGGATGGAACCGTGAGCATCAATCAAAAGATTCGTCGGCGCATACGGCTCGCTCTCAGCGCGGGGTTGGCCATCGGCCTGGGCTCGGCGGTCTCTGCGTACGCGCAGCCCGCAGCTACCTTAATGCTGCCCCGGCCAGCCGCTGCGACGATTGTCTCTCGCGGTCTGCCTGAAGATTCGATTCCGGTTGAGCTCCCTGAGCCCGTAGTTACACCGCGGCAGCGCGATCCGAACTTTCAGTATCCTTCGCCTTACAGTCGTCCGACGCGGAAGGATTGGCTCGATTTTTCTGACACCTTCGACAACTCCGGCAAACGCTCCGGCGCAAGGACGAGAAAAAGACAAGCCCGCCCGGCTCAGATTTAGAGCCTCCGGCAGTGGCTTTTGGCGGGCATCGGCAAGGTAATCCACCCGCAGCGCCATCAGCGATTCCCGTTGCTCCTATCCATGTCGAAACACCAGCTTGGCGGTGGTACGGCTATGGAGCGCCCGTTCCAGGCCGCAATGTATACGCGCCAGACGGTGTCTACGCTCCCGTTCATCCCAACTACTATCATCAAACGGGCGCAACGCCTGGAGCGATTCCACGGCCATTGATTCCGATTACTCCCGGCAATGCCACTCTGCCACCGCCGACATTGGCCGAACCGCCGATGATCATGTCGCAACCGCCGGGCATTGAAGCACCAGTTTCACCGTCATCGGTGCAGCCGATTGAACATCGCTCGGCCACCATCGAATTGCCGATCCTTCCCACGGGCCCGGTGTCTTCTAACATGTCGCCGGCCAAGTTGCGCTCGTTGGCGCCCATCGCGCGAGCTCAGGCGCCGGGACCCGATGTTGATCCGGCCATCATTGCGGCATTGAGGACTGCATGCACCGGCGCCGCTACCTCGATCGAGCTTTCACCGCATGGGAGCAATGGGCTGAGCATTCGTCTGGCCCTGGCGCCTTGGGCCAAAGCGGACGTGTTGGCCGAACGCATCGCGCAGTTGCCGTCGCTTACCGGCTATCAAATTGAAATGGACTTTGGCCGTTGATCGCTTCGAGTCTCGATCACTTGCTCGCGTCTTTAGGACGTTGACGCTCGCTTTGCAGGCTGTTCAAGAATTCAAATTCAAGCTTGACTGTTAGTAAAGCCATGCGCGCTTCGCGAAAGAGATTGATGACGGCCCACAGCAGCGCGGACACACCGGTCAGCGCGAGCCCGGTTGGCGTGTTCCTCACATGAACGCCTAAAAACAGATCGAGACCAATCATCAAACTCGATCCAACGAACGCGGCAAACGCCAGATAAAGCAATGCCGTTGCCGAACGAATGCGCAAACCGCGTCGCTCGAGTTTACGCAATTCGTCATGGTAAAACTGCTGACGCAACTCGGGAAAATCTATTGTGCTGGCGGGCGATGTAATCTGGTCGAGCAAGTTGATCAAAGCGCGGATCCGATCGATGATGCGCGCAAGCCGATTGTTTGACGAAAGAATCAGCGAACCGGTGGCGGTCATAAACAAAGCGGGCGCAATCATCATCGACAAGGTCTTATAGTCGGACTCGTATGGATTCATTGAAATCGCTTGGTAGGAAGGGCGTTATGCTTTTTGCGGCCCGCTAGAGCCGTCAAGTTGAGCGACAAATCTGGCGTGGCCTTCCGAGGTGACACCTCGTTGCAAAGCCTTGATGGCCGCAGCGCGATCACCCCGAATCAAGGCATTAATGTTGAGCCAAAGCCCGGGAAAGGTCTCGCTGCGGATGATGCCTTCACCATCCGGCAACAGTTCGTAATAGGTGCCGTCTCGCAGAACGAACCATTCGATCGCTTCGTCTTCAGTCCGGTAAAGAATTCAGGCACGCCGACCCGCTCGCAAAGAGGCAATTTGACCCTTCGGTCCTAATCGAGACTGCTTTTAGCCACCTCGATAACCAGTTCCGGAGAGCCGTTGACGTAATCGTCTTCGTCAATGAATGAACAGCCGCCGTGCGTTTCGAGTATTCGTAATTGTACATCAGGCTGTATCTCGCTTTCACCGGGCAAGCGAGTCGTTACGTTTTTCAACCCTTGTACGCCGGGTGTCATCGCTTTGTAATAGAAGATGCACCCTGCGAAATCGAAACGTGCCCGACCGTGCGATCGTGACACAGGTAGCGAAGTGACGTAAACGACTCCATCGAGCAGTTCGGCCTTCACGTCCGGCATAGTCTCGTAGCGGCGTTCGAATTCCTCGCGGCTGACGCGCCCTTGTCGCAACGGGGCTAGTGTTAAGGTTGCAGCGCTCATCATCATCTCCTGAGCCTATTCTACCGCGATCCGGCTGTGGCGTTTAGTCTCCGTCAGTATACTAATGCTCGCGTTCCCCCTTTCCAAAGCCAGCCTTTAACATCAGAGGTTTCTTAATGAGACTCGCGCCTTTTCACCTAATCGCGTTCATCACGCTCGTGCTGGCCTCATTCTCTATGCAGGCGGCTGAGATCCCATTAGAGGAATTGCCCTCTGATCCGAAGTTGGCCAAGATCGTTTTGATCGCTGGATCGAACGCTTTCAAGCCGGGCGAACATGAATATGTGGCCGGCTGTTCCGTGCTCTACGATCTACTGAAACAAAATCCCGGCGTCGCGCCCGTGTTAGCCGTCGATTGGCCGAAAAAGGCGGAAACGTTGGCTGGCGCCAAGGCAGTGGTATTCTTCTTTGATGGGGCCGAAAAGTCATTGTTGCTCAAAGAAGATCACTTGGCCCAAATTCAGAAATTAGCCGATGCGGGCGCCGGACTGGTTCTCTTCCATCAGGTAATCGACTTTCCCAAAGACCTGGGCGATCGCGCTCGAGCGTTGTCGGGCGCTGCCTGGGAAAAAGGGCCCTCGCAGCGAGCCCATTGGGTGACCGAGTTCAAAGATTTCCCGAAACATGCAATCTTCAATGGCGTGTCGTCTTTCAAGATCGACGATGGCTGGCTCTTTCAGCTTCGCTTCGTCCCCGAATTGAAGGGCGTCTCGCCCTTGTTGCGCACCGCAAGTCCCAAAGCTCCCACGACGCGAGCGCCGAACGATGACATCGTGGCCTGGGCTTACGAACGACAGGGCGGCGGGCGCTCGTTCACGTTCACGGGCTGTCATCTTCACAAGAGCCTTGCGGAAGAAGGCTATCGCAAGTTTCTGGTAAACGGAATCCTCTGGAGCGCTAACCTCGAAATACCCGCCGACGGCGCAACCGTTAAATTGACGGATGATGACTTGAACCAGTATCTGATAAAAACCAAGGCGGCTAAGTAGGTCGTTCGCTGTTCATCGTTCAAAGACCCCGATAAAGTTCTCATGGGGCAGGCTGCCGGCGCGTCCCTTTAGGTGTCTGTCAAAAACGCTCCGCCGCGCAAAGCCCTCACATCGCGGCTGACGGATTCCGGTTTTTCATCGCACGTTTTCCCGGGATTTTCTCGGCATGGGCCTTCTGGAAATATTTCCAGAAGCCCCATCCCTTCTCGTGAAACAGCTGAAGAAGTCTGCTTTGGTGGGAGGGCGGGATTTTTGGAATCTCATTTTTTTTTCCGATAGATGTCAGTTTGTTTTGACGTGGGTCTCCTGTGAGCCAAATATTGGCCTTTATCGCTGTCGGAGAGTCTCGAAACCTCGTTCAATCAGACCATTTGACCCTCTTTTCAGGTTGCTTGCACCTCAGCGCGCACCGGTAGCGCCTGAGCCGCCGCACTCGTTTTTTGAGCGAGCAGTTTTATCATTCGTTTCACGTTCACGACGAACCCGGTCAACAGCGCCGAGCCGCGCACTTTCGGCAGCCCGCGGTAGCATGCTCGTCGAGCATGGTGATGCCTGGCCATCTCGCCCAGTTTGCGTTCGATCTTCGGGTGCGTCCGCCGTGTCTGTTCGTACTCGGGCGTTTTGGCTTTCTCCTCGACCTTCCGATACTCCGCCTCGTATTCGTTTTTGTTGACGATGCGTCCGTGCCTGCTGTTCGGATTCTCCAAACACTCGGCACGCAGAGGGCAGTCGACACACTGCGAGTGCGTGAATCGATAACGGTATCCGGTGTCGTGGCGATTGGGCTCCCGCTTCTGGGTGGTTTGACCGTTGGGGCAAGTTACTTCACCCACGTGCTCGTTGATGACCGTCAGGCTGAAACGATCCGGCCCGAACGTCGAACGCTCCTGCGGTTTCGGCGGCGGCACGGTCACGTCCAGGTTCAAATCGTTCGGATCGGTCAGTTCGCGAAGCACCGGTCCGTTGTAGCCCGCTCCATCGATCGACAAGCCTTCCACGTTGTTGCCTTGCGCCGCCTCTTCTTGCCGAATCAGCGTAATCGCGTCGGCCGCTTCGGCGCCATTGCCCGGCATGACGTTGATGCCGGTGATGATCTCACTCTCCGCATCCATGTTGATATCGAGCGTGTAACCCGTGAAATACTTGTGATGGTATCCAACCCGAGCATCGGAGTCCACGCCGCTGGCCAAACGATCCTTCGCCTCCGGATCGGCACAATCCGCCAACAACTTATCGGCCACTTCCAACGCCTTTTGCAAGCGCTGGCGCTTCGGCTCCACTTCCGTGGCCGTGGGCAACGATGCCGCCAAGTCGCGCAGTTGCGCCGCCATCTCCCGCACATACTCGACACGCGCCGCCAAACGCTCCTGATCGGGGAATTCAGCCGTCGTTTTCCGGAACAACTCGATCTGAATCTGTTGCTCCTTCAGCCAAGCCGGAAACAGCGGAAGCGCCGCCATCAGCAAGCGGTCGCGCACCTGAGCGACCAACGCCAAGGGTCGAACCTCGGCCACGTCGGCGAACATATGCGTGGCGTCTTTGAGCCGCAACCGGTCTTTGACCAAACCCATTTCACGCGCTTGCGTCACCAGATCTTGAAACACCTTCTCGAAACGCTCGGCGCCGATTCGCTTCCGAAAGTAAGTGCCGTCGGTGTGGTTGGGCACCGCCGCCTTCAAGGGCAGACCAAGAAACCAGCGGAACGCCATGTCGGTCCGGGTCCGTTCCGTGACCTGGCGATCGGACAGCTTGTAATGGAAGCGCAAGAAGCCAATCTTGAGCATCCGTACCGGATCGACGGCCGGCCGACCCATCCCCGGACTGTACGCCTCGGCCAGCCGCGGCCGAAAGCGCTCGAAATCGATCCGCTCGGCCACTTGACGCAAATAATGGTCGCCGGGCACGACCATATCGAACGCCAGTTGATCGAATTCTGGCAAAGGCGTCTTATCAATGACCAGCATGGCAACAGCTTCCCAAGGCCCCATTCGCCGATTTTCTTGATGTATCGGCAGTCAAATCCCAATACATTTCACCGTAGCAACGCCATTGCCCCCCAGCTGCGCGAGTTCAACAAAATTCCCGGACTTTTTCAGCCGTTTCCTCGTGGGGGTAGGCGTCCCGGCCTGCCCTAATTTGAGTGTCCGGCCGAAACCTTGCGCTACGGTAATTCAAAAGGTTCGCACGTTTTCCCACGAATTTTTGGGGTTTGACCTTCAGGAAATATTTCCTGAAGGCTGACTGTCAGAATGACGCGCAATTGAATGTCGGATGTTTGAGAATCGCTTAAGCCCGAACCTTGTGTTACGGTAATTCGAAAAGTCATCGCGCGTTTTTCCACGATTTAATTGGAAAGTCCCTTCAGGAAATATTTCCTGAAGGGTCTCACTTCTCGGAACTGTTGGACCTATCCGCAACCGTCAGGAAACAATGCTCCCATTCCCTAACGGTGGCGGCTCTGACGGGCGCCGTCTGTCCGCTTTGCCAGTGAGCACTCTCGGCGCAGCATTCCACGCAAGGCAGAGCGGCGCACCGAGCTACAACTAGCTTAGGCGCGCTCTAAAAAGAATTGTTCGTACAATGTTCCGCAGCATTGATTTTGTAGACTGCCCCAACAACCGCCATGTTGCGCCTCATTCATGACACGGACCCCCGCCAGCCTTTTATACCGACTCCGTTCCAAAGACGACGCCACCGCCTGGAACCGTTTTGTCGAACTGTTTGCACCGCTGATTGACCGTTGGGCACGGCAATTCGGCTTCAGCGAAAACGACGCGGATGACATCGTGCAGGATGTGTTTGCCTGCCTGCTGCGTGTACTGCCGACGTTCGCTTACGATCCGCAACGGAGTTTTCGTGCCTGGCTTACGACGGTGACAAGGAACTCGTGTCGCGACTGGCTTAAGCGCAATCGGCAGATTGCTACGCTTACCGAAGACGATTTCGCCGCTCGTTCCGAAGTTCCCGTTGATGAACAGGTCGCGGAGGCCGAATTTCAAGCGTACGTCATCGGCCACGCCATGCGCATCATGGAGCGCGATTTCGCGCCGGTTTCCTGGCAGGCCTTTCGCGAGTTCGTCATCGTCGGCCGGCCGGCGGAAGAAGTCGCTCTGCAGTTCCAAATCTCTCGCAATGCTGTCTATCTTTGCCGAGCGCGTGTGCTCGCTCGCTTACGGCAGGAGCTTAGAGAGTTTCTCGATGAATCGTTACGGTGAGCATCTCGCCAGTCAGCGGTGTCGCGTGAAAGATTGCATTGTTAAGGCGGAACGAGATTGCAACAATGAAGTCCTTCCTGAATCGAGGAAACCTCATGACTGCTTTAGTTGAAAAAGTTCAATTTGATCAATCGAAATGTGCAGCACCCGCTGAACAGATTGTTCAGCGCGTTCGGGTCGTTGCAAAACTCACTGCCATTCGTGCCGATGATCGGACCTTGCGACTAGCATTGGAGAGCGGACAAGAGGTCGACGGATTCTTGGTGAAAGGATTGGTCGAACAATTAGAAACATTGCGCAACCAATCAATAACAATCGACGGTACCGCGGTGTTTCTGCCGTCGGGTCAACTCGTAAGGGTGGAAGCAGAGGCATTTCGTGTCGCCACGGACGCGGACAGGTTTTTCAACAAGTTGCCGAAGGTAACAAATCTGCCTTCAACACTCTTCGCCACTGGTTTAAGAAACGCTGCCGCCCTTCGAGAGATTTTCGGCAGGTGGCCTGGGGATGAAACTGATGAGCAAATTGAAGCGGCGCTAGGCGAGATTAGCTAATGGCCCCGCCTGATGGTTATCTTCTCGATACGAATATTCTTGTCGCGCTGATCCGCGGTCGAGATTTGGGCAAATATCTCGATGTGACATACGCTCTGCACGACGCCGCCATTCCAGTCTTTATTTCGGCGATAACCGTCGGTGAAATGATAGCGCCAGCGCACAAGTTCAACTGGGGTTCAAGCCGCGTTTCAGCAATGAACAGCCTTCTTTCACAATTTACACCTCTAGACATAAATGACGCGGAGTTACTTCAGGCTTATGGGGCGATTGATGCTGCTTGTGAAAGGGACGGCCGGCCGATGGGCCAGAATGACGTCTGGCTAGCCGCCACTGCCCATGTGACGAATACGACCCTACTCACTACTGACAAAGACTTCGATCATCTTCATGAAATTTGGATCAATCGCGATTGGATTGACCCATCCAGCAAGCTGGTCAGCTGACACCTACAGCATTAATTTTCAACTTTTTCACTTTTTCCCGACAGATCACGTTCCGCGTAGCGTACTCTCTTGGTTGAACCGCTTCGTGCTTGGAGAACGCCGATGAACGCTCCCCACTTTCCGCCCGCATTGCTCGAACAAATGTTGCTCGGCAAACTTTCGGCGGAGCAAACCGATGCGCTCTGCGTCGAAATCGAACGCCAGGGCGATTCGACCCAGCTGCCGGTTGCGGGCATGAAAAAGGATGTGTTGCTCAAAGCGATACAGCGCGCTTGTTCGCAAAAAGTCGAGGTGCTGCCTCGGGTACAGCATCTAATCGAACGATTGAAAGCACAGCAAACACGATCAAGCGCTCTCGATGAATCGCAAACGGGAGGTTACGAACCTTCCACCCCTGAACAGTACAACCATTCGCAATATCTCTCCCCGTCCCAGCAACCCGATGAGTTGGGCCGGCTTGGCTCATATCGTGTTCTCAAACTGCTCGGGCAAGGCGGAATGGGCTCGGTCTTTCTGGCCGAGGATACGCTGTTGCGGCGCCGGGTGGCGCTGAAGGTGATGAAGCCGGAAATTGCAGCCAATCCGGATGCCAAAGAGCGATTCCTCCGCGAAGCGCGTTCGGCGGCGGCCATCGAACACGACAACATCATTCCCATCTTCCAAGTCGGCGTTGAAAACAAAGTTCCTTTCCTGGCCATGCCCTTGCTGAAAGGCATGCCCTTGGACGAGCGCATCAAGAACGCACGCGGTCCATTGCCGCTTCCTGAAGTGCTGCGCATCGGCCGCGAGGCGGCCGACGGCCTGGCTGCCGCCCACGCGCGCGGGCTAATCCATCGCGACATCAAGCCGGGCAACATGTGGCTCGAACAGCGCGAAGGCGGCATGCCCTCCCGCGTCAAGATTCTCGATTTCGGCCTGGCTCGGACAGAGAAGGAGAATGTCAATCTCACCAAAAGCGGCGCAGTCGTCGGCACTCCCGCATACATGGCGCCCGAACAGGCCCGCGGGGGCGGCGGCATCGATTCGCGAGCTGACCTCTTCAGTCTCGGCGTGGTCCTCTATCAACTGGCAACAGGCAAGCGACCTTTCACTGGCGATAACACGATTGCCATTCTCACCAGTTTGGCCCTCGATGTGCCGATGCCGCCCGAGCGCATCAACCCAGCAGTGCCCGAAGGCCTTTCGCAAATCATCATGCAACTGCTGGAGAAGGAACCCGGACGGCGGCCACAATCGGGTCGAAAAGTCTCCGAATTGTTGCGCAAGATCGAAATCGACATGACCATGCCGATCATTGAAGCGCTGCCCGGCGCCGTGCCTGCCGTTGATCCCTGGGAAGCGATTGACGCGTCGGACACCACCGCGCCGATTACTATCGCCACCCCTTCAAAAGCTGCAAAAGAACCGCTCTCCGCCAAGTCGGCCAAGAAACCATCCAAAAAACGCGGCTCGCCTTGGCCGCTCGTCATGGGTCTCGCTGGGCTGACGGCCGCGATCTTTCTGGCTGTCATCATCATTGTCCGCGACAAAAATGGTGAAGAAACGGCCCGCATTGTCGTTCCCGAGGGAGGCGCATACAAGGTCGTTCCCGACGAGCCGAAAGGGGTCGTGAAACCATTCGCTCCGCTCGACGAGACGTGGCTGAAAAAAGTCGCCGCCATGAAGCCGGATGCTCAGGCTAGGGAAGTGCTGGCTGAACTGGCACGGCGCAACAAAGGCTTCGACGGCAAAGAGACGCACAAAATCGAAGGCGACTTCGTGACGGAGTTGGAATTTCTGACGGACTTCGTGACTGACATTTCGCCGGTGCGAGCGTCGCGCATTTACGTTTGCTCAAAATGAACGGCAGTGGCACGTGGGGCCAGAGCAAAGGGAGGTTGGCCGATCTCTCGCCGCTACAGGGGATGAAGTTGGTCCATTTGTTCGTGGAAAACACCGAGGTGTCCGACCTGTCACCCCTGAAGAACATGACGTCGCTGACGAACCTGAGTTGCGGTGGCACTCCGATAGCCGACCTAACGCCGCTGAAGGACGCGAAACTGCGATGGCTGGATTGCCGTCATTCGAAAGTGGCCGACCTGTCGCCTCTGAACGACATGATGATGAATGGCGTGGAATGCGCCTCAACGCCGGTGGCCGACTTATCGCCGCTGCAAAACATGAAGTTGGATATTCTGCATTGTGTCGGCTCGAAGGTTTCCGACCTCTCACCGCTGAAGGGGATGCCGCTCACACAAATTTGGTTCGATTTCAACCCTTACCGTGACACCGACATTCTGCGTTCGTTCACGACCCTGGAGAAGATCAACAACAGGCCGGTAGCCGAGTTCTGGAAAGAACTCGATGCCAAGCAGTCCTCGTTTGACTCGTGGTTGAAAATGGTGGCTGGCTTGCCTGCTGAGAAGCAGGTTAACGAAGTCGCCAAGAAGTTGCAGGAATTGAACCCGGACTTCGATGGCAAGGTCAAAGAAAAGATCGAAGCCGGCGTAGTGACTCAATTGGAGTTTGTATCCGACAACGTAACCGATGTTTCGCCGGTGCAGGCTTTGCCGGAACTGAGAGCGCTGCGATGCTTTGGCACTGAAGGCCGGCGGGGGCGGCTGGCGGATCTGTCGCCTTTGAAGAACCTGAAGCTGACGAACTTGAATTGCTGTTCCACGAACGTCTCCGATTTGAAGTCGTTGCAAGAGATGCCGCTAACGAATTTAGACTGCCGCTATACGAACGTTGCCGACTTGTCGCCGCTCAAAAATTTGAAGCTGACGACTTTGCTTTGTTCGGGCACAAAAGCGACCGACCTGACGCCGTTGAAAGATATGAGGCTGACGCGATTGCAATGCGGCAAGCTCGAACTCTCCGACCTGACGCCGATCAAAGACATGCCGCTTACACAACTTTGGTGCGACAAGACGAAAGTGGTCGATCTTTCGATGCTGCGCGGAATGCCTATCAGCGATCTTCATATCGACGTGAAATCTGCGAACGACGTCGAGGTTCTGCGCTCGATCAAGACGTTGTTGACAATCAACAATCGACCAGCGACGGAAGTTTTGAAGGAAATGGAGGCCGCGTTGCCGGCGCCGGCAAACTCGATTGTCCTGAAATTCCAAGAGCACACCGATGCGGTCGGGCGCGTAGCCTTCAGCGGCGACTGTAAGTACGCTGCAACCGCGTCTTGGGACGGTAAAGCGATCGTGTGGGAGGCGGCCAGCGGAAAAATCATCAATGCCTTCCAGGATCGTCCTAAGTGGCTCCATTGCGTGGCACTGAGCTACTATGGCAGATCAATTTTGACCGGCTCCAACGACAAGACGGCGACCCTATGGGACGTGGCCAGTGGCAAGAAACTCCAGACCTTCGAGGGGCACACGGGCGGGGTTACGAGCGTGGCTTTGAGCTTCGACACCAAATACGTATTGACCGGGTCGAAGGACAACACCGCGATTCTGTGGGAGGCGGCCAGCGGCAAGAAGATCCAGTCTTTTGAGGGACATACGGCCATGGTCGGCAGCGTGGCCCTGAGTACTGACGGCAAGTTCGTCCTGACCGGCTCGCACGACAATACCGCGATCTTGTGGGAGGCGACTAGCGGCAAGAAACTCCAGACATACCTGGGGCATACCGACGAGGTCAGGAGCGTGGCGCTCAGCGGCGACTCCAAGCTCGTTCTCACCGGTTCAAGAGACACGACGGCGATTGTGTGGGAGGCTGCCAAACGCCAAAAACTCCAGACTCTCCGAGGCCATACCCGCGGCATCACGGATGTGGCCCTGAGCGGCGACGCCAAACTCGCCCTCACCGGCTCTAATGATAAGACCGCAATACTATGGGAGACGGCGAGTGGCACGAAACTCCAAACCTTTCGCGGACATACCGAAGAGCTCGCGGGAGTGGCTCTGAGTCACGACGGCAAGCTCGCCCTGACCGGATCTTTGGACAAGACTGCAATCCTCTGGGCCGTCCAACCCGTGCCCGGCACGCTCCCCGCGCTCGATCCGGAATGGCTGAAGATGGTGGCCACGCTGCCCGCCGAGCAGCAGGTGAAGGAAGTCGCCAAGAAGTTGCAGGAACTGAACCCCGGCTTCGATGGCAAGGAGACGCACAACATCGAAAGCGGGGTTGTGCGGAAACTAAGCTTCACGACGGATAAAGTGACCGATATTTCGCCGGTGCGCGCGTTAACCGAGTTACGAGAACTCGAATGCACCGGCAGCTGGCCTCGCAAGGGACAGCTGGTCGACCTGTCGCCGTTAAAAGAGATGAAACTCGATTTTTTGTGGTGCAGCGACAATCCAATCGCCGATCTCGCGCCACTGAAGGGCATGAAGCTAACGCGCATTACGTTTTTTGATACTCAGGTAGCCGATTTGTCGCCGCTAACTGAAATGAAACTGACGGAATTGCATTGCGAATGGACCAGAGTATCCAACCTGTCTCCGGTGAAAGACATGAAGTTGAGGTGGCTGACCTGCCACCATGCACGTATCACCGATCTGTCGCCACTGACGGCGATGCCCCTCAAAGTAATCAACTGCGACTTCGAGCCTGAGCGCGACGCGGAGATTCTGCGCTCGATCAAGACGTTGGAAACGATCAACGACAAGCCGGCGGCCGAGGTGCTGAAAGGCGTGAATGCCTCTGCCTTTCCGCCGCTCGATCTCATTTGGTTAAAGACGGTCGCCGCGCTGCCCGCTGAGCAACAGGTGAAAGCAGTGGCCGAGGAGTTGCAAAAACGCAATCCAGGCTTCGACGGAGTGGTGAAGGAAAAGATCGAAGGCGGCGCGGTGACGGAGTTGAAGTTCTTCACCGACAACGTGACTGACATTTCGCCGGTGCGGGCGTTGACCGGGTTGCAATGGCTCAATGTCGGTGGAAGCGGCGACTACACGACGAGAAATGGGAAGTTGGCCGATCTTTCGCCACTGAGACACTTGAAATTGATACGCTTCGACTGCCATTGCACGCAGGTGTCCGACCTGTCGCCGCTCAAGAACATGCAGATCACGTCGCTAAACTGCGGCAACACAAGAGTGTCGGACCTATCGCCGTTGACAGATATGAAACTGGAATGGCTCGGATGTGAAACGACTGGAATCTCGGATCTGTCGCCGCTCAAAAAAATGCCTCTCAAAACTCTTCTTTTCCAATTCAAGCCCGAGCGCGATGGCGAGATCCTACGCTCGATCAAGACGTTGGAGACGATCAACGGCAAGCCGGCCACCGAGTTCTGGAAGGAAGTGGACAAAAAGTAGCCGGGCAGCCGCCGCTGATGGCCCGTGCATGCTCGCCGACGGCAACGAAAGAGCGCATGTCCGTCGGCTCGATGCGAAGCTTTGGTCGGCTAGGCGGATAGAGGCATGGTGTCTGCGCTGATTTCCACGCGCTCCACTTCGTAGCCCGCCGACTTGACCTGCGCGATTGCCGACCGAAGGGCTGTTTCCAGGGAATCGGCTTGCCGATGGAAATCGATCGAGAAGACGCCGTTGCAGATTCCGGGCGTGCCATCGTCGCAACCGGCTTCGTAAAGCTTGTCCGCGATCTCCTCGGTCAACTCCCGAACACTCTTGACGATCAACGCGAATTCATACTTAGTCATGGCAGTGCTCCTTTCCGGTGAAGAATCTATGGCGGCGAATGCTGGCAACGGTCAACCGCACGGCGTAAATCCTTGGCATGGTCTTCGGAACTTCTGGGGGTTGAATACACGGCCCTGGCACATCCGTCGCGATCACCGCGCGAGCAATCCAACCGCCCCCAAATGTGTGCTCGCGCCCCAGCTTTCCGTAGCGTCCAGCCATGATGCAATGCATATTCCACCGCCGCCTGGATGTGCTTGTTGGGGTGGTTGGTCACGGACTTTAACAGGTTCGTAGAACAAGCGTCTCGCTTGTTCGCTAAAGTACAAGCGAGACGCTTGTTCTACGTTTCGAGCGGATCAAGTTTGCGATCGTTTCCAACACCAGTCAAAGAGCAGTTGCCACTCGAGGAGTTGCACCTTCTTCGCTAACTCTTCGTCCGCCGATTCACTTCCGCGCACTCGTTCACAAAAATCCACGAATTCATTGGGATTTCGATACGAATAGCCGATCTCAGGCGCTCCGGATTTGAGTAGTTCGATCACGGAATGATTGCCGACCCGACGCCACCAATATTTGCTGTTTCCGGCGTCGGGTTCCCGCCGGTGCATGATGGCGTGCCAGTAGCTGCCCTCCGAGGTATTCAGATCCTGGCTAATGGTGTGAGACTCATCGAGAAAGTCGTGCAGCAGCCACAGGCCGGAAAGACAGGCAAGGGCCATGTTGCGATCGCGATATCCGGGCACGACGCTTTCGGCGGTCAAGGGCGTTAGAGTCTGCCGTGCCGCTTCGTTCGGCGCGCCGGGACCAAGATCGGGCAGCTGCGGCGCGGTTAACACGGGAGCGAGCAAGGCGCCATAGCTTGTCGGGTCGAAGCTGAACATCAAATAGCTCGGACTTTGGGAATAAATTGTTGAGAGATTAAAAAGCCGCTTGGAGACTCCAACCATCGCTGCCTGTCGGCGAAATAAAACACCATGGAGCTGCTCTTACCGGAGTTCATCTGCTCGCCGGTCGCTTAAAGCGTCTGCCGAGCTTTGCGAGCGTCGATAAACGATTTAACGCAGAGAATGATGAACACCAGGCAGATGCCGCTGAGCAAGGCGCCTGACACGGCCGACGCCTTGCTCATATTGAACTCCGAACTCCTGAGCGGCATGAAGCCGCCGAGGAAGCCGAACACGCCAAGCAGAGCCGCGACGTGCATGGCGTGTTTGCGTAAGTTCGGCATGGCCACGGTGAGCAGACCGCACAGCGCGATCCCCGCGCCGATAAAGGCGGGGATAAGTGCAGTCGGGCTGATCTTTGTTTGATCGTAGGCGCCAAAGAGATCGGGCTGAAAATAGCCGACCAAGCCGACAGCGATTAAAAGCAGCCCGAAAAAGATTGCAAGACGCGCCATTCTCTTTTCCCCTCAATGCAACAAAAAAGTTTCACTAACCGGTAGCTCTTTCGGTTCGCAGCGGGCGTTCGCGAATCCGGGGCGATCATCCTCTTGTTTATACGAGAACGCCTGGGTATTATTCTTAGAACCTCTGCGGTGTACGTGATGGGATGTGTTTTTTGGCGAACCTATGAGAACCTGCTGGGGGCCGAATCGCGATCCGGGGCTAGCATGCCTGCCAATTCCTCTTCACGAGGTGGACAAAGCGGGATCCTAAAGCCGGGTTCGAGGCACCCCTCTTAATCGCGGGTTCCCAAAAGCATCTTCACACGGCACTGGCGGAGGTTTTTTTACCCATCTGGCCACACCGATGGCTGATTGCAATCTGAAGCTCGTTTTACCCAGTCACCTTCAATTCAGAACCAATTTTTTTCAAGATTTTTGGGCGTTCACTTGTCCCGCATTGCTTTCAGCTCCAAATTCGTGCGCTTCAACAGGTTATCGGATTTGGACGAGTGCGATGTCGCATTCACGTTCTAACATATGAGCAAGGCGGAGACTGAAGAAAAGCTCGTTTTCTCGATGAAAAGCCGGGTTTTTCAACTTGTAGCGCGGCGCGAATTTTTTGCAGACTGTGGGTTGACATCCTCCAGCTGGACGGTATCCTCTTAACCTATCGCCTGCTTTTTCCGAATGATCGATTTCTTAGGACATGGGTTCGAGAATGAAACTCAGCAAGAACGCCATCGGGACTGCCTATCCCGCCCACAAGGCTTGCGAAATCTTCTCTCCGCGGCCAAGCGCGCCTGCCGTCAATGATAAAGGGCCTCCTCGTTAAACGCTTGACCGCCTGTTCGGTTCGCTCAGTTTGAAACGTCATCATTATCATTATTTTCTTTCACCTGAATCAATGGTTCATGGATCGCGCAGGCGCGGTTGCAAATGGACGTGCGACCGGAATGCGCGCCTCGCAACGAACCACTTGACTCATTGCGGCCGGGAATCATCCTTGGGGCAGGGAAGCTCCGCTACAGCGCCATGAAGGCGCGGGACGAATCGATTGCTGGATCAGCGGCCGATCCGTAGCGATCCCGGTCGGGATGAGCGCCGAGGGGTCTGATGCATGATGCATCTCGACCTCAATCGAGGCATCAGCGGCGCCAAGGAAGGCGCTGCTGATGCCTTTTTTTTCATCTTACTATTAGGCATCGACTGTGGTTTTGTTTTCCTGTCGTTCGTTTTCCCACAATTTTCTCGGGTTCAACCTTCGGGAAATATTTCCCGAACGTTGAACGTCAGACAGACGAACGATTGAGCGACGAGCGTTTGATCTCTTCGCTTTATTCCGCAATCCGAATTCCACATACCGAATTTCGGCCGTCCGTTTTCCCACGATTTTCTCGCAAATACGCTTCCGGAGATATTTCCGGAAGCGTCTTCTGATTTACGGTCAAGCCGCGGCTCGCAGCCCGGTTAGCGTTGCGGGTGCGTCGAGCAGCGTAATCCGCGGGCGGAGACAGAACCCGGCAGCTTACGCTGCTCGGCTCGCCGGCGCCGGGTAAATAGATTTCTCGCGCTTGCGCAGCGCTCCTTACTAGCTTAGGCGCGCTCCCAAATCAATTTGATTTTGCGTGACGTTACGGTTTCGCGCCCGTCCTCTTTTCATCCCCACTCGTATTGGAGGATGTCTCGACAGGATAGAATACACTGGGTAGGCTTCGCTGGGGGTCGCCCCTGCAACTTTCCGGAGTCTTCGTATGGCGTTGACCGCTGCGCAATTGTCCAAGCAGAAGAAAGAGGCCGAGGAGCTTTTATTTAGCGGCCCGGAAACGCTTGGGTTCGCGAAAGCGCTTTTCTTCGGCCATTTCAATGCCTCGCTGGTGTTTCCCTATCCCACTCTTGCTGCCGAGGCGGAAACGGCGATCGGTCAGACATTGGCGAAGGTTCGGCAATTTGCAATCGATAAAATCGACGCAGCCGCCATTGATCGCGACGCTGACATTCCCCGCGAAGTCATTGAAGGCTTAGCCCAGTTGGGCGTACTCGGCATGGCGGCGCCTCCCGATGTCGGCGGACTGGGGTACTCGCAACAGGCTTTTTGTCGGGTAATGGAAGTGATCGGCGGGCATTGCGCATCGACTGGGGTTTTCGTAAACGCCCACCACAGTATCGGCATCCGTGCGCTGTTGCTGTTCGGCACGCCGGAACAAAAAGCGAAATGGCTGCCTGATCTCGTCGCCGGCCGTAAATTGGCGGCGTTTGCGCTGACGGAAACGAACGCGGGCTCGGATGCCGGCAACGTGCAGACTATGGCGATCCCCGTTGCCGATGGCGGATGGACGCTCAACGGCGAGAAGCGCTACATCACCAATGCCGCGCTGGCGGACGTCTTAACGGTGATGGCGCGAACGCCGGCGCCGACGGCACAGAATCCAAATGAAACCAAAATCACTGCTTTCCTGGTTACGCCCGATATGCCCGGGTTCGAGATCCTCGAAGCGCGCATGCCCAAATGCGGCATCAAGGGAACGGCCACGGGTCGCATGCGTTTCACGAATATGCATGTGCCCACTGACAATGTGCTTGGTCAAGTGGGCAAAGGCCTCAAGGTTGCCCTGACGGTTCTCGATTTCGGCCGTACAACTTTCGGCGCCAGTTGTGCCGGCACGGCCAAAGTATGCGTGGAAGCAGCCGTCAAACACGCGAAGAGCCGTGTGCAATTTCAACAGCCAATCGCCGATTTCGAAATGGTGAAAAAGAAGATTGCGTTCATGGCGGCTCATTCTTTTGCCATGGAGGCGGCCACGGTGCAATGTGCCGCCTTCATCGATCGCGGCGCCGAAGACTACATGCTCGAGACGGCGATTCTCAAAGTCTTCGCCACCGAACACCTTTGGACGATCGTTAACGACACCATCCAAATCTTCGGCGGCCAAGCCTATTTCTGCAACGAACCATACGAGCGCATGATGCGCGACGCGCGTATCAACACGATTGGCGAAGGCGCCAACGACGTATTGAAGGCCTTCATTGCCGTGGTAGGCTGTCGAGCCCCCGGAATGAAACTCGACCGTATCCGAAAGAACCCTTTGAAACTGACTGGATGGGCATTTGGGCATCTTTGGAAGTGGTTGCCATTCGCTGCGCTGCCGACGGTTCCGGTGCGCAATCAAACCTTGTCCGGACTGGCCGGGCAATTGGCAAAACAGGTGAAGCGGCTGGGATTGAATCTCCCATGGGTCTTTAAGAAGTGCGCTACCGAGGAGCGCTTCATTCAGGCGCAGTACCTGCACGAACGCCTGGCCGACATCGCCATCGATCTTTACGTCGGCAGCTGCGTTCTAAGCCGGCTCGATCACCTGCTGGTCCAATGTCCCGCCGGAGTGCCCAACTCACAATACATTGCCGATCTCGAAGCCGGGGAATATTTCTTGCGGATCGCTCTCCGCCGTATCGATCTCAATTTCAGAGCGTTGTTCGACAACGACGATTCATCTACCACGATGGCAGCCGATAAGGCGCTGGAGAGCGGCTGAAGCGAATTGCCTTTTTATGAAGCTGCACACAGCACGAGCCTGAAGCGCCAGCGAAGAACGAGACCTCTTCGCTGGCGCTTCAGGCTTGTAGACGCTGTATCCGGGGAGCGTTACAGGCTTGTGGGCGCGGTATTCCGAGCCCGAAGCGCGAGCGAAGAACGGGACAACTCTTCGCTAGCGCTTCGGGCTTGTAGACGCTGTATTCGGGAGCGTTACAGGCTTGTGGGCGGTATTCCGAGCCCAAAGCGCCAGCGAAGAACGGGACAACTCTTCGCTAGCGCTGCCGGCGCGACAAGTAGATGCCCAGCGCTCGGTCGACCGGCTCATCGGTGCGCATCAGATGGTAGTCTATATGCATGTTTCCAGACCGCTGCCGCAACTGCTCGCAGAAGTCTCCAAAATTCTTCAAGTATTCCTCGCGCAAACGGCGGGCATCGAGCATTTGCAAGTCGTTTCGATTTTCGAGGTTGCGAAATTGCGTCAACTTGCCGAATGGAAAATCGATTTCGTCTGGATCGAGGATGTGGAAAAGAATCACTTCGTGCTTGCGATGTTTTAGATGGCGTAAAGCACGCGTCAGGGCTTCCAGGTCGTCGAAGAAATCAGAAAGAATAATGACAAGTCCGCGCTGCTTCAGATAGTGCCCAGCCAGTTCGTGCCAAAGCGGCGCCATAGCCGTCTCGCCGCCTGGCTTGATTGTTTCCAAGGCGCGAAGAACATTGAGCAGATGCTTCGGACTCGTCTTTGGAGGAATGAGTTTACGCACGGCCGTGTCATGAACGATCAGGCCTACGGCATCCAGTTGATGCAACATCAAGAATGAAAGCGACGCAGCAATATACTGTGCATATTGAAACTTGCTCGGCTGCTTGCCTCTGCCTTTGAATGCCATGCTCCCGGACGCATCGACCAGTAAATACGCTTTCAGATTGGTCTCTTCTTCGTACTCCTTGATGTAATAGCGATCAGTCTTGCCGAAGGCGCGCCAGTCGATGTGGCGAATCTCATCTCCGGGCGAATATTGGCGATGCTCGGCAAATTCAATCGAAAACCCTTTGAACGGACTGCGATGCACGCCTGAGAGAAATCCTTCGACGACGTTGCGAGCCAGCAACGTAAGGCCGGCGTATTTTCGAAGCTCGGAAGGATCGAAACGGAGCATGATGCACAGTCTGCTGGCGAAAGGGTGACGTCCCCGGTTTCAGCATAGTGTATTGCCCGCTTCGAGTTTGTAGGGTGGGTGAAGCCTTTGCGTAACCCACCGTTGCGATTTGAAGATGGTCGCGCAAAGTCCCAGCGGCCCTGAAAGTTTCGCGTGGGTTGCGCAAAGCCTTCACCCACCCTACAAGAAAATTCCTAACGGTCGCGGCTCTGACCGCAGATTGAATGCACTCCTGAAATTCATCTGGATTTTCTCTCAAGTTCATGGCATGAGGCGAAATCGAACAGGCGTAACTTCGCAATGGGGATCGAACCGGCCATGCACAAGGGAATTTTTGGCGGCCTTATGGCCATGCTGGCCTGTCCATGTGGAGCGATCGCCCAAACGCCGCCCATCTTGCCCCAGTCTCCGTACGGTATCATTGCGTTCCCTGCATCCAAACCTGCGCCGCCGGTGGAGAGGGTGGACCTCTCCCCCGAGCCTCCACTGAGCGAGGGGATTATCGCTCCGGTAACGGACTTGGAAATCCCTGCCATTCCATCTCCGCCTCCTGCCTCATCAGCGCCGGAGATAACTTCTCCTAAGCCGCGGCTTACCGACGTATCTAATCCGCCTCCATCGAAGGCAATGGTCGATTCTCTCCCGATTACGTTGCCGAATCCACTCGTGGCGCCAGCGCCGATCATCGCTCAGCCCAATTCATCGCTCCCCTTGCCTCTGCTTGAGCAAAAACAATCCATTCAATCGGCCATTAAACCGGCGCTCGCGAGCATGCCTGCCCTGCCGCCGGTCCCCGGAGTGGCCGCCGATCTGTCGGCAACACCAGGCTATACTTCGCCACCCATCACCAACAAGACGATCGCTCAAGGTGCAGGATCTCCGCCCTTTCAAAACGCCGGCACGCCTGCCAGTCAACTTCCGGTTTCACCCGCAGCGCCATTGACGACATGGACTGTCGATGGCCCCGGCGCTTTCGCTACAGAAGCGCCGGCTCGGTTAATCGGGCCAAGCGTTTGGGGGAGCGCTGAATACCTGATGTGGTTTGTGAAAGCGATGCCCGTGCCAGCTTTGGTTCGGGAATATACCGGAGTGCAGCCGGGGCAAACCTTTTTCCCCGCCTCGCAGGTTACCGATCTTTCGCCTGGCGGGCGCAAGGTCTTCGATCCGCTTAATGGGACGCGCGCCACGTTCGGCCTATGGCTCAACGACGCCCAGACGATCGGAGTTGAGGCAAGCTACTTCTGGTTTGGGCAGTCGGGCGCCAATGAATCTTTCGCAGGTTCGCCGCGCGCGATTCTCGGCCGGCCTTTTTACAATTTAGCTGCGGGCGAAAGCGATATTGTGCCCGTCTCCATTCTCGGTGGCCTCACGGGCGCCATTCACGTGAATAGCTCCTTCCATGCCGACGGCGGAGAAGCGCACTTGCTTTTCAATTCGTTCGGCACCGGACCTAGCCTTAATTTCATTGCCGGCTTCCGTTATCTCGATGTGACCGAAAAGTTGCAGATCAGCCAGCAGAGCGCTCTTCCCGACGGGACTTATCAATCGAGCGGCTACGACTATTTCGGAACGCAGAATCACTTCTACGGCGGCCAGATCGGTTTACGTTGGCGATATGAAGGCTCAAGACTTTTCGCCAGCGTTACCGGAAAAATCGCCTATGGCGTGATGGATGAGCACGTCCGCATCGACGGGGCTTCGAATATTGATTTCGCCGGCCAATCGATGAACGCTCGCGCGAACCTCCTGGCTCTTTCGTCCAACATTGGTTCGTACAATCGATCGCGAAGCGCCTTTGTACCGGAAGCGTTGGCCACCGTCGGCTACAAGTTCACTCCTTGGGCGTCAGGCTTTGTCGGCTATAACTTCATGTACGTGTCGAATCTCGTACGCCCGGGCCGTCAGATCGATACCGCCATTGATCCTACCAACTTCCCATTCCAAAACAGCGTCCAGACGCCGAATAACCCGACCTTTCATTTCCGCGATGAAGCCCTTTGGATGCAGGGCGTCAACGTCGGCTTATCGCTGCGGTACTGATGAATCAGAATCACACGTCGCAAAGCTTCACTGCTTCGCGCAGCCCTTTCAGTGCATCGCGCGTCGGGATAAATTCTTGCCCGACGTAGCCTTCATATTTGATGTCGAGCAGCTTTCGCATGATCGGCGGATACCAGATTTCCTGATTGTCATCCAGTTCGCCTCGGCCGGGATTCCCGGCCGTGTGGACATGTCCGATCACATCTTTGTTTTGTTCAATGCGCCGGATGATGTCGCCGTGCATGATTTGCACATGGTATATGTCGAACAGCAGTTTTACGCGTGGCGATGCAACCTGGCGCAGGATGCCGGACAGGTAATCGAGATCGTCTCCCTGGTAGCCGGGATGCCCTTTCATGGGGTGCGAGCTGTCGCGTGTTTAAGTGTTCGATGCAGATGGTGATCTTCTTTTGCTCCGCATAGCCGGCAATGTCTTTCAGGCCTTTGATGCAGTTCTTCTCGCCCTCTTCGCGCGAGATTTCGCCACTCTTGGCGTCGTCGGCATCCTTCCATTTAAAGCCGGTGAAACCAATGACCGCGGGCACCCCGGCCTCGGCGCAGGCATCGATCATCTTCTTGGTGACGGTGATTACTTCGTCGTGATAGCGCGGATTGTTGAAGCCCTTCATGAACGGAGCGCCCGGCATTCCATTGGGCGCGATGGCGCACGTGAGCCCATGTTTTTTCAGCGTTGGCCAATGCTCCGGCCCGCACAGCTCGACCGATTTCAGCCCGAGCGCGACGGCGTTCTTGCACGTCGTTTCAATATCCCATTTGTCGCCCGTGGCGTTGAAACACCAGAATACGAGCGATTGATTGATACGGCCGTTGGCTACGGTTTTGCCTTCGGCGCCCTGCGCGGCAGCGAAGGGCGTGATGGCGGCGGCCACGACGGCCCCTTTCAGTAAATGTCGGCGATCGATTTCACTCTGAGGCATGGTGAAGACTCCTCGTTTGGCGTGCGGTTCTCAATCAGGATATGCCAAAACAGCCGGAGCGGAACGAGCGATCTCGTTCTTCACTACGCGCTTTTGCGAAATCTTCCTATCTTTATGCTGGACGGGGCAAGCGCCCTCCGGCTATCATCGCCGAACTGTATAGAACCATCATCCCTATTTCTCTCCCGAACCATCCCACATGAATAACCTGCCAACCAACGGCCGAAACGAAAAAATCCTCTTTTGGGCCAGCTTTTTTACCCTCATTGCCGCGGGCGTCGGCTTCTCGATCCGCGGAGCGATCTTGGGCGATTGGGCCTCCCGCTTCGGCTTTACGAATTTCGAACTTGGCACCATCACCGGCGGCGGCTTGATCGGTTTCGGCTTCACAATCATCTTTTTCAGCTTCCTGGCAGACAAGCTCGGTTATGGCAAGCTGATGCTCATCGCCTTTATCTTTCACCTTTCTTCCGCGCTGGTCACGCTGGCGGCCACGCCGGTCTACCAGGCTTACGGCAAAGACGCCGCTTATTGGTGTCTGTTTGTCGGCATGTTTCTGTTTTCGCTTGGCAATGGAACTTGCGAGGCGGTCATCAATCCATTGACAGCCACGCTTTATCCCAAGAGTAAAACGCATTGGCTCAACATTCTTCATGCGGGTTGGCCGGGCGGGTTGATCCTCGGCGCGTTGCTCGGCCTTCTCTTTAACGAGATTGGCAAACTGCCCGGCGTTGACGGAGTTCCCTGGGAAGTCCAAATGTCGGTCTTTTTAGTTCCGACCCTGCTGTATGGCGGCATGATGTTCCGCCGGCCTTTCCCACGATCGGAAGCAAGCACATCCGGTATCTCAATCGGCACCATGCTTTTGCAGTTTCTCTCACCGATTTTGCTTATCCTGGTCGTTTGTCAGGCGCTCGTCGGCTATGTCGAACTCGGCACCGATAGCTGGATCAGTCGGATCACCGGCGGAATTCTCGAAAATAAGAGCAAAGGCCTGCTATTGTTTATCTGGACTTCCAGCATTATGTTCGTGCTGCGCTTCTTTGCCGGTCCGATCGTTCACAAGATCTCACCACTCGGTCTCCTGTTTGTCAGTGCGGTCCTCGGCATGGTTGGCCTAACACTCTTGGGCAACTCCGACGGGGCTTTGATGTGCGTCGCAGCGGCTACGATCTACGGCGTCGGCAAGACATTCTTCTGGCCTACGATGCTCGGCGTCGTTTCCGAACGATTCCCCAAAGGCGGCGCGTTGGCTCTCGGCATCGTGGGCGGCGTCGGCATGCTTTCGGCAGGATACCTCGGCACCAAGGGCATTGGCTACACTCAAGACTACTTTGCCTCGGCCAAACTGAAGGAACTTTCGCCCGACACCTTCGGTCGTTATCAGGCGCTTAACGAAAACGGCACTCCCGACGAGAAGAAGTTTCTCTTTTTCCCAGAAACTCCCGCTCTCGATGGTTCAAAAGTTGCAACCTTGCTTGGCGAACCCGGCAAGAACGATGGCAATGGAGTCGGTCTCGAAGCGGATCTCGCAAGGGTCGGCGACAAAATCGGCGAGAAGAAATACGAGAGCCTTCGCGAACTATCCGTGTTTTGGAATACCCAGGGTAAGCCTCACGAGAAGGAGGATGCGCCCTACGTCGCCAAAGCGGGTAATTACGGCGGGCGCCAGGCGCTGATCTATACCGCGGCGGTCCCTGCCGCGATGGCCGTGATTTACCTGCTGTTGATCTTTTACTTCATGCTTATCGGCGGTTACCGTCAGGTTCACATTCACGAAGAACATGGCGGCATGGCCGAACCGGCGACGCCGCAGTAATTCGAAGGCCGCTAACAGGGTCGTACACGCTGCGACTCTGTTAGGGCATATTGATGGATAACTCATGATCGGGCCGCGAACTTTCACTTTTTTGGGCACCGGGACATCGGTCGGCGTGCCGATGATCGGTTGCGATTGCCCTGTCTGCCGTTCCACTCATCCGCGCAACAGCCGTTATCGTAGCTCGGTGATCATTGACACGCCGAAGGGCAACCTCCTCATCGACACCGGCCCCGAGTTGCGTTTGCAGCTACTTCGGGAGAAAATCAAAGCCGTCCATGCAGTGCTCTACACACACTATCATGTTGACCATCTCTATGGCCTCGACGACCTCCGCCTGATGGCTCGCCATCTGAATGGACCGCTGCCAATCTATTGCACCGAAGAAGTGGAAGAAGTCATCCGCCGCGTCTTTTCGTATGCCTTTCTTTCCGATCGGGAGTTGCCGGTCGGCTCCGTCCCCAAGCTCGAGTTCTGCCGCATTGACGCCAACCCTTTCACGGCACTCGGCCAGCACATCACACCCATTCCGCTAATTCATAGTTGGTTCCATGTCTTCGGCTTTCGCATCGCCGACGTCGCGTACTGCACAGACGTAAGCGAGATTCCTGAGACGAGTTGGCCATTGCTCGAAGGAGTGCAGACTCTCATCATTGACTGCCTCCGCTATAAGCCTCACCCCGCTCACATGAGCCTGAATCAAGCCCTTGAGGTAATTGAACGTCTCAATCCGGAAAAAGCTTATCTGACGCATATGAGCCATGAGTTTGATTACACCGAACTAAATGCCAAACTGCCGGCCGGCGTTGAGATGGCCTATGATGGTCTGAGTTTCATATTTTGAGCGTTGGGACGATTGCGCATCATTTGGCGATTACAACAGCGGTGCGGACCGCATCTAGCCCTCAATTCAATAGTGTGCCGTTGCTGGCCTTCACCTCACGATGGAATCAAAATAAAATAGAACAAATAGGCAAACAATGAGGTGCATCCGTGTCGCGATCAATAGCCGGGAAGCGTATCGTTTTGACAGGCGCCTCCTCCGGCATCGGGCGAGCGCTGGCGCTTGAGCTTTCCAGCCAAGGGGCTATCCTCACGCTGGCCGCTCGGTCGGCGGATAAGCTCCAAGATGTAGTCCGCGAGCTTTCAGTCAACCCGCCGAAGGCATTTGCCATTCCCTGTGATCTGACGGTGGAAGAGGAACGCGAGCGGCTTATCAATGCAGCCGTGCAGTCCATGGGCGGCATCGACATCCTCATCAATAACGCCGGAATCGCCAGTTGGGGGCATTTCGCCAACTCGGATGAGGCGGTGCTGCGTGAAGTGATGGAAGTCAACTTCTTCGGCCCAGTCGACCTCACACGCTTGGCCATTCCGCACCTCGCATTAGGGAATCAGGCAGCCATCGTAAACGTCTCATCGATGTGCGGCCGGCGGGCCATGCCTGCCTGGCCCGAATATTCGGCAAGTAAATTCGCCCTTTGCGGCCTGAGTGAATCACTGCGCGGTGAACTGGCGCGGTTTGACATCGGCGTTATCCTCATAGTGCCCGGTCTAACTCGGACAGGACTACGCGAACACATGCCGCGCAACGAAGGGAAAGCCCAGATCGACTTCGACAAAGGCATGACGGCCCAATCAGTTGCAACTAAGATTATTGCAGGCATGGTCCGTGGCAAAAGCGAAGTCGTGATCGGCGGCGATGCGCGTTGGATGCTCCGCATGCACCGCTGGTTCCCGCGACTATTGGACTATCTGATCTGCCGAAAAGTCAAAAAGCTCTACGCCAACGCCGAGTTGGTTCGTACGAAGAATGCAAGCCCGTGATAAAGCAGTGCCTTTGGTCACGGAAGATCAGCTGCGGAGATCGCCACTGCTAAACCTCGTAAACGATCCGTCCGTGCTTCGTAGCGCGTGAAATACGCTCGGTTGCATGGAGACCTGCCAAGACGAACTCGAGGCACGAAGCGCGGATAGCATCGCTGTCGCCGCCATTCACTTCAAAAGCTTTCTCCCACGCTTGCGGAACCCGCTTGAGCCGTTTGGCATACTCGGAAGAAGGGAGCATGTCGCCGACTTCAATCTTGACACCCTTGGAAAAAACGTTGGCGATCTCTTCCAGGCCATGCTTGTCGACGTACTCTTCAAAGACTTTTCCGACCGCCTCGGCTATCAACGATTCAAGAACTTGCTTTTCGCTCATTTGATGGCTGCCCATCATATCGAGCTCGAGCTTGCCGAGCGATGACGTCGGCAGATGACCCAGATCGGAAATGCGCGGAACAGCAGGCTTCTCGCCCAGGCGGATGCCGCGATGCCGTGCCGAGGCGACCATCGTGCGATAGTTGGCGATGCTGAAGCGAGCGCTGACGCCCGACTGATGATCGACGTATTTCGACTTCCGCGCGCCGATACTGATTTCTTCAATAATCTCACGCATGAAGTAAGGAACCTGGACCGGGAAGTCGCCGCCGACTTCGATGCCCGCTTCCTGCTCCATGATCTCGATGCCCTGGCTGCGTTCCCTTGGATAATGCGTCTGAATCAATGACCCGATGCGGTCTTTCAGACTGCGGGATCACTTTGCCCGAACGGTTATACGTTGCGGGATTAGCGGAGAAGAGAATGAGCACGTCGATATCGAATTGAATGGGATAGCCGCGGATCTGCACGTCTCGCTCTTCGAGAATGTTGAACAGGCCGACTTGAATCAGTTCGTCGAGTTCGGGAACTTCGTTCATGGCAAAGATGCCGCGATGCATGCGGGGAATAAGGCCGAAATGCAGGGCATCCTCGGCCGACATGCTGGTTCCCATGGCCAGCTTGGCCGGGTCGATTTCGCCGACGATATCGGCGAACTTGGTTCCCGGCGCCAGACGCTCGGCGTAACGCTCCTGACGCGGCCACCAGGCAATACGCACCTGCTCTTCCGGTGTGTTCAACAAGAATTCTCTGCCCGCCTTGGTAATTGGCCGATAGGGGTCTTCGTGAACGGCTGAGCCGGGTATGTCGAGATAGGGAAGCTCGGCATCCAAAAAACGGACCAGAGCCCGCATCAGCCGGCTTTTCGCCTGTCCCTTCTCGCCGAGAAAGAGCATGTCGTGCCCAGCCAACAGCGCGATGTTGATCTCTGGGATGACTGTATCTTCGTAACCGACGATGCCCGGAAAAAGCTCTTCGCCCGACTGCAATTGGCGAATGAAATTCGCGCCTGATTTCCTGCTTGACGGTTCGCGACTGCCAGCCGCTCTCGCGAAGTTGCTTGAGGTTGGCAGGACGGGATTGCGGATGAATCACGATGGCTCCAGCGAAGATGTTCCGGGTTTGTCTCCTTATTGTAGGCTTGGACTGGAGGGGGAGATCAAGAGTTGAAGGCATTCGGAACGTTTCAATCGTGGTTAGCCGCGACGCGAAGGCTTTGCGCAGCGGAGCGCTTTCGGCGGGCCAGCTGAGCAGCGTAAGCTGCCTTCCTAATTATCCATTCACGAAATCTTCATCTGTAAACGTCAGGCGCTCAATACATTCAAAGAAGATACTTTCGTGCCTGTCGATCTCGAAACAACCTACATGGAAACTCGCCGCCGTCGCCGCATGGTCTAATTTTCTTGGAGTGCTGTTCATGTTTTTACGTTCTTTCGTGCTTAGCGCTTTTCTCACCATGACCGCATTGCCATCCTTGGCCCATGCCTGGTGGGAAGATGGCCACGTTATCGTCTCGAAAATCGCTGAGGAGAATCTAAGGTCGGCGGCGCAGGCCGGAATCAAGGAGTTGTTGGGCGAGAATAAGGAGGGCGAGCAGCAGATCAGCGACGCGCGCATTTGCAACTGGGCAGACTATGTCCCCCGCTCCGCTACATTGCGAAGGAAATACCCTAAGAGCGACACTTGGCACTACATCAATATCGAAATCAAAATGAAGCCAGGTGATTTCAAGGTTTCCGAAGATGGCAATCATGTGCTTGGCGCCATCGACCGTTTCAAAAAAGTACTCAAAGACCCGAAGGCCGAAAAACAGGATCGCAAAGAAGCGCTGTACTTCCTCGTTCACTTCGTTGGCGACATGCATCAGCCCTTGCATTGCGGCAACCGCGACGACGATCGGGGCGGCAACTTGCAACCGGTGAAGAGTGTGTTTGGCAAAGAAGAAGATAAACTCAATCTGCATAAAGTCTGGGACGGTCATTTGGTCAAAGCGGCTCGCGGCGAGCTGACGGTCGATGACTTTTCCAAACGCTTGCTCAACGACATCAAAGAAGAGGATCGCGCAAAATGGTCCAAAGGCGAAACAAAAGATTGGGCTTGGGAATCGCACATGATCGTAGTGAAGAACGTTTACAATTATCGCACCGGCGAGGAACTCCCGAAGGAGGCCATCGATCTGAACGACGACAATTACATGAAGGCTAATGTGCCAATCGTCGTCGAGCAATTGAAAAAAGGCGGCATCCGGCTCGCAATGGTGTTGGACGAATGTTTTGGGGAGAACAAGTAGGTCTTAGCTCGCCGGCGTATGGATGAGTGCGCAAAAAAAAGGTGCCTATGGCGAAAGTCCCTCCGAAAACGATCGCTCTCGATCCGGACAAATACCACGCTGAGTATGTGGGCCATACAGCCGATGGGCGACAATTCTTCCTGACTACGCCGTTCGTACCTGCGGATGGAGTTGGAACTGGCACGGGCGCGAATTCATCGCCTTATATATCTTTGATAAAGCGGGCCAGTTGGAATCAGCGATAATCGACGACTTAGGGCCTCGTGCAGGTCTCGGCGAGACGTCTCGAAATGCCCGTCGGGATGCACTCTTGGCTTCGCTTGGGGAGTTCAAATTTCAGCGAATTGAAGTCGCTCCGTTTCAGGTTGAGCGGTTCGGCATCGAGTTCGGGTTCATCCCGCAACCGCCCGAAGTGCCTGGTGACGACTGGTCCGTGGTCGTTATGCCCGGAAATGTGATGTGCTTTTGGCCGGCTTGGTCCAGCGGGGAGTACGACACGTAATTGGTTTTGCCGTAGCTGCTATGCCTGTCGAATAGACCCGAGCGTTAGATATAACGTTGTGCGGGCATTGCGGGGTTTTTCGAACATCGATAGAATGTAGGGATGGAAACAGTAACTAATTGGAAATATCTGGTTCGCAAACCCAAATCTAATTACCAGCAGCTTTTTATCAAGGATCGCTGGATTGCAGCACGAACTCTGTATGGCCAGAGCCTCGGTGAAGACGCGCGAACTCCAGACCAATTGGCAGCGGATTTTCGATTGCCTTTAGAAGCTGTACTCGAGGCGATTGCTTATTCGAAATCGGACCCGAGTGAGGTACGCGAGGATTGGCGGCGGGAACAAACGGCGGACGACTTGAATGGCATCAATCACCTCCAGCGGCTCCTGGCCACGCCTCCGGTTTCGCTAGTGGCAAGCGGCTCGGAATAATTGACGATGCGACTCTATCTGGATGACGATTCCGCCGAATCACTTCTGGTCGCCCTTTTGCAGCAGGCAGGCCATGATGTGCAAATCCCGGCCGACGCCGGAATGACCGGCGAGTTTGACTCGATTCACTTGGCGCATGCCGTGCGCGAGGATCGCGTCCTATTGTCTCGCAACCATAACGATTTTAAGAGTTTGCACGACTTGATCGTCGAAGTTCATGGTCAATATCCCGGCATCTTGATCGTGCGTCGCGACAATGACCCGTCGCGCGATCTGAAACCAGCAGGAATAGTACGGGCCATCCGGAACCTAACGTCGGCGGGCATCCCAATTCACGACGGGTTCCACATTTTGATCAGTGGCGCTGAACTTATTCGCGTTTTTGGCAACGGAGGATTCAGGCTTTCAGGCGCTCTGCCTGCTGATCTATTTGTCTGCCGCCAATTTTGACGCATTCGAAAAACAGGGCGTCTAAACGTTTCTACCACTCCGAGTTTATCCGCAATGGACTACGCCAAATGGGTCGAGCGGCTCCGCAGTTTCATCCTCGGCTTGCAGGAGCGGAGCCCGGTTGACAAACGCGATGAATACTCGATTAAGATCGCTCCGTGTCTACGCGACGACGAGGTAAAGGCACTCGCCAAATCTATCGATTGCGGACTCCCACCGCCGTTGCGAGAGTTTCTTCTGCTAGGCGCTTCTTCAATCAACTTTGAGTATTCCCGACCGTACGAAGATCCAACTTGCGAGACGTTTTGTCCAGCTGAGCAACTTGCCGACTGGCGCATGGAGTGCATCGAATACTCGAAGCGCTCATGGTTGATGGAACCGGAGTGGCCATTAGACCAGGCGTTCTGGCGACACGCACTGCCCTTGGCGCGTTATCCGGACGGTGACGGAATTGCCCTCTGGGTCCACGATTGCGAGCATCCCAACCCGCCTGTCGTCTACCTACGACACGACAGTCAGAGCTTCTTGCTGTCCCGCAACTTAGATGAATTTTTGCACGAATGGGAACAGTTGGAGTATACGGGCATTGGCGCCATGGAGGATTGTCGCGATCCCAACACCGGATTTCTAAACTCGAAATGTGTCAAGGGGGTGGCGTAGGACAACCGTCTCGGTTGTCCATCATCGCAGACAACCGAGACGGTTGTCCTACGTACAAACCGGAAACGGTTCAAAGGTGCGGATTTGCAAATAAGCGAGGTATGCTAAGCTGGTCGGCCGACAGCATCACTTACGCCCCGAGTGAAACACGAAATAGGCTTGAGGACGGATGCATGGAAGCATTTGCGACAACTGCGAAGCCGACACGGCGGAAGTTCTTGCGTCGGGTTCTTCAGGGTGGCGCCGGGTTGACGGCCGGTGCCTCGGTCGGAGCGGGGTATGGGTTTTGGGAAGCGTCCCAGATTCGCATCCGCCGCCAGACGATTTTCCTTCCACGGCTGCCGCATGCATTTGCCGGTAAAACGATCGCGGTTCTGGCGGACTTCCATCACGGCCCATTCGTCTGCATCGATTTTATCAGCCAAGCGGTCACGCTGGCACAAAGTCTAGCCGCAGACGCCTATGCTTTAGTTGGCGACTTTGCCCACAACGGCAGGCTCACCGCCGAACAGCTGCCTCCTTGCTTGGAAGCTTTATCAACACTGAAAGCGCCGCCGGGGGGTGTTCGCTGTTCCGGGCAATCACGATATGTACGAAAGCGGGCGGGTCTATCGAGAGGTGGTCCGCACGACGCCGATCACCGATCTAACGAATCGCGCGGTTCGCGCGGCGATTGGCTCGGAGGCACTGTGGCTTGCAGGCGTCGATGACTTGTGGTGGGGCAAGCCTGACCTCCGCACCGCACTGCGCGATGTGCCCAAGGGTGCTGAAGTAGTGCTGCTGGCCCATAACCCAGACTTCGCCGAAGTGAGGCCGGACCCGCGTGTCGGATTGATGCTCAGCGGTCACACGCATGGCGGCCAAGTGTATCTGCCGGGGTTGAAAGCTCCTTGGATGCCGTCGCGGTTTGGAGACAAGTACAAAGGCGGCCTAGTCCAAGGGCCGGCATCGCAGGTGTTCGTCTCGCGCGGGCTGGGAGAAGCCGGCATACCGCTACGGCTCAACTGCCCGCCGGAGATTAATCTTCTCTCGCTTGCACCTGGAGATGAAATGTCGCGATTTTCGTAGGACAACCGACACGGCCGTCCTACGAGCAAATGCACTTTACTTCTTGCTCTTCTCCGCCCGCCATTCTTCCCAGTCCGCAATGATCGCTCGATACATATCTCGGGCAGCCTTTTTCAGCCAGCGCTTGGGACGCTGTTCCAAGTCTCGGCGGACATCGGCGATTTTGGCACGGTTACCAAGGTGTACGTTCGCGGTTTCTGCTCCCATCGCTTCGAGCAACGCTGTCTGGTCTTCGATCTGGCTCTGCTTGGCCAGCTCAATGCGCGAGCAACGCGGCGACAACCGGCGAAGGATGTAACCTTTTTCGACCCGATAAAACGGGTCGTGGCTTCTGATCGCTTTTCGAACCACCCGTTCGATGCGCGGCAGCGGCCCCGGTGCCTCGACAAGATAGGACGCGGCAGTCGGTGTCTGGACCTTCGCTTCACGGGCTACCCAACCACCCTTCCATTCGACAAGGGCGAGATACCGAGGCTTTCCCAGGCTGCCAACCCCCGTACGCGGGCGCATACGAAATTCGCAACTCAAGCCCCGATGCGGCAGGTCGACAAGTAAACCGGACTTCGCTTCCGACGGCACTTCCGGCGTGGAATTCGTCAAAAGGTTCGTCAGCTTTTTCCAGAAAGGCACGGGGTCGCGCTGCTTGTGAAAGGCAAGACGGCGCAAGTGGGCGTGGTGCTCTTCAATAACGAATGGCGAACCTTCTTTTTCAAGGGTTGATCGATAACCCTTCAAAATGGCGGAGCAGGCTTGGCCCAGCCGAATCCGCAGCGGACCTGCCTCGCGAGCAAAGCGAACGCTGCAGGCCAACCGCACTAAGTCATTGGTATAAGGCAGTTCGCTCACTTCATCAAAATCGTTGACGCCCCAGGAAAGCCGGCCTTCGGCATCGCGCCACGTGCCGAAGTTTTCTACGTGCAGATCCCCGACAGCCGAAAGATGGGGCGCTTCGATCAGTTCCGGGCAGACGTCCGGCCAAAGCCGTAACCAACGGTAATAGGTGCCGCGAAAGAAAGGAAACGGATCGAGCGAATCGCTCATCAGCGCATGCTTATATGCAAGATCATCGTCCTGTAGAGTCGTAAACTGACCAAGCCAAGCCTCGTATGCCTTTGTATCTTCGATAATGTTCATGATGGAATAGCATTATAGTAAATGAGGAATAGGCACGAGTGTGCAGATGTTCGGGTGGGTTGTGCAAAGCCTTCGCCCACCCTACAAGACTCTCTCGCTGACGCGTCGGGTTGGTGTGGTGATGGCGGCCCGGACCTGTGATTTTCTGCGGTGATTTTATCGCCATTAAAATTTCTCCCTTATCCGGAAACGATCTCTATGCTCCGTCTCATTGCAATAGTTGTTTTTCTCACCGTCACGCGCTTGAACGCGTTGGAACCGAACGAAATCTTTCTGCTGGTGAACAAGAACTCGGGCGCTTCGAAAGAAGTGGCTGACCATTATTGCCAGAAGCGCGGAGTTCCGAAGGAAAACATCATCCTGCTCGATGTGCCGATGACCGAGGACATTTCACGCGTCGCCTACAACGAGCGTATCGTGGCGCCCATCCGGACAGCGCTGAAAGACAAGAAAGAGCAGGCCAAGGTTTTGCTCAGCGTTTATGGCATTCCATTGCGTGTTGGCGGGCAGGATGCCACTCCGGAGGAAGCGGAGAAAATCAAAGCGCTCGATCCCCGGATGAAAGAAGTTGCGGAGGCTATCCCGACGTTGCAGACAAAAGTGAAGTTGCTGGAGGCCACTTACAAAGAAAAGCCGGGCGATCAATTGAAGACTTGGCTCGAAGAAACCAAAGCGGAATTGACCAAGATGTCGCTTGAGAAAGCGACTCTCGAACAGAAGCGGCGGCTGCTCGCTCATGCCGAAAGCAATGCCGCCGTCGACAGCGAACTGATGATGCTCTGGTGGGACAATTACGAACTGACGCGCTGGCAACTGAATTTAGGATATTGGCGCTTGCCCGCTGCCGCGCGCACCGGCAAGCCGCCGTTCGTGATGACGTGCCGTCTGGATGGGCCAACAATCAAGATTGTCAAAGGCCTGGTCGATCAAGCGATTGAAGTCGAGAAGAAAGGCTTGGAAGGCAACGTCTACGTTGATGCACGCGGGATCCGTTATGATCCGAAGGCCGAGGATGGTTCGGGCTATGCCGGCTTCGATGAATCGATGCGCGAAATGGCCGCGTTGCTCGATAAAGAAGGAAAAATGAAGGTCATACTCGACGACAAGCCCGAACTCTTCAAGCCGTTAACATGTCCCGATTGCGCGCTCTATTGCGGCTGGTATTCACTCGGCCAATTCATCGACAGTTTCACATTTGTTCCCGGCGCGATCGCCTGGCATCTCGCCAGTTCTGAAGCGGTTTCACTACGACAACCCGATGCAAAATATTGGTGCAAGTGCTTATTGGAGAAGGGAGTGGCGGTCACATTAGGTCCAGTTGCCGAGCCGTACACGATAGGCTTTCCGAAGCCGGCTGAGTTCTTCGGCTTCCTGGCGACCGGCAAGTATACGTTGGTGGAATGCTACAGCAAGACGATCCTTTTCAGCAGTTGGATGACCGTACTCGTTGGCGATCCGTTGTACAAACCCTTCGCGAAGAATCCCAAATTGAAAGTAGAACAGGTACATCAGAGCCCCGTCAACGACAGCATGCGCTTCAACAAGTCGAAGTGAGATGCCCAAGGCGCTCGCGCACGAAACCCCAGCCAAAGCCAATATGGATGGCAAAAAGAATGACCGGCGTACGCAACAGCAGATGAGCGGGATGCCGCCACGAGAGCCGAAGGCTTTCCCCTAAAATGGCTATTGAATAGACGAGCAGGGAGAGACAAAAGAGGCAGGCCACGACAGACGATGCAAAACCTAGAAGAAACGTGAGAGGCAGCCAGAGCAGCCAGAGAGCGGGAACCAGGCTCGGAAGAGTGATCGAGCTGCGATGTTTACGCCCGAGTCGCGAACGTCCCGCGCCGTAGCGAGCCATCTGATGCAGAAGGCCTTGCAGCGTGGCGCGCGGCTTATAGTCAACGCGGATAGCGGGTGTAAAGAAGCAAGTCATGCCAGCCTGACGCAAGCGGGTGTTGAACTCAACATCTTCGCACGCATCGAACTCTTCATCGAAAAAGCCGACTTTCTCAAAGACATCGCGGCGGTAAGCCACCGCGACATTGTCGGGCTCAACGAAGCGCTGTTCGTTCGAATAGATCGCGGAATCGGGGTTATGGCCGAGCCAGGATTCACGCGCTGCAGCTACGGCATTCTGAAACGGGTTTGCATCATTTACCCGCAGCGGTTGCGGCCGGCCGAGACTGTCAGCGCCGCTTGCTTCGAATGCTTGGACAAGATTGGCGAGATAATGGGGATCGTGAATCGAACAGTGGCCATCGACGATGACTACATAGCGGCCGCGCGATTGTTGAACACCGATGTTGCGCAGGCGCTCGCCAGGCGTTTCGGATTAGAGAAGAGCCGAAGCTGGGGAAATTCTCGCTGCGTGTCTTCCATTTGCGCCACCGTGTCATCATCGGAGCAACCATCGATGCAGAGGACTTCAAAAGCCTCGGCATCGAATTCCTGCTGCTGCAAACACGCAAGCGTTTGGCGGATATGCGCCGACTCATTACGCACGGGCACGATGACACTGACGAGCATGGCAAAAGTCTCAGTTTCGGGCGGAGCCTCTAGCCCAAAAACAAACGTTGCGGCAGTCGCAGCTTTTTCCCCCCCACCCTGCCCTCCCCCCGCAAAGCCGGGGGGAGGGTGGAAAGGGCGAATGGGCGTGCTGCCAGAAGCGACCGGCGCACGGCTCAATCTTGTGGACGCGGCTTGCGGATTCCAAATAATTTCAGACCGGTAAAGACCAGCATCTTTAGATCGAGCCAGGCGGAGAAGCGCTGGATGTATTCGCGATCGAGAACCAACTTGTCGCGGACATCGCCGACGGTCGTGTCGGGCGGCAGGTGAACCTGGGCATTCCCGGAGATACCGGGAAGCATAACGTGGCGTACGTCGTATTCTTCGACAATAGTGGCCAGCTTGGCCGCGATTTCGGGTCGTTCCGGACGCGGGCCGACTAAGCTCATTTGGCCGCGCAACACATTAGCAAGTTGCGGCAGTTCATCGATGTGCAACGCCCTCAGAACTCGGCCCACAGTAGTCACACGGGGATCGCCGGGCGTTGACCAGCGCGGTCCGGTCAGCTTTTCACAATTATGGTGCATCGTCCGAATCTTCCAGATGGTGAATACACGCCCGAACTGTCCAACGCGGCGCTGGGAATAGAGGGCAGGGCCGCTCGAAGTCAATTTCACCAGGGCCATCGCTGCCAACATAATCGGCAGAGCGATGATGGCCAAAAGGGAAGCGAGAGCGCGATCCAAACAGGCCTTCAACGCCAGTTCCCAACGCAGCCGAGCCGGCGAAAAGTGCTGCAATGGAGAACGATTCGCTCGTCTGGTTTCCCCGAATGAATCAAAACTTTCCACGCGTTTGGGGAATTGCAAATTGGCCGATGCGATAGGTTTCATCATAGGTGGATCAAAGCTCCCAATGGTATTCGAAAGGCTTTTCTCCGGTCGCTTACGCTCCCGGCTCGCCCGATCGATCTCAATTAGCGGATCTGGCTATTGAGCGCGGTAATCAGGTCGGCCGCGAATTTACGGTAGGGGTCGTCGCGCGTCAAGTCTTCCTCTTCCGTCAAAGGGTGGACCATATAGACCTTGTAGAGGATAGGCGCTCCGTGGAACCACCAGACAGGGAAGTTGGGGGCTTCCCACTTGCCCTCGGAAGACCACGCCCAGCGCACGCGAATTGCTTCATTGCCCGTGGAACTCGTTTTCACGAAGTCGGCCATCCAGAAAGCGATCTCCGACCCGTCCGCTGAATTGATGACTTCTTTCGTTTTCGCCCCTCGGATGCGCCAACCGGCGCCGAGATAGCACACGTCGGGCGTGTGCACGGCCACGGCTTCGGCCCCTCCTGTAGTAACCGATACCTGTACCCACTTGCCCGATTTCAACGGGTTGAACCGCCGCGCCTGGCACTGCGTTTTCGGCGCCATCTCGGCGGCTTCGATTTTGGTAAACTCACCTGGCTGCCAGTCGCCGACGGGCGCATCGAGACCTTCGAGCAATTTCTTGCCCTCGACTTCCGCGCCTTGCGCCCATCGATTGGTCCATTTTCCATGCACAATGCCCGACAGTGTCAGCAGCACCAAAGCGACCAGCAGATGAACCGTTCGAATCTTCATGAATGAAGCTCTCGTGAATAGTGGAACTCAGGGCGCTGATCAAACCCGTCTTCGATCGCTTAATTAAGGCACTCTTCGTCCGAGGCGCCTTGGTAGACAAGTCCAAAGGCTTCCGTCGCGGCGGAGGCCAACTTTTCGTGAGCTTTAACCACCATCGGCAGGCGACTCGTATGGCGTTCGACGCTAAGCAGCGCTCCGTCGGCCTGACGGCAAATCAAGAATGTTTCGGCCACCTCGAGCAATGGGTGCGCGTTCAGAATCACTACGTCGAATTGTTGGCGGAAGCCGTGCAAAAGGGCGTAGAGCCGTTCGTTGGTGAGCGCCAGGCGCAGCATCAGCGCACCACTTGCCAGCGGAGACGAAGGTCAACTGGTTCGGCATGGTCTGCAAGACGTCGGGAAGGTCCGCCTGGCCGGTAAGAACTTCGCAGATGCCTCGTTCGTTGACGGCATTGAGCCAGTTATGCAGCGAGGGCGAGCGAAGATCGAAGTCGAGCAACAGCGTACGGGCGTCCGCTCGGGCGAAACTTTCTGCTAATTGCCAGGCCAGAAAACTCTTGCCTTCTTCTGTTAGTGCACTGGTGACAGCAACCACTTTGCAACCGGGCCGGCCGAACTGTTGCAACAATTGCGAGCGCATCTTTTCCATCGCTTCGCCAAGGGCCAGAGCGGCAATCGCGCTGTTTTTGCCGTTGACGCGCGAAGGGAGCACACCGAGGACGGGGCCGATGACGGCCGCTTCCACATCAGCAAGCGACATCGCTCGGCGCACTCGCGATTCGAGAAATACCACTCCCAGCCCGACGAAGCCGAACCCCATCAGGCCCGCCAGGATTGTGCCGAAAAATTGCTTCTTCGTTTCTTTTTTCATCGGCACGGCAGCGCGCTGAAAGTCGAGTACGCGGGGCGGGGCGTTGACCTCAAGGCGCAACAGGTTGGCCTTGTCGAGCATTTCGGTAATAATTTTCGTCCGCTCGCGGATATCAATCTGCGGGAATATTTGTGTGGGGTCGCCAGTCAGGCCGCCGTGCGCGAGTGTCTTCTGATATTCTTCAACCGCCTGCTCGCCTTTGGTCTTTTGTGCTGTTAACTGCGCAATGGTGTTCGTCGCGCGTTCGAGATCGCTCTTCAACTTTTTCTCGACCGTGGGGAGTCTGTCCCTTCTGAAACTCGGCGATGCGCTCTTTGCGAAAGCGTTCGCGCTCTTCGTTGGCTTCGGTGATTTTCTGCCTCATATCGACCACAGAGGCAAGCTTGGGATCGTTCGACAGTTTGATGAGATAATCGACCCGGGCCGTCAACCCTTCGATCTTCTTCTTCAGCAGCACCATGCGCGTATCGTTCTCCATGGTGTCGAAATAGTTTGGCGGCGGCGCGGGCACTTCATCCGCGACGCTCGTCAGTTTTTTTTCCAGCGATTTCTTTTCCAACTGCCAATTGGAAATGTCGTTCTCGATTTTGGCGATTGTTTCTTTCTGATGGACGAGTTGACTGGCCGCCAGGCTGGCGTTGAGACCGGTGATTGCTTCCACCCCGCCGTTGCCGCCGACATCGGCTTGCTTCACGTTTTCCTGCCTGCGCGAGACATCGAGTTGCATTTTCAGGATGGCATCTTCCAGATGTTGCAGGCGGGTCTTCTTTCGCTTCACCTCTTCATCCACGACCTCGCGGAAATACGAATCCTGAATCGAATTGACGATCATCGATATCCCTTTGGCGTCGTCGCCGCTAAGGGAGAGCTTCAAGATTTCCGAGCCTTCCTGCGTCTCAATCTTCAGTTCTTCTTCGAGAAAGCGAACGGGGTCCGCCTGATCGCGCAGCATCGGCAGGGCGGCGACATTCGGGTCGCGCAGTGCGGCCGTAAGAACGAAATTGCTTTTAATCATCGCCGATTGCGATTTGAGATAAATCGTGAAATCGCCGCGTCCTTCACGGTTTTCAGTGGAGTGCAGCACGGGGTCGGCGCTGAAAATGCGCACCAGCGAATAAGTTGTGTATTTCGATGGGATAACGCTGTATGCAGCAAAGGCGAGTGTGGCTGCCAGCAGACCACCCAGAAAAAGGACAGTCACCCAACGATATTTGAGGTAGGCGAAAGGCTTCAGGCCGCCCGCCGCGGGTGGTTGTGGGATGGCGGTCGCCATCGGCCGATGGATCCGGATGCCATGATCGCCCCCTTCCGAGATTGCGGGCTCTTGAAAGCGCGTTGGCAGTGCAGTTTGCGGTATCATGTGGGATCCTTCCCTTGGTCTTTCAACAGGGCAGTGTTCAGTCAGATTCACTTTGAACAATGCTTGACGCGTAGATTGCTTACTCCGGCGTTCTTACAATGCCACGCGCCAGCGAATCATTTTGTTCAATCAGCAAATGTTTCAGGATCCAGAGTTCCGTCAGCAGAAACGCAAGGCCGACGGGCATCATCATCAGGCCATTGAAGTCGTGTATGCCTCGGAGGATCTCTTCTTTTGAAGCGCTGTTTTTCAACCACACATGGGTAAGCCCTGTGGCCGTGATGCGCAGGATGTTTGTCGAAAGGGCAATGGGGATGGCACTTGCCAACACGATCGACTTCACCAGCCAATGGCGCTCCAGCAGCATCACGGCGCCAACGCAGAAAGCCGCGAAGGTCATCAGCATCCGCAATCCGCTGCACGCTTCCACAACGCCCAGTCTGACCTCATCGATAAGAATCTGATTGCCCTCGGCGATGGCCGGCTGGCCCAGCGTCTGCAGCAGAAAAGTGCTGCAAATGGTCGCAATGGTCTGCAGCTCGGCGCCCATCATCCGCTCGATTTGATAAGGAAGGGGGATCATGAACAATAGAAACGCTAGGCTTGGCCAGGTCCAACGCAGCAACGACTTGCCGCCGGTGACGAGCACCAGCCCCGTCAGACAGAGGATCATCGAGACGGCATCGAGCGGCAGGAAAAAGAGCAACGCCGCCAACCCACGGCATCCGAGGGCAACGAGCAGCACGGCATAGCCGGCCCACAGCATCGGCTCCGCGGTATTTGGCGCCTGGTCGCGATTGCGATAAAGCAGGTAGAGCGAAAAGATCGGCACGAGTATGCCGTGGGAATACTGCGGATCGTTCATCCATTTCTGGAAGAGATCGGCGATTGTGGGGAAGTAAGCCCAGGCGAGTAGGCCGGCAATGAGAAAGGTTTTCCCGGTCGGCTGAAAGGTTTTGTTCATCCGTAGTGGCCGCTCATCCTGATGGCTGATTAGAACGCTTCATGCGTTCGCCCGTTGGTGGAGAGGAATCTTAACGCGAGAAGGATGAACGATGCAAGCCCGATTGGGAGAGAGCGAATGATTTGGGTTTTTCTTCTGTGGTGAGCATCGGGGATGATTGCCAAATTTTTGGCTGGCATCGCGTCGCCGTCGTTGTACCATTGAAGGAATTGACTCGCGCCCATTGAGGAAACTATGTTTCGATTGCTGCTCGTCGGCCTGGTGTTTTCAGTCCCATCATTGTTGATGGGCGCTGCTAAACCAAACATCATTCTAATTGTCACCGATGACCAGGGTTACGGCGACCTGGCGTGTCACGACAATCCGAAAATCCTGACGCCTCATCTCGATGCCTTCGCGAAACAGTCGATGCAGTTGCGCCATTTCTATGTCTCACCTGTCTGCTCGCCGACGCGTTCGAGTTTGCTGACGGGCCGATATAATTACCGAACCGGCGTCGTCGATACGTTCAATGGTCGATCGTCCATGCACCCGGACGAAACGACGATTGCCAAAATCCTTTCGTCGAACGGGTACCGGACGGGCATCTTCGGCAAATGGCATCTTGGCGACAACTATCCGCTGCGTCCGCAAGAGCACGGTTTTCAGGAATGCCTGGTGTTGAAAGGAGGCGGCTTGGGTCAAGCTTCAGACCTGCCAGGCGGTAGCTCGTACTTCGACCCCATTTTGTTGCACAATGGCAAAGCCGAGAAGCAGACTGGGTACGTCTCCAAGGTACTCACGGATGCCGCGATTGGCTTCGTTACTACCGCTTCTGAAAAGCCTTTTTTCGCATACCTGGCGTTCAACTGCCCGCATACGCCGCTTGAAATCAGCGATGAAGAATTGCAAGTATACAAGGAAATGAACTTGGCCTACGATCAATTTCCCAAAGTCGGCTATCCCCAAAAGGGGAAATACAGTCTCCGATACCGTAGCCAAAATATACGCGATGATCACCAACATTGACTCGAACCTGGGTCGCCTTTTCAAAACCCTCGACGACAAGAAACTGGCGGACAATACCCTTGTTATCTTCATGTCGGACAACGGCCCACAGCAGCCGCGCTACAACGCCGGCCTGCGCGATTTGAAAGGGACGATTTATGAAGGTGGCGTGCGTGTGCCTTTCTATGCCCGCTGGCCTGGCCGTTTTCCGGCAGGCAAGTCGAGCGACGTTGTGGCCGCTCATATCGACCTCTTGCCCACTCTGCTGGATGCCTGCCGTCTGCAACTGCCGAAGGGACTGAAGATTGATGGGGTTAGCCTTTTGTCTGCACTGCTGGGCGATAAACGGCCATGGCCCGATCGAACGATTTATTTGCAATGGCATCGCGGTGACGTCCCCGAATTGAATCGTGCCTGCATGGCCCGCGGGCCGCGCTGGAAGATCGTTCAAGCCGCTGGCGCTACGCCCGGCTTTCTTTCGAAAGATGTGGCGTTTGAACTCTATGACATGCACTCCGACCCCTTCGAAGAGCGAAATCTGGCTGAAATGCAGCCGGCTATCGTCAACGAGATGCGCCAGGGCTACGAAGCATGGTTCGCTGAAATGAAGAAAGAGAGAAACTTTCTGCCTCCGCGTATTGTCTTTGGTTCGCAAAAGGAAAACCCCAGCCTGCTTACCCGGCAGGATTGGCGCGGGCCGAATACCTCTGCTCAGGCCAAAGCTGAAGGTTACTGGGAAGTCTCCATCGAGCGCCCCGGCCGCTTCCGCGTGACGGCTCACACCGACTTATCCGGTGTGCCGCGAACCGCTCACATCAACTTGGGCGACGCCACTGAAAAAGCCAAAGTTGAAATGGACCGCGCGATCTTTGAAAACGTCCAATGGCAAAAAGGCGATGGCCGCCTCGAAGCCTGGATCATGGACGGCAAGCAACGGTATGGCGTGAAATACATTGAAGTCGAACGACTCGGCGACTGAGGAGAGGGATAGATTCTTTCCTTTGGTTAGACAGCCCCACCCCGCGTCCCGGGGTGAAGCGTCTCAATGTTACACATAATTTTCATTACGTTCTTTGTTTTCGAGCCTGAAAGGCTCTTTCTGTCAGCCCGGGCCGTAGTCCCTGCAAGGGACGGAGGCCTGGGTTAAGCACAGCGACAACGCCCCCGGTCCTGAAAGGACCGTTCAACGTTCAATCCCAAAGGCAACGTTCGTCCGATTCGATTTCGTACCTGCATAAAGACTCTCGAAACTCATCCGGAAACGACTGCGTGGCATGATGAACGGTCCTTACAGGACCGATGGCATGGTCAATGTCGTAACCCAGGCCTCAGTCCCCTTCGGGGTCTTCGGCCTGGGCTGACAGAATGAGCCTTTCAGGCTCAAAAGCAACTTTGATAACGGCATTCTGGTTACGAACCCGCACTCCGCCGCGGCAAGCGGGGTGGGGCGAGAATGCTATAGTTTCCCGTTCCAACTACCAACCGCCGCTCTACCCCGGCAAGCGGAGTGGGGCGAAGTCAACGGGAGCAAGAGCAGCTCAGCCTGTCACTTCAGCGAGTCCAAAATGCCTAGCCTCATCGCGGAGAGGGCGGGCACCAACCCGCCAACCCGGCCCATGACGATGGTGAACAACAGGCCGCAGATGACGATGTCGGCATCGAACGCCAACTTCATGATTACCGTTTTGCCGCCGCCGCCTTGGCCGCTGTTGACATTGCTGATCATCGAATAGCCATCGAAGAACCAACCAATGGTGATGCCGACTACTCCGCCGAGAAATGCGATCGCCAAGGACTCGAGCATGAAAGAGACGAGCAACTGCCAGCGCTTGAAGCCGAGGATGCGCATGACTCCGATATCCTTGGTGCGCTGCGCGATGGCCGCGAACATCGTGTTCATGACGCCGAAGACCCCGCCAATGGCCATGATGATGGCGACAAGGATAACAGAAGAGAGCATCTGATCGTTCGACTTGCCGAGGTCTTCAAAGTACTTCTTTTCATCGACTGCTCGGATACGCGGGTTCTTGAAGTTGACGCTCAAGTCCTTTGCGAACGTCCGCGCACTTTCTTCGGTGTCATCGTTGACGCGCAGAACGACGGTGGTGTACTGCGTCTTGTTGAAGGCATCCGCCACGCGCTTCCAGGTGGCCCAGATCTCCGAGCCAAATGTGGATCCTTCCGATTTCATAATGCCGCTGACGACCATGTCGAGATCTCCGAGTTTGAATTGGTCGCCGACTTTCATTTTGGGTTTGCCGAGATCCTCAGCAAAGCTGCGGGCGGCGCCTTCGCCCAACACGGCAGGACAGGCCGTCCGGCCGTTGCCGACGTCAACGCCTCCTTCGCGTCCGAACCATTCGCCTTCCAGCAATTCAATGTTGTGCACTTTGCCGGAGATGTAGGAATCGGCGACACCGCGCAACTGCACAAACCGGCGTCGCGGCTTCTCGCCGGGCTTCATCGGCACCAGTTGGTTGATAACGAAATAGGTCTCGTAGCTGCAAAGTCGCACTTTGCCAGTCGCGCTCGGGCCGGAGATCTCTTTGACCTTGATCATGGCCGAAAGCCGTCTGCCATCGACATCTTCAGTCGCTTTTTCGAGCTCGATCTTTTCAATGTCGCCCTTGTAAAGGGAGCTGAACAATTCGTCAGTTGCCCCTTCGGATAGGACGAACACATTGCCGGCGATGCCGCTGTTGGAGGTGAGACTGTTGAGGCCGTTGACGAACGCAAGCATGACCGTCAACAGAGCGAGAACGACGGTAAACGCCAGCCCCGTCAAAGCCGTGGTCTTCCAGCGAACAGCAAGATTGCGCAGATTATAAGTGAGCGGCACTTTGCCTATGCCCAAGAGCATCACCAGATCGGTCGCGTACATCAGCAAGAAGACATATGGCCATTGATCGACCAAGGCGCGTGGCAGATCATTCGCCAATTTTTCCGGCAACAACATCCGCGCCAGACGCCCGAAGTAGGGACTCTTCAAGTTTAACTGCGTGATGAGTTCGACTGAAAACGCCAGAATCGCCAAGAATAAAACGATGCCGCTGAGCGCGGCGAAAACCCGGCGACCGATCCGCCACCAACGCGATTTGCCGGTCTGGACGGTGTCGGTCAACACCGACTCTTGAGCCATGATGGCGGGCAGCACCAGCAACAGAGATGAGAGTGGCAGAAGCGATAGACCAAGAACAAAAACCATCATCAGCAAGGTCAAAATTCGATAAACGGCCGCTGGCGCGGATTTGCGAAGTCCACTCGGCACGCGTCGGCCGAACGATGAGGCGACCTGTTCGAGCTTGCTTCGGACAGTAAGTAAATCGGATGGCATAGAAAACTTGAACCTACAATTACAGGATGTTTATCGCGGCAAAACTTGCCAGCGATCAAACCATTCGAGCCGAATAAAATCTTCGCGGAGCCCGTTTTACCCTCCCCCTGGCTTTGCAGGGTGGGGGCAGAGCGTCTTGCCCATCAACAGCTGTAGCGAGACTCGCAGCCTTTCCCCCGCCCTGCCCTCCCCCCGCAAAGCCGTGGGGAGGGTGGGGAGTGCGAGATGCCAATGAGCCAGAAACCATTGCCCACTTTTTCGCAGCAGAACTATCGCCTACGCGTCCGGCTCAGATCGTCGATAAAACACTACGCCACCTTGGAAAACACTTCCGACACCTTCACCGAACGTGCTGACCACGCAGGCAGAATACTGCCCAAAACCGCTACAAACATACCCATCCTCGGACCCCACCACAAGGCGGCGGATGGGATGAAAAACTTAGGGAAGAATGCAATCGGAAAGGGGATGCCGCCGATGGCGTTGATCCCGGCGAAGGCCGTGGCCGTGGCCATGTAACCGCTGAGGGCGCCGATCAACACGGCTTCGCCCAGCACAAGGGCCATTACCATCCACGGTTGAAAACCGAGCACTTTGAGCACCGCCATCTCGATCCGACGTTCGCGAACACTGATGCTGATGGCCAGTGAAATCACCAGCGTCATCATCGCCATCAAGGCCGGCACGACGAGATAGCGTAAGGCGCTGAGCACATCTTTCATCGGCTCGAGAAACGAGCCGATGGCCGAGGATGCCGTTTCTATCTTGACCGCGGGATTGAATTTCCCCGAGGCATTCACTTTGTCGGCCAGCACTTCATATGACTGTTTATCCGGCAAGCGAATCCAGATCAGATTGAGACTCTTGTCGGCCAACGGGTGGTCTTTGCCATTCTTTCCCTGGTAATCTTCGAGTGACCGCTTGAGATAATCGCGGTGCATGATCGCGCTTTGGTCGTAACGGCCTTCGGGAAAGACGCCGATTATCTTCATTTTGAATGAGATGCCCGAATAGTTGAAACTCGTTAGCGTAATCTCATCGCCTACTCTTTTCTCGAGTTGGGCCAACCGTTCTTTGCCGACTACGATGCTCGTGATGTCCTTTTCCATTCTTTCGACGGCTTCTTGCAGCAGCGCCCGCTCTTCACCCGTCAGGTCGTCGAGACCATCCATCATGGTCATCAGCTTTTTCGGCTCCATGCAAAACAGGAAGAGCGAATTCTTGGACGTTCGATTTTGCGGGTCGAGGCTGCCGCCGACGAAGGCCCAAGTCATGATGTCGTCGTCACCGTTTTTCGGCCGATCTTTTTCCGGCATGTCGGCAATAAGCGCTTTCAGTTCCGCTTCATGGCTCGGCTTCATCTGGCTGGGGATTTGATTCTTCTCGGTGATGATCGCTTTCAGATTGCTCTCTTTGTCCGAAGTCGCCTGGGAGAGAAATCCGAGTATCGACCAAACAAAAGTGATGACGATCACCATCACGAAGATCGCCGTGTAGGTCAATCCCGTGCGCAATAAATTGCGCGTCAGGCTGCGGATGATGAGAACGAGCCCCATCCGCCCCATCACTCGAGCCAACACGACAACAAACAAGGGAAATGGGCCGAGAATGAGCAGGCAAATCATGCTCAAGGCGCGAATGGCTTGCAAGGGTCTCTTAATCGCCTCTTCTTCTGCCGCAGCAGGGTCGGAGTTGTCAGCGCTGCTGACAGGTTTCTTGGGCATTTTCTCGGCGACGGCGCGTGTGGCCTGGTCGAACTTCTGTTTACCCCAGGAGGCCTGTTTCGGCTGCGAGGCGTTTCCTTGCGCAGTGCCGCCGCCAAAAAAATAGGTGACCAGAAAAAGCACAGTTAGACAACTGACAACTGGGATTCCCCAAGCCAACAGAGGCGCGCCGATTTGCCGCAACCGCGACCGTTCGTTCCCCTGATTCTTGGATTCGTCCAGGCCCCAGAACCAGCCGTTGATCACCAGCAGCACAAAGAAGAAAAGCGGCAGCGTGGCTAATCCGACAAAAAACGCGGCGATGGCGATGAATACGAGCGCGCGGAGCATCAAGATAGCGGCGTCGGCCAGCGAGGTATCAACTTCAAACATAGAATCTCCGGAGAATGCGCTGGCGTCTCAGTTCGCCTGATCCAAGACCAGTTGTCCCTTTTCCAGATGCAGGATGCGCTGTGCCCGGTCGGCGGCGTGGGGATCGTGAGTAACCATGATGATCGTCTTGTTCAATTGCGAACAAAGAATTTCCATCAGGTTGAGAATCTCATCCGCCGACTTTTTATCGAGGTCCCCGGTCGGCTCGTCGGCAACAATCAATGCCGGATCGGTCACCATGGCGCGGGCGATGCCGACGCGCTGTTGCTGCCCGCCCGAGAGTTGGCCCGGTTTATGATTCGAACGGTTGGTGAGTCCGACGAGATCGAGCGCCGTCGTTACTTGCTTGCGGCGTTGCTCTTTCGTCAGCGGCAACAACAGCAGCGGGAGTTCCACATTCTCAAAAGCGCTGAGCACCGGCAGCAGGTAGTAAAATTGGAACACGAAACCGACATTGCGCGTACGCCAGCGCGCCAGTTGGCTTTCCGACATGGCGGATATCTGCTCATCGCCGATGAAGATGTCGCCCCCTGTCGGTTGATCGAGCCCGGCAATTAGATTCAACAGCGTCGTCTTCCCCGACCCCGAAGGCCCCATCAGCGCCAGAAATTCGCCGCGGTTGACATCGAGCGTCAGCTTCTGGAGTACCCGGATTTCTTCGCTCCCGCGAGTGAACGACTTATAAAGGTCGCTGACACACACAAGAGCCTGTGAATTGCTAATCATTGCGGCTATTCTGCCCTCCAAAGAAGCGTTCACCATTGCAACGGTAAACGCGAGAGATACGCGTTGAGTGCCTTGCTAGCCTCATCAATTGAAAATCGGGCATTCACATGATGCTGTTCATGGATCAGACTGTTGCGGAAATCCCGAATTTCGTGGACCACATCGAGCGTATCGCGGGGAATGTTGAATCGGCCAGCGATCGACGACAATAATTGTTCAGTGGATGGTCTCGTCCTTTTTATCCTCGCCCACCAATAGTGCCGAATGCTAGACTCAAAACAGGCGAACATCCGGACGAAGTAAACGTCGTGAAGCTCGCCCGCCATGGCACGTATTGTTGTCAAATCAAGCTCATAGTCGTGCAGAAGATGAGGCTGCTCTTCCGCAATTCGGATAAACGCACTCGCGGTCTGAAAGGCCGTTGTGTAGCTATTCCGCGTGTCCTTGATCCGAGAATGGCAGTCAATACGGCGCATAACTTACGAGCGAGGAAGTTTATTGATGGTGTTCACCAACGAGGCTGGGGTGAATGGCCTGCTATTGGAGCTGCCTTGTCGGGCGATTTGCCAGGCGCCATTCTTCAACGTCACAAAATAAGCTGTCTCATAGGTAGGCATCACGACCAGATCGACGACCCCTTTTCGACCACTGCCAAAGCAAGCTATTGGGTCGAGCACCACCTCGTTATTTGGCGTCCGGATTCGAAGGCGCGGCGCCATGTACTTGCCCAATAAACTTTCTCTGATTTCCTTTTCGTCTTTCTCCACGTACCATCCCTTGGAACGCGCTGCCGTCGTAGCCCGCTGCAGCATATCTTCCTGTGCCTCAAGCCATTCGGGCAATATATGATTCTGCGCTAATTTAATGATCGCGGTTAGATGTGTTCGCGCCGCCTTTAACTGCGCTTTCGTGGCGGGCTTCGTTGCGGAGACTGGCTCGACAATGGCGCGGAAAGCAGCGACGTGTTGCTCCAATGATCGCCGCTCATCGATCGACCAATCGTCAAAATCGGCCGCGTCAAAACCTTCAACCGATTTCGGGCTTAGCCAGCTATCCACCGTCTGCGGCGAAGAAGCTGAATCAAAGTCATTAAGTTTTTCCGAGCTCACCCCAACGGCAGCGAGTCGCCGAGACGCGCTTCGCAGACTGTCTATGAATTTTTCAATTGCCATACCGCACCTTCAGGAGACAAAGCTTTGATTAACGCTTCACACAACTATTTCTTCTCACTCGGAATCACACTCTCTTTGACCCCCCGCCAAATGTCGGGCAAATCTTTTCTATAAGCAGGGAAGGGCTGATTGACGAAGGTTACCGATACGCCCATTTCCGGCTTGAGGAACTCGCCCTGCTGCTCGTTCGGCGGCAGGATCACGCGCACGCGGACGGGGATAATGCCGCGAGCGCGGTTGGCGATCGGCATCGCTCGATCGAGGAACCCCTCGTAGACACGGTCGCCAAAAGCGTCAGCGCGGATGCGGCAGGCCATGCCTACCTGCAGTTTCGCGATGTCGCGTTCCTGGATTTCCAAATCAACTTCAATCTGGCTTAGATCGGCGATTTCACAAAGACTGGTCGATACGCCGCCGACGACGGGGTTGATCAAGCTCCCCAGTTCCGCCTTCTTCGTAAGGATCACGCCCGTTACCGGGCGCGAATCGTGCAGTTGTCCAGCGACCACTTCGCGCGATTGAAGCGAGCCTCGGCCGCGATCCAGTCGCGGCGAGTCGCTTCGATGCGCTGAGCGCGCGGCGTACCGTAGGTCAAGTCACGCTTGTAAGAGACGACGTTCACATGTTGCTCGGCCGACTTCCATTTCATTTCCAGCGTCGTCAGATCGAGTTTGGAGACAGCTTCGCTGCGGGTCGCCTTGGCCGTCTTGTATTCGATCTCGTTAGTGGCCGATTGGCTGCGGGCCTCGCCCAGCTCGGCGTCGGCCTGCTGTTTCTCAAAATCCCAAGACTCTTTCGATTCGAGATAGCGGGCTTTCGCGGCGGCTACCTGCGCCTCGGCCTCTTTGGCGTCGGCGTCGAAGCGCGTTGAATCAATGACGGCCAACACGTCTCCTTTGTTGAACGATTTCCCTTCTTCGATCGAAAGCTCGATGACTCGTCCCGCTACGTCAATGGGGCTGACAGAAATTGAATGGGAAGGAATGAGATAGCCTTTGCTTTCAAGTACGATCTCGCCGGCAGCTACCGCTGGTCCCGATTCTTCCGACGCACTGTTTTTCTGCTTCGTACCATTCGCTTCACCCGTCGCCGCCGGCGCCGTGGCTGGAGCAGTCTTGTAATAGCGTATGCCAACCCCCGCCCAGGCAAGCGCCATGAAAATGCAGAGCATCCAGGGCAGCCAACTGGCGGAAGAGCCTGCCTTCGCGACTTTGCCGCCATCGAGCCGATTCGACAGTTGCAATTCGCGCACGCGATCTTTCAACGAGGCCTGCCCGTTGACGGGAACATCATTTGAATCGAACTTGCTTTGCATCGGAAAACCTCATCCCTCGGCTAAACCTGTCAACGTGTGCTTTTCTCGAGCCCGATCGAATCCGCGACGCCATTATTCAAATCAAAACGTTAGCCACGGATTAAACACGGACCGAACACGGAAAAAAAACATCGACTCATACCCTTGAACAAACACATTGATGCCGTCCTCGCTTTATCCGTGTTTTATTCGTGTTTCATCCTTGGCTAAATTCGTTTGTTTCTTCCTTTCAGCGCCTCCTGCAATGCTCGTCAGATATTGCTCTTGGGCACATCGCCGCCGAAGAGCGGGGCCAATACACCGATGCATAAGGCAAGCATTTCGTTTCGATCGAACGCATCGGGATCAGCGGACATCTGAACAAATAGGCCGTGCACAATCGCTTGCACGAAGGAAGCCAAGGTTCGCGGCGAGACGGATTTGGCAAGCGCTGTCGCCTTCGGCGCGGTCTTCGTCCAGTGCGTGGCCATGCCGTCGCGCCACTCTTCGTAGAGAGAAGCAAGGCGCTGGCGAAAATCATCGCGGTGTGCGATCTGGGCTAGAAACGTATATTGCAGCGAATGAAATTCCGGGCCCAGATCGTCCTTCACGGGGGAGCGCAAAACCATTTGAAGCAGACCCTGCACACCTTCCCAGACAGTGCGACTCAGCCGATCTTCTCGGGTTCCCTCAACCGCTTCCATCCGTTGATACATCAATAGAAGCAAGCGATCGAAAACAGCCAGCAGAATGTCCTCTTTAGTCGGAAAGTAGTAAGTAAGCTGGCCACGCTTCATACCGGCTGCTTGTTCAATCTTCGATAAGGAAAGCTCGGGCAATCCCTGGTGCGCGATAATATCCATCGCCGCTTCGACGATCTGTTCGCGCCGGATCGTCGCAATGTTGATGCGCCCGTTTGTCGAGCTTTTCTGTGCTTGAATCGCCACCGTGCAGCCTCGTTCCGTCATCGTTTAGACCAATCAGCCTATTTATAGTCCAATCGGTCTAAACTTGTCAAGCACGTTATGAACCGAGAAATGCCGCCTAGATACTTAGGTTTCGAAGTCGCCCTTTTTCCAGTTTTAGCAGTTTGACCAAGTTATTGTTCTGTCTGCGTTGATGAATACATCTATGGGGAGCGTCAAACGAGCGATTTTGCTCCAATTCACATTTCCGATTTTAGCGCCCCTAAGCTAGTTTATCCGCTGCGCTCCGCCGAAGAACCCGACAGCTCCTGCCGTACGGCTTGCCGAAGACGGTGCGCCGATACGGCTGGTTGGCCCGCCGCCTCGCTCGTGGGACGCAACGTGAGCAAGCAGACGCTTCCGGAAATATTTCCGGAAGCGTAAACCCGAGAAAATCGTGGGAGACCTGCAATGAGAAAACGAAAACCCGTTAGCCGCGACGCGAAGGCTTTGCGCAGCGGAGCGCTCTAGGCGAGCAAACGCTCCACTGCGCAAAGCCTCCGCGTCGCGGCTAACAAAAAGTCCCTTCAGGAAATATTTCCTGAAGGGACTTTCCAATTAAATCGTGGGAAAACGCGCGATGACTTTTCAAACTTCCGTAGCACAAGCGTCTTGCTTGGGCGTTTCTCAAGCGCTCGACGCTCAATTGCCCGTCATTCTGACGGTCAACCTTCCGGAAATATTTCCGGAAGGTCAAACGCGAGGAAATCGTGGGAAAACGAACAGCGAGTTTGCATTCAGAGCCGCGACCGTAAGGGAGAGGGGCCTCCATCGCTCCTCTAATTCAGGCCGATCGCCGGAAATAGGCGCGAATTTCTGGATCGAGGAGCTTGATCAAGCAGTAAATGCCGACCGGCATGCCAATGATACAACAGCACGTCCCTGCGTTGATCATCGCGACACAGCTGCCCAGGACGCAGAATCCCCAGCCTCGGCCTAAAAACATTGCTGCCGCGCCCAGCAGCGTCAGAAGACTCAGGCCAAATACCGCACCGTAGATCGCGGGCAGGTTTGCCGCCATCTTGTCGGCGAAGTCAGCATCAAAAGGAGTCTTCATTATTTCCGCAGCTTGTTTCGCTCCTGCGATGGCCCGCTGCTTGGCGCCCTCCGGGTCGTTGAAAGTGGAATAGGCGGCGAACCCATTTACGATTGAGCCGATGATCCCCACCAGTAAAAGAAACATGGCCGGAATGAACACGGGATTTCCATCTTCTGCACGAATTGGGATTCGTGGTCGTTCGACGACTGGAACCGCATCCTCGGTGAGCAATTCGGGCTCACCCATAAGGCCATCGGCGTTGCGCGTCGGCGCCACGAAATGAGATTTACAGGAAGGGCAACGGACGCGCTGTCCAAACAAGCTTTCGGGCACGCGCACTGGATGACGGCAAGCCGGACAGGGAATCACTTCTGACGACATGGTTAAATCTCCCGGAATCATGCGCATGATAGAGCTCTTGCTCAGTTGCGGAAAGAGACAAAGGCCACTGTGCGAACCTCGGAGTGTGCCGGAAAACCACTATCCAAAACGGGATGGTTTTGGTAATTTGGTTGAAATGGGGAAGAATTTGTGAGGGTTATCTGATGATGATGCGGCCAGCTCTGTTTTTCCTTTTATCATTCTGCATTTTCGGGCTCGTAAATTTATCGTCCGCCCAAGCGCCGAAGTCGCCAGCCTCGAAAAAGCCTGCGGCGAAAGAACTTGAGGCGAAAGAGCCAGCGCCGAAGGAGCCGAAGCAACCCGACGTCAAATGGCCTCGCGCGATTCTTGGCAAGTCACTGGAGACATGGGTCGCACTGATGTACGAATCGAAGGACGCCAGCGAACGCGACCAGGCCATCCGCACGCTTCCCCTTTTCGGGCCGAAAAGCGCGTGAAGTTGCCAGCGCCAACCTCGTCTACGCAATCAAGAAAGAGAGAGACATCAACGTCCGGCTGACGGCCATCACGACCGTACCTTTGATCGGCTTTGACCTCGCGCACCTCGATGAAGGCCTCAATGCGATGCATGACATCATCAAGCCAATCGCTCCCATGCACGCGAATCATACCCGTTACGAAACAACGCTCGCGCTGGGCAATTGCGGGCCAATCGCCAAACGGGTTATTCCTACGCTGGTGACACATACGCTCATTGACTTCACCTCCTGGCAGAACCGCAAAGCTGCCGCCACCGCGCTGGGGCAGATCGGCCAACCCGATCCCGAAGCCAAAGATAGCGGCCCCAGTGTGCAAGCAATCGAAGGACTTATCAAAGCGCTTACCACCGATCCCTCTCACCTGGTCCGACGCGAAGCGTTGAACGCCCTGCTGCAGCTCGGCCCGCCCTACATGGAGAAACCCTGGAAAGAATTGCGGGCAGCACTAACAGCTTGCTTCACCAGCAAAGATAAAAACATTGCTCTCTGGTCTCGCGTCGTCTTTATTCGGACCGAACAGGCGCTCATTAAATCGAGCGATCCTAATCTGCAGGCGATTGTGAAACAGATTGCGGCGAGCGATGTCATTGTCAAGCAGCAGAAAGAAGTCGAAGCCAAACTCGCGAAACTCGCGGAGAGCGATGACCCCGCCGTCAAAGTCGATGCCTTAGAGCAGAAGCAGACAGCAATCCAAGTCCGCATCGAGGCGTTGCAGGCAAAGCAGGAGGCGATTCAAGCTCTTGGAATTATCGGGGAAGAGTCGAGGTCGCGGGTTGACGAATTAATCGCCATTGCCCAGGGTAAAGAAGAAGAGCCGATCGTGATTGCTACAGCGATCTGGGCCATGTCGCAAATGCCCAGCGAAAGCCCGAAGATCTTCCCCGTAATCGATTCGTTTCGTTCGGCGCCAGACGCGACAATCAAACAAGCCGCGGAAAGCGCTTATAAAGCGTTGACCGACATCGCCGAGAAAGACAAGAAGCTGGCGCCGCCGAAGAAGTAAAGAATCGACCAGCGAATACTGCACCGCGGGCGGCGATCCTTATTCCATCCCTGTCGGTAGCGAGTCACTCACCGATGTGACTCGCGATAAAGTGCGTCACCGGCAGCGATCATTTTTGATTGGGACTGGAGTTGGCGTCCGAACGCGTCGCATCTTCGTGATGATAGCGATGACAGGCTACACAGTCATGCCTTGCGCCGCCGAGCGTTCTACTTTTGCTGTCAGGTTCTATGCGGTAGGGGGGCGCATGGCACTCCCGGCAATTCGCAATGCCGGGAAGGTCGAGTTTCTCCGGCTCACGCAACCGTTCTCGCGACACCTCTCCGTTAAGGTCTGCAATGAGTTCATACTTGCCGGGGTGACAGGATACGCATGTCATTGCTTGATGAGGAGCATGGCTGAATTTGGCATGGCGAAGAAGAGGGATGGGCAATGTCGTGTGCGCAAGTGGCGAAGATAACGTATCGGCACTTCCCGGCAGTTTCTCTTGCACGTGGCATTTCGCGCAACCGGCGCCGCCGGATAGAGCCAGTTGAGTGATTGCTTGCGACTGTAATTGCTCGACAATGTCGCTTAAACCTCGCAATTTCTTGAGGTCTTCATCCACACGAGGGTCGAGGCGTTCGCGCGATTTTGCTTCTGCCGGTGCTGCGGGCGCTTTGATTGAGCCAGATAGTCCATCCAAGATATGTCCGCGCAAATAGTCATTCAACGCGTCCGGCGCTAAACCATGCGGTATCGGGAACGGGTTGATGGCGAGCGATCCCGGCTTTAGTTCCAGCGGCCCGCCGTTGATCGGGTGGCAGGCCCGGCAATGAGCCTCAAACTTGACGGGCAAATAATAAGCTTTGGCCGAATCACGTTCGTGACAAGACGCACAGTTCAGTTGAACGACATCGGAATCTTTTTGGCCCGGTTGCCGATAACGCTCCCGAGACTCGCCTGGAAGATCGGCCAATTTCAATGCACCCTTCGTGAGATTTTCGACGGCCTTTGTCGTCAAAGGCACGCCAGGCATCAGGTGATGGGCATGATTGAATTTGAGCGTTCGCGCTAACCGTTGTTCGTGCTCGGTCAACGTTCGAAACTCAGGATGCGCGCCCTTTCCATTGCCGGCAAATCGCTCAATTTTGAGATCGTAGGACGACTTAAGCCGTATGTCTTGATGGCATTCAATGCAATTGGAATTGACCATTTTCACCAATGACACATCGCGCCCCTGATGGTCGTGGTGACACTGGGAGCAGCTAGACGTCATACCGTGATGCGGCGCATAATCTTTGGGCGATTCCTTGGCCCCTTGATGGCAGGTTTCGCAGCGGAAGTTATGCCAACGAGTATGCACATTGGCAAACAGTTTGGCTGGTCTTTGGTCGAAGGCTGATGGGGTATGACAGGCATCGCAATTCTGCTCCCAAGCTGCATGAGGACTGGCTAACGGGCCATGGGTCAGGCGATGTTGCCGTTCTCCTTCGGGCAGCGTCCAACCGAGGGCGAGCCACCCGCCTGCCAGTACGAAGGCCAGCACGCACCATTGAGTCCGACGCCTGGCCAGTGGCGAGCGGTTGTGGAAGTAGTGCCGATTCCATTCGAATCGTTCGACACGCTGGCGGTTTGGGGCAGGTTCGGAAGCCATTTCCGGATCACCAGAACTTGAGAGCGAAAACGATATGGGCGACGAGCAATACGAACAAAGCAATCGACAACGGCAGGTGGACGCTCAGCCAACTATGCAGCCACCAGTGCCAGCGCGCTTGTAGATCGAGCTGGCGTCGAATGTCGCAGATTGCTTCCAGACGATTGACGACGCTGGCTTGGTGGTCACTAGCGCCGCGTCGCAACTCGGCGAACAATTGTTTCGAACGACCAATGGAGGCTAAAGGGCTGCGCAGTGCCCTGCCCGACAGCAGATATGGTACAACCCGATCGTGAAAAAAGCTCATCAACTGGCCTTGGGAAGCAGACACATCTGATCCCACTAGCGTGTGACGTGTATGGCTGATTTCATGGCCTGTTCGAAGGTTGTCCACCAATGCGCGAGCTTCGACAAGGTACTGTTCCATGACGAAGCCTGCTTCGGAGACGATCGTCTCCGTCGCGATATTTTCTAATAAGAGCCGTGGCACGATCTGTTGCATCGCCAGCCCGAAAACGCCACTGGCGATCACAAGCAAGAAAAGGATCATCACCGCCGCGCTAAGAGAACCACCGAGAGCGAAACCGCTGTGGCATATAGCTAAAGGGAGACTGAGCAGGCCGAGCCAAATGTGTAGAAACATCCAGAGGCGTGCGGCGCCGAGCCGATGCCGTCTCAGCTTTTTGCGAAGCCCGAGGAGCATCTCGAAAAAAACGATGGCGCCGGCCGCGATGCCGCACTCGAAACCAATTGCCGTTGAACCGCTTGGCCAGGCGACCCAACTTTTCCGGGCGGCCATATACCAGACTAATGCCGGCAGACAGAACAGAACGGTAGCGGCCAGCAGGAACGCTACGCGGCGATGACCGAATCGTTTACCGCCGACAAGCAAGGCGGCTCCTTTTGAATTTACCAAGGGCTCGATGAAAGTTATCCGAGAATTTGGCGGGTTGTCAACAATCGAATAAGCTCCCTTGAGGGAATTAAACCGATTCTTGAGGAGGGTCATGAGCAATCGAGAGAGAGCAAGCGGACTTTTGGTAGGTCTAGTGCTATTGGCGTTCTGGTGGGGCTGGAGTTCGTCAATGGTTGAAAGTCGATCTCCTTCGACAGCGCCGGATGTTGCTTCGACCCGTGAGCGTGCAGTGCGCTTGCAGCCAAGCGCGCTTGGCACCGGCAGCTGTGCTGCGGGCGGTTGTCATGGCAGCAGCGCTGCCAAACTTGAAAGTTCACTGCGCCTAAATCTTTCCGATCCGTCATCGATCGATTGTTGGAAATCGAGCTATCTGCAATGGGCCAATCGGGATCGACACGCCCAAGCGTTTCATACGCTCGAAAGCGACCGCTCACAGCAAATGATGACCAAACTCGGCTCGAGTAAGCAGGCCTCAGAGGATCAGCGCTGCCTTGCCTGCCACGCAAATCCAACATTAGCGGCGCGCACTGACATTGCTGCGAAGCACTTACAGCGCGAAGGGGTCAGCTGCGAAGCCTGCCACGGCAACGCGAGCGAATGGCTTGCTCCCCATACGGGGTGGCCGGCCGACTTAGACCGGACCACCCCGTATGCCAGTCTCAAAATGACTCCATTATTCAATCCGCGAATTCGCGCAGAAACTTGTGCTGGCTGCCATATCGGCGCACCGGCCAGCGCTGAACTTCCTTTGCGCGACGTCAACCACGATCTCATCGCTGCCGGGCATCCCCGGCTCGACTTCGAGTTCACGAATTATTTGCGCAATATGCCACGACACTGGCGCGAGAAGGACCGGACAAAGTCGGGCAGCCTTCGAAAACGTGGTTTTGAAGCAGACTTCTGGGCATTGGGGCAAGCCGCTTGCGCGGAAGCGTCACTCCGATTGCTTAAGTCGCGCGTATCGAATAAGAAGGCGTGGCCGGAGCTCGCCGAATTCAATTGCTATGCCTGCCACCGGCAAGTCGGAGATGACGGCTCGCCGCCTTCAGCGGGGTCGCTCGTGTGGAATCGCCCCTACGCCTTCCAGAATGCTGACAGTGACAGTGTGTTACGCGAGGCATTAAAAAGAACGAGTGACGTCGCGGCTGAAATGCCAAGGCTCAGAGAATTGGCGGATGTTGATCTCGCCATCGCTGCCTGGCGCAACCGGAGCGGTAGTCGCTCGCTCGCGGTGTTGATCGAAGAAATTCGCCCAAACGAGCAGCAGTGGCAGGAACTGAACTGGGATCAAGCCGCCAGACTTTACACGGCAGTGGTCGCAATCGATAATGCCCGGCACGATCGAGCCTTCGCTGAATCGGCAGAGCCAATTCTTGCCGAACTTCATCAACTGCTTCGGCTCGAGCGCGAGCCCGACCGCTTCGACAGCCCGCGCACTTTTAACCGCAAAGAAGTTCGGGCGGCGTTTCAGAAATGGTTTGATGTGGTAGCGCCGACGAAGGCAACGAGGGGAAAACCGGATTAAGTGTTGCAGTGAATTTAGGACTCGAAGTAATAGTTAGAGAGTTCAGCGAACGCGATGCGGAGGCTCGACGTCCCGATACCAGGCAGATTCTGCTAATGATTTTAACCATCACTCAGATTAAACTGCAGCCGCGCTAGTTTCGTCGCGGGATCGTGCTCCGGTTGAAAAGCAAGTTCGACTGCTGCGGTTCGACTGAGCCTCGCTCGCATGGACGAGATTTGACCAAGCGGCACACCATCGACATAGGCATTGAGTGGCCGCTTCAAAGGATCGAGCGTAGTCAGCTCGACTTCCGAGTTGATCGGCACGACGGCCGGACGCCAATAGATCGGCGTCAGCACGTTGGAGCCCGCGATGATCAAGACAGGCGTGGTGAACGGCACTGGGGCGGCGCCCATTGCCCGCGCGTAGGAGGTCGAACCAGCGGCAGTTGATACCAGCACGCCATCGCAGACGACTTTGGCAATCCGCTCCTGCCCATTGACGCTCAATTTAACCCAAGCTGTTTGTCCCGAAGCGCGTTCCACCCAAACCTCGTTGAAGGCGTAACCGTGACGTCGCTCGTTGTCGAGTGTTTGGACTTCGGTCCATAGGAGAGGAAGCTGGTAAACCTGAAGATCGCGATCCCAGAAGCCGATTTGGCCATCGTCGAACACTTCGCGATCGTTCAACAGAAAACCGAGATGGCCCGTGTTGATGCCATAAAACGGCAGCCGTTCGCGCCATAACTGGCGGATGGCGTGGAGCATGGTGCCGTCGCCGCCGATGACGACGATCAATTCAGGGTCATCGCTTTCAAAAGGTTTTAGCTTTTCGACGGCCGCCTTAGAGGCTTCATTTTCAGGATTGAAGAAGAGCCGAAAACGTGGCCGACGAACCTTGAAAGTAGAATGGCGCGTCGGGACCACGCCGCGATAAAGGCCATGCCGGGCAATGTATGCAGCGACCTCGGGCAGAGCCCATTCGTCGATTGATTCGTGATTGTAGACACGTTCGCGAATAGAACTTGCCGGAAGAAAAGGATTGACGGACATGAATTCATGGTGAGCGGGCAGGTCTTCTTCAACGGGTTCGTTCGGCTGTCGCAAGATCAAGAATCGCGACTTTCGCCACATATCATCCGCGTTTGCCCAATATTTGCCGATACTCGATTCTCGAAGGCCGCCATACAGCAGTTCGCCGGGTACGACAAACGTCACCTCCCCTTCCGACGACCAGCGTTTCTCCAGATCGTAAGGCGGCGTCCAATTTTGATCTTCGATGTCCGCTAGTTCAACTCGAACTTTCGGCAGCCCGCGAAAGGTAATATCCGCCATGGCCGCCCGGTAAACGGGCGCACTATCCTCTTCATTCTCACGGCCCCAGCGCACGCCGGTTGGCACGACGATCACTTGATCGAACAGGGTAGCCAACTTTTCAGCTAGCTCGCGATGATGTCGCCCCGGCGGATCAAAACTGCCGCCAAGGATAGCGATGCGGGACATACCATAAGCCTCTGGATCGAATTTGCTCAGTTATGTCCGGCATAGCCGTTGACTTGAGGGTTGGACGTTTGGCGAGAATCGTCCCAGACATGAAGAATTCGGACGAGACGGTCCTCTTCAACGACTTCGAAGTGAACGCCTAACACGCCAACGATCATGGTTCGCACCGTATCGAAAAGCAAGTCGCCCTGTTTTTCGGGGTCGATACGCAGCCCTTTGTCGATGCGATTTGTGGAATTCACGATTGCTTTGCGATCTGAAGATTGGAGCCATGCATCCGCCAGACGTTGTTCCGCATCGGGAATCCAGACGACTGTAAAAATCATCCTCGTTTCTCCAGATCTCGCATAATTTCAGAAAGGGGTCTTCCGCCCTTTTGTTTTCGGAGTTCTTGGACCTGCTCGTTTGTGAGCGGCGAGCGGGCTGCCGCCACACCAGGCGGGGCAATGGTGATGGGATCAAAAAATCCCAGCATCCGGCCCGAAGCATCGACAACAGCGACGGTTTCTTTCAGTTCGCTCAATCGTTGCGGCAATTGAGCATCGGCCGTTACTTGTGCGATCATCGCTAAGCTCCTTAATGACAATTGAAACGATCACGCCTTCAAAACACGGGCTCCAAATGTATGCTTGACGCCTGTCCGTACCGCCGAAACTTCCGAAAAAGCCACGAATACACCCGCAGAATCCGTTGCTTAACGCCGCGATCCAGGCGCCTCGGAGAACTCACTCGTCGCCCAATTGCCAAAAATACTCATCAGACAAACCAAACCCCCGTGACGAAAACTTTCACATCATCGACTACAACTTCAAAGCTAACGCCCAACGGAGGAATGATGCCCACTCGGCTGACGCTTGATTCGCGTGACTCCCCTACAGAGAGAGGCTGAGACTCCAGCAAGCGATCGATTTCGTTTGCTCCAACAACGATCGATTCGCGGTCAGAAGCGGAAAGCCAGACATCTGCAAGTTCTTGCTCTGCCTTCTGACCCCAAAGGACGGTGAACGTCATCACTTTCCTTGCAGAGTCTTCAGAATCTCCGTGAGGGATTTGCCCTCGCGAACGCCTCTTCGGCTACTGACCTCGGCATCGGACAGAGGCGACTTTATAACCCGGCGGCGGTTTTCCGACGGGTGGTGAAAACGTACCAATATAGCTGCCGCCTGGATCACGGATTTCCACGACTTTATCGGCGCGGGTCAACTGCGTAAGCAATGCAGGATCGCTGATGACAATCGTCATAACTTCACCTTAATGGGAACTGAGGCTTGGAAACATCATACTACGCAATCCCTCACGTCGGCGATTTCGCCCTTGAGCGCCGAAGCCGCTACGGTCAGCGGACTGGCGAGGAAAACCTTAGCTTCTTTGTGCCCCATACGGCCCGGGAAATTGCGGTTCGTGGTGCTGATGCAGCTGATCGGGGTATTAAGCCGGCCGAAGGTGTCGGAGGGCCCGCCGAGACAAGCAGCGCATGAGGCATCGCCCATCTTCGCGCCGGCTGCAAGGAAGATGTCTTCGAGCGATGTGCCGTTGATCATTTCCGTCTTCAAGCCACGGGCAACTTCCGTCGTCGCTGGTACGACAAAGGTATCGATGCGCACGGTTTTGCCTTGCATGATCTTTGCGGCCGCTCGGAAGTCCGTCAGCTTGCCGCCCGTGCATGAACCAATGTAGGCGCGATCGAGCTTCGTTCCCTTTACCTCGGATACGAAGGCGCGGTTGTCCGGCGAGTGCGGCTTGGCGATCACCGGTTCCATCTTCGTCACATCGAAAACTTTCTCGTATACGAACGTCGCGCCGGGGTCGGTCTTGACGGCTTCATAAGGCCGTTTGCCGGCATTGCGAGCGTTGACGTAATCGAAGGTGACTTGATCGGGCGCGATGATTCCGTTCTTGCCGCCTGCTTCAATCGCCATGTTGCAGAGCGTCATTCGCTCTTCGATGTTAAGCGCGAAGATGCCGTCGCCGTCGAACTCCATGGCGCGATAAGTGGCGCCATCGACGCCAATCTCGCCGATGACGGCCAGGATGAGATCCTTGGCCATTAGATAGGGGGGCATCTCGCCGTGAAAAACGAAGCGCATCGTCGGCGGCGCTTCGAGCCAAAGCTTGCCGGTGCCCATTACAAAGCCGGCATCGGTGTTGCCGATTCCCGTCGCGAATTCGCCGAAGGCGCCTGCTGTGCAGGTATGGGAGTCAGTGCCGAGCAACACCTCGCCCGGGCGGGTATGCCCTTCTTCCGGCAACGCGATATGGCAGACGCCCTTATAGTTGGGCGTGCCGACGTCGTAGAAATACTTGATGTCCTGTTCTTTCACAAAATCGCGCAGCACATCGACGTTGCGATTGGCCATTGCATCCTTGGTGAAGATGTAATGGTCGGGAATGATGACCACCTTCTCGCGGTCCCAAACTTTGGCGTCTTTGCCGAAGTGGTTCTTGAAAACGCCGATGGTGCCTGGCCCGCAGACATCGTGCGTCATTAGCACATCGACATTCACCCAGATGTTGTCGCCTGGTTTCACGTGGTCGCGGCCGGAAGCGCGAGCCAATACTTTCTCGGTCATCGTCATGGCAGACATGCGGTTGCTCCAAAAGGTCAGCGCAGCTACTGACTGGATGCGGGTCGGTTGGAATTAAGTCATTGTAAAGGCGCGAGCGGCGATGACCAAACATAAGATCAAGGGCTGCTGCCGCGAATGAAGCGGACTTGCAGAATGGTCACGGTCTGGTCATCTGGTTGAACGCGAAACAGAATGGCCAGGGGCAAGACAAATGCGATTCGCCTGCCTTGCCGACGCGACTCGCCCGTGCCGTGTGGATTCGACTGGAGTAGCAGGTCAATCTCGTTGCTGGCAACAGTTATCCGCTCTCGATCGGCTGATGTTGATTGAAGCCAGATTGCAGCGAGTCGGTTGAGAGCAGGCTCAAACCATTCAACAGTGTACATCAAGCGTTCCCCAGGCTGCGCAGATGGGCAAGAACCTCGGCGGTAGAGTATCGCTTAGGATTCGACTTTTCCAACTGATCGAGCTCTTCATCGCTCAGTTCTTCACCTTCGATAATCCACTCGGAAGGGTCGAATCGGGGCATGAACTTTCCCAGAACCTTGCCGGTCGAATCGCAGAGTTCCACCGGCTCAAGAAACTCGTGCAGCTGTTTGCAAACTTTGTCTTCCAGCGTTATCTTCGGCATGGCTTGGCCCTCTTCAGTTTCGAGATACCTGTTCATTTTAACAACGCAGCTACTCGCTCGCAAGACGCTGCCTTGTAATCGCACAAACCCCTTATCCCCTCCGCTTTGGCCCCCGCACGGCCTCGGCCTGCAGCGGGTCTTCGGGCCAGGAATGTTTGGGGTAACGCGAGCGCAATTCCTTGCGGACGACCGGGTAAGTGTTAGCCCAGAAGCTGCGCAGATCGTTCGTAACCTGTTGGGGCCGATAGTTAGGCGCCAGCAAGTGAAGCAACACCGGTATCCGACTGTCTGCAATCCGTGGCGTCTCGGCCATGCCGAACATCTCTTGAATGCGAACGGCTAAGAGTGGCGGCCGGCCAACTTCATAAGTAAGGGTAATCGAACTTCCGCTCGGCACGGTAAAATGCTCCGGCGCCTCGCGTTCAACCATCTGCAATTGGGCGTAGCTTAGCCGGCCCTGCATGATTCCGAGCCAGTCGGCCTTGCGGAGCTCGTCAAAAGACCGGCAGCCGTTGCATATCGTCTCCAACATTTCATGTAATGCCGGTTCGTCGAAGGCAGGAAGCCCAAGCTCCGGCAGCCATTCGTTTAAACAACGGACGCGCAGCAGAAACTGCCCGGCAGGCGTCTCGGGGCCTGGTTGCACGCGTTCAATTCGTTCGATGGCCGCCTTCCATAAAACACTCGCCGTGGCCTGGCGTTCGGGCAAAAGAACGGGTGTTGTTTCAAGAAGCAGGTCTTCAAAGCGCAGCGTACGCCGTGCTTCAATCTTCTCGCTGTTTGAGTTAAATTCGACAATCGTCTCTTCGCGCAAACTATCAGGCGACAGCCATTCTCGGTGTACGCCCGACGCCATACGTACCAGCGACTCCGTAGCGCCGGCATCGACATCAATGCAAAGAAAAAGTTCAGGGCCTGTCACATGACTGGAGGGCAGCAGCTTCACTCCGCGCCCACCGACCATGATGCCGCGCGGCCCGGCCGGGTTGCGCCTTCGCGCCAAGCGATCGGGATAAGCCGCCAGCAGCGCCCGCAGCAGGGCATCGGGCTCTGCTAGTGTAGTTTGGCGGCGATCACTACCGAGGAGTCGTAGCAGCTGATCGCGAGCGCGAAGCACAAACTCAGCCCCTCCGCGATGAAGTTCCCCAATGGCGAATTGGGACTTCCCCGACTGTGCAAATGCTTCCAGCGCTTCAACGCGGTCGAGCAGATCGGAATCGCTGACGATCGCCGCCAACCGCGGCGGGCCGCCGCGCAAGAAGGGATCGCGTTCGGAAAGCAGCGCTGCCGCCAATGCGGCTCGCTCCGTCGTACCCAGCGCTTGCCCCTCGATCAGCAGTCGGCCCAGGCGCGGGTGAACAGGCAACAATGCCATCCGCGCGCAAGGTCCGTCAGCCTGCTTTCATCGACCGCGCCTAGCATTCGCAATAAGGCCAGCGCCTGTTCCACGCTTGCCAAGCGCGGCGTATCGAGCCAGCCGAAGGTTTCGACATTCTTTTCACCCAGCGCCAACAGTTGCAGCAACGCGCCAGCTAGATCAACGCGTCGAATCTCAGGATCGGTTTGGGCAGACCGGGAGCGATGTCCCGCTTCGCTCCACAGGCGAACGCAAACACCCGCCTGCGTTCTGCCTGCTCGACCTGCACGCTGATCGGCCGAGGCTTGCGAAACCGGCACGATCTGCAAGCGATCGAGGCCAACATCCGAATCGAATAGAAGCTGCCGTGCCAAGCCTGTATCGACAACGGCCGTTACCCCTTCGACCGTGACCGAAGTCTCGGCCACGTTCGTAGCCAGGACGATCTTTCGCCGAGACTGCGGCAGCAAGGCCGCATCCTGTTGCTCGGGCGGCAGGTCGCCATGCAAGGGGAGCACGGCCAGATCGTGCTGTTCGGCCAATGCCTCTAGCTCGCGTGCCGTCTGGCGAATCTCACCGAAGCCCGGCAGAAAGACGAGGATATCGCCAGGCGTACGCGTGAGCAGATGAGCGACGGCGTTAGCCGCTGCGAGAGGCCAAGACTGGTCGTTTGCTTTGGGACGATAAACGACTTCGACAGGAAAGAGCCTGCCTTCGCTTGCGATGATCGGGCAATCGCCGAGATAGGTTGAAATTTCTTGGACGGCAATCGTTGCCGACATGACGACAATGCGCAAATCGGAGCGCACCGTCTGCTGCAAGAGCCTTGCCATGCCGAGAGCCAAATCGCTGTCTAGGCCGCGTTCGTGAAATTCATCGAAGACGATGACTGCCGTCGATTCCAGAAAGGGATCATCGTGCAACATGCGCAGCAGGATTCCGGGCGTGACGACGAGAATCTGGGTGCGGGCGCTGCTTTTGTTGTCAAAACGAACTTGATAGCCGATGCGATCGCCGAGTGCCGTCCCCTGCTCGAACGCCATGCGCCGAGCCGCCGCCCGCGCGGCCAGCCGTCGCGGCTCCAGCACGATAATTCGGCCATTTTCAGCGAAGCCGGCCGCCAGCAAAGCCGGCGGCACCCGCGTCGTCTTCCCTGCACCCGTCGGCGCCAGCAGCACAACAGACGTGTTGCTGCGCAAGGTGCTCACGACTTGCGCAAGAACATCATCAATGGGTAGAGGCTGCACAGGCGCCATGTTCCATTCGTATCGGTCGTGAATCGGGCAAGCCGAACAGCGTAAGCTGTCGGGCGCCTGGAGCGGTAATACTAGCTTAGGGCGCTGAGGTTGAGGAATTGCTTTAGTTGATTTGAAGTCGAGGCAGCAGAATCACATCTCCGGGGCTCACGCGTTAGACTCCTTTCTTAAATCGATTAAGGGCTTGGTCCGCAGTTCGAAATAGGAACTGGGAGTCGTAGTTTCGACGTAAACTCGCGGCCTGAGCACCGTGCCATGATAGGGTGAATAAGCGAATAGGGCCAAGCTCAAGCGGTCGGACTGAACGATCCAGCTTAGCACCGGACGGGGCCGCCGGTGCTACGAACCGGAGGAAGCCTACCCGCCCCGCCTTCTGCCGCAGCGCTTGATTCGGCGTCTGGCTTGCTCGGGGGAGCGGCCTCGATTTCATCGGCGATTTCGTAGCCGCGCTTTGTCATTCGGAAGGTTTTCATCCAGTATGCCAAGGGTCGAATGGCTCTTATACGGATCATTAACCCCAATGATGGCGCGCCATCGTTGGTGTTCGTCTGCAAGACCTTTGTCGGAAATCTCCATAACTACTATCCTACTTTAACAGAGTTTGCCTTATATCGGTTGCAATTCCTGGTGAGCAGCCAATGACGCCGCTCAGCAGCGGCGGGGCACGGTGAGTTATAAATCTGGAAAGCCGACGCCCCGCCGTCTGTTCTATCGCCCCTGGTGCGGCGTCGAGGCTACTCGCGGACCTGCACGCCACCGTGTACCACCAGCGAGTAGGGCAATTCAGCGGCGGTCAGGGATGACTCCAACGCCTCCGCGAACAGCGGCCAGTCGGGCCGCTCACCGGGGGCCAGCGCCAGAACTCGTGGACTTTGAATCCGCACGACACTACATCGGTATCCGGGGACGAGGCGAACACACTAACCGCGCCGGTGATGTGGCCGATGGTGCCGACATTGTCCGTCTGAAGGACATTGCGCAGCACGCCGCACCACTCCTCGACCCGGCCGCCGCATTGAACGATGCCCGACACGTTGTACCGCCGGTGCCACGCTGCCACAACAGGACGCCCTCCGCCGCCGAACGACGCAGCTCCGGAGGCGGGGCCGCCGAGCGACGATGAATCACAAAAAGCTGATGTGCGGCCCGAGTCTATCGGAGCAGCTAGTGCGGCATCTGTAGCCTATCCCAACAGTCGCCGCAATTGCGCCCGGAAGTGCTCCGAGAACACGCCTTGTTGGAGCGCATTCCCGAGCAGCGCGAGTAGCTGGTCCTCGGTGGCGTCCAGGGGTCGGGGAAGCATCCGGCCTTCCTTCCACCACGAGAAACGGATACCCTCCTGACCGGATTCCAACCCCTCCTTGAACCGTAAGCGCTCTACGCGACCCTGGCCCCCGCCAGGGAACGCGTAGCACCCGCGAGCTAGTTCTGTGGCGTAAGGCCTGTCTCGCTGCTCTGCTGCTTTGTCAATCGGGCCGCTCCTAACGCCGAAGAAGTATTGGTTAACATACCCGGCGCAGGCCAGCCGTAGGCGTGCGCACTTTAACCCGATTCACCCTTGTCAATCTCGGCCACGCAAGTTCGATCGATGCGTATAAATCATCATCGTCACTACGTCAGCATGGCTCAAAGTTCTTGCACCGCATGCATAACATAACGCATCGCGGATTCTCTTCAGACTGAAGAGGAATGTATCTCGCGAGCGTTTGTGAGTCAACGAAAAGATGGCGAATTCTTCGCAACGAAGATTTCGCCGTTTGCTCGATTTGCGCGGTGCGACGACCAGCTCCAGTTTACAAAGTTGACCTATCCAATGGATTGCGATACATTTGGCGAAGGAGAAGATATGACACCGATAAAATCTAATCGCACCGCCGTTATCGAAACGCGTATAGCTCCAGAGGCATTGGCCGTCGTTAAGCGGGCGGCCGAAATTTTGGGTCGCAGCGTGAGCGACTTTATAGCCGTCGCCGCGCAAGATGCGGCCCACCGAGCCATCGAAGAGTCGCATGTCATCCGTCTTTCGGTGGAGGATCAGCGCCGTTTCGCTGAATGCCTGCTGAACCCGCCAAAGCCGAAGCCGGCGTTGGCGCGGGCCAAGAAGGCTCATGCGCGCCTGATCGAGAAATCGAAGTGATGGACGGCTACCGGATCGAGCAGCTTGCCGAGAAGCACGACCGGTCCGCATTTGCATGCGGGGTCGCGCCCCTTGACAGCTATTTTCAGAAACAAGTAACCCAGGATATACGCCGGCTCGTTACGTCTTGTTATGTTGCAATCGATGAATCCACATCGGCTATCACCGGATATTACACTTTAGCGGCGGGCGGCGTTCTGTTGACTGATCTACCCGCAGTGCTCGCCAAACGCCTGCCTCGCTATCCCTCGGTCCCTATCGCGCGAATGGGTCGTCTTGCAGTCGACCAATTGCACCGTGGCAGGAAGCTGGGCGCTGCACTCCTTTGGGACGCGATCGCACGGTCTATTCGCTCAGAGATGGCTGCCTTTGGCTTATTCGTCGATGCCAAAGACGAGGTAGCTGAGGCATTCTACCTACACCACGGTTTCGTGCCGATCAACTCGCAGCCGAGGCAACTGATACTGCCATTCGCCAATCTTATTTCGTAGGTGGGTGTAGGCTCCGCGTAACACACCTTCGTGGCGAAACGGGTGGGTTTCGCAAAGCCTGCACGTACCCTACAAGATTACACGCTTACGCCCCCCTACACCGACGCCCGGATGTGCATGATGTCGCCGTCTTTGACGATGTATTCTTTCGATTCGAGTCGAAAGGTGCCGGCGGCTTTGCAGTTCTTTTCTTCGTAGTTCGCTTTCAGAAAGTCGTCGTAGCCCATCACTTCCGCGCGGATGAAGCCTTTCGAGAGGTCGGTATGAATCGCCCCCGCGCCTTCGACGGCTGTCATTCCTTTATCGATGGCCCAGGATCGGCATTCGTCTTCGCCCACGGTGAAGAAGACGTTTCGACCCATCCCGTAGCAGATGCCTCGAATCACTTCATCGTGCAGCGATGCGGTTAATCCCAGATCCGCCATGAAGGCCGCTCGGCTCTCGGCATCCAAGTCAGCGAGTTCGAGCTCCAGCTTTACCGGGGCGGCGATGATATGCGTAGAGAGCGCTGTTAAATCGGCCGGGGGTGCTTCGTTGAAGTTGCTGTCGTTCCGATTGATGAATACCATCTCCGGCTTCAGCGTAAGCAACTGGAAACTGCGAATCAGCTTCTCTTCCCTCGGGCTTCAAACCCAGGCTAACCGTCGTTTGCCCGGCTTCGAGACAGGCGACGATGCGCTTCATCAGCGCCAACTCCAATTCGTCCAGTTCGCGTTCTTTCACCGGCTTGGTTTTCTTCATCTGCGATTGCAGCCGGTCGACGCGGTTCATTACGATTTCGAGATCGGCAAAGAGAAGCTCTTCGCGGAACTTGGTAAGTTGCTCGGCCAATCCGGCCCCGGTGAAGCCATCGAGAACCACGACGAGGCCGTTCGCTTCGCGCAGGATCGCCAGCCGGCGCGAGTTGTCCTTGCGCTCGGCCAGCAGCAGGCCGGGCGTGTCGAGAAAGGCGATCTCGGCATACTTGATCTTCTTCGGCTTGAACTTGATTGCCATCTTGGCAAGGCGTTCGTCCGGAACATGGGCCATGCCCGTCTGCCCTTGCTGAATCTTGGAGGGATCGGGCTCGACGCCCGTCAACCATTGAAACAGCGTGCTTTTGCCCGAACCGCTATAGCCGACCAGTCCGACTTTCATGATATTTTTGTCCGTTGTCGTTGGGCAAGAGTCCGTTGTTCGTTGTAGCAATGACGGCTAGTTTGGCGAATGTAATGAGGCAGCGGTTGGGCGAACCGGGTGCGCGCAACCGATCCTGGCGAATCGGGATCTTGCTGTTTACTATCTTCGCCTGCAGAGAAAAAAAGAAATTTCTCAAAACATCGTGCCTAAGCTAGTATGTCGAATTTACTAAGTCCGCGTTCAGGCGCGGCAAGGGTTGTGACGACGCGGAGCGTCGAAGAAGACGTTCGACGCGGAGCGTCAAACGAGGGATAAAGGCTATCGGTTAATATTCAGGAAATATTTCCTGAAGAGACTTTCCAATTAAATCGTGGAAAAACGAACGACCTCGTTTGACGCTCCGCGTCGAACGTCTTAATCGAACGAACGACCTCGTTTGACGCTCCGCGTCGAACGTCTTAATCGACGCTCTGCGTCGATTAAGACGTTCACCGAATTTCCTGGCTTTCGGTGGAGAAGCAGACGACGCGGAGCGCCGAAGAAGACGTTCGACGCGGAGCGTCAAACGAGGGATAAAGGCTATCGGTTAATATTCAGGAAATATTTCCACAAGGTCAAACCCGAGGAAATCGTGGGAAAACGAACAACGAGTTTGCAAGTCAGAGCCGCGACCGTTAGGGAGCCCTTCCACTCCCTAACAGTCGGTGCTCTGATCCCTGACGGTCGCGGCTCTGGTTGAAGTGCTCATGACAGTTGAAAAGCTCGAATCGCCTAAGATATTGAAGCAGGCGATTCACCGTATTCGGGTGATGGTTCAAACAACCGGAGTATCTCATGCGAACTCTTTCCCTTTTATTTCTGTTGCTCGATTCGTTCGCCTATTCTTCGATTAGTGCAGCCGAGCCCAAGGTCGTTGGCTATTTCGTCGAGTGGGGCGTCTACGATCGCCAATACTACGTGAAGGATGTTCCAGCCGACAAGCTGACGCACTTGAACTATGCATTTGCCAAAATTGTTGATGGCGAATGCGCCATCTTCGATTCTTACGCGGCCTTGGAAAAGCCGGCGACGAATAACCCGGACCTCAAGGGAAACTACAAACAACTTCAGGAATTGAAGAAGAAGTGTCCGCATTTAAAGACGCTGATTTCCGTCGGCGGATGGACGCTCTCCAGCCCGTTTTCCGATGTGGCTGCCAGTGAGAAAACACGAGCTAAATTCTGCCGTTCGTGCGTTGCGTTTATTCAAGTGCACGGCTTCGACGGCATCGATATCGATTGGGAATATCCTGTCGCCGGCGGCCTGGAATCCAACAAGAAACGGCCGGAAGACAAAGCGAATTTCACGCTCGTGCTAAGAGATTTGCGCGAACAACTCGATAAGGCGGGCAAGCAAGATGAAAAATCATATTTGCTCACCATCGCGGCGCCAGCGGGTCAAACCAACATCGCCAATATCGAAGCCGACAAGATTCATCCATATCTCGATTGGCTTAACGTGATGACGTACGACTTCCACGGCAGTTGGGACCCGACGACGCATTTCAATGCCCCGTTGTTCGCCATCAAGGATGACCCTGCCACGGATGAAATGAGCCGAAAGCTCAATGTCGCCGCGGCACTCCAGACTTACTTGGATGCCGGGGTGCCTGCAGCGAAACTGGTCATGGGCATTCCTTTCTATGGCCGTGGCTGGGCGGGCGTCAAGAACGTCGATGATGGCCTGTTCCAGGCAAAAACTTCCATCCCGAAGGGCACGTGGGAGGAAGGAATATTTGACTATAAAGACCTGAAAACGAAACACCGGGATAACTTCAAACGTCACTGGCACGCTGAGGCCAAAGTTCCCTGGCTTTACAGCAAGGATCGTGAGACATTCATCAGCTACGACGATCCCGAATCAATCAAACACAAAGCTGCTTTTGTGCGCGAAAAGAAATTGGGTGGGATGATGTGCTGGGAACTAAGCGCAGACGATCCCGACGCGCCGCTACTTGAAATTATTTCGCGTGAACTGAAGAAGTAACGTTACCGTAATCAGCCGAAGGTTTCGGAAAATGGGAGCAAGGCAGTTCGTAGCTCGGTGCGTGCTCGGTACAAGAGACTCTTGGCCGCCTTCGCGGTCATTTGAAGTTCAGCGGCAATCTCACTGTAACTGTTGTCTTGACACTGCAGTTCCACGGCCGTTCGCTGGCGGCCTTTGAGTCCGGCGACCGCCTTGCGCACTAAATCGGCAACCTCGGCTCGTTCCAAGGAACGCGATGGAAAGTCGATCGGGTCTGACGGGCCTGAGTTCACGAAGTTGTCATCGGCGTCTTCAAATATCGGCATCGTTGCCGCCGGCCGGCGCCTTCTCGTACGGATCGCATTTCGCGCGACATTTCGAGCGATGTGATAGATCCAGGTGGCAAATTTAGCTGAAGGGCGATAACGCTTGCGATTGCGAAAGAGTGCAAGAAAACATCCTGCACTAGATCCTCGGCTTCTTGGCGATCGTGAAACTGACGGAAAAAGAGCCCGAACAGCGGGGACCACCAAAGATTGATGAGCTCGCCGAAAGCCCCGGCTTCATCGCGCTGGACGCGCAACATGACCGCGACATCCATCTCGTGCTGATGGCTTTCGGAAGCGCCGGTTTTGGGAGGAGAGTTCATTCGTGAAATTCCGGTACATCCGTCAACTAAACGTTCGGCAATTCGACGCGAAAACGGCTTCCCGTGCCGAGGGTGCTCTCGATGGAAAGCCTGCCGCCGAGCTTGGCGACGTATTCCTTGACGATGGCCAAACCGAGCCCGCAATGAATGCCCGCCGCATTTCGGGACGGATCGCCGCGATAGAACCGTTCAAAGATCTTTTCCTGCATTTCAACGGCAATGCCGATTCCGGTATCGTGGATCTCCAACACCACGCCATCGAGGGCAGAATGTGCCGAGATCTCGACGCGGCCGCCGGGCCGATTGTATTCGATGGCGTTGTGCAACAAGTTCATGACTACTTCGCGCACTTTGTCGGGGTCGGTATTGGCCGTCAGCGGCCTCTGCGCATCAACGCGAAACGCCAGCCCTTGAGCCTCGGCCAAGGGTTTGCCGATGGCCGCGCAGCCGTCCACGAGTGCATCAATATCGACCGATTGAGCACGCACTTCGTCAGCCCCGGCATCGAGCCAGGCAAGGGTCAACATTCGTTCGACGAGTTTGCTCATCTGTCGGGCGATTTGTCTCGCGTCGTCAATGGTTTGGCGATAGTCCTCAGCGGTACGGGTCTTGCGCAAAGCGACTTCGAGCGTCGTCGTCAGCGCGGCCAATGGCGCTGCGCAATTCGTGCGAGATATCGGCCGATGCACGCTTTTCGCGGGCAAAAGCGGCCTGCAACTGCTGTAACGTGTCTTGCAATCGTTCCGCCACCGGCGACACTTCAACCGGCAGTTCATTCGCATCGAGCGGCAATTTGAAGTCCTTCGCGGACACTTGGCTGACGGCATGGGACAGGCGCTTCAACGGCGATAAGCCCAAGCCGATGAGCACCCAACCACCGAGGACGACGATGGCGCAAGTTGCCGTCCCGATCCAAAGCAGACGTTCGCGAAGTTGCGTGATGGCCCTGGCATTCTCGGTCTCGAGTTCGTGCAACTGCTGATCGCGTCTGCTCTCGAGCGTGCGAAAGACCGGGTCGCTCGTCGTCGCATCCCAGGCGATTTGGATATAGAGCGTCGGCAGGTAATTACCGACGTTGGGAGGTCCGGGCGGTCGTCCGCCGCCGGGCGGCCGGCCACGCGTTCCACGCGGATCGTACGACCAGGAGGGCCCGGCGATTCGATCGGGGCGAAAGGGATCGCGGCGAAAACCTGAAGCGACGCCGAGCGACGCCTTCTCCGGCGACATCTCCGATAGGACGCGCGTCCGGATCAACGGCGCCTTTAAGCGAACTCTCCGAGCCTTGCTTCCGGGCGTAATTTCGTATTCATCAAAGAGCCATTGAAAGCGCTCTTCCGAATGAAACTGCGCAACATCCAATGGAATCGTCGGGCCCGAAAGGGCCTTCGAGTCGCCAGATGTTGCCCCAATCGCTGTTTACCTGGACGAAACCGTGCGTCATCGCTTCCGATTCGTTCAGCTTGATATCGGTCGCCAAGAGCAGATTCAAACGATACGAAAGCGGTCCCGGCAGGCGCTCGGCCAACCAGATCGGCGCGGTGATATGGCTGTTGGCGCCGAAAGCCATCGAGTAAATAAAGAGCGGAGCGGCTTCGAAGTATTGCCGAAACTTCACGGGATCGAACTGCGATTGGGCGTCGCTCACAATTGCCCGAGCCTGAGTGAGCATCGCATCATCGCGTTGCTCGGCGAACTGCATGTTCACCAGTTCGCGGGCTGTGCTTTGCTTCTGTTGAATGGCATCGTGAGTGATTTCGTAAACCAGGGCCGCGACGGCGCCTAGCGCCACCACAAGCAGCAACGTGACGTTCAGAATGAGGGTACGCCGGATCGACTTCATAATGGATCAACTTGGCATGTGCTTACCCTCCCCCTGGCTTTGCAGGGGGAGGGCAGGGTGGGGGCGGAGCCCCTTGCCCATCAACAACGGTCGCGACATTCGCAGCTTTTCCCCCCACCCTGCCCTCCCCCCGCAAAGCCGGGGGGAGGGTGGCAAGGACGGAGCCTGATCTCTTATATTTGGAACGCTTCCAATCAACTTGGCAGAGCAGCCTTCGGATCGTCCATCGTATTTTCGCCCCGAAGCATGTAGCCTTCGCCCCACCTGGTCATAATCAGCGGCAGTTCGAAGCCCTTGTCGATCTTGTTGCGAAGATAACGAATATAGACGTCCACAACGTTCGATGTGCTTTCGTCGTGCTCGTCGTACAGGTGTTCCCAGATCATCGTGCGCGTCACCACCGAACCTTGGTGAAACGCCATGAATTCCAGCAAGGCGTACTCGCGCGGCGTCAGATGGATGACATGGCCGCCGCGCTTCACCGTTCGCGCGGAAGTGTCGATGGTCAAATCGTGGACGCGAAGGAGCGGATCCTTTGTCTGATGCCGCCGCCGAATCAAAGCGCGAAGGCGGGCGAACAACTCCTCCAGTTCGAACGGCTTGGTAAGATAATCATCCGCGCCGATGTCGAGTCCTTTTACCTTGTCTTCCAGAGCACCGCGAGCAGTCAGAATCAAAACATGGGTTTTGTTGCCCGCCTGCCGCCATTGCGTAAGCAGGGTCATTCCATCTTTTTTCGGCAGCATCAAGTCTAAGATGATTGCATCGTAATTCGTGCCGCTCGCCTTATGGTCCGCTTCTTCGCCATCGAAGGCCATATCGACGGCAAAACCCTCTTCCTCCAACCCCTGTTGAAGGGCGCGAGCCAACGGCTTGTTGTCTTCCACCAGCAGCAAGCGCACGATTTCGCCTCCCGCCATAGGCACGATTTGAACCAGCCGACTTCTTTGTAGCAGCAGGGGCATGAAAAGATGATGAGAAATAGAGAGACTTGGTATCGCTGGCACGAGCTTGAAGCGTCAGCGAAGAGAACGTGCATTCATCGCTGGTTTGTAACTGTTCGCGCCACCAGCCTGAAGCGCGAGCGAAGAATTCATTCATTCTTCGCTGGCGCTTCAGGTTTGCAACTGTCCGCGGCACGAGCCTGAAGCGCCAGCGAAAAGAATGTGTATTCTTCGCTAGCGCTTCAGACTTTCGTGCACTATCACTCGGGCCTGAGAATCCCGTACTTCTTCACTTTCGCATGGAGTGTATCGCGCGATAAACCCATAAGTACGGCAGCTTGGCTGACGTTGCCGCCGGTCTGTTTCAGCGGCGTTGTCCACCGCCCACTTTTCGACGTCTTCCCACTTCAAACTCGCAGGCGGTTCCAAGTGAGTTTCAGGATGCAGCAATCGCTTCAAAACGTCGGCTTCGATGGTATCGACATCGCTCATCGCGACGCTGCTTTCCATCATCGTACGCAACTGGCGGACGTTGCCAGGCCAAGGGTATTCCTGCACTAACTTCAACGCCGCCGGCGTGAGATGGACGGTGCGACGACATTCAACAGCCAGCTTGTCCAGGAAATATTGCACTAGATAGGGAATATCCTCCGGCCGTTCGCGCAATGGCGGTACCGTGATTTCGATCACCTTCAAGCGTTGATAAAGATCGTCGCGGAAGCGATTGTTTTTCACTTCTTGTTCGAGGTGGCGATTCGTGGCTGCGATGATGCGCACGTCCGACTTCACATCATTGGTGGCGCCGATCGGACGAAACGCCTTGCCGTCAATCACTCGGAGCAGTTTCGCCTGGCAGTCGGCGGAGAGCTCGCCGACTTCATCGAGAAAAAGAGTTCCTTCATCCGCTTGCTGAAACAGGCCGGGATGATCGCGCTCCGCGCCGGAGAAAGCACCACGGCGATAGCCAAACAGCTCCGCTTCCATTAACGATGAAGGGATGGCACGCGCAATTGACGACGACAAACGGTCCTCCATTGCGGGAGCTACGGCGATGGAGCGCGAGTGCCACGAGTTCTTTGCCGACACCGCTTTCGCCTTCGATGAGGACCGTCATCTGCTGGGTAGCCGCCCGCGCAATGCGCGAGCGAAGACTGACCATCGCTGGGCTATCGCCAAGCAGGTCGTCTGCCGCAGCTAGATGACCCCTCAGGCGTGAGTTCTCCGCTTCCAGCTTTCGACGTTCTTTCAGCACGTGCAGGCCATGAGCCAAATAGCCTGCGAGAGCCTCACAAAAGCGAATATCTTTTTCAACGAAATAGCTGCTCGTCTTATAGACGTGGATAGCGCCCATCACCTCGCCGACTGTCCGCAATGGCAGGCAGAGAGCATCGTAGAAGGGGATCAGACTTTCGCTGGCAGGCCGGGTCGGGACCGAATCGCCGCTCAGCCAGACCGGTTTGCCTTCGCGTTGAATGCGTCGCGTCAAAAGCCGGCTCAAATGCACATCGATCTCGGCCGTCTCCGGCAGTACCATCTTTGGAATCGGGTCGGTCGGATCGAGACTCAGATAGCCCACTAGGCAATGCGCCCGTCTGATTCTGCAACGTAAGAAGCGCTTGACGAACGAGTCCTGCGGATCCTGGCATTCGACGGCAGTGGCCATGAAGTGGCAGAGCGTCGAGAGCTCGTCGAGATGCAGTTTGGTCGTCGTCAAAGGGAGATTGCTGGTTGCTTCGAGTTTGTCGGCTGAGATTGCCTTATAAGGAGAGGATCCACCGGCTTGATCGGGCATGGTGAAGCGGAAACGGACATCGCCGATGCGCACTTCCATGCCGTTATCGAGGTCGGCGACCTGGTCGATTCGTTCGTTGTTGACCTTCGTGCCGTTCAGGCCGAAATCGCGTACGATCCAACGACCGTTTTCAAACGAAATCTTGGCATGCAGCCGAGATGTATGCTCGTCGGTCGGGATGACAATCGTGTTATCCCGGCTACGTCCGAGCGACACGGGTTTGTCGGGCGCCATCTCTACGACATTAGGCCGAGCTTCGCCTTCCAATAGGCTCAGTCTTCCACGCATGAGGCACCTGCCGATATTCCGGCCAGCTTACAACTTTGAGGCGATAGCGTAATTTCGACGATTTGAAAACCGTCTCCGTTGATCAATTGCAAACCGGATTAACAAATTTTTTCCGCTTGCAGATGAACTGTAGCACACGCGAATGCCAGGAAATCTTTCCGGAAGTTTAAACCAGGGAAAATTGTGGAAAAACGAACGACGACTTTTATTGATCCAGCGTTTCGTGCAGCGTCTTGGCGGTCACTGCATCGTTGGCAGAATGTAGACAAACCACAGATACGCGGCCGGGGCTGCGAACAGCAGCGAGTCAATGACATCCAGTATGCCGCCGAAACCAGGAACCGATGAAGACGCGTCTTTTGTTTCTCGATCGCGCTTTAGGAGCGACTCCGCGAGATCGCCGAAAATGCCCGCGACGCCAACTGTTAAACCGAAGCCGATAGCGCCCAAAGGATATGCGAACTGGTCTCGTGGAGCAAGCGCCAAAGCTACAGCGCAGGCAGTTAATAAGCCGCCGACGGCGCCCTGCCAGGTTTTTTTCGGGCTGAGCCGTGGCGTCATCCGGTGCGCCCCAGGATTCTTCCAGTTAAGAACTTACCGGTGAAGTAGGCGCCGATGTCGTTGCCTTTTGGGACGAACACGGTCATGGCCAGCGCGAGTGTTGATTCGTGAGGCAGCCAGCGCAGTTGAAGAAAAAAGCTGGGCAGTACGCCCAGATAAAACACCACCAATAAGTTAAGGCCGATGCGCTCGGCGATTCGGTTCGGCGCTTCAAAATTGGCGATTTCAATAAGAAACGCGACGAGGCCGCATGCAACCAGCAAAGCCAGAATCAAGTGCCAAACATCAATTCCGAACCCGAGCGGCGATTGCCAATTCGCCACAAGCATGGCGAACACCGTGCATTGACAGAGGATGGCAGAAGGGCGGCAGGCTGGGTCGAGCATCCGCAGCAATTCACGCGCTGCCAGCGCACACGCGGTAGCTGTTGCTATGAACAAAAAAGGGAACCAGGGCGCGAGCCTGCGATCCTCGAACAGGATCAGCCCGGCCAGGGCGATCAGCAGGGTGCCCATCCATAACCGCGTGCGCAGCATAGGTATTAGTTCAAGAAGGATTGACCAAGCCGCCGAAGCGGCGAACGCGGCCGGCATAATCGCTGAACGCCTGATGCAGCAACGGCAAATCAAAATCCGGCCAACAACGCTGCGTCACCCAGATCTCGGCATAGGAGATTTGCCAGAGGAGATAATTCGAGATGCGCATCTCGCCCGCGGTGCGGATGAGCAAATCCGGGTCTGGCATGCCGGCCGTGTTGAGGTGCATAGTGATAGTTGCCTCGTCAATTGCCGTGGGCGACAATTCACCTGCCTGCACCTTATCGGCAATCGCTCGCACGGCATCGACGATCTCGGCTCGGCTGCCGTAATTGATGGCCAGGGCAAGCGTCATTCCGGTGTTCGTGCTGCTAAGCCGGATGCTCTCATCCATTTCGCGCAGCACGTTGGCGGGCAATCCCGCGCCGGCCGATGATGCGTAGCCGGATGTTCTGGCGCATGATCTCGACGCGCTCGTCAATGAGATACTGCTCCAGCAGCGCCATCAAAAAGTCGAGTTCGTTCTTCGGCCTTTTCCAGTTTTCGGAACTGAAGCAATAGAGCGTAAGCTGTTGCAGGCTCAGTTTGCTGCACTCTTCGACGATAGTACGGACTGTTTGCATTCCCTGAAGATGGCCTTCGACACGCTCTCGGCCTCGCTCTTGCGCCGAACGACCATTGCCATCCATGATGATGGCGATGTGCTTGGGCAGGCTAGCGGGATCGAGAGGTTTTTGCATCTTAGCTATTGTAGGAATCAACAACTTATCGGCGTCATCCGCAATGTTCCTTACAGATGGATCGTCTGCTCCCGGTCGGGACCCACGGAGGCGATGGAGACGCGAAGCTCCAACAACTCGCTGATGCGCTCGACGTAGCGCATCGCTTCTTTCGGGAGATCGCTCTTCTTGCGGGCTTTGGTGAGGTCGGCATCCCAGCCGGGCAGTATCTCGTAAACCGGTTGGCAGCGCTTGAACAGAAAGGCATCGCTCGGGAAGCTATCGATCTTTTCGCCATCGAGCTTGTAGCCGGTGCAAATGGCTAATTCTTTCAATCCGCTCAGTACATCGAGCAGCATGACCGTCACTTCATCAACGCCCGCGAGGGCTGCGGTGTAACGCACGGCCACCGCGTCGAACCAGCCGCAGCGGCGCGGCCTGCCAGTCACGGTGCCATATTCGCGGCCTATCTTGCGGATGCGCTCGCCGATGCCGCTCGGGCCATCGTCGAGTTCGGTGGGGAAGGGCCCCTTGCCGACGCGCGTCGTATAAGCTTTTACAACGCCGATGATTTTCTGCAGATGCCGGGCCGTGATACCGCTGCCGTTCCAAATGCCGCCCGGCAAACTGTTGGAACTGGTAACGAACGGGTAGGTCCCATGATCGATGTCAAGCAGGCTGCCCTGGGCGCCTTCAAAGATGATCTTCTTGCCAGCTTTCAAGCCTTGTTGCAATAACTTGGTCGTATCGGTGATGTGCGGTCGCAGCTCGTTCAGCGTACCGGAGATATTCATCGCAAACTTGATTGGCGTCGAACTCCCTCGGCTTATCCGCACGAACAGACAAGGCCGCAATGATGCGGTTTTTACGCGGCACGATCGCCTGCAGTCGCTGGCGCAGATGCTCCGGATAAAGCAACTCGCCCATCCGAATGCCACCCGTTCGGCCCACCTTATCCTGATAGCAAGGGCCGATGCCGCGCCCGGTAGTGCCGATCGTCGAGCCGCCGCCTTGCTCGATCGCCTTTTCCTCTTCCATGTGATAAGGGAAGATGACGTGACAGTGATCGCTGATGGCGAGGTTGTCGCCCACGTTGATCCCAGCGACTTGGAGTTGTTCGATCTCTTCAAGGAGCCGAGGTGGATAGACGACCAAGCCGTTGCCGATGACGGAACGCAAATGCGGCTTCAAAATCCCTGTCGGCAGCAGGGACAGCTTGAACGTGCGATCGCCCCAGACAATTGTGTGCCCGGCATTGGCGCCGCCATTGTAGCGCACCACGAAATCGTGAGAATCGCCAAGCAGATCGACGATCTTGCCCTTCGCTTCATCACCCCATTGCAAACCGACGACACAAGTGGCGGACATGGCACGTTTTCCACGAAAAAACCCGGGGCAGTCGCCACAGGCCATTTATTTCTCAAACCCGCATTAAGCTAAGAGGCCATCGCGATAGAGTCAAGAGGGGTAGACTGATAATATCTTGTACACCAGTAGCCGGTTCGGTAATCTGATGGAATCAGTTGAGTCTTAAAGCGAGGTTTGCATGCCCATCGAAGCTGTGATCTCCGCGACGCCCTGCCTCCAGTTCGAGCCAGATGATCTGCCGAAAAAGTTGCACGCATGGCGAAATGATATGCGCGGCGAGAGCGCTGGGCGCTGTTGGTGGATAGTGCCGACCAGCAGGCGGCGGCGGCAGATGATCCGACAAAAGGAAGGGAGTTCCTTACCGCCGCGCACAACAACCATCGATGGATTGCTCGAACATCTAACAGGTTTCGCCCGATTTTTTCTCTCCTTGCTCGGCGATTCCGGCCGCTTGTTGCGCATTGCCCAAGCGTGGCGTGAGACACATGGCGCTGATGCCTATCTCACGCCCGGGCGCGTTGAACAGCTCGACCAGATCGCCGCCGAGTGGCGCGAATGCGGCCGACTGCCTCCGGATACGAGCCCCTATGCCGGATTCGTCCGAACCTTCGGCGAAATATTAAAGCGCGATCGCTGTGCCGACCGGCCGCAGTGGATCAAATCCATCACGGAAGAAATTGAAGATGCAAAGAGCCCCTTAGCAGGCTGTTTGGCCAAAATTGACACGGTCTTATTTGATGGATTTCATCGGTTTACTGAAATCGAGATGGCGTTCATCATCGCGCTAGCGAAGCGGACAAAAGTTCGAGTTTGGTTTGCCAGCTCGGAGAAATCAAGTTTTCACGACTCCGTCGCGGCAATGCTCACCCGATTGGCGATCACGAGACCGATCATTGATAATCGTCCTGCGGCTAGCCCAATTGCGCAGACGGGTCGGACTCTCTTCAGCAATCAACCCTGTCCTCGGTGCTCCGGTTTACTGGAGCTATACGAGGCGTCGAATGCCGAGGCCGAACGCAACATTATTGCCTGTCGAATCAAGGAGCTGAAAAGATCCTGGGGCGATGCTGGCCGCTTGGCGGACATTGCCGTCGTCGTTCCCGATGCGGCCGATGTCCTGCCCATGCGTTCAACGCTTGTCGTCGCTGGTATCGCTTGCAATGCCGCCGCCCAACACTTCCCGCTGGCGCAATCAAGGCCCGCCCGCACGCTGTTGTCAGCGATCCGGCTTATTCGTCACGCCTGGCCCAATGAAGCACTCTTCGATTTTCTGCGCCAGCCGCTCATTCGCCGCAAGCTCGCTCACGATGAACACCTCGATCAGCTTGAGGAACTCAGCCCGCGCCGCTCGCTTCGGCGTAATTGGCCTGCCTGGCACGAATGCTGGTTGAAGGCTATTTCCGAGTATCGGCAAGCTATCGAAGATGCTGATGACAAAGAAAAAGCGGATCCCAAGATTCGTCAAAGACAAGCTGAAGATCTTCTGAATCTGGTGGAATCGATTGGCCTGTTGCTTGAGCCTGTAGGCCGATTTGAGAATGAACTCGCCGCCAATGACCCCGCTGCATTCGCTGAAGCCATTGCCCATCTCCTCGATGCAGTTGAAGTCAATCGTTGGCTCAGTCCGACTAGCTCGGACGACCGCAATCTGATTCCCCAACGCGAATGGGAAATTGATCAGCTGGCGTTTATGAAGTTGAAGGACGCTCTCAGAGACCTCGCTACAACACCAGCGGATAATCTGCCGCGTGGACGCGATAACAAGATTGACATCGAAGCCGTACTGCAACTAATCCTCGGCGCGGTGCAATATCAGATCGGCTCCGAAGATGATGCGGGCGTGCAGATCGTCCGCGCGGCGACGATTCGCGGCCTGCGCTTTCGCGCTCTTTTCGCGACTGGATTGCTCGAAGGCAAAGTGCCGATCGACCGCGCTGATCTGCTTCCCGCAGCCGCAGAGGATGTCGGCCTGGACGAGTCGCGACAGCGTGACTCCTTCGAACAACAATATCTCTTCGCCCAACTGTTCGAAAGCGCTGGCGAAACGTTGATCCTTACCCGCGCGTTGCAGGCGGAGGGCGTCGAATTAATCGAAAGCCCGTTCTTGCGCCGGCTCAAGGCCAAAACCGGTCTTGAAGCGAAACCGGCGCCGAATGAGATCGTCGCCCCATCGCAAGCGGTGTTATTTTCGGGACAAACCAGCAGCGACAATGTCGCTGCATTACGGGCAATGCGCGAGGCACGGAAGGTCTGGAACGCAAGCCGGCAAGATCCTAAGGCATTGCAAATCAAGCCTTGGGCGCTGCCCTTGCTCGAACTGCGCTATCCGGAAGATCGGCTCTTCAGTGCTACCGCGCTTGAGAAATATGCCGCCTGTCCATTCCAACATTTTGTCACCAAAACTTTAGGACTGGAGGAAATGCACCGCGAAGATACGGCCTTGCGCACGGGCCTTTTCGTCCATCAGGTTCTTGAGGATTTTTTCAAACAATGGAAAGAACAGAATTCGGAGCCATCGTTTAATCGCGCGAAGGCGAAACCGCTGTTCGATCAAGTGTTCCAAGCAGAATGGGAGAAGCATCAGGCCGCGTTCGATTCCACTCTCGAGCACGATTTCTCCAATGCCCTGACGGACGCCTATCTCAATGTCGTCGATCACCTGGCCGCCAACCAGTTCCATCAGGTTGCGGCGGAATGGGAGTTTACTGTCTCCATACCCGATGGCGCCGGCCGTTCGATCATGCTTTATGGGAAGATCGATCGCATTGATAGTTGTGACAGTCCTGAAGGTAAAATCGAAATGATTAGCGATTTCAAAACTGGCAGCGTCTACCGCGCAACGAAACTTCGCAAACGCCTTGCGACTGGCCGGCTGCTTCAGCTGCCGCTCTACGCCATGGCCAGACAACTCTCAACGGGTGTCCCCGTACGACAAGGGGTTTATGTTCAACTAAACCGCAAAGTCGACGGCGAACCGAGTAAGCACACAAAGTTCTTGGTCCATGTGGGAAACGTGCTCGATCCTAAGTCAAAGATCGGATTCGATCCGGAAGGCGCTGCCCGGCTTGCCGTCCAATTAGCTCATAACATGCGCCGCGGAAGCATCTCGCTTACCCTCTACGATTCGGGCCACCCCGACCCCGCCTGCGGCACGGCTTGCTCCGCCCGCCACGCCTGCCGGCACGTGAAAGGGTATTAAGAAGGAAATTGACACAGTCCCCGCTGTTGGCCCTCGGTAACTCACGCTCCCCTTTGTTCGCCCTTGAAACGCACGCTCTGGAACGCGTCAACCGACGTGTTGATCTTCCTGTTAGCGCCAGTCGGGCTGGGAGCGTTGCGTGTCGTCTCACTCTGGCCGCACGAGGTGTTCCCGTGGCCAGAAAAAGCCGCCGCCAGTATTCCCGAATCTGCTCACCGCTGAAATGAGCGACCTGTGGAAGGTGCGCATGCCGAATATGTTGGAAGTGCCATTCGGGTCGGGAGTCGTTGATCAATGACTCCCGACCCCGACCCCTTTTTCGTTCCCCGCGTCAGTCCAGTATCTGCTCGTTCATGACCAGGACTGCGGTGATCACGAAGCCGAGGAGGCTTAGAAAGATCCCGACGACGGCGGACATCTTGCCTCGGGGCAGGTCTCGGCTGTTGATGGTCTTCAGGGCAACGGCCGCCAGCACCAGGCTGACGAGTCTGCAAGCAACTCCCGCGATAGGGATGAGTGCTGCGAAGCCGAGGCCGAGCGACCAGTAGGCACATCAAGACTGAAGGCGGTGAACGGCCGTCAAAGACACTCAACTTTGTTAGCCTGATCCTCGCGCACCTCTCACTACCTCTCTCACAATCCCGAGAACCGGCACATCTTGCCCGGTTGGCACAACCGGCGCCATTTTCCGCTGGAACAGCCGTTTTGCTGGGTAGAATCGGCTTGCGCGGTTTGACACATCCAATCGGACGCCTTACCCTTTGTTGCAGAGACGGAAGCCTCGGCTTAATCCGGTTAGTTGCCACAAGCGCCTGACCCGTTCCATTCAGCTTTAACCCAACTGATGGAACAAAACGATTTAGCCGCTCTTCCCTCACACCACCCTGATGCCGCAACTTGAAGGATCCGCCGATGTCGAAACGAACCAACGCTCGCGCTGCGCGGGATGCCGCGCTCTTTCCGTCCGCAGGTCGAGCAGCTTGAAGCGCGCGAGATGCCCAGCGTATCGCCCATCGATGCCGGCGCCTTTGCCAGCGACCAGATTTTGGTGCGCTGGACGAACGATATGGCGGCAACTTCGCCTTTGGCGAGCGATCTCCAGGCTATCGGCAACAACACCTACGACGTTCATCTTCGCGGCGGCATCTCTGTCTCGGAGGCGGTTAGCTATTACAGCAAACTCGCTGGCGTGGATTTCGCTCAACCCGATTACATCGTCAAATCGGCGATGACACCCAACGACACTTACACCGGCTATCAGTGGGCGCTGAATGCGATTGGCTTGCCCAGCGCTTGGAATTACACCACCGGCGGCAGCCGTGTCTTAGTTGCCGTGATCGACACCGGCGTCGATTCGAACGACACCGATTTGGCCGGCAACGTCGTCCCTGGCTACAACTTTGTCAACAACACAACGAACACGCTCGACGACAACGGGCACGGCACGCACGTTTCCGGAATCATCGGCGCGAAAGGCAACAATGGAACGGGTGTCGCCGGCGTCGATTGGAACGTCGAGATCATGCCGTTGAAGTTTCTCGGCTCGGATGGCCAAGGCTACTTGAGCGATGCCGTCAAAGCCGTCAACTTTGCCGTGGCCGCCGGCGCGAAGATCATCAACAACAGTTGGGGCGGCGGAGGCTTCGATGCCGCCATGGATGCGGCTATTCAGAATGCGCAGAACCATGGCGTCATTTTCGTCGCGGCGGCCGGCAACGACAGCTCGAACAACGACACCACTCCCGAATACCCGGCCAGCTATTCCCACGGCAACGTCGTCAGCGTCGCCGCTACGGATCAAAGCAACAATTTGGCTTCTTTCTCGGATTACGGGCAATCGGTGACCATTGCCGCTCCGGGTGTATCGGTGCTCAGCACTACACCGAACAACACCTACACGTACTACAGTGGCACTTCGATGGCAACGCCGTTCGTGACGGGGGCCTTAGCGCTCGTTTGGAGCATCCATCCGGAATGGTCTTATTCTCAGGTAATTGCGGACGTGCTCAACTCCGCAGACCGCGTCGCCAGCTTGAACGGCAAAGTGCAAACCGGGTTGCTCGATGTCGGCAAAGCAGTAGCCGCCGCTGAAGCAACCTTGCCTCAAACACCGGCTCCGGTGACGCCACCGCCGGTCAAGCCCGTGGTGCCGACGCCACCTGCCTCAGGCAGTACATCATTTATGTCCGGCAGTGTGAATCTGGCAGTAGCAGGCCGGCAAACAGTGGCGTCGACCATCACCATCGCCCAGCATATGACGATCGACAAGCTGACAGCTTCCGTAAATGTTCAGCAAGCCCAAGATGGCGCGGTAAACATCACGCTGGTTTCGCCAAGCGGCCAGCAGATTCTCTTGTTTAACCATCGCGGCGGGGTAGGCTCGAACCTCGTCAACACCACCTTCGACGATGCAGCGACGAACGCCCTCTGGCGAGCGGCTGCGCCGTTCACGGGGTCGTTCCGGCCTGAGTCTGGCCTAGCCGCGTTGCACAACACGGATGCCTACGGAACCTGGAAGCTTGTCGTCACCGAACTTGACCGCACCCAGTCCGGCACGCTCGTAAACTGGTCGCTGCAAGTCAACGTCGTTAGCAGCAGCAGTGTCAAGAGCATCAATGGAGGTGAGATTGCCTCAATTACAAATGCCTCGGCCCAATCGGTCACCAAAGTTGTCGGCGATTTGCCGAGTATGCAACTCAGCACCACGGCTTCCGCCAAGAACGACACGAGCGAAGCGACACCTGCTCGCCAGCCGCGCTCGGGACCAACTCCAATTGAAGCAGTACGAATCGCTGCCAGCCATATTCAATCGAACACGGTGAGCGCGAAGCGTTCTGTCGATGCGGCAGGCGAACTCGACGATGCGCTCAACGCGCTCGATGCGCTGTTCATCCGGCTATGATTCACGTGCATGCGGATCTACGAAAGCCCACTATTCGCGGCTAAACAAAACGCTCCTTTTTAGCCGCGAATCTTAGCCTTCCGGAGAATCGTCGCAGCCCGTCCAAAGCCATAATCCGGCATATCCCCCGTCGGTCGATATTCCACCTCAAGATACGCAAACTCGACTCTTATTACGAAACTCCAAGCAGTTGACGCGCCGTGCTGCGGGCGGCACTGGCCCAGCGTAGTGCCGCACCTGCTTGGCGCTTACTGGCCGAATCGCCCGGGTAGCGCGTATCGACGGCATACCGTGTGAGAATATCGAGTCCTCGACGCAGGGGCCTCAACGTCGTGTGAGTTGGGACCAAAAGCGCCAGAAGTGCGACCAAATTGTGTGTGCGGGGAATGGTAAAACCTAGTTCTTCAAGCAAGGCCTTGAGATATTTCTCGGCACACTGCTGGCAGTGGAAACAGACGATATCATGAACAGGCGGGCTTCTTAAGGCGAGATCGCTTGCCGCGGCGAAGCCCGCTTCGGCCTATTGCATCCAAGCACGCGTCGTCCGCTTCATACAAAACTTTTCCTTTAGTCACAATTTCGGCGAGAAAAGACTCCCGTTCCGCTAAGCGCCATTTCATTTCGTAAGGAGTGCGAACGATGATATCTAAAGCGAAAGGCGGATCGATTTGACAACTGATCTTCACCGCCTGATCGAGCTTATTTCGTGCAGGCATGACCACAAGAATATCGACATCGCTGTCGTTGTTGGGAGTGCCATAGGCATACGAACCAAAAAGGATGATCTTCCGAGGCCGGAAACTCTCGGCGACTTGTCGTGCGAAGCGGCGCACCAGGCGCATCGGAATATCAGCCCCCATGTAAAAATGAGGGGGTTCCTTGACGTTCCTGCTCATTCGCTTGCCTTTCATAGAGAAATTCTAGCAGAGCGGTCGTCGCTCGTATATCCGCTTGTATCACACCCTTCACTTCCAAGCATGCGCACAAAGCCGATAACGGCTTAATTCGGCGCCTTGCAACGGCGTCGGATCGACGATTTCGACTCGACGAAAACCTGCGGCTAAGCAAAGCGATTCAAGGGCTTTGCGATTGGGAGACCACCAGTTCGATGGATCGCCGTTCAATTCGGTCGTGGGATAGAATTCGCATAACGCGATCTCGTCTTGTCCCGGTATATAGGTCGCGGCCGTCTCGATAATAGCCACCTCACCTGTGACGGCTGCGAGCCACTGCAGACTGAGCAGCGGATGCCGCATGTGGTAGAGAACGCCGAGAAAGAAAACGACATCAAATTGTCCGAGAGCTTGCGGATCGAGTTCCAAAAAGTCAGCGACGACCGGTTCGACACGGCTTCCTAGTGCGGCGTGAGCTAGATCGAAACCTCGCTTGCCGGGAAGTGCGGCCGGTTGCCAGACAGACGCGACGCGGGGCCACTCCTGGCGGCACGGTTCCTTCGCGTTCGCAGTGTTCCCGATAAGCCATCGCCTTCGCCCAATCGACCGACCAGACATAATGATCGACCGCGACCACTCGTTTGGCGCCGCGCCGTTCGGCTTCAAAGGCATAGTAGCCGTCCCAGGCGCCGACGTCGAGAACCGTTTTACCGTGCAGGTCCATCAAGCGCCAACTCGCCAGTTCCTGTTGATGGATAGCCGGCGTCTTAATGCCGGGAGTGACGATGCCATTGCCCAAATCAATGGAGTGCCACCAACGGGGAACTTGAGCGACGGCTTTTTGCAACTCGGCGGCATCCATTTAATTCGTCCTTGCTGACGCGTCGGGCTAACAAGAATGTCAAAGCGCGCCGGCCTCGACCCAGCCGGAAGGCGAAGCGGCGTCCGTGCGATAGACCTCGTGCTCGATCCGGTTCTTCCCGCTTTTCTTCACCGCGTACATTCGCTTGTCTGCCAGCCCCACCATTTCCTGGATCGATCCCGGCGGGCTCTCATATGTGACGGCGCCGACGCTGAATGTCACCTTTACATGATCTGATTTGACGGCTTCCAAAAGTTGGCTTTGCAGTTTTTCGAGGCATGTCTTGGCCGAGTGAAAATCGGTTTCGACGAGCAAGACGACGAATTCATCGCCTCCCATGCGGACAACGCAGTCAGTTGATCGAACGTTGTCCGCAATCGTGCGAGCAACGAGGCGCAACAATTGGTCGCCCGCCTGGTGCCCAAAACGGTCGTTCACGCCCTTGAAGCCATCGATATCGATATAGGCGACGGTAAAGGGATGCTTATAACGGGTTGCTCGCCGAAGTTCGATCTCGGCCAGTTCGTTGAAGAAAATTCGGGTCATGGCGCCGGTCAACGGATCGAAGTGCGCCATCCGCTCGATTCGCAGCTTTTGCCGTTTGAGGAACCAAAGGCCGAAGGCAATGGCCATGAGCGTCGTCAAACGGACGATGCTGTTCCAGAAAGGGGCGTACCAGCGCGTATAGGGCATGCCGGTCATTCCCTCGGCCAACGTCCAGCAAGAGACGCTCGCCAGGGCGACGATGATGCCGGGCGCCAACCCTGCATGATAAGCAATACCGGCAACCACAAACAAATAGAGAACCGAAAGGCTCATTTCCCAAGTGGTCAGGTAATTCAAAAGTCCGATGCAAATGACGGCGAACAGGCCGCCGATAAGAAGAGCTGAGCGACTCGTTCTTTCGAGAAAGCGATAAGCTCGATAAAAACAGCGAAGGGGGTTCCCGGTCATTTAGGAGCTGTCATGTGCGCTCGTTAAGCAGGCAAGTCGGGTTCTGAAAGCGGAGCGCTGATCCGCGACAACCCATCTTTACATTATCAAAGTATCTTGATGATTTTGCAAATACGTCTCGCGCACTGATGCGCAGTTTTTCCAAGGCAGGCTTGATGCCGCCGTGCGGGCCGATCAGCCCGGCATTCGGAAATCGATGCGCGATATTGTCGCGGAAGTGTTCCCAGTATACGCCGTTCACAAAGCTCTTGGCTAAAGCCACCGATGAATACGTTTCGGCCCAATCCGCCTGCGCAGCGGGGTTGATGCCATGCCACCATCCGGCGGATCCGACGGTCAAGGTCGGGTCAGCCAATGCATCCGGTTCGCTCGAAGAAGGATAGCTCAACGCGACTTGCAGCGGACAACCGAGCATCGCGAACATATCGAGCTGTCGGCTAGCATCCAGCGGATCGCGGCAAAAACTCCCTCGCGGCGACGTGCCCATGTGCCACTCCAGCTCAAAGCCAGCCAACGGCAACCCCGCACGCAGCAACGTATCAGCAAAGCTAAAAGGCGAATAATTGAAGTATTCGCCAGTGAGATAGTCCCCCCAGGGCTGCGCTAGCCCGATCACAACTTCGAGATTGGGATCGATCCCCCAAGCAGCCTCCGCGAGACGCGCGGTGAGACGGATTAGGTCGTCTTCGCTCAAGCCCAGCGAGAGCGAACAGTTGCTCCCGGCGGTGATCAGCCAACGGCGGATCCGGTTGCGATAGCGAGCGATCGCCGTCTCCAGATAATCGCACATGAAACTGGCCAGGCTCGGCAAATCGCCGTCCCAGGCCCTGAGCCAATCGGGCACGCCCGCTTTGGAAAAATCGATCAAAGGCCCAGCCGTCACGTGTAGCTGCTGTTCTTGAGCCCAATCGAGGACGCGGTCGGTCGCTTCCCAATTGTAATTGGATTCGATCGGCTCACAAAGCCGCCAGGACAAAGGCAAACAAACCGTGTTGAACGAGTGCTTGAAAAGACCGTCGAGTGGAACGGGAGGAACTTCGTTCAGCCGGCACGCGAGCAAGGAATCGATCCGCTGCTGTTGTTTGTTTCGCAGCGCAGAATTGCTGCTCGACGTGCAGGGAGACAAGCGCTTCGGCAGCTTCATGAGCCAGGGTCAACGCTTGCAACGAATAACGCTCGGCTTCGCTGCTGTTGGTCTCGAGCACCGCTTTGCCAAAGGCGGAAGTCGCATTTCGAATATGGTCCTGGATTTCGGCGCGAACCTCGAAGCCGCTATGCCGCCATTCGGCTGCCTGGGAGCGAACCTGATTCACTTTTCCGCGCGCAAATTCAACCAGCAACCGATAGGGAACGCCCTTCTCCGGCGACGAACCGGGACGCTCCATCAACGTCGATGTGGAAGCGACTAGACGGCCGGCGCCGGGCACATCCCAGCCGGCCGCCACGCTACGGCTTTCATCGAGATCCCAGCGGACGGTTAAACGATCTCCTGCCAGGACCGAGCGTGTACGGCCCGGGCTATGGTCGTAACCGCCAAGCACGTGGGCGCGGCGCAACTGTTCGGCATGATCGGCCGACAGCCCGCTCGGTACCTGAAAGTGCATAACGCCCATAGACCGGCCTAACGCGACGAGCGGCTCGGAGAGTGCTTCGGGAAGATGGCGCCGGCGACCATCGGACGCCAGACCTCAATAGGGATGAAATTATTCTACCGAACATTGCGCCTGCTGAAAGAGAGCATCTGGCGCTTTCGTCTGGAACCGACTCCGCTTTTTGGGCGGAATGCGCGGATTCTACCGAAGAGAAGGTCTTATCTACAAAGCGGCGATCGTAATTCCGCACCGATTGGCCATCGCGATCGTCTGCTCTTCGTCGAGCAGAATCGTCTTGTTGGCTTCGATGGCGAGGACGCGTCCGCCGGCCTTCGTCATGGTCTCGATCGTCGAAACTCCGACCGCCGGCACGTCAAAACGCATGTCTTGCTGCGGCTTGGCAACTTTGACGACGGTAAAGCCTCCCGAACGACAGAGATCGCCCGCGCGCTGAATGGCGCGATCCGTCCCTTCAATCGCTTCAACGGCGAGGATGGCCTGGTCGCGCACCATCACGCTCTGGCCGACGTCGAGGCGTCCCATTTCCTTGGCTAATTCCCACCCGAAAGCGATGTCTTTTTCTTCGGACCGAGTCGGCTTCCGTTTCGTCAACACGCCTGGTTTCACAAGAAGCTCCGGACAGAGTTCGAGGGCGGAAGTCGAGATAAGTCCTTGCTTGGCGAATTCATCCATCAGGCCGAGCGTCAGGTTGTCGTCCCGATTGTCGCGCCGGCGACGCCAAAAGTAAAACCGCAACATCTGCCAGTCGGGAAAAAGCGTGACTAGTCGGCCCGGGCGGAACATGTTCACTTTGAGAATCTTGCCGGCCATCATGTAGCGTCGAACGCCTTCACGACGAAAGCATCGAATCGGGCCGCCGAGGGAAGCCATGCGGCTTACATAAAACCGATGCACGAGCGGTTCGAGGCTGGCGCGGTCGGCCATGCCGCGGATGCCGACACATATAACGGGAATGCCGAGCCGTTTCGCTTTCTCGGCGAAATAAATGGGAAAACGGCCCCAGCCGGCAATCAAGCCGATCGGCTCCACGATTCTGTCGTTGGTAGGGATCGTTTCCGTTCGGAAAAGCCGAGTCAGAGCGGGCAGCAAGTTATTTCTCCCCGTCGTCGAGGCCGAGATGGTGCTTGATCTTTTTGATGTCGCGGCGGATTTCGGGCAACTTTTCGAGGGTCATCATGATCCGCATCTGTTCTTTGTCGGGGGTCGCCGGCGCGCCGAGCATGCGTTGATCGGCGGCCACATCCTTATGAACGCCCGCCTTCGCGCCGAGCAGGGAACGGTCGCCAATATGCAAATGATCGGCGATGCCGACTTGGCCCGCCATCACGACATAGTCGCCTGTCGTTACCGAGCCGGCGATGCCGACTTGACTCACGAAAAGGTTATGCCGTCCGATCTGGCAGTTATGCCCAACCATAACCAGGTTGTCGATCTTTGTTCCCTGGCCGATGCGAGTGGCGCCAAAGGTAGCACGGTCGATGGTGGTGCAAGCGCCGATTTCGACATCTTCCGCGATTTCGACAATTCCAAGCTGAGGCACTTTGACGTGCTTGCCCTGTACGAGACGGTAGCCAAATCCATCGGCGCCGATCACCGAATTGGCGTGAACGATCGCTCGGTCGCCTACGACGCAGCCATCGTATAGCACCACGTTCGGATGCAAAACGACATCTTCACCCAGACGGCAGTGACTACCCACTATCACGCCGGCATGAATATACGTCCGCCGTCCGATCATTGAGCCTTCCCCGATGACGGCAAACGGCCCGACTGCAACATCGGGCGGCAAATAGACGGATGGATGAACCTGTGCTTTCGGATGAACGCCTTCGAACGCAGCGACCGGCTTTGGATGAAGCTTTTGCACGATATCGATAAACGCCATCAAGGGCTCTTTGACCCGGACCATCGTCTTGCCGTTGACGGGAATGGAGAGGGACACGACCGCCGCCGCCGCGCCCGAAGCATAAAACTTCGAGAGATACCGTTCGTCTTCGATAAAGGTAATATCACCGGCATGGGCATCGCTTAACGGCCGGGCGCAGCTAATCGACTGTGTGCCGTCTCCAACCAGCTCGCCGTGCACCAATGTCGCCAATTCTTGTACGGTAAAGGCCACCTCGCACCCCCTCATCCATGACCGATGTGCGTCGTTGCCGCAACTTCTCGAACCGCGACAATAGCCCATTCTCCGCCAATGGACAATCCGAATTGCCTGACTTGCTCTAAACAGGTGTGCGCAAATCGATTCTGGCAAAAGGGAACTCGCCCTTCCCACCCTCCCTGCAAAGCGGCAAAGCCTTTGCGTCCCGCCTAATGGGTTTTAGAATCGGAGGTGTTTGTTTTCCTATGTTTTTCTCGGGTTTGACCTTATGGAAATATTCTCAAAAGGTTGACGGTCAGAATGACGGGCGATTGAGCGTCGAGCGTTTGAGCAACTTTCAAGCGAGACGCTTGCACTACGGAAGTTTGAAAAGTCATCGCTCGTTTTCCCACGATTTAATTGGAAACGCCCTTCGGGAAATATTTCCCGAAGGGGTCCCTTAAGGCGTCTCAGAGCCGCGCCCGTTAGGGAGCACCTGCGCGAAAATAAGTGCCGCCTTTCCTCCGCGAAAGGACTCCTTTATTCTCGTCGCTAGGCACACAACGCGCGTTACCAGACGCCGCCTGGTAACGAGGGTAAGGGACTAATTGTTAGCCGCGACGCGGAGGCTTTGCGCAGCGGAGCGTTTACCGGCCGAGAGCGCTCCGCTTCGCAAAGCCTTCGCGTCCCGGCTAACTCGTTTTCGTTTTATCATCGTGCGTTTTCTCACGATTTTCTCGGGTTTCGTCTTCGGGAAATATTTCCCGGAGGCGACTGCCTCTTCGCATCGCATCCCACCGGCGAAACGGCTCGAAACCAGGCGCCTCGGCGCACCGTCTCCGTCGAGCCTTACAGCATAAGCTGTCGAATTCTTGAGCTCGGCGCAGCAGATAAACTAGCTTAGGGACGCTGAAAACGAAAATTCGAAATTGAAGCAGGATCGTTTCCCTCGTTTGTCGCACCGAACTTGAGAAGATTTACGGCTTCTTCGGTTACCCAAGGTTCTTATTGTCTGAAAAGCTCACCGCTTTTTCATACTGCGCGAAACATACCGTTTTATGGTTGACAGAGACGCGCTCTCCGCCAAAATGGATATTCTTCCGGTATGCCAGGCCTTGCCCCGTGTTCTTGAAATTTGAAACCATGCGCCAGTTGATTTTCACCTATGCCCGAAACTGCTAGTGATGGCACGTCATCGCCCAAGACGGCTCGAGTAACGGACGATATCGAGCGCTCGATCATTTTGTTGGCCGAGGAGCGCGAGCCTTCGGCGACAACGTTCGAAGCGTTTCTGGCACCGCCGCAGTCGCCCGACGAAATCGGCCGACTCGGAAGTTATCGTGTTTTGAAGTTGCTCGGCGAAGGCGGAATGGGCTACGTTTTTCTGGCGGAGGATGAAGCCCTGCAGCGGCCGGTCGCCTTGAAGGTGATGAGGCCCGAAGTTGTAGTCGAGAAAAACGCGAAAGAGCGATTCTTTCGCGAAGCTCGGGCAGCCGCGAAGGTGAAGCACGATCACGTTGTCACCATCCATCAGGTGGGTGAAGATCGCGGCGTTCCTTTCTTAGCGCTCGAATACCTGGAAGGGCTCCCGCTCGATAAATCGCTGCGGGATAACGGCGAAGTCACGTTGCGCCAGGCGGTCCGCATCACCAGAGAGATCGCTGCCGGCCTGTTTGCAGCCCACCGGCAAAGCCTTATTCATCGAGACATCAAACCCGCGAATATTTGGCTTGAGGCGCCGAGCGGGCGGGTGAAGATTCTCGACTTCGGCCTAGCTCGGCATGAGGTCGAAGACACGCAACTCACCAGAACAGGCGAAGTCGTCGGCACGCCGGCTTACATGTCGCCAGAACAGGCGCGCGATCAAGCCATTGATCAACGCAGCGATCTCTTCAGTCTTGGCGTGATTCTCTATCGACTCTGCACCGGGCGGCCGCCCTTTACCGGGTCAACCACGATGGCGATCCTGACGTCGTTGGCCGTGGACGATCCGACTCTGCCCTGCGACATCAATCCGGCCATCCCCGCTGGGCTGCAGCAGGTGATCATGCGTCTGCTCGAGAAGCGCGTCGAACGGCGTTATCAAACGGCGCAGGAAGTAGTCGATGCCCTTAATGCCCTCGAATTCCCGTCGAACGACTCCGACGCGCCCTCGGCAAGCCCTGCCCGGCCTCCATCGCTCGCTTCGCAAACATTTATTCGGCCTCGCGAATTCGAACATGCTCCCTTGGCGGCAGCTACCGAAACTCAGATGGAAGCGACGCCCTCCAAAACGCGGCGAATGGTTTTTGCAGGGCTTTTCGGCATCGCCATCGCCTTCATTTGGATCATTGCATCCAAAACAGGCGACCGCTCCGATTTAAACGACGGTTCGAAAAATCCGGGCGACGTAGCTGATAGAGGCAGGGCCAAGACTAAAGAGGCGAGGCAATTCACCGGGCACACCCCGGCGCCTGCCAACACACCCTTTGACGCCCGGCAGGCTCGCGTTTATCAGGACGCATGGGCCCGACATCTCGGTGAGAAGGTTGAAGTGGAGAATTCATTGGGAATGAAGTTGATCGTAATTCCGCCCGGCAAATTCTTAATGGGAAGCGCCGAGACCGAAGCGATCGCCGTCCCGAATGAAATGCCTCAACATGAAGTTGAAATCAGCAGGCCTTTTCTCCTTGGCGCTACGGAGGTTACGCAGGAACAATACGAAAGGCTAATGAAAACCAATCCATCTTCATCCAAGAAAGATGAGAGGGCCAATGGGAATTTGCCTGTCGAACATGTTAGCTGGGAAGATGCGAAAAGCTTTTGCGACGAACTTTCGAAGCAGCCGGCGGAGATGGCCGCCGGCCGGGTTTATCGCTTGCCGACTGAAGCAGAATGGGAATATGCCTGTCGCGCTGGAACGCGATCTCCCTACTTTCACGATCCACGACCCGTCGGTGAATTTGCCTGGTACAAGGACAACGCCGAAGAAACGCACCACCCCGTCAGCAAGCTGCAATCGAACGCCTGGGGCCTGCACGACATGACCGGTAATGTCTGGGAGTGGTGCAGCGACTACTTCGACGAACACTATTACGAACAAACAAATGGCAAAGATCCCGCCGGGCCCCCGACGGGCAGGGAGCGCGTGATGCGCGGCGGCTCATTCGGGTCGGCTTCCAAGCTCTGCCGTCCCGGATTTCGCAGCAGCTGGTTGTCGGGCATTCCGAACAATACGGTTGGATTTCGCGTCTGCGTGACGATCGAGTGACACGTCCGAGCCCGCCCGCATGCCTTGGGTCATCCCTGAAGTCTGACGACTTCCGCTACGACGCGCTTTCTCGCGTAGCGGAAGTCGTCAGACTTCCGAGCCCGCTCGCATGGCTAGTGCATCAACTGACGAGAGCTGAGCGAGGCAAGCCTCGCCGCGAAGTTGCATACGGTTAGCGGGCGTGTTCAGGAACCAATACAGACAGGATTAACAGGAGATACAGGATAGAAAGCAATTGGTCATCCTGTAATTCCTGTTAATCCTGTCGAAAATAAAGCCAGAGTGGTGAGTGCGTCATCCAAGCCGAATCTTCGGGTAAGTCGCTGCCGTTTCGACTAACTGTTTGTGATGTCGTGACAGCCTGTTTGCGTTGCTGCAGCCCGAACATTTAGCGTAGACCGGGCACTTGTGCTCAGCCCCGAAGTCTGACGACTTCCGCTACGACGAGCCTTCTCGCGTAGCGGAAGTCGTCAGACTTCCGAGACAAAGCACTATTCTTTCTTCTCTTCGATTTCCACTTGGGCTGTTTGGAGAACCTCGCTCGTTGCATCGTTTTGAACGAAGGCCACAACTCGAAGATTACGTAATTCGGGGGCCTTCATCGTGCTGGCCGTACCATCCTCTTGCGCCATCTTGTCGTTGGCGGCAACAAGTTCCGCACGAAGTTTTTCCACATTGACCGTGGCGGTGTGTTCTGACCCCTTCTTGGTCAGAGGTGCGCCCTTTGATCCGCCCGGCAGAGAACGCACAACGCAATGATGATAGCGAATCCCATTACTTCCCGCGTAGCGGACTCGCTCTTCAACCAGCGCGAAACGGATGACCATCTTCTCGCCGGGATTGTCTAATTCGCCGACGGTCGCTTTGATGTTGATGTCGTCCCCTTTTTGCGCGGCCGACAGTTGCAGCCGGGCGCCGGCGGGCTTTTCGAGCAACTCGTCGAGCGATTTACGATAGGCGTTGTATTTCTCTTTCGAGGCGGCGGCCGGTCCGCCGGCTGGTGGAGTTGCAGCTTTGCCGTCGAAGAACAGCAGCGGCGCAGTATTCACCTTATAAAACTCCTGCGGCTCCAGGCCGTCGATAATCGTCAACGGGTCGGGCCCATTGGCGGGGACATGGTATTCGAGCAAAACGATTTCAGTTGGCTTGTATGTGGCGGCAAGCGCATCGCAGGCAAAATCTGCCGCGACGCAAGGCGGACAATCGGCGCCGGTGAACAGTTCAATAAGCACGGCCCGATCGCTCTTGCCGGTCCGGCCCTTGTACTCTTCCGGTTTGAAAGGCGGGTTCTTCTTCGTGTAGTCCGCATAATCGCGGGCTTCTAACTTGGCGAGGCGCGACTCAAACGGTTTCGCCTCATCGAGTTTCTTCGCCTTCTTGAATGTATGAGCGATGGCTTCGAGGGCTTCCATCTGCGTCGTGGCGTCGTCGTCCGGCTTGAGCATCCGTTCCACCTGCCGAGCCTGTTCCAGCGCGAGCGGAATGAAAGCCTCTTGATCCGCCAGCGTCGAACTCAATTGAATGAGGAAGGCTCGTTGCCAGCGCGGGCCATACGATTCGGCGGTTTTGGTCGCCGTGTCAACAATCCCGCGCACATCTTCCACTTTCAATTTCTTGGCGGTCGCCTGGCCTAGAACGGCGATAGCTGTTTCAAAGTACTCCGGATTGTTGGTATCTTGAGCCAACGTTTCGCGCATCACGGCAAACTTATCATCAAGATTTTTCAATTTTGACGGAAGCATCTCGACAAAAAAGGTCTTGCCGATGAACTTGATCGTGCCGCGCACTTTTTTGCCGTCTTTGGCCAGACGACCGTCAAACGAAATTGGCTCCTCGTCCAGTTTCATCGAAAAGGCTATATGGTCTTCTTTGATCGTTAGATTATCAATCTTCGGCTCTTTCTTCGTGCGTATAGAGATGCCGAGAAGATCGCCGATCCAGCCTTTTTCATCTTCACTGAACATCACCAGAAATGTGAGGTTGACCGGCCCTCGCTGGCCTTTGATAACAAAATCGAATTTCCAAGTTCCCGCCGCCGCGCTGTCGGCAGCGATGGCCGGCGTGGCGATGAAAAGCGTTGCTCCGCAAAGCAGGATGAAGACGACACGAGCCATATAGATTCCTTTTCGAGTTCGGCACGAACAGCAATCGCTTCAGCACGCGCCTAAAGCGTCCGCTTTTACGTTACGTTTTTAGCGAAACTCAGCAACGGTTAGGAAGATGGTGAAGTAAACTGATGCTCAACTGGCCGAAGGGCAACCGGATTTGTTCAGTGGCTCAGGCTTTTTTCGTCACCCCATCGTTTCAGCAATTGATGTTCGACTCCGATTTGATCGCAGATACGGCCGACCACGAAGTCCACCATCTCTGCAATGGTAGCCGGCTTATTATAAAAAGCCGGCATGGCCGGAAGCACAACCGCGCCCGCTTCGGCCACTAGCACCATATTGCGCAACTGGATCAAGCCGAGTGGTGTTTCGCGCGGGACAAGGACCAGTTTCCGCTTTTCCTTCAGATGGACGTCGGCCGCGCGGTGGATCAAGTTTTCGGAGATGCCGTGGGCAATGGCCGCCAGCGTTCCCATGCTGCAGGGGCAGATGACCATTGCGCCCGTCAGGAAAGAACCGCTGGCAATCCCGGCCTGGAAATCGCGGAAATGATAATAGCGTAGTCTCGAATAGTCGAACCCGACAGACGACGGGCCAAGCAAGTCTTCAACCGAAAAGGCATCGAGCTTCACCCGGCGGTCGAGTTCCTTTTCCATCACCTCGACGGCGGCCGGGCTGATCGTCAGATGTACTGTTCGGCCAGCGCAACATCATCTCAAGCAAACGTACGCCATACGGCGAACCACTGGCGCCGGTCATTGCAAGAACGAGATCGGGCATCAACGACTCCCTATTCCGAAGGTTGATTGGCCTCGACCGACTGTAACGATGTCTTCGCCATTCCCCACTTCTCTGTAGCCTCGCGGAACAACTGCAGGAGTCGCCGTTCGATCGCTTCGTTACGGTAGAAATCCTGTCGCCGTTGCCAGCCCCGGTTCAGCCGTGCTTCGCGCTGCAACGGGAGCGTGCGCACCTGGTGCATAACTTCGGCGATAGCACCCGGTGTCGCTTCTGCGTACCAGGCGGCATCGGCGGCAGTGTCGGGAATCGCCGCATTCGGCACCGCGACTATCGGCACGCGCAGCTCCATCGCTTCAATGAGCGGCAGGCAAAAACCTTCGTGGCTGCTCGTGCTCAAGAGCATCTGGGCCGTGAGAAAGAGCGTCTTCAACTGGCGCGTTGAAACTTTGCCCGTTATCACCACATGCCGGCTTAGCTGGCGCTCGCGGATATGGTCAATCAAGCAATCAAAGTATTTGTTTTGGGCGAGATCGCCTACGAATATCAGCCGGCTGCGCGAATCGAATCGGCTCTGATACTCCGCAAACGCATCGACCGCCAGCATATTGTTTTTGTTGGGCACAATGCGTCCGACGACCAGAATGTTCGTCAGCCAATCGTCGTGAAGGGCCACGGTAGTCAGATCGGGCTCGGCGTTGATCAATTCATCCACTTGGTTATACGGTGGGAGCACTTCGAACGGTTGCTCGGGATGTTGCTCCTGCATCTCCCGGCCATTGAAAGGCGAATCGACCCAGAAAGCGGCGCAATCCGGCAATAGTCGCGAGGTTTGTTCGAGGCCCAGACGACAGATTCGCTCGACTTCCTTATTGAACGATTCGTAGTACCGCGGCGGGGTGATGTTATGGTACTTGACAATTTTGCAGCAGGATAGCGATTCGTAAAGCTGGATACCTTCTTCCATGCCGATGGAATGATGGTAGATCAAGGCGTCATTGGGCGACTGCAAAAAAGACGCGATCCGTTCGAAAGGCAGGGCGTCGATGCCGTTCTTGATGGTAGGCGCGGCAGCCCGCGCGTTATGCCCGGCGCGGTTGAGCGCATCGACCATCGAGAGCACATCGTTGCTGACGGCATCGCCCTGCACTAAGCAAGGCGTGAAGACGATGACGTTCATACAGAATTCCTTTTCCGCAGCTTGCTTCAATCATCATTTCGGCGGATCGGCCGATGGCCGACTTCCCATCTCTTCAAAAATGGTCGTCACTCCCGCGTTCAGTAACGCGTTCTTCAGCCTCGTGTATTGCTCGTAAGTGCAGCGGCGATCGCAACGAACGATCACGGGCCGATTTGGTTCTGATCGCTCGCGAACCTTCACTTCAAGATCAGCCAGCGAATCGAGAGCCGACTCGCCTGCGGACGTTTGCCACCAGAGTTGATCGTTGGCCGCGTAGGTTACCATGTCGGCATCATCGCGCGCAATAAGTTGCACCGTCTCCGCGGTGGGCAAAGTGACCCGATGCCCTTCCGCCTCCGCTAAGAAACCGGAGGATATGGTCATCAAAAAAAACATCAGCAGGAACAGGCAGTTGATCCACGGAACGAAGTCGAATGAATCGACGTCATCATCGGGAAGCAGATCAAGTTTCATGGTTGTAGGTTCAACATCAGAAATCGAGCGCAGCGGAAAGCTCAGTGACAAATATCATCCCGGTTTTGCGACCGGCTGTTTCTTTTCATCGATGCGAATGGTCAGCTTCTTACGGCGCTTGCGCGCAACTTTTTCTTATCGCCGGCGGGATTGCCCATGATCGAACTCCTATACGGACTTGAAAATATATCGTTGCTTTTAGGGTACGGGAGAGAAGGGAGAAGTCGAGACGAAGCGGTCGTCCTCTGGAAGATAGAGAGTGACGGCGCCCCCTTTATAGTCACGCCGTTCGACCAAGCGCCAGCCTGTCGGAACCCGGCTCAAGACCGACTCGCGAAGTTCCGGCGTGCCGGCGACTGCGACATACCAGAGGGCGCGGGAGGAACGGCCATTGGTTGACCGAATCGAAACCAGCGGCTTGATTGCGAGCGGAAGTAGTACTCACCTTCCCAGAAATTGAAGCAGACCGCGTCGTTGTCTTGCCAATGATCAGTGACGTATCGGGCGCAACCGGCGGTGTCCGCCCGCTGCCAGGGATTTTGCAGCCGGTAAATCGTATGTCCAAACGGCACGGCCAACACGCCGCAGGTAATGGCGACCGCCATCCAGTGACGCCGGCGTAGCCAATTATTCACCGGCCGAATGCCAGCGGCCGTCAATAAGCAAATCGCAGGCGTCATGAAGACGAGGACGCGCATGCCGCAATAAGGATACTTTCCCAGGAATGAGGCGAGCAGGGCGAGCGCCAAGGGTGCCACCATGACCGTCAACAGTGTTCGATCTCTGCCCATCGTATTTTGCATGTCACTCGCATCGGCTTCACTTCCTTTGGGAAGCTGTCGATAAAGGGCCCAGCCACCGCTGACGATCAGGATCGAGAGCATCCAGCCATGCGGGGCCAGGCAATAGGTGAAGACGTCAATCGTCGATCGAACCGCCCAAACTGGCACCTGCCAAGGGTGTTGCCAGTCCGGAAATGCGGCCGTCCAACAGGCTTCCATCGGTCCATCTCGTTGAGCGCGCACGGGGCCGACCGTCAATGCGATGAACGATATTCCAATAGCAAAAACTAATGCGGCAGCGAGCAGCCAATCGGCCTTTGATCGCGAACGGCATAGGGCGGGCAAGCGTGCCAGCAGCCAGGCACCGATTACAAAACAGGCGGGGTACGAAACCCAAAGCAAAGCCGGCAAGATAGGGAGGGCAAACAGAAACTGTCGGCCTAGAGGCAAGTTACGCGTAGCAACATGACTGTAGATAGCCAAAACGGCGACGAGGACATCGACCGTATAGGGCTTCGCTTCCACCGAATGCCACAACATTCGGTCTGAGATCGCGAAGAGTGCGACGGCACAGAACGATGGCCAACCGGGCAAGACATGCCGGGCGACAAGTGCGAACAACACGAGCGCTATGCAACTCGCTAGAAATGGCAGCAGGCGCAGGACCTGAATGCCATCGCCGCCGAGGAAACAGACCGCCTGCTCCAGCAATAGAAAGAGCGGCGGCGCAGCTTCATGGAAGGCAAGCGAACCAAAAATGTGACCGAACGGAAGATTGATCACGTTGACGAGCAAGGCCGCCTCGTCGTGCCAAACACTTGGAACGCGTAGGAAATGCAGAGTGCGCAGGCCGAGACCGAGTAAGACGGCGAACCACCATCCGTGCTGGGAAAGTAAGCACAGATAGATTGGCGAGCATGCTTTGTCGTAACTTGGCAACGGCGGCTTCGTCATACCATTGAACCGATCGCTCGTACCTAGATTCCGCGCAATAAAGATTGTCGAATAACAAAGCCGGGGTCGCGCGGCTAGGTCAATTTGCGGTGTTTGAAGCCGCTAACGAAAGGTAGTTTTGGCGAGCCGAGAGCGTGAGCGACCGGAGAAATGCGCATTGAGTTATGTAAGTTGCAACTCCGGTCGCTCACGCTCCCGGCTCGCCAAAATCCGCCGATACAACTGCTCGGCTCGCCCTGGCGAACCGCGTTACACTAGCGTAGGCGCGCTCCACACTGTAAAGGCAGGCGCAACAGAAATGATTCGACTCCAGGCACTCTACTTCACAATCACCCGCAGCTCGACCGGCTTGCCTTGGGAAGGCATGATGTTAATTGAATAGCTCCCCTTCTTGCTGCCGGCGACGATTGCAAAGGTCGCTTCTTTGGCATCATCGGCCAATGGGATCTCGGCCGGCTCTACTTTCAAGCCGCTGTCTTTGGGCAATTCGAATCGTAGGAACGGATTGCTCGTCAGGGTTAACGGCATTTGCAATTTGACTATCACTTTCGCCGTCTTCTCGGCATCAATAGTGACCGCATCGATTGGGGCAATGCGCAGTGCGAGAAGTCTGTCGACCAACTCATCGTGCAGTCGCGCCAGATCTTGTTTGCTCAATTTATTCTGGCCGTTGTAGATCCGTTCGATGCCTTGAACCGCATCGCCAAGGCCGAAGGCGATGCCCATGCGGGCGCGGATGTCGTTCAGGGCCTTCACCAGCGCCTTCATCTTGACGCTGGTGAGTTCGCTCTGCGGCTCAGCGGTCTCAGGCCTGCCTTCGGTGAGCACCGCATGGAACTTGTTCAACTCGAGTTCCGCCTCGGGGAACTCCTTCAATTGGACGGCTTTCAAAGGATTAATGATGTCGTTGCTAAGACCGTTGGTGAGTGTGGAGACGAAGCGGTTTACCTCGTACTCGCGCTGAATGCGGGCGTAGGCCACCTGGATGTCGGCCGTCAATTCTTTTGATTTGGTGACAATTTCGGCAATGCCATCGACGCGCGTCTGCTCGCTGATTGCGGTCAAGGGAGAAAGCTTTTCCGTGGTCTTGGCGGTCGATTTCGTGCGGTCAGCCACGCCGTCCAAGATACGGTCGTTTGCTTCGAGCTTGCGGATCATCTCTTCAAAACGGCGCACCAGATCGGCCTCTTCCTTCATGATGTAGCCTTTCAACTCATCTTCCGAAACGATGCGGAAAACGAGCGGCGCCTCCTTGTTCTCCGAAGTGCGATCCAGCAAGGAGACCACATTGGAATCGGTTGCGCGAACGTTGAGGATCAGTTCGTAGGCTGTCTCGACGCCTGATGCGTCTTTGCTTGCCAACCGGGGTAGGCGATCACGCAAATCGAAGGTCAGTTGCTTGCCTTCGTCGCTGAATTCCAGCCGATTCAGCACCGGCGACGTATAGCCTTGGGGCAGCGGCTTGCTCAGTTTATCGCGAAGTTGATCGACAGAAAGCACTCCGCCTTCGGCATTACGGCTTTGGGCGAGCGCGAACGCTTCCAACGGCACGCTTCCCTTGATCGGCTCCGGGCCTTTGCTGGTGGACATGGTGCGCAGGAGGACTTCACGACGATAGAGAAAGTCGCCAATGGTCGGCATGATCGGCGTGCTCGCCCATAGCCAGGCGGCTAGCTCGGCGCGCACGCCAACCAGCGTTGAGTTCGCCAGCGGGAGATACTCGTAAGTGAATTCGACTTTGTGCAAGCCGTTGTCGTCGGTGACGACGCTCTCTTTGGTAAACGGAATCTCCGCTTTGGCCGTGCAGAGCAGCACCGTGCGGTCGTTTGCCTGCACTTGGCGAATGACGTCGACGTAAAGGCTGACACTCGGCGGCTTATCGTCGAGTGGCCGAACGGTAAAGCTTCGGCTGGAAGTCATGTTGTCCATGTCCTTCATCAGCACGTCGAAAGTCATCGTGCGATTGACGAGCGGGAAACTCGGATTGGTTTCCGTAGCAATGGCACGGCTTGGCGCAACCGGCAGCGCGGCCAGCCATTGATCGCGATAAAATGATTCGGGCGTAGGGGCAACGAACCGAACCAGGCGGTGGTTGCCCAATCGCGCAGGGGGCGTCCCTCTGCCACGAAGGGGATGGAAAAGGATCTGCCGTCGGCGCTGATGGCCAACGGCACGCTAAGAACATCTTCTTTCACAGCGCTGCCTGGGAACTCGACGCTGCGGGGTGTGAGCGTCACTTCCTGCAATGTTTTATCCGCGGTGGCAGTGATCAAGAGTTCGCTGCCGAGGGCCATGTCGGGAATGGTGAACGATTCGGGCGGCCGTTGCGAGCGCATTTCGGGCAAAGCCTGACGCAGATCGCGAAAGAGCCGACGGCGTTGATCGATCGTGTCGGCACGCGGCCCAGTCGGCGGCAGATAATAGTAATAGGCAGGGCGGAATTCCTGATAGGCGAGCGTTTCCACTTTGGGCGCTCGCACCATTTCAACGACTTTCGTCGGCGTCCGCACGACTTTGCCGTGAAGATCCCCTTCGGCATAAAGGTGAACTTTCTCATTCAGTTGCACGGGTTGCTCAAGCGCATAAACATTACGTCGATGGTCCAATACCGCGAGCGCTGCTTTGCCTTTCTGTTTGGTCTCTGCTTTTTCGTAACTGAGCGACAAGCTGCCGGGAGCGTCAATCCGGCGAATCAGCCGGCCGCCAAGCCGAACATCTCTGGCTTTGGCATCCAGGTTTTTTTCCAGCTTTACAAACGCTTCGCGTTCACTGTCGCTGAAGGCCGCCAGCGGCGAGGTGAGGTCGCCAAGGACCGCGAGGGCAAGATCGACCGGGATGTCATCGCGTTTGGGTAGTTTGAGCGATTTCTTGTCGTAGCCGACCGGCGAGCGTTCGTCGCCGGCGGTCATGCCGACCACGTAAGCCTGGATGCGATCCAACGGGAGTTCCGGGATCTTGTCCGCTTCAAGCACATTGGGCAAGTCGGAACACTGTAGTGGCCGCCAGCGTCGCGGTGAACTTTCGTCAGCGACGATAAATGTTGCAAAGTAAGCGCGAGCGTTGATCGTCTTGTTGACCTGGATGCGCTTTTCTTCGACGGGAAAATCGAGCCAATCGGCAAAGTATTCATCCTTCGGCCAATGCGTTTCCTTGAAGCGGAAATTGCGATCGACGGCGATGTCGGCTACATGGTTGAGCCGCCACGAGTATTCGTGCATCTTCAAGTTGTTGACGCGGTTGAAGGCAAAGCTGTAGCCAACGCCCGCGCCGATGGCGCAAAGGGCCGTGACGCCCAACAGAATGCCGACGAAGCGAGGAGTATTGCGGCGGCGCAGCGCGAGCAAACAAGGCAGAGCGAATATGACGGCCAGCGCAACCACGAGAACGCCGTTCAGGGCGAGCATCCGCCAAAGCTCGCGCCGCGCGGCATGTCCACCAGGGAGATCAACACGCTCAAAGGGTAAGTCAAAACCAACAAAAATACGCTCGCGCCAAGAAGCGTCCAAGCCATCAGGCCGAGCCGGCGCCAATTGAAGACCGTCCGCACGGGAACTTGATCGACGCGTTCCTTGGCGTCCTTCATCGTCTTGACGATCATTTCAACCGAATAGCCCTGGCTTTCCGCCTTCTTCAGATCAGCCAGTTCGACGGCCGTGATCAAGCGATCGCCGAGCAAATCGGGGAAGCGCTTCTCCAGAACCAGCGCCAGCGATGGCGGACTGAAATCGCGAAACCATCGCCGGACGACATACCAGAACAGGATGGCAACCATGCCCAGGCCGAATACGACCAGCATTACGGTTCGGACGGGTCGGGCGCGGTCGAGCAGATCGATGTCGAAGAAGTATTGCACGCCGAAATCGAGCGCGGTGGAGAGCCAAAACCAAAGGCAACCGAGGATGAGGGCGAGCAAGAGGCCTTCAACGACAACGTAGGCGCGGATGATCCGCCGCAACCGTGCGAGCGGATGATAGGCGCGAAGGTCGATCGACTCGTGATGCTTGACGTTATCGGCCATGATCTTCCACCGTAAACGGAATAACCTTGAAGGGCGTGGGCGGCCAAACGAGACGATTAGGCTACCTTCATCATGCCAACTTCAACAACTTTCGCGTCAGCCATTCGAGCGACAACAACGCGATGCAGACGAGCATCCACAAAGCGACGGAATGCGATTTCTGCGATTCCCCGTTCGACTTGTCGAACCAGCGCGTCATCCACTCGGGCAGTTCCGGGCCGTTGAACCAGCTTGGCTCAATGCGGACCTTTTGAATCTCCGGTTCGGTTTGCGGATTGGTGATCTGCTCCGAGTTATAACGCATCACTTCGGGAATCAGTTCAAGCGACTGGCGATCATCGAACTTATAGGCCAGGCGCTGTCCGGCAATGCTGGGCGATGAGAACGACCGCGCTTTGAGTTTTTCGAGAACTTCGGGCTTCTTTAGTTGCAAACGTTCATTGATCTCCGAAACTTCAGAAGCGATCGCAGCTAGCGACAAAAGATCGGGCTTGGTATCGGTCAGTTCCGCCGGCTGAGCTTTCCGGATGATGAACTTTTCCGAAAGCGATTCGCTGCTGTTGGGGATCTTGGCATCGACGTGCCAGATTCCCGGCGGAAAATCCTTGGCCGTGAGCATCTTTTGTAACTGGAAATACCCTTCGTCCTTCTTAGCGCCGGGACCCGTACGCGGACTTAGTTTGAGTTCGCGCGTCAACGATTTCAGATACTCCTCTTCGCTCTTGAAGCCGCCCTCCATCGGCGTCGATTCGCCATCTTTTTTTCCTGCCGGCGAATCTTTTTTCTTCATTCCCTCCCATCCAGCCTCCTTCAGCAGTTCGACCGGACGAACGGTAACTACGGGATTAGCCGAGTCAGGAAGGCCTTTCAGATTGGCATCGAGTTCGTGAACGACAAGCCGTAAATAGTCGCCGGTTGAAAACGTCTTTGACATCAAAATACGGCCTCGGCGGTTCTGCTTTTTACGGCTGCCCGATGCGAGGAAGCGGGACATCTTGACCCAGAAGCGTTCGAAGTAAACGTCTTTCGCCTGGCGAAAGCGCCAGATCTCGGACGAGCCGAGGAAGGCGGTCCAGCCCTGGCCGTACTTATAGGCGACGATATAAGGAGGGTCTTTGTGATCGAAGGTATTGTCGCTCGCCAACGGTTCGATGTAGCGTGCGACCACGGTAGCGCCTGCTTTGACATCCTTAACCGGATAATAGTCGAAGAAGCCGCGCTTCAGTTCCACCCCCGCGCCCGCCTCGCGCGTTTTTTTACCGGTGAAGAAAGTTTCCCAACCGGAGATGGTGTTGTCCGGCTCATCGTCGTCGAGGCGGAGAAACTCCATCTCCGGTGAAGCGCCGGGGAACTCCAATCGGCGCGGCTTATTGCGATCGCGATTAGCCATCTTCAGATCGTAATCGCCGAGGATCACCGGGAAGATTTCAAGCAAAGGCTGCAACTTGGCGGTATTGTCCGACCAGGTGAGCTTCTTCGTGTTGACGGGTCCGCCGATGTGCAACAGGCCGCCGGCTTGCAGATCGACCCATTTCTGAATGTTGGCCGCCTGCTCTTCCGTGATGAGCGACCAATCGGGATCGAAAGCGATAATGGCATCGTAGCGTGACAGGTTCATCCACTTGGTTTCGGGCGTCTCCGTCGGATCCTCTTCAATGTTCAATCGGTCGGGAAAGCGCGTCAGATGGCGGAATTTATCGTCCAGGAACGAGATGCTCTTGCCATCGAGAAATTGGCCGGCGTCATTTTGCAGCACGACGCTCACTTCGGCTTTATCGCGAATCAGCTGCGTCAGCAAGAACTGGAAGTCACGATTCGCCACCGAACCCATCAAGAGAATGCGGACGGATTTCTGCTCGACCTTGATCGGCATCACTTCGCTGTAAATCTTCTCCGCGCCGATCGGCTTGCCTTCGTCGTTGAGCTTGGCCGTAAAGGCTCGTGCCTTCCAGACGCCGTTTATCATCTCTTTCGGGTTGGTAATACGCGCATGCAGATCTTCCGGAAGCAGCTTGTTGATGTCGGGCGGGTTGATCGTCCATTCGAACTGGCCATGCGGCGGCTCGCTCCGGTCGAAGGTAACCTTGCCCGGTAGGACAATGGGCACTTCGGTCTGTGGCGGCGTCAGTTCGAGGAAGACGTCGATGGCTTCGCCCGGTAGGTTCTCGCCATCGATTTCGACTATTACTTTGAAGGCGTCGTCGGGCGGCGATTGATCCGGCGTTTGTAGATCCGTAATGCGAACACCTTTAACAACGCGATGTTCGCCCACGCCGACGACGATGATGACCACGCCATCTTTCTTGGCCGAGCGGTGCAGATCGTCCATCAACGGGCTGATTTTGACTTCTTCCTTACCGGCGCGGAGGCGTGAATCGACGCCGATGTTGCTACGACCATCGCTGAAGACGATGATGCCTTCGAGCTTGTTGTCTTTCTCCGCTTCGTAGACGGCCTGCACTGATTCGGTGACGTTCGTCCCTTGGGTAATGGTGCGGGCAATGCTGAGCCGACTGTCCATGCTGTTGACATTGCCGCGGAACACGGTGGCGTCTTCTTCGGAGAGTTTCAGCCGGCTCATCAGGGTTTCGCCTCCCTTCATGGCAGCGAGAACGCCTTGAGCCCAATCGATGCCGAAGCCGGCGCTCTTGCCATCGTCGCCGGTGATGTCGGGGAACTCTTTTTCGATCGCCTCACGCCCTTTATCGCTCAGCCCGCGAACGGTCCAACTGCGGAAATCGGTGTACTCGGAGAAGTTCTTCCAATCTTGTTCGTTCCAACGAGTGAGCAGCGTCTGCTCTTCCATGCCCGGCTTGTCTTTCACGCGGCGCATGACGAAAGGCCGCATCTCGGCCTTCTCTTGGCCGTTGTCGTCCAATGCCTTGTTCTGCTTGAAGGAGTTCACCTCGTTGTCGAGCCGGGTGCCGAAGCGATAAACGTAAACCGGATTGTTTTCCAGCAGTTTCTTCATGAAGGCGAGGTGTTCATCGCTGACGTATTCAATGACCTTTTGTAAACGCGTACGGCGTTTGGCCTGACTGCTGGAGTCATCGCTGATTTTCGCCATGCTGTCCGAAATGTCGAAGAGAACAACGACGCGAGATTCTTTCATCAGAGTGGGCGGCTCGGCCGGCTTCCAGATGCGCGTCTCTTTGATAGTCGGCAGCAGGAACATATAAGCGAGCAGGCCGTAAACGGTGGCCCGCATTAGTGCCAGCGGCACGGAAAAATACCAGCGAATGCTCTTCGAATCTTTGGCATACATCCACGTAATGAAGATCGCGCCGATGGCTAATACCGGAATAAGAATGAGCCACCAAGTGGTGCCATCGTAGACTTTGTCCGACACTTGCAACGAGTCGGTAAGGCGCTTATAGTAGCGCTCGACGATAATCAAATCCGGCTCTCGCTCGTCCATATCGGTCAACCTTTGCAATCGTTCGTAAACGGGTCGTCGCTTGCGGCTTCCAGTTGCATCAGCCAGTAATTGGGCCGCGTAACAGCGAGCGCGGGATATTCGGCCCGCTCCCTTCGCGGACGTGGAAGCTCAAACGCACTGCCCAAGCCTGCTCCAGAATCAAGACGATCAACATCCCCAAAAAGAGCCAGGGCGATTTGGACCAGCCGAGATCCCCTTCGTACTCCGACCTCTTCACCGATTCCTTGGCCACTGCCACGGGCGGAGCGCTCTCGTCCATCGTCTCGATTTTCTCGACTTTGGCGATCGTGAGCAGATCGTCCGTGCGTGCTCGCAGCAAGTTGCTTTCAATGCTCGTATCGAAATTATAAGCAAGCGCCCGCAAGTCGGGTCGATTGTCCTTCTTCGCCAAATCGGGGCTCGCTTTTGGTGAGAATTCGAACAGGTAGGCTCCTGCTTTCATACCGCCGGGGAATTTCCAGGTGAGCAACGGATCAGCGGTGACGATGTCCTTCGCCAGGCCGAGATCGGTGATTTTGACGTTGTCTTCTTCCGCAGCCGGTCGGTCGTTGTTCGCCAACGAACGAATCTTGATGATCGGATCGTACGCGGCGGCTTCGAGATCGAAGTCAAAAGGCTTGCCCAGCGGCAGCGACAACTCGGTGCTCGTCGAGCATAGATAGCGCTGCAAACTATCCTTCATCAAAGGCGGGAAATAGATACGTCCCTGGCGATTAAGCGGCCCCCAATAATCGCCTTCGGGCCCGCTGGCGCCGGCAGCGCCCATGAAGGCCAGCACGCGCCCACGGCGATACTGCTTGGCGATGTAGAATGGGTCGCCGTACTTCAGGTCGTCCAACAGTTGCAGAAATTCCTGTTTCAGATCCTGCAGCTCGGCGCCTGCCAGAATTCGAGCATCAGCGGGTCGCTGTTCTTGGTGTCGGCCGGGTCGGGAATCAGACCCGCCACTTCAAACACCAATTTGTGCAGCGGGTTGTCGTACTTGCCGACGACATTGCTGATCGCGTCGCTGTATTCCTTCACGCTCTTTTTGAACTTGTTGAACTTCTCCATCTCGGTGGGGAGCTTCTCGATCTTCTGTTGCAGCACCCGCTTTTGGGCGTCGTCTTTGGCCTGGCCCAGCTGTTGCTGCAATAGGCTCAATTGCAAATCGGCGTCGATCGCTTCGCGCAGCCGGCGCAATAGATCCTTTGTCCGGCGTTCGAAATCAGCCACGGAGCGATTGCTCGGCAGATAGAGCAGCGTCTGCACGTCGTCGCCCGGCTTCCATTTCGGCCGATCGACGAGATAGTAGCGAGCAAATGCGACGATGTTGAACGTCCGCTCGTACTGCAAATCGTTGAACGACTGATTGCGCGAGTCGGCATAGAGTTTTTCCAGAGCAGGGTGCCGTCGCATCTCTTTGCGGACGAGCAATTTCGCGTAGAAGGAATTCTCCTGCTCCTGCATGATCTGATTCAACTGCTCGTTTGTGGCGTTCTTATTGGCGATCTCTTTAAGCGGCGCGGGAAACATCCCTTTGCCTTCTTTCCAAAGCTGCTCGTTGTAAAATTTCGGATCGCGGATGGAGGAACCCATGAAGAAACCGACGCCGCCCCCGGCATTCAGGAAGGACTCGAGTTTCTGGACACCCACCGGCGACAAGGTTGGGATGTCGCAAAGCACGACAGCCGAATAGCGTGACAGATTCAGCTTCTCCATCTCAGCAGCCGTCTTCACTTCAATGTCGAAGCCTTTGAGCGTCTCGGTGAAGAGTTTCCAGAGATAGAACGACTCGGCATTCTTGGTTCCGCGATCCTGGATCTTGTTATCCACGATCAGCATGGAAATGCTGTCGCGAACTTCGACTACGGTGTAGCGAAGGTCGTCGCCCGCCAACCCATCGCGATGATTTTCATCGAACTGAGCACTGACCAGGTTGAAGCCATCGAACCGGGCGTTCTCGCCGCGAGTGGAATTATTGTCTTTGGGCGCGGTCCGGTTGAGCGAAAAGGTCACTCGCCCGGTCGCTGTGTCGTTGGCGGGGATTAGCAGAAAATTGACGGTGCCGCGAAGTTCTTCTTTGTTGTTCACTTTTAGCTTGACGGCCACGTTCTGCCTATCGCTGTTGCCGTGATTGGCGACGGTGACCGTGAATTCGATCGGGTTGTCTTTCACAACTACCGAACTCTCGGCCCGAAAGTCGACGATGGCGAGGTTCTCATTGGACACGACCTTATCGCCTTCCCGCTTCGGGGCGGCGACATCGTGCAGTTTCACCTGTACTTTCGCCTTCTCAAAGTGTTCGAAAAATTTTCCGAGCGCATTGCGCGTCGCATTATTCCAATCCGAAGCGCGGAAATCGCTGACGATGTGCAGAATCAAGTTGTCCTTCGACAGTTCGTCGAAAAGATCCTTTGATTTTTTCAGCGAAGGCAGCATGTCGTAGTGAAACGGCTGCGCGGTGTACTCTTCTTTCAGATACTTCTCAATCTCCAAGCGCGATGAAGACGTGAGCAGTTCGAAGTCGCGGAACTTGTCGGGATTCGACATCTTGATGATGACGAACTCGTGGGGCTTGTTGTCGGCCGCAACGATGCCGACGATGTAATCGTTAATCGCCTTACGAGCGCGGGCGTACGCGTAAATGATCTGGCCGCGCTCCGCTCCTTCTTCCTGCTTCGAGCCGTCCGCCATGCTGGCCGAATCGTCGAGGATGATGACGTGCTTGGTGACGACCGGCGGTTCCTTCGACTGCAGGTCGGCATCCGGAGGCGGCGCCGGCTTCTGTTCGATTAACCTTGAAAGCAACAGCGCGTAACAACAACACGAGTAGAATACGCAACAAGAGCAGGATCAACTGCTCGATGATCATCTTCTTACGGCTGCGCTTCTGAGCCTTGAGCAGAAACTCCATCGCCGCCCAGCGAACGCGCTTGAAGCGCATCCGGTTGATCAAATGGATAATGATCGGCGAGGCGATGAGGGCGCCGCCGACGATCATGGTGAACGGGCTAAGAAAGACGAAGCTCGCGAGCATTGACAGGTTCTCTTATTCGCTGGGCCTTAAGCGGCTCGACTACCCTTGGGCTCGGCTCTTGGATGGGCCTCGCAGCGCCATGCGTTGATGCAGGAATCGCGACAGGATGGCATCGAGGTAATCGCTGGTTCGCACCAGCGTGTAGTCGATGCCGAGTTTGCTGCAACCCCGCCGCACTTCGACGAGGTATTCTTCGAGCGCTTCCAAATAGCCATCGCGCAACGCCCGGGGATCGCAGAGCAAGTGGGGCAGGTCTTCCAGGCCTTCGAAACGCGTTGTTCCCGCAAAGGGAAAGCCAAGCTCGTCGTCGTCGAGGATATGAAACACCATCACATCCTGCCGGCGATGGCGAAGCATCTCCAGCCCTTTAATCAACGGCTCGCGATCGACCAGCAAATCCGAAAAAAGCACCACCATGCCGCGATGGGGAGTAGCTTCCGCGACTCGGCGTAAAATCTTGCCGATGTCCGTCTTCTCTTTCGGCTTGCTCACGTGCAGCGTCTTGACGATGGCGTCCAGATGATTCTGATTAGCCCGCGAAGGCAACATCTGCCGTACGTTGTCGTCAAAGGCGATCAGGCCGCACGAATCCTGTTGCTTCATCAACAGATAGGCAAGGCAGGCGGCCGCGGTGCACGCATAATTGTATTTGTTCAATGGCCCCCGACCGTAGTGCATCGACTCGCTGACATCGACGACCAACTGCGTCCGCGTGTTCGTTTCCGCTTCATACTGCTTGATGAAGAACTTATCCGTCTTCGACCAGGCTTTCCAATCGAGATGGCGGATGTCGTCGCCGCGCACGTATTCGCGATGCTGCACGAACTCGACCGAATGGCCGAAGAAAGGACTACGATGCAGGCCGGAGATGTAGCCTTCCACAATCTGCTGAGTGCGCAGATCGAGGCTGGCGACTCGGGCGATCGTCTTGGGATTTAGGAATCGCTTGGGATCGTCAAGATCGACTTTACTGGCCATAAGGTCTCAAATACAAGTGGGGCAGACATTCCTGTCTGCCAAACGACACGGCAGACAGGGATGTCCGCCCCCAAAAGAATCAACTTGCGAAGATCTTCTTGAAGCGATCGTCTTTCTGCAACTCGCCTTCGCGGCTTGGCGTTTCGTCGAGCAGTTTCTTCACCACGGTATCGGTGGTGACGCCTTCCGAGGCGGCGGTGAAGTTCGTCAGAATGCGATGCCGTAATACTGGGAGCGCCAGCGCTTGAATGTCTTCAGTCTGCACGTGGGCTCGACCATAAAGCAGCGCTCGAGCTTTGGCGCCGATGATCAAGTTCTGCACGGCTCGCGGGCCCGCCCCCCACGACAACCAATCGCGGATGAACTTCGGCGTGCCCGGCTCACTGATACGCGTCTGCCGCACCAGCGCGAGCGTGTAATGAATTACATGATCCGTCACGGGCACTTTACGTACGAGGTTTTGCAATTCGATAATCTGCTCGCCGCCAAGCACAGGCGTGGGATCTTCGGAAGTGATCGCCGTGGTGCGGCGGGCGATTTCGAATTCTTCGGTGAAACTTGGATACTTCACGAAAACTTTGAACATGAAACGATCTTGCTGGGCTTCCGGCAGAGGGTAGGTGCCTTCCTGCTCAATAGGGTTTTGCGTAGCCAGCACGAAGAACGGGTTCGACAACTTGTGCCTTACCCGGCCGACGGTGGTCTGGCGTTCCTGCATCGCTTCGAGCAACGCCGCTTGGGTCTTTGGCGGGGTACGGTTGATTTCATCGGCGAGCACCACGTTCGCAAAGAGGGGGCCTTGCAGGAACTTGAACTCGCGCGAGCCGGTCGAGCGATTCTCTTCAATCACTTCCGTGCCTGTAATGTCAGCCGGCATCAAGTCAGGGGTGAACTGGATGCGGCTGAAGTCGAGCGACAAGCACTTGGCCAGTGTTGAAATCATCAAGGTTTTTGCGAGGCCGGGTACACCTTCCAGGATGCAGTGGCCCCGGCTGAACATGGCGATCAGCAGTTCTTCAACCACCTGATCCTGACCGACAATCACGCGAGCGAGTTGCTCTTTGATGTTCTTGAAAGCTGTCTTCAGCTTGTCCATCGCCTGGATATCGCTTTGGCCCAAATCGATTGCCGGAGTCATGCGTATTCTCGATGTTGAGGATTAAAGTTTGCGGCTTCGCGCTCGCAAGAACGTTGCAAGCGCGAAGCGGATAGTTGCTATTTCTGATAAATCGGCAGCGTGCCGTTTTCGAGTTGCAGGATGGTCAAGTTCACGGAGGTAGTGAACACGGCGCCGATGCCGCCTTGGCCCCAACTGCCATCCGGGCTCTGGTTGTTCTTCAGATATTCGAACATGTCTTTGCGGAAGTCCGACCAACGCAGCGGATTCTTGTCGTCCGGGAAGAGCTTCTTGTAGCCATCATCGCCGAGGATAAAGACGCACTGAGAAAAATAGTAGTTCTGATATTCATCGTGCGCCAGTCGGCCTTTGCCGAACGGGATGTTGTCTTTGCAATACTTGATCCACTTCTTGGCGTACTCATCGTTGTAGTTGCCCGAACTGAAGGCGCAAGCAACGGCAGCAGCAGTTAGCGGAGGACGTTCGCCGCCGGCGACCGGCCCGCCATGCGCCAGGCTGTAGATGATGCCGCCGCGCGGCGTGGTGCAATCGCGCAGATATTTCACCGATTTGTCGATGATGCCTTTCGGCACATGGATGCCTGCATTGCGGGCGGCTCGCAGCGCCTGCAACTGGGTGATGGTCACCGAGCCTTCATCGAAGCCGCCGCCGTCAGCCGCAGACACGTAGCCCCAGCCGCCTCTTTCCGTCTGGGCCTTGCCAATAAACTGGATTGACTTCGTCAACAGCTTCTCGAGTTCCTTGCGCTTCTTCTCATCGTCCTCTTCGCCGTAGGCGCATGCCAGAAAGAGAGTGCCGAAACCCTGGCCGTACATGTAGCGGCCGGTTTCAGTCGGGTTGTTCGGATTGCCGAGCAGGCCGTTCGGCTGCGAATGCTTCAAATACCAGTTGGCGGCCCGACGAATATTTTCGCTATATTTGCCCTCTTTGATCGTGCTTCCTTCCATCAGGAAGCACATCCCGGCGATCCCCGTCATTGTGGTGGGGTATTGGTTTCCGTTCGCTTCCCAATGCCCTTCCGTTTTATGCTGATTCTTGGATAGCCACTCCAAACCTTTGCGGATTGTTTCCTGAACGTCAACCTTGGTCTCGTCAGCCCGGACGGCTGAAGGCAGCACTAGCAGAAAAGCGCTGAACATTCCAAAGAGAAAACGAACATGACTCATGGCGGGGACTCTCCATTCGAGACGGAAGGACCATCATCAGTAATGACGATGCAAACACCAAAACCTCACAGGCAAAGTTTGCCCAGCTTCGCGCAAATGTCGATTGGAGAGTCGGAGAGGGTAGGATGGAAGCGGTCGATCGCGAAGCGTGCCGGCCGCTTTTGACGGCCGTTGAAATTCTTTTTAGCGATTTCGACCAGCGTGAGCCGTCCTACAGCCAAAAATGTCTTATGGTCCCGAAGCGGCAAAGGGCTTCAAATCTTCGTTGAAAGATGAATGGGCGCCCTCGAAAACATACAAGGGACCGGCAGAATGATGTCGAATTTCGCGAAGCCAGGGTCTGTAAATTCGGAACGAGCCGCCATATTTGTGTCGGCGGTGGTGCTGCTTTCGATCTTCCCGGCTGCGGCTTCAGCCGATGTGGTGCTCACCAATTTACCCGGGTCAGGCGAATACGCCTACGGCGCCGACTTAAATGACAACGCCTTCGAGGCCGTGGGCCTCACGACGGGCGCCACGACAGTTAGTTTCACATCGTTGACCGGCCTTTTTGCAACTGGCAACTCGACCAGCACTTTAAACGGCGGCATTTACAGCAGTCTGAACAGTACACCGAGTTCGCTGCTGCAAACATTCAATGCGGTGAGCGTCCCAGTCAATATCTCGAACCCCGCTTCAGTCACATTGACGGCAGCGGCTCCCCTGAATCTTTTCGGCTGCTTTGACGACTCGTCAGTGGCTCAACGTGGCTGCCCGCCTGGAGTTTTCGCTTCATCTGGAGTGAAGCGGATTCGCATATCGGTGCGAATCAATTCAATGGTGCCTGTTTTCGGGTCGGCGTTGAGCAGGTGGAATGGTCCGTTCGGCGCTACCTCTTTGCGGAAGAGGGCATTGCCGGTGCGCTTGTCGATGGCCACGACACGCAATCCATTACCTTCGAATACGCCGTTGTTGATCCGGTTATACCAGTGAGCGCCCAGGATAATCGGCAAGTCCTGGAACTGATCCAGAATGATTTGCTGATTGTCGAATTGCTCGTCGGTGAACCAGAGCCGCTTCCGGGTATTGCGATCGAAACAATACATATGCCCGTTGACGCGCAACGTGCGAATGCCGGGTGTAAGGCTGGGATTATAATTATTGTTGTTGTTATCGAGCGTTTTATTCAGCACGACATAGAAACGGTCGCGGTCCGTGAGCAGCACCGCACTTTCGATTTTGTCCATGTGCGATGCGACTTTCTTGGCATCCAGCTTGCCGGCAAAGATTTCTTTGCCATCCTTCACGTTGAAGATCGCCAGATCGCCCTTGTCCGAGACATAGCCAGCAACTGTCGGGTCCTCACAGCGGAGCATGGTCGCATTACCAGCTATTTCCTTCGTCCAATCGTCTTTCCCGGTGAGAATATCGTAAAGGCGCATATACTTCTTGCCGTCTTTCTCGTCGATGACGAAGACGCGCCGGCCGACGGTCTTTGATTTACCCAGGTTTGAGAACACCTTGGAAGAGTCCTGAATCTGGACTTCGACGCCATCGCCGGCGCGGATCGCGCGAGCGGCCGTGACGTTGCCTTCGGCGTTCGATTCGAACACAAACACATAGTTCTCATCGCCCATCAACGAAACACGGGCAGAGACGTTCGATTTGGTCCAGAGCACCGTGCCTTTGGCGGGATCGACTGCCACGAGACCATCGCGCGTGATGAGACAGACATAAGCGGATTCGATGACGCCGACCTGTCCTACTTTCTGCGTCCAACCGTCCTGGTAATAGAGGCGAACGCCATCCGCTTCGCTCTCCGTTCGCACGGGCGCCGCCATCGGCAGCGGCACCTTGCCCAACAGGTCGTATTCCCAAAGTTTCTTTTTGTCCGCTAGATCAAATGCAAAAACCTTATTGTTCAAATTCAAGATCATCAGGTGGCCGCGAATCTGGGCAAAGCGGTGGTTGTTTGATTGAGGGTAAGTCCAGAGGTAGTTTGGCGAAGGAAGTCCCTGAAATCGGAAACGCTCCTCGCCTGTAACCCGGTCTACTACCTTCAAAGTCCAGCTCGAGTTTGGATTTTGCGGCGGCATTTCCATAATGATCTTATTCCGGTTATGGAACGGGATCGATTCGCCATCCGGGGCAATCGTGAACGATTGCTGCTGTTGTTGCGGCGTATTTTGAAAGGCATTTATCTCCTGGGCTTTGAGTTTGACATCGCTCCATGCTTGCCTGGATGGTTCCACATAGGGAAGGAACCGCTTGTCGGTGACGAGGTCGTTGAAAATGTCAGCGCCGCTCTTGCCGTCGTGGACAACTACCTTGGGAAACAATTGATTCAGTTCGGCGTACAGGCCCATCGCGTCATCCAGTAATCCTTTGCGGATATAGAGCCTGGCAAGGGTCTCGGTGGCCTGGGCGGCAAAGGCTGGATCGTCGAGCGCCTTCAGGCTGAGAAGTATATTTTCGGCATCGCGCATCTCATCTTCATTTCCGGTGGCGATTAGTTTCTCCGCCAATAACAGCCGCGCTTCGTTTCCGGAAGAGAACCGATTGCCGAATATGCGTACGAAGCCTCGTAGTTTTTCCAGATCGCCGGAAGCTTTGACGGCCTCCCATTCCTTTCCGGCCTTTTCTTCCAATGGCTTACGCTCGTCGGGCTTTGCCTTATCCAGCATGTGATTGATTCGCCCGCGCACCCAAACATGCGGGGCAGCAAAGGTGTTCGGCTGGTCGATCACACTTACGAGTTCCTTGTTGCCGGCCAAAGTGCCAAAGGCGATGTAATTTTCGAAAGCCTCCAGTAATTTGCCCTGTGATTCGCGCCCTTTGGCCACGAGACAAAAGTAAGTGGATTTACGGCGAAGTTCTTCTTCCGCCAAGCGCTGTTTCACTAAGCCCTCTGCGTTCTCGGGAATCTCGACGTTGCACAATTCCTTGTACTGGTCGAGCATTTTTTCGCCAGCGTTGAAATCGCTTTGGAGCAATTCGGTGATGGCGTCATAGAGCTTCTCGCGAGCCTTGGCCCTGGTGTCGGTGTTCGGCTTATTGGCAAGACACTTGTTGTACGAATCGATCGCTTCGCGCAGTTTGCCGTCATCGAGCCAAAGATCGCCCATCTCGGCCAGGCCGATCGGGTCGTTCGCATTGGCCGTCAAGCGCTTCTTTGCTTCTTCAATCTTGATGTTCAATTGGGGAAAGGCGGTAACGTTGAAAGCCGTCTGGGAAAAAACCGCGTTATCGAAAAATACGAGATTCCCTGCCGCCAGTTTTTTTCGCGAGCGAGTGTGCGCGAGTATTTTCATCGACTTGACGTCGATCGAAAGGATTTCAGGTTCGGGGCTGTCCCGCGACGCTTTCGTCGGCAGAAAGTAGACATCGTTGCTGGCAACGCCGACGCCGGACGGAGTTCCCGTCACCGTCGTGCCCAGCTGCGTCCCTTTATTCACATCCAGGAATTTGACCATTCCTTTGCCGACGATGAGCACTTTGTTATCGATTACGCCTGCGACATAGAGATCGTCGGAACTGCGCGCGGCTTCCCAGAGAACTTCGCCGTCGCGCAGGTTCATGCAGATGATCGAGTTCGCGTCAAAAGCGCTGAAGATCACTTTACCGCTGGCGATGATCGGCGCCGAGGTGCGCCAGCGGTCGGCATTTAGAAATTGATCGGGATTTGGCTGCTGCATGCCGTTGACGAAACGTCGCCCGCCCATTCCGCCCAGGTTGACGCCTGCATTAGGATCAACGACCTTATTCGCCATCCGATAGGAGCGTGCCCAGATGATGCTGTGCGACAATAAATCGATGCCTAGCACGGCGCCCGCATTCGTCGGGACCACCAGGACATTATCGCTGTAAGCGAGCGAAATCCCCTGCATCCGGCGAAGGGAATCGGTCGGCAGGGGCGTGTGTGGATTGCCGAGCGGCTGAGACCAGACCAGCTCCGGGTGGTGCGTGCTTGCATCAATCTTCGTCGGGTCGAGGCAGACCAGATGCAAATCTCTGTCTTTTTCGATCACGAGGTAGATCTTCCCGGCCAACGGCAAAGGAGCACCGAGGAAGAAGGCATCCGACAATAACGACTCAGACGTCTCTTTCTCGACCTCGCCCGGCACCGGGGCTTTCTTGTTGGCAATCCGTCCTCCCGCTCTCCAAACCAGCTTGCCCGTTTCAAGATTGACTGCAACGAGCTTGCTGTGATGCACCATGTCGTTGAACGAACTGCCGAAGGCCATCGGTTGGCCATTGTTGTTGAACATCTGCTGCTGCTGCGCGTGCGGGGGAACCGCAATGTCATCCACGAAATAAACGAGCGAACCATCGTGCGACATCGCTCCGATCAAGCCATTCTCGAAAAAGATGCCGAATGGCCCTTGCTGCATGTACGGGGGCATCCAATTCTGATCCATCTGGCTGCGCCGGCTGCCATCGCTCACCATCGCGTATAGACCTTGAAAACTCCAGTCGGCCATCCAGAGCAGTTCGCCGGCTTTTACAGGGGGATTTTGACTGGCGTCATCGCGAGTGGCCACGCAACAGACGGTGTCGTACGTGCGGAAAATGATTCGGCCGGCGGAAGCAATGGGGAAGAAAGCCGGCAGCGGTGGATGATTGGGCCGTTGGTCAATCATCATCATAAACTTCTTGAGATTTTGGTCGATCCAGGCCATTCCAGCGCTCTTCTTTTCACGCTCGGCCAAATCCAGCATCGGCATCATCGAGAATTGCCAGATCGGATCGAGAAACGGTCGGCCTCCGACGCCTTGGGCATTGTTCTGAGCGTTGCCGCGCGGGCCGATCAAATCTGATTGCCCAGCGCCGGCAGCTACTTCAATCTCGCGATTATATTCGGTCTCCAACTGAGCGATCGCCACTTCCTTCCCGCTCGTGCCCCAGCGCACCTTCTTGCGCCTAGTTCTTTCTTCACCTTGTCCCAAAAGTTGGCTGCGTACTGCTGATAGAGTTCTTTCGCATCTTTGTCGTTGTGCACCGCCGCTTCGATCGCCAGCCGTTTCCAGGCCAGAGCGGCCATGAAATTCACATGCACCGGCACGGGATCATCTTGATGGCGCTCCATGAAGCGTCGGAAGGTCTCGGCCGCAGAGCTATAACGGCCGCGGTCCAAGTGATAACGCCCCAGCAGCACGGTCGCCTCAGCGCCCGCTTTCGTATGGAAGTATTGCTGAGATACCTCGGCGAGCAAACGGAGATTCCCCTGCTCGCCGGCTTCCTTCAGTTTTTGGTCGGCGATCGGTCCCATTTCGCGTTGATAGAAATCGCGGCCTTGCTTCGAGAAGCGGCCGATCAACTTATTCGCTGCGATACGAATACTTTCCTTCTTCGGCTTTCGATCTTTCGAGAGCGGGTCCGTCCATTCGACGAGTTGGTCGCGCTTGTCGTCGAGCAACGCCTGCAAATTGGTGATGATGTCTTTCCACTCTTCGGCCGGCAGCTCCGCCTTCAAATGCTTGGTCACCGCCTCGATGATCTTCGGGGCACGCTTCTCGTCGATTTTGAATGTGAATTCATCGGTACGCGGCTCATCCTTCTCTTTCGGCGCAGTGTCTTCCTTGATCATGATCGGATTCTTGCCTGACGCGCCTTGCCAACCAAGCAACGCAGCCGTGGCGAAACAAAAGAGACCGACGATCACTCGAAAACGGCGAGTAGCAGACATCGTTCGTTTCCTCGAACTGCAATAGGCAGGTGAAATCTACTGATGGAAGATTTTCTCAGACAAGGCGTTTGTCTTCAAGAATAATTAAGGCCGGTCAGGGCATCGCGCAGAGGCACAAGAGTAAGACGACTACATTCCGACCGAATAACTTGAAGAGACGGCAGGAGGCCGAACTTCGCTTGTCTGATCATGTTCTCGAATAGATTAAGTGTACCAACTTGGATGCCGCTGGGGGAAATTGGCGGCGAATGGCGATCCAAACTTAACGAGAGGAAGGCGGAGGGTGGACAGTTCCAGACTTGCAGTTATAATCCGAATGTCGATGTCCCCGTAGCTCAACTGGATAGAGCGTTGCCCTCCGGAGGCAAAGGTTACAGGTTCGACTCCTGTCGGGGATAGTTGTCTTGTGCTTGTGAGAACTCGGTCGAGCCGCCCAACAGTCTCTAATCAATGGCTCGTTAGCCCAAGAGATTGCAGTAGTTCAGTCAGTACATTCAGCGCCACGGGTTTGACGAGATGATGGTCGAAGCCCGCAGATCGACTTCGCTGCCGATCTTCCTCCTGGCCGTATCCAGTCATGGCAACCAACGCTGTAGATGCAAATTCCTGCGTTTCCCGCAGTTGTTTGGCTACTTCATAACCGGTCATTCCCGGCAGGCCGATGTCGAGCAGCACGACATGCGGCTTTAGAATCTTGGCAGCCGGAATCGCTTCGGATCCCGAGTAGGTGATCCGGACTTGATGCCCCATCATTTCCAGTAAGAGGCCGAGGCTATCCGCGCCATCCTTATTGTCTTCCACCACCAGGATGTTCAGACTGGGCGCGCCTTTAATTTCAAATTTCTTATGCGTTTCTTTGGCAGTAGGCTGTCGCTGTTCACGCAGCGTAGGCAAGCGCACGACGAACTCACTCCCCTTGCCGGGGCCATCGCTGTAGGCTTCGACGCTCCCCTCGTGCAATTCAACCAGTCGCCGCACCAGAGTCAGGCCGATTCCCAAGCCGCCTTCCGACCGGGCGAGCGAGCGATCACCCTGCGTAAAGAGATCGAAAACTCTGGGCAGCAATTCGGCTGGAATGCCCATGCCATTGTCGCGTACGCGAACCGCGACCTCGGCTTCCTGCAACTCCGTTGTCAGCGTGATGGTTCCGCCTTCATCGGTGTACTTTGCCGCATTAGTGAGCAGATTACCGACGACTTGGGTCAATCGTGTGATGTCGGCTTCGACGCGTACGCCTTTTGGCGGCATAGCGAATGTCAGTCGCTGCCTGCGAGCGTCCATGATGGGCCGGCTTGTCTCGACGGCTCTTCCCAATATCGTCGCCAGTTCGACCGGCTCTTTTTGAAGTTTAACCTTGCCCAGCGTTATCCGAGACACGTCCAACAGGTCATCGACAAGGCGAGTCATGTGATGAACTTGCCGTTCGATGATTTCCCTTGAATATTTCAGCCTTGATTCATCGATTCCCGGTTGCCGCAAGATCGCCACAGCATTCTGAATGGGGGCTAACGGGTTGCGAAGCTCGTGAGCGAGCATCGCAAGGAATTCATCCTTGCGTCGATTTGCGTCTTGGAGTTCTTGATTCTGTTTTTGCTGAGTCAAGTCGGTAACGACCATGCAGAGCGCAACGGCGTCGGCCAGTGGCAGCGGCGCCAGGGCGATGTAAACCGGCATGAGCGCGCCATCGGCCGCTCGGAACAGGAGTTCCCCCTGACTGCTTCGGATTCGTCCGTACACAAGCAATGTGTCAAAGGACGCCCGTTGCGCATGCGGCAGAAAGTGCGACACCGCAGCGCCAATAACCTTTTCGTGGGGCGTCTTTACCATTTCCGCAAAGCAGCGATTGCAATACAAGATGGTGCCGTCGCCGCTCAGGCTGAGCGCCCCTTGCTGCATACTTTCGATTAGTGCCCGGTACGGATGATCGGCGCCTTGGAGCGTGTAAACTCTATCGCCATCCCCGCCCTCCACCACCAGAGCATCGACTTCGCCGTAACGAATCGCCCTCAGCGTTTCCTCGGCTTCTTCCAGCCTTCTGCGGAGCTCGGCTACATCATTCTCCTGTGCTGGGTTTGTCATGGCTGGCCTCCTACGCTTTACGCAAGTCCAGGCCAAGAAGGACGCGCTCCTTGTTCGACAAGTCGCCGACTAGCCGGCGCAAAGGCAGCGGCAATTTCCGGATCAAAGTCGGCGTGGCGATGATCTGCTCTCCCTTGGCAAGAGTAGGCTGCTGGTAGATGTCAACCACCTCCAGTTCGTAGCGTCCCGCCAGATACTCTTCGCAAATGGCCTTGATGCGTTCAATGGCGTCAGTGGAGCGCGGCGTCATTCCCGTGACGTAAAGGCGAAGAATATGTTTTCCTTCGTCCATTTCCGTCAGCGTGCGTTCGAACGCCTCCGTGGAATTGTCGGCTTGCTCGTTCATTTCAGCCCCTCGGCGACTTTGCTTGGTCGCAGGTCGAGGCCGACAATAACACGTTCTATATTTGACAAGTCGCCGATAATTCGCCGAAGGGGCTCGGGGAGTTTGCGCACCAGCGTCGGGATGGCCAGAATCTGATCCCCCCGCGCCAGTTGCGGGTTAACGAGCAGATCGACAACTTCGATCTTGTACTTGCCCGCGAGATGTTCTTCACAAACTTTCTTGAGGTTGGCGAAGGCAGCCAGCGATTTCGCCGTCTGCCCGGCTACGTAAAGGCGCAAGTTCCACATGTCGTCTGGTGCCGGCGCTTCATTCTCCTGGTCGTTCATCACGGTCCTCCTGCTTCAGCAAATCCCGCCGGTGTATTATAGTTGTCGGGTTCAGCGGCTCGATCTTAGTTATTCGAGTTCCGGGCTGTACTAGGCGCCTCGGTCAATTCAAAGCCGTGATTGGTCAGACGCAAGCCGCGGACCCGTTTGGAATGAGACATACCACGAGATTTGAGAATATAAATGACGCCGCTCCGCTCGCCGTTTTGTTCCGTGTCCCGCAACAAGAGCCAGGAATCGATAATCGAGGAAATGCCGAGGTCTGTATTTTCCGGATTATTGTCGCCATGGGTGAGGTTGGTGAACAGACTGGTTATCTCTCTGGCTTTGAGCAAATCGACGAGTCGCACGAGCATCGAGCACGCCTCCGTCGTCGTACCGGCCGAGATAAAGTTGCTGATCGGATCGACCACCACGACCTTTGGTTGCAATTCACTAATAAGCTTGTACATTTGGGCCAAGTGCATCTCCAGTCCGTAACGCGTGGGCCGAGCCGAGTGGACGCCGAGAAGTCCTTTATCAATCCACACTCCTAAATCGAGCCCGATCGATTTCATGTTGCGGACCAATTGGGCCTGCGACTCTTCAAACGAAAAGTAGAGGCAACGTTCGCCACGCTGACAGGCAGCGGCGGCGAAGTGGGCAGCCAAACTCGTCTTTCCGGTCCCGGCCGTGCCGGAGATCAGCACACTGCTGCCGCGAAAGTAGCCTTTGCCGCCAACCATTTCATCCAGGACGGCGACACCGGTTGAAACACGCTCATTAGTGGCTGGATGCTCCATGCCTGCTGAGGTGATCGGAACGACCGTGATCCCGCTCTCATCAATCAAGAACGGAAATTCGTTCGTTCCATGCGGTGAACCGCGGTATTTGACAACCCGCAGACGCCGTGTCGACACCTGCTCCGTTACGCGATGGTCAAGCAGGATCACGCAGTCCGATACGTACTCTTCCAGGCCGTACCGAGTCAGTGTTCCCTGTCCGCGCTCACCGGTGACAATCGCGGTCACCCCCTTGTCTTTCAGCCAACGAAAAAGACGGCGAATCTCCGACCGGAGAATCGCTGCATTAGAAAGGCCGCTAAACAACACCTCAATAGTGTCGAGCACGACCCGCTTCGCGCCGAGCGAGTCGATGGCGTAGCCGAGACGAACGAATAGCCCCTCTAGATCGTATTCGCCTGTTTCCTCAATTTCGGTTCGTTCCACTCGAACGTAATCCACCGACAGCTTTTTCTGTTCGACCAACTCATCCAGGTCAAACCCCAATGACCGCACGTTCTGCGCCAATTCCTCAGCAGTTTCCTCGAAGGCCATGAACACGCCCGGCTCGCCGAACTCCATGGCGCCGCGGACGAGGAATTCGATGGCCAAGAGCGTTTTTCCGCAGCCAGCGCTGCCGCAAACCAGAGTAGGCCTGCCTCTCGGCAAACCGCCTTGGGTCACTTCGTCGAGCCCTTGAATTCCCGTCGGCGCCTTCGGCAGCGGCGACCTGACCGGCTGAGGACTGCCATTCGCTTTCGCCATCAACCTTCTCCTGTCGCCTGCCTCGTCGCCTGGCGGAATCTCAATCCAGCAAAGTAAGCGCTGCGCTTCGATTCTCGCTTGCAAATATCAACGACGCATACACGCTAGCATAGGGTGCTCAATCCCCTGCGGCCATGTTATAAAAGAACGGCACTTCGCCGAAATTCACGGTAATTTTTGGGAGAGAATGATCGAATGGCTACTTCTGCCTCATAAGATGTTTTCACCCCTCGCGCCGAACTCAGGTGAAGTCGGCCATAGTCTCTGTTTCTGGAGGATCACGTGATGCAAGGTTTGATCGTTCGTTCCGCCGCCGTTGCAGTTCTTGGATTCGCGATTATCTCGTTTGCCAGCCCGCGCACCGGCGCTGCTGCCGATGATAAGATCACCTCGATTAAGGACATCATGGCCAAGGCCCATAAGGGCGGCGATAGTCTGTTGAGCGCGATGAAGGCCGACCTGGCCAAGAAAGATGTCAACTGGGATGCCGTTCAGTCGAAGTCGAAAGACCTGGTTCTTCTCGCCGGCGATTTGAGCAAGAATAAACCAGGCAAAGGCGAACAGGCATCTTGGGATAAACTGACGGCCGCTTATGGCGAAGACGCCAAGAAACTGCACGACGCCGCCGACAAGAAAGACGTTCCGGGCGCCTCGAAGGCACTTGCATCTCTCGGCAAGTCTTGCGGCGCCTGCCATAAGGCACATAAGTAAAATAGTTGTTGATGCAGAGAACAATTGATGATTAGAGTTGGATTTTTCAATCAGGTGCGCTAACGGTTTGTTGTGAGTCGACACAACGAGCGCAGTACACGCTTTACCCTCCCCCTGGCTTTGCAGGGGGAGGGTGGGAAGGCGGGCTGCCGTTTTGCCAGTGATTCGCGTATCCTTTTCAATCGTTCTAACCCAATTCACCGCGCCCACAACCTTCGATCCAAGCTGCGATAGCCGATCGCTTCGCTCAAGTGCGATTCTTTAATGTCCGGCGCGTTTTCCAGGTCAGCAATGGTTCGCGACATGCGCAGGATGCGGTCATGTGCCCGGGCGGAAAGTCCCAGGTCTTCCATCGCCGTTCGCAACATCGTCTGCGAACTGGAATCGAGGCCGCAAAACTTGCGCAGTTGACGCGGGCTCATACGGGCATTCACGCCCGCACTACTCGCACTGAAACGCTTCAACTGGATGTCGCGAGCGCGAAAGACATGCTCGCGCATTGTTTCGCTGTTCGTGCCATCCTGTTTCGAAGCGAGTTCCTGAAATGGCACGGCCGGCACTTCAATATGCAAGTCGATGCGATCGAGCAAAGGGCCGCTGATGCGCCCCATATATTTTTCGATTTGCATGCTTGAACATTTGCAGGCATGTTTCGGGTCGCCCATATAGCCGCACGGGCAGGGGTTCATGCTGGCCACAAGAATGAAGCTTGCAGGGAACGTAGTAGAGTTAAGCGCCCGCGAAATGGTGACCCGACCTTCCTCCAATGGTTGGCGCAACACCTCCAAACTACGGCGATTGAACTCGGGCAATTCGTCTAAGAATAATACCCCATGATGTGCCAATGAGATCTCACCCGGCGCCGGAATGCTGCCGCCGCCTACCATTCCCGCATCGCTGATGGTGTGATGCGGCGACCGAAAAGGCCTGCTGGTAAGCAAAGGTTCCCCCGGCGGCAATCTCCCCAGAGCGCTGTAAATGCGGGTTGTTTCAAGGCTCTCGTTTGGCGTCAATGGCGGCAAGATGGTCGGCAGACGCCGGGCGAGCATCGTCTTGCCCGTGCCCGGCGATCCGATAAAGAGCACGTTATGCCCGCCTGCCGCGGCGACAACAAGCGCCCGCTTGGCGAACTCTTGGCCGCGAACGTCAGAGAAATCGACATCGTATTTGTTCAACTTGGCTGACACTTCACCGATGCCGCTCGGACAAGGCTCCAACGGCAGTTTCCCTGTCAGCAACCCGACGGCATCATTGAGTGTGCCGACGCCGTATACCGCCACTTCTTCAACGACAGCCGCCTCGCGTGCGTTTTCGATGGGGACCAGCAGGCGCTTGAAGCCTCGTTCCCGGGCCGCCATCGCCATCGACAGCGCCCCTTTCACCGGCCGGACGATGCCATCCAGCGACAACTCGCCGACAATGGCCGAATCCCGCAGTTGCTCGGGCAATATCTGCCGTGTGGCGACTAGCATGCCCAACGCAATGGGCAGGTCAAACGCGCCGGCATCTTTACGCAGATCAGCCGGCACCAGGTTGATAACAGTGCGACCATCGGGGATGGCATAATCGAGATTGTAAAGCGAACGTTCGATGCGATGGACGCTCTCGCGCACGGCCATTTCGGGCAAGCCAACGAGCACGGTCTTCGGCATGTTCGCCGGCGAATTATCGACCTCGGCCTCGACAAGCACCGCATCGATGCCGACCAGAGCGAAAGTATTGAGCTTGGCAAGCACGCGGCATTGCCCCTTGTAAATTGACGGCAAGTTAATGGCGGTTGAAGCAACGGCCTGAAGAAAGGATAGCAGAGACGGGTAATTTAGCGATCAAAAAAAGGAGTGGCTCGGCAATGCAGACATGCCTTCGAGATGCTTGCCCGTGAACCAGTCGCGGATCACCGGGCAGACCGAGCATCGGATCGCCTGTCAGCGTGAACGGAGGTTTCTCCGGACCGACCGCTTGGAGAGAACGTGTCAGCTGTTTGGTTTTTTCCATTCCGCGTCCTGCCTTTCCGCTAAGCGTTTTCTGACGATTTTCTGGCAAAGTGCCTTTCCCCCCGGTGGTGGTGGCAGGCCTCCCGGCCTGCCCATTGTCTGGTAGGGTGGTTAAGGCTTTGCGAAACCCACCCCGTTCGACCCTCACGCGCTCCTCCGGGGTCGGTTTCGCAAAGCCTTCACCCACCCCCGCAAAACCTGCTGACTGCGAACCCTTCGAAGTGGTGACGTTACCACTTGAGTGTGAACGGTTCACATTTTTCCTGCCGCATCCTAATTCATACTAGCAACATTGCTAGTATGGCCCGGATCAAAGTGGAGCTTGATATTTCGTCCATTCGGCATTCCGAATTCCACATTCCGCATTTCCCCAAAAGCGTTTTCCCACGATTTTCTCGCGAAAGCCCTTCAGGAAATATTTCCTGAAGGGTCCGGGAAAACCCCCTCAGAGTCGCCCTTCGCGGAGCAAAAGGCGACCATCGCTTGAGCGCACATCATCATCCGCAAGGCAGAGCCTCGACGTCCCGTTACGCTGCAGAGGCGCGTAACGAGGTAATCTTTTTGCCGATACCTTTTGTCAAGTCTTAAATGGTCTTTGTTTTGATTCCGCATTCCGCATTCCGAAATTGCCCGACATACCAGCTTAGGGGCGCTCAAAATGGAAATGTATTTTTCCCCCTCATTTGTCGAACGTCTTGGACACCTTTGCTTACTTCGCAGTGTTGTGCACGATGCCGACGTTAGGCAGACCCTTCTTCATCTCGGCAACGCCAGACTTGGTTACCGCCGAGGAGTCGAGGTGCAGTTTGTCCAGCGTCTTGAGCCCTTTTAATTCCCGCACACCGGCGTCGCCTACCTTTGTGTTTCTGAGATCGAGCAGCCGCAACTTATTGAGGTCGGCCAGCTCTTTCATTCCGGCGTTGGTCACGCGCGTGCCATTGAGCATGAGTTCTTGCAATTGTTTGAGTGCTCCGACGTGCTTCAGCCCGGCGTCGCCGATGTTCGTTTCGCCCAACCGAAGTTCTTCAAGGCCGAGGACCGTTAACGTCTTCAGCCCGGCATCTGTGATGTTGGTGGAGTCGAGAAACAGGACTTTCAACCGATTGAGCGAAGTTAGTTCCTTAAGACCTGCATCGGTGATCGAGGTTTTGCTGAGATAGAGGTATTTCAACTTTGGAAATCGGGCGACTTCCTTCAGGCCGGCATCGGTGATCCGGGTCTCGTTAAGGTACATCGTCTCCAAGTTGGGGAATTCGGCCAGTTCCTTCAAGCCCTTATCGGTGACCGCGGTGCCGGCGAGCGCCATAACCACGACTTCCTCGGAACCCTTGGGCCGTTGACCGAAGATTTTGGTCCCGGTCCCGTTCAATACATGAAGCATGCGCATTTTTCGCAAGGTCTGCAGTGTCGCATCGTCAACCTCTTTTACGGTCAAACTCAACATGTTCAACTGTTTCATGCCCGTAAGCGCCTTTAGCCCATTGGGCGTCACTTTGATGCCGTTGAGATTCAGTTCCTCCACTTGTTTAAGGGCGGCCACTTCCTGGAGGCCGGCGTCGCCGACGTTCGACTTTGTCATGTTGTAGAGGTCAAGCTTTTTCAATCGCTGAAGGCCTGCAAGCTGCTTGAGGTCGGCGTCACCGAATTTGGCAAAATTAAGGTCCACCGCGATGACGGGCTTGCCCGGCTTCGCCTCGGCACGATAAACGCGGCCGCCGATTTTTTTGACGTACGCAGCGGAGCGATCCTCGGCGTCATCAGCGCGAGCAAGAGAGATGATGCCAAATAAGACTAACAGCGAACAAATGCCACGACGCATGAGCGAAACTCCAGGAAAACGGAAAGGACAGTGAGAAGCAGTGCCGGTCAACTGAAATCCGGCATGGAAATCCATCAATGAACCGTGACAGCAACCGTAGTTCACGTTGTCTGAAATGGCAACCACCTCGCCAGCGCCCCTAATTTTTGATTTTTCTGGATACAATTGCCTTGAAGAGCGTTTCCTCCATGGGGTCGAGTTCCTGCCATGAGTCTTGCAAAAGCAAAGGCGATCGGGCGCAGCGCTGCCGACTCGGGCGTCTTTGGCCGATGCCTATTCGGGAGACAGACTTGGGACATATCTATGCCGAGGTCACCGTTCGACCTCTCGCCGGTTCGAACAAAGTCTGGAAAGGGCAGGCACTCGTTGACACGGGCGCCACCGACACCTTTCTCCCAGCGAGCATCCTGCGCAAACTCGGCATTGTGTCGGCCGCACGACGCTCGTACGAACTGGCTGATGACACTGAGCGGGAATTACCTATTGGTTTTGGAGTAATCGAGGTCGAGGGCCTCGCCGCCGGCGCTACCCTGGTCTTTGCCGATGAAGACGTCGAACCGCTTCTGGGAGTCACCGTCCTCGAATCGACCGGCCTGCTGGTCGATCCGCAACGCGAACAACTCATCCGCCGCGCGCCGAAACGCAAAGCTGGGGTAAGTAAAAAAAGAAGCTCTGAACGCGGCGGAAAAACGAAAACGGCAGCGGCGTTTATTCTTCCCCAAATCTTGACAGATTCTTCGGCCCGGCGGAAGCTTGTTTTCCCGGTAATTCGTCCAAGATGCTCGCTCCCGGAGTCGAAAAGTCAACCACACGAATCTCAGAAGTGCCTAGAAAGGTTGTATGTCTTCACCCGTCGTGGATTTTCTCGAACGGCTGCTTTATAAAGGAGAGGCGGTGATGCATGCGCCGCCCGATTTCGCCGTCGAGGGCCGCGCAGCCGGGCTTACGGTGCTACAAGCAGCTTACGAACAGTTTCGACTTCGCGTTGCCGGATCCTCGCTGCCGTTTGCCGCTGAAACCGCCTGGCTATCGGCGGCATTCGTCGCACGGGCTTGCTGGATGCTGGCGAACGAAGAGAACCAAACCCTGTTATTGAAAGCTGATCCCGTTAGCGCCGCCGACCATCTGTCGGCCGATCTTTGCCTGCGCTTCTCGCCACGATCTATCGGCGGGTTCGCATGCGGCCGCTGGACGATAAGTTGCGGCAAGCCGCAAGCGACACGCTCAGACGCTGGCCTCTCTCAGGCGTCGGCTCGGAAATGGACGATCCACCCTCTGGCAATCTTGAATTCTTCGATCATCGCGGCTTGCAACTGCTATATGCGGAAAGGCTTGCCGCCAGATTTCGGCCGAACTGGCTACCGGAAAAAGCGCGAACCCGCGAGGCGGTGGAACTGGTCTTTCAAGAACGCCCGGAAAAAGAGCTGCGTCCCCTTAGTTTTTCCCCTTAGTTTTTCCAACCGGCGAGAGAAAACGTGCCCGTCTGCCCGTCCCCTTTTTTCGTCCTTTGTTTAACCCGACCCCTTTGTTTTGCCCGGGCACGTTTAGAATGAGACTCATTCTAACTCAACCGTCAATAGAAAACGTGCCTGTCCCCTTTTCCGGGCTTGCCGTAATGGGTTGGTTGACCCAAGGCAGCCAGTCTTTTGGTCGTCTGAGCGAGCCCGTCGACTGATAGGTCGGTCGGGCTTCTCCATTGCTCGGGCCCGCTCGACGAGGTTGGCGCGGACCGGGTTTCGTTCCACGTAGCGCAACACGGTAAGCAGGTGGTCGTCTTCCTGAATGGGAAACGCCTTGAAACGGCCCTGCCATATGTGGCCGCTGCTGTGATAATGCGGGTGGTAACGCCGGACATGGGCATTGTGGAGCCAGTGCATCCAAGCACTTAGCTCCCCGTCGTTATGCGGACGGACAACCAGATGAAAGTGGTTCGGCATCAAACAGTATGCAAACACCGGCATCGGGATCTCAACGCAGGCGTGACCCAACGCTTTGAGAAATGCCTCGTAATCGCCGTCTTTGTAGAAGACCTGCCGACGCGCATTTCCGCAACCGATCAACTGATAACAAACTCCGCCCATAGAAGATCGTGCAGCGCGTGGCATCGGATCAAACTAGCTACCGGCACCTCAACCGGCAAGAAAAAACGTGCCCGTCCCCTTTTTTTCGTCCCTAGGGTAAAATCACGCATTTGGGAAGAATTTCGTTAAGCTCATTGCGTCCAGAAATAGTAACTGAAGTATTCGCAATGTTGAGGCTAGTAAGATGCAGCAGACCCTTGAGTTTTCTTAAACTAGGATCTGTAATTCTTGTTCCTTTGAGGTCTAATGCGACTAGGCTCCTAATGGCGTTGAGTTCATCAAGGCCGGCGTCAGTAACGTTAGTGTTTTCAAGGTTAAGAACTTTGAGACCTTCGAAACACTTGAGTTCCTTGAGGCCGCCATCCGTTACTTGAGTTTTGCCTAAATCAAGATATTCAAGCTCTTTCAGATCCCTTAGTTGATTTAGACCTGCATCGCTGACTTGAGTTCGCTGCAGGCCGAGCACAGATAGCTTGGTAAATCTTTTTATAACCCTCAAGCCCGCATCAGTCATGCCAGTTCGACTTAGGTCCAAAACAGTCAGTTCCTTTAGCCCCTTTAAATGCTCTAACCCATCTGCCGTCACGTTTGTGCCATCCAGTTCCAAGGAAACTAATGCTGAGAGCTGGGCAAGCGGCTTCAGTCCTTCACTAGTCACCGTTGTGCCGGATAGATTCAACTCGCTTAGTTCCTGGAAATGCCTCAATGTCTTCACTCCCGAATCCGTCACCTTAGTATTCCATAAATTTATGGAAGTCAAAAGTCTGAGATCTCCTAGCTCATCTAGCCCAGAATCTGTTACAGCCGTGTTTGCTAAGCTCAGGCACACTAACGATTTGTGGCGGCCAACGACCCGCAAAGCCGCATCCGTTATCTTTGTGTTCGATAATCGCAACTCTTTTAGTCGACACAGTCCAGCCAATTCTTGAAGTCCCGCATCAGATGTATTAGTCTGCGCAAGATCGAGGTGCGTGAGCTGTGAAAATTCTCTCAGGCATTTCATTCCTACGTCAGTGATCTTGGTGTATCCAAGGCCAAGCGTGGTCATTTTGTTGAAGCGACTGATCTCCGCCAATCCCGAATCTGTAATACGGGTACCGAATAGCCAAAGGCACTTGAGCTGCGTTTGGCCCTTCAAATGTTTTAGCCCTTCGTCCGTTATCTCAGTGTTCTGTAAATTGAGTCCAAAAGGCTGCTCCATTAGTGGTAAATCTAATAAATCAACATCTTTCGTTTTTGAGGGAAAACTGAAAACTGGAATGGTGTTCAATAGTTTGGTCTGCGCTTCAGCAAACCCATGATTGCCGCGCTTTGATTGGCCATACCAGTAAAGTCGCCCACCGTGTTTTTTCCACGCGGTAACTACCAGATGAAACCGGGCCTGATCGGTTTCTGGCTTTTGACCGAAGCCTTTAATGCAAAGCATGAGCGACAACACTACCGAAACCAGATACAACTGGAGGTGCATGCATGATCTCCGTTTAGATCGCAATACGCTACTTCGTACCGTGGTTTGGGGATTGATACTATCATAACGAAGCGCTTTAAATATATTGCTACGCTTCGTCAGTTTTCATTTTTTGAGGTTCCAAGAATACGGCCAGTCCGAATAGGGCACCGATGCGCCATCAATATCTGGTTGAAGCTTCTGCGTAAGGACTCCCTTTCTAACCACCGGTTGGATTCCATCAAATTGCGTTTCCACAGGCGGCAAAAGAATCCCGCCCAAAAAGACTAGTCCGCTATCGACTGTCTCGATTTGCTGGCCAGGCCCCGCGATATTGGATGCGATTTTCGTTGCTAGCTCCCATCCCTCTTCCCCGTTTAAATTCACGCCTGGCGCTAATGCAAGTCGCTTTGCCTCTTTCGCAGTTAGAAACACTCGATATTTCTTAACTCCATCAAGTGTCCAAGAGTCCTCAAGCCACTTTACAAATTCGTGACCGTTCCGGTACTTGATGTCGTCATCCACTTCGGCAATGAATTTCCGGTGTTCCGCAATTTTGTCTTTCTCATCGCTAATTCTTCCCCTCAGTCCCACGATTAGGCCGGCTTGTTGAGCGAATTCCAGATTTGGATCTACCTTAACCTCATCTATAGCTTTGAGAAATTTGTTAATTTCGGCGTCATGTGCTTTTATCGACAGCTCGGCGTTTTCCTGTAACGTTTTAAGACTCGCGACATCGTCATCGGAAAGCACGAGTCGGTTGGTGAATCCAGATTTGCGCGAGTATTGGCTCACGTATATGTCAACATATTCAGGAAATTTTCCTTTAGGGTACGGGCCTTCAGGAATCTGAATTCGTTCAAAGACGGCTTGGTATGATTCACTTTCGGTGTAGGACTGGGGTATATCTTCCAAGCCACTGGGGTCCACTGCATTCGCCCCATTGTTCCCCGCATACTCGCTGGGATTCGGGCCTGCGTTTAGCCCCGTCGGGTCTTGGCTGATCCACTGCCCTAGCGAAGGCAAGTACGCCCGGTTTTGCGCAAAGTAGAGGCCGGTGGCGTTAGAGTAGACGAAGCCGGTGAATGCGAGCTTGCCCGTCCAGGTGGTGTTAGTTTCCCCCGTGATGTTGCCGAAAGCATCGTAGGTGATGGTGTCTTGCAAGTTGCCGCTCTCGTCCAACACATCGCGCACGGAGCCGAGGCGATCGGTGAGTAGCCAAGCCGTTGCTGTGGTGGTTGTGCCGCTGCGGGCGAGGGCGTTGCCGTTGGCGTCGAACAAGAAGCGCTCAATCACCGCGCCGCTACCGTCGAGTTGCATCACGACGGGGTTTGCTTGTTGATTGATGCCGGTGGTTGCGCCGGTGACATCGTGGACCCAAGCCGTGACGGCTGCCGGCCCGACTGTTGGCGTTACTGTTTCGGAGAGCATGTCGCCGAAGGGATCGTAGACGTAAGTTACTGTTTGCAACACGGCGCCGGTATTATCTTTCTGCACGGCGCTTAGCAGTAGATTGTTGAGGTTATAGGTGTAAGTCCAGCTTGCCCCTGTGGCGATGTTGCTTCGGCCTATCAGGTTGCGCTCGGCGTCATAACTGTAAGTAAACGTGCCGTCGTTCGTAAGTTGGTTATCGACGGTAGTGTTGCTGCCGCCGGTGCGGTTGCCGTTTAGATCGTAACTGTAATTCGTAGTCCCTGCCGTTGTCACTTCACTGTTGGCGTTGTAGCTGTAAGGCGTCGTTGTGGTGCCCGTGCTGTCTGCTCTCACCTCAGACGTAATGCGATTGGCCGCATCGAAGGTGTTAGTGTACGCTACGCTGCCGCCGGTGAAGGAATGCGTTTCACTGGTTAGATTGCCAGCGTCGTCGTAACCGAGCGCCGTAGAACCCGCCGAAGTGCCGAACACGCCATCATTGTAGCGTTGAATACTTGTCAACTGGCTATCACTATTGTAGCCGAAAGTGGCGCTGAGGGGGTTGCTCACGCCTGTTAGGCTTCGGCTTGTGAGCCTGTTAGAGCCGTCGAACGTCGAGGTTACCTGGCCGCCGAGAGAATCCAAGATGGAAGTCACATTGCCTGCCAGATCGTGGCCGTACGTCAGGGTGATGCCGTTGGGGTCAGTGACAGTCACCACTTGGTCCAAGTCATCGTAGGTGAACGTATAGCTGCCCGCGTTGTTGCTGGCCGTCAGCAGGTTGCCGTTGTTGTCGTAGCTATAGTTGAGAGTGTCCACAATCGTGCCGGAAGCATCTTTCCACACTTCCTGCGTCAGCCGTAAGTCGCCATCGTAGCTGAAGGTCTTGGTTCGGCCAAGCCGATCTGTCGTGCTGGCGATCGACCCATCCGTATTGTAAACCGTGGTTGTTGTAGCGCCGAGCGGGTCGGTCTTAAGGGTTACGCGGTTGTCGCCGTCGTAGGTAAATGTCGTGGTGTTGTTCACCGGGTCTTTGATCGTCAGTGTGTTGCCGTTGCCGTCGTGCGTATACGTGGTAACGCCGCCGTCCGGCGCTTGGGAAGTAAGAAGCCAATTATTGGCGTCGTAGGTGTTGGTCGTCGTCCCGGCACTGTTTGCACTTGTAAGGGTGTTGCCAATGGTATCGTAGGTGTTGTAAGTTACATGGCCGTCGGGGTCGTTTGTCTGGATTACCCGATTTTGGGCGTCGTACAAATACGATGTAATTTTGCCCTTCGGGTCGGTCATCGTGGCTACGTTGCCATCGAGGTCGTAGCTGTACGAGGTGGTGCCTGCCGCCGTGGTGCTCGTCAGCACGCGGCCCAGGTCGTCGTACGTCTCACTGGTGGTTTCGCCTGCCGCGTTGGTGCTGCTGGTTACTTCGCCATCCGCGTCCAACACTTCGCTGTCACTGCGCTGTTCCACGCCGCCGTAGTCTTCGATCACACCAATTTGTTGGTTCTGCTCGTCGTAGAGATATTTCGTTACGATGCCACGCGCATCCGTTGTGGTCGCCACATTGCCGTTCTCGTCGTAGCTCGTGTACGAGCTTTTTCCGGCCGGGTCGGTCACCTTTATTTCGCGGTTCAGATCGTCATAGAAATAAGTGGTCGTCTTGCCGCCGACGGTTTGCGTCGCTACCTTGCCGGTGCCGCCCAAATAAGTGTAAGTCGTCACCACGCCGGCCGAATCAGTCTCAGTCAGCACCCGGCCCAATAGATCGAAGCTGAAATAACTCCAACCCCCTTTGCCATCCTTCGAGGCTGTCACTTCCCCATCGAGGTTATCAATTTCCTGTGTTGTATAGCCATCGGCATCAGTGGTGCCGTCTTCTTCGCCGTCGGCACTGTACGCTTCGGTCTGGGGATGGCCGTTCGGGTCGGTCACCGTCTTTTGCTGCCCAGCGGCATCGTTGGTCATTGTCGTCGTCGCAGCCGCCGTGGTCCCGACAGCAACGGTTTCGCTGGTCATGTTCCCTTGGCTATCGTGGCTTTCGGTATCCTGGATGCCGCGTCCGTCGGTATGGCCGTTTTGCATCCCCGCGACATCAAACGTCCACGATTCGCTCACCGGCGCCGAGCCGGTTCCCGTCGTCGTCTGCCCTAACACCCGGCCCAGCGCATCATTCGTGTAATTAGTCAACGTGCCGCGATTATCGGTGTACATGGCGACATTACCATTGGAGTCATAGGTCCACGATTGATTGGTGGAGGTCGTGCCGGAAGTGTAATCGGTTTCGCTGATTTTGCGGCGGTTGCTGTCATAACCGTACTGCCGCACAACGACTGCGTCTCCGTTTAATTCCTGCGACAGTAGCCCCGCGGAATAAGTGTATTGCGTTTCAGTCTGGTCGGGATCGCCGTACGCTTCGATGACTGTAGTCGGGTGGCCTCTGTCGTACGAGGTGTAATTTGTCTCCACGCCGCGCTCGTCAATCGAAGTGGCTAATGAGTGATAGCTGTCGCTTGTATAAGTGTTAGTAGTGGTGAAGCCACCGGGCAACGTCGTCGTTAGAACATAGCCAGTGGCAATGTCGTATGTATAGCTCGTGTCGCGCAGCATCGGGTCGAGATCGTCGGTCACCAGGCCATTGGCGTTTCGCGTAAGGATTTCGGTGCCGCCATCGGGATTTATCGTCTCCAAGACGCGCATTTTCCAATCGTATTGCGTCTGCGTCACGCGCATCAGCGGGTCGGTGTCGGTCTCCCAGGTGTTAGGTGCTAGTGTCGAGCCGAACGCGTAGAAGCTCGGCGAGGCAATCTGCGTCGTTCCGGCAGCAGCGCCTTCGCCATCGGTTCGGCTCGTCAATAGGCCGTTCGTGCCATAGACCCAACTGGTGTAAACCGTCCCCGGATCGCCGCTGCTGCCGAGGCGGTCGCTCGTCAGATGGTGGTTGGAGTCATAGCCGAATCTCCGCACCCGGCCATCGGGATTGGTGATCGCCGTCAAGTTGCCGCCGCTCGGCCCGAACGTGAAGCTCACCGTTCGGCCCAGCGTCGTAATGTTGGTCGCCTGCCCTCCGGAATAGTTGAACGTGCTCACCGTTCCATCGATGGCGGTGTAGGTGTTGATCGTCCCATCAGCAATGTTGTAAGTCAGGCCGAGCGTCTCATAGCCATCGGCACTGGTCCAAAGCGTTTGTCGGCCGCTACCATCGAAATTAGTAGTCTGGCCATCGGGCGTTTTATAAGTCCAGCCGCTGGCCGCCGAGCCGGTCAACGTGCCGAAATCGCCGGACGGGTTGCTGTAAGTGGTCGCGGTGATGCTCGGATAATAATCCCAACTGCCATCGCCGTAGACGCGCACCACGCCGGGCGACACGTTATTGGCGCTTTCAGCCGGGATGGCATAAAGTCGATCCGCGCCGGTGAACGACCAGCCTGCGCCGAACGCGCTCTTGTCGCTCGAAAGCACAAAGGTCTGGCCAAAGATGTTGAACGGCGTCAGTTCCGGATTGCTCGGATAACTCACGGCAATCTTGTATTGGAACACGCCGGTCGGCAACGCGCTGGTAACCTGTACGCTGAAGGGAATCGCGTTGCCGGGCACGTAGCCAGTAAGCGGGCTGATATTTGTCGAGCCGACGAGATTGTTGCTGCTGTCGTAGAGATTAATCAAGATAGACGAAGGCAAAGGCCGGCTGGGGTCAGTCCATACCGAATCTTTGATGATGGGCCGGACGTTCACGTTGGCCGAGTTGTAGGCGAGCGCGACGTTGCCGCTGGCGCTCGTGCCGGGGCTGTTGTCCAGATCGAGCGCTTGAGACAATTGATTGTTGCTGAGCGGGTCGTACTGGCGCAACGGCGAAGCGCTCGCCAGGAAATTCACACTGCCGCCATAAACGGCGGTGATCGCATGGAGGCCCGCGCTGAGCGATGAAGTCGTGAAGGTGGCGACGCCGCTGCTGTTGAGCGTGCCCGTGCCAATAGTCGTCGTGCCTTCTTTGAAGGTGACAGTGCCATCGGGAACGCCCGATGTCACAGAGACGACCGTACCAGTCAGCGTGACAGATGAGCCGGACACCGACGAATTCAGCGTGGTGGTAGTCTCGGCAATCGGCGTGGCCATCGCGGTCAACTGTGCTCGAAAGCCGGCGGCGTTCTGCGGATTGCTGATCGCGACATTATTGACAACGAACGACAGCGTGTTGGTCCCGGCCTGGAAACCCGATGTGATCGAAAGAGGCTGGAAGGCGACGTAATCGTTTTGCCCCGACGACGTATACGAAACCGGCGTGCCGTTCAATAAAATCTGCGTGATCGTGTTGTCGCCTTCCATCTGGCCGAAAATCTGGGCGGTGGCCGGGTTCAAGCCCGCCAGGCTGAACGTGGTCGTATAGGTGAAATTCCCGGCCGGCTCCTTGGTGCCGCCGCTCAATGCGTTTTCGTTGGTGTGCGGCGAAATCCACTGTGACGTGCTCGAATCGTTCGTCCAAGGTCCAAAAGGCCAACCGCTCTGCGTTACCAAGGCGCTGTTGGTGACGGGTCCCGAAGGCGTTGCCGTAATGGTGTAGCGCGGGTCGACGCTGCCGGCCGACAACGTCGTGCCCGTGGTGCTCAAACCAGTTGAAAGATTGAACGTCACCGCTAAAGGCGCGGGGTTGAACTGCCCGCTGCTCGAACCGTAACGGCTATCGCCGCCGTAGACGGCATAAAGCGTGCTCGAAGCGCTTGGCATGGTCACGCTGTTCAACGTCGCCACGCCATTGATCACCGTCGCGGTTCCAATGGTCGTGCCCGCCTGGGTGAAGGTCATCGTCCCCGTCGCGCCTGCGCCGACCGCCGGGCCAACGTTGGCTTGCAAATTGAACGTGCCGTCGGCATTGGGGATGGCGTTCAAGAGCGTGGTGGTTGCATGGAGAGCCGTGCCCGTCATTTGCGCCGGAATCCGGCCGCGTTCTGGCTTCCGCCACCGGTGGCATTGTTGACGATGAAAGCCAGCGTGTTCACGCCTGCCTGAAAACCGGAGTTGAGCGTCAGCGTGCGAAACGAAGCGAAGTCGTTCGTGCCCGAGGAAGTGTAGCTGGTAGCGGTCCCGTTCAGCAAGACTTGCGTGATCGTGTTGTCGCCTTCCATCTGCACGTTGAGCTGTGCCGAGGAAGGAACGAAGCCATCGAGAAGGAAGGTGGTGGTGTAGGTGAAGTTGCCGGCCGGCTCTTTGGTGCCGTGCGAAGCGCCATTTTCGTTGGCGTGCGGCGAAATCCATTGCGAAGCGCTGGAATTGGCCATCCAAGCGGGAAACGGATAGCCGCTATTGGTAACGACGCCGCTGCCGGTGGTGTCCGGGCTGGGCGCGGCCGTGATCGCATAATGTTGATCGCTCGTGCCGGCCGTCAACGGGCTGCCATTGGCATCCACGCCCGTCGAAAAAATCGGGAACGGATCGGCGGAGGGAACATCGCGGCTTTCGAGAACTTCAAAGCGCAACTTTACGCTTCGAAAGATCGATGCTGGTTTTTTCGCGGGCTTGTTCAGATAGTCCCAAACGCGGGTCGCAGAGAACCAAGCGGCAAGCCGACGCGAAATGCTCGAATGAAGCATGAAGTGCTGTCCTTAACACGCAGAGAAGAAGCCGTGGTGGAGAGTGTAGTAAAGCGAGTAGTGGGAACGCAAGGCATTTTTCAAATTTTCTTCAAAATGTCGAAACAAGTGGTTTTGGAGTAGAAGGAACGCCGTAAAAACATTTCCGGTTTTGAGTGCGCCTAAGCTAGGTATGGGGTGTAATCGACGCGGGAGCGTCGAAGAAGACGTTCGACGCAGGAGCGTCAGACGAGGGTGGCGCTGCGCCTCGCGCTCCGCACAGCGTCGCGGCTAACGAATTGATCTCGTTACGCGGCTCTGCCGCGTAACGGGTCGTCGAGGCTCTGCCTCGCGCGTGACGTTGCGTGCTAAAGCGATGGTCGCTTTTCGCCCCGCGAAACAAAAACCTTTCGCGGAGCGAAAGGCGACTTTGAAGGGTTTTCACTGACCCTTCGGGAAATATTTCCCGAAGGGCGTTTCCAATTATTTCGTGGGAAAACGCACAACCGAAATGCGGAATGCGGAATTCGGATTGCGGAATGGAAGAAGGATTAGACTCCACTTCGATCCGAGCCTCACTAGCAACAATGCTAGTGAGACTTGAGATTCAGCATGAAAATGTGAACGGTTCACACTCGAGTGAAAACGTTTTCACTTCGAACGGTTCGCAGTCAGAATGGTTGGGGAGTGGTGCGGGATGGGTTTCGCAAAGCCTTCACCCACCCTACAAATCCCTTGCTCGCGCGTCGGGCTCGAGAAAGTGGCAGATCGCGCTTAATCGCTATCGGTTAATATTCGGGAAATATTTCCATAAGGCACTTTACGAGAAAATCGTGGGAAAACGCTTCGCGAAAATGCGCAATTCGGAGTGCGGAATGGAAGAAAAATCAAACGCCAGTCATTCTGATGGGCTCGCTTCGGGAAATATTTCCAGAAGCTGGAATGCGAGGAAATCGTGGGAAAACGCGCAATCGTGCAGAGCCACGACCGTTAGGCAGTGGGAGCTTCCGCTCCCTAACTAACGGTCGCGGCTCTGACGGCGGTTTAGAGGAGACAAAATCCTATCGGGCAATATTTCCCGAAGCCACTTGAGCGCCCTTTAATTTAAAGACTTTTGTCTACTTCACTCTGCTGACGCTCAAGCTGGTCGGCTCGGCGGTAATGTTGAGCTTCGGGATCGTGATGAGTCCCGCGGCATCGGCCTGTACATCTCCCTCTCGTGTGCCAAAAGTCCAGTGCAACTTTGCGCCGGGGGGATCCGCAGCATCTGCAGCCGACGCATGCTGACGTCGGCGGTCGCTTCGGTCGGGATCGTAAACGTCGTTTTGAGTTCCTCGGGTTTGAGGAGAAAAAGCGATGTTTCAATCGTGTCTGGCGTGTCGCGCACGTTTTTCCATCGAAAAAAAGCATTAATCTGGCCTGCTTTCTTATCGGTGAGTTGATTCGGCCAGGGCATCGGGTCATTCGACGAGGCATCGGTAAACACGGGATACGACTCGTTTTTCCTGACGCTCAGCCAGTCGAACGAATTGATCAAGTCATTAACCTTTATGATGTTCGCGTGGTTGTTCGCATGGCCGAATGGACCCCAATACATGAAGAGCGCATATTTTCGCTCGTTCATCGCATTGATGAAGGCGTCGTGACCTCGCGACCACCCATCGTTTTGGGCAGAATAGTCGACGACGATCGGCGGGTCGGGTATGGTGATGTCGGCCGGCGCCGTCTTCGGTGGGAAGTACATTCGGCTGGAAACGTGTTTGACCTCGGCGGGAACGTTGGCTTTGATGGCGGCGAAGACGTCGCCGTGACGCATCCCGATCCCGAGCGTGCCGCTGCCGCCCATTGAATTCCCACACAAATAGACGCGGTTTTCATCAATGCCGTATTGCTTGATTACCCAGCGAACCGTATCGATCACCCGTTTTTCCGTGGGGCCGACTTCAGGGCCGGGGTATTTGTTGATGCCCCACCACCAGTCGCCCTTGTTGGCCTTGCAATCGAGGTAAAGGGCAAAGAAATCTGGCGGAGAGTGGTAGATGTCGTGGTTGCCTACTTTAGTAGTGCAGGCCAGACATGAGTTGACGTCGTGCCCTGCGGAATGCAAGACCACATAAAGCGGCGAGTTCGGTTTTGCGAGCTTCGGATGGAGCACCAAGAACGTGTCTCGTTGAGGCTCGGAATATCCCCACTCCTTCTGGCTGCCATGCTGGAAGACCTCCAGCTTTCGCTCGAGGACTTCCGACTCCTTTTGCCTCATCGGAGGCCAGCCGGCCTCGTCCGCGCAGGCTGCCGTCGCGATTGCAAAAATAAGCCCTAGCGCGAGGAATGGTTTCTTCACGTCAGCCTCCGTAATTACGCCGATATGAAACGAGATATTTTGATCGCGGGACCGAATGGCATTAACTTATGCGTTGAATCTCTTTCGGGGTAGCTCTTTGAGTAGAAACTATAGCCGATTAGACATTTGAGCAGAGTGCCAAACGAGAAGAGTGAAACTCGGAACAAAGTCGAACAGGCCGGAAGGCCTGTTCGCAGTAGATGTTAGACGGGAGTGCCGGCAACTTCAACGTGAGAGGTTTCTTCTGGCGTCTGCCCTTGGAAGTCTTTATCGAGCGCATCGGCGGCGATCCAGCCGGACATGAGGGCCATGGGCATTCCCGGCCCCGGGTGTGCCGAGCCGCCGGCAAGGTAAAGTCGCTTGAAGTCGGGGCTGCGGTTGGCGGGTTTGAAGGCGCCGTGCCACTTTCCGTGGCTGGCAAGACCGTAGATGGCGCCGTCGAGAACTCGATAACGGTCGTGGATGTGTTGAGGCGTGAGATGGCTTTCAAAGCGGATATGCTTTTCGATGTTAGTCAGACCTGCGCTTCGCTCTAATTTGGCCAGGATCTTCGCCCGATAAGCAGGGAACATCACTTTCCAATCGTGGTGCTTCCTAAGATAGGGTGTATGCACCAACACATAGAGCGCTTCGCCTCCAGATGGCGCTACCCCCGGTTCGGTCATTGCCGGCGCACAAAGATAACAGGTGGGATCGACGGCGGGCTCGCCACGGTGATAGATCGATTCAAATTCTTCCTCGGGACTGTTGGAAAAGACAAAGTTGTGATGAAGCAACTGATCGTAGCGTCGATCAAGACCTAAATAGAGAACGACGCCCGAACACGCCGGCTCGTATTTTCTTCGCTTCTGGAAGCGCTTCGTATTTTCAGCCTGTAATAATTCTTTATGAGTGCGCACCGTGTCTGCATTGGAAACAATGGCATCGAAATGTAGTTTTTCACCACATTCAGTCTCGACGCCAGTCGCTGTCTTAGTCCGATGGTCAACAACAATTCGACGGATGCCAGAGTTCGTCCGGTAGTTGACGCCGAGCTCCGCACCGAGTTGCACGAGAGCCCGAGGCACGGCGCCCGTACCGCCCTTCGGATACCAAATCCCTTCGGCGGTTTGCATACTGGCAATGCCGCAAAGCACGGCCGGCGATTGATCGGGCGCTGAGCCGACGTACTGCGTGAAGTGATCGAGCATTTGCGCTACGCGGGCGTCCGGAACATATTTGCGGACCGTCGAAGAAACCGAACGGCCCAGGCGCATGGCCAGAACGTCAGCCAGCAGTTTCGGCTTAAAACCTGCTGAGAAATCGATCATCTCCCTCATACGGCCAATGGAGCGCCAGAAGAAAAAACGATCCGAAATCGCATGCATCCGTTCGGAGAAGCGCAGGAAGTGTTGATAGCCTTCGGCGGATGGGCCGGGCGCAAAGCGTTCGATCTCGGCCGACATTCGCTCTCTATTTTCGTGAAGGTCAAGAAGGGCGCCATCCTCATAGAAACAACGCCATTGCGGGTTGAGCCTGATAAGGTCCAGGTAGTCGCTGCAACTTCGACCTGCCTCCGCAAAGATGCGATGCAGGACGCTCGGCACGGTAAGGATGGTCGGTCCCATATCGAAGCGGAAGCCATTTTCGGCTAACACAGCGGCCTTGCCCCCGAGCCAATCGCTTTTCTCGAAAAGTGTCACCCGGTGGCCGCGCGCGGCAAGCGTGCAGGCGGCTGCCAACCCGCCAAGCCCGCCGCCGATGATGCCGATATGCGAGGAAGTGTTGTTCATGATGGTCCGGCGGATTCGATGAGGTGTAGCGGAAGTCGTCAGACTTCCGGGTCGTAGCGGAAGTCTAACGACTTCCGGATCGGACTTTTAAGTTACAACGCGTAGTTTCAAACTAAACTTCACCCGACTGTTTACGCAGGTCGGCTCGCCTTTGGCGAGCTCGCAAACTACGCGCTCGTTTCTAAAAGGCTTGATTCGCAGGGCAGGGCAACGCTCTCATCGCTCGGATCGAGCCAGGAAGTTGCGTAGCCAAGGTCTTGCAGCAGTAGCCGGCTGGTAATGCGGGCCGATTCGTAGATCACCGGCAGTCCGCTGCCTGGGTGCGTGCCCCCGCCGACAAGATAAACCGATTGCAAATCTTCAAACCTGTTTCTGGGCCGACGATGGAGCATCTGTCCCAGTGTATGAGCCAAGTTGAACGTGGCGCCGCGATAGACGTGATAATCATTTTCCCAATCGGCCGGGGTTACGATTTTTTCATAACGGATGCGCTTTTCAACGTTTGTGATGCCGATCTTTTTTAGCTGGGCCAGCAGCTTTTGTCGAAAGCCTGCCTTGGCGGAAGGCCAATCGACATTGGGATGTCGATTCGTCACCGGCGCCAGGACGTAGAGGGTGCTACAGCCGCGCGGGGCGAGCGTATCATCGGTGATGCCGGCATTCTGCACGTAAAAAGATGAATCGTCCGAAAGAATGTTTCGTTTTTCAATATCGCCTAAGTTGCCAACGTAGTCGTTGGCGGTGTAGATCGTATGGTGATCGACTTCATCGTATCGGCCTTCGATTCCCAAATACATCATGAAGGTCGAGCACGAAAACTTCTTGCGCAATTTTCTTATCGGTCCAACGTCGTCGCAATTGATCGGGGACCAACTTGGTCATCGCCTGGGCGAAGTCCGCGTTGATGACTAAGGCATCGCAGCGATGCTCTCCTTCATTTGTGCGTACACCGACTGCTTTTTTTCCTTCGAAGAGAATCTGCTCAACCTCTTCGCTGAGTGAAATCTCGACGCCCATTTCTGCGCAGATGTCTGCCATCGTTTCCGAAACGGCCGCGCAGCCGCCCATGGGATGATGCACGCCGAATTCATATTCGAGAAACGACAGAATCGAAAACAAGCTGGGACAATTGAATGGCGACATGCCCAGGTATTTCGATTGAAACGAAAAGGCCAAACGAACTCGCGGATCGACGAAATAGCGCGATAACTCCGAATCGAGCGAACGCCAAGGCCGGAGGATGGGCAAAAGCTTCAGCAGATCCCAACTTAGCAGCCGCTTCCAGCTGAGGAACGCATTTTCGAGGATGGGCCGAAAGCGGGTCAATTTTTCTCGGTTGTCCGTTAGATAGCGATGGAGAGAAGCGGCATCACCCGGGGCTAAGCGTGCAATCTCGGCCTGCATTCGCATAACATCGGGAGTGCAATGGAGTTCGCCTCCTTGGCCAAAGACGAGGCGATACTGCGGGTCGAGCCTGACCATCGGCACTTCTTGTTGCAAGTTGCGGCCGATGCAGGCAAAAATCCGTTCGAGCACTCGAGGGTAGAGAAAAAAAGTTGGTCCCAGATCGAAACGAAATCCATCGCTTTCGAGCGCTGAACACCGGCCGCCGACTTGGGGCAGCCGTTCGATGATGCGAACCTGTATGCCCGCATGGGCAAGCAAAAGCGCTGATGCCAGTCCACCCGGTCCAGCGCCGATGATGACCACGCGAGGTGTTGCCATATGTCGATGGATCTTCGGATCGGTTGAAGTATGGAGGAGGAGCAACCGCTGCTCTTAATGAAGAGATGATAGGCGGAATGCTGAGCGAAATGCCAGTCGAGCCCGATTTAATAATGCGAGCCGTTACGGCGGACGTGAACGCCCGGCCTGCCTTCGTGCTGAATTCGGCCGGCAATCACGCTTGCTACAACTAAGGTATGATCGCCGACGGAATGCCTCTGCGCCACTCGGCAATCGAGGTAAGCATGGGCATCCGTGAGGATCGCGGCGCTTGTCCCGGAATGTTCGATCTTAATTGCATCAAAGGCGGAGACCCCCGGTTCAAAGCCTTTGCCGAAATGGCTCACAAGTTCTTTTTGACCTTCGCCTAAAATGTTAACGGTCACGGGCGACCCCTCTACGAGCCAATCAAGAACGTATCGCTTTTCATTGATCGCGAAAGCAACCTGCGGAGGCTCGAAGGAACACTGTTGCACCCAACTGGCGAGCATGGCCGTTTCGTGCTTACCCTGGCGGAAAGTCAGAACGAACAGGCCGCTCGGTATTCTGCCAAGGGCAGCCAACAACGCCTTATCCGCTTCGCCTGGAGTCGCCTTGCTGTCGTCCCGCATGGTATCGCTCATTCCCCGTTTTTCGCTGCAAGCAGTTCTGCGATGCGCTTTTCGATCTGCGGCATATTGATCTCGCCGCCGGTCCAGCGGTTAATGAGCTGGCCCTGGCGATCGAACAGAAACATCGTCGGTACGCTATCCATTTTCAGTTTAGGAATCCACACGTCGGGTTTCTCGGCGAGCATCAGATTTCGGGTTAGGGCGCCTTGCTGCTGCAGGAAAAGTTTCACTTGTTCACGCGCCTGCAAGTCGGTCGCATCGTCAATGCTCACGGTCACCACCTCAAGCCCTTGCGAAGCATATTGGCGATGCCACTGCATGACGTGCGGAAATTTTTCTTTGCAGGGCCGGCAGAAATCGGCCCAGAAATCGACGAGAACGACCTGTCCCTGCAGCTTTTTGATTTCATTGCCGAGCTGCTTATAAGTGACAAGGTCGAGTTGCACCGCTCGTCCGGGGGTCTGTGCCAAAACAGCCAGCGGACAAACCAAAATAAGACCTGCGCAGACGATCCATCGCCGCATGAAACGCCCCTTCCTTGGGATGTGTTCGCTCGATGCCGAAATCCATTCTGCATCGAATATTCAATCAATGGGCTTTCGAACGCGGTATCGCTATAGCACGGGTTGAAAGTTTTGCAAAGAGGAAATAACAGGCGCGAAAAGCGCGGCTAGGCACTTAATTTCCGGCAGTCCGGCTCCAACAATCGATGCTTCCCAGAGGTGGTAGCGTCTGGAAAATGAGGGATGCCAAACCGAACTTTATCAAGAATAAGTTCTTGCAAACATGATTTGCTTGCAAGAACTTGGTTTCTCGAATCGTCAGTAATTTCCCTGAGCAAAGCGGTAGAAAACCGAACTACTTCTCTATGGCGCCAACTTTGGCAGCTACCTCTCGTGACATCTGCAGATGTTCTTTCAGCGTTGGCAATGTTTTGGTGGCAAACGCTTTCACCTGCTCGTCAGTCGCATCTTTCGAATACTTCGTGAATTCGGAAACATCGTTCTCATGATCTTTCACCATGTGCGCCATGTAGGCTTTGTCGAACTCCGCTCCTTTGAGAGCTTTAAGTTTCTCGCACATCGCTTGACACTTCTCGTCCATCGTTGTTGGAACCTTGATGCCTTTGGATTGAGCCACTGCCATCAATTCCTTGTTTGCCTTTGTGTGATCGGCCACCATTTGTTCGCCGAACTTGCGGACATCGGGGTTTTGGGAATTGGTAGTTGCGAGCTGCCCAAGCATCACTTCCATCATGCCGCCGCTTGCGGCCTCGCGGATGAACTTCGCATCGGTTCCGCCTCTCGCGTCGTCTGCACGACTGAATGGCACCACGATCAGCGAGGCAACTACCACGCCGAAGAAAGCTGCTAGCTGTTTCATCTTATTTCATCCTTACAATAAATTAGTGAGCTGCTTTCGTTAGAAGTTTACCCGCCCACTTCCAACTAAGTCAGCTTAAGACCTAAAGTGACTATGGCTTCTGTTCTGAAGCGCCGGGAACATGCCCTTGCGAATGGCCGCCACGAGCAATTTGCTTGCCCGTCTCAATGCCTCCACCCCACTCAGCCGCCGGGTCTTTCTCAACATTGTCTTGTTTTGTTTCGGACGGCGTCGTGGGATTCTCAGCGGATTTGAGAGTCTTGGACTTGCGCTTGTTCTCGGTCATATGTCGCTCCCTTGATGCTCCCTCAGAACCGGCACTATTAGGAGAGTCATAAAACCACGCAAATGCGATGCCACTGCCCGCCAAGTTGTAATCAGATTCAAAGCAATTGCCGGTGCGGTTAACGGCCGAGTTTTGCGCGGCTGGTTTCCGACTGCACAGGCACGACAAGATTGGGGAAAAAGTGAACGACAGTTGATAGGTTGTTGCCGGGGACCTTTGAATTTCACCGAGTGAAAACCTAGCGCCTGTTCCTGTCAACGCGTCGTTTCTCGGCTTTCTCTTCGTACTGCCGCAAAGCGACACGCGCGCGTTTTAAAATAGGCCCGATCGTTTTTACGGGTAGATTTAGATCAATGCTGATCTCTTCATACGTTCGACCCTCGAAATAAAAGAGTCGTACGACTTCGCGTTCACGCGTAGGCAGCCTGCGAATCAACTTCTCTAATAAGTCGAGACTCTCCATGCCTGCGCGCACGGCCGGCGTCTCTTCTTCCGCGATCGGATGAATGTCGGTCGAACGGGTGGCCAGCGGATCGGCCGGGAGTGCAATCTCGCCTTTCGACTTGCTCTGATATTCCGTGGGCAAGGGCTTGCGCATTGTCCCTCGTCGGGCGAGCTCGGCAAAACAGATTCGTCGCGACAATACAGTTAAATAAGTTGCCAACGAGCTCTTACCGCGGAATGCGCGCAGCAGCGCATAATCGTCGGCAGCTATCCGGGTCAGAATCTCCTGGGCAATATCTTCGACCACGTCCGGCTTCAAGGGGTTGCTGCGCAAGTGGGCCGTGTAGTGGATGACGTGATAAACCAACCCGACGAATCGATCGACAAAATCGTTCCAAGCGCCATTATCGTGAATCAGGCAGCGATGCAAAATCGAGCGATCAACATTCGTAAGTGCCATGGCGTTTCTGTATCTCGCGGGAAGTTGGGCACTCCGGCTGCTGCCCGAGTAAACGCCTCATCAACAAGTATACCGTGAGAATACAAAAGACCAGCAATCGGATGTCTGGTTCTATCGAAAAAAGTATGTCACAACGCTCAAGACCGAACCTGTACGCGACACACTCTACCGGTGGGGCTGCGACAACCGATCCTGACAAAACGGAAGATCGCCCTTCCAACCCTCCCCCCCACTTTCCCCACCTTTGCGGGGGGAGGGCAGGGCGGGGGAACGGCTGCGGCTGTTAGGAGCGAAGCTGAAACAATCAACATTTTTGCCAGAACTCTGCGCGATCTTCCCTAAGCTGGGATGTAGACATGTTTCGCTAGCTGTCCGATGCTCTGGAGATTGCTTCATGCTGATGAATTTGCAGCCTTCGCCTTACGACGTGAACTTCCGACTCTTTAGCATTCCGACGCGCGTGCATCCATCGTTCTGGCTGATCGCAGCGCTCTTCTCTTTTGACCTGGCCAGATCAGGCATGCTCTACTGGGGCATCGGCATTGGCTGCATTTTCTTTTCGATTCTGATTCACGAGCTGGGCCATGCGTTATTGTACCGATGCTACCACATGGGCTCGTACATCCTCATCTATAGTTTCGGCGGCCTTACTATTTCGCATGATCGGCTTCCTGTTCGATCTTGGAGGATCATCGTTTCTTTGGCCGGGCCGTTGGCGAATTTCCTTGTTGTCGGCATCGTGTGGAGCACGAACGAGATCGAACCTTGGCGGCTGACGAGCGATGCGACCAAAGTGATCTATTCGTTGTTATACATCGTCAATTTATTCTTGGGAATCGTCAACCTATTGCCGGTTTACCCGCTTGATGGCGGGCAAATCAGCCGTGAACTCTGGACGGCCCAGCAGCCTCGCCGCGGCTTGATCAACTCTCTACGAATGTCGTTCATCGTGGCGATCGCCTTCGTGGCCTATGCGCTCGGCTGCCATTTCAACGCGATTCCCCGCGATTGGATCCCGCTGGACCTGCGCCCTGGATTGTTCACCGCCATCATCTTTGGCTTGATCGCGGTGGAAAATTACACCGAATTACAAAACAACATGCGCTCGCACGACTTTCGCTACTACGACCGCTAACCGGCTGGCGAGCCGAGCAGCGTAAGCTGGTTGCTGTGCGCGGTCATAATACTTCATCTCCCTTGGAACCAACACATGCACCTCCGTTTTGTTCTAACCGCGGCCTTAACTTGCTTCGCAAGCCTAGTCTCATCTGCTGCCCGCGCCGCTGACCTGTCGCGCGGCGAGGCGATAATCGAGAACTATTTCCGCAAGCAGGCTGCTCTGATTTCCGCATCCTGCCTGAAGGAATATCGCACAAAGGCCGAATGGGAAAAGGCACGCCCCGAACTGCGGCGGCAGTTGTTGGAGATGCTCGGTCTCGATCCCTTGCCCGCACGAACTGACTTGAAGCCGGTCATTACGGGTAAGGTCGAAGCCGGCAATCACACCATCGAAAAACTGACTTTTCAATCAATGCCCAACTTGCATGTCACCGCTCATTTCTACCTGCCGAATCCCTTACCGAAAGAAAAGCTGCCGGTGGTGCTCTATGTCTGCGGGCACGGCAACATCGTCAAAAAAATCGACGGCAAAGAAGTTTCGTTCGGCAGCAAGATGTTCTACCAGCATCATCCCGCTTGGCTAGCCGAACATGGTTACGCCTGCCTGATTCTCGATACTTTGCAACTCTCGGAGATCCCTGGCCTGCATCATGGGACATACAAAAAAGGAATGTGGTGGTGGCATACACTCGGTTATACGCCTGCCGGCATCGAGTGCTGGAACGGCATACGCGCGATGGATTACTTAGAGACAAGGTCGGAAGTTGATATGAAACGGCTAGGGCTAACCGGACGCTCCGGCGGCGGCGCCTATTCTTGGTATATCGCTGCGGTTGACGATCGGCCGCAGTGTATCGTTCCTGTCGCTGGCATCGCCGACTTGCAAGCGCACTTGAATGAAGGCTATCCCGGCCGGCTGGAGAAAGGAATCATCGCCGGCCACTGTGACTGCATGTTTATGACGAACACCTATCGCTGGGACTTTGCCATGGTTGCCGCTCTTTGCGCCGAGGCCGTTGCTGCTGGGCAACAGCGACAAAGACGAGATCTTTCCCGTGCCAAGTTATCGACGGATCGCTGCCAAAGTTCGCGGGATCTACAACCTTTATGATGCAACGGATAAATTCGATCTGCTGGAGACGAAGGGCCCGCATCTCGACACGCTTGAAATCCGCAGCGGCGCCTTTCACTGGCTCAACCGCTGGCTCAAAGACGACCCCAGGCCGCTCAGTGCTGAGAAGCCCGAACCGGTGCCGGTGGAGCAATTGAAGGTGCTCGCTGACGTTCCAGAAGGAGCGCTAAACGACAAAATTCACGACTATTTCATCAAGCCAGCAATCATCGTTCTGCCGCAGTCGGAAAGCGTTGCGAAGCAATGGTGGCCTGGTGAGAAAGCAAAACTCGAAAAGGCGCTGCGCGAGAAGGTTTTTCGCGGTTGGCCGGAGTTTCCACCGGCGTTGAATTTAAAGCCCGCCCCCGAGCAATCGGCGAATGAGATTCGTCTTCAATCCTGGGATTTTACCAGTGAAGACGGCATCGATCTGCGCCTCTGGTTGATGACCGCAGCCAACGGCGAGAAGCCGACGCTTGTTGTGCTCAATGTGCTTGATGAACCGGGTTGGCAGGAATGGTGCGCCGATCTCGGCCCTGCTTTTCAACAGGCTTTGCTCGTTAGTGACCCGTTGAAGAAGGATGAAGCGAAGTTCAAGCAAAATGAGCGCAGTAATGGCCAAGCGGAAGTGGGCGTTTGCCGCCGTCTGCCCGCGCGGGATCGGCCCGACCAAATGGGCAGAGCCCGGCACGGAAGCCGACATCCAAATTCGGCGTCGCTTTGCCTTGATCGGGCAAACGCTCGATGGCCAGCGCGTCTGGGACGTTCGCCGTGCTTTAGCGGCGCTGCGTGAACAGAAGGAACTAAAAGACGTTCCGCTCTGGCTTCAGGGGAAGAGCGACATGGCGGGCATTGCGCTTTATGCCAGCCTATTCGAGCCGGACGTGGCTCGGCTCGACTTATGGCATCCGCCGCCGACACACAAGGAAGGACCGATTTTGTTGAACGTGTGCAAGCATCTCGATATGCCCCAAGCCATGGCCTTAGCCTTCCCACGTGCGATTCGACTTTACGTGAAAAATGAGGAAGAAGCGAAAAACTGGATTTGGCCGCTACAATTGCAGAAGGCCCTCGGTGTAGAATCATTAAAGCTACGGGTTATCGGAGAATAAGATGTCGGATGAACCGCGCGAGCATATTAGTTCCAGTCACCCTCCGGCTATTCAGCATTCGACAGCGCCCGCTCAGAACGTACGCGTTGAACTAAATGCGGGGGGGCTGACAACGACCTATAGCAACTTCTTTCGCGTAACCGGCACGTTTGAAGAACTTGTGCTGGACTTCGGCCTGCACACCGGCGCGATTTTGCCGAATGGCCCGGAACCGGTGAAGCTCTCGCAACGGATTGTCCTTAGTTTTGCGACGGCCAAACGCTTGCTGGCTGGTTTACAGGTAGCCATGGCCCGCCACGAACAGGTGTTCGGCAACGTGGAAGTTGATCCGCAGAAACGGATGAAGCGATGACCGGGCAGGAGATTATGATGACCATCGTCAAATGTCCGCACTGTTCGCGCGACCTCGCCGGCCAGGAACTCAACGACGGCTGGTGCGATTCTTGCGGCAAACAACTGCCGACTTTCGTGTATCATGAAGCGGGGCTGAAGGGGCCCAAAGGCCACGCCCTGCCGCAAGAAGTGGCATCACCAATCAGGACACCCGCCACGCTCGATCCTGAAGAGCAGTTGCCGCTCTGGCAGTTGGCGGGCATTGGTCTCACCGTATTAGTCATTGCCGCTGTAATCATGTATGCACTGGTTTGATTTTGTTAGAATTAGATGTGGAACGAGACATCTAAAATATCTAAGACATCGTGCGAAATATGCAAAAGTCGCTTACTATTATTTTTATGTTGTTGCTGAGCGCCGTCCAGTCGTCGGCTTGCAGCATACCTGTTTTTCGCTATGCCCTCGAACGTTGGCAACCTTCCCCCTTTGAACTCCTTATATTCCATCGTGGACCACTCGACGAAAAGTGTAAGACTGTTTCCAAAGAAATCGAACGTTTGATCGTTGGCGCCAATATCGAATTGGTCGACGTAGATCTGTCCGGCCGAGTCGATAAGGAATCATTGGCTGTCGCCGACAAATACATCAAAGACAAGGCTGGCCCTTGGGTAGTGGTTCGTTTTCCCGATTCAGACCTGAAGACGCCGCTCGCGTGGTCGGGACCTTTGGATGAATCGGCGATTGGGGCCTTGATCGCCTCACCTTCGCGTGAACTGATTGCTCGGCAGCTCTTCTGCGGCCGTTCGGCTCTATTTCTAATGTTGGATTCGACCGACGCGAAGGCCAACGCAGCAGCAACCGACATGTTGGACGATGCCCTACGGAAGATGGAGACGACTATTCAGCTACCTGCAGCCACTGCTGAGGGGCCACAGCTACGCTCGGAATTGCCAGTGCGGGTATCGTTCGGCGCCTTACATCTTTCTCGAAACACCCCCGGTGAAGAGGCTTTTATCAACATGCTTTTGGCTTGTGAGCCCGGCCTAACGGAAGTGAAAGGGCCGTTGATTTTCGCCATCTATGGCCGGGGACGAGTGCTGAGCGTTTTGCACGGTAAAGACTTAAAAGCGAGTGAGGTTGAGTCTACCGCGCGTTTCCTTTGTGGGGCTTGCTCCTGCCAGGTGAAGGAACTCAACCCTGGGGTCGATCTCATTTTCAAAACGCGTTGGGATGATTTCTTAGATATTGAGATTCTGCCCCCACCCCGTCAGGTCAAGACTAATTCCATCAGGGACCACTGAAGCTTATGTTCACACGCGTTCATTCCTTTTGGTTGCTGCTCGTAGGTTCTATCGTAGCGGTCGGCGCACTGGCCGCTTTGATGCTCTGGAAGAGCGAACCGAGCCGGGCGGAGCCGTTGGTGCTCTACTGCGCGGAAGCGCTTCGAGAACCTATTCAGGAAATCGTCTCCTTATATGAGGAGCAAACCGGACAACGCATTGAAGTGCGCTACGGTGAATCACAGACGGTTCTAACCAAACTCGAGATGTCTTCGCAAGGGGATGTTTTTCTGCCGGCCGACGAAAGTTATGTGGCTGAAGCCCACAAGAAAGGATTGCTCGATGACGTATTTGAAATTGCAAAGATGAACGCGACGCTGGTAATCAACCCGCAATCTGGCAAGACGATCGCGTCATGGGACGACTTGCTGCAGAAAGGCCGCATCGTTGCAGTGGCCAATCCGCAAGGCGCTGCGGTAAGCCGGCTGACAATCGCCCACTTGGGCGAAGCACGCTGGAAACAATTACATCCGAATTGCATTGAACTCGGGCCGGTGACCCACGTAGCTAATGCGGTGAAGACGGATCAGAAGATCGACGCGGGCATCATTTGGGATAGTATGCTCGCCAGCCCGAATTATCAAATGCTCAAAGCCGTCCCAATTGATGAACTCAAAGGCATTACCGCCACCGTCAAGATTGCGACCGTCAAAAAGAGCGCTCGCCCAACAGAAGCTTTGGCCTTCACCCGCTTTGTAGCAGGCTCTTCCGGCCTTCTAAAAAAGCACGGTTTCACTGTCATTGAGAGTTCGGCGCCCTCTGACAAAAAAGATGACTTTCGCATTGTAGGCACGATTGATCGCCCCGTGCGAAGCACAGATAACCGACCAGAGATTGTCATCTACGCCGGCGCGATGCTTAGGCCAGCCATTGAAGAAACGATCAAAGAATTTTCCAAACGCGAGGGTGTGACCGTCAATACCGTCTACAACGGTTGCGGCATTCTGGTGAGCCAGATGAAGTCGGCATCGAAGGGACCCGATCTCTTTTTTGCATGCGATCCCACCTTCATGGCCGATGTGGCCGACCGATTCGAAACGCCCAAAATCGTATCGCGTAATCAGCTTGTTATCGCGGTCAAGAAAGGGAATCCCCATCAAATTGAATCACTGCACGACTTGGGTAAAGAGGGGCTGCGAGTTGGAGTCGGCCACGAGCAACAATGTGCATTAGGCGCCATCACCAAAGGTGTGATGATCCGCAATAAAACATATAAAGCGGTGCAGGAAAACATCGTGGTGCGAACGCCGAGTGGAGACATGTTGATCAACCAGTTGCGCAGGTTCATTGGATGCAGCCGTTGTCTATATCAGCAACGTGAAGCCCTACGACGATATCGAAGCCGTAACGGTCAAAGAGGTGAACTGCACCCCGGCGCAACCCATTGCTATCGGCCGTTCGACGGCTCATCCCGAGGTGGTACGCCGCTTGATCGAGGCGATCGAGTCGGCCAAGTCGAGAGAGCGTTTTGAGAAACTCGGTTTTGGGTGGGAACTAAAGCCATGAACGGCAGTTCCGACCGGTATTTTCTCATTGGCTTCGGCATCCTCGGCGGCTCTTATATCGTCCTGATTCTCGCCATTCTTGGCGCTGATATTTTCTTCACTTCGCCTGACCATCTTCTTCGTTCGTTGCGTAGCGAAGAGATTCGCTATGCCATTAAGCTCAGTCTCATTTCCTGTACGATCACAACTATCTTCGCGATGTGGGTAGCTGTGCCGTTAGGGTATCTGCTGTCGCGCACGCGTTTTTTCGGCCGTGAGGCGGTTGACACCATTCTCGACATTCCCATCGTGCTTCCCCCTTTAGTGATCGGGCTGAGCCTATTGATCTTTTTCCAAACCTGGCCGGGCCAACAGATGGAAGAATTAACCAGCAAGCACTTAGGCTTTGTTCTCACTTATGTGATGTTGCCGATACTCCTAATTGTTATCGCCTTAACGATGAAGATACGTTGGGGCTTCGCCGTACTTATTGGCTGCACATTTTTGATTATTGCAGATTTCACTTTTGGCGAAGAATTGGCTGCAACATTGCAACATCGATTCGGCACTCGCATCGGCTATGCCGTACCCAGTGTAATCCTGGCTCAATTTGCAGTTGCCACGGCTTTCGCGGTTCGGACGATGCGCGTCACGTTCGATCAAATCTCACCGCGTACGGAGAAAGTGGCGCTCACCCTTGGCTGTTCGCGCGCCCAAGCCTTCTGGCATGTAACCCTACCGCAAGCACGCCGCGGTTTATTGACGGCCGCTACGCTTGCCTGGGCGCGTTCGCTTGGTGAATTTGGACCTATCCTCATCTTCTCCGGGGCCACGCGCATGCGTACCGAAGTACTCTCCACGACGGTGTTCCTCGAATTGAGCATCGGCAACCTTTATGCGGCCATCGCGGTTTCCCTGTTGATGGTGCTCGTGGCGGTGATCGTGCTCGTGCTTACGCGCTTGTTCGGGCTTCGCGGTACTGGAATGATCTGACAGGAACGCTTGACAAGAATGTGGCAATGGACAAAATCAGAAATTGAACAGATCGGAACGTTCAATTACAGGAGACGGACGCATGTGGCGAGTGATCGTTCGGATTTCGTATTTTCATGATTCCGGGTCCCGGCTTCGTAACAACCACGTCGTTCCGTTCCTAACATCTCTCGGGCTGCAAAACACAGCGACGGGCACTTTCGAATCGCCAGCGGTCGATCGAATTCAAGCTGCCCATTCGTTATCTCTTGTTTTAGACGCTATCGCCGATCCGCAACAGTTTAGCGACGTCGATTCACAGGCTTCGCTGAAACATCTCTGGGTATATGTTGATCGTGTTTAGGTCAACGAAAAGGGTTATGTCATGCAACAATTTCATATCACGGATGAGAATTCCGAAGATACTTTCGACTCAGTCGAGAAGCTGGAGGATGCAATTCGCATCGCTAGAAAAATCGCCACCACCAAAAGAATCGGGGAGTCGGTGTGCATCGAGTATCAAGGTAAGAATATCCGCCAGTTTGTGCTGTTGCCTGATGGAAAAGTGGCCGAAGAAGCCCTTGTTTGAAAGCGTCGCTAGGAGCAACTTTTGATCGCAGTCGAAAAACTCACGCTGCAACAGGGCGCCTTCACCCTCACAGCGCTTTCATTCTGCGTCTCCACCGGTCAATACGGCGTGTTGATGGGCAAAACGGGTTGCGGCAAGACAAGCGTTCTGGAAGCGATCGCTGGTTTGCGCCCTTTGGTTTCAGGGCAAATATCATTAGATGAAAGTGACGTTACAAGTTTGCCCCCAGCGGCGCGCGGGATCGGCTATGTTCCTCAAGACGGCGCATTATTTCCAACCATGTCAGTCCGCGCTCATTTGGCCTTTGCACTATCGATCCGACAACGGACACCCGCTGAAATCGAAAAACGCGTCCGCGAACTCGCCGAATGGCTGGACATCACGCATCTACTCGATCGTAAGCCGAGAGGCTTGAGCGGCGGCGAGGCCCAACGCGTGGCGCTGGGACGCGCCCTTTCCTTTGAGCCGAAAATCCTTCTCCTCGATGAGCCTCTTAGTTCCCTCGACGAGTCGACGCGCGACCAATTGATCGAGCTGCTGCAAAGCATCCGACGTAAGGCGGACGTTACTATTCTGCACGTCACCCATTCGCGCACTGAGGCAAAGCAACTCGCCGACGTCGTTTTTCGACTGGAGAAGGGACACCTTGTCTAAACCACACTCTTGTTAGCCGGTCGTGCCAGTTTTGAAGTTGCGGTACCAAGCGGCTTCGGGGGTACCGAGAGCCCGAAGCACAAGCAAGGGAAGGCGTTGAGAAAGATAGGCCTTTCCTTGCTTGCGCTTCGGGCTCTCATTGACCCACTCAATACGTCGTTATTGCGATAGCGCGCAACTTCAAAACGCGCCAGCGACGGCGTATCGTCGCGTAGCGACGTAAAGAGTACGCCAGCGCGGATTACCCATACAATTTCCAGCGACCATCCCTCTTTCCCACAACGGAGATCCTTCGCATGCAACGCCGAGCCTTTGTTCAAACATCTCTGGCCTCTGCGGGGGCGATGGTGGCCAGCCAATCCCTTGCCGCCGAAAGCGCACGCGAAGTCCAGCGAATTTTACGAATGGCGAGTCTATTCACTCAAGCAGCCGAAGCAGGCGCTTCTTGACGACTATCTGAGCAAAGCGCTGATTCCGGCAGTCAAGCGACACGGTAGTGGACCAGACGGGGTTTTCGCGGAGAAGCTCGAAAAGAAGGATGACCTGCTCAAGGTCCATGTGCTGATCGTGCATCCGTCGATTGAACAGTTTGCCGCTCTTCCTGCGAAGCTCGCGGGAGACGAGAATTATCTGAAAGCGGCGTCCGATTACCTTGCAGCGCCGGCCTCCGATAAAGTTTACCTGCGAATTGAAAGTTCCCTGTTGACGGCCATTGAGGGGATGCCCCAATTAGACAAACCCGATGCGGCCAAACCACGACTGCTCAACCTGCGAATTTACGAAAGCCACAACGAACGTGCCGCGAAGAAAAAGATCGAGATGTTCAACAAAGGGGAGCTAACCATCTTTCGTCGCGTCGGCCTGACTCCCGTTCTCTTCGGCGAAACAATCGTCGGCAGTCAAATGCCGAACCTGACCTACTTGCTCGTTTTCCCTGATGAAGAAGGCCGTAAACAGGCTTGGGATAAATTCCGCCAGGACCCTGAGTGGCTCAAGCTAAAAGCTATTCCCGAGTATGCCGACAAGGAAATTGTCTCCAACATCACCAACAAGATTCTTAGTCCAATGGCTTATTCCGAGATATAGGCTTTCGTGTTCATCTCCTCATTTGGCGACCTCGATCACTATGGATTTCCGCGCCATCTTCGCGGGGTCGAAGCGAAGGGGGTCGCCAACCTTCGCTGGCAGTTCGTAGAAGTGATGGACAAATCGTTCGATCGGCAACTCTTCATGCTTGCTTTGCAGCAGTTCGCCGGCCTTGAATTCTTCACTGGCGGCATAGATGACGAAGCGCTGTTTGCCGGGCAGGTCGCCTAGCAGCAGCCCCTCTTTGTTGCCGTTGAAGTCAATCTCTTTGGGCATCCCGCCCTGCACGCGCCGGCCAGCGCCAGATCGAGCGCGAAGATTGAACCTTCCGGATCGACAAGAATGATCTCGACGAAAAGTGTCTGGCTCGCGCGAATTTCCATCTTTAGCCGTTTGCCCGCTTTGAAGTTTGTTGTGACCATGCCGGCCTCATCCTTTATGGAGATGTCCAACTTCAGATCGCCCTTCGGCTCGTAGTCGCCCGCGTACCAGGCATCGATGGGAATGATCGGGATCGCTTTGGCCGGCTGGCGGATCACGATGCTTGGCCTCTCGCTCAGCGCAGGTTCAGTTGTCTTTTTTTCCGGAACGCTCATGCCGCGAGCCTTCGCGCCCAGCGAAAGCAACCGGTTCAAATCGTTCTTCAACGGTGTCCCGTCCACGGCTTTAGCGAACCAATCGGCATGGACAAAGGCGATCGGCCTTACCATTTCAATCGGCCGCAGCCATTGCTCGACCAGCTTCTCCGCCTCGCGCGGCGGCATCACGCCCGAGGGATATTCGAGCAGCAGGCAATCGAAAATGTTGTCGGAGGTTGGCAGGTTTTCTTCCTTGCCATCCTTCCCCTGGCGGATTCGCCGGAATGGTGTGGTATCCCACCCGATCACACGCAGGTCAACGCGAAAAAGAGCCTCGCCTCCATCAATTGCCGTCAGAGCAGCCAGCGGTTTTTTCGCCACACTGTTGACGGCTTGGCGAAAGTTTTCGCGTGCTTCCGCCAAGCTGTCGCCGGCCGGCAACGCGTCGACCAAATGATGTAGCGTGAAATAGCGAGCGCTTTTGCGATCCGCCTCAGCGAGCTTTTCGACGTCCGCCAGGATGGCGTTGTAGGCATAGGAATCATCGAACAGCCGGGGGTAAGCCGGGACGCCCTTGTCGATCCACGATCGAATGACCTCGATTTCTGCGCCGGTCAGTTTGGGTCGATTGCCCGGCGGCATGGAGCCATCTTCAATCAATTCAAGCATCTGCGAAGCCTGAGCCCCCTTCGGCTTCACATAGGCTGGCAGGCTGCGGTTGGCGTCGGTAAGCTGGCTATAGTCTAGAATCATCAACGAGCTGGGCGCACCTCGCTGGCCATCGTGGCATTCCGCGCAATGCTTTTTCAACAAAGCACGGGCCTGAATAGCCAAATCGCCGGAACTCTCTGCTGCCGCAAGCGTACTTGCCGCCCCGGCGAAGAGCAACGCGGTAATCACGCATCGAATGAATCGCATAAAGAAACTCTAATGACTGCTTGAGAGATTGTGCCGTTTGCCTGGTGTGAACCGTTCACACTCGAACCGCCGCTAGCCGCATTCGACTGTGAACCGTTCACACTCGAACCGCCGCTAGCGCATTCCTCTGTGAACGGTTTAAGGTGGACCTGTTCGGCCGACTCATACTGTAAACGTTTTACGGTGGAATCGTTTCTACTCTTACTCAAGCCTTCAGTGCTTGCAGCAATAGCGTCTTGCCGACAGCCCACAGCTGTTCAAACACTTTATGAATCTTCCGTTCATCAGCCTCGGCGTGGATACAACGGAGAAACGCAACCGCACGCGCTTCGCCTAGAAGGTTGATCATCTCCGGAATCAGTTCCTCTTGGATTCCGTGCACTTTATTCTCAGCTGCGCAAATTCGCGCGATCGCGAGGATACCATCGCCAAACTGTTCGCGTGCCGTGGCCACCGCCTCGGCCATCTGCGTTTCTTTGAGTCTGGCCGGCTCGCGCCAGTTATAAGGCGGCTTCCACTCCATCGCCGGCGTCAACAGGTCGATATGGGTGAGTACGAGCAACACCGGCGGCATTTTCAGTTCGGGCCGTGCTGCAAACCAGGCCTTCATATCGTGCCAAAGTTTCACGTCGGCATCGGCGCGGGGTTACGCGCATGCGTCACTAGAAAGATCAAGTCCGCTTGTTGGGCGGCATCAACGGTTGTTTCGAATTGATCTGCTTCGGGCCCGCGCTGATTGTAGCCTACCGTATCAAGTAGTGTTAGCTTAGCCGGCACACCCGGCGCCTGCAATTCATAACGGCTGATGCCCGATGTGGCCGGGATCACATCCGTCACCGCGCGGCGCTCGCCGAGCAGCGCGTTGATCAGGCTCGATTTCCCCGCTTTTACTTGGCCGATAACGGAAATTGTCACGCTTCGCGCGGGCATCGGAGCCTTCCCGCTTGGCACGATGATCGTCGTTCCCTCGCCGGACGGCGCCTCCTGTTCCTCACGGAGCTCTTTGTAACGCTCGACTCCGACCTTTAGCCGGCCGCTGTTTAGTTCAATGAGATAATGCCCGAGCTTGCGGACGTAGTTGGCAAAGAACCAGAGAAAGACGTTTTCCTTGAACATATCGAGCGGCTTACCCAACCCGGCACGCGAAGCAAAGTAGCGCACTCCGGTGCGCACGGGGTCAATGACGGCTGAGGCGGCCCAAAAAGTGTGATTGGCGCGCTCGTACCATTTTACTGCGGTTCGCGCCTGCCGGATATTGTCGATGGTGATGAAGTGTCCGCCGGGCAGGTAGTTCTTCGCCATCTCAGCCAAATCGTGAGAGGCCAATTCAACAACGGCCAGCATCTCAGGAATCGTCAGATTCCCCATCGGATCCGATGCGTTCGGATGATAGATCCGAGCGAGCTCCGGCGCCATTTTTTGCGCGACGTTGACATAAAGGGGCAGATCGGCCAGGTCGTCTGCGGAGACCTTCTCGATCTGTTTAATATGTTCTTCAACGCGTTGCCACGCCACCCGGTCGCGGTCGGTATAGTGCAACGGCGGCGGCTCTTCAGCGACTTCCCGATGCAGTTGCTTCTGCCAGCGCCAAGCCAAGATATAGCTCGACGCGAAGCAAACCGCCATTGGCCACCACGCCCAGAAAAGCCATTTACTTTCCCAAAGATGATAAAATCCCACGCCGGCCAAAAAAACAAAAGGCAATGCGGATAAGGAAACCAGCAAAAAAATGCGCTTGCGCGTCACGATGATTTCCTCTTGTGCGCTTCGCTCTCAGAAAACGCGTTCGAAGTCCAAAAGTCTGAGAGCATCGTTTTAAGGTATTTGGCGGGCAGCGTCGAATGTCTCGCTAGCCGGACACGCACGTTGAAGCCACGTAGGGCGTAAAGGCCACCACTTCCTCAGAGCCCCGGTTCTGAACGCAACCCTCGTTTTCCCACAATTTTCTCGGGTTTAGCCTTCTGGAAATATTTCCTGAATATTAACCGATAGCCTTTGATCCTCGTGGGGCAGGCCTCCCCGGCCAGTCCGTCTTTGTCCAAACGACAGCGCACGCTGCAAACGATTTTTCATCTTCTCACCGCGCGTTTTTCCACGATTTTCTCGGGTTTCGCCTTCGGGAAATATTTTCCGGAAGCGGCCCGTCAGAATGACAGGCGATTGAGCATCGAGCGTTTGATCTTGGCTTCATTCCGCAATCCGAATTCCGCAATCCGAATTCCGCATTCCACAACGTCCGTTTTCCCACGATTTTCTCGCAAAGTCGCTTCTGGAAATATTTCCAGAAGCGACTTTGCCGAGTCAGGCGAGCCGAGCAGCGTAAGCTGCCGTGTTCTGTCGTTACCCTGCAGCGCACACCCTCATGTGCGCACCTTCCCCGATGGTACGCCCTTGTCACCCACAAGCGCGAACTTGCAACATTCGACATACCAGCTTAGGCGCGCTGTTTTACGAAATTGCTTTTTTCCTTTGCAGGAGAGGCAGGGTAAAGGCAGAGCGCTTGCCCATCAACAACCGCAGGGGCACCCGCGGCCTCTCCCTCACTCTGCCTTCGCCCCGCAAAGCCGTTTGCAAAGCCTGGGAAGGGTAGGAAGAGCTGCGCTGCCGTTTTGGGAGAAACAATTAGCACACCCCGATACACTCAAATCGCAATTCCAGCAGAAACGAAACGAAAAATCTGTAATGATGCTAAAGAGCATTGTTTGCCATTGAGGATGGGCTATGAGCTTCTCTCCAAGTCCGCAGCCTGGCTGCGCTGATTTTCGCCGGACTCTTCGGCATCCGAACCGAAGAAGCGTTGTGAAGGCTGGCTTGCTGGGGGCCTATGGCCTGTCGTTAGCTAATTTGCTCCAGGGCGAGGCCAACAGTTACCCAACGCTGCCGACGATCGGACGACTGCATTCGGTGATTATTCTCTGGATGCGCGGCGGCCCTTCGCATATCGACATGTGGGACCCTAAGCCGAGTGCCCCTATGGAGATTCGCGGCGAGTTCGGCACTAAGCAGACGAGCGTGCCAGGGATCGACCTGATCGATTTGCTGCCGCTCTCCGCCAGGATCATGAACAAGTGGTCGCTCGTGCGCAGCTTGCACCATCACGATGCCGGGCACTCGAGCGGCGATCAAATCTGCTTCACTGGCTACAACGCCGGCCCCCGGCCTGACGACAACCTCTATCCCTCGTGCGGCGCGATAGTTTCAAAACAGCTTGGGCATCGATCCCCAAAGCTGCCACCTTACGTGATGATTCCGCGCGAAGTGCCCGGCACGGGTCCCGCCTATCTTGGTGTCGGGCATAAAGCATTTGAAACCCGAGCAGACCCCGCGGACATCGGGCCTTTCCGCCTGCCTAATTTCTCGCCGCCTGAAGGCATCACCCTCGAGCAAATTGGCGACCGCCGTCGGCTTCTTACGAGTTTCGACGCCTTGCGACGGGATGTAGACAACTTCGGCCAAATGGAAGCCGCCGATCGCTTTCAACGCAAGGCTTGGGACATCCTCACCTCGCCGATTGCTCGCGATGCGTTCGACCTCGATAAGGAAACGCAAGCGACGCGCGACCGCTATGGAATGCTCCCGGCTTATGATCCGAAGGCCGTCGATCGCTGTGGCTGTCCGAACTGGAGCCAGCGCTTCCTGCTCGCGCGCGGCTAGTGGAAGCCGGGGTACGGCTCGTCACCGTTGATGTCCGCTGGTGGGATACGCACGTGAAAGGATTCGAATCGCTGAAGAATGGTTTCTTGGATCGCTGGGATCGGGCCTTTAGCGCCTTGATCGAAGACTTGGAAGTGCGCGGCCTGTTGGATACTACAATGGTGCTCGCTTGGGGCGAATTCGGCCGTTCGCCGAAGGTAAACAAAGACGCGGGTCGCGACCACTATCCGAACGTCTTCAGCGCTGCACTGGCCGGCGGCGGTATCCGAGGCGGGACCGTGGTCGGCGAATCAGACCGTCAAGGCGCGTTTCCGAAAATAAACCCGAAGACGCCGCAAGACATTCTTGCAACAATCTATCAACACCTCGGTGTCGATGCGAACGCCGAGTACCTCAACAACGGCCGCCCCGTCGCGGTCCTGCCAAGCGGCAAGCCGATTGAGGAGCTGTTTGGATGAAGTAGCTGGCAAGCTATTGTCGAACGACTGGTCGACTTGGGCTGCCGGCAAGTGCTTCAGTTGCGTGAGGATGGCGGAAGCCTTGAAGCATGGCGTTCGTCTCGAGTCTCTTATTCAAACGCCAGAGGATGTTAGACAGACTGCACAAATTAGATTCGCACACCAAGCGTAAATTCGGGAACGCCAAGTTCGTCGACTTCCGAATTCAAAACGAACGAGCCATCAAAGACTTCCGAGCGAAGCCAGCCGTCTTGTTTTCGAGTTGGCACGAAACCGCGTGGCCCGCGGCGCAGAATGTCGAAGTGGAGCGGTTTTCGCCGGGCGTCAACGAGCCAGTATTCCAAAATTCCGGCGCGGAAATATAGATCTCGCAAACTTCGGTTGTCTTTAGTCTCGGAACGCCTGCTAACGACCTCGAGAACCATGTCGGCGCTTCCTTCGAGTTCGACGATCTCCCCGTCTGCACCTGCGATCCGACGGACTTTCTCGGCTCGCAACGATTCGATCGCGATGAACAGGGCATCGGGTTCGTTCGATAGCTCGACCTCCGGATGGGTCAGCCGTGCCCGATCCGAATAGACATAACCTAGACGTTTCGCTTTGCACAGGTTGCCTAGGACTCGTACGAATTCCGTTTTCACTGCATTATGCGAATCGATTTTGTCCACGTGAGCGTCCACCCATAACGTGTCGCCGAGCCAAAACACGTCTCCGTTTTGGGGATAGTCGCCGGAACGCGTCCATTCGCGAAAGGTCGAGAAATCCGCGAAGGTAGCCGGGAGATGAATGTCGCCGAGTACATCGATGTGCCGGAGATTGCCGCGTTTGATAGGGCTCGCTAATACGCTAGACACGGATGGGTCTCATGGCGTTGAAGAGCGAAGCGGGATACGGGAGTCGAACCCGTTTCACAGCCTTGGGAAGGCTGGGCACAGCCGGTATACCAATCCCGCAACAGAGTGAATTGTAGGCGTTCGGCGGTAGTTCGCAAGAGGCGCTTCGTTAGCGGCGTGTAAGCCGCGAGGCTGTGGCGAGCGCGAAGGGTTTCACACTCGCCACAGGCTCGCGGCTAATGAGATCTTATTAGCCGCGAGCCTGTGGCGAGAGCGCTGTGAGACTCTACTTCGTGCCGCTGGGCGTCGCAGCGCCGGGCGCTTGCTTTACCGCCCAGTTCAGACCGCCGAGCAGGTGGTCCTGGAAGCGTTTGTCGGCCCAGACTTCTTTACGATGGCCAAGCGATGTGTAAAAGGATCGGCCTTTGTCGATCTCCTGGCACCAGGAGATTGCGTAGTCGTTGTCTTTGCGCTTGCCTTTCGTGAAATCAACCGGCGAGGAAGGATCGACGCTCAGAATGATGTGCAGCTTATTTCGGCTATAAGGCTCTGGGCGGAACTGGTAGATCTCATCGGCAATCTCGTCCCCGGTCTTGAAGCTCTTACCAGCTGCGTGTTCCGGATCCTCAACCTTTACTTTTATTTTGGCGTTCCACGGGTGGCCATCGAAGTACTGCGCCGATCAGTTCGCCGTACGCGGCGTTCCAAGGTCTTTCTTTGCTGGGATAAAGAGTATCCGTGCCGCAATGTGTCCCGGCAATGGCGCCGCCTGCTTTTACCCAATCGCTCAGGTCTTTCACTTCCTGTTCGTTCAACGGGTTGCCGGTGGTGAAGAACAAGACGCAGTCGAAATTCTTCAGCGTCGCGGCATTCACGCGGCCACAGTTTTCTTTCTCGACCGGCATCCCGGTGCGTGCGCGGAAAGCCTCGGAGTAGCCGGCTAATGCCGTTGTTTTGTACTGTTCTTTAACCTCTTTGCCGTCCTTGCCTTTCATCGGCTTGCCATCGTCGCCCTTGACCGTACGTGATGCCGTAGTCATCTGGTCAGGATCTCGCGTGAAGCGATAGCATTCGACGGTGAAGCCGTTATCCGGCCCGATCTTCTTCAGGATCTCTTCGGCCACGCCGACAGAATCGTGTACGAAGCCGCCGGAATCGGTGACAAGCAAAAGCCGTTTCTTGGCATCGGCCGACCAGGCAGGCAAGGCCAGCACGGCAACCACGCATAAGGAGGAAAGCCAGCGGGAGAGCATTGTAGAATCCTCAGGAAAAGGGAAGGAACTCGAAGGTGGGATTTTTACGATTGTAGAGGAAGGCCCAGAGACGGCCAATGCAACTGGAACGAAACATCTGCCGCCAAGGAACATGCCTGTTATCATAATCTACAGATAACCACGGTTTTCTGAGAACTCTTCCGATGCGTCTGACGCTGCGTACCCTGCTTTCGTACCTCGACGATACACTCGAGCCCGCTCAGGCAAAGCTCATGGGCGAAAAGGTAGCGGAAAGCGACATCGCCCCCGAATTGATTTCGCGCATTTCCAAGGTCACGCGGCGCCGCGGCCTGGCAGCGCCCGCCATTACCGGCGACCGCGCCGATTCATCCACCGATCCCAATACCGTGGCTGAGTATCTCGACAACAGCTTGCCTGCCGAACAGATCGAAGAAGTCGAACGAGCAGCAATTGAGTCCGACGCCATCCTGGCCGAGGTATCGGCGTGCCATCAGATTTTAACCATGGTCCTGGGCGAGCCCGCCCGCGTTCCGCCCACCGCCAGAAGGCGCATGTATTGCGTGGTAAAAGGGCCGGAATCTATCCCTTCGCGCAAAGCCTCGACAGCGCAAAGTGTCGCAGGAATGGCCGAACCGGCTTCGTTTGAAGACGACAATGCCGAGGCCGACGAGGCGCTGTTGCTTGGCATGCGCGGCAGGCGCTCGTTGGTCCCTATCGCGAGCGCTCTGGTCTTGGTGGGCTTGCTTGTATTTGTCATTTGGATGGCAATACCCGGTTCGAAGCCTGGTGGTTCGCAAGGCTATTTTGCGGTTGCAACTTCCCGTGCGGAGGGTGAGACAAAAGTGCCGCCCGTTGTCGTTAGTAAAAAGGAAATAAAGAAACCGGATACCGAACCGAAGAAGACGGACATAGTGGAAAAGGCGAAGGAAGAAACGCTGCCGAAGAAAGTGGAGCCTGAAAAACTATTGGCGGACCAGCCCGAGCTACTGCCGGACCCGCGCAAGAGAAGGCTCGCCCGATTGCCGTGCAGGCGAAAAAACCAGACCTTGAACGTCGCGCAATTGCTCGATTGCAAACGAAAGATCAACTGCTGCTTCAGCGCAACCGCGATACGCGCGAATGGGAACGGGCATCCCCATCAAAAGATCTTTTTTCGAACGATACGCTGCTGAGCTTGCCGGGACATCACAACGACGTGAAGGTGCTGGAGAGCGGCGTCCAACTGTCGCTCTGGGGCGTCATGCCGGAGTATCACCTGATTGATCCGCTGTTGATTCTCGAAAGCCGCATCACGCTGCATGTCCCAGCATTGGGATTGGAAGCGGACCTGACTTTGGAAAGCGGTCGCCTGTTTATCTCCAGTCCGGCGGTGAAGGGGCAAAAGTTTGAGGCTGCACGGGTCCGTGTCCGCTTCAAAGAGGAAATCTGGGACTTGACGTTGCTCGATCCCGAGACCGAAGTCTGCATTGATCTGTTCGGGTATTACGGCGAAGGAGTGGCCTTTTCGAAAGAGCCGGGCGGCATATCGCCAACGACCGAAGTTTATCTCGGCTTGCTCAAGGGCCGCGCCGGATTGAAGGTGAAGTTCAACGAATACCCGGAACTCGTCGCCCCGACCTATCTCGATTGGGAAAGCGCCAGTCAGGAGAAACTGGAACCGAAGAAAATCATGCCGGAGCGTCTCGAATGGTGGAGCAAAACAGCGAAAGATAACGAGATGTCCAAATTGCTGCAAGCCGCTGCCGTGCATTACGCCGACCGTTTCAATAAGCCGGAAGGCGCCCGCTTGGACGTTGTCTTTTATTCGGCCATGCAAGATCCGGCGGAGCAACCGGGCCGACGCATCTTCGCGTTGCGCGCCTGCAGGCATTGGATGCACCCGAGTATTTTGTCAACGGTCTGGCCGACGATGTTCCCACCATGAGGCAGGCCGCCATTCGCTGCGCCCAACATTGGACCGGCCTAGGCGCCGAACGCGATCTGCTGCTTTACCGAGTGCTCATTGATAAGAAAGGTTATCCGGAACCGCAGGCGCAGTTTATCATGCAGTTGCTGCATCCTTTTGCTGCGAGCGAGTACGCCCGGCCTGAAACCATCGCCACCCTGTTCGAAGCGATGAAGCACGAGAAGGTCGCCATTCGCGAGCTTGCTTATCGGCATCTGGAATATAGTGATCCCGTCGGCGCCCGAGAGATCGGCTACTTCGACGCGGCAGCGCCCGATGCCATTCGAGATGCCCAATTGCAGCGCTGGAAAGCATCGTGGAAAAAGCGGTTCATCGATAAATAGCGGGTGAGTGGCATGTCACCGGTGACCCGATTCGACCAAACAAAAACTTTAGGCTTGAAGTTTCCGGAACCAGCAGCGTAATGCAATCGCTTACGCACCACGTCGCAAGACGTACCCCAAAGGATCGACATCGTCGCGAAGGACGCGGAGTTCCTCGGCCGTTGGCTCAATCGTGACGGCGATGCTGTCGGAAGGTTCGAGAGCAAAGCCGGTGGCCGCCTGAACCTGATCCAGCGTTCGATACGGGTGCAGGCTATGCACCATCATTCGCTTTGTGTCGGGATGAAAGGCCAAGACCGCCAGTTCCGTGATGACTCGATGCGGACCGGTTCCTTGCGGCAGTCCGGCTGCTTCACGCGCGCCCGGCCCAGTCAAAAATCCTGGCGACGTGAGGAAGTCGAGTTTCTCGACAAACTTTTTCGAATCGTGCCTCATGATGATCAGTGTTTTCCAGCAAAATGAGGCGAGATCGTTGGCGCCGCCGCTGCCGGGCAAGCGTACCTTTGGCTTGGCGTAATTCGCGCCGATCATCGTCGAATTCAGATTGCCGTAAGGATCGATTTGAGCCCCGCTGAGAAACGTGTAATCGATCATCCCTTTCTGGCAGAACTGCATAACGTCCGCCATGCTGGTTGTCATAACTGCACGATGCATGGTTCGCGAGTCGCCGACGCTGATTGGCATCATCGGTAACTGGGGTGCAACCCCGCCGGCTTCAAATAAGATGATTAAATTGGGCGCGTGCGTTTTTTGTGCGAGCATGGCTGCCGCGCACGGCACGCCGGTGCCGACTGCTACTGTCTTGCCATCTTCCAAGGCATGTGAAGCACATATGATCATCAATTCGATGGGAGAGTAATTCATAGATTTCGCCGAGAGATGGTGTTTCAGTGCAGATCGTACTTCGCACGCCGCCGGTCCCTCTATACTTTCAAAATACTACAGTTGTCTTTTTCAATGACCTTCAACCTAGATGACTGAGGAACGCCATGCGCCGGATGCTCTTTGCCAGTCTCGTTTTATTCTTGAGCAGCGGTTATGCCAGCGCTCAAACGCCTTCTGAAAAATTAAAGCCGCTGACCGCAGCGGTTGATAAAGGAGTCGAAGCGGAACTCAAGACGCTTGTCGAACTCTACAAGAACCTCCATGCCAGCCCCGAACTATCGATGATGGAAGAGAAGACGGCCGCGAAGCTGGCTAAGGAACTGGAAAGGCTTGGCTTCGAGGTGACTACCAATGTCGGTGTCCACGGTGTCGTCGGCGTATTGAAAAACGGCGCAGGGCCAACCATCCTTGTCCGAACTGATTTAGATGGCTTGCCCGTTGTGGAACAAACGGGCGTTCCTTATGCAAGCAAGGTGACGGTGCGCGATACCGCCGGGCGCGAGGTGGGTACGATGCACGCGTGCGGGCACGACATCCATATGTCTTCCTGGGTCGGCACGGCCCGCGTCTTGACCGGGATGAAAGACAAATGGCAGGGAACGCTGGTCTTCATCGCCCAGCCGGCTGAGGAGATAGGCGCGGGGGCACGCCTGATGCTCAACGATGGCTTATACAAGCGCTTTCCAAAGCCGGACTATTGCCTGGCTCTGCATAGCGATCCCCAATTGGAAGTGGGCCATATCAATTTCAGCGATGGTTTAGCAATGGCCAACGTGGACACCATCGACATTTTAGTGAAAGGCCGTGGCGGGCATGGGGCAGCGCCGCACTTGGCCATCGATCCGGTTGTTCTCGCAGCGAAGATCGTTATCGACCTGCAAACAATCATCAGCCGGGAGCGCAACCCGGTCGAGCCTGCCGTCATTACCGTCGGTTCCATACACGGCGGCACCAAGCACAACATCATCCCCAATGAAGTGAAACTGCAACTGACCGTACGGACGACGACCGACGCCATGCGTAAACATGTGAGCGAAGGCATTGAGCGTGTCTGTAAGGCGGCAGCGCTGGGAATGCGCGCGCCCGAGCCAGAGATTAAATACTATTCCGATCTCTTCACGCCTAAGCTAGTCAATGAAGCCAAGCTGACGAAGAAGACGATCGCGCTATTCAAAGAGGTACTAGGCGAAGATAAAATTCACGAACGGCCTCCGTTAATGGGCGGCGAAGATTTCTCGCGCTATGCCGAGAACGGCGCCATCCCGATCTTCATGTACTTCCTCGGCACGATCGACGCCGAGCGCTTCGCCGCATCGAAGAAGGAAGTGCGCCAAACCCTTGCCCGGAATGCACTCGGACAGCTATTACCCTGTGCCTGAGCCAAGTATCGCCATGGGTGTTAAGACGATGTCGCTGGCCGTGTTGAATTTGGTTGGGAAGTGAGTTTCTTACTCTGCGAACTCCTATCGAACACGCGCCGGCCGACGCGGAAATGTTTCTATCCATCGACGGCAACGAACGCCGCTGGAACGTCCATCTTCGCGAAGGAATTCAGACCAGTCAACCGAAAAGCGCGATTGAGCCGGTGGCTAAGAAGGCGGGGTGAAAAGTCACGCAGGCATTGCGTTAAGTCATTTCGGGCGGAATCAGATTTCGGCGGTCGTAGCACAGACTTTACGATCTGGCGACCTACTCACTTACATCCGCTCTACCGTACGAATTCCCAGCAGATGCAGCGTCTGTTGAATTACGCGTGCGGTCAGGTCGCAGAGCAGGAGACGGCTGTCGCGCAATTCGGGCGTCTCCGCTTTCAGTACCGGGCAGTTGACAAAAAACGAACTATACGCCTTCGACAAATCCCAAAGGTAGCCGGTCAAATAGTGAGGCAGATAATCCTCGGCGGCCGCGTTGAGGGCTTCGCTCCAACGCAGCAGTTGCAGGGCCAGCGCGCGCTCGTGAGGCGACCCCAAACTAACAGTCGGGGGTGAAGTGCGGAACCTTTGAGAATCAATATCGCCTTTGCGAAAGATGCTACGGCACCTGGCGTAGGCATATTGCATGTAAGTGGCTGTGTTGCCTTCGGTCGCCAACATTTTTTCATAGCTGAACGTGTAATCGGTCGTGCGATTCTGCGAAAGATCGGCATATTTCACCGCGCCGATGCCTACGACTTCTGCAATCTCCGCCTTCTCGGTTGCGCTCAATTGCGGCAAGTCCTCATCGCGCGACAGGCGCTCTTGATACGCCTCCTCATATTTTTGCAAGCCAAGTTCAACGGCTTTATCTAAAAGCATGTCGAGTTGCACGATCTTGCCCGTACGGGTCTGGAACGGGCGTCGATCTTCGCCTAGCACGGAACCAAAGGACACATGCGTCAGCTCGATCGAGTTGTAACCCCAGCGCTTGGCAGCGCTGAAGAGGTTCTTGAAGTGATCGCCTTGCCGAAAGTCGACCACGTAGAGAATGGCGTCAGGCTTCCAAGTCTCGGCCCGGTATTTGATCGTGGCCAGATCGGTCGTGGTGTAGGTGTAGGCGCCGTCGCGCTTCTGGATCAGCGATACTTTATCCTTACTTTCGCGAATGATCACTGCGCCTTCGCTACGTTCAGCCAGCCCTTTAGCTAGTAAATCTTTGACGACTTCCGGCAGCATCGAGTTATAGAAACTTTCGCCATGCTGATGGTCGAAGCGCACGTCGAGCCGTCGATAGATGGCATTCACTTCTTCCATGCAGGCCGGCATGAACTGCTTCCAGAGCGTGACGGCCTCGCGATCTCCCTCGTGCAACTTCGCCGTTTCCGCGCGATAGGCATCGGCGACCGGGCTGCCGGCTTCCGCTTCGTCGTCGTCATTCGCTTTGGCGAGTTCGCGCACGTGGCGATAGAGTCGGGCTAGTTCGCGCACCGGGTCAGCTTGGTAGGCCGCCTCGTCGCGAAAATTCTTGTAACCATACAGCAACATGCCGAACTGAGTGCCCCAATCACCAAGGTGGTTGTCGGCGACAACGGTGTGCCCGAGGAAGCGAAGCAGGCGACAGAGCCTCGCCGATGATCGTGCTGCGGAGATGCCCAACGTGAAGCGGTTTGGCAACATTCGGTCCCGAATAGTCAATAACGTAGGTTTTGGGAGAAGCATCAGGCGCGATGCCCAATCGCTCATCCGCAGCCATGGCCTGAACTTGTTCTGCAAGCCAGGCATCCTTGAGCCGGATGTTGATGAAGCCCGGCCCGGCCACGCTCATCGCTTCGATCAGGTTATTCGCGGGCAACTTCGAGATGAATTCAGCCGCCACTTCCGTCGGCTTGCGCTTCAGCGCCTTCGCCAGCGGCATCGCAAAGTTCGCCTGGTAATCACCATGCTCGGCATTCTGCGCCGGCTTGATCATCGCCAGATAGTCGAGCAGCTTGCTCTGATCGGGTAAAAGCTGCTGCACCGCGGGATGAAAACGTTCGCGAATTTCAGAAAGGATGTTCATGAGGCTTTTTATCAACGCTACCAAGAGCGCAAAGGGTACAATTACAACCTGCAGCGAAACACAACATTCTACTAATTGCTCAGTTCCAATTATCTAGCAGGTTTGATTTCAGCAAGAGTCTGAAGAACGCGACTGGCTTCACCCCGGTCTTCGGCGCCCGTCTGCCGAACCAGTGAATCCCAAAATCCCGCATTTTCCAAAACATTTCTGACGTGCAGAAGGTGAATGGGCTCCACGGTCTTGGTCGGCCGTGTCCGAGGCAGAATGATATAAAGATCGCTGTCTGGATTCTGAAACACCGTGCTTCTGCGGTTGACGCCGAAGTTGTTGGTCTCTATTGACTCGGCTTTCCAGCCCCGTGTTTCAAGTTCCTGCCTCAGTTGGCTGAAAGTAATTTTAGGATTCATGTTTAATCTTTCCTTTGATCTGCTTTTGGATAGCTAACTTTTTGTCCCGCATGTAATCGACCGTATCTTCGTTGAATTCGTTAACGAACGGAATGCGGACTGTCACTGTCGCTCCCTTCGATTTCTTTCCGGTGCTTTGCGAAATGCTTGCAAAATATTCTTGCAAATAAAGGTAGTAGGCCTTAATCGCGACCGCGTCGTAAATAATCAAGAACACTGGAAACTCTTCATTCACCCATAACTCAAAATGCTCGACTTCAATCTTGAATGATATAAAGGTTCTATCTTTGGAATAGCTAGGCTTTGCGCTGGCCTTCAACTGGAGTCGAATAAATCCGTTTTCAGCGTGCCCATTAATATCAAAAGTCTCAACCAGCAGGTCCGTGCCATAATCGTGTGGGAGCGGAGTGGCCGTGTGTCCTTTATCTATAAAAAACTTCTCAATGTAATTCTGGCTCTGGGACGCAATTACGTGCTCTTTTGTTCGCTTCGGTCGAATTGCCCCTCTTTTCTTTGCCACATTGCATTTCCAGACCGAAACAAAAACAGGTCGAACTAAACTAAACCAACTGCATCAATCCGACACGGACAAGAATAACAACGTCCGCGCGAGCATGAGCGGGCGACTATACTCCTGACCGCCCTGAAAGCACGGCCGCTTTATCGGTGAGTTTTGCCCTTATACCAGAGCACCTACTCCCGCTCCCACTCCACCCGTGTCGCGTCCGCCCAGAGTTCTTCGAGGTTATAAAACTCGCGGGTGTCGGGATCGAAGACGTGAACGAGCACATCTCCATAGTCCTGCACGATCCACTTGCTCGCTTCGTAGCCTTCGATGCCCATGCGCTTATCACCTTCTGCGTGAAGCGCAGCGTCTACTTCTTCGGCCAGCGTGTGGATTTGGCGGCGGCTCGTCCCGGTGACGATCACGAAGAAGTCGTAAAGGGGGGTGAGTTTGCGCATGTCGAGAACAACAATGTTGCGAGCTTTGTTGTCGTCGGCGGTGCGGGCACAGATGCATGCTCGATGGAGAGCGGTGCCCAGTCGGGGAGTAGATGCCATCGGAAGCGTCGCGGTTGTCAAGAGACCTCCTTCGCGGTTTGAGAGACGCGGGAGGCAAACGTTACGCGGCATGCCGGACGCAGTCGTCGTTTTGCTGCCGTAAAACACCCCCCATCGGTCGATCAATCGGTCCATGCAACTCGAGTGGTTTCAACAAGGCTTTTCGTTTAGCCTTCTAATCTATCATCGCGCTCTTTTCACTAAAGGTCAAGCATGGAATCCGAGAACCTTTAGCGTTTCAGCATATTTTATACCCAGCAGCGCGGATCCGACTGTCATCCTCAAGACAGCCCCGGCTTCGAAAAGGTTCTCGTCTTCAGACGATTTGCCATGAATGAGTTTCCGCCATATCATCGCTGCTTGCAGATTTATTGTCTTATCGGTTCGTTGTCATAGGACGCGTCTACCGCCTTTTGTCGCTTAAAACTGGTTTAGTCAAGCTTGTATGGAAAAGCCTCAAATGCCGAAAGTAATCATTGGTCCCGCGCCGTTGGCTCAGATTCAGGGCGAGTTCGTCCACGTTTTGAATCAAGCCGGGTTCGAACTCATTTACCCGGCCAAGCAGCTGCAAATGCTCGAGAGCGACTTATTCATTCAACTATCTGGTGTTTCGGCTTCGATCGCCGGATCGGAACCGTATACGCGGGCAGTGTTCGAGCGCTCTCCAGATCTGAAGATCATTGCTCGCGCGGGCGTCGGTTACGATGCAATCGACGTGCGGGCGGCAACCGATCATGGAGTCGTCGTCACCGTCGCCCCGGGAACCAATCACGATGCCGTCGCCGAACATACCTTCATGTTCATCTTGGCACTGGCCAAGAATTTGCTCAACCAACACAGCGGCATTCGAGAAGGAAAGTGGGTTCGCCGCGCCAACTTGCCTCTGCGCGGCCGAACACTCGGCGTCGTCGGCCTGGGCCGAATCGGTAAATCCGTCGCCCAGCGCGGCTTGAATTTCGGCATGAAAGTGGTCGCTTATGAACCTTTTCCCGATCAGGCCTTTATAGACAAGCACGCCATCCAGTTGGCCAGCTTTGAGCAGGTGCTGGCTCAAGGCGATTATGTCACTCTGCACATGCCGGCCATGGAAAGGACAGCGCATCTCATCAATAAGCAGACTCTCCGTTTGATGAAGCCGTCCGCTTTCCTGATCAACACGGCTCGCGGCGCTATAATCAATGAGACGGACCTGGCGGAAGCGCTGACGGCAAAGTCGCTGGCCGGGGCCGGGCTCGATGTTTTCGAAGATGAACCCCCAAGGCCGGATCACCCGTTGCTGAAGTTCGGCAACGTCTTGTTGACTGCCCACACCGCCGGAGTTGATTTACAGTCTCGCGATGAGATGGCCCTCAAAGCCGCTGAGTGCGTGGCGAAATTGTCTCAGGGCGAATGGCCGGCGGATTGCATTGTTAATCCCGAAGTGAAGAGCAAGTTTGCCTGGAAGGGATGAAGCGGCGTAACACGAGAAACCGTCAGAAATCGCCATTAGAATTCGAACTCTCAGTAGCCGCAACGTAAAACGTTGCGCATTGGAGCAATTTCGCGGACAAGCGAATGTTGGAGGGGCAGGCGAGCCCAGCGAGCGTTGTAGGGCGCAGCCGAGCCGAACCGCTTAAGCTTTCGGCTTACAGAACGAACACAAGCACTTGCTGCAAAATCAGCCTGGGAATGCAAGTCGATCGCCGTACGATCAAGCCACTATCATACCATGGCAAGTGTTTCCTCCCTTCGATCTGCCAAGCGACGAGCGAGTTCCGCCAACACCTCAAGGAAAAATTCGGAAAACATCAAATTGAAGCAACCTAACCCCGCGTTTGACAGGATTTTGCACCTATCTATACAATGGAGCAGTAGCTCTCCCGCTGTTCGTCAACTAAACCCGTCGCTTGCGGTTATAATGTAGGTTAACGCAAACGGCATCGTCACTCACTTTAGGATGAGCGGCATGATCGCTTTCCTTCGCACGGTTGGCTGGCTGGCAGCGATGACTTCAATCGCCGCGTGGTTTTTCCATTTGTCGGCGTCGTTTGCCCGCGCAGGACCAAGTTGCCGACGACGGGCACTTTGTCACGGTCCAAAATCCAATTACCGACGCCACGCTCTCGCAAATTCAAAACAGCATCGAACGTGCCTTGAACCAGCCGGGAAGGCACATCAAAAAGGTCGTCTTTGATTTCAACCCTGACAACGGTGAAGCTGCCAGCCCGAAATATGGTTCCTGCCGTGACCTGGCCCAGTACATTCTGAAACTGAAAAACAACGGCGTTTATACAATCGCTTTCGTTCACGCCAAGACGTATCGGCACTCGGTGCTGCCGGTGCTCGCGTGCAATGATTTGGTCATGTCCCACGATGCCAAGATTGGCGATGTCGCCGAGCCAAACGAAATTGTCCCGGGCGATGAGTTGGAGATGTACGCGCGTGTCGCCGGTGATGAACACGAAGCGGTCGTTTTGAAGATGCTCGATAAGAATATCGAAGTCGTTCTCGGCCAGTTCAAGGGCAACCCCTATTACGTCGATGCCGCGAAAGCGGAGAAGAAGGATGTTTTCGTCAATAAGAAGACTCGGCCGGTGCTGCCGCGCGGCAGCGTCGGGTTATATAGCCAGGAACAGGCGATGACGTTCGGCCTCTGCCAGATGGCGCTGGAAACGCGGCAAGCGGTCGTCGAGCAGTACAATTTGAATCCGGCAATCCTGCACGGCGATCGGTACGGCGGACATAAAATCAAGGCCGTGAAAATCGAACTGAGCGGTGTTATCGACGAAGCGCTCCGGCAAAAAATCAAAGGGCAACTGAACGAAGTGCGCGTCGCGTAAAGAGAACACGGTTTTCTTTGTCCTCGAATGCGGCGGCGGCAGTGCCGAGGTGGCGCGCAAAATCGCGGACGATATTCGCGAGCTCAAGAACGACGACAAGGATCCGGTGTGGACCGTCGCGTTCATCCCCGCCAAAGCTCCGGACATCGCCACCTTCATTGCCTTTGCGTGCTCGGAAATCGTTATGTTCAAGGGGTCTGATCGAGCGCACGAAGCGACCGTTGGCGACTTCGACAGCTTTTTGAAAGCGGGCAGCAAGGGGGGCGTCGATGGATCGAACACCGTTGACTTCATTCGCCGCAACCTCGGCGAGATCGCCGAGCAACAAGGATATCCCGAACTAATCGTTTCAGCGCTGCTCGATCGCGATGCGACGATTCTTCTGGTGCGTGATCGAGATAAAAAAGGGGACGCTCACGAACTGATGACGGGGCGGCAGTACGATTTGATCCTCAAAGACAAGAATCGGCATATTCAGAAGATCAAGGAGATCAAGCAACCCGGAACCTTGCTTACTTTAGATGCAACCTTGGCGACTGAGCTGCGAATTGCTCGCAAGACTGTCGACAACCGAGACGTGCGGGAAGTTTACACGCTTTATGAAACTTCCGAAAAAGACGTTCGTGACTCGAAACCGAGCTGGCTCGACGACACGGCGGCTTTCTTACGTCGTACGGAAGTTTCGATCCTGTTGATCATCATTGCCTTTGCCGGCCTGATTCTCGAATTCAAAATGCCCGGCGCAACGCTTCCCGGCTTGGTGGCGCTTGTCTGTTTCGTCTTGTTCTTCTGGCGCACGCCTACGCCAACGGGAACACAATCTACCTGGCCGTGGCGCTTTTCGTTCTCGGCCTAATGCTTCTGGGCGTAGAAATTTTCATCCTGCCCGGTTTCGGCGTGACGGGCATCAGCGGCGTCGTACTCATTCTCGCGGGCGTTGGTTTGGCCACGCTCGAGAAGGCGCCGAGCAGCCCCGAAGAATGGACAACGTTCGCGGGCCGATTGCTCCAGTATGGCTTGACGCTCGTTGCCGCCGGCTCGATTTCTATCGTCACCGCTCGCTACTTGCCTAAGATTCCCTATGCGAATCGCTTGATGCTGATGCCGCCCGGCGAAAATCCCGACCTCGAAGCCGAGTCCGCACTCCTACCCGGCGCGGAACAAGCGGCGTCGTTGCTCGGTCTCGTAGGTACGGCGTCTTCGACGTTACGCCCCGCAGGGATGGCGCGCATCGGCGACCTTTATGTGGACGTCGTTACGGAAGGCGACTACATCGAGACCGGTACGCCGATCCAGGTCGTTGAAGTCGAAGGAACTCGCATTGTCGTGAAGAAGGTCTGATTCCTCGAGGAATTGAATGGATTACGTCACGCTGGCCTATGTGCTGTTAGCCATCGGCGTAGTTTTGTTGATGGCCGAACTCTTTATTCCAACGGGTGGAATTTGTTTTCTTATCGCCGCCTTCTGCGCAATCGTAGGCATTTTTCTTATCTTCTTCTACGGTGAGACGACGAATGGCGTTTATGCGCTCGTCGGCTTCTTTGTCGTCATTCCGGTGCTGCTCTTCGCTGTATTCCAGCTTTGGCCGACTGGATTGTGGGGCAGCCGGCTGATTCCGCGACCGGAAGACGATATGACGATCGCTGCGATGCCTGGAAATGCGATACTCGAAAAACTCAAAGGACGGATGGGACGGACCGTTTCGCCTTTACGACCAGCAGGTATTGTGGAATTTGAAGGCAAGCGGATTGATTGCGTGACCGAAGGGATGATGATCGATGCGAATCAACCGGTTCGCTGTCTCGACGTGAAAGCCGGTCGAGTGATAGTTCGGCAGATTGATCAGCCGAATCTGGACGAATTCGAAAACACGAACTTCGGTTGAATATCGCCAATAAAGCGATCGACAACCTCGAAAGGACCAATTGTGACCTCGCTGCCTGCCAATGCTCTACTTGCCGCCAACATGGAACAGCCGTGGTGGTTGATCATCGGCGCCGTGGTGGCGCTGCTCGGCATCTTCATGATGATTGTTTTCTTCAGCTTTGTTCGGCTTTGGATTCAGAGCCTTCTAACAGGCGCGAAGATCGGCATCATGGATCTCGTCGGCATGAAGCTGCGGAATGTCGATTACCCGATGATTGTCCGTCAGAAAATCGCCTTGGTTCAAGCCGGCGTGCTGATCAAAACGGAAGAGCTAGAATCTCACTTTCTATCGCGCGGCAACGTACCGAAGACTGCAACAGCCGTTATCGCCGCGCATAAGGCTGGCCTCGATTTGCCTTGGCGAACCGCTGCTGCCATCGACCTTGCAGGCCGCGATATTCTCGATGCGGTACGAACCTCGGTCAATCCGAAAGTAATCGATTGCCCCGATCCCGGCAAAGGGCGAGCCTTCCTCGATGCCGTCTGCCGGAATGGCATTCAGTTGCGATGTAAGGCTCGCGTGACCGTGCGCACGAAACTAGAACGGCTAGTTGGCGGCGCCACGGAAGAGACGATCATCGCTCGAGTCGGCGAGGGCATCGTTAAAGCCATCGGCTCAGCTGACGATCACAAGCAGGTATTGGCGAATCCGAATCTGATCTCGCAAACCGTGCTGCACAATTCGCTCGATTCGCAGACAGCTTTCGAAATCGTTTCGATTGACATCGCTGACATCGAAGTCGGAGAGAACATCGGCGCCAAGCTGTCAGCCGATCAGGCATCCGCCGACCTTCGCGTCGCCCAAGCCGAGGCCGAGAAACGCCGCGCTGCCGCGGTGGCCCGCGAACAGGAGATGAGTGCGCTGGTTCAGGAGAACCGCGCGAAAGTTGTGCTGGCGGAAGCCGAGATTCCGTTGGCTATTTCCAGTGCTTTCCGCGATGGACATCTCGGTGTCATGGACTTTTACAATCTGAAAAATCTGCAGGCTGATACAAAAATGCGCGCCAACATCGCCGGCCTGGGCGGCGACATCGAAGGCGGTTCCAACCGGCTATAAGAAAATGATTGTCCGAGCCGGAAGCTTTTATCGCTTACGCTTTTGGCTCGCATTAAGTGAACGCTGTTAAATATCGAGAAACCATCATGAATCCCACCGTTCCACTTATCGTCATCGTGATCTTTGTAGTGGTGTGGATTGTCAGCAACGTCATTCGCGCACAGCAAGACGCAGCGCAGGCCGCCGCGCGGCGAGTCGGAAATAAGCCCAACGCAGCGCCGATGCGGGCCCCGGAGAAGACGACTTCAACCGACATCGATCGCTTTCTGCAAGAGATTGACCGGCTTCGCAAAAAGGCACAACCGGAACAGCAGCCGTCGGCACAAAAGCCTGAAGCCGTTAAGCCGATTCGAAAGCCCGCGCCACCTCCTCAGCCGAAACGTGATCAACAACAACCCCCACGCCGACCGCAAGGGGAACGGAAGCGTCCGGTTTCTGAAATGCGCCCGTCGGTTGCTTCGAAAGCAGAGCCGCCGAAACCCGTTTCCGTTCCACTGCCCATGTCGCCGCCTCCGTTGACGGCCGCGAAGACAGCGGTTGAGATCGCTCACCCCGCTTCCATCCAGCCGGTTTTTGCTGCGGGCGCCGTTGATCGCCCTTCGAGGCCGGCTCAGGCGGGAGCACCGATTTCGGCATCCATGGAATTGCTTCAAACGTTCTTCAAAAGCAAACAGGGCATGGCCACGGCTGTACTCTTGCACGAAATCCTGGCTGAGCCCAAATGCCGACGGCGCCATTGAACTGGCGAAGCGAGGATCGCAGATTTTGGCGAGCCGGGAGCGTGAGCGACTGGAGAAAAGCGCCTGAAACCTCCAGTCGCTCACGCTTCCGGCTCGCGAAAACTCCAGGCACCCAAGCAAATTTCCAAAGAAGGCATTGCACTTTTCGGCATTGATCGCTTACAATTCCCGAACTTCGCATGGCACCGTTCGTCCGGGGAAGGATCCCTCATGGCCGTGGCAACTATTTCAATCACTGCGCGAACGCATTCGCGGCAACGGCCGGCGCCGCGTCCCTTCCCGTTTGCCAAGCCTTCGCTCTCCGTTGTCATCGTCAACTACTGCCAATGGCGAAACACAGCCTTGCTCACGCAACAACTGCGACAATCGCACGTCATGCGCAGCGGTGAAGCGGAAATCGTGATTGTCGATAATCACTCGCCTAAACATCGCCTGCTCTCCAAATTACGTCGGGTCTCGGGCGTTTCGCTACGCCGCTTCGGTCGGAACCGAGGCTTCGCACGGGCCGTCAATGAAGGTTGCCGGCTAAGTGAAGGCAGTTGGATCCTGCTGCTGAACCCCGACGTTTCAGTGAGTCGCGATTTCCTTGATCGGGTCGAGATTGCCGCTGACCGGATGTCGCGCGATCATCCGCGCGTCGGCATCATCGGCCTCGGCGTACTTAATGCTGACGGTTCGCCCCAAGCATCGTGCGGTCGCTTGCCCACTTTATGGCGGACGCTCGCCGGGCTATTTTTGCCGCGTGCCCGGCGCAAATGCCATAAATTCACAGGTCAAGCCCGCGAAACGGTGGATTGGAATACCGGCTGTGCCGTGTTGATTCGGCGCGATTGCCTAGATGAAATCGGCGGCTTGGATGAAGATTTTTTCCTTTACTATGAAGACGTCGATCTTTGTCGTCGCGCGGCGGAGAGCGGCTGGCAGGTCTGCCACGAGCCGAGCCTGCAAGTCACTCATCACACCCCATTGCATTCGCGCTCCGTGCCCGCGCCTCTTCGGTTAATGACGCGCCATGCACTCTTGACCTATGGCATCAAGCACTGGCCGCGTTGGCAAACGCGGGTGCTTGGGACCATCGTCCGGCTGGAATCGCTGGCGCGTCAAGCTTGGGCGGAGTTACGCGGTCGCTCATCGGAGGCGCACTTCCACCGTGAAACGCGGTCGCTGGCCGGCGATCTGCTTGCCCGCCGTCACCCCCAAGCACGTGCCCGAATTCGGGCTGCCGCCGGACAGCTCGAACAGGTTTCGGCCGCGCAGGATGGCCGTACATGCTGATCCCGCTCTCGATTGTTATCCCTTCCCGTCGACAAGTCGATCTACTGCGCCTTTGCCTTGCCAGCGTTATCCGGCAGGCTCCGCCCAACTCGGAAATCATCGTCGTCGATGATGGTTCGGCAGGAGCTTGCGTTTCTCTCTTGGCCCTTCAATTTTCGCCAGTTCGCGTCATCCGTCTGCCGCGTTCACGCGGATTTTGCGTGGCGGCAAATCGTGGCATCAATGCAGCTCAGGGCGAAATCATCGAACTGCTCAACGACGACACGCAAGTCGACGCCGGCTGGGCAACAGCCGCGCTCAAGTGCTTCGGCGATGCCTCTGTCGGTGCGGTAGCGCCGCTTGTGCTCAAGGGCGAGCCGAGTGAGAAAAAGCCTCGAATTGACAGTGCTGGTGATGGCTACGACCGCGGGGGCTTCGCCTGGAAAAGAGAAAATGGGAAGCCGCTTACGGAACTTTCGAATCCTCCGCGATACGTCGCCGCTGCGAGCGGCTCAAGTGTGTTTCTAAGAAGGTCCGCCCTCTCTAGAGTGGGGCTGTTCCCCGAACACTTCGGCGCCTACTTTGAAGACGTTGACCTTTCCTTGCGTCTGCAAGCGGCAGGTTATCGCATACGCTTTGAACCGGCTTCGGTCGTCTGGCATCGCAGCGGTTGTAGTTACGGGGGCGCCTCGAGGCGTCTGATCGAACGGCAATCGTGCAACGAAGAGCGGCTATTTTGGCGTAATGTAAATGTAAGGACAGGCTCGACTATCGCCCGTCATGCCGCCGTGCTTGCCGCCAAGGCATTGCGTCGCTGGCGCGAAGGAACTTTCGGCCCGTTCGCGATCGGCCGGCTAAGAGCCGTTCTGGATGGTCATCTCTTCGATCCACCTGAGGACAACTGCACATGGCCGAAGCTATCACCCCGCCATACCTGAGCCCTCTCGAACGGCGTGTGCTGGGGGTCCTTGTCGAGAAGGCAAAGACAACGCCCGACTCTTATCCGCTCACGCTCAACGCGCTCGTTACCGGCTGTAATCAAAAATCGAACCGCGACCCGTTGATGAACCTCGACGATGTCCAAGTCGAAGAGACCTTGGAAGGCCTGCAGGAAAAGGGTCTGGTTCTTAAAGTGACCAGCACCCGCGTCGATCGCTGGCGCCGAGCGCTCTACGACGTTTGGCTAGTTAGCAAAGTTGAGTTGGCAATTCTCGCCGAGCTGCTACTGCGCGGACCTCAAACGGAAGGCGAACTTCGAGGCCGCGCCGGCCGCATGGAACCGATCGACGACATCGAACAACTTCGTTCGCTCTTGAGGCCACTCACTGAGCGAAGGTTCGTCCTCTATCTAACGCCAGAGCGAAGCCGGGGCACGATGGTCACTCACGGTTTCCATGCCCCTGAGGAAATCGAACGGCTGCGCGGCAGTCCTTTTGCAAACACGGAAGAATCATCGAGCGCTGAAACAACTGTTCGTTTTCCGCCGCCGGCGCCAGCGCCACAGATCCAGCCTGCTCAGTCCGAGATCGGACGGCTCGATGCCGAGCTCAATCAAATGCGTAGTGAATTAGCAGCCGTGAAGGCCATGGTCGTGAAACTTCAACAGGCGCTCGGGATTGAGCCCGGATAGAGATTTTTGCATAGCAGACGCGTTTGGCGAGCCGAGAGCATCAGCGACCAGAGAAATGACTCACATGCGCAGCGAACTTCTCCGGTCGCTGATGCTCCCCGCTGGCCAAAATGCTTGGAGCAGTAGCCTTTCCTACGCTTATCTCTGCTTTCGTGCCGCCAAGTTGTGAGAGGAGACTGGCTGCAAAGCGTCCACGCCTTCAAGGTGCAACTGTCGGCCGGTATTCTTGAAATCCATTTCCAACTCGTGCAGCTTTTCGATCGACGTATGATCGATGAAGCTCACCTTCGAGACGTTTACCAGCACCTCGGGGGCGGTAAGCAGAGCGATGCGATTTTTCAGGCGCACCCAATTGGAGAAGATGATCGGTCCGCTGACGTGAATTACTTCAGCGCCGTCCGGCCGTGTCTCGTTCGTCGAGTCGAGTCGTGCCATCGCCGTGGGCGAAATGCCGCGTACGAAGAGCGTTAGAATTTTGACGACAACCCCGGCGGCGATGCCGATTAACAAATCGGTGTAAAGCACAACGATGATTGTAGTCAGAAAAATCGCTAGTTGTTCCGGCCCGATTTTGAGAGCCTTCATGAATTCGCGAGGATGCGCGAGACGATAGCCGGTGAAGACGAGCATCGCGCCCAATGCCGCCAACGGAATGCGATGCAGCGCATTCGCCAGGAATAACACGGCCAACAGCAAGAAAAGGCCATGAAACATATTGGAAAACTTCGACTGGGCGCCGTTGTCGATGTTGGCTTTCGAGCGAACGATTTCCGAGATCATCGGCAAGCCGCCGATAGCCGAGGCGGCCGTATTGCCGACGCCGACCGCCAGAAGATCCCGATTTAGGTCGGTTTTTCGTTTTTTCGGATCGAGTAAATCGACCGCTTTCGCGCTCAGCAAGGATTCGAGAGTGCCAATTAACGCAAATAAGATGAGATATTTGATGCCTATTGCTGTGAAAACGCCGCTGAAATCAGGGAGGGCAAACGCTGTTTCAATATTTGCCAGCGGGCTGGAAATGTTGACCAGGAATTTGTTCTCGATCGTGAGGATATACCCCATTGGGATCGCGAAAAATAAGACGATCACTTGACCTGGAATTTTTTTGACCAGTGGATGTTTAACGAATGTAAGCGCGAATAATAAAACCAAACAGGGAATGCCGATGGCTGCAATCGTCGGGTTCAAGTCCGGTATCGCGGCGGGAAATCCTAGTACCGCATGAATGGCCTCATCGCTTTTCGGCGCGTTTAGGCCAATCATCTTGTAAGCTTGCTTAAACATGATGATTACGCCGATAGATGCGAGCAAACCATGTACAGCCGAAATCGGAAACATATCGGCAAGCACGCCCGCCCGAATCAAACCGAAAACAATCTGTATCAGCCCTGAAATCACTCCTAGGCCGATCGCCATCCGATATGCTTTCTGATAATCGCCCGACTCGGTGAGGACTTTGTCCAATTCTTTGTCGTCGAGCTTTCTTCCGAGCGATTGCTCCATCTTGGCGATTTCAGGCGCTGCATTTTCTTTCTGAAATTCCCCAACGGCTCCCGCAACAATAACGATCATCCCGGCGGCCGGTCCTTTGATAGTCATCTGCGAATTACTGATGAAGGTCGTTATGATGCCGCCCAGCACTGCCGTCCAGATACCCATGATCGGCGGGTACTTGCTGGCATCGGCGATAGCCAAACAGAGCGGCAGCGCGATCAGAAAAACCAGAAACCCCGAAAGCACATCGGCTTGGATCCCTTTCGCTCGAGGGGTGGGCGGAGGGACTGAGGTCGGCCATCGGCAGGTCTCCTAGAAGATGGGACGAATCGACGATCTTAGCGGTCGAGGCGGGAGAGCAACGCCATATGCAGATGTGAAACGGGTGAATCGACTTCGACTCATTCCGCTTCTCGCCTAAAGAATACGGAATTTGCCATGAGGTGTCCCGTTCGAGCTTTTGAAACTGGCAAAGACCGACTACGGAACTGGTCGGTCTCTAGACGACCAGGCAACGTGATGTGAGCGACCGGAGAAAGACGCATTCATAGCTCTAAGCTGCTTTCTGCGCTCGCTGATGTTCCGACTTGCTTAGACCGCCGTGCTTGACCGGCTATCGTTTGGCTGGTCCTCGGCGAGGCGGAGGCGGTTCATCTTCGAACTCATCCTCTTCTTCGTCCTCATCCTCCTCTTCATACTCGTCGACTTCAGCCGTGGCCGAATGAGTCTTTGATCCTCCCGGGAGATTGGCGTCAGTAAGCAAGTCTCGAATCACTTCCACCGATTGCAACAACAATTTCCAATCGACCTTACCTTTGCCGCTCCCCGATTTGAAGCGAATTGCCAAAGCGGTGCTTGCCGTATTGAACGTGAGCACGAAACTCTGCCCCAGAAAAAACAGAATGAAGAAGAGGCAAGCGCCAACGAGTCCACCGATCAAGGCCATTGTCCCGATTGTGGCAGCGCCGGCGCCTCCTAAAAACAAGCAGTTGACGGCCAGGACCAGATAGAGGATCGGCTTCGACGAGCCGAAGCCGACTGAATCGACATGTCGTAGAGGTATGATGTGCGAAAGATCGCCGAGCAAGTTCTTCGTATGCTGGCGGATTTCGGTGTTGTTTACCTTCAACTCGGCAATGGGGCTGAGCCCGAATAAGTTAAGGATTGTGTAGAAGACTCCACTCGGTCGCCCCTTCAGTTCGAGCAGCGGTCCCGGTTGCGATTTAGGTCGTGATCGGAGTCGAAAGTTCGTCAATGCCAACTGCGGTTGCATGTATGCGGAAAACGGCAAGGCCATCGGAAAATCCTCTAGGTCTTGATGTAGCACTGTTCCCAAGATGGTCTACTGAATTGGTGTGAAAGAGGCAGTGCTTTGAGGCAGCGCTCCAAGTGCACCGCAGCGATCTCACTGTTGCTCACGGCCGACAGCTGCTCGTTCTTAAAGTTCATCGAGGAGATGCCCGAGTTTGTCTTTTTTCGTCAGCAAGTAACGTTTGTTGTTCTCGTTCGCGGGAATCTGAATGGGTATGCGCTTGACGATCTTCAGGCCGTAGCCATCGAGACCTATTACTTTTTTAGGGTTATTGGTTAACAGCCGGATCTGCCGAACCCCAAGATCAAACAGTATTTGGGCGCCGATGCCATAGTGCCGTAGATCGGGTGCAAAGCCAAGGCGCTGATTCGCCTCGACGGTATCGAGGCCTTCATCGTGTTGAAGTTTATACGCTTTGAGCTTGTTCAATAAGCCGATGCCCCGGCCTTCCTGCCGCATATAGAGCAAAACGCCCCGACCCGATTCGACGATCTGCGTCATCGCATGATGCAATTGCGACCCACAATCGCATAGACAGCTATGCAGCACATCACCCGTCAGACATTCGCTATGCACTCGCGCGAGCACCGGTTCTTGCTGCTCGGTGCCGCCAGCCGCCGTTTCCAGGCCGACACCCCCAACCGTGAGCGCTGAAATGAAGATCGGCATCGACGATCGACGAGTAGCCGAAGAGATCGAAAACGCCGCTAGCCGTCGGCAGTTTTAGCGCAATCTCGCGCTTGACCAATTTTTCGCGGCGACGCCGATACTTGATCAAGTCGGCGATGGTGCAGAGCTTCAGCGAATGCTTGACGGCAAATTCGCGTAGATCGGGAAGTCGGGCCATATGCCCATCTTCCTTGATGATTTCGCAGATTACCCCGGCCGGTTTCATGCCGGCCAGACGCGCCAGGTCAACGCTCCCTTCGGTGTGCCCTGCCCGCACCAACACGCCTCCTTCGCGGCGCGCAAACCATCGACATGGCCTTTGTCCTTTACGAGGTCGTTAGCCGTGGATGCATCCGCGATGGCCGTCAGTATCGATTTGGCGCGGTCAAAGGCCGAGATGCCGGTAGTGATCCCATCGCGGGCGTCGAAATTGTGCGTGAAGGGCGTGGCGCTTGGATCGAGGTTGACGCCGGGCAACAAATCGAGCCCGACGCGGTCGCACATCTCGCCCGTCATCGCCAGACAGAGCCGGCCGCAGGCGTTGCGAATCATGAAGTTGATGTTCTGGGGCGTCACCATCTCCGCCGCCACGACCAGATCGCCCTCATTCTCGCGATGTTCATCGTCCACGAGCACGACCATGCGCCCCGCGCAATTCATCAATCGCTTCCTCGATCGTACAGAATTGGTCAATAGCGGGGTTCATAATGGCCTCGGGCTTCGCTTATTTGAAACATTACGCAGATGCGCCGGTTTTGTAGGGTGGTTGAAGGCTTTGCGCCACCCACCCATCTTTAGAAGCCGACAATCTAGTATAGACGCACATGTTTGAAATCTTCGTTCGATGTCATCTCTTGGCGGTTGAGTTAGGCCCTCGCCGACGGTGCCACATCGATGCCGCGCGCAACCGCCTCCAGATTTTCCAAACCCTGTTCAAAATCTTTGCCGACCATTTTGTCAATGTTCATTAGGAGTGAGAATGCTTTAGCCATGAAGTTGTTCCTTCCTTCCATGATCCAACTCACTGAAGTGCCTTTGACAGAGGGTGCCAGCACAAACTGCACCTGATTATGGCACTTGAACGGTCGAGTAAACTCAAGGGTCATGGCGACCAACTCATTCATCTTACTTTCGACAATCGTCATCTGTCCCGCGCCCGCTTTCCCGTTGCCTACCCACCGATAATCAGAGCCCGCTCCCGCATCTGGACCGTCAAACGTCTTCTTCATCGCAGGATCCAGCTTCTCAAAGGGCGACCAGCGAGACCACTGACGCAAATTGTTGATGAGCGGGAAAATCGCATCAGCCGGGGCTGGGATTTCCCTCGATCGCGCAATCCGAAAAGCCGCCGGGCGGATTGCGACAATGATTAGGAAAACGACAATAATGATCGCAACGGCGACGGCAATGTAGACCAGCATGCGGAGATCTCCGAGTTCAATTGGGTCGAAACGACTTCGCGTCTAGTATACGCGCTTTGGAATTCATGCGCGAATCTGAGCCAAGCTCCGCAAGCCGTTGAGTTACAACAACTACCGTTTTGATAACATAACCGGGCTGCTTATATCCCCCACTAACTCAGCAGAACGTAAACACTTAGGCAACTTTCATGCTCATCAATCGAATCGTCTGTCCCCACTGTGCGGCGTCGTTGACTTCCAAAGCAGGAGTGAAGGTGGGAACTGGCATCGCCTGTCCAAAGTGCAAACAGAACTTTGCCGTCGCGGCGCCGGAAGAGGAAGAGGTAATTGAAGACTACGAAGTCGTCGACGAGGAAGAAGAAGGCCCTGCTAAGCCGGCGAAGAATCGCCTTGCTAATCAGCCAAAACGCCGGCCCACGCGCGATGACGATGAAGAGGAAGAAGCCCCTGTTTCGAAGAAAGCGCATTAGCGATGACAATGACCGCCCACGTAAAAAGAAAAAGCGCAAACGCGAACCGGAGCTAAGCGCCTATGGCAAATTGAAAGCGAATATCTGGGTACGCGTCGGCGTACTCGGAACATTGCTCGTGATTCTCGGCATTGTTGCTTACATGCGGTTTATGAAGAAAGATGAAGCGGCAGACGCAACGAAAGCAGAACAGCTTGCTGAAGACGAACTGAGCAAACCGTTTCGGCCGAACGAGGGAACACAGCCGAAGAAAAAACTGAACGAACCATTCGACCGGCGACTGGTGGGGAACTGGACCGGTGAAGCGCCCGATAAACAAATAGTCACGGTAAACTTCGGCGCTGACGGTTCCTTTGAGATGAAGCCCATCAGCCAGTTTACGCTGGGCGGAAATGGCCGCGGAAAGTGGCAGGTGCTAAAGCCGGGTGCAGCGCCGAATGAACTTATTCTGAACGTAAGCGATACGTTGCTTCAGTTGTTGGTAGACAGTCCCGACTTGATTCGCGTCGATCTGTCGCAGCTTACGCAGAAAGAGTATTTCAACGTGCCGTTGAAGCGGGTTAAGTAATAGCCAAGTCGGAGCAAGCGGCAAGGCTTTCTCGTCATCAGGCTCTGCTCGGTAAAACAGCGTTATGAAAGAGTCGTGAAATTTCATACATTTATCAACGGGGCAAACCAGGCGGAACGCGATGTGCCGCTGAAGCCCCCTGGGAGAAACTTTTTCTCCCTTCACCATGCAAAGGAGTTTGCAATGTTTTCTCGACCTCTGGTTTTCGCTTCGGTCGCTGGGTCGGTGATTGCTTTGAGCGGGTTGGCGTCCGCCGAAGAGAAGAAAGGCGGCTTCCCCGATGAAAAGACCATCATGGAAGCGATGATGAAAGCCGGCACGCCGGGCGCTGCCCACAAGAAACTCAATCAGTTCGAAGGAAGCTGGGATTGCGCGGTGAAGATGTGGATGAACCCGGCCAAGCCCGCGACCGAATCCGTCGCCACTGCCGATTTCAAATGGATCCTCGGCGGCCGTTTCCTTGAAGAAAAGGTTTCAGGTGACTTTGGCGGCATGAAGTTCGAAGGCATCGGCACGATCGGTTACGACAACACGGCCAAAAAGTATCAAAGCACTTGGATCGACAACATGGCGACCGGCGTCGAAAAGTCAGCCGGCGAGGTAAGCGACGACGGCAAGACTTTCACCTATGGCGGCGAATGTGTCTGCCCGGTCAGCGGTCAACCGCTCAAAACTCGCGCAGTCATCAAGTTCCAAGACCAGGACAAATTTGTCAGCGAAATGTATAAGACCGGAAACTTTGACGGCAAAGACGTCGAGATTAAAATGATGGAAATCACTTATACGCGCAAGAAGTAACTCGCGCTTCCCATCCGAGCCGGATGCATAAGCGACGGATGCCTTAGCGGCAACGTCGCTTATTTTACTCACGAAGCCCGTACTGAATAAACTTTTCTGAGCTGGCCCGCATTTCTCAGTTGTTCGAAAAATCCACGGCAGAGATTTAAGACCAGTTACCGCGAGTCTAACCATGCGGCTGACACATCTGACGCTCATCGGGCTGATACTGACGTTGCATTCGGCCAACGCAGCTACGCCGACCAAACCCAACATTCTCGTCATAGTGGCGGACGATCTGGGCTATGGAGACATCGGCGTGCATGGCGGCAAGGAGGTGCCGACGCCTCATATCGATGCCTTGGCCGCAAGCGGTGTGCGCTGCACGAGCGGCTACGTTTCCGCGCCGTATTGCAGCCCGTCACGAGCAGGCTTTCTCACTGGGCGGTACCAGACACGCTTCGGGCATGAGTTCAATCCTCATGTCGGAGACGAAGCCAAGTTAGGTCTGCCGCTGGATCAGCGCACCATCGGCAACTATCTGCAAGACGCAGGTTACGCCACCGGCCTGGTGGGGAAGTGGCATCAAGGGTTTGATCGCGAGCACCATCCACAATCGCGCGGGTTCGACGACTATTTCGGCTTTCTCGTCGGCGGGCACAACTATCTTTTGCATAAGGACGCCGAGGCTCATTTCGGTTCCGCCCACTCGAAAGACATGATCTATCGCAGCCGTGAATTGCAAAAGCTCGATGGCTACACCACCGATCTTTTCACGGACGAAAGCGTCGCTTTTATCGATCGACATAAAAGCAAGCCCTGGTTCCTTTACCTTGCCTACAACGCAGTTCATACACCACTGGAGGTGCTGGAGAAATATGGTCAGCGCGTTCCAAAATCAATCACTGATCCCCAGCGACGGGGCTATCTTTCCCTGCTTGTGGGATTGGATGATGCCGTGGGTCGAATGACGGCTCATCTACGCGACACAAAACAGGATAAAAACACCTTGATCTTCTTCTTCAGCGATAATGGCGGTTCAGGACGAAAGCCGTTTCTCGCTTATAACACGGGCAATAACTCTCCGCTTCGAGGCGATAAAGGGCAGACGCTGGAAGGGGGGATCCGGGTGCCCTTCTTTGTCTCTTGGCCCGGCAAACTGCCAGCGCGCAAAGTCTACGACCAGCCCGTTATCGCGTGAGATGTCCTGCCGACAGCCTGTGCGGCAGCAGGCGTCGAACTGAAAGAAGTGGATGGCGTCAATCTTCTACAGTCCCTCGCCGGAGTCGAGACCGCAGCACCTCATGAGGCACTTTACTGGCGCTTTGGACCACAAAAGGCGATCCGTAAGGGAAAATGGAAACTGGTCGACTGGCGCGACTTTGCAACAAAGCAGAATAGCGGTTGGCAGCTATACGACCTCGACAACGATATAGGAGAAAACAACAACGTTGCTGCGGCGGAACCGAAAATCGTAGGAGATCTCAATCTCGCGTGGAATACATGGGACAAGCAAAACATCGCTCCACAATGGCATGGCAGTGTGACGGAAGACCCAACTGCGCCTGCTCCCAAAGAAAAGCCTAAGAAATAAGAAGGCGACGCAGCTTAGCGGAAGTCTTCAGACTTCCGGAACGAGTCCAGACTTCACGGCGGCTCCGGAAGTCTGACGACTTCCCCTACGAAGACGAAAAGCACGCTCAAAGTCCCCCGAAAAATCACTCCCTCTGTTCTCCGCACGCCGCAAAGATAAACCATCTTTCGGACCTTGTTTTCCGGAGACCGTCTTGCTTTACACCCCCACCTTCAGCGCTTTTGCCGATCTGGCGAAAAATCACACTGTCGTGCCCGTTTACCGTCAATTAATCGGCGATACGCTCACGCCTGTCGGGGCGTTCTGCAAGATTCAGGAGGGCGATCAGGCATTTCTGTTCGAAAGCGTTGTGGGCGGCGAAAAAGTGGGACGTTATAGCTTTATCGGCGCCGGTCCATTCCTAAGTTTTGAAGCTTTCGGCCGGACAGTGCGTACGCAGTCTGCCGATGGCACGCGGCAGGAGTTCACTCACCCTGATCCTTTGCGGAAACTCGAGGAACTTTTAGCGGATTATCGCGCACCGCACGTTACCGGGCTGCCGCGCTTCTGCGGAGGCGCGGTCGGCTACGCCGGATACGATACGATCCGTTATGTCGAACATCTGCCGAACGCCCCTGAAGATGACCGCAAGCTCCCCGATCTATCGTTCGCCTTCTATGATCGCATGGTCATTTTTGATCATATTCGCAAGACGATTCTCGTCGTAGCCAATGCCCATATCGACCTAGCCAATGTGAAAAGTTGCTTCGAAAGGGCCTGCGCTCGCATAGACCGCCTCGTTGAACGTCTGCAACAGGGGGAGGCCGAACTTAAGCTGACCGACATTGCTCCCTCCGGTGAGGTCTCAAAGCCTTTTGCGTCCAACTTCACGCAGGCCGCCTATGAGGAGGCGGTGCGGCGATGCCAGGAATACATCAACGCTGGGGATATTTTTCAGGTGGTGCTGAGCCAACGGCTTAGCGCGCAAACTACCGCTCGGCCTTTTGACATCTATCGCGCCCTTCGCGTCCTCAATCCATCGCCCTTCATGTTCTTCATCAAGAGTGGGTCAACGCACCTAGTCGGCGCTTCACCGGAAATCATGACGCGGGTCGAGAATGGGCACGTCACCATTCGTCCGCTCGCCGGCACACGCAAACGCGGCGTTACCACGGAAGAAGATGAAAAGCTCGCGGACGAGTTGCTCGCTGATCCGAAAGAGCGGGCCGAGCATATCATGCTCGTTGATTTAGGACGCAACGATGTTGGCCAAGTGAGCCGGTTCGGCAGCGTTCGGCTCGCCGACCTGCTGACGGTCGAACGCTATAGCCATGTCATGCATCTCTCCAGCACGGTGACGGGTGAATTGGAAGAAGGCAAAACCGCCTTCGACGCGCTACGTTCGTGCCTGCCGGCCGGTACGCTTAGCGGCGCTCCGAAAGTTCGTGCGATGCAGATCATCGATGAGTTGGAGCCGCATCGGCGCGGGCCTTATGGAGGCGCGGTCGGTTATATTGATTTCAGCGGCAATATGGATACCTGCATTGCCTTGCGCACGATGGTGCTGACTGGCCAAACCGCCTATGTGCAAGCGGGAGCGGGGATCGTGGCCGACAGCGATCCAACGATGGAATTCAATGAGACGATGAACAAAGCGATGAGTCTGCTGCGAGCTCTCGAGATGGCGGAGACGCAGCTTTGAGTCACTCGCGGCTTTCTTACAGGGAGAATCTGATGGTGCGAATCGTTTTAACACTCGGGCTGATTGCTGCTTTTGCAATCTCGGCTCTTGCTGCGGAAAAGCCTTTGAAGCCTTTTCCGCTATGGACGGGAGACGCTCCCGGTTCTCTCGGCAAGGCTGATACTGACGTCCCAACTCTGACGCCTTATTGGGCCGATCCATCCAAAGCAACCGGCGCTGCGTTCATCGTTTGTCCCGGCGGCGGCTACAACGTATTGGCGCCCCATGAAGGCGAGGCCTATGCGAAGTGGTTAAACGACCTCGGCATCAGCGCTTTTGTCCTGAAATATCGACTGATTAAGAACGGCTATACGGTGCCGACAATCCTGCTCGACGCCGCTCGCGCTGTGCGTACCGTGCGGGCTAATGCCAAAGAATGGGAGGTTGATCCGAAAAGAATTGGAATCATCGGCTCGTCCGCCGGAGGGCATTTGTCGGCTACACTCAGCACGCGCTTCGATGGCGGCAAGCTAGATGCAGAAGACCCCATCGAACGCTTTAGCTCCCGACCTGACGTAGTCATCCTTTGCTATGCCTTCATCCTTTTTGATCGCCCCGACAAATCGAATCGGCAGGAGCGATTCCTCGGCTTCAAGCCTCAGGATGAACAAGTTCGCGCCTTCTCTCCGGCGTTGAATGTCACGAAGGAAACCCCGCCCTGCTTCATCTGGCAAACGGTCGAGGACAGTGGCGTGGTAGTAGAGAACGCGTTGGTCTTCGCCGAAGCGTGTCGTAAAGCAGGCGTGCCGTTCGACCTGCACCTCTATCAAAAAGGGAAACATGGTATCGGGCTCGGCGTCAAAGAATACGACCCTGCCAAGGTACACCCCTGGGTAAAAGACTGTGCGTTCTGGCTGTCTGAACAGGGGTACTTAAGCAAAAAGTGAGCCTGATGCGGCTAGGAACCTCGGGTAGGGGAAGGCTTTGCGAAACCTACCCATTTGTATTCTTTTAGGGTGGGTGAAGGCTTTGCGAAACCCGACGGTTCGACTTTATCCAGCGGTTCAAGTGGGTTTCGCAAAGCCTTCACCCACCCTACAAAACATTCTTTGTTACGCTATCTGATGCACAAGACGTCGCCCTAACACACAAATGCCGACATGACTGCATTGCAAAGGCGGGCGCAGAAATGCCCGGTAGGATCCTGCGGCTGCGTGGTGAATAACACACAGTAGACATCCAAATCGGGATCGATCCAACAGACAGTGCCCGTTGAACCCCAATGTCCGTACGCGCGCAGTCCAAGCAGATCGCCAAAGTGGGCCGAACGCCCGGGCCAGTGGAGCCGCCAGCCAAGGCCCCAACGGTTGCATCGACGTTCGGCCTCAGGCATCTTCGGCATGAATTCGAGCTGATTCATCGTCATCACGCGCACCGTTGCCGGGCTGAAAACGCGTACGCCTTCAAGCACGCCTTCACTGAGCATCATTTGGCAATAGCGGGCGCAGTCCGTAGGCGTAGTGATCAGCCCGCCCCAGGGAGCGCCGAAGCCTCGCCAGTACTCGCTGTTCCAGTTCCAGTCTTTGCCCTCCATCTCCGAGGAGACTCTTATCTCTGCGATACGTTCTGCAGTTCCTGCTCTTACGCCAAAGGAAGATTCAAACATTTTTAACGGCTCGAAGACTTCCTTTGCGACAAAATCTCGAAAGGGCACACCGGATACCGAAGCGAGGATTTCGGCTAATAAGGCTGTGCCCATGCTCTGGTAGCTCAACTTCGTGCCAGGGGGGAAGAGCAATGGCTCACGGCAAATGGACTCGGTGAACGCCGCCAACGGCTTGTGTTGTCGGCGAAATTGTTCGTTGTTGGCGACCATGTCCGGCAGGCCGCTGGTGTGGGTCATCAGGTGTCGGATCGACACGTCTTCTCGGCCTTCGCCGGTGAACAGAGGCAGATAAGTTCGGACGCGATCATCGAGCGCGATCTGGCCTCGCTCGACGAGGATCATCAGGGCGCCGACCGCGATGGGCTTACTGATTGATGCGACCAGGAAAAGCGCGTCGTCCCTTAGTGACGGAGAGTCAGGTCGCAATGTTTGCCGGCCGACAAAAATCGGCTTGAGCATCTGGCCGTGTCTTCCCACTGCCAGCGCTGCAGCCGGAATTTCGCCGCTTTCAGTCCAAGCTCGCAGCAAGCGATCGACGTATCGCCAACGCGTCGGATCGATGCCAAGCTGGGCGGGTTCAGCAAAAGATAGCTCGGAGTCCATGCAGTGGTTATAGCGACCAGCGAGGGTGACCAATAAGCGGAGAGAGCGTTTCCTCCTACAGCGTCCGGCGATTCTTTACAAATTGAAGCCCGTCCGTTATCCTAATAACATCCTGCCTTCATTCGACGCATCGCGAGCAATCGCAACGGACGATCCAAAGCAACTTGACTTGGACGCTATCCCAAGAGGTGAAGACGACACATGTACTGCCATCAACGCTTCCTCGTGTGCGCATTTGCTATCGTCGCCTTATCGTCCTCAAAAGCCTCTGAGCCATCGATCAATGCCGAGCGGAATCGCTTCTTCGATCAGGAAGTGAAGCCAATTCTGCAGGCGCATTGCTGGAAGTGCCACAGTGGAGAAAAAGTTAAAGGCAATCTTCACTTGACCAGCCGTGCCGAGGTTTTAAAAGGCGGCGACTTGGGACCAGCAGTTACCTTGGAAGAACCAGCGAAAAGCAGACTGATCAAGGCGATTCATTACCAGGATGGTCTTGAGATGCCCCCGACCGGCAAGCTGCCGGATAAGGAACGGAAGATCTTGGTGAAATGGGTTACCGATGGTCTTCCGTGGCCCGAAACAGCGACAACTATTGCAAAGAAAGAGGAGGGGCACAAAGGGGGTGTCGTCACCGAGGAGGCGAAAAAATACTGGGCTTACCAGCCGCTTCAAAGGCCGGCCGTTCCAACTGTCGCCGACAAAAATTGGGTAAAGAGCCCCATCGATGCGTTCGTCCTGGCGAAGTTGGAAGCGAACGGTTTAGCGCCCGCCAAGCCTGCAGAACCAATCGCGCTCGTTCGCCGTGTCTATTACGACCTCATCGGGCTGCCGCCCACGCCCGAGCAAGTCGATGAATTTGTAAGTGCGACGAGCGCCGACCCACAGGCCGCTTACGCCGCGTTGATCGATAAATTGTTGGCATCGCCGCATTACGGGGAGAAGTGGGGCAGGCATTGGCTCGACCTCGTTCGCTACGCCGAGACGAACGGCTACGAGCGCGATGGCCCCAAGCCGCATGTCTGGCGCTTTCGCGATTATGTGATCCGCAGTTTCAACGACGACAAGCCGTTCGACCGATTCGTCAAAGAACAATTGGCGGGCGATGAGCTCGATCGCAACGATCCCGATTGTGTAATCGCTACCGGCTACTATCGCCTTGGCCTGTTTGACGATGAGCCGGCCGACCGCCTGCAGGCGCGGTTCGATGAACTCGATGATTGGGTGGCCACCACCTCGCAAGTTTTTCTCGGGATGACGATGAACTGCGCTCGCTGCCACGAGCATAAGATCGACCCGATTCCTCATGCCGACTACTATCGAATGCTTGCCTTCTTTCAGGATGTGGGGCGATATAGCGAAGACCCCGGTCCCCGTTCGCAAGGGCTTTCCGACATCACGCCGATTGCGAAGCGCCAGGCATTTGAGGCCGAATTGACGGCCAGGCACGACCGGATCGCGCAAATTGCCAAACGAATGGCTGAGGTTGAAGAGTCGGCGATCAAGCAGATGCCTGCGGAAGATCAGCGCATCGGAAGGGGAAGGAAGGCCGATGATTTTGAAGAAGGTTCCGAATTTTCTCACCGGACCGGTGCATGCCGAATATCAAAAACTCCGACGGGAGATTGATGGATTGCGGCGGAATACCCCGTTGTCGCAGGAGATGGCCTTATCGGTGAATAACTGCCCGCTCAAGCCGGCCGACACGACCATTCAAATTCGCGGCAACCCGCATGCGCCGGGGGCGCGGGTTGAGCCCGGCTTTCCATCGGTTCTCACATCGGTTCAGCCGACGATGCCGTCGCCGGCTAAGACAGCTCGAACGAGCGGCCGGCGACACCCTCCTGGCCAACTGGATTGCTTCGAAGGAAAATCAGCTGACTTCACGCGTCATTGCCAATCGCATCTGGCAATACCATTTCGGCCGAGGCATCGTGCCGACTTCCAACGACTTCGGCAAATTCGGCGAGAAGCCCACACACCCTGAGTTGTTGGATTGGCTCGCCTCTGAATTCGTTGGAGGGGGATGGCAGTTCAAGCGAATGCACAAGCTGATCATGATGTCAAACGCCTATCGGATGTCCTCAGCCGCCAGTGAAAAAGGTTTACGTATCGACCCCGCCAATAATTATTTTTGGCGTTTCAACATGCGCCGGCTTACAGCGGAGGAAGTCCGTGATTCTTTCCTCTATGTCAGCGGCCAACTCAATCAAAAGATGTATGGCCCCAGTATTTTCCCGAAACTGCCGCCAGAAATATTGGCCGGGCAGTCGATCCCGGGCAAAGGCTGGCATAACTCGACCCCTGACGAGGCTGCGCACCGTAGCGTTTACGTTCACCTGAAGCGTTCGCTTTTAGTGCCGATACTAAGCCAGTTCGATCAAGCCGACACCGATTCCAGTTGCCCGGTGCGTTATACCACCACGGTGCCGACACAGGCACTTGGAATGCTGAACGGCGCTTTCAGCAACGAACAAGCGGCGGCGCTGGCAGCACGGTTGCAGAAAGAGTTTCCCCATGAATTGCGGGCACAGGTGCAACGCGCGATTCGCTTAACCACCGGGCGGCCGCAGCGCGACGAGGAAATGGTCAGGGACCTTGCCTTCATCCAAGTGCAACGCGACACTCATAAACTGAGTGAAGCAGACGCGCTGAAACGCTATTGTTTGTTGGCGCTAAACGCGAACGAATTTATCTACTTAGACTGAGTAGCCGCGCAGCTTTTGGCGGAGGCATGCACGAAATTGGCGTCCTTGTCTCTTCGCAACGCAAAGCGCAAGACTCGTTGATGAGTATACGCGGTGGATGTAATGGAGAGGCCATGCCAATACACGATTGGAGCCGGCTCGAAGCAGGAATCTTCAGGCATTTCCATAATGCCTGGTATCTCGCCATCAGCGAAGCGATGAATGGCAAGCTACTGCCCGAAGACTATTACGCCTTGATCGAGCAAAACGCTGGAGATATTTTGACGGACGTTCTGACGCTTCATTCACCTTCGACCAATGGGCATACGCTCGCGGAAACATCCTCGAATTTGCCTATTTCAGTAACGACAGCGCAGCCAAAAGTTAAAACAAAGCTGGCCCTGCCGCGCAACTATCAAACCCCGCTGGCCAAGCATTTGGCCATTCGCCACGTATCGGGCGACCGAGTAGTCGCCATCATCGAAATTGTTTCGCGCGGCAATAAATCGAGCGAAGACGAACTCAAACGATTTGTGATCAAAGCGGCTGAAGCTATCCGCCAAGGAATACACCTGCTGATCATCGACCTTCAGCCAAAAACGACCCGCGATCCGCAGGGAATTCATGGCGCCATTTCCGAGTTTATGGGCGATCCTTGTTATGAGGCGCCCGCGGACAAACAGCTGACGCTAGTTTCGTACGTCGCAATGCCCATTGGAACCGCCTATGTCGAGCCAGTCGCTGTGGGCGACACCCTTCCGGAAATGCCTCTGTTTCTCGATGAAGGACATTACATAAACGTTCCGTTGGAGGAAACTTACACCGCTGCATTCGCCGGAGTGCCCCGCCGATGGCGAGCCGAGTTAGAGTGAATGAGCAAGCTTCTCAGCGATCAACCGTCTGGCCTTCGTAGGCCATCGTCATACCCGGATCTGGCGCCTTTGGATTTTGTTGCAATGCAACCTCGCCAGGAGCGCTCTCGATGGAATGCTGCAATTGCTGTTGCAACGCCCACCACGCTCCCGCATCGGCCGATGCCCATTGGCCGACCAGGGCACATCCCTCCAGTTGCCGAAGCATTTCGGCTGCATCGCTCGGGCGATCGGACGGCGACTTGGCTAAGCCGCGCAGCAACAGATTTTCCAGATCGGTGGAGATCGCCTTGCCGCTGCGCCGCGAAGGCGGCTCAGGAATTTCCTTCGTGTGCTTTAGACAGATATCCATTAGCGTCGCCCCGGTGAAGACCGGCGTGCCTGTGAGTAAATAGTATCCGACGGCCGCAACTCCATAGACATCCGCCCTCGCATCAACTTGATCCGGCTGATTCACCGCTTCGGGCGATATATACAAGGGAGTCCCGGTGATTGCATGGGGGTTCGTGAAATTCGCTTTATCATTCGCATCGAGTGCTTTAACTAATCCAAAGTCGAGTACTTTAATGAAATCGTACATCCCACCGCGGCAGGTTACAAAGATGTTGGCCGGCTTAATGTCGCGATGCACGAGGTTACGAGCATGTGCTTCCGCCAACGCCCCGCAAATTTGCTTCAGGAAGTAGACCATTCTCGCTTCGGGCAGCGGACCATGGCGCTTGATCAAGTCGTCCAGATTAAGACCTTCCAGATATTCCATTGCATAGTAGAAAATACCGTCTGGCGTATGCCCATAGTCGTAGACGGCCACCGTATTCGGATGACTGAGGGCGCTGGTCAGTTGCACTTCGCGTTCGAATCGAACAATAGCGGCGTCCGAGATTTTTTCGATGTCGAGCAGTTTCACCGCGGTCGGCCGGCGCAACATGGCGTGCCGAGCTTTGTAGACCGTCCCCATGCCGCCCGAGCCAAGTTTTTGTTCCAGTGTGTATTGGCCCAGTTGTTTAGCCGCAAGCGTGGCCTGTTGCAAGGCGCCTGTTGCCTCGCCATGTAAAGCATGGCAACGAAAATAACGACTGCACAGAGACCAAGCAGTGCGATCAAAACCCAGAACGCCCGGCGAAGGATGTAGACGGGGCGAAAGGCCTCCGCAACATCCATCTCGGTCTCCACACCGAAATCGTATTCGTCGAGCCAGCGCAGGCGGATACGCTCGGCACGCCCCGGTAATCTCGATAGCCGTCGGCGTCGCAGCCCGATTTCCCTTGGACGGCATCAGCAACCGGCACTGTCAACGGCTGCTCGGCACGGCGCAGGGTCGGTCGCTCGCCGGCCGTCATATTTACTTGCGGGTCGCGGATTTCAACTGTTAGGATCGAGCGAGCTTCCGGCTGGTCGGCAAGCAATCCCAAGTGCTTCATCTGCTCATCGAAACGACTTTGACTGAGCATCAGGCCGTTGCGGTCGAAAGCATAAGTCTCGCCCGACTGGCCGAACCGTACAACCTGCAAGATGCGCGTAAACTGGCCTTCGGGCCGGATACGCAAACCGAGCGCAGCGATCGGGCGCCCGGTTCGATCGTGAATGGGGGCAGCGGCGTACATGGCGGGCAGATTCGCCCGCATCTGACCGTTTGCATCCGGCAGCAGCAAAATGCTGGGAAACGGTTTCGATACCGCAGAATCGCCTGCAATCGCTTTGTCGAATACTTCCCTGCGATAGCCTACCAGCGTTTTTCCGATCGCCGTATCCTGCTCAGCGGCGAGCACCACTCCTTGCGGACTAACGATAAAGAAACCAACATAGCCGCAAATGTCTATCTTTGGCTGCAAATACGAACGCAGTAGATCCTGAGATTTTGCTAGCAGCAACGGCCGTTCCGTCTTGGGACTGCCATCGGAAATCTTCGCCAATTCCGCAGCCAGAGGCGCCAACCGTTCGTCCTCGGCAAGGAGAAGGGCATTGATCCGTTGCTCCCCCATCCAAACTCGTAATGCGGTAACGCTGGCGTCGGCCATCGTGTTCAGGTCGGTTGCCCGCTGCTGGCGCATGGCGTCTTCCAGAGACTGATGCACCCACCATCCCGCCCCGCCAAACAGCACTGCAGCCACAATAGGCCAAGCCCAGATTTGCTGGCGTAGAAATCGCCCGGTAGCCCGCAGTTTGGGCGCGCTATCGAGCAGGCGCGACACCACCCCCGTAAAACGGCCTATGGATGATTTGGTCATCTCGCCGCCCATCGGCCGAGTCTGATCCGTTGGATGCAACTTCATAATCTCACGCATGCTGTTGACAATCGCTTAAGCGCAAGCACCCACCGTCTTTCTTACGTCTTTTTGCCACGATGATGCCGTGTGAAAGCTCGGAATTCAGATTCAAGGTCGAAGCATAATGTGAGGGATCGATGGCATTACGGTGTATTCAAGGGACAAGGATCTTGCGGCTAGGTTTTTAAACGTTGCGAGATGCCGGAATTGTTGTCGTGGCATCCACATTATCCGACGCGTTCGCGTTAGCGAGGCCCAGCCCGGAAGCGCAGCGAGAAAGCAGGCGGGTATACGCACAGGGGTTCCTGTCTGAACCGAGCGAGTGGCTTATTAGCGATTGAGCGCGCGTTTGATATGTTGAACCAGGTTCTTCATGACAAAGCCTTGTTCGGGCATGATGTCGACGCGGATTTTCTTTTCGAGCAGACGGTCGCGTACCAACGGTCCTACCGCGGCGACCTTAACTCGTTGTAGACCGGTCATCAGCAGGCCGGTCACTTTGCACTCGTCGGCTACCTCGAAGATGCGATCGACTTGGGGTGAGCTGGTGAAGACGAGCGAATCGACCTGACCATCAGCCATCCTCTGAATAAGCTCGGTCACTCGATGGCAGTCGGCCGCCGGAGCGTAGATATAGGGAGAGACGCACGAATAGGTGGCGCGCGAGAAGTAAGCCCGTCGGTCAATGCCTGATTGCTCTCGCTGTAGAGCTGCACCCCCACGTGAGCGTCTTGCAATGTCTCGTGTTGAAGGGTGCGAATCACCCCCTCGGTCGTCGGAGCAGCGGCGATTTTATAAGGCAGCAGCCCAATCTCTTTGAGCGCCTGAACCGGCTTTGGACCACGCGTTATGATCTTTGTCTTGCCGAGCGCGGCGATGACAGGTTCTCGCCGGTGATCGCGGTCAGCGAACCCGAGCAGTCGTCGGAGTCCTTCGCCTGTGAGAAGAATTAGATAAGCAAATTTTCCGTCCGTCAACTCGTCGAGCCACCCCATCACAGGATCATTAGCCGGTTGATCCAGAATGCTAAGCATTGGACAGCGCAGAATTTCGCTGTTCTTCTCAAGCATCTGCGCAGATCTTCGAGTTGTCGGCCTTCCGCCAACGCGATGACCCGGCCTTGGAGAGACATAATTGCTGCATCCGGTACAGGTAACAAGACGGCCGGCATCGGCGCTCTCCTTCATTGTCAGAGCTCGCACATACACAAGTATTGGTCGTGCCAACTCGACGCGCGACGGCGGTTCCCCCACCGCTATCCGTTGCTTGAAACATCCGGCACAGATCAGGCTTTAAATCCAGATCGGATCTATTTCTTAATCGCTGTCATAGCACGAGTCTGATATTGAAGCTGCTTCCGCGCCGGAGTGGAACAGCCAATATAACGCGATGGAAGTTGGCTACCGATGTGCTCGAACATTATCGCTCAGCTGACTATTTCGGAAGCCAATTCGCACTTCTTGTGCAATTGATATGCCTTTCGTTCAAATCTTGTTCAGAATGCGCGAAAGTCGTTGTAAAGAGGCGACTTATGATGAGTTGGGCAGCGCCATAGCAAGCCTTTGGAGGTAGCCAAATGCTTTAAGAACTGTCAACGCCTGCCCGCCGTTCATGCAGATGGTGAATTCTTAACTGCTGGCATCAATCGAGTTTAGAACGGTTCAGCAGATTTTCACTTATGAACTGAAAGCTCGACCTAAGCTGGTGATAATGCTGTTGGCGACCGTTCACCATGACCAACGTGTGCCGTGAGCGTCCGTAGCGTTCGTCGTCCTTAGGGTGGATCGGGATTCGCTGGTCTTGTTCGCCCCAAAGATAAGAATTTGAGCCTGCATGATCCTATACGGTCCGGCAGGCAAAATCATGAGATCCATAATGCCGCAGACGAAGTTGGCTACCGCGACCGGTGATACTTTGGAACGATCCGAGAAACCTTCGCGGGCAGGTGATAGAAGTAACGAACCCAAACTGACAGGACCAGCGCTGGCAACCCGGCTCTTTTCGACGCGAAAAGTCGAAGTCGAAGTATGCGAGGCCATCAACGACCTGCGCATCAATGATCCGAAGACGGCGGCTCGTTTCGACGCGGCGATGACCCAGATGCCCGTCGTGGGCGACGACTTTATGGGCTTTAAATTGATTCACGAACTTGGCCGCGGCGCGTTCGGCCACGTTTTCCTCGCTCGACAGACCGGTTTAGCGGATCGGCTGGTCGCATTGAAGCTTGCTGCCAATCTTCATGGCGAGTCTCAGCGTTTAGCTCAACTCCAGCATACCAATATCGTGCCGATCTACTCGGAGCATCGTTCCGGCGATCTCCATGGAGTCTGCATGCCTTATTTCGGCAGCACGACGCTCGCCGACGTCTGCCGCGAACTTCGGCCCAACACGTCTCTTCCCCATTCTGGCAAGCACATCGTCAGCACACTCTGCAATCGGCAAAGCACCGTTCGGGGTCTGGATGCTTCATCGGCTTCCGGGCAAACGTCATCTGGGGCGGAGCCAGCATCCGAGCATGCGATTGCCGCGCCTCCGCGCTCGTTGAATTCAGCGTCGGGAACCTTGTCAAAAATTGAAGAGATGAGCTACGTCGAGGCGGTGCTTTGGCTCACTTCGCGGTTGGCCGATGGCCTTGTGCATGCTCATGAACGTGGCATTATCCACCGCGATTTGAAGCCCGCGAACGTCCTGATCTGCGACGATGGCCAACCGATGTTGCTGGACTTCAACCTTGCTGATGAGGTCAGGCCGCGTTCATCGTCGGCGGCAGTGGCCCATGTCGGCGGGACGCTCCCCTATATGTCGCCCGAACAGTTGATGGCTTACCGGGACGGCGAAGGCAGGGTTGACGCCCGAGGGGACATTTACGGCCTTGGCTTGATCGTGTTTCACCTGCTTACCGGCCAACATGCTTTCCCCCTCCGCCGCGGTCCGTCGCGCGTCATCCTGCCGAAGATGATCGAAGATCGGCAGGGGACGGCGCCTTTGCTGCGCACGCTGAATAGGGCTGTCTCGCCTGCGATCGAATCAATCGTGCAAAAGTGCCTGCAGGCTGACCCGGCAAACCGCTATGTCTCCGCCAGCAAACTCGCTGAAGATATCGAACGCCATCGGGCTAATCTGCCGCTCCGATATGCGGCAAATCCTTCGTTTGCTGAACGAATGGGCAAATGGGCAAAGCGCAATCCGCGATTGGCCTCGCCGTTAGCGTGCTCGTTTCTTGCTGCTGCCTTACTGCTCGTTGCGATTTCGCTTAGTGTCCACTTTTCTCTTAAAGCAAAATCGCGCAACCTGGAACTCCACCGGCAACAAGCGTTGTCGCACTATCACGACTTCGAAAGCGATTATCGCGAAACGCAGGACCTGCTGATGGGCAACGATGCCTCTCAGGTTGCCATTGGTTTGCAAACCGGGGAGAAAGCTCTGCGCGGTTACGGTGTACTCGATCAAGCGGACTGGCTCGAGCAGCCCGAGCTCCAGCAACTTTCGCCGGCCGACCGTTACAAGCTCAAAGTCGAAGTCGGCGAGATTGCTTTTCTGTTGGCTCAAGCATTCACTTCCAGCCGAAGAAAGACGATGTGAAAGCGCTGAAGCTCAACCGCGTGGCGGAAGGCATTCTGGACGAGGATGCCAAGCCCGCGCTGGACCAGCAGCGTGCCTCGATCAATCGCGAAGCGCTCGAGCCAGCGGTCAAAGAGCGGCTGCGCGTGGTTTTACAAAATGTGGCGGGCATCAATGCGCATGGCCGTTTTTTACTGGCGTGCGAACATGCTGCCTGCGGGCGGCATCGCGAAGCCTTGGCAATTATCGACAGCGTCGTGATGGAGGATCCGAACAGTTTCGGCGCCTGGTCGATCAAAGCCCGCTGCCATGAGGCGCTCGAACAGGCCAACGAAGCGATTGCCGCCTACGGCACCGCAATCGCGCTTCGACCGAACAATTCCCATGCCTACGTTTCGCGCGCTTGCGTTCAATACGAACAGCGCATCCACCTCGATCAGGCCCGGCAGGATCTCGATCAAGCGTTGCGGCTGCAACCGGGCATGCTCGAAGCTCTTATCAACCGTGGCCTCGTTCTTTTTGCGATGCGCAAATTCGACGAGGCGAAGGCGGACCTGGATCAGGCGCTGCAAAACCCGGACGCGCCAACGCGCGTCTGGTTCATCCGCTCTCATGTCCGCAACGAGTTGAACGACGTCGAAGGGGCCAAGCGCGATCGGGAGCACGGACTAAAGGCCGTGCCGGCCGAAGCGCTCAGCTGGGTGGCGCGCGGCATGGTGAAACTTTCCGACAATGCGGAAGGAGCCTTGAGCGATTTCAAAAAAGCGGAGGAGGCTGCGCCGCGCTGTATTGAGGCGCTGCATAATCAGGCCTACGTGTATGGCGCCAAACTAAAGCAGCCTGCCGAGGCGCTGACAGTAGTGGACAGGCTCTTGACGATTTATCCCGATAACGAGCGGGCCAAAGGATACCGAGCAACGTTGCTTGCACGACTCGGCCGAACTGATGAAGCGGCCGCTGCTGCTCGAACTCTAGCCAGGGAAACAACGAAGCCCGAGCACATCTACCGCGCTGCGTGTGCGCTCTCGTTGGCTTCAGTAAAACAACCAGTTTTGAAGACCGAAAGCATTCGCTTGCTTGCCAACGCACTCGTCGGCGGCTGGGGCCGCGACACGCTCGATACCGATGCCGACTTGAACCCTATTCGTGAGACTCCGGAGTTCAAACACTTCGCCAGCTTCAACCGCTATCTGCGAGCGATGAAACTGCCGGGGGTGACGCCGTGAGGAAATGCTACGTTCGAGTTTGATGTCCAGTGTTCGTCATGTAAGCCGGAAGCGAAAGTGCCACAACGGAATTGTCGCTGAAGCTTCGAGCTCGGACCCGAACAATCAATTTGTGCTTGAAATGCTCAAAGAAGCGATGAGTCAACGGATTCTGGCAATGCATTAAACGAGCATAAACCCCGTCTTACCCTCCCCCCCGGCTTTGCAGGGGGAGGGCAGGGTGGGGGCTGAGCGTCTTCCCATATACGGACGTCTCGGCACTCACAGCCGTTCCTCCCTTCCTACCCTCCCCCCGCAAAGCCGGACTTGCCGGGGTTGAGCACCGGTTCGTCGCTCGAATCGAAAAGTTGCCGCATGCTTGCCCCACCCCGCTCGCCGCGGTGGAGCGCAGGTTCTTAATCAGGACAACATTTACGAACGTGCGCTCCACCCCGACAAGCGAGTGTGGAGGCGATGCGGGAAAGGGGAGCCGTTTCTGGTTACGAACGTGCGCTCCGCCCCGGCAAGCGGGGTGGAGGCGAATCCAAATGAGGACTTGATTCACTCTTGTTAGTGCTATTTGCTGCCTAAGTACTTGCGCGAAAGTAAGTGCTGCCTTTCGCGGAGCGAAAGGACTTCCTTTCGCGGAGCGAAAGGCGACTAATTCGATAACTTATTTTGCGCAGATACTAAGTTAGTCCAGTAACCTCCGCTACTGCAACGGCGCGGCCAAATGCCGCGAAGGTTGCAAATGGGTTAGATAGTTTTGGGTCAATATGTCGGAAAGTACGGGCAGTTCGCGGCGAAGACGCGTTAGCAATTCATCCAGGTTCCGTCGTACGCCCTCGACGGGGCATGCGAGCAAATCGACGTCGATGAGCTGTAGGCAGCTAACGAGGCTGAGGATCAACCGCTGCTCGGGGCTACGGCCCGGCTGCGCGGGATCGCGCGGCAGACGGTCGACATCGTCGGCGATCGCCGCCAATTGAAATACCAGCGAGCGCGGGTTGGTCTCATCCGCCAGCAGCAGATCGAGCACCGGCGCCGTCTGGACGTTGCTCAGATAGCGCCGGCGATAGGTCATCGAACTGTCCGCGATTTCGAGCAGCGATTCGAGCACTGAGCTTTCGTTCGTGCACACAGTGACGAGCGTGCTTTGCAGCAGGCGAATCAAATGCATTGAACGTTCGATACGACGCCCCATGTCGAGGAAACGCCAACCCTGGCTCCGTGTCATGCTCTCCATTGCCAAACCGCCGAAGGCGGCCAGGCCGCCAACCAGACGGTTCATTTCGTCCAGGGCTTCGGAGAGCGTTTCCGTGGAGTCGACTTCCTTGGCCGGCGCTTGAAAGCTGCCGTTGAGCAACAGCCGATTTTCGAGTTCGCGTTGAGGTTCGGAATATTTCAGGCCGCTCACGACACGCCACATGTCGGTCGAGATGCGATCGCGGACCATCCCGGCTACACGATGGAGCAATCGCAGTGTTTGCGTCAGACTGCCGATCTTGTCGGCATCGAAAAGGAGATCGTGAACAAACGCGCCGGCGTCGAATTGCATCGGCGTAGTCGTCGATGAAGGCGCTTGCTGCGACAGCACGCGAAGGAGGAATGGGAGTTCCGCAGCCTCGGCGATTCCCGATTTATCGAGCAGCCGCACGAGGATCACGCGAAGCAGCCGCACCAAGCCTTCAGCGCGTTCGGCATAACGGCCCAGCCAGAAGAGATTATCCGCCGCCCGGCTTGGCAGATCGCTGCCGCCGCGGCTTAGTTCAACCGGTTTCACCGTCGAACTCAGCAACGTAAAATTGCTGACCGGCGCGGTTGAGAGGACCCAGGTATCTTTGCTGCCGCCTCCCTGCTGCATCGAGACGACCATCGTGTCGGCCGAGGCGGTGACGCGCGTCAGGCCGCCCGGCATCATCATAAAGCCATCCTGGCTGGCCGCCAGGAACGTACGGAGCACGGCATGGCGAGGCTCGAGACGTTCGCCCTGAAACACCGGCACGGTGGTCAGTGGCAATTGCTCCTGGGCCACGTAGTCGCGCGGGCGGGCCTTGATCCGTTCGGCCAGCGCGGTGCGCTGCTGAGCGTCGAGCCGATCGCCAAAGATCGGCCCGAAACGGCGTGCCGCCGATGCCGGCTTGATGACCAGCCGATCGAGATGACTCAAAACATGGCTGCAAGCCACGCGGTCGCCGCACCACCAGGAAGGCACCGAAAGCAAACGGAGATCTTCGCCGAAAAGAGTCCGGCATATGGCAGGCAAATAAGGCATAAGCGCAGGCGTTTCCACCAGACCACTGCCGAGCGCATTAGCGACCGCGACGTTGCCGGCGCGGACAGCCTGCACCAAGCCAGGTACGCCGAGGAACGAATCTCCGCGCAGTTCGAGCGGATCGCAATAGTCGTCGTCGAGCCGGCGAAGAATGACATCAACTTGCTGCAAGCCGCCCAGCAGTTTCAGATAAACACGGCTGTCGCGAACGGTCAAGTCGCCGCCCTCGACGAGCGTATAGCCGAGATAGCGAGCCAGGTAGGCATGTTCGAAATAAGTTTCGTTGTACGGCCCGGGTGTGAGCAAGACGATTCGCGGATTATCGCGATTGCGCGGCGCGATAGTTCGCAAGGTGTCGCGTAGGGTGCGGAAGAAGAGAGCGAGTCGCTGCACCCCGCAATCACGAAAGATTTCAGGGAGCATGCGCGAAAGGACGATGCGATTTTCGAGCGTGTAGCCGGCGCCGGAGGGCGCTTGGGAGCGATCGCCGAGCACGTGAAACGATCCATCCGGGCCACGGCCGATGTCCGTGCCGTAGAGGTAGAGGAAGCGATTAGCCGCGAGCGAGACGCCGTGACAAGGCCTGAGAAACCCCGCGTGGCTGTATACCAGTTCGGTAGGGATAAGCCCTTCGCGAAGCAGCCGTTGCGGGCCGTAGAGATCGCAAAGAATCGCATCGAGCAAGCGGGCTCGTTGAATGAGCCCGGACTCGAGTAAAGACGATTCATCGGCCGATAGGAGGAGCGGAACCGGGTCGAGTTGCCAAGGCCGGTCGAGGGCTCGGGGGTCGCCGTAAACGTTGTACGTAACGCCGTTCTCGCGAATAAGCTGCTTGGCTTCTTCCCAGCGCAGACTCAGCTCGGCAATGCCAAGCCCGCGCAGAGCTTGTACGAAGGGCTGCCAGTGAGCTCGAAGGCGCTCCCCCGGCATCGGCCATCTCGTCGCGGTAGCCGCTCAGGTTGTGATAATCCAAGCCTCCATTTGGCAACGGAGGCGCTACGGGCAACGGTGAAGTCGGAGGTGAAAGAGTCATCAATCTCGCGAGTAGAGACGTCGGTCGAATGCATTAACAATCTAGCAGGTTAGCCTAATCCTTTCGCCTCCAAAACACTCTTTCCCTCCCCCTGGCTTTGCAGGGGAGGGCAGGGTGGGGGCAGAGCGTCCTGCCCGTGAACAACCGTCGTAGCACTCGCAGCCTTTCCCCCCACCCTGCCCTCCCCCCGCAAAGCCGGGGGAAGGGTGGGAAAGGCGAGCTTAGCTTCAGCTTGGTCACCCGAATGGGCCTCTTGTTTCACCGAACGCTCGCATCGATCAACGATTGCCGCCCGGGGTACCAAATGCCGTTCTGCCGACCATTGGCGGGTTCAGAGTCCGGTACTTTGCGGCGAGGGAGTTCCTGGGAAGCCCGGCGCAAGTCGAGGGTCAACGGCGCTTCGGGCGTGAACTCGACCGCCGGTTTCGGGATCAAACCTGCTGTGTGTCCCATGACGAAGAATCGCGACATACGACGCACCTCCGCCGTGTTCGCGTTGACCGGAAGCGCTTCGTATGACTGACCGCCGGGGTGACCCACGTGGTAGCTGCATCCGCCCAGCGAACGCTCCTGCCAGGTGTCGATGATATCAAAGGTCAGCGGAGAATGTACCGGGATGTTCGGGTGAAGGCAATGCGGCGGCCGCCACGCGCGGTAGCGCACGCCGGCCACGAACTCACCGTTGATTCCCGTCGGATGCAACGGAACGCGACGGCCATTGCAAGCGACCACGTGGCGGGATTCGACGATGCCGTTTACTTTTACTTGTAGCCGCTCGACCGAGGAATCGACGTGCCGAGCTGTACCGCCTCCGGTGCTTTCCTCACCCAGCACGTGCCAGGGCTCAATGGCGATGCGCAATTCCAGGTTGACGCCTCGAGGCGACATGCTGCCCACATACGGGAAGCGGAATTCGAAGTGCGGCGCAAACCATTCTTTGCGCATTGCCGTGCCGTGGTGACGTAAGTCGGTTAAAACGTCGTGGAAATCTTCCTGAATGAAATGAGGCAGCATGAACCGATCGTGCAGTTCGGTGCCCCAGCGCACAAGTTGTTGTTGATAGGGACGCTCCCAGAAGCGAGCGATGAGCGACCGGAGCAGCAGTTGCTGGACCAGGCTCATTCGTTCGTGCGGAGGCATTTCAAACGCACGCAATTCGAGAAGGCCCAGCCGGCCGCTGACGCTGTCGGGCGAGTAAAGTTTGTCGATGCAGAATTCGGTTCGATGCGTATTCCCGGTGACGTCCACCAGCAGATTGCGGAAGACGCGATCGACCAGCCAGGGCGGGATGAAGCCCTTTTCCGGAATCTGTTGGAAAGCCAGCTCCATTTCGTAAATGCTGTCGTTGCGGGCTTCGTCGAAGCGCGGCGCTTGACTGGTTGGCCCGACAAACAAGCCGGAAAAGAGATAGGAAAGCGATGGGTGATTATGCCAGTAGCCGATGAGGCTGCGCAACAAGTCGGGCCGGCGCAAAATCGGGCTGTCGAGCGTCATCCGCCCGCCGACGACAATGTGATTGCCCCCGCCGGTGCCGATGTGCCGACCGTCCAGCATGAATTTTTCGGTCGTCAAGCGGGATTGGTGGGCCTCTTCGTAGATAATCTCGGTTTTCTCAACAAGCTCCTTCCATGAGGCGGAAGGATGAACGTTCACTTCGATCACGCCGGGGTCGGGCGTGATACGGAAATGCGTCAGGCGCAAGTCGTGCGGGGGTTCGTAACCCTCTACTTGCACGGGCATGCCCAAGTGGTCAGCGGTTGCTTCTACTGCGGCGACGAGATCAAGGTAGTTTTCCAAGTCGCCCTGCGGCGGCATGAATACGAACAGCTTGCCGTCACGCGGCTCAACGCAAAGCGTTGTTCGGATCAGCGGCGAGCTGGGCGAGTCGTATAAAAGGGCCACCGGCTGCGCGTTGCGCTCGCTCGATTCCACTGAAATCGCTGGCTGGCGGTAGCGGTTGTTTCCCGAGGGCAACGGAGGTCGAGGAATCGACGGATCGGGCTCGTTCACTTGTTCCCGCTCGCCGGCCGCTTCCCAGGGCAGCGAATCGAGGGGCAGCCGGAAGCCCATCGGCGAGTCGCCGGGAATGAGATACATCCGTTCGCGGCGCAACGGCCAGCGACACGAAGTCCAGCGCGTGCCGACCCGCCGCACAGGCAGTGCAAAACCTACGATTTTGCCCAGGCCCTGCTCCAGAATCTTCGCCAGGCGTTTGCGTTCCCCCGGGTCGTCGAGCTGCACCTTCAAGGGATCGACGTTGAACGGCAAGCGCCGTTCCTTCAGCAGGTAGGAGGCAATGTCTTCGAAACCCGGAATGCAATGCGATGGATCGATCTGCAAGCGACCCGCCAGCGTGGAAATAAAGCGCTGGGCATCGTCTTCGGTGCTGCCGTAGTCGTGCCCATCTTCAGCGATCAACGCCTGGTTCTTCCAGAGAGGCACGCCATCCTCGCGCCAATAGCAGCTCAGCGCCCAGCGCGGCAAGGGCTCGCCAGGATACCATTTTCCCTGTCCAAAGTGCAGGAACCCGCCCGCAGCAAAGCGACCGCCTAAGCGTCGCAGCAGTTCGCCGGCTCGATCGCGCTTATGCGGGCCGAGCGCGGCCGTATGCCACTCCGCGCCATCGCGATCGTCCAGAGACACAAAAGTCGGCTCGCCCCCCATGGTCAACCGGACATCGCCCGCGACCAGTCGTTCTTCCACTCGATGGCCAAGAGCTATGATCTCGGCCCACTGACCGTCCGTGTAAGGCTTGGTTACGCGCGGGTCTTCGTGGACGCGTGCCACAGCTAAGCTGAACTCGATTTTGTCTTGCAGCTTGTCGTCTTCTTTGCTCGGATCTTTGACGTAATCGATCGTGCCGGAAATGGGCGCCGCGCTGGTTGGATCGGCCGCGCAAGCAAGCGGAATGTGCCCTTCGCCCGTTAAGAGACCGCTGGTGGGGTCCAGGCCGATCCAGCCGGCGCCAGGAAGATAGACTTCCGCCCAGGCATGCAGATCGGTGAAATCGCGATCGGGACCTGAAGGGCCGTCAAGCGATTTTACATCGGCAGCCAGTTGAATCAGATAGCCCGAGGCGAAGCGCGTCGCCATGCCGAGATGACGCAGCACCTGCACGAGCAACCAAGCGGAATCACGGCACGAACCGGTCGCCTTCGTCAGCGTTTCTTCACAGGGCTGAATGCCTGGTTCCATTCGGACGATGTAGCCGATCATCTTTTGCAATCGTTGATTCACTTCGACGAGATAATCGGTGGTGCGGATCTTCGTCTCCCGCCTAAGCTCGGCGATCAGCGATTGGAACGTTGGGCCCGTGGTTTGGAGTTCGAGATAAGGCGCCAGTTCCTTGGCCAGCAGGGCGTCGTAGGTAAACGGGTAATTCTCCGCGCTCGCCTCGACGAAGAACGCGAACGGGTTGATGGTCGTCATCTCCGCGACCAGATCGATTTCGACGGAGAATTCGCGAACCTGTTTAGGGAAGACAAGTCGCGCCTGGTAGTTGCTGTAAGGATCTTGCTGCCAGTTGACGAAGTGATCGGCGGGCGTCACTTTCATGGAATAGCTGAGGATGGGGGTACGGCAGTGAGGCGCAGGCCTCAAACGCACCACTTGCGGCAATAGCGTGATGTAGCGATCGTACTGATAGGCGGTGCGATGATGGAGCGCGACGCGGATAGCCATGCGTGGATCTTCTAATGAATGGTGTCAGAGCAAAAGTTGCGCGAATCGGACTTGCAAGATTCTATGATAGTGCCGTTGATCCATGGCTCGGTTTCTGTCTTTTGAGTTTTCGAATTACCCTTGTGATTGGGATTGGGTCGAACCTTGTCGGCTTTCGGCAGGAGCATCCGAGGCCGGCCCCGGTTGAGCCAGCTGCATCGCTGCACTGAAGTAAACGCGATCGATGCTCTGGCCGATCTGATGCACCTGATTGACGATATATGTCAGCGCCTCGTGCAAGCCGGTGCGAACGAGTTCGTCGATGGCTCGGTGCTCGAGCCAAAGGATCAGGTCGCGCACGGAAGTTTCCACCTCGTTGACGCACTCGCTGAAAGGCCTGCGCGATATCGCGTGCGCTGCTTGCTGGCACTCGCGCAAACAGCGCAGCACCGAACGCGGAAAGAGCGGATCGTAGATCAGAAAATCGGCAACCGCCACTCCCACTTCGGCCACCACTCGCGATTTGTGGTAGGGCTCGTAGCCCGAAGTGCTCATCAAGATGGCCACCCAGTGGGCGTTGTCGATCGGCGTGCCCACCTGATCCGCACGAGGCAGCAAAATATGATATTTCACATCGAGAATGCGGGCCGTCTGCCCGTGCGCTCCAGATATTTACCGAGCCGGTAAAACTCCCACGCTTCGCCGTGCAGCATGGTCCCTTCACCGATCCCGTTGATGAGGGGGTTGATGCGCTTCACCTGATTATAAAATTCATTGCGGTTCAACGTGTAGAGCGATTCGGCCGTGGTGCTCTGAAGCCATAAATAGTAATAGTTCAAACGCTCCCACATCTCGGCGCTGATCACTTCGCGGATGATTCGCCCGTTTTCGCGCGCCGACCAGAGCGACGAAGCGATACTGCTCGGGTTTTTGGTTTCCCAGGTTAAATAGTGCTGGACCGTATCGGAATCGTAAGGCCCTGGCATATCGTGGATGCCGTTAATAATCAGCAACGGCTTCCACTGTTGCTCGATGGGCACTTCGTAATCGAGCAGCAAAGTTTGGTTTACTTCGAGAATACGTGCCGTGTTCTCCGAGCGCTCGAGATAGCGGCTCATCCAAAAACAATGTTCCGCGACGCGGGAGATCATACTTGAGTTTGAGGCCTAAGAAGAATCCAATAATGTCTAATGAAATTCGTAGTGATTCAATTTGGGCGAGCCGGGAGCGTCAGCGACCGGAGAACTCCGCTCAATAACAATCTCAAACAGTTACGCCGATCACTGACGCTTGCGGCTCGCCGTTATTCCCGTCGCTGGCACTCCAGTCGCTCACGCTCTCGGCTCGCCATTCGTTTCGGCCGTTATCTTCCGTTCTCCATCACCCACGTATCTTTGCTGCCGCCGCCTTGGCTTGAGTTCACGACTAACGAGCCCTTCACCAGTGCGGTGCGGGTCAGACCGCCTGGCAACACCCAAGTTGACTTGCCGCTGATAATATATGGCCTTAGATCGACGTGTCGCGGCGCCAGTCCTTCGTCAGTCCATGTGGGAGAGGTCGACAGATTCACCACCGGCTGAGCGATGTAATTGCGCGGGTTCGCTTTCAACTTGTCGCGGAACTCGGAGCGCTGCGCCTCGGTCGAGCTCGGCCCCATCAACATGCCGTAGCCTCCCGATTCATTGACTGCCTTCACCACCAGTTCACCGAGATGATCGAGCGTGTAAGCCAGATCCTTTGCGCGAGCGCAAATATATGTAGGCACATTTTGCAGCAGCGGTTCCTCGCTCATGTAGAAGCGGATCATATCTTCGACGAAGGGATAGACGGCCTTGTCGTCCGACACGCCGGTGCCAACGGCATTGGCAAGAGTTACATTCCCCGCACGGTAGGCACGCATTAAACCTTTGACTCCTAACAGGCTTTCAGGCCGGAAGACTTCAGGATCCAGGAAATCATCATCGACACGTCGATAAATGACATCGACGCGTTTCGGGCCCTGAGTTGTCTTCAAATAGACGAAATCATCGTCAACAAACAGGTCGGGCCCGAGGACCAGCTCAATCCCCATATGCCGGGCCAGGAAGCTATGTTCGAAGTAAGCCGAGTTATAAGGCCCCGGCGAAAGCACCACAATGCAGGGATGGTCTCCAGCACTCTCGGGCGCCACGGAGCGCAAAGCCTCCCGCAGCCGTTGCGGATAATCTTCCACGCGCTTCACCCGGCAGGCGTGAAAGAGCGAAGGGAAAACCTTCTTCATGACCACGCGGTTTTCGAGAACGTAACTGACGCCGGAGGGAGTGCGGGCGTTGTCTTCCAAGACCAGAAATTGCCCGCGGGCATCGCGAATCAGGTCGGTGCCGCAAACGTGAATGTATTGCTTTCCCGGCGGCGAGAAACCTTCCATCTCCGGACGGTAGCCCTTCGAAAGCAGGACGAGCTCTTCGGGGATAACCTTTTCTCTGAGGATGCGCCGGTCGTGATAGATGTCGTCCAGAAAGAGATTCAATGCTTGAATGCGTTGGGTCAACCCGGCTTCGATGATCTTCCATTCCGAGGACGCCACCAGGCGCGGAATCAGATCGAAAGGAAAAATCTTCTCGACGCCGCGGCGATCGGAGTAGACCGAGAAAGTGATCCCTTGATTGATGAAAGCCAGATCGGCGGAGACTCTGCGCAGTTGAAAATCGTTCATCATCAGCTCGCCGAGACGGTCAACCAGCAATTTGCAGTGGTCGTGGGGCTCATCCGTGCGCGAAACAGTTCATCCCATGCGCTTGGGTGCAAGCGATAGCCGTCAAAGAGCGAAGCATCGACGGCTGTTTTCGGAGTTGAGATCAACGGTAAGATTCCCGCAGGTGAAGTCGCAAGCATCATGATATATCCACCCGGGCAATTGGAGCAGAAAAGGGAGAATCATTTGCACTGACCTGGATCGCCCCCTTCGCTTGACCCTAATAATCGACAATTTCTGGACAGTCATTACATGTGATCCAATCTAAACCTCCAAGGCAAACTGCATACCGCTGCACGCTTTAGTGACATTTAGAGCCGAACAGCCGTGTTTCACGATGTTTTAGAATCGGGCTTTCGATCAACGGAGAGCTTTCTGACGATTTATTGCCCGCAAATGCGGCATTAGGTGCCTAGAAAAATGGCTCTACCGTAGATCGAGTTGACGCTTTTGCCGATCAGAAAATATGAACACGCGATCAGGCAAGGCATAGTGAATGAGGAAATGCAGGCCTTTGGAGTCTGTGCACCCGGCTCGGCCTAGTTCGCTTTTTGATAACGCACCCGGGGTCGATTCGCGCTTGCACCTGCCAATTGCAAGGCTAAATCGAATTGCCCGTATAATAGCGTGAGCCATTCCAATCCAGTCATCCTGGATTGATAGCGGTGGCGATTGCCCGCTTGCCGGAATCAAGGAGTTAGAATCGTGGTGAAAGTTGAAAAATCGGGCAGCGCATCGCACCTATTGGTGGTCATCGATCACCGTGAAGCGACGATTTACCACACGGAGATTCACGATTCGGTTCCAGTGCGCATTGTTCCGTTCGATCCGCACGGCTATGGGAAACATCTGCATTCCGCTCATGAATGGACGGACGGCAAACGTCTCCCCGAGCGAAAAAGCTTCTACGAAGCCGTTGCGAAGACCCTGAGCGGCGCTGAGCAGGTTTTACTATTCGGAAGCGGCACAGGCCGCAGCAGTGCGATGGAGATGTTAGTGAGCGACTTGAAGGCTCACCATGCAGACGTTGCCAAAAAGATCGTGGGCTCGGTCGTGATCGACGCCCATCATGAGACCGAAGGCCAATTGCTCGCCAAGGCGAGAGACTTCTACGCTGAGCTGAACAAAAAATAGATTGGAATTTGCGAACAAGAGGCTCAAAGTTCAGCGGGATACGCTAGCGATCTGCTCATGGAGGTCTCCGCGCGAAAATAAGTGTTCGAATTAGTCGCCTTTCGCTCCGCGCAAGGAGCTCCTTGCGCGGAGCGAAAGGCGACACTTATTACCGCGCAGGCGGTTAGTTCGCGGCCCCATCCACGCTGAAATCTTTTGTCTTGATGTTGTATTTGATGATCTCGCCGCGCAACGCTTTGCGTTCGCGCCCTTTGCCTTCGCCGCGATTCATCACCGCGAGGTTCTGCGGTGAGCCGGTGAAGACCAGCAGCGATTTTTCTTCGCTGTAGGTCACGGTTGTCGACCATCCGTCGAAGTCGTCGCTGCGCACCCGGCAGTTGCCGACCGCCAACATTTCCTGCCATTTCACTTCGACTTCTTCCCCCAGTTTATTCATCATCTTTCGGGATTGGGTCGTCATTTCCAAATGATCTTCGCAACGGAGATAGAGAGCGCCTTCGGGGAGGTTGGTGATGTTGATTTCGACATCGTGGCGCTTGGCCGGCATATGCACCAGCTCGACGCTATTGCGGAAGACGGCTCGTTGCGGCATGTTGTTCACCGCCCTCATCCCCTTATCGAATTTGATCCAGGTGAGCTTGGTTTCTTCCTCATTCTTGCCTTTGGCCTTATTGCCGTTCACGGGTTTCGGCCCGGCCGGATCGCTCGATCCTTTGTCGAAGATACGGACCTCGCCAGGGCCGCCGGTGGTCATCAGATTCTGTGATGTCTCGACTTCCTTCGGTTTGCCGTCGGGGCCCATCACCATCGCTTTGTTGACGATATTTTCCATCATCGCCGTTTTGCTTATCGAGTTCTGATACTTGACCACCTGATGCCCCAGGCGCTCCAACTCTTCGACCAACACGTCGTTGCGGACTTTGGTTTTCGCAAGCGCCGGATCGGACGGCGCGGAGTCGCAAAGGACTTTTTCTACTTTTGGCGAGTCGTCCTCTTCCTTGCTCTTGGGCGTTGTTCCCGTTTCCTTTGGCTTCGATGCATGATTGAGATAGAGAGGTCGATCGAGCGTCACCTGCATCACTTCGCAGAGCACGCGCGACTCCTTCTCATTGACGCCTACGTGGACTTTCTCTTTCTGAATGGCCATCACTCGCCCTTCATAGCGGACGGAGCGAATTGGTCCATCGAGCTGCATTCCATCTTCCCAATAGATGTCGATGTCTTCCGGCTTAGTCGGCTTCTTATCCTTGTTCTCACCCACCAATTTGGTCTGGCTCGGCAAGCGCATGTTGCCCGGTCCCTTCACGTTCGCGGTATTGTCGCGCTGGTCGATCTTGATGTCGTCGCCGATGATCGAAATTTTGTCGAAGTGGCATTCTCCGGTAAGCTCATCGTTCCCCGTGACCGTCAAGTAGTCGCCTTCTACGAAGTGCTCCATATCAACCGTATGACCGGCGATATCGACGCCTTTTTCCTTATCGCTCTTCGGATCCTGATGAATGCGCACGTGCCCTTCCGTGTGGACTTTATCCATCTCGTTCTTGCCGTTGCTCCGGTTGACCCACGAGTCGATCCGGTCGGCGCGGCGCAGAATGAAGGGCGGATCCTTCTTTTCCTCTTTCTTCGCGACGGACTGCGGAGTCGGATCAACCTTGAGCGGCGAGATTGGATCTTTGGCTTCGACGACAGGTGGCGCGACTGCAGCGGGCACGTCTTTAAACCAAACGTTGAGGTAGTCCGATTTCAGGACAATGAGATCGGGCGAGGTCAGTGAGACGTCGGCAGTGGCCTCGAGCCGATGCGGCAACGATTTATTCTCGGCATCTTTCTTCTTCGGTTCGGTCTTCTTGGCGATCACGTTTGAGGGGGGCAATGGCATCTTGGCAGCTGGCTTGTTGTCGTCCGCGTTCAGCATCCAGAGTTTCAGTTGCCGGCCATTCAGGCGCTGCTGGCCCATCGTGTCGATGAAACGAGCATGGCCGGTGAGCGTGATCAAATCGAGACTTTTGCCGAGTTCTTTAACTTTCGTGACGACGAGCCAATCTTGCCAATGGGCCTGTTTACTGTGTTCGTGCGTTTTCGGGTCGAACTCGCCCATGCCGACCACGCCCGGGCCGCGAGCGCGCATATGCTGTTTGTCTTTGTCGTCCATGTTCGCCATTAACAACTCTTTAGCGCGGATCAGGTTCCCTTCCTTGACGGCATGCATCGGCTCACCCTTCAGCAACGTCTCTTTCTTCTGTGCGTCGTAAAAGAGGTCGTGCCCATAGGCGAAGAGGGAGTCGGAATCGGAACTAAGGGCAATGCTCTTGCCCCAGGCGTGAACGGTGTCGATTTCCATGTTGTTTTCGGGCGCAGGCCGACTTATCGTCGGCCATCGCTTTGGGCGGCGGCGGAGGCAACGGCTTGCCAGGTTGTGCGGCAGGTGTCGCCTGCTGGCGTTTGAATTGCACATCCAGATAATCCGAGGTCAGCGTATCTTCATTGTGCCCTTTTAAGTGCCGGGTGACGTTGACGTACTCCTGAATCCCCGGCTCGCGTTTGAGCGGAATTTCAAAGTGCGCTTTGTCGTGGATCATATCGTAATTGAAGGGGCCATTGGTCTGAATCGTCACCAACACCTTTTCGACCGGAGGCGCATTGGCTGCTTTCGGAGGCGCGGCGCGCCGCCTAACATTCCCTGTGATTCGGTCCAGAGATTCATGAAGACATTGTGATCGAGCTCGATATGGTCGACGCCATTAATAGAGCTGGTCGACGCTTTTTTCTTGGGATTGGCCTGCGGCGTCGGCGCTGCCGCGATCAAATAGGCGCGCATCCCTTCGCCCGTGATGGTCGGCTGTTGCAGTTGGCTTTCCGCTTGCGAAGGCAATGGCCGATTCTGCAAGTCGGTCATCTCGACTGATTGCAGCGTCCAGATATGCGGTTGGCCCGGCTTGGGCTCGTCAACATAATAAAGCGGCCCGGGCGTCCGTACGATCAGGTCGTCTTCGGGATCGACTGTCTTGCGGTTGCTGATAATGTGGATTTTGCCTTTGCGCGGATCGCTGGTCGGATATTCAGGGTCTGCGTGAAGCTCCGCTTCGCGGACTTTACGCGTCCCCATATCGTCGATCTTACGCACCGGTTGATCGAAAGTGAGGATGGCGCGATCGGCGTGTACGGTCGTCATATCTTTGCTTGACTTGGCGAAGACGGCCACACTCACTTGCAATAGGCGGACCCGCCCATCTTCCAGAATTTTCGACTCGGCAGCGGCGAAGAGCAGGCCTTTCTCGCGCGATTCAAACTTGAGATTGTACGTCTCTTCAACGCAGTTTGGTCCAAAGGCATGCCGTAACCGTGCCGTTAGAGGCGAGGGCGGTTTGCGAGCGTAATCCTGTAGTTCGTGCGACCCATCGGGGGCCGCGGTATAACGTTCCGGCAAGGGCGGCAGGCCATCGATCCAGCCGAAGAGGCGCGAATAAACGGTGAACCCGCCGCTAAACAGCACCAGGCCGATCACCACTAGCAGTAGACGACGCGGAGTCCACACAGCGAGAATCCTTTCTCGTTTGAATCAGCAGCCTTTCGGCAGGCAGCGCGGCCTTACCCTCCCCTGGCTTTGCAGGGGGAGGGTGGGACGGGGCACTCGCAGCATATCCCCCCACCCTGCCCTCCCCCCGCAAAGCTGGGGGAGGGTGGAAAAGGTGATGTTCTGTTTTGCCAAGACGTTGCCATCTCCGACGTCAAAGCCGCTCTTTATTCAGGCGATCAAGCAGCGGCTGCCAGGTTCCTTGCTCGTGCATCAGCATTTCGATCACTTCGCGAACAGCGCCGTTGCCGCCTCGTTCGCGCGTGACGTAGCCGGCGATTGCTCTAAGTTCAGGACAGGCGTCAGCCACTGCTATGCCAAGCCCTACGTTTCGCAGTAAAGGCAGATCGGGCAAGTCATCGCCAATGACGGCAACCTGCTCCGGCCTACGCCCGGTCCGCTGCACGAGTTCGCGCAGCACCGGCAGTTTATTACTCGAACCTTGGCGGATATGGGTGATGCCCATTTCCTGCGCTCGGCGTGTGACGGCCGCCGAATCTCGGCCGGAAATTATCGCTGCCTCGCGGCCGGCGTCGAGCCAATATCGAAGAGCCGCTCCATCGCGCACATGAAAGGACTTGATCTCCCGGCCGTCGTCCGTGTACGTCACCCGGCCGTCGGTCAACACGCCATCCACATCGAGGATGAGCATATCGATCGCGGCCATGCGCTCCGCCAATGTTGGCTCACTTACCAAAGATCGCTCCGCACTCAGGCGCTAAGGCGATTCCAAAGCCGGATGCCGCCATCGCTTGCTTCCGGCTTTTCCTCGGCCGGAACCAAGCCAATGAGATCGGTGATGTCCAGCATGCCGACCGGGCAGCCATCATCATTTACTACCGGCAGTTCGCTGATTTTCTTCTTGCGCAGGATTTCCAGTGCTTCGGCCATTCTTAACCCAGGTCTTACCGTTATCGGCATTTTCGTCATGACATCGGCAATGGGTCGATCAAAAAATTCATCTGCGTTGCTTTCAAACAAGCGGGCCAGATCGCTATCGGTAAACAGGCCTGTCAATTGGCCGGAGTTATTGGTCAGGGCGATGGCGCCGGTTCGGCGTCCTCGATGCCGTGCCGACGCAAAAACGTTCCGGACGGTTTCGCGTTCGTTGGCGATGCGTAAATCACTGCCGCAGCGCATACAGCTTTCCACCGTCGCGAGCTTTCGGCCCAGGCTGCCGGCCGGATGATAGCGGGCGAAATCATCGGCGGTGAACTGTTGGCGTTCGCTTAGCGTGAAAGCGACCGCATGGCCGAGAACCATCATCACCGTCGTGCTTGTACTCGGCGCCAGCGCCAGCGGATCCGATTCGACGATCGGTCCATAGACGATAGATGCATTGGCCAGGCGTGCCAGCGTGCTTGCGGGATTACCGGTCAGCCCGACGATGGCGCTCACGAGTTTCCGTAAAGGCCCGAGCAGGCGAACGACTTCATCGCTTTCGCCGCTGTGCGATAAAACGAGTGCGACGTCGTTCGGATGAACCATTCCCAAGTCGCCATGCAGCGCCCGGGTGGCATCGAGCAAATAGGCACGCGTGCCGGTTGAATTGAAGGTGCCGACTAATTTCTGAGCGACATCGGCCGACTTGCCAATGCCCGTGACGGCGACGCGCCCGCGCAATGCGCGATTATATCGACGGCACATACATAGGCTTCATCGAGACGGCCGGCCACTTCAGTCAACGCGGCCGCTTCCGAATAGATGATTTGCTGAGCATGCCGAAGCGCATCGGGCCATTCGTGGCTTTCGGAGAGAGAGTTCTGCATGTCACGCATCCTTGCTGTATTGGCGCGAACGTCCCCCGCCGATCGAATTTCTGATGTTCGCAGCCACGACTGTAGCCTCTCATCTGAAAAATGCAACCTCAGCCGAAAAGAACGCAAACTGCCGTTAGTAGAGTCGAGGAGTGGCGCGGTGCGAACGTTCCGATGGACAACAAGCGTAGCCGGTCTGAACACTGTCGCTACGCCCCATCTGCTTCGGTCCGTCCGTTTCCACTCCCCGCTCGGCGAACCGGACGGGCGGATTTCCCGCATCCGGCTCTCGGACTTGTCTCTCACACCTTCGCAAACAGCCGGCGTGGGCGGAAGTTTTCCAGTTGGATCAGTCCCAACTCCTCGTGCAGGTATCGTCGCGAGTACGTAGTGATACTCGAACCTCGCACGCGATGCTTCCGGCCCAGCCACCGACGCAGCCTACAGCGCACGTGATCCATCAGTGTCGCATAGACCTCCGTTACCGGACCGTAACAAAAGTAGTTGGCCCAACCTCTTAGGACCGAGTTCAGGCTTCCCACAAGTTCTTCGGTTTCCCGGCACGTCGTTCGCCCTCGGGTCATCTCGCTGACCTTCGCGGTCATGGCTCCGATCTTCTTATCCGACGGTCGTGGGCTGATATACGCACGACCGTTCCTACGCGAGTAACACCGCCCGAACGTGTAGCCTAAGAACGTGAACGTCTCTTCCGGCAGAACACACCGCCGCGTCTTCTTCTCGTTGACCGTCAACCGCAGCTTCCCCATGATCTCACGCATCTCGACCATCGCCTCGTCGGCTAGGCCTCCCGGCGTGCAGATCACGAAGTCGTCCGCATAGTTCACGATGCGAGCGTCCAAACGCCTTTGGTGACCTTGGACCTTCCAGGCCAGAATGAAGCGACGCATATACAGATTCGCCAACAGCGGAGACAAGACCCCTCCTTGCGGAGTGCCCCTCCCCTCGTCCTTGTTGCGGGTCGTCCGCGTCTTCCGCCCACGCTCGTCCGTTTCCTCGACCGCCGCTTCCAGCCATTGTTTGATGACGTGAAGCACGTGTCGATCCACGATCCGACGCGACACCGACTTCATCAGCTCGGCGTGCGGAATGCTGTCGAAGTAGCCGCTCAAGTCCGCGTCAACCACCTCCGTATAGCCATCGTCCAACAGCGCTTGCACCGCTTTCACAGCGTCGTGAGCGCCTATCCCCGTCCGGTAAGCGTGTTGCTCCGGCTGCAGGTCCGCCTCGAAGATCGGTTCGAGTATCAACACTGCCGCCATCTGCGCCACTCGGTCCCGTATCGTCGGTATGCCCAGCGGTCGTTGTTTCCCATCGGCCTTCGGAATCCATACCCGTCGAACCGCCTGGGGCTTGTACGTCCGCGTCTTCAACTCTTCCGCCAGTTCCCCAAGCCACTTCGCCGGACCGTACGTCGTGATGTCTTCGAACGTCTGACCGTCCACCCCCGCTGCTCCGTCGTTCGCTCGGCAACGAGCGTAGGCGTGCATCAGAACGTCCATCCGATACATCTTGTCGTACAGCGCATAGAAGCGGAACTCAGGTTCAGCTTTCGCTTTCGTGTGTAGTGCCGTCCGAAGCTTCTCAACCTTTTCCGGTGGGGTTGGTAGAAACATGTCAATCCCTCGGGCTGTCGCTTCTTTCGACACCGTACAAGAACTGAGGCCCCTTCCCTCCACCGGCATTACCCGGCTTCAACGGTACTACGAGCCCCTCCGCCACCTGACTTGGCCCGGCCTCTCCCTCGCGGGTCTCCGGTTGATCGTCACACGCGATCACCAAGCAGGCTTCCCGTGTTGCATGGTCTTCCTTTGAGAGCGTGCTGTCGCCCTTACTCCGGCAGGAGAAGCAACCCATTCGTTTTCGGTGCGATTGAACTCCGCACCTGGAGTCTGTGGTTGCTTCCGGCGGCCTTCCCCTTCGCGGCACAGGGTCGGCTCCTGCATCACTCGTTTTCGGAGCTTGCTGGCGTTCACGTTACATTACGGCCCACTCTCTCGCGGAGTCACTGTATGACCCTTTCCATCCAAGGCTCCGACGGCTTCGTTGCCTCCACCGCCGCTTGGATTGCTACCGGTCGGAAAACGACTAAACTTACCGGGTGGGACTTTCACCCACTGAAAAACCATACCTTCTCACGGCGCACGCCGCGACGCGAAGGCTTTGCGCAGCGGAGCGCTTGTGTTCGTTTCGTTACCCGGCAGCTTGCGCTGCTCGGCTCGCCCTGCACTGCACCGTACGCTACACCCGCTTGGCTCAGAAAGCGCTCCGCTGCGCAAAGCCTTCGCGTCGCGGCTAACGGCGTTTCCGCTCGTTTTGCCCTCGTTCCGCTCTGCCTAGAACGTCTCAATCGAGGTTCTGCGTCGTTTAAGATGCAGGCAATTCGGCGCGCTGCCGACAGGACTTGCTTTTTTGAGACCTGCAAATCAGCATGATTAAGGTGACCGGAAAACAAATCGCCGTTAGCCGCGACGCGAAGGCTTTGCGTAGCAGAGCGCTTCTCATCCTCGCTTCAATCGCCGCTTCATTTTACGGAGTGAAGCGGCCGCCTGACGCAGGATAGGAACGTTGTCGAACCATTTGGGGAGCAGGTCGCTGCGCGAGCTTCGTTGGGTCGCCAGGTTGGGAGTTGTGATGTGGCAAGGGACGTCGAGATTCTTCATGATGAAGAAATTCAGCGCCCCGTCCGGGCTCATCGGCCCGCCATCGGGGTGGCCTTCGGGACGTTGCAACATTTTTTCCATCAGGTCGATCAGCCGCCCCATGTACTTAGCATTCACTGCATAGAAGTGGGCTAACGGCGCACCAGGCCGGTGCGGCTTCAACACAGTCGGCCGATCGGCAAACCCTTCCAGGCCATGCCCGAAGTAAACGATTCCCCAATCGACCGATTGCAAGTACGCAACCAGCGATTCTTCATCGGCCTTAAACCGCGCTGAAATCATTGCATCGTCTTCGAAGACAAGCACGTTCGCAGCGCCGCGTGCTTGCGCTTGTTTAAGCACGCCCAAATGACTTAGGAAACAGCCATGATAACCCGGGTTCGGGAAACCGGCAGCATCGGCGACGCGGATCGCCGGAAAGAATTCGATGCGGCCCCCATCCGGTTCCAACCCAGCGTTTCGAAGTTCCACAAGGATCTCCGCTCGCCGGTCCGTGCGCTCGGCCAAGTTGATGATTGAAACGCGTTCGAAGTAATCGCGGAATTTCATGGTTTCGTCGCACTCGGCTATTTTGTCCGCCCGGTAGCGCTATGAGCCACTAATTTATGGAAACGACCTCGGTGATAAAGGAAGTACGCGGAAACGGAGAACTTTTACACGGCCTGTTGTCCCAATTTTGCCGAGTTTAGCTTTATTGGCGAACGCCGTGGGTGAAGTGATCCGTCGAAGGACGCCAAGTTCGTGCCAGCTCGAGTACGCAAGCGTTCATTCACCGGAATCCGTAGGCGCGCCGAACGCGCCCGTTCACTTGACTCCCTCTCGACGACTCGACCACAATCGGCTACTCTGTGTCGAGTATGTCACGGGAGATTCGCATGCGCGGCGTTGGTCTGGTATTCCTATTGGTCGTGTCAACCTCACGCGTATCCTCGGGCGAGCCCGTTACGACAGCGACCGATAAAGCCGGCATCGCGCAAACGCTGAAGGATATGGGACTCGCGCCGCAGTCGTTGTTCCCGAACGTCTGGCAGGTTTCACTTGATCGAGAAGGTTGGAAAGTCCATGTGATGGTGACGTTGACGCCCGATGGCGAGCGGATTTGGCTCGAAAGCAAATTCACGCCGATTGACCAGCCGGACATAGTCGATGCCTCGGTCTGGCTGAAATTGCTCGAAGCGAACGAGCGCATCAGCCCTGCCTATTTCACGTTCGACCGGGGCGACAAGCGCGTTCATCTCTATCGCGCCTTCGATCTCGGCGCTGCTTCGGCGAGTCGCCTTAAAAAGGAGATCGATGCCTTCGATGCGGCCGTGCGTCGGACGCAGAGTCTTTGGCGGAGCGAGAATTTTTCCGGTGCAGAGTTGCTGCCCGTTGCACCTCGCGTTGCCGTCCTGGAAAAGAAATTTCCTTCGCCCCTCGAAGGAAAGTGGCGCGTCGTCCGCATTGAAAATAAGGGTGAATCAATTACGGAAGAAAAACTCCAAGGAAAGCCACGTCTCGCAATGGACGGCGGCAAAGCGATTTTGCAGACAGGGTTGACGCCCGAACGGCATCTCGCGGTGAAGATCGACGATCGAGGGAAACCGCGTGCCATCGATTTCATCGACGAAAAAGGCAGTGTTGAACAAGGTATATACGTTTTCGAAGCAGGGCTTTTGACTATCTGCGTCGCAGGCGCCGGCGAGGAACGGCCAAGGCAATTCATAACCACCGCCAAGGAACGGACCTGGCTGTTGGTCCTGAAAAAAGATGAGTGAGCAACCAAGCTGAACCTTCACAGCCTCGCTTACTCCTCTGTTAGAATGGAGCTATCGCTCTCCCTCTCTTGCCGGGAGCATCCAACATGTCACCGACCGAGCGCACGAAATTACTTGCCGACGTGAACGCTTTTTGTGAAGAAATTCGACCTGTCGAAGAGCTCTGCTATGCCGAGCACCGCTTTAACACCGAGTCATCCCAATAGCGCGCAAGCACAACATCCTCGGCATGCTCACGCCGCCTGACCTCGGTGGACGAGGCGCCGATGCCGTGACTTATCTGCGGGCGCTGGCTCGCATCGGCCGTGAAGGCACGGGCGTCCGCACGTTTTTCTCCGGGCATATTTCGATCGGTTCGTATCCCATCCTGACTTGGGGCAATGCCGACCAAAAACGCCGCTATTTACCGGCGGCGGCCCGTGGCGAAAAAGTGATGGCCTTCGGCTTAACCGAGCCCGATGCCGGCAGCAATCCCTTGGAAATGACGACGACTTACGAACGCCATGGCGACCGATTTATTCTAAATGGCGTTAAATATCTGATTTCAAACGGCAGTATTGCCGATGCTGTTATTGTCTTCGGCTATCCGAAAAAGGCAGCCGTCGAACAAACGCCTCGCATCAGCGCCTTTATTCTCGACATGCGGCAGCCTGGCGTCGTTGCGGAAGAGCTGACCGCCAAGATGGGTATGCCGACGGCCAATACGGCCATGTTCGAGATGCGTGATGCCGAGATACCGGTTGAAAACATTCTGGGCGAAGAAGGCGAAGGATTCCGCATCGCCATGAGCGCGCTGGTCTCCGGCAGGCTTAGCGTAGCGGCCGGATGTCTGGGCGTCATTGAAGATTGCCTTCAGGATGTTCTGGACTACGCTAAAGAGCGCCAGCAGCACGGCAAGCCGATCGCCAAGCATCAGCTGGTGCAAGAGCATATCGCCCACATTGAAATGGACCGCGTTGTCTCCGACGCCATCGTGATGAAAGCGGCTGAAGCGAAAGATGCGAGCACTGCGACGCCGAGCGACAAGGATTTGGCGCGACAGGCGGATCTATTGGCGGCCCAGGCGAAGTTGTTCGCCTCGAATGCTGCCTGGGACGCCGCCGACCGAGCGGTGCAGGTCTTCGGCGGGCGCGGCTGGTCGACGCTCTATCGTCCAGGCCGACATTTGATGGACACCCGCGTCTGCCGCATTTATGAAGGAACGGATGAAATTCTTCGGCTCAAAATCGCCGCTGCCGTGCTGGGTAAGGGTTATGAGGCGTTTCACTAAGTCGGCTAACAGTAAGAAGTAAGAAGATTGCAGCCCAAGTCGTCTAAGTGCTTTGCCCCGATCCGACGATCTGCAAAACTGCTCTGGCACCAATTGCCCCTCATAAGGTAGAACGCCAACGTTGCTCGCTAACCGGGTCAAGGACGGGTCCGGCGCTTTTTGAATGGGAAGGGAATCCTATGTCCGCTGCAACATCGGCCTATATACACGCGACGGCTGTTATCGATCCCTTGGCCGAGCTCGCCGACGATGTTCGCGTAGGCCCTTACGTCGTTATTGAAGGGGCAGTAAAGATCGGCGCCGGCTCGATCCTGCGCGCTCACGCTACCCTCTTCGGACCAATGATCCTCGGCGAAAAAAACGATGTCGGCTCACACGCAGTCCTCGGCGATCGACCGCAGCACCTTGGATTCACCGGAGAGGAAGATACCCGCACCGAAATCGGCGATGGCAACACGTTCCGCGAATCGGTCACCGTTCATCGCGGCACTCCGGCATCCGGCGCCACGATCATCGGCAATCGTAATTACTTGATGGTGAACTCCCATGTGGGCCACGATTGCCGGCTTGGCGATCAAATCATGATGGCCAATGGCTCTCTGCTCGGCGGTCACAGTGAAGTTCAAGATCGCGCTTTCATCTCCGGCAATGCTGCCCTACACCAGTTCGCCCGGATCGGCCGGCTTGCTTTTCTCAGCGGCAACTCGGCCTCGACTCACGATTTACTGCCTTTCATGATGCTCGCGGAACGCGACAAAATGGTCGGCATCAACAAAATCGGCCTGCAACGGGCCGGCTTCTCCGTGGCGGAGATCGGCATCGTTCGCCAGGCGTACCGCATACTCTTCCGTGAACGTCTGCTGCAAAAACGGGCGATCGAGAAGCTGGAGCAAGAATACGGCGATCATCCGCTTGTAGCAGAGATTCTTGACTTCATCAGCAGTTCCAAACGCGGCTTCGTAGGCGGTCATCACCTGCAACACGAAATGCTGGAACGCAAAGCAGCTTAGCAAAATCATTTAGCCACGGATGAAACACTGAACAAACACGAATGAATCGAAGAAGATTAGTCGTTGTCGAACTCGCAATAAGACGTTTGTTTAATCCGTGTTTCGTCCGTGTTTAATCCGTGGCTAATGAATTTCGATTTCGCATCGACCGCTTCTAATTAGAACTTGCCATGGTCTGCGAAAAGTCCAAGCCGATCACTTGTCTCTGCATGGCCACGATCTGCGCGATGCCGGCCTGAGCGAGGTCGAGAAGTGCGCCGAGCTGGTCGCGGCTGAAGGTCGCCTCTTCGCCCGTCCCTTGAACTTCAATGAACCGCCCAGCGCCGGTCATGACGACGTTCATATCGACCTCGGCATCACGATCTTCGACATATTCCAAATCTAGCCTTGCTTCGTTTTCAACTATACCGACACTGATGGCCGCCACGTGATCGCTGACGATCTCGGCGATCGGCAGATCCTGCTTGCGCAGCGCAAGAATTAGGGCGACGAACGCGCCGTTGATGGCGGCAGTGCGCGTGCCGCCATCGGCTTCCAAAACATCGCAGTCGATCCAGAGCGTTCGCTCGCCAAGTCGATCAAGATTTACAATCGCGCGTAGACTTCGGCCGATCAGCCGTTGAATTTCAACGCTGCGCCCGTCGATCTTGCCACCCTTATCGCGAGGCTTGCGGCTGCCGGTCGAGCCCGGCAGCATGGCGTACTCGGCGGTCAGCCAGCCCTTGCCTTTACCCAGCAGAAAATCCGGGACGACCCGCTCGATGCAACAGGTGCAGGAGACCGTGGTCCCTCCCATGCGAACGAGCGTGGAACCCGCGGCATTGCGGATAAAGCCGGGCTCAAAAGTGAGCGGGCGCAGTTCGTTCGTCCGACGATTGAGAGGTCGCATGCAGAGAACTTTTTCTAAAAGTGCGGGAGGCAATTGGGCTCAATTCTCGCTGAATTCGAACTTGAGCGATTCGCGCCCGAGCGGGTCGGCCAGGAACTTCTTGTGACAGGAAGGGCAAAGGTCGTATTGAATTTTCTTGTGCGAAGGAGCGAGCTCGGCATAAGCGGCTTCCTCGGCCAGGATCTGGCCGATCACTTCGAGGTTGTCCGTGTCGAGGTCGTCATCCGTCAACTCAGATGGATCGTGGGCGGCATAGACTTCCATTTTCACGACGTAGCGCAAATCGGAACATGCGGAGAGACCTTTTCGACAAAGATCGCACGAGAAATGCATCATCGTTGCACCGCTTCCTTCATTGCCGGCATGACGAAGTTGGGCGAATCGTCATCTGCCGACTGGACAAGCCCGAGGGGCGGTCGGGCACTTGATTAATTCCATCAATACCGATGTGAACCGATCGCTTCCCACAACTCTCTATATCTATCGTTCTCAATTTTCCGCGTTCGAGTCAAGCGGAATGCGCACGGCACGCTGGTTCTGCCGCACATCCAAATTCTACCACTTCGGTCATTTCGGTAAAGGTTGATATCTTGCTCCTCGACAATGCGCATCGACGTGAGAGAATTTACGACGCCGAATTCGATTTCGACGCTGCGCGTTCAACGTTCTTTTTCTTAATCTAAACTCATCCGATTCTGTACTGGAGATAACCAACCATGAGATTGCTTTCGACCGCTTTGCTAATTGTCGCTGCGCTAAGTCTGTCTGCCAAGGCCGACGACATCTCCCCGCTCAAAAAGGGTGACAAGATCGTCTTCCTCGGCGATTCCATCACCGCCGCGGCCGGGCCTTCGAACTCTTCAAAGGGCTACATTACCGTCATCAAAGGCGTGCTGGACCAGAAGCATAAGGACCTGGGCATCGAGCTCGTCAATGCCGGCATCAGCGGCCATAAGGTGCCGAACTTGCAAGCCAGGCTGCAAAAAGATGTGCTGGCCAAGAAGCCGACCCTCGTTGTGATCTACATCGGCATCAACGATGTCTGGCACGGCGACCAGCCGAAACCGAACGGCACGCCAAAAGACAAATTTGAAGAAGGCTTGAAAGACATCATCACCAAGATCAAAGAAGCCGGCGCCCAAGTCGTGCTCTGCACGCCGACGGTCATTGGTGAAAAGCCCGGCGGCGCGAACAAGCTGGATGCCCAGTTGGACGAATATGCCGAGATCAGCCGCAATGTCGCCAAGGAATTGAAGGTGCCGCTTTGCGACCTGCGTCAGGCCTTCGTCGACTATCTCAAAGACAATAACCCGATGAAAAACGAGCGCGGCATTTTGACAAGCGATCGCGTTCACTTGAACGAGGCCGGCAATAAGCTGGTGGCCGAGACCATGTTGAAGAGCATCGACAAGTGAGCGTAGTCGCATGAGCGGCGGGCGATCCGGCGAACCCGGCCGCTCACGCGGCACGGTTCGCCGTTTTCAACTGCATTAGCGCTCGCTGCCGCAAGCGGTGGTACTTCAAGCCGGGTAAGAAGAAGCTAAGAGCGGTGACCGCCCCAAATAACAGAATGTTGAATTGCGGCGTCAACGGCATGATCGTCGCCGTGATGAACATGACGATTGCCGTTATATAAAACCTGCCCGAAACGATGCCCGCTTTGAAGATGAATACCATTCCTGCCGCCACGGCTATGGCCGGCGAAAGCAGCAGCACTGGCAGGCCGACAATTACCTCAATAACGAACATCCCGATGCTGGCGCAGACTCCCGCCGCCCACGCATGGGCCAGCTGGCGCTCGACGAACAAAACCGGACCCGCACGGCGGCGCAGCTGCCAGAGAATCGTGCCCCAGGCGATCAAACCGACGCTCCACAGAATGAGATAGGCACCATGATCGTGGATGCCGGACCAGGCGAGGATCTGCGTCAGCAAGCAGAGAACGAAGACCGCCAGGCTATGCCACATCCAAAGAAGGCCCCAATTTTCAAGGACCTCCGCATGGTGCGTTTCGCGCAGCATGCGCGACAGAAAATAGCGCAAGCCGCTCGGTTGCGATGAGACGCTTTCGCCGGAGACAAATGCATCGAGGTCGCGGGCCAGGTCGCCGGCGCTAGCGTAGCGCAGCTGCGGCAACTTTTCCAGACACTTCAGACAAATCATTTCAAGATCGCGATCGATGGCCGGGTCGAGCCGGCGCGGCGGCACCGGCTCTTGCTCGATTACCAGCAGCAATGTGTCCACGGGATTAGCGGCATGGAAAGGCGGTCTTCCCGTCAGCAGTTCGTACAAGACAACGCCCAGCGACCAGACATCAGTGGCCGGCGTCAGGTTCTTACGAGCGGTCGCCTGTTCGGGCGCCATGTAGCTCGGTGTACCGATGATCGCGCCGGTGAGCGTTCGCGCATCGGCAACACTCCCCCCGCCTACAGAGAAACGCTTCGCCAGGCCGAAATCCATCACCGTGGGAAACGCGCCATCTGCAAAATTCGAATTTCTTTCAATGCGGAATTCGGAATTCGGAATACGGAATGAAGAAGATGCCTCATCGCAGTCTTGGTTTAATTCCGCGTTCCGAATTCCCAATTCCACATTTGAAGAATTCCGCATTCCGAATTCCGCATTGAGCAAAATGTTGCCCGGCTTCAGGTCGCGGTGCAGGATTCCCTGTTCATGCGCGTGTTGCACGGCACGCGCGACTTCGGCCACGAGGCGAGCTGCTTCGCGAGGCGGCAGCGGGCCCTGTCTCGCTAGCCGCTGGCTGAGCGATTCCCCTTCGATGTACTCCATCGCGAAATAGGGTTGGCCTTCGTGCTCACCCACTTCGTGGACGGTGATGATATTTGGGTGTGTCAGCTTCGCTGCCGCCGCGGCCTCCGCGCGAAAGCGAGCGCGGTCGCTCTCCGACGCCAGCCGCGCGTCGCGCATCATCTTGATGGCCACGAGTCGATTCAAACTTTTTTGCCGGACCTTGTAAACGACCCCCATGCCGCCTCGGCCCAGCTCTTCGAGTATCTCATAATCTCCAAACGACTCGGGAGCGACAACTGGCGTCGAGGGCTTTCGCGCCGCCGTCTCGGCCATAACCGGGCCTACGAACGCTGAGGCGAACTGAGCGGTCGCCCAGAGTTCGCGCAGCTCAGTTCGCAGCTCGGAAGTAATTCCGGCAACGGCCTCAATGTCAGGAGTTTCGCCGGAGCGTTGCCTCTCGGTCAGATCGGCAAGGATGGCGGCTAGGCGTTCATCGTGCGCGGCAGCGGCAGTGCTCACTCCTTCTCTTCCTTTTCCCGTTCTTTATCGACGTAATCGCGAAATTCGCTCATGTTGTACGAAATGAACATAAACGCATGATGCAACGCCTGAAACGTCTCGTCTTCGGGATCGTCGGCATAGTCTTTTCGAATGGAGTACAGACGCGCCAACAGTTGATCGGCAGTCAGCATAGAAATCTCGCTCTGCAGAATCACCGGATAATCAACACTGAAGTAAGGCTATTCTATTTTATTCGGCATTCCGCATTCCGAATTTCCGTGCGTTGATTTTTCCACTATTTCTTGGTTTTCGGCTTCGGGAAATTTTTCCCGAATATTAACCGATAGCCTTCCCGCCGTTTGAAAGTTCAGCACGGAACTCGCGCGTCTGATGCTCTATTCCGCACTCCGAATTCCGTATTCCGAATTTCCAGAGCGCGTTTTTCCACGATTTTCTCGGGTTTGACCTTGTGGAATATTTCCACAAGGCTGACCATCAGAATGACAAGCGATTGATCGTCGAGCGTTTGACATTTCTTTATTCCCCACTCCGAAATCCGCATTCCGAATTTGAAGCGCGCGTTTTCCCGCGAATTTATTGAAAATGCCCTTCGGGAAATATTTCCCGAAGGGGTCTCCGAAGCACCGGCGATCCGATCCGCGACTGTCAGGGAGCGGTGGCCCCGACTGCCTCGCGGTCGCGGCTCTGAGAGTTTCCCTCGTGACTAGGCTCTGCCTGATCACGGGTCGTCGAGGCTCTGCCTCGCGGATGTTGAATCCGATGCATTGCTGAGACCAATGAGGCTGTAAAGTCGCCTTTGTATATGACGCATCACACAAACGCGAGGCAGAGCCTCGACGACCCGTTACGCGGCGGAGCCGTGTAACGAGAATGTGCGCGTGCCTTGTGTCTCGTTTGACGCGCTGAGGGTCTTGATCGATGGTCTCCGTTAATACTGTTACATACCAGCTTAGGCGCACTCGAAATGGGAATTGTCTTTTTCTACGTATCAATTGACAAGGGCGAGCGAAAGGGTGCTAACTGCGCTGGCCCGACTATTTCGAAGGGTAGATACGGGGATGGTGGCCGCGGAGAAGATAATGATTTTGATTCTGGTTATGAACCGCGCTCCTCCCCGGCAAGCGGGGGCGGCGAAGCCGACACGACCGGTATCTAGCTACGAACATGCGCTCCACCCCAGCAAGTGGGGTGGCGGCGAGCATCGCGCGACTTTTGATTCCGGTTACGAACCTGCGCATCACTCACGGCCGGCGGGGCGGGGGCGAATACCCACCCACTCCGCTCTCCCCTTCCATATCCGTATATTGGAAGCATTCTCCGCACGCCGTCTTTTCGGGTCCGGTCCGTTGTTGTCTGCGCGTCTTTGGTGAGGTTTCATGATGTCTGTCCGTCCGGTTCATTGGCACGAGGGCATGTTTCTGCGGCCGCATCATTTTCAGGCGGCACAAAGACATGTTTTTCATGCGCTGCATCGGAATACACAGTGGGATACGCATCACTATTGGGGCGTGCGTAAGCTCAAGATTGATGCAGACGCCCTGACGGCTTTTCGCTTCGTCGTGCGCGACTTGGAAGCGCGCTTTCTCGATGGCACTGTGCTGGTGCTGCCTGCAGACGGCGCGGAGCCTTCGATCGATTTGAAGCCGCTCTTCGTCGGGCGCGCACGGGTTGATTTGTTTTTGGCGATCCCGCTCCTGCGTGTCGGCTCAGTCAATCAGGCTTCCGATGCAGCGCCGCTTGGTCGATACAAAGTCGAGTCGTTGCCCTTGGAAGATGAGAACACGGGCGTCAATCCCCAGCCGTTAACGCTCCGTTCAGTCAACTTTCGGTTGATCACTGCCGACGACGACCCGGCAGGCTATTCGGTGTTGCCCTTGGCTCGACTCGAGAAGTCCGAACGGGCCGAAGCCACGCCGCGACTCGACGTGAGCTTTATTCCGCCGTTGCTTGCTTGCGATGGCTGGTCTGTGTTGCAGGCTGATATTTTGCAGAATGTCTACTTCCGGTTGAATAAAAAGATTGAAGTTCTTGCTTCTCAGGTTACGACACGCGGCATCACGTTTGAAAGCCAATCGCAGGGTGATGGCCGTCGCCTGGCGCAACTGGCTGCCATGAACGAGAGCTACGCGCTTCTTAGCAATCTAGCCTTCGTCCCCGGCATCCATCCACTTGACGCTTATTTGGAACTCTGCCGGCTCGTCGGCAAGCTGGCGATCTTCGGCGATGGCGTTAAGCCACCCGATTTGCCGCAATACAATCACGACGATCTGGGAGGCTGCTTCTGGCGAGTCAAGCAATACATCGATGCCCTGCTGAACGAAGTGGATGAGCCGGTCTACCACGAGCGCCCGTTCATCGGCGCCGGCTTGCGCATGCAAGTGACCATCGAGCCAGCCTGGCTCGAATCCGCCTGGCAGATGTTCCTGGGCGTTCGTAGCAGCATCGCCGGCGAAGAGTGCATCAAGCTGCTTACCCGGCCCGAAAAACTCGGGTTGAAAATCGGCAGTTCGGATCGCGTTGATACGATTTTCACCAAGGGACAGGAAGGGATGCGTTTCGCGCCCTGCCCAAGGCCCCCGCGCAATCTACCGAGCGCCTCTAATCTGACCTATTTCGAAATCAGCCGCGAGCCGCCTGCTGAATGGCAAAATGTGCAGCGAGCGCTGACCCTAGCTATCCGCATGAAAGAAGGCGATATTGTCAGCAATATCCAGGGGTCGCGCGAATTGACGATCCGCGTCGGCAGCCAGACAGCAACGTTTCAGTTTACTTTGTTCGTCGTTCCAGCGGTTAGGCCGGGTGGGTAGAATGGGCTACTGAAGAATGAGGGGCACCGACCGATGTCGGCATTTTTGGCGAGCCGGGAGCGTGAGCGACCGGAGAAAACTCAAACGCTGTTCAAAGCCGTTTCTCCGGTCGCTCACGCTCCCGGCTCGCCAAAATCTATCAGCGCTTCCAACAACGGCACCGCTCCTCACGACATGGAGAGAAGAAGGTAAATGCTGCACGCAATGATTATGGCCGGCGGCGGTGGGACGAGATTTTGGCCGCGCAGCCGCTCGGCTCGACCGAAGCAATTCCTGATCTTCAGCGGCGATCGAACGTTGTTGCAATCGACGTTCGATCGAATCGAGGCTCAGGTTCCTGCCGAAAGGCTTTGGGTCATCACCAGCGGCAGCCATCGCGATCAGGCAGTTGAGCAGTTGCCCGAAATGCCTTCCGGCCGAATCGTGGGCGAACCCGCGGGGCGCGACACCGCTGCCTGCATTGCGCTGGGCGCTGCCTTGATTGCGCGTGAAGATCCGGATGCGGTCATGATCGTGATGCCGGCCGATCATGCCATTGAGCCTGTGCAGGAGTTCCGCCGGGCCGTTCATGCTGCGGAGCAGTTGGCCGAATCTCATCCCCATGCGTTGATCACCTTCGGCATTCCGCCAACTTATCCCGCTACAGGCTACGGATACATTCATCGTGGCGAGATCGCCGACAAGCGCCAGGCGATCACTGCTTATCGGGTACGCGGGTTCAAAGAGAAACCGGAGTTCGAGCAGGCGGAGAAGTATGTCGCCAGCGGGGAGTATTATTGGAACAGCGGCATCTTCGTCTGGAAGGTGGCCGCGATCATGGCCGAGCTTAAGACCCATAAGCCTGCGCTTTTGGAAGCGGCCGGCCGAATCGCGGCGGCTTGGGGCACGGCCGAGCAAGGGGAAGTCTTTGAGCGCGAGTACCAGGCGGCGGAGAAAATCAGCATCGATTTCGCCGTCATGGAGCGAGCCCGGGAAGTGCTGGTGTTGCAGGCGCCTATCAATGGGACGATGTCGGCAGTTGGCTCGCGCTCGAACGCCGTAATCCGCAAGATGCCGATGGCAACACCGTTCTTGCGAAACACCTCGGCATTAAAACTTCGCAATGCGTAATTGTCTCCGATCCCGGACACTTGATTGCGACGATCGGGGTAAGCGATCTGTTGATCGTTCAGGACGGCAATGCAACCCTGGTTGCTAATCGATCGGAGGAGAGCGTCGTGAAGGATATCGTCGCCGCGCTCAAGAAATGGCCGGAAGGGACGGATTATCTGTGAGCGGGCGCTTGCTAGGCATCGATTACGGCACGGTCCGTGTGGGTCTCGCGATCAGCGATCGCGATCGGATGATCGCGAGTCCGATGGCCACTCTGGTCCGGCAAAGTGCGACGGCGGACGAGGCCTATATTCGTCGTGTAATCGCTGAAGAGCAAGTCGCTGGACTCGTTCTAGGGTTGCCGGTCCATTTGAATCGGCGCGAAGGGATTAAGGCAGTTGAAGCCCGCCGCTATGGGTCATGGCTACAAGAGGTCACCGGGCTGCCGCTCGTCTACGTGGATGAACGCTTCACAACGGTTGATGCAGAGGATGCGCTCTGGAGCGCCGGCCTTACCCATCGCCAGCGGAAGGAACGCCGCGATCGCGTAGCCGCCCAAATCATGTTGCAAGCCTACCTTGATGCCAAGTGTCCCCCACAAGCGGAGTTTGTGGGTTTGGATGAGTAGTGCGTCGCGATCGTCGAAATTAATTGGTTCGTGCTCGCCTTCACTAAACCGTTAACTCGTCCTCGTTGCGAAGCCGACCGCCGAGCGCACCAATTCCATTGTTTGCTGGGCTTCCGCACGGGCTTTACGGGCGCCTTCGCGCAGTACATCTTCAACATAGTCCGGATCGCTGGCCAACTGCTTGCGCTTGTCGCGAAATGGGCCGAAGAAGGAATCAATTTTGCCGAGCAACAGGCTTTTGGCTTCGCCGTAACCCATGCCGCCTGCTTTGTAGCAGTCTGCTAGAACGCCTTGCTCGTCAGAATTGGCAAAGAGTTTGTAGAGCGTAAAAACGGTATCGTTCTCGGGGTCTTTAGCTTCTTCCACTGGTTTCGAATCGGTAACGATGCCCATCACCGATTTCTTCAACGCCTTGCCTTCGGCGAAGATTTCGATGGTGTTGCCGTACGATTTGCTCATCTTTTGGCCATCGACGCCGGGAACTTTCGCCCCCGCTTCCAAGCGATGGCCGGGCAGCGGGAACACTTCTTTGTAAATGCGGTTGAACTTCTCCGCGATGTCGCGCGTGATCTCGACGTGCTGCACCTGATCTTGGCCGACCGGCACCACGTTCGAGCGATAGATCAGAATGTCGGCGGCCATCAAGATGGGATAGGTGAACAGGCCGACGCTCGGCTCGATTCCCTTATCGACTTTATCTTTGTAAGAGTGAGCGCGTTCCAGAAGGCCCATGTTGATCACGGTGCCCAGAATCCAAGCGAGCTCGCAAACTTCGGGAACGTCGGACTGGCGAAAGAAGATGGCCTTGGCGGGGTCCAGTCCGAGGGCCAGATAGTCGAGGGCGGCCTCTCGCGTGAGATGCCGACGCAGGGCTGCATCTTGCACGGTCGTCATCGAGTGGTAGTCGGCCAGAAAATAAAAGCTCATCCCGTCGGCCTGCAAGTCGATGTGCTGTTTGATCGCGCCGAAATAGTTGCCGAGGTGAAGCTTGCCCGAAGGCTGAACGCCGCTCAAAATACGTCGCGGTTGCGCTGCTAGTCATGTTTCCCCTTTCGATTCGACAGAGACAACGATAGATTATCAGCGATGCGGTGTATTTTCACCACACATTAGTTTTCAAGGCGACAAGCGTAGCACAAGCGTCTCGCTTGTGTTCAACAAAGCACACAAGCGAGACGCTTGTGCTACGTCGCTTTGGTTTAGCTCGATCCAAAAGGACGGAGCCGGAGATGGATGACCGGAAGAGCGAGCGATCGAGCGACATTCTCCTCGCTGCCTTGCGCCGAGCACTGGCCGACGCTGGCGAACATCGCCTGTTTAAGAGCGGCAAGTTCGATGGTTTGTTCCCCAGCCGCAATGGGTTATCCGGCGATGCGGCTGCAGAAGCCTTACGCCAATGCTATCTCGAAACCGTGCGGACTGAATTGAAAGGACGCGTTTCGATTGAATGGGTTCGCTTGTCACCCGCAGGCGTCGAGTTTATTTATCGGCACGATTCGCCGCGGGCGGTGCTCGAAGAAATGCGGGCGCTAATGAGCGATGCCCGTTCCGGCGTGCCGCGTTGGTTGAATGCTATTCTGGGAGAGATGCAGAAACTCTCCAAAGCGTTCGGCGACGAAATGCAACGCTACATGCAGCGTCTCGATGGCCTGACCGGTCGTATCGAAGAAGCGATACGCCGAAGCGAAGCAGGCGTGACGCTGTTGGCTGACCCGATGCAGGCGCTGGTCCCCTGGGGCGTCGATGCGCTCAGTTTCCTCGACCGGCGTAAACAGTCGGGAACGACCGAGCCTTGCCCGCTCCCCGATCTCTTTAGCACGGTGCGCAAAGCCCATCCGCTGCTATCCGTAGCCGACTTTCAAAAAGGTCTCAAGCGACTGGCCGACGCTCGGGCCATCACTTTGCTTCCCTATGCCGGCAACGGCCGCATTCCGCAGCCGGAACACGCCATCCCCGACGGTGCCCATATGCTGTATTTGGTGGCGAGATAAGCAACCCTTTTCGAGAAGCGAGCCGATGTATCCCAAACTGACCAAACGCGACGACATCTTGAGCATGCTCTACGAGATGACCGAATCTCGACAGCGAATGTTGGACACCTGCACCAAGCTTAGCACCGAACAGCTGAACGATCCCGTTTACGCGGGAACTTGGAGCGTGTTGAAAAATCTGGCGCATCTAGCCTTTGCCGAGCAGCTGATGATCGCTTCGATCAAGTGCCGGCCGAATCCCCTTGTCCGCGAAAAACTCGAACCGGAGCCGGCGCACGACTTGGCGAGCGTGCGCACGGCACTCGATGAATATCATGCCGAAGCCATCGCCTTCCTCAAATCGCATCCGGAAGAAGTTCTTGCTGAAAAATGTTTGTTCAGCCGCAAGAACTCCGAGGAGACGGTCGGCGGTATATTCTTCCACATTATCGAACACGAGATCGGGCATCGCACGTTTGTGCTGCACAAGCTGGCAAAGCTGCAGGCGAAATAAAGGTGAGGACAAACAGATTCCGGCAAACTTTTGAAATGAGCGCGGAGCCTGTTTTACCCTCCCTCTGGCTTTGCAGGGGGAGGGCAGGGTGGGGGCAGAGCGCCTTGCCATAAACAAGCGTCTAGACACCCCCAGACTTTCCCCCCACCCTGCCCTTCCCTTCCTCCCCCCGCAAAGCCGGGGGGAGGAAGGGAAGGGCGGGCTTACGCCGCGCCGCTCGCCAGAATTGCTAGAAAGTGTTAGCGCCTCCTGGCAAACCCTTCCTAAATTCGCCTAGACCTGTTTTCCGGTTCTGGTTATATCCATCCGCGCTTTCCATCCTTCAGCGCGGAGATTCCGTCGTGAACGCACCTGCCGGCGATCTCGTCATTGAAACGACGCATCTGACGAAAATTTACCAGAACCGCCAAATTGCGCTGAACGACGTAACTCTCTCCATCGAACCCGGATGCGTGCTCGGCTTGCTCGGGCCTAATGGCGCCGGCAAGACAACGTTTCTCCGCCTTATCCTCGGCTTGCACCGACCGACGGCAGGCTCCGCAAAGGTCTTCGGCAAGTCCATGACGCCGAACGCCGCCTACTTACGCCGTCGTATCGGCTACATTCCCACGAATCCCCAGTTTCCTAAAGGGATGACGCCGATAAGCTACCTTGATTATATGGCCCGCCTTTTTGGAATAGCCGCCGCCGAGCGCAAGCCGCGTTTGGCTTCATTGATTCGAGCAGTCGATCTGCTAAACAATTCCGGCGACGACATCACCAACTTCTCGCTTGGCATGACCGCCCGCCTGGCCGTCGCCGCGAGTTTGATTAACGAGCCTGACTTGCTGATCTGGGACGAACCTACGCATGGCCTTGACGTCGAAGCTCGCCGTTCCATGCTCGAGCTGATCAAGCGACTGGCCGCCGAAAAAACCTTGATACTTTCCAGTCACAACTTGAGCGATGTAGATGAAGTCTGCAACTACGCCGCCGTCCTGAGCAATGGGCAGTTGATTTTTCAAGGCTCGTTGCAGGATCTCAAAGGCCGTATTCGCAAGAATCATTATGAGATCGATCTGGAAGGCGACCAAAAGGCGATCAGCAAAGTGGTGCAGCAGCTACGCGGCGCTTCCGACATCAAAAACGTGGTGCTTCGTCAACGCCGGCTCGAACTGCTTATCAGCGAAGACGTACTGAACAGCAGCGTGATGGCGCACGTGATGACCGTGCTCGCCGAGAACAAGTTGACCGTCTTGACCATCCGCAGCCTGGGACAACAGACCGAGCAGGCCTATCTCGACTTGGTTGAAAAAGAAGAATCTCGCGGCTTCACCCGGCTCTATCAACCTGCGGAAGCAGCCTAAGGATATTCAAGGCGCCAACCCATTAAAAAACATTTAGCCACGGATTAAACACCGAATTAACACGGATAAAATCAAAATGTTTGAAGGCGATTTGGTGCATGAAATAAGACGTTTTGCTTTATCCGTGTTTGGTCTGTGTTTAATCTGTGGCTAAGATTTTGTCACACTTTGAATCGGGTATTGATCTTACGAGCCGGACGCGTGAGCGACGGTGGCGCAACGAAATCCGTCGCTTACACGTCCGGCTCGGATTCGTTCTAAATGTTGACAGCGCGCTAAGAAAGAGGAAATCTCATGGATGCTGCCGTTCCGGTTGTTGCGCCGGCCCCGATTCACTTTCGCCGTTGGCTCCCTTACTGGGCGGTCTTGCAAACTGACCTGCGCCAGACTCTGCGCAGCTGGGTCTATTTACTTTGGGTCGTCGTCAGCATTTTGGCGGCGGTGGGCTATCTGCTCTATCGCTTCGGCGTTCACCGCGAAGCCGGCATCATCCAGTCCGCCTCCGTACTGACGAGCGATTTATTGCGCGGTATTGTGCTCGGCAGCATGGCTCTGATCGTTGTCCTTACCGTTAGCGCCATCTCCACCGAGCGCGGCACCCTGGCGGATGCGGTGCTGAGCCGGGGCATCAGCCGATACCAATTTTTTCTCGCGAAATGGCACGCGCGCACCGTTGTCGTTCTCGCTACCTTTGCATTCATTGCCACCGTTGTTCTACTTGGCAGCCATCTGCTTCTGTCGGAAGATATGACCTTCAGCGGCTGCATCGTCGCGGTATTGAGCGTCACCATCGCGCTGGCGGCCGTCGTGTCCTGGGGAGTCACGATCGGAGCATTGACGGGAAGCACAATGGTCGGCATCACCCTGCTTTGGATCATCCTCTACGGAAGCGGTTTTCTAATGGCTCTGTTGCCCGGATCGTTCCAATCGCCTGACCGATTGCTGCGCCGGCTACCGTACATGCTGCAAGGCCATTACGACCTCGATGCACTTGGCAGGATGGCGCTTGTGTCCGTCGGTCTCACTTTTCTGGCCGTCATGGTTGGCATGGTCGGCTTCTCGCGGAAGGATGTTTGAAGGGTGCGAAGTTGGCGCTGATCGTTTCGCGACATGGAGACCTTCTACTCGATACAAAAATCGAATCAGATAGAATGAGCCAAGGGGCACAACATGACAGCAGCAGCGCCAATTTCACCATTCCCAAACCCGCTCTATTCGTCGACAGCACGTTGCGCTGTCCGCATTGTTCCTGACATCGTCATCCCGCCAGGAATCGTCGATCACGAATCTTTTCGCGAATGGGCTCGCTCCGAAGATTTTCCGCGCCGTGGTCGCTTTGCGTTTTTCCATAGCGAGATTTGGACGGACCCAAGTATGGAAGAGGCCTATACGCACAATGATGTCAAAACAGAATACTCGTCGATTCTGCGCCCGCTGTGCAAGAAGATGGATCGCGGCCGTTTCTTCGCGGACGGCATGGTGTTCACGAATCGGCAAGTCGCCTTCACGACCATCCCTGATGCTATGTTCATTTCATACGCGGCCTTGGAATCGGGACGCGTGCAAGAAACCGCCAGTAAACGGGGAGGTTGCGTCGAATTCGTCGGGTCGCCGGAAATGATTTTGGAAGTCGTCAGCCCTTATTCTGAAAGCAAAGATCAAGATTTTCTGTCGCTCTATTTTCAGGCCGGCATTCTCGAGTATTGGCTCGTAGACGTTCGCCAGGAACCGATCCGATTTGACATTTTCAAGCGCAACACGCGACGGTTCGTAGCGACCCGTCCACAATCCGGCACTTGGTTGAAATCGAACGTTTTTGCTCACTCTTTTCGCTTGACTACAACAATCGATCAGCGCGAGCAAAGCATCTGCACACTCGAAGCAAGACCCGTCTGACATCAAATCACCTTACTGCTTGTTGTGAACGTGCGTTGTCCGATAACCGCAAACCCGCGTACAATTTCAATTGTCTGCACCGCCACAGCACCCTGCGATTTGGAGCCGCTTATGTGCCGTCTCTTTCCGGCTTTGCTTGCGATCCTATTGTTCGCGCAGGCTGCAGCTTCCCAACCCGAAAAGAGCGAGAAAAAAAGCAAATTCACGGTTAGCAAGGAGACCACCTATGTCGAAGGGCCGCTCGATAAGGATGGTTACATCGACTATGTCGCTGCCGTGAATGAACGTTTGAAAAAAGGCGTGACGCCGGACAACAATGCGAACGTGCTGCTGTGGCAAGCGATGGGACCGCGTCCGACGGGGACGACAATGCCGCCCGGATATTTCAAGTGGATGGACATTGAACCGCCGCCGGAAATGGGCGACTACTTCATTGACATCTCGGAATATCTGAAAAAGGAAGGAAAACTCGACCCGGCTGAGCAAATGGCGGTTTCTGGCAAGCAATTGACAAGTGCGTTGCAACGAGGATGGAAGGCAGATGAATATCCGCACTTGGCCGCGTGGCTCAAAGCAAATGAGAAGCCTTTGAATTTAGTAGTTCAGGCGACGAAGCGATCCCGTTATTATTCGCCGCTCGTGCCCACCAAGAAAGATGGGGAATTATCCGGATTGATCGGCGCTCTGTTGCCGGGCGTCCAGAAGTGCCGAAGTTTGGTCAGCGCGTTGACCGCGCGCTCCCTATTGCTGGCTGGCCAGGCAAATTCTGACGACGCGTGGCGAGATTTGCTTTCTTGTCATCGACTCGCCCGACTGGTCAGTCAGGGCGGCACTCTTATCGAAGAATTGGTCGGCATGTCTATCGAGACCAATACCTGCCGAGCGGATTTAGCATTTCTGGAGCACGACAAGCCGAATGGTCAAGAGATTGAAAACTGCCTGAGCGACCTGCAAAAATTGTCGCCGTTACCAGGGGTAGCCGATCACGTGGATTTCTTCGAACGCTTGATGCTTCTCGACATCATGCTCATGACCGACCGACAAGGAATTCGTTTTCTGGAAACCATGCGCGGCGGGCAGCCCGAGAAAGAGGATCCTTTTACCAAGCTTATGCTGAAACAAATGGATTGGGATCCCGCATTGCGGACAGCTAATCGATGGCACGATCGTCTGGCGGCGGCACTGCGAGAAAAAGACCGAGGCATACGAATGAAAAAGCTGAACGAAGCTATGATCGAACTGAGAGCGACTAAGGTAAGAGTTGCGAACGCTAAAGACGAGCTTGTCCGATTAATGGAAGAGGGGGATGATCGTCCCACCGCAACGGGGAAGGTCATGGGAGATATCCTGATTGCCTTGCTATTGCCGGCAGTGGATAGAGTGAGCGACGGCGCCGATCGGGCGCAGCAAGTACACGACAACGTGATCCTCGCCTTTGCAGTCGCCTGGTATCACCGCGATAACAATAGCTATCCAAAGGAATTGTCGGCCCTGGCGCCCAAGTATCTAAAAGAGATCCCGCTCGACTTATTCTCGGGTAAGCCTCTGATCTATCGTCCGACGGCTGATGGCTACCTATTGTACAGCGTGGGCGTCAATGGCAAGGACGATGGTGGACGAGGGCCCCTTGATACGCCGCGAGGAGACGACCTGTCCATTCGCGTTCCACTGCCCGAATTGCCGAAGTGACATAGCCTATTCTCTGCACCGTTGACAAAACAACTCCACGTTAGCCGCATACACACAAGCGAGACGATTGTGCTACGTAGCACAAGCGTCTCGCTTGTGCGGTTGGCAGCGCGCACGGCATAACATCATCTGATAGGCATTGCCAAATCATGAACCCATCCACATCCCTCTTCGAAACCGCCGATCCTTCCCTCTACGAATTCACCACTCGCACGCCCGGTCCATCGGGCAAGCTGCCGTTGACTGACGATCTGCTGCGCCATGCGCCGTCGGGTGATCTGTTCGGCTGGTCGCAAAACGTTGGCATGGGTTGGAACCCGGCATCGCTCGGCGCTAAGGAATTCCTGATCCTTTCGACGCATGGCGGCTTGCGCGCGGACGATGGCTCTCCCGTTGCGCTTGGCTACCACTCCGGCCATTGGGAAGTCGGGCTCTTGGTGAAGGCCGCGGCCGACGAGTTCAAACGGCTTGGCTTCATCCCGTTTGCGGGGGCCGTCACTGATCCATGCGACGGCCGTACGCAAGGGACGCCGGGCATGTACGATAGCCTTCCGTTTCGTAACGATGCCGCGATGGTGATGCGCCGTTTGATGCGCTCGCTGCCGACGCGCTCGGGAATACTTGGCGTAGCCACTTGCGATAAAGGCCTGCCCGCGATGATGATGGCCTTGGCGGGTATGCCCGACTTGCCGACGGTGCTCGTGCCCGGCGGCGTCATGCTGGCCACCGAAGCGCATGAAGACACCGCGAAGGTGCAGACAATTGGCGCCCGTTACACGCATGGCGAAATCACGCTCGATCAGGCGGCCGAGGAGGGGTGCCATTCCTGCGCATCCCCCGGCGGGGGCTGCCAATTCCTCGGCACGGCAGCGACCGCCCAGGTCATCGGCGAAGCTTTGGGCCTATCGCTGCCCCATTCGGCGCTCGCGCCTTCGGGGCAACCGATCTGGCTCGACATGGCCAAGCGCTCGGCGCGGGCGCTGGCCCATCTTTCCTCACGGGGCATCTTCACCAAACATATTTTGACGGAGAAGGCGTTTCGCAATGCCATCACGGTTCATGCCGCGTTCGGCGGCAGCACGAATCTTTGCCTCCATGTGCCGGCGATTGCGTTTCATGCGAACGTTCGCCGTCCCACGGTTGATGATTGGGCGGAAGCGAATCGCAAGGTCTCGCGCATCGTCGATGCCTTGCCCAACGGCCCGGTGGGTCATCCAACGGTGCAAGTCTTCCTGGCCGGCGGCGTCCCCGAGGTGATGCTGCACCTGCGCGATGCAGGATTGCTGCATCTCGACTGTATGACCGTCAGCGGCGATACGCTCGGCAAAAACCTGGAATGGTGGGAGCACTCGGAACGTCGTTCGCGCCTGCGCGACTGGCTGCAAACCCGCGATCGCGTCGATCCCGACAACGTGATCATGAGCTTCACGTCCGCGAAAGCGAAAGGCCTGACGGCCGCACTTACTTTCCCCAAAGGCAACATCTGCCCGGAGGGTTCTGTCATCAAATCGACATCGATCGATGCGTCAGTCGTCGGTTCGGACGGGGTTTATCGCAAGGTCGGCCCGGCTAAAGTGTTCATCACAGAGAAGGCAGCCGTCGCCGCCGTTAAAGGGATTGGCCCGGTCAAAGTGCAGTCCGGCGACATTGTCATCCTTTGTTGCCGCGGGCCAATGGGCACGGGGATGGAGGAAACCTATCAACTGACTTCCGCTCTCAAACACCTGCCCTGGGGCAAGCACGTTGCTGTCGTCACCGATGCCCGTTTCAGCGGCGTATCGACCGGCGCCTGCATCGGGCATGTGTCGCCCGAAGCATTGGCGGGAGGGCCCATCGGCAAATTGCGCGACGGGGACTTAATCGAAATCGTCATCGACCGAAATCAACAAGTCGGGCAGATCAATCTCGTGGGCGATGGAAGCGGCCAACATGGCGTCGAATGGGGAACCAACCAGTTGGCGCTCCGGTTGCCGCGAGCCGATCTTGCCGCCGATGTCGCCCTGCCAGACGACACTCGTCTTTGGGCAGCATTGCAGAACGCCAGCGGCGGCGTATGGGGAGGCTGCGTTTATGATGCGCTGGCTATTGCCGAGAAACTAGCGCGACCTTTTGCGGTTTGATTACATCGGCAGGCATGCCGACATGAGGCGAGCGGGGAGCGTAAGCGACTGGAGAAATGTCAAAGCTAGTTAGAGGCAATATTCAGTTCGCTTACTCCGGTCGCTCACGCTCCCGGCTCGCCATCCGTCAACACACCCAGTTCTATCGCGGCTATGCCGCGAAATGCAGCGCCAGCCAGAGGCCGCCGTACATAAGCAGCGAGCCAATCGCCACGAAGATCAGCATCCCGAACATTGCCGTCAATGGCGCCCGCTGCTTGCTCCTTCGAGCGATCACGGCTACGAACGCCATCAGCGCGCAAAGTGCGAGCAGATCGACAATCAAAAAGGCGCCAAGCCAGGGCGCTGCAATTTCCATTAGGCTTCATCCTCGAATGTCAGAGATTGGTAGATCGCACGCATGGCCTCGCCATTTTCTTCTAGCTCGGAATCGGTGCATTGCCCCATGAGCAGCAAGGAGCCTTCAGGCGCCGAGACGGCCCGGATCCAGCAGGTGTTGACCAAATCGAACATGAAGAAATCGACGTCGTAACCGACGGCCGGCACGCCACCGAGCGTTTCGATGATCTCTTCCATCTCCAGATCGGGGTACGTTTCGCGCATGGAGCTTAAGGCCATGTCCGTCAGTTCGGCCGGAGCGAATGTCACCGGATAGTGGCTTAGCATTAAGAAAGCCGTGTCCGGACTGGTGAACGACACCGACCAGCCTTCATCGGTCTCTTCGTCTGCAACGGTCCATTTGGCCGGGTAGCGGACGCGAATGCCGGATCGTGCGAACTCCCGGGCCATGACGGCTCTCTCCTCATAATACGGCTGAAGCAATGAGATCATTATAGACGTTGGTGGCGCGCAGTCTTGTCGCAAGCCGCATCAAAGCGCAAAATAGGAAAGTCTCAAGGCCGTGTGGTGGAATGGTAGACACTGGGGACTTAAAATCCCCTCCTGGGTAACTGGGGTGCCGGTTCGACTCCGGCCACGGCTATGTTCTTTTTGCCCGCATCGGAATGCATGGCAGCGATTAACCCTGAATTTGCAAGGGTTTGTGTATTCTGTTCAGCATATTTCTCTCTTGCACCTTGTTGAAGGTCTTCGGTGTACGCGGGTGCATCGGAACGCTCGCGAATGTTGTCAGAAAAACATGCGCCAAACATGCGCAGGACATGCGGTTCAGCTTTGGGACGCTCGTGATCGGAGATGTGACGACCGTCGGCGCCAGTTGCTTGCATTGAGTTCCCTTCAACTTGCCGACCAGTCGTGACGAACTGCGGCAATTTGTCGGTTGCGGTCGCCAAGTCGCTCATTCGGACATGCGCATATCAGGCGGTCAGCATCGGTTTAGGAGCAGACGCACCGTGCGGCTGTCGGCAGGGTCATGAGCCGCTCCAAGGCGTCACGACGCGCAGGGTCTGCCAATGCGTTCGCCTGGTATAAACGCATTCCTTAGGAGGCCCGCGAACGCTCGACGAGCCCTGAGGATTCGAGGCTGTTCAGTTCGGGCGTCGACCTCGGCGGACGCATAACCCAGAAATCGCGCGATGTGCTCGCCGGTGATCAGACTGGGCTGCTGGCGGTCTAGGAAGACCAGCATGTCCCAGTGCCATAGCGATTCGACGCCCAAAGTCTTAAGCCAACCTTCGACCTGAATTTCCGGTTTATTATCGCGAGCCATCAAAATTGACCAGAAGGATTCGGTTTGGCGTCACTATGCAATAATCCATGATTTTGCCGAGTAGATTCAGTCGAAATGCAAATCAGTCGGCGAATAAACCGCGTCGGCGGGGATGCAGTGCATTTGTGCGGAAAGTGTGTCGAACCTCATCGACCGGCTTTGAAAACACTAGGATTACCGTTTGCCTTCGGAATGCAATCACGAGAGAACATGCCCCAAGCAGGAGAACTATTCATGCGTTCGACATTGCTGACTTGCCTTGCGGTGTTGTCATTGACTCTTTTTTCGGGAGACCGTCCTTCCGCAGCCGAGCCGAAGAAAGTGAACCTTCCTAAGGCGAACCCGCTCATGGTCGACAAACTGAAAAACTCGCAGGCCTTGCTGGAAGGCTTGGCGATGAACGATTTCGACAAAATCCAGTCAAGCGGCGAGGAATTGATGCGCCTCAGCAAGGCGGCGGAGTGGACCGTCTTCAAGACAGCGGAGTACGAAGTGCAAACGAACAGTTTCCGCCGCGCGGCCGAGACGGTTATTCAGAAGGCCAAGGCAAAGAACATTGACGGCGCGACGCTCGCTTATCTGGACATGACCCTCTCTTGCGTGCGCTGTCATCAGCACTGCCGCGAAGTCCGAAACACCAATTTCGTGCCGATCGGCGATTGAGGTTTGAACAGCCGCTATTCTCGATTTCCTGCCCTAAGCGGCTGATCGCACATTCCCATGCCTCGGGGACATTGGTCCTCTCAGGTTTTGCCTGTTACGTACAATACTAAGCTGGCCAGTGCGTCAAAGGCTTGGGCACCCGCTCGTTCGGCGCCATCGTCCGTGGAGATTGGATGGACGATCGCGCGGCTGCGTGATCCGAACGACTACCAGGTCTCGGCAAGCTGCAAATAGACCGACCAGTCGGCATCGGACGCGTCACCCTTCCTCTGATCATGCAAACTCCCGTTGGCTGCCGAACCGAGAGGGCTTCAATCAACTGCGCGATGTCCATGGCTTATTCTGCCGTTGTGTCTTGCAAGTAGCGACTGGCATCTTATCGGATTGCCCTTTCCAATGGGTCGGCAGCAGGTCGCATTGACTCCAACGCGTGACGCACTTTTCCGCAGATGCGCATCTCAGCGGCAGAAATCGGCACAGCGACGCCGGCTCAGCAAAGCAACTTGAATGAATTCCTAATGCGAAGGCGTTGTTTCGCTTGATTGCTGCGGAAACTCCGAAATTTATACGGCCTTTCCTGGATGGCATCGAAAATGCACCCAACGATAAGTTGTGACTTCGTTGACGACAAGACAGTCAAGACGGAACCCTGATCGCCATTGGTACGCGAAATTTCGGGTTTGCACATCATTTACACGGTGGATCCCAAAGGATAGTGCCATCGTCGTCGGCATTGCACCAAATTCGCGCTAAACGTCTCAATGCATCAGCCGGACACGGAAAGCGGTCTAGCTAACGCGTTCGAAGCGTCATCCGCATTGAAGTAAACGGTCGATTCCAACTCCTTCTTCCGATGCGCTTCTAGCATCGACGACTTCGGCACGCTGGCACGGCTGCGAACCGAAGCAATTGGCCCACCCGAAATTATTGACATGAATCAATGAGCGGAGATGCGGTCCATCTGTCGCTTGCAAAGACAACGACCGCGGCCGGCGGGGCGGCGCGTGTGAACGCCGGTTCGGAGCAGTTCCGATCTGTGCGACACTACTCCCCGACAAGGAATGTTTCGATGTATCAAACGAGTTTGTTCAGCGGAGCTCTATTCGTCTTCGGTCTGCTGGCCGCACCGCTCGCTACGGCGCGGGCGGACGATCATAAACACCACGAACACTTCATGAAGTGCGCGTAAAGCGTGTGCCGAATGTCAGCTCCAATGCGACAGTTGCTTCGCGCACTGCGCCGACCTGGTTGCCAAAGGCGACAAGAATCACGCGGAAACAATGAATACCTGCCTAGGCTGTGCCGACTGCTGCAAGCTGGCTTCATCCCTGACGGCGCGGAACAGCCCGTTCGCTAAGGAAGCGTGCGAGTGCTGCATGAAGTGTTGCGAAGCCTGCGCGAACGCCTGCGAAAAGTTCCCGGATGACAAGCACATGGCTGAGTGCGCCAAGTCATGTCGCGACTGTGCCAAGGCCTGCAAGGAAATGCTCGCGCATTTGAAGAACTGAATTCTGCGAGATATTTTTTGCGAGGCCGTTACGATCGCCCGGAGTGCATCAATGGACCAGTCTCAGGAAACAGTCGGCGAGAAGATCGGCCGGGCAGCCCGCGCTTTCGAGCAGCAGCGAACGAATCACGGACGTGAATGGATACCGGTGTTCTTGAATGAGGACACCATCGTGATCGCGCTGCACGGCGCCATGACTGCCGGGGAACAAGCGCAGCGCTGTGCCCGGGCGGCGCCGCCCGAGTTCGCGAGTTTCACCGGCGGCTGTTCGCCAGCCTCTCCGATTCCCTGCTTCAAACGATCAAGAACATCACCGGAATGAATGTGCGAGAAGCCACCACATTAATCGAGCCGACGACCGGCAGCGTAGTGCAGGTTTTCACCACCGGCACGGTAGCCGAAGAGTTCCTTCTAGCTTCAGACGGACCGGCCCGGATCTGGGCATCGAGATCTGCGCCGCCTCGCCGGTATGAAGGTACCGCTCGCCCCGACGCCGACAAAACTGGATGTGTAATCCAGGGATGATCGCCCGAATTTCACCGAGAGGATTTCGAGATGAAGACGGACACGCAGTTGCAGAAGGATGTCATGGCTGAGATCAAGTGGGAGCCGTGCGTTACGGCGTCCGAGATCGGGGTGTCGGTCGCCGATGGCGTGGTGACTCTGAATGGCACGGTAGCGACCTACGCCGAAAAGTGGGCCGTCGAGCGGGCAGCCCAGCGGGTGGAAGGCGTCAAGGCCATCGCCGAAGAGATCACGATCAAGCCCGTGGGAATGCACGCCAAGACCGATGCGGAGATCGCCTCGCTCGCCGCCGCATCCCTCGAGTCGCACGTCTGGGTGCCGTCTGACATCCAGGCCACCGTGGAGAAAGGCTGGGTCACGTTAAAGGGCCACGTAAATTGGCAATTTCAGCAGCGGGCGGCCGCAGACTCCGTCCGCTTTCTGGCCGGCGTGAAGGGCGTCTCGAACGACATCGCCATCAAACCGACGGTCCGGCCGTCTGAGGTCAAGGACGCGATAGAGAAGGCACTGTTGCGAAACGCCAAGATCGACGCCGGGACCGTGAAAGTGGCGACCGATGGCGGCAAGGTGACGCTGTCCGGCAGTGTCCGCTCGTGGGACGAGAAAAACGAGGCCTGTTCGGCAGCCTGGAGCGCCCCGGGCGTTAATAACGTGCGGAACGACATTGCGATCTCGTACGCGTGAGAATCGAATGCGCTCGCTAGTAGTCGTCGAGCAGCGGAGGCGAGGCGACTCGCCTCCACCCCTCTCGCATGGCGGACGTGTTGGTCCGAACACATTCTGGCGACGGGACACAAAGCGTAATGATCCCGGGAAACAAAGCGTGAGCCGGCGGTCGGCCCACGGCCTTGGGAAGTATGGAAAGTATCTCTCTGAGGGCAGCACAATGACGGCGCAAGACCGACACGATACCCCCTCCCAGTTGAATGGGCGTCACTAACGCACATATGAGTCAATCTTCCGTCACCCGACGGCTCACAACTTGAAGAGGCATGATGTGCTATCGCTGCTCGATGCGCTGTGCAAGTGGCTGAGGAACACAACGGTTCACTCCAAGTGAAGCGGAACGGGCAAATGGTGACTTTGCATGGCCCGAAACACAAGGCTGTTGCAACGGTGGAAGACGTGCTGGCCATCCGGCGCGTTCTGGAACACACCAAGTTGCAAGGGGCCGTCCCGCAACAGATCGTGCCTTACGCCCCGCACGGCTTTGGCCGGCACCTACGCTCCGACACCGAAGAAATTGATGGCAAACGAGAACCGGAGCGGAAAAGCTTCTACGAAGCCATTGCGGCGACCTTGCGCGGCGCCGATCGAATCCTGTTCTTCGGCCACGGCACGGGAGAGAGCAGCGCCATGGAGCAATTGATTGCCGACTTGAAACACAATCATAGCGACGTGGCAAAGCACATCGTCGGCTCGATCGTCGTGGACGGGCAGCGCCTGACCGAGGGCCAATTGCGGGCAGAAGCTCGGGAGTTTTTCGCATCAAAAGGCGCTTAGATGCGCTGCGAAGGCCGGGCCGGCCGTGGCAGTCAAGGGGACACGCAAAACCAGACAACCGATAATCAAGATGGTGCATTATGGCGACTAATTGGAGTGAAGCAAAATACGAAGTTTTGACCCGGACGGAACAACAAGCCGAAAAAGCTGTATGCGCGCGTCTCAAATCGGTGGACTCCGTTTCGACTCATCAAATTATGATCCATGAGTTGAGCAGAGAAGAGTGCCTGCGGGTGCTAGCGCGAACGAGGTTGGCCCGGTTGGCTTGCTCGCACGAGAGCCAGCCCTACGTCGTTCCCGTCTACCTCGCCTACGATGAAGCGTCTAAGTGTCTCTACGGAGTCACGACTCCTGGCCAGAAGGTCGAGTGGATGCGGGCCAACCCGCTGGTCTGCGTCGAAGTGGGCGCGGTCGCCGCCTACGACCAGTGGGTGTGCGTCATCGCTCTCGGCCGCTACGAGGAGTTGCCCGAGACTCCGGGGTGCGACGAGAAGCGGCTCCGGGCCTGGCAGATTCTAAAGACCCAGCCGGAGTGGTGGGAGCCTGGCAGCACGGCTTGGGCAGCTCGCGACCAGCGCGACCCCGCCGCGCCGTTCATTCCTATCTACTACAAAGTCTGGATCGAGCATGTGACGGGTCATGAGGCGGCCCGGGCCTCTCCGAATGCGATATCCAACGCCGTGACAGCACCTACTGTCGACAGAGTGGGCTGGTTTCGCAGGACGCTCTCATACGTGCTCGGCTGACGGCCAAGTATCATATGTTGGCTCAACCTTTTGAGTCGAAGTGCCCCAGTCGCCTTCGCCCCAACATAGGCGCTGACTTAGTCACTAATCGCCCTCGTGCGCCGGAATGCGCTTTTTTAGGAGGTTCATCATGGTTTACGATTGGATCGCCGGCAACTGGAAGCAACTCATCAATCCCATGCAAGAGAGGTGGCGAAAACTGACTCGCAACGACTTGATAGTCGCCGGCGGCGAACGCGAGCGGCTCGTCGACCTTATCCGCGAACATTACGGCCATCCAAGGGCTCGGGCAGAAATGGACCTCGATGAATTCGCGCGAAGCCAGAGGGCCGAAGCGAAAACGGAAGTCTACGAATGCTCGCCTTCATGAAGACTGGAAGGCTACTCGCGAAAGTTCAATCAGGGTCGGCTGCGCCGTACAGGGACGGGTCTTTCCTGTACTTTTGTTCTGGCACCGTGGCTTGGCGCCCAACGGACGGCCGGAAACGAATTAGAGATTGCTCGAGGCTTGAGACTTGCAATTGTTTGCAATCGAAGGTGTAGGGGTGCGCAACTCCCTTCAGCGCTCGCTGAAAATCACACCGACTTGTTGGACGCTGTTCAGAACTCGGAGCTAACCGCACGCCCGCAGAAGGCGAAACGGCTTGATCCCCTTTTCGTTTCGACAAGTCGGAGAGACTAGCCATGCCCGCGATGATGAAGTGTTTCGTAATGCACGGTATCGGCAAGGTCGGCGTGATGGACAAACCAGTCCCACGCGCGGGACCCCTCGACGCCATCATCCGCACGACCGCCGCGCTCATCTGCACTTCCGACACCCATACCGTAGCTGGCGCAATTGGCGACCGCCGAGACCTGACGCTCGGGCACGAATCTGTCGGCGTCATTCACGAACTGGGAGAGCTTGCGGCCGCCAGCGGCCTGTTCAAGGTCGGCCAGCGTGTTGCGGTCAGCGCCATCACGCCGTGCTACGCCTGTGACAACTGTCAACGTGGCTATACGAGCCAGTGCGGCGGGATGCTCGGCGGATGGAAATTCGCCAACGTCAAAGACGGCAGCTTTGCAGAGTACTTCCACGTCAACAACGCTGTGGCCAACCTCGCGCCGATTCCCGACGGCCTCGGCGATGAGCAGGCGGTTTACTGCTGCGACATGCTCTCCACCGGATTCGTCGGGGCCGAGTTTGCGAACATTCCGATTGGGGGCAGCATCGCGATTTTCTCGCAAGGGCCGGTGGGTTTGATGGCGACAGTCGGTGCTCGCCTCCGCGGCGCGGGGCTGGTCATAGGTGTGGAATCCATGCCAAACCGCATCGCGCTGGCTATGAAATATGGCTGCGACGCAGTCGTGAACTTCACCAAGGAAGACCCTGTCGAGGCGATCATGAGACTCACGGGCGGCAAAGGTGTGGATTCGTCAATCGAGGCCCTGGGCTCGGCGGAAACCTTTGCCGCGTGCGTGAGTGTCACGCGTCCAGGCGGGACCGTCTCCAACCTGGGCTACCACGGCGATGGCGACAGCGTGCCGATTCCGCGGCTGGCCTGGGGGGTGGGAATGAGCGACAAGACCATCCGAACTGCTTTGTGCCCCGGCGGCTCGGAGCGGATGGGCCGGCTGATGCGATTGATCGAAACGGGGCGCGTCGATCCCATGCCACTGACAACGCATCGGTTCCCATTCGGGGACATCGAGAAGGCATTCACGATGATGCAGACCAAAGAGGACGGGATGATCAAACCGCTGATCTCGTTTGACTACGATCGGCATCCTCAAAAGAGATTACACCAAAGCGAGTGACAATACGAAACGTGTCAGGTAGTTCGTCGCATGCGTCGTATCGATCGACATCCAGTTTTCCCCAAGCACCTCTTCGCCGCTATTCGGCACGAGAAGCCGAAGATTCAGGTTTCCATGAAAAGAATGTTCAACGGCTTGATGTCATGGTGGACGATTCCCTTAACGTGGACAAACGCAAGAGTCTCGCACAATTCCTGACCCCAAGCAACAACTTGCTCTTCGGGAAAACGTCGAGCGCTTTTCACTCGATCATGCAAGCTGCCTGAGGAATAGAACTCCAATCACTAGATATAAGCAGCCTTCATCTCTGAAATGGTGCAAGAAAGTAACAATGTGCGGGTGTCTGAATTTCGCGAGCTGCTTCATTTCCCACATGAGATCACGGATCGCCCTCTTTCACCTGGGAAAGCACTTTGATGGCTACTTGATGACCCGAAATGTCCTCATCTTCGGCCAAGAATACTTCGCCAAATCCGCCGCCTCCCAGTCGGCGCGTGACTCGGTACTTGTTATCTAAACGGTCGCCAATCGAAATCATTTTCAACTCTGTGTGTTATCAACCAATAACGCATTTGACGCCGTTGCGATCGGTATACACACTTGCAGAACTGAGTTCAGCTAGCCGCAAGCATTTAACCTACTTCGAGTCCCCACTTCTGCAGCTTACAGTTCGATACTGAACCCTTCTTTTTCCATAACGTTGCTTCGGACAGTCGCGCTTCGACGCGGACTCACGTGTTTCCATATACAATGAAAACCTGCAGACAGGAGCCGCCGGCGGCATAGTTGGATGAAAGCGCCATGGTCTCACGTCCCGGCTGCGACGAGGGGCAAAACGGCCCGCCGAGTTGCTTCCGCCAAGGTCGGCCAAGCGCTGATCTTATAAGGCGTTCGCGGTGTTACACTTAGGCAAACTGGAATTGGGACTTAAAATCCCCTCCGGAGTGCTGGTTCGACTCCGGCCACGGCTATTGGCGATTCATCGCAACTTCGAGAAAGCTTCTCCGTTTCTCGAAATCAAAAACTCGACAAAAAGATACTGGCAAAAAAATGAGACTAAAAATTGCTCAGTGCGCGGTTATCCAGATCTTGCTGGCCTCGGTCATTTGTGCCGAAGAGCCGATTGTCGTCTCCAAACCGGATGCCTTTCGCACTCTGGTGAATCCCGAATGTTCGCATTGCATCGATGAAGCGAAACGGCGCCAAGACGAACTCAAGGCGAGCGATCCGGTACTCTGCTGGACGCGCGGGAAATACGAAGGGGGCGCCATCCCCTTCCGCTTCTTTTTAAATTCTCATCGCGTTATTTCCGACACCTATGGAACCTTCGTGTACGACCCCGACGCCGGCTTTGCTCGAGCGTTTACCGCCTCCATTGACTTTCGCTTCGATGGCTGGCGCAACGGCGTAATGGTGATGAAGCACAAAGACGGCACCCGATTCTCTACATTGACCGGCATTGCCTTTGACGGCCCGCGCCGTGGGGAAAGGCTCAAGAATTGGCCGACAATCGTTGCCGATTGGGGTTGGTTTACCGCGCATTATCCGAGCGCTGTCGCCTATCGCATGCACGATCAATTCAAGCCGATCGAACTACCGACGGTCGCCAACGATGACTCGAAGAAAAGTCGGCCGAAGCTGGATGAGCGACTGAATGCGGACGAGCGAGTGTTAGGGGTCGAAGCGTCTAAAGCGAACTCGAAAGCGCGGGCCTATCGCCTGGCGGACCTCGAAAAAGCGGGAGCGGTGGCGGCCCTGACCGATGAAATAGATTTGGGTGTTAAAGTGATCGTGCTTTGGCAAGCCTCAACACGCACGGCAACGGCTTATTTTCCCGTGGCTGAGAAATTCAAAGCAGCCAGAGCGCTCGGCGAAACGGGTGAGGTCGAGGAAACGATGCCAGGCTTACAGATCGAAGTGGACAGCAAAGCAGAGGAGGCTCCCTTTGTAGATCGAAAGACCGGTTCGCACTTCGATATCGCCGGCCGTTGCGTCGAAGGGAAATTGAAGGGGTGGTGCCTCAAGCCGGCCCAGGCCATCATGGTCAAGTGGTTCGCGTGGAGCGCGGAGTTTTCCGATACATCGATTTACAAAAAGGAAACACCATAATGAGGCTTCTCAGCGTTTTTATACTTCTCTTCCTTTCATTGCCGGCCACTTCACAGACCAAAACTGAACTGCCGAAGGTCGTTCTGCTTGGCGATTCGATTCGGCTTGGCTATGCAGAGGCCGTTTCGAAAAAACTCGGGACTATTGTCGAGATAAGCAGCACGAAGGAGAATGGCGGCGACAGCAGCAATGTACTGAAGAATTTAGACGTTTGGGTTATTAAGCAGCAACCGGCGGTGGTGCATCTGAATGCAGGGCTGCACGACATCAAGCTCGATAAAAAAAGCGGCAAGCATCAAGTCGAGTTGGAACAGTACGAAGCGAATCTACGGCAAATCGTCGAGCGAATTCGCAAGGAGACAAAGGCGACTCTGATTTTTGCCAACACGACACCGATCATCGACGAGCGACATGCCAAGCGCAAAGGCGCCTTCGATCGCTTCGAAGCCGATGTGAAGCGTTACAACGAACGGGCGTTGGCGGTGATGGCCGAACTGAATGTGCCAGTTCACGATCTTCATGCCCTGGTGAACCATGCAGGCGCTGATGAACTGCTGGGCGGCGATGGCACTCATTACACACCGACCGGCAACGAGCGGCTGGCCGATGCCGTAGCCGACAGCCTGCGCCGACACCTCTTTTTAGCGCAGAATATGCCGAAAGAATTTGTGCCGGCTCCGAAAGCGAGTGCTGACGCGTATCGCAAGGCAGAAGAAGAACGGGATGCCCAAGTGCCGAGCTTCTTCAAGAGCATCAAAGCGCCCGAGTTTCCCGTTCCGAAGGACGCCGAGGCATGGACGAAACAGCGAGCGGAGGTGAAGCAAAAAGTGCTGGCTTCTTTCGGTGATCTGCCTCCGCGACCTGTCAAGCAGAAAGTCCGTGTCATCAGTTTCGAGAAATGGCCCGGGCTCCGTTTGGAAAAAGTGGCGATCGACAATGAAGCCGGCAACGAAATTTCCGCGCTGCTCATTGTTCCCGACAAAACTGACAAGCCGGTGCCAGCTATCCTATGGCTCCATTCATCCAGCGTCGATCATCTGGACATCCTGATGCCCAACCGCAACGGCGGCACGGAACCATTGGGACTCGTCCTAGCCAACAAAGGCTACGCCGTTCTGAGTTTGGACAACTGGTGGCACGGCGACCGCGCTGCGACTGGTCCCGGTGGAGCGAAGGAAAAAGGAAACGACGAGCAACTGAGCCTGCATAAGTTGCACCTTTGGCTCGGCTATTCTCTGTGGGGCATGTTCGTGCGCGACGACCAGATCGCACTCGATTATCTTGTCTCACGTCCCGAAGTGGATGCCAAGCGCGTCGGCGCCACTGGCATGAGCATGGGAGGCACGCGCACGTGGTGGCTGATGGCCGTCGATGATCGCATCGCCTGCGGCGTATCCGTTGCCTGTTATACGCGCTATTCGAACTTGATCGCGCACGGCCAACTGAAGGCGCATGGCGTCTACTATTACGTGCACGGAATGCTGAAGCACTTCGATACCGAGGCGGTCATCACCCTGATCGCACCTCGGCCTTTTCTGGCTCTGACGGGGGAACTCGACGCGGGCAGCCCGGCCGATGGCATCAGAATCATCGATGAGAAAGCGAGCGCCGTTTATAGCGCTATCGGCGCCAAGGATAAGTATCGAAGCGTGCTCTACCCCGATACCGCTCACGCTCACACCGCAACCATGCGCGAAGAGACGCTCGCCTGGTTCGATCGCTGGCTGAAGAAGTGATTCGTTTCGACCGACGCAAGCGGAAGGAATTTGACATGCCGATGTTGTATGAACCGCCAACTCGTAAATTAACCATCAGATGCCCACGGCATCGCCCAGCAACCGGTTAGCAAGCTTCTGAGGTTACCCTATGCCTGTATCGCGTTTCGTTGTTGGCATCGATCTGGGCACCACGAACTCGGCTCTGGCCTATGTTGATACCGGCCGCGGCGATGACCTTAGCTGCCAGACGTTGGCGATTCCCCAAGTGGTCAGCCCCGGCGTTGTCGAGCCGCGCGAGTTGTTGGCCTCGTTTCTTTATCTGCCCGGCCCGAATGAACAGCCAGCGGGCAGCCTCAAGCTTCCTTGGGACGCATCGCGCGATTACTGTATTGGCGAGTTCGCTCGCAACTTCGGGTCGCAAGTGCCGACGAGACTTGTATCGTCCGCCAAGTCATGGCTCTGTCACCCTGGGGTCGATCGCAAAGCGCCAATTCTACCTTGGAGAGCGCCAGACACGACCCGGCACGTATCGCCGTTGGAAGCGACGACCCGCTACTTGAAGCATCTCGCAGAAGCCTGGAATTTTACGATCGCCAAGGATGTCGTCGACCATCGGCTGGAGCAGCAGGAGATCATCCTCACGGTGCCTGCGTCCTTCGATGCAGTCGCCCGCGATATGACGGTGGAAGCGGCCAAAGCGGCTGGCTTGGAGCATCTGACGTTGCTCGAAGAGCCGCAGGCCGCCTTCTATGCTTGGCTCAACGCCTGCGGGGATGAATGGCGCGAACAGGTGAAAATCGGCGATCTGATCCTTGTCGCCGACGTTGGCGGCGGCACGACGGACTTTACGCTGATTGAAGTGGGCGAGGAACAAGGCAACCTGTCATTAACGCGACTGGCGGTCGGCGATCATCTGTTGCTCGGCGGCGACAACATGGATCTGGCCCTTGCCCATGCGGCGGGACAGGCTTTTGCGGCGAAGGGTACTAAACTCGATGCTGGCCAAATGCTCGCGCTCAGTCACAGCACCCGGCACGCAAAGGAAACGATTCTCGGCAATGCGAACGTCGCCAGCGCACCGGTTACTGTTCTCGGGCGCGGCCGCTCGGTGATCGGCGGCACGATTAAAGGTGAATTGACGCGTACTGATATCGAAAAATCTCTGCTCGATGGATTCTTCCCGCAATGTGGAAGAACCGATGAGCCGGGTAGGCAGCGGGCGGCGGGGTTGCAAGAACTTGGCCTGCCCTATGTGGCCGATCCAGCGATCACGCGCCACTTGGCTCATTTTCTCAACCGGCAGGCGGAGCAGCTGGCCAATCGAGAAACAAAGCCGAAACGCAAAAAGTCCGAGCCCACGGGATTGCCGACCGCCATTTTATTCAACGGCGGCGTGTTCAAAGCGGAGCCTTTGCGCGAACGCCTCAGCAGCGTTCTGAATCAATGGTCTAGAGAAGCAAAGGGCGAAAAAGTCCGCACGCTTACCGGCAATGATCTCGATCTCGCGGTCGCGCGTGGCGCTGCCGCTTATGGCATGGTCCGACGCGGGAAAGGCGTCCGCATTCGCGGCGGAACGGCCCGCGCCTATTACATCGGAATCGAGACCGCGATGCCGGCCATTCCGGGCGTCAGACCGCAAATAAAAGCCCTCTGTGTGGCGCCATTCGGCATGGAGGAAGGAACGGAAGCCGACATTCCCAGTCAGGAATTCGGCCTTCTAGTCGGTGAGCAGGTTGAATTTCGCTTCCTGAGCTCAAACGTTCGGCGTCAGGATGCTCCGGGAGCGCTGATTGAAGAATGGGAAAGCGAAATTGACGAAATGACGCCCGTAGCCGCCAAATTGGAAGGGCAAGGCAACCGAGTCGTGCCAGTTCATTTGCACACGAAAGTGACCGAGGTTGGTCAACTCGAACTCTGGTGCCAAAGCCGGGACGGCAAAGAACGCTGGAAGCTCGAGTTCAACGTCCGAGAGAGAGAACCAGACGAATAGTGGCGATTTACTTACCCAATCAAACTCATTGTAAAATGAGTCAGATTTCAAATGAGGTTCAAATCAAAGCAAAACCATTTAGCCACGGATGGAACACCGAACAAACACGGATAAAACAAAGACATGTATTCAGGGCAATTTTTTAGGCATGGCAACAGAACGTTTGGATTTATCCGTGTTTCGTCCGTGTTTAATCTGTGGCTAATGGATTTTAATACGTTGGGCCTCTTGTCCCAAAGCAAAACTGTTTAGCCACGGATGGAACACCGAACAAACACGGATAAAACAAAGACATGTATTCAGGGCAATTTTTTAGGCATGGCAACAGAACGTTTTGATTTATCCGTGTTTCGTCCGTGTTTAATCTGTGGCTAATGGATTTTAATACTTTAGGCCTGTTGTAATTCAGAAGCTTTTCGAAGGTTTGAAGCAGCCTCGTTGAAGAGGTCTAGCGATGACCGAGGCTCAAGCCGGCATCACGTAGGGCAGCACATAAGGGCCCTTCGGAATGACCGCTAATTTGGCGGAGGGCCCGTACTCCTTCAAGGAATCGGCGACGGCCTGTTCAACACTTGTTGCAGGCTCGACGTAGCACTGGCGTAAAATTTCCGGGGACAAGCCGTCCGTCACCACCTTCACTTTGCAATGGTTGACGACCTTCGCCAGTTCTTCAAGTTGCCATTGGTCCATGACGAAGTAATCGGTTTCCAGAATGCGCTTGATGAATAACTTCAGGTCGGGATTATCTTTCATCAGATGCTGAAATTCGGGGCTGCCGAGGCCTTCGCTCAGACTGGCCGCGATGATGATGGTGCCGCCTTTCTTGACGATCGGCAGCGCGCCGGTCAGCCCCTTCACCGCTTGATACCACGTCGTATCGAGCGGATAGCCCGCGCATGAAGTAACAACGACATCGAGCGCATGCGGTACGCCGACTTTCACGATATCCTGGCAGAATTCGACGCCTGCTTCCCACGCCTGAATCATGTCGCCCGCACCGAGCCAAGTGACCCGACGCTTGCCATCGATGACGACATTCACAATGAAATCGCAGCCGGCCATCAGGGCGATACGCGTGTTCTCTTCGTGAACGGGATTGCCCTTCACGCTCCCGCAATCGGCCAATGGATGCTCGAGAAACTTCGGGCCGTGCCAAACCTTGACCGTTTCGAGGGCCGCAATGCCGGGACAGATGACCTTGCGCCCGCCGGAATAGCCGGCCATCAGATGCGGCTCGATTAAGCCCGTTGTAATCTTAAGCTCGGCATCGATGTAGCGCGAATCGATCCAGGCCGGCACGCCATTAGGCGTGGTCCCGAGATAAGTGTGCTCATCAAGTCGTTTGCCGAAATGATTCTCGATGCGATAGTTCTTGACGATCTCTTCGCCAACCATCTCGATGAGCTCGGCCCCTTCGTTAGGGCGATGCAGACCGGTGGCGTTGAGGATGCAAATCTCTTTACGCGGAATGCCCGCCTCTTCAAGCGTCTTCAGCAAAGGCGGGAGAATAAGCTTGTTCGGCACCGGCCGGGTAATGTCGCAGATGACGATGCAGGCGCTCTTCTTGCCCTTCGCAAGTTCGGAGAGCGGCTTCGAGCCGATCGGCTTTGCCAGCGCATTGCGCAAAGCACCTTCCGGGTCGGCCAACGGCACGGCATCCTTGATGCTCAAGGGCGCCAGCGTGCGCTCGGCGGGAAGTTGGATTTCGAGGCCGGTGCGGCCGTAGTCGAGAGTAACCCGCATCATTTTTCCTTCATCTATTTTGCAACACGCGAAGCATCAACCACGCAGTTGTATTTCACTGTGCAATCGGTCGGCTAGGACTTTCAGTTCTGCCAACGATAGCAGCGCGAGTTGATCAGCTGGGGTTTCGGGACGCCCAAGCAATCGCTCGTATGCGTGAATCGCACCTTCGGCACGTCCTTCCTCGCGTCCCTCTCTCCGCTGTTCATTCATGTTGCTCGTATAGTCCATCTGGAATTTACGTCGCGATTCATAGCGTTCTCGCTCATGGTCAGCTTCGGTAAAAAAGGGCATTTTTGACTTCTTTGAGAAAAACGAGTAAACCCATTCGAATAAGCGATTCATTTGCGCTGCAAGACTTCTTCCATTAACCGGTCGGCTAATTTGCTCAGCTCATCGAAAGACATTCGATCCAGTTGGTCGCTTGGCGTGATTGCTCGCCCAAGGAATTGCTCGCAAAAATGAACATTTTTGATCCTTGCTTCGAATAAACCTTCTTGGCGCCCTTCTTGGCGTCCCTCCCTCCGCTGTTCATTCATGTCGCTAGTGTAGTCCATCTGGAACTTACGCCGCGATTCATACCGCTCGCGTTCAATATCGGATTGCGTTAGCATCTTCAGTTCCTCCAGAGCGCGAAGTACCGGTGGCGACTGCATCGTAGTGGGCACCGCTTCCAGATCTATTTTCGCCGCATGCCGTAAGAAGTAAAGCCAAATGTCCAACCCGGTCGTCAATTCTTCAGCAGTTTTCCGGAATTTCGGGAGTTCAAAAAAGTGGTACTCGATATCATCCATCAGCGGGAAATGATGGCGATCTTCGAGCAATCGGAACCGCAAGTGATAATCGAACGATTGCGGAAACATCTGGTGATTGAGAAAGCTGATCGAGATCATCGGTTGCAACAGCGCGTAATCTTCGCCTTGGAGGAGCTGCTGGGAGTAAAGTTTCGATCCGTAATAAACGATGCGCTTGGGATAGTGTTTGGCAAAAAGCATCTGCATCTCGACGTTGAACTGCCGCCCCGATTCCTCACGCGCTTTGATGTCCAGAAACGATTCTTTATCGTTGAAAGATTCCTTCGGATTGAACGGGTTCAGCAACTCGATATCAACGATGCGATGGCCGGACGCCAAATCCAGCACTTGATTCAGCAAGTCAATCAAGATCGACTTTGTCGCTTCTCGACCGAATACATGCTTGAATGCGTAATCCACCTTCGGGTCAATGTCGAGGATCATGGATTTTCCACGGAACGAGTGTAGAGTTTCATAACCCGTTTACTTCCGCAACGCCGCCTTATAGTTATACGGAAACACCCTCGCCGCCGTCGCTGACGGCATTGCGATGAAAGGAGCCATACTTGCCAGCGATTTTCGGGCGCGGCTTCGATCGTCAGGTGCGCAATGTCGTCCTCGGCTTGACGCTCGCCTCGGCCCTGTTCGTGGCCGGCTTCTACTATTACGCTTATCCTCAATACACCCGCGTCGGCTTTGAGCCCGAACAGCCTGTCGCGTTTTCACATCAGCTGCACGCGGGCGAGCTCGGCATGGATTGCCGTTACTGCCATCAGCACGTTGAAACATCCAAGCACGCCACCGTGCCCAGTACGCAGGTCTGTATGAACTGCCACAACAGCGTCGATCCCGGCAAGGCAAACGTGAAAGGCAACAGCCCATTGCTTTCGATTGTGCGCGATAGCTGGCGATCGAAGAATCCGATCGAATGGAAGCGTGTTCATAAGCTGCCCGACTACGCGTTTTTCGATCATTCCATCCACGTAAATCGCGGCGTGGCCTGCTTCAATTGCCACGGCAACATCTACGACATGAAGGTAGTCTCCCACGCGAAATCACTGACGATGGGCTGGTGCCTCGACTGCCATCATCATCTCGATGAAGCCCTCCGGCCGCGCACGCAAGTGACTAATCCATCTTGGCAACCGGAAGCCGGCACGAGCAAGCAGGAAGTAAGCGACGAGTTGAAAAAGATGCTCGGAATAAGCCCGCCATCGCATTGCGGGGGATGCCATCGATGAACGATGTTAGCCGCGAAGTTTCAGCGACCGCCTCTGAATTTCCGGGCTTTGCCAATGTTTTTGAAGACGCAGGTGAAGCGGAAGTCGTTGAGCCGACTCCCGACCGCCGGCAGTTCATGGCTCTCTCATCGGCTGCGTTGGCATCGGCCGCGCTGACGGGTTGCCGACGGCCGGACTTGGAGATTTTGCCCTATGCGCAAACTCCCGAAAACATCGTACCTGGGATGCCGCTCTTTTATGCGACGAGTATGCCCAGGCCCGGCGGGTGCTTTCCGCTACTCGTTGAAACGCATGAAGGCAGGCCGACGAAGATTGAGGGGAATGTCACCTATTTCAGCGGCCGTAGCGACGCCTACGCGCAAGCTGCCATTTACGATCTCTATTCGCCGGATCGCTCCAAACAGGTTTTGCATCAAGGGAAGCCATCGACTTGGGAAGCCTTTGATCTATTTGCCACCGAACATTTCGCGAAATTGAAGAAGACTCAAGGAACCGGACTGCGTTTCTTGGTCGAGGATCATCCATCGCCTTCGATGCGTTTGTTACGCGAACACATGAAGACCGTGTTCCCCAACGCGGTGTGGCACTGCTATGAACCGATCAATCGAGACAACTCGCGGGCGGCGCTGGAAGCGGTCGGTCTTGCTTACGAAGTGGAAAACAGGATAAGCAGTGCCCGAACCGTACTTCTGCTCGATAATGACTTTGTTGGGGTCGAGGCCACCCAGGACCTCAACGCTTTTGAGTTGCGCCGTGATTCTAACATTGAAAAGTCATTTTTGCCGCGTGAGTTGGAGACAAAGCGATTCTACGCTGTCGAAAGCAGTTGGACAATAACAGGAGCAATGGTTGATCATCGCTTGCGTCTGCCTTCATCTCACATCGTCGATTATACGGTGGCCTTGGCCAAGCGCATTGCAAAACAGGTCCCCGAAAGTCCTGAAACTGCGGCTGTTCTAAAGCTGCCTACCTCCGATGTCGCGTTTCCGACCGAGTGGATCGATGAGGTCGCTAAGAACCTTAAGAATGGACTGGGCATCGTCCTACCAGGTTACCGTCAGCCACCATTAGTCCATGCCCTTTGTTCATTTATCAATAACGCCCTCGGCAATGTCATTGATTATGCGCTCGGCAGCATGGATACGCGACATTACCGTATGGCCGATCTGGATCTCAAATCGCTTTACGAGCTAATTACTCCAATCCACCAAAATGCCGTTGAGACGCTCATCATCGTCGGCGGCAATCCCGTCCTCAACGGCCCGGCCGATTATGATCTTGCAGGAGCGTTCCAGCGTATTCCCAGTGTGATTCGCCTTAACCCATTTGTAGACGAGACTTCCGAGAAAAGCGCTTGGCATTTGCCACAAACTCATTTCTTGGAGGAATGGGGCGATAGCGGTGAGCAAAACCAGTATAAGGCTTTTAGTCGGCAGCCTCTAATTGCGCCTTTACATTCGTCTCGCTCTGCTCTTGAATTACTGATTCAATTGAGCGGCTGGAACAACGCGGTCACATTCGCTGATGCAAAGTTACAGGCCTATAATCTGGTGCATGCTGCGTTTGACAAAAGACACAGTAATCCCGGCGATGATAAGCAAAATGACAGCGTCAGCCAAAATTTGAACTTCAAGCGATTCATCCAAAGGGGCGATCCCGGTTCATACCCGTTCACGGCATTTGACGTCGGAGTTTGGCGGGATCAGCCAACCGAAGCCGCACTAGCTGCCTACGTCCCCGCCCCAGCCGTCGGCCCTGACAACCTCGAAATCACCTTCCACCCCTCATACGCCCTCTACGATGGCCGTTATGCGTGGAATGCCTGGCTGTTGGAGATGCCCGATCCGATAACCAAATTAGTGTGGGATAATGCCGCTCTGATTAGTCCGAAGACTGCCGAACACTTCCAAGTGAAAACCGGCGATGTGTTGGAGATTGACAACGGCTCGGCCAAGGTCAAAATTCCCGCGTTTGTCTTGCCTGGGCAGGCCGACTGGTCGATCGCGCTCTCGCTTGGCTGGGGAAAAATGAGGCTGAGCCACGTCAAAGAAGGCGGCGGCTTTAACGTTTACCCGCTGCGAACTTCGAAGGCGATGCACTTCACGACCGCAACTATAAAGAAAACCGGTGAGACCTATGACCTGGTCACGAGCCAGGAACATGGCACGATTTCCGAGGCCAAGAAAGACGATATCATTCGTGAATATAGCCTCGAAGAATATCAAAAACGTCATGGCGAGCCAGGAGCGTCAGCGGCCGGAGAAAGCGAGAAAGCTGCGGTCGCTCACGCTTCCGTCTCGCCAAAGTCGCGCTTTCAGTGGGGCTACGATCAGTCTGATTACAAAGATGCCGGACCGGGCATGGAAGGCATCAAACGAATTGCCTTGGAGGCGGCCAACGATCTATCGTTTCCTCAACGGCTCGATGGCCATATGCAATGGGGAATGGTGATCGATCTAAATAGCTGTACCGGCTGTTCGGCTTGTGTGATCGCCTGCCAGGCGGAGAACAATATTCCCGTGGTCGGCAAGCACGAAATGAAGATGCATCGCCAGATGCACTGGATCAGCTTGCACCGCTATTTCACCAAGACAGTCGAAAACCCGAACGGTAGCGAGCCTTTGCCTGCGGACGACTCGCCGATCGTCTCCCAGCCGATGATGTGCCAACATTGTGAGGCGGCGCCGTGCGAGTCTGTCTGCCCCGTCAACGCCGCAGTGCATTCACCGGAAGGGCTTAATCTCCAAGTCTACAATCGCTGCATCGGCACGCGCTATTGCTCGAACAATTGCCCCTATAAAGCTCGGCGTTTCAATTGGTTCGATTTCAATAAGAGACGGATTGACGAACTGCGCGTTCCAACGCCGTTCTCTGAGGCCGGCATGCCCGAAACGCTGAAAATGCAGAAGAATCCCGAAGTAACCGTGCGGATGCGTGGCGTAATGGAGAAATGCACCTACTGCATCCAACGCATTGAGCGCGCGAAGATCGGCGCGAAAGTATTGGCGATCAAAGCCGGGGCCGACAAGATCGATTCGAAGCCGACGGACGACCCCGAAAAGGAGTACAAGCTCGGCTATGCAGTACGGCAGATCGACGGCGAAAGCCGAATTATCGTGCCGGATGGCATCATCCACACCGCCTGCGAGCAAGCTTGCCCGACAAAGGCAATCACCTTCGGCAACGTCCGCGATGAGAAGAGCAAAGTCTATCAACTCAAAAATCGGGCCGAGCTTGCCGACTATCTGGTGTTAGGAGAGCTAAACACCAAACCGCGCACTAGCTACCTACCCCGCATCCGAAATTTGAACCCTAAGATGGTGCCGGTAGAGGGGGCCCATTCATGAGACACCAATTTATTGCAAATTGCAAATTGACAATTGCAAACTGCAAATTGAAACTCAGATTTGCAATTTGCAGTTTGCAATTTGCAATTTGCAATAATTCTAACATGGACCAACAGGAGGTTGCTGCATGAACCCGGCAACTTCTCTGCCCTGCTTAGAGAACGAAGATCGCTTTGACGTGCGCATCCCTTGGGTCGAGCCTGCGCATCGCAGCTTCAACCAGGTGAGCGAGACGATCGCTTCCATCACCGAAAATCCACAGCCGAAATGGTGGTGGCCCGCTTTTATCTTCTCAGCCACGCTAATGAGCGGTGGGGTGCTCGCCGCTACCTATCTAATCTCAACGGGTGTGGGCGTATGGGGTTCTAATATCCCGGTCGCTTGGGCATTTGACATCACTAATTTCGTATTCTGGATCGGCATCGGCCATGCCGGCACACTCATCTCGGCCATCTTGTTCTTGTTCCGGCAAAAGTGGCGCACGGCCATCAATCGCTACGCGGAAGCGATGACGTTGTTTGCGGTCATGTGTGCCGGCGTGTATCCCGGCATTCACGTCGGCCGTTTTTGGTATGCCTGGTTCATGTTTCCGTTGCCAAACGCCAACCATATCTGGCAGAATTTTCGCTCGGCTTTGTGTTGGGATCTGTTTGCAGTCGGCACATACTTCACCGTGTCGATCCTATTCTGGTATACGGGCCTAATTCCTGATCTCGCTTCGCTGCGCGATCGAGCGACCTCGAAATATCGCCGAATCGTGTTTGGCATAATGTCCTTTGGCTGGCGAGGCTCAACACGGCATTGGCGTCATTATGAAATCGCCTACATGCTTTTGGCCGGCTTTTCCACGCCTTTAGTGTTATCCGTTCATTCGGTCGTGTCCTTTGACTTCGCGACTTCAGTATTGCCGGGCTGGCATACGACTATCTTTCCACCCTATTTCGTGGCGGGCGCCATCTTTGGCGGCTTCGCGATGGTGCTGCAGTGTATGATCCCGGTGCGCACGATGTATGCGGGCCTCACCGATTTAATCACGATTCGCCACTTAGACGTGATGGCTAAGTTTATTCTGGCTACCGGGACGCTGGTCGGTTATGCCTATGCGATGGAGTTTTTCATCGCCTGGTATTCGGGAAATGCCTACGAATCACAGATTTTTCTGAACCGTGCCTTTGGGGACTATTGGTGGGCCTATTGGAGCATGATTAGTTGCAATCTCATCATCCCTCAGTTGCTCTGGTTCAAGTCGTGGCGCACGACGCCTTGGAAACTTCTTATTGTGGTCACGTTCGTGAACGTCGGCATGTGGTGGGAGCGGTTTGTCATTATCGTGCAGTCATTGCATCGGGATTTCCTTCCGGGAAGCTGGGGCAATTTCACACCTTCCTGGGTCGACTGGCTGCAAATGATTGGTGACTTTGGGCTCTTCTTCACCCTCACCCTATTATTCATGAAGTATCTGCCGATGATCTCGTTGGCGGAGATAAAAAGTGTTTTGCCAGGCGCTCATCCGCATGGTGATGAAACCAATACAAACCCGAATGTCCGTGACAGGATTGTTCTTCCGGAAGACCAATTAGTCACGGCAATGGAAGGCGCAACGGCGAAACTTGGGGCATGGCCGCTGAGTTACAAGGGCCGGGCAAACTGTTGGAAGCAGCACGTCGCTTGCGCGATCTAGGGTACACCACTTTGGATGCCTACTCGCCCTATCCGGTGCATGGCATGGTGAAGGCCATCGGCAAAAAGCGTTCGATACAACCTTGGATCACTCTTTGCGGCTCTGCCACAGGCTTGGCGACGGCGGCGTTCATGCAATTTTATTTGATGGGTTGGTACTATCCGACCATTGTTCAGGGGAAACAGTACACTTCATGGGAAGCGTTCGTGCCGATTATGTTCGAGCTGATGGTGCTCTTCAGCGCGTTTTTCACCGTCTTCGGCATGTTGTGGCTTTGCGGGCTACCCCGCTTCTTTCATCCGATCGATCAATATAACCCGATGCGCCGAGCTACCAATGATGGGTTTTTTCTAACGGTGCAAACAGGCGACGCCTATTACAACGATACCGCGCTCCATTTGCTTCTTGAGGAACTAGGCGGTTACAACATCGCGACAGTCAGCAATTAATAGGGTGCACTCAGCGGCACACAAAGACGGGCGTCATTAATGTTTCGTATGATTCTTATTATCGTTGGCATCGCTGCGGTTGCCGTCGGCATCCTGGGCTTTCGCGGCCAGTTATCGAGTAATCGCCCTTGGCACGTCTTCCTCGATATGAAGTACCAGGCGCGCTACTCGGCTCAAGGTCAGTCGCCGTTCTTTGCCGATGGCAGGGCGTCGCGCACGCCGGTTGCCGGGACCATCCCTTATGATGGCGGCGCCACACGCAACGATGCCGGGGATCATGGCGGCCCGCAATCGCGATATATGCCCGATGCAGACCCGGTGTTTTTCAAAGCCCGCACCAAGCCCGACGAGACGAAAAAAGAAAAATTCACCGTGCAGAAGCAGCGGCCCAAACTCGACAAAGACGGACAACCGCTTAAAGACAAAGAAGGTAAGCCTGCGTTTGAATCGTTCGATGAAGAAGAAGAACGAGATGTCGTGGTCAACTTCTTTGTCCAGCATATCCCCAAGAAAGCAATTGATGATGCCATCTATGCTGACGCAACTACGGGATACAAGGGGTGGCAAGCATTAATGCTTCGTGGTCGCGAACGCTACACGATTCATTGCGCCGTCTGCCACGGTGATACGGGTTACGGCGGCCAGGGTGAAAATGCTCATGGCATTCTCGGGCGTCGAGGCATGATCGGCATTGCCAGCTATCACGTCGATCGACTGCGTGAAGTCGCCCGATGGCTACTTGTATGATGTAATCACGAACGGCAAAAACACAATGCCTGCCATGGGGCATCAGGTGTTCGATCCACAAGATCGCTGGGCGATTGTCGCCTACCTTCGTGCATTGCAGTTGAGCCAGAACGCCCCAAGGAGGCTCTTTGAGTCCGTTCAACGATCCCTGTCCCACAGGGAGTCGAGGCAATGACCGCTGCTGATATGCCATTGCAAGAACTACCCGACGTTTCCCGATTGGATGAGCGTGCCGGCACGGCCTTTCATCAAAAAGTGACGGTCTCTGCCGCGGCGGCCGCGCTCGCGCTGTTGTTTGGCTGGGCAATCGATGATAGCCATGGTCGACGTCAGTTCTATTACTCCTACCTATGGGGCTATACGTGGGCACTATCGTTGGCCCTCGGCGCCCTATTTTGGAATTTGATTCATCACATCACCGCAGCCGGCTGGTCGGTCGCGATTCGGCGTATTTTTGAGAACATCCACTCGGTCCTGCCAATTCTAGCTGTCTTATTCGTTCCCATTGCAATCGGCATTGGCACGATTTACAAGTGGTCTCATGCCGAAGATCTGACCAATGGAAAACAAGTGTGGTTGAGCCCCGCCTTCTTCCTAGTGCGGTTCGCCATCTATTTTTCGGTCTGGATTATTTATTCCAATTTGATGCGGCGGTTATCGTGGCAGTGCGATGCAACAGATGATATCGACGCCCGCAAGATCATCCAGCGCACGATGGAATGGTATGCGCCTTCAGGACTGTTGTTATTGGCCATCACTTCGACATTTGCTGCCTTTGATCTGATGATGAGTCTGAATTATCATTGGTTTTCTACGATATTCGGGGTGATATTTTGGGCCGATTGCATTCGGGGCTCGTTAGTCAGTTGCCTATTGATTGTTATTGCTCTACATTCGGCAGGGTATCTTCGCAACACGATCACCCGAGAACACTTTCACGACATTGGCAAGTTTATGTTCGGCCTGACGGTGTTTTGGGCCTATGTCGCTTTCGCGCAATACTTCATCATCTGGTACACCAACATTCCCGAAGAGACGAAATGGTATTGGGATCGCCGCGAAGGCGCCTGGTATACCATGTCTATCTTGTTGCCGATCTGCTATTTCGCTGTGCCATTCTTTTTGCTCCTGCCGCGTGGGAATAAGCGCAACCCTCGCGTCATCGGCTTTGTCGCGTTGTGGGTGCTCGTGTTTCAAATGGCGCATCTTTATTGGCAGATCATGCCCGAAGGGATGAAAGCCAATGTTCACGATCGGCCGTCGAACGGCGTCTCGTTCCATTGGATGGATCTCGCGTCAATCCTGTTTTTCGCCAGCGTGATGGCCGGCGGCGTGTTGCGGGGCTTTCGAAACAGTGCGCTCATTGCAACAGGCGACCTGCGTTTGGCTGAATCCATCCATCATGAGGTTGATGAATACGGCGATCGTCTATAAATGGAAGAGAAAGGGAATAGCCTGATGGCGGAAGATCTCGATACGAGTGAACCAGGCGCCGGCCGCTTTGCCGGAACCACCCGCTTTTCCGTGGGTTACGATGGTTTCCGCATTGCTCGTGGTCGGCGTGTTCGCAGGCTTGGTTATCTTTCTTCTTCAGTATGCCGATGCCCTTAAACCAGGTACAAATTCTTCTCCAGGCGATCAACAATTGCGCGAACTCCGACTGCAGGAGCGGCAACTACTGGAAACCTCCGGTTACGATGAACAGTCGAAGTCGTGCCGAATTCCGATCGATCAAGCGATGAGTGTGCTTATAGAAGAGGGCAACAAGCAAGGCAATTTGAAATCGTTTCCCGCTCCCGCAAGCAAAAAGTCTGGATCGGAAGGTTCACCGTGACGTACGAAGACTTCCTTGTCTATACAGTCCTTCTTGGCTCGATTGTCGTATTTGGCGGCGCGGCTGTGCTGGCTCTTTCGTGGTCAGTCCGCAACGGCCAATTCGAAAACTTTGAGCGCGGCGCCCGTTCCATATTCGATCCGGGTGAACCAGTAGGCGAAGTAACCGATCATTTTCCCAACGACCAGCGCGGTTAGACGAAGTGAATCCACCTATGTTCGATTCCGGCAACGGGGCTTTGGCAGACGATCGGCAGCACTACGCCATCGAGCGAGCGCGCATTGATGCCAGTTGCCGGCTGCCAGTCGTCGTTTGGTTCGTCTGCGGGATTTTCTGGCTGCTTGCCGGCTCCGCGCTGGCGTTGACCGCCTCAATCAAATTACACAGTCCTGAGTTGCTTTTTCCCGATGTCAGTTGGCTCACCTTTGGCCGGGTGCGGGCCGCCCACCTGAGTTCTGTTAGTCTGGGCTGGGGCTTTTGCATGGCCATCGGGGTATCGCTCTGGCAGATGTGCCGGCTGTCGCGCTGCCCGCTCGTCTATCCTAAGATGTTGGTCGTGGCTGCAGCGGTCTGGAATTTTGCGATGCTCATCGGTGTCACCGGCATTCTCGTAGGCTTCGGCCAGAGCGTGGAATGGCTCGACATGCCGCCGATTGTAGGCCCCTTTTTGGTGTTGGCCCTCGGCATCGTTGCCGCCTGGACGGTGGCTACCTTTCGCAATCGCCGGGAGAGACACGTCTATGTTACTCAGTGGTACTTGCTTGGCGCCATGTTCTGGATGCCTTGGCTTTACGTCACCGCCATCTTTCTGATATTCGGGATTGATTTCGCGCTGTTGGGTATGGAATTCAAAATAGGCCCTGGGACCGGCGTCGTCCAAGCCACTACGAATTGGTGGTTCAACCATAATGTTCTGGGTTTATGGATTACGCCCGTAGGCGTGGGCACCGCCTATTATCTAATTCCGAAAGTCATTGGTAGGCCGGTCTATAGTTATTATCTCAGTGTGATCGGTTTCTGGGCGCTTGCTCTGTTTTACAGTTGGGCTGGCATGCACCATTTGATAGGCGGCCCTATTCCTGCGTGGATGTCATCGGCTTCCATCGTCGGCAGCATGATGATGCTCATTCCCGTTGCTGCGGTCGCGTTGAACCACCATATGACGATGCGAGGCCATTTCCGCCAGTTGCGCTACAGTCCCACGTTGCGTTTTGTTGTTTTTGGGGCAGTGGCTTATACGGCGGTCAGCGTACAAGGCGCTTTCGAGTCTCTCAAAATAGTCAATGAGGTGACTCACTTCACCCATTACACCGTCGGCCATGCTCATCTGGGTGTATATGGATTCTTCACCATGATCATGTTCGGCGCCACTTATTACATCATGCCCCGCCTCACCGGCCGCGAGTGGGCTTCGGCCGGGATGATTCGTATGCACTTCTGGCTCGCTGCCTGCGGAATTACACTCTATTTCACGGCTCTAACAATAGGTGGCTGGTATCAGGGCCTTGCGATGATCAACCCGGGTATCCCATTTATTTCAATCGTGATCAATACGCTGCCTTATCTCGCGATCCGGTCGATTGCGGGAACGATGATGACAGGAGGGCACGTTCTCTTTGCTCTACTGGTTATGATGAACGTGTTCGGGTTTGGCAAACAGCGCAGCGGACCTACACTGTTTGTTGAACGCTCGCCGATAACGGCCGGCCCTCGCCCGGCAGTCGAGTTTGAAGCGGTTAGGAGCTGAAACGATGGATAGGGGCATGGTGATCTTTCTGGGCGCGTTATTGACCTTTACCTCGTCTTGGCTGGGTCTCGTCGTTTTACCGCTTTTGCCGGCGAATGATCGCTTTCCCGCCTTCTCGAAACTGCGCATTCAAAGTCAGGAACCGTACGTGGAAGACCAAGGCGGCACATCAACAAGCTATCCACGGCCTCTTGCCGGCGCTGCTTTACGGGGGATGAGAATCTATCAGCAGAACGGTTGTATGTACTGCCATAGCCAGCAAATTAGACCGGAATCGTTCGGCAACAATGCGGATATGAAACGTGGCTGGGGTACGCGGCGGAATGTGCCTCGCGATTATATATACGATAAGCCGATCATGCTCGGCACCATGCGCACCGGTCCCGATCTCGCGAACATCGGAGTTCGTGGTTACTATGCCGACTGGCATCTCAAACACTTATACAACCCGCGCATGATGGTCCCGGGCTCGATCATGCCACCTTTCCGTTTCCTGTTTGAGAAGCGGAAAATCGTAGGCGAAACATCGTCGGATGCTCTGGAGTTGACCGGCGAATGGAAGGCGGAGCCGGGCTATGAGGTTGTACCTACCGGCGACGCCAAGGACTTAGCCGCGTATCTGCTCAGTCTCGATCGAACGACCGTTTCTCTGCCGGAGGCCAAGGAATGAGCGAACCGATTGAGCCGCAGCAGCCGGGCGGATTCGTGCCGGATGACTCGGGCGAGGCGACCGAGTTCGACGTTCAACGCATTCATGCGCCGGTAATCCGCGAGCATAATGAACCACACGACGGCCTTGAGCCGATCCCGGTCTGGATGGGGATGGCCTTCGGCGCGCTTCTTTTTTGGGGTGGCATGTACATGGCGGAGAGTTCGGGAAACTATCGGGGCGACGTCTATGATCGTTTCGATCCCAAACCGCCAACATATAAAGTGGAAGTGATTCCAACGGATGAGGCCGGGCTGAAGAAACTTGGCGAAAGAATCTATTCCAACTGCGTTGCCTGTCACCAGCAATCAGGTGAAGGCACGCCTAACCAGTTCCCGGCTTTGAATCGCTCCGAATGGGTGGCCGGCGATCAAGCATCGGTGGCAAGGCTAAGCCGTATTCTGCTATATGGCTTGTCTGGAGAAATAAATGTTCGCGGCGCCAAGTTCAACGGCGCCATGCCCGCTTGGAATGGTCAACTAAAGGACTACCAGATCGCTGCTGTTCTAACCTATATCCGTTCCACTTGGGATAACAAAGCCGGCCCGGTCTTCGCAAAGGATATCGCCGCGGCAAAGGGGATCGTTGGAGCGAGGTCATCACCTATGACGGCAGCGGAACTGGGCAAACTCTCACTCGAATACGTTGATCCTGGCGCTACCGTGGCTGCGCCGAAGCCTAAGCCTTAAGGCAACAGAACCCGATTGCTCACGCAATTCGGCTCGCCCTCGGAGAAAAAATCAAATCAAAGCCTCGGCGCTCTCGAATCCCTTCGAGGCGACGAGGCTTTGTGCTCGAGTGGCGATCGAGTTACATGTCGTCGCGTTTGGTTTCCGCGAGTGTGCGAATCCGTTCACCGAGCAGAGCTACATCGAACGGTTTCTTGAAGATCTCGCTGAAGCCGTACTCGGTCAGCTTTTCCGGCGCGGCCTCGTCTTCGGAGGCAAGCCCGATGATAAGCGTCGTCTCATACGCAAGGTTTTTGCGCAAGTTGGACGTGATCTGGATGGCTTCGCTACGGCCGAGAGCCAGATCGATGACGATGGTGTCGGGATGGAAGCTCTCGGCCATGATGCCGGCCTCAAACCCGCTCTGAGCGATTTCGTACTTGTAATCTTCGTTTTCGGGCAGCAGTTCCCGAACGCGATCAATGAAGAGTTTCTCGGCCCCGATGATCAGGACCTTGTGCCACTCTTCCTCTTCCAGTTCCCCAAGCGGCATGCCGTGTTCCTTCAGGAACCGGATCAGCTGCTCGCGAGGAATTCGGCGGTCCTGGCTACCGGGAATGCGGTAGCCGCGAAGCCGGCCCGAGTCAAACCACTTCGACACCGTTCGAGGCGCGACCTTGCAAATCTTCGCGACCTGGCCGGTGGTGAAAACCTTTTTCATGGCAGGCACTCCAGTTTTATTGCTCGCACAGCCCCTTCCGTTCTCGCTTCCGCCGGTGAGCGAGGAACGGACAAACCACCTGACGCGGTCCGATCACCTCAACGCCGAGGTCGGCCGATGGAAGGCCGGCAATCGTAATTCACGACCGCGGGCCACTCAGGTGGGCGGGGCACCGAATGTCACGAAGCGTTCGCCCGATTCAGAGCCGGGGGACTCTTGATTCGAGGGTTGCCGAGCGTTCCGTCCGTTCGTTGTTTCCAACACCTTCATCATCGGTTCACAAGCTCGCACAAGATAAGTCAAAGACGACAACTTGGCAGGCTTTGCGGATTGACGACTCAAGCACGGCAACGCAGGCTTTTGGTTCTGGGCCGGTCGGGGCAACCTTGCCCCTTTGCGGCTCATCGCCCCAACCATATCTATTGTCGCCCGATGATCCGCTGGTCCTTCACGAAGATTCGTTCGATGCGCCAGATGCGGAGCGAAATGTGCGTCCGACAGTCCGGTGGCGCAGACCCTTCCGGTTATCGCGGGCGCAAGCATTGTAAGTGCGATGGCAAAAAGGCGCGCGTACTTGCCAGCATAATTTTTTGGCGCGAAAGCTGGGAAAGACAGGCTATTTTTCAAACTGCGAAGGCAGCGCTATTAGCATGGGCCGCGTAGCCGCAGGGCTTGGGAGAAACGTTCAACTTTTGGACTCGGGAAAGCTTGCACCGAGTGTTGCGCTGGCAACTTCTCCATAACATAATGTTGCGTTTTGAGCATCAAAGTCAAAACTTGACTCAATCGTCACCCGTCGGCTTAGATGAGCAAACTACTTACTCGTGGAGCCATGCTATGTTGAAAATCCTCGTCGTCACCTCGATCGGTTTTGCATCAGCCCAGTACATTCAGGCGGAAGAAATGAAAGAGATTGCCCTCAAAGGTATGATCGAACGCGAGACCGACGGCCGGGTCGATAAGCCTGCCGTTTTGAACACGGCCGAGGAACTCGAAAAGGCGCTGGCGCAAAAGGATCTGGCCGAGCAAGTTCTGAAGCAGGTCGACTTCACCAAGCAGAAGCTAGTATTCTTCGCGTGGGCCGGGTCGGGTCAGGACCGTTTGCACGGCTCATCGGAAAAAGATGTCGTCACGTTCAATTATCAACAGGGCCGTACGCGCGATCTTCGGCAGCACTTCCACCTGTTTGCCATTCCGAAAGATGCAACGTTTACGTTGAAGAAAGGGTTTTGATCGTCTTGGACGCGTGAATAAATTTTCCGCGTCTTCGCGAGTCGGCTGCTTGAGCGACCGGTGAAATCGCTCAGCGCTATTCCCGAATTCCGCATCCCCTGAAGCGTTTTCCCACGATTTTCTCGCAAAGGGCCTTCGGGAAATATTTCCCGAATATTAACCGATAGCCTTTTCTCCCGCGTGGGGGCAGGCCTCCCGGCCTGCCCATTATTCTTGTAGGGTGGGCGGGCTTTGCGAAACCCACCCGTGACGCCCACACGCGCTCCGGGTGGGTTTCGCAAAGCCTTCACCCACCCTACAAAAACTCTCGACTCCGAACCGTTCGAAGTGAAAACGTTTTCACCCGAGTATAAACCGTTCACACTTTCATGCCGAATCTCAAGTCTCACTAGCATTGTTGCTAGTGAGGCTCGGATCGAAGTGGAGTCTGACACATTGTCCATTCAGCACTCCGAATTCCGCATTCCGAATTTCCCGAGAGCGTTTTCCCACGATTTTCTCGGGTTTGACTTTCCGGAAGGTGTCGGGGAAAACCCTGGGCGTCGGGGGAAGAAAAAGGGGGGAAGAAAAAGGGGAAGAAAAAGAGCTGCGTCCGCCCGTCCCCTTTTCCTTTCCCTAGAAAACGTGCCCGTCCCCTTTTTCTTTCCCCTTTCCTTTCCCTTTTCCTTTCCCAATGGCATGTTGTTGCGCATCATTGAAATAGCTAAATGAGATCCGCAACGCTTTATCTCCGGAAAAATAGATTCTTCATCCAACCGGACTCGAGGACAGTGGATGGTGCGTGGATAGCGACCCCTCCGCTGCAGAGCGTTGACGTTGGAAACACCGAGTTACTAGGCACTTACACCACGAAAGCGCTTGATTGTTCTAAGATGGATGTTCCTCATCCGACCGAATTCAAATCACTTATAGCACCTTTGCTTGCTCTTGCAGATGCGAGGACATGGGCGCAGTTCGTTCGCGGTACGCTAGTGCTGGGCGTCAAAAGCTCCGATTCACAAATCATATTGACTCCATATGCCAACAAAGGTTCGACCGGAGGGTTTGCCAACATCCCCGGCAGCGAGGTGCATCATGTGATAAGCAATGATCCACTTCAGCTCGGAAATTGGATTATTGAGGCATTTGGGAAGTGCATTTGATCCGGGCAAGAGAAAAGGGAAAAACGGGAAGAAAAAGGGAAGAAAAAAGGGGGAAGAAAAATGGGGAAAAGGAAGACAAAGGGGTCGGGAGTCGAATGGCACTTCCTAGCGTAAGTGCTTTCATAGCAAAAGGTTATCATTTTGGAAGATTGTTGGCATTTCATTGATCATTGCTGGTTGCCGGCTCGTGGGCGGACGGTGAAGCCCGAGATGTTTGACGCGGACAGGGGCGTGACGCCTCGATTGAGAATTTGAGTATTGGATTTGCCTCTTATTTTCTCCTTTGAGTTAGTTCTGGGCGCTCACGGGTCAGTTAGGCGTTTCCATTCATCGCGGCGGCGCGAGCTTAGGCGCAGTTCTGCGGATGATATAGTCCAATGCAAGTTGTGCTGCTGTCGATTCTGTCATCTGAATCACGCAATACCGACTATTCCCCAATACACCACATGTGCTTGAGAGTCCGCACGTACATTCGCTTGCCTTCGAAAACCGGCGAACTTCGGAACGGTTCCAGAGTGTTGTGAGCAATCTCTTTGTACTCGCGACCTGGTTCGAGAATGAGCGTATGGCCGTTGTCGCTGCTGACAAAGAGATGCTTGCCGGCCAATGTGACGCTTGGATAGCATTGGCCGCCTTCGAAGTCTAATTTTTGCTCGTAGACGCGTTGGCCGGTCTCCGCATCGACCACCGTAAAACTGGCTGACGCGTTGAGCGCGTAAATAAGACCCTGGTGCAGGACGGGTGAAGGAAACCAATAGCCTCCGCCTTTGAGAGCCGACCCTTTCGATTGCCAAAGTGGTTCCCATTTCACCGGCGGATCGAGCGATGTAGGCAGCGTAAAGCCTCGCGCCTGACCGGCCATGTAAAAGACTTTGCCGTCTTGAACCAGTGGCGAATTAGGTCCGCTGGTTCCCAAGGGCTTGGCCAACAGCACACCGCCATCGGCTACGCGAATCACTTGCCCGTTGGGATGGACGATAATGTCGACATTGCCGATGCGAACGGCCATGCCGGTTCCGTAACTCGGAGGCGTCTTCGTGCGCCAGATTTCGCTGCCGTCCTTCGTGTTCAGGGCAACCAGATCGGAGAAATGAACCAACAGTTTGTCGTTCACAAGAACCGGCGATGCACCATGCCCATACGTCATGGTGGAATGTTCAATGAGCTTGAGCCAAAGGCGATGGCCTTCCAGATCGTAGGCGGCAGCCAAACCGTTGCCGTAGATAACGTAGACATGCTTGCCATCGGTAACGGGCGTTGGCGAAGAATAGCCGCCAACCGGATGATAGGCGCCGCCGCCTGGCTTGCCCGGCTCCTTGTAGCGGTTCAATGTCGCCAGTTCCTTACGTTTGGCCCTCGTTTCTTCAATCTGGGTCTGGAACACCTTCAGCTTTTTCTCCGCCTCTTCTTTAGGCGTGGCATCATCCTTGAGCGTTTTACGAAGAGCGCATCAACTCTTTTTCCATTGCCGCCTGTTGCATGGCAAGCAAAGCGTCTTGCTTGCTTTCTATCTCGATCTGGGGCTTCTCCTTTTCCGAAGGTTCAATCTCCTTGTAGAACGACTCGTGCTTCCAAAGGATGGCGCCGTCCGCTTTGTTCAGGCATAGCAAGACGCACGGCTCGGCGCACGTAAAAAGCTTGTCGCCCAAGATGACGGGAACGGCATTGCTCTGCGTCAACGGAATCTTCCAAACAACGTTCTTCGCGGTGCTCCAAGCCAACGGCGGCTCGGCGGCCGGGTAACGGCCTGTGCCGTCAGTGCGAAAGCCAATCACTGTCTGGCCGGTCGCGGCATTGGCGATAAACAGGCCTAGAACGACTGATGAAAGTCGATAGAGGAACATGGTAGGAACCTGAAGGGAAAGCATGGCGGGATACGCTTAGGATAGCGATAAGATGGTTTAATTCCACGGAGCTTTGCCTGCGCGTGGAAGCCGGGAACCCTCAATGTCAAGAGTTTGCTAAAGACAAATGTCGCGTCTTTCGGCCTAATTCATCCGCCAGCCTACGCTGCTCGGCTCGGCCAAGTTTCGCCGAAGGCGAGCCGAATTGCATGAGCAATCGGGTTCTGTGTTACTAATGCGTGAAATAGTATTCACTAAGTCACACTAACCCGACGCGTTAACGAGGTTAGCCCTGAAGCTTTAGCGTTATTTGGCTCACATTAACGCTAACGCTTCGGCGAATGCCTCGCTAACGCGTCGGGTTGGTGTCGAGTGCTGCGCCCTGATTCATCCGGCAGCTTACGCTGCTCGGCCCGCCCAGGTTTCGCAGAAGGCGGGCCGAATTGCGTGAGCAATTGGGTTCTGCAAATTCACCCGGCAGCTTACGCTGCTCGGCTCGCCCATGCATAAACTGCGACTCAATTCGAACCGCTCGCGAAGCTGGGGTGGCAGCCTCGTCCAATGAATGAGATAAAAGATGGGAAGTGTTGCAGGCACACTTTCGGAGAATCCCGATGCCCTATCGGCTTGCATCAATTCCAATGATTCTTATCTGTAGATTATCGCTGCAGGCTCAGGATAAAAGTTAGCCGGCCAAGGGAAGCCCGTCGCGCGAAATGGTCCAGCTTACCCTGCAGCAAAGTCGCGATCCGATGGCATTCTTGGAACGTATCGAATAACCGAGGAGCCGCCGTGAAATTTCTCTCAGCTTGGGTGGTATTTGTTGCAACGTTAGTGACGGTGCAGTCTGCCGACCCGCCCGTCGCGCCGAGCAACGGCCTGACCGTCGTCAACAAAGGCACTACGGGCCGCAACAGCCAAAACGCACTCGAGAAGTTCGAGGGCGAAGTGCTCCAACTTAAGCCCGATTACGTGCTGATCTACATTGGCATCAATGACGTGATCAACGACCGGTTCTTCACGCCATTGGACAAGTACGTGGAGAATGTAACCGCGATGGTCCATCGCGCGGCGAAAGGATGGGATCAAACCCGTACTCTGCACCATGCACCACTGCGTCGAGGACGAAATTTACAAGTTCCATCCGAAGGTCAAATTCGGCGATGAAACTCCCAATTCCAAAATGGATCGCTACAACGCGGCCTTGAAAGCGCTCGCCGCTGACCAAAAGTTCGACTTGGCCGATTTCAACGCTGTCACAGGCAAGGCGAAGCAGTCCGATTACCTCAGCAAGGATGGAGTCCACCTTACCCCCGCGGGCAACAAGCTGCTCGCGAGACGTTCTTCGATGTCATCGCGCCGCGGTTAAAAGGCGGAGAAAAGATCGTCTGCTGCGGCGACAGTATCACCTACGGCTACAAGAACAAAGGCGCCGGCACAGTCGACGGCGAAACGTACCCGGCGATGCTTCGACTCATTCCCCTACCTGGAAAGCCGTAAACGGCAATGAAACCGTGGAGGCAAATCAAAGGAAAATCAAAGGGGCCGGGAGTGGAATGACGCTTACTTTAGCCGTTGGTATTGTCTGTCGTTTCGGCGACATAATCGGCTGCCGACCCTCCCAACCCCATTTTTTTCAACCACCGTCACTTGTGCTTCGGCGGCGTCAGGAGCAGTTCCGTTGCTTCCGCCACCCAACCGCTGTGCCAATCGTGCTTCCTTGACGGACCATCCCGGTACACGTGAACGATCTTCCGCTCGGTCATGAGGGCGTGAGTCTTTTCGTGATGTTCGCGGAAGTTGCCGAAGCCGAATAGGATCAGCCGCTTCTCCTGCTGGAAAGCGTCCGCCCTTGACTTCAGCAATTTCGTGATTTGATATTGTTGAAAATTCTCCAGGGCGCCAAAAATGTCGCCGCTGCCATAGCGGCCCGGCTCTTCCATCGCTAATGGAGCATCCCAAGCCGCGGCTTTGCCGAATAAGTCTGGATGGCGCAGGAGCAAGCTGAATGCTCCCCAGCCCGATTTGCTGAATCCCAGCAACAGGCGACCACTCGCCTCGGCCTGCACGGGATAGGTCTTCTCGATGAATGGCACAACCACCTTCAGGAAGTACGTCTCTTGGCGGATCTCGGCATTAGTGGGGTGGTCCGCATACCAGGGCAGGTGCGAAAACGTCGGCGCCACGAAGATCGTCTCGAACTTGTTGTGCAGGTCGAGTTTTTTGACCTCTTTGAGACCATCTCCGAAACGGCTCTCGCTCCCTGCTTCGACCGGAAGAACATAGACCACCGGGCGCTTCGTGTCCTTCTGCACTGTGTCAGGAGCAAGCACCCGGATGATTGTCGTCTTGGCCTGATATGGCGAGCGGACTTCGTGAACGAGGAAACCATTGTCATCCTTCGTGGCATGTGAGACTGTAATCACGCTGTCGGCACGCAACTGCGATACCATGAGCATGACAATCGCCAAACAAAAGGAGGTTGCGCTGTTCATCGATTTTCCTCATCCAGCACCGCGATGAAGGTTTCGCCGTCTCGCTCGCCCGCTTGTCCATTGAAATTCGCGAGTGAGGCGAAATTTACGTTTCACGAGCACTCATCGTCGCTTACGCTTCGGCTAGGTGTCGACGCATTTACGTGGGCAATCGCGTTCCGCAGTTCACCCGGCAGCTAACGCTGCTCGGCTCGCCGGTCTACAAACTGAGGCTCTATTCTAGCCGTTCCCTAAGCTGGGGTGGCAGCCTCGTACAATGAATGAGATAAAAGATGGGACGTATTGTAGACACTTTCGGAGAATCCCGATGCCGTATTGGCTTGGATCAATTCTAGCAATTCTTGTTTGCAGCTTGCCGCTGCGTGCTCAGGATAAAAGTTGGCCGGCCGAGCGCGGCCCGTCGCGCGAACTAGTCAAGTACGACTTCGACGCCGCATCGATCAAGAAGGCGCCGCCGGAATACCTAACTGATTACCCGGCTGCGTTCATCCATGCGTCCACCAGCTATCGCGTGGAAGAAGATGGCGTGGTGGAATGCACGACCCACGAAGTGATACGCCTGAACAATCGCAAGGGGATCGATCTGCTGGGCGAATATCGCAACGTCACTTACTGCCCGGCCTACGAGAAGCTGACGCTGAACGAAGCGCGCATTGTCAAGAGCGATGGACGGGCCGTTGCCGTCGAAGCCAAAAACGTGCAAATGCGCGACGTGCAGACCGATTACTATGTCTACGACACAAGCAAAGAGTTAATCATCTCATTCCCCGGCCTGGAGGTTGGCGACACGATCGACGTGAAATGGACCACGCGCGGCCAGAATCCCGAATATGCGGGCGAGTTTTTCACGCGCTATCATTTCGGCGATGAGAAGTTTCCCATTCTGTCTGAGTTCTTTAGTGCCCGCATCGCCAAGGGAAAGGCGTTCAAATATTCATTGATGAATCCCGCGCTGTTGGCCGACCCGAAGATGGAGCCGAAGACGGGCGATGACAACGGCGCCAAGACCTACATCTGGAAAGTGGAAGATCGTAGGCCGCGTGTCAAAGAAGACCACATGCCTTCGAAAGAGGAGCTACGGCCCGGCATCGCGTTTAGCACATTTCCCTCGTGGGATGCCGTCGCTGCCTGGGAGCGCAAAGTGCGGGCGAATTGCGCTCGCTGCACGCCCGATATCAAGGCGGTGGTCAAGCAAATCAAGCACGATCATCAAACGACCGAAGCGATCGCACGGGAGCTGACTTACTGGGTTCGCGGCAATGTTCGTTACGTATCGACCGGCGATAAGCACGATTTCACGCCGCATCCGGCCGAGCTGGTTTTCAAGAACCGCTTCGGCGATTGCAAAGATGGCGCTGAGCTTCTTAGCGTCATGCTTGCAGAAGCCGGAATCCCCTCCGGCTTTGTGTCGTTGAGCCCGCTGGGCGACGGTCAAGTTCTACCGGCAGTGCCTTCGCCCTGGTCAACCCACGCAATCCTATTCGTGAATCTCGAAGGGAAAGAGCATTGGATCGACACCACCGCCGCTCATGCTGGTTGGGATTTTCTTCCTCATGCGAATTGCGATCGAGTCGCTTATATCATCGACGAAAAAAACTTTCGCATGATGCGCACCCCAAAGTTTGCTGCTGAGAGCAATCGCACCGAGACGGTGACAAAGATGACATTCGAAGCCGATGGCACCAGCCATAACGTGCGCAGTACCGAGTATTTCGGCGAAGCGGCGGTCGGCAAGCGCGATGAGTGGGTGGACGTTTCCGCGAAGGAGCGCCGTCGGCTTATCCGAAACGATCTGCTCGAATCGCACAGCAAAGTCCGCGTGAATGACGACATTGCCATCGATGAAAAATCGTTGCGCCAATCGGAAGGGCCCGTTAAGCTGAAGGTGTCTTATGTTATTCCGCAACATTTTCTGGGCGATGGAGACTTAGCTGGGACCGTTTCGGACAATGCGTTATGGAGCCCCCTGCTTGGCATCACCGTCGATCCGGAACGCGAATCCGATCTGGTATTGAAGGGGCCTTTCGAATCGGTCCATCGTTTTGAAATCGATGCGCCGAAAGGCTACATGCTCGAGGATCCGCCTGAAGACGAACAAGTGGAATCGAAATGGGGAACGTTTTCGGTCAAGGTTCAGGCCGATGAGAAGGGAAAACATTGGACGATTGAATGCAAAACGCACGTGGATCAAACACACGTCTCCAAAGCCGATCTGAGCGACTTCCGCAAGTTCCAGGAAGAAGTCCTAGAGCGCTTTCCACGTGGAAGTAGGCTTGAAATCGCTGACGGATAACTAACAAGGCGTTGACTTAGAACGAAAAGAATTCTTTCAGATGTATGCGGCTGGTAACAAAATGAAATTCAGAAGCCACGGATGAAACACAGACGAAACACGGATGAATCAAAATCTCTTATGCATTGTGAACAAATTGCCTAGCATAAGCGATTTTGGTTTTATCCGTGTTTGTTCTGTGTTCCATCCGTGGCTAAACGATTTTTCTGGAGTTGACGCCGCATCTGGAACCTGACGCTTTCGGATTGACTTTCATCAGATAACTACAAAACAGCAGGCATTTCATCAATGAGAGACTTCCTGCGCGAGCAGTACGCCACGCAACTTGCCAAGCGCCAGGGCCTGAACCTGACGCACGCGTCTTTCGAAAGCCCCAGCTCGCGCCCGACGTTCTCCAGCGTCGGACAATCAATCCCTTCGGCCATCCGGAAACGCAGTGTCAGGATCATCTTTTCACGCTGCGATAAGAGAGGATGATCATCTCGCAGAAATTCGTCGATTTGGAATGCAGAAGCCGCGTGATTTTCCACCTCGCCGCGCTGGGCCGGCTCGCCGTTGGGAAGCGCATCGAGCGATGCGGATCGCGAAAACCAGTCGTTTGTGGCACGCTGTGCCAGCCGTGCCAAAGCTCGCAACAGACAGGTAAACGCATAAGTGCTGAAGCGAATCCCCAGCCAGGGATTGTATGCGGCGACCGCGTGAATGAGAACGATATGGCAATCGCCGATCAAATCGTCAGCATGGTTGGACATCGCCATACGCCGACGCACGGCACGATACGCCAACTTCGAATTGCCCACAACAATCCGATCGCGGAGATCGATATAAGTGCGCCGCCATGCAACGGCCTCCTCACGGCTGCGCGAGCGCTTCAAACGATAGGCGGCATAATGCATGCGCTTGGCGGTGTCGCGCGTCACTTCGTCCGGCATGAAGGTTCCAGCGAAAGAAGCGCCGTCATCCGCCTCGGACGGGTCGAACTTCTTCGGCGCTGACCGACTGACGAACGAAGCATCCTGGACGAACCGGGGAAGATTTTGGCCATCGCGGCCGAGGACTGCCTTCATTTTTCGCTCCTGAAAGTCCGAAGTGCTGAAAACGTTCAAATCGTTCAATTTAGTTTATGCCGTTTTCCTAACCGGACAATGCAAATTCAGGCAACAAATTTTTCTTTTGCACTTTGTTCTGCCGCCCGCCTTGCTTATGGATGTTCCTGTCGGATGAGGACCGGAACGAATCAACTCCCAGCCAGGTCAGGGACAGTGGACGAAGATAAAGACGAGAGAATTGCGTCCGAGATAGTGCCTCGCTACTTGAGCACGTTGGAAGCGGCACGCGCGCTCGGCGTGAGCGTTTCGACAGTGAAACGCTGGGTCGATGAAAAGATTCTGCCTGCGCATCGCACAGCCGGCGGGCATCGCAAGCTGCTGTTGGCCGACTTGATCCGTGTAGGGCGCCAGCAAAACCTTCCCCGAGGAGACATTTCTTCTTTTACCGGGTGCGCCAGAGCCTTGCCCCAAATGATGCAAATACGAACTGCTCTGGTCTGTTAAAGGCATTGCGCTCGGCAGACGCGGAGGTTGTGCGGGCGTTGATCCACGGCGCTTATCGACAGGGTTATGCCGTGGAAACTATCGCCGATCAAATGATTGGTCCGGCCATGACGGAACTGGGAGACGAATGGCAACGAGGTGAAATTGAAATCTTTCACGAACACCGGGCGACACAATGCGTAGTCTCGGCTCTACACGAGCTGACTTCGTTTTTGAACACGGACACCGCAGGAACTCGCCCAGTAGCATTCGGTGGTGCACCCGAACACGACTATTCGATCATTCCCTCGCTACTGGCCAAGCTGGTGTTGCTCGATGCCGGCTGGGATGCCGTCGATCTTGGGCCGCACACGCCGATAGGCGCGTTTCGCACGGCCGTCGCCGACTTGAAGCCACGCCTAATCTGGCTTTCCGCGTCGCACCTCGTCGATCCTGAGCGATTCGTATCCGATTACATCGTCTTTTTTCGCGAGATTGAATCATCGAAAATTTCTATTGTTATCGGCGGGCAGGCAGTAAGTGAAAGCATTCGTTCATCGATGCCGTACTCAATTTACGGCGAAGGGCTGACTGATCTGGCGGAATTCGCCAAGCTGCTGCACCGACTGCCCCATAAGGCAAGACGAGGCAGACCTCGACGATCGGATAAACCCGGGGCTTCGCTTTAGCGATTCGGGAACGTACCGACTTCGTAACATCTTCAAACCAACCCCCTCGCCAATTCGTCTGAAGTATGAGACAATGGGGTGCGTCAACCGATTCTGGCGAAGTGTTGAAGTGAGCGCGAACTCTGTTTTACCCTCCCCCTGGCTTTGCAGGGGGAGGGCAGGGTGGGGGTTTAGCGCTTGCCAACAAACAACCGTCGCGACGCTCGCGGCTGTTCCCCCCACCCTGCCCTCCCCCCGCAAAGCCGGCTGACTATTGCCCACAAGTGTAGGGGTGAGCGGTGGGGTGACTGCAATTTCTTGCGAGAGCACATTGACTTTGTAGAGAAGTGCTTTGTTGGTTCCAAGAATCTCAAGTGAACCGTTTCAGAATGTGATTTGAGTTTCGAATTGAGAGATGGATGTACAAATGCCGGCAGGCGTCTCGGCGAGACGCATTGAAGAATTGAAATAACGAACAAGGGGGTGCAGTTGAAAAATCAGCATTGGCTGCGGCCGAGGCTGTAGCCTGCGACGAGAATGGTTAGATCGCGCCAGCCACGCCAAAGGGTGCGCACGCCGGGCATGCCGTCGGACTTGCGATTGAGATGTCCGCCGAGCCGGCCGATCCACAAAATGGCTTGCCGCACAGTCGGCACGGGCGTGTCGGCGGTGAGAGGTTTCTTCTCAAACTTGGCGAAAAGCGATTTCCAGGCGTAGTCGCTCAGGATGATGGTGCAAGGCGCGTTCGGTTCTTGGCGAGCCAGATCACGCAGAGCAACGATGCGGACGGCGATCATCGAATAGAGCATCAGTGCTTTAGTCAGGCGCTCGGCGGTTTCCAGTTCGAGTTTTTCCGCCTGGCAACCGCTCTTGAGGGTCAAATGAAAACACTCGATGTGCCAACGGATTTTGTAGATCCTCAGAACCTCGACGATCTCGGCACAGGTGCTAGCGGGTTCGGTCGTCCACAACAGCCAGTTCAACGGTTCGACGCCAGGCGGCGCCTTGATCTCGCGGACTTCGATCAAACTCCAGACGACGGGCTTTCGGTGCGGATGTTTTTTGAGATTGGGTGTGATCGTAAGTGTAACCGAGCGCAACTCGCACTTTGCTCTGCGTTTGGATTGGCCCTGTTTAGGAGGAACCTCGACGATGCAACCGCCGCGAACCGGAGCGGCACGGACGGCTTCCATCGATTTGTCGATCGGTCCGTCAACCGAACGATTTTGAGCGGCGCGGATGACGGCGCCATGCGGAGAATCTGTGATGCGTTGTAGAACTTCGTGGATGTCCCCTTCACGATCCATGATGTGGATCAAGCGAGGTTGTTCGTTCTCGGCCAAATGGGCTATCGCGGCTTCAGACTCTTCGATGCCGCGCAGCCATTTATGGCTCTCCTTTTCCTCAATGGGCCGACTGGGATCGGGAGGAGTTTGATCGACAGACCGACTCCAATAGTATTGGTCGAACAGGCCCAAAGGCACGCCGTCCAGGCGAAGAGCCAGGGTCGAATGCAAATGCAGACCGCGAGCGAGCGGGGAATCATTGAGCAAGCCAAGCCCTGTCGTAAACTTGAGGTGTGTGTAGTTAAGTGAGGTAGAATCTTGAACCACCAAAACAACAGCTTGGCCGCGACAGGCATTGGCCGTGGCTTTGACCAACGGCTGCAAAAAGAGTTCGATCGGCAGTCGTTCGTTGCTAAAGAAACGATAAGTTGCCTTGGCTTCAGCGGCAGAGCCGCACGCTTGCGGAAAACTATCGAGGGGCTGCGCCGCCAAGGTCGCCAGAGTCTGAGCATACCGGGTATTCAAGCGTCCGTCGGGCATCTCAGCGAACCCGGCGACTTGCGAAGCCCAAACTTTAGCGTCAGCGCAAATAGGAGCTGTGGCAGCCATGGTGTTACTCCAAACACTACTGAACTTCCGTGTGGTCAATGAATAGTAGCGCCGCAGCTGAAAGAAGTGAAGACCCTCCCTAAAAAATTGTGGGTAATAGTCAGGCAAAGCCGGGGGGAGGGTGGGAGGGCGAGCTTCTGTTTTGCCAGAATCGGTTGTCACAATCAGACAATGCATTTCCACCGCATCTAACTGTTGACGACGGGGCATCGGCCTAACGGGAGCTAGCTTTCATGTTGACGTCTTGCCGACTTTGGCTGGTGGCCGTCCTATCAACGCTGCTCTTTAACCAGGCAGGGTATGCCGTGGACGCTAAGACAGAGTTGACATTGAAGGCGCAAGCGATTCTCAAAACTCATTGCTACAAGTGCCACGGCGAGGCGGGCGCGGTCGAAGGCGGCATGAACTATATCAGCGATCTCGATCGCCTGGTGAGCCGAAAGCGAGTGATACCGGGCAAGGCAGAGGAGTCGCCGGTCTTCAAGCGCATCCTCAACGGATCGATGCCGCCCCCCGATGTGACTGCGCGCGTTTCCGATTCTGATAAAGCTATTCTGAAGCAATGGATCGACGCAGGAGCGCCGAGCCACAACACGGCAGTGCCGCGAAAATTCATCAGCCAACTCGACATTCAAGATGCGATCTTGGCCGACTTGGAGAAGCTCGATCGCCGTTCGCGACGTTTCGTTCGCTACTTCACGTTCACGAATCTTTGGAACGCCGGGCTGAGCGAAGATGAATTGCAAACCTATCGCAACGCGCTCAATAAAGTCGTGAATTCGCTATCGTGGCATCCGAAGATTCGCAATCCGGAGCCTATCGATGCAGCCGGCGCCATCGTCCGCATCGACTTACGGTGGTACATGTGGGATTCGACGCTGTGGAACCGCATCCTAAACGAATACCCCTACGGCATACTCGATGACACGACCGCTTTGCGGGCTATCCTCGTTTCGACCGCGACCAAGGTGCCAATGATTCGCGGCGACTGGTTTGTGGCGACAGCAAGTCGGCCGCCCCTCTATCAGGACATTTTGCAACTGCCGGCCAACCTCGCGGAGCTCGAACGGCAATTGCGCGTCGATGCGGCTCAAAACATTACGCAAGAACGAGTGATGCGCGTGGCATTCAATGGTTCGGGGATTTCAAAGAACAATCGCGTCCTCGAACGACACGATGCCGTTCACGGCTATTACTGGCGGACCTATGACTTCGATGAAGTGCCGCAAAACTTGATTGAGCGGGGGCAACAGGCGCCTGATCGGCGCAATGTCTTTGCTTATCCGCTCGGGCCAGGCAATCTCGGCAACACCTTTCAACATGCCGGCGGCGAAGCGATCTTCAGCCTGCCTAATGGGCTTCAAGGTTACTACATCATGAACGCGGTAAACAACCGGCTCGATCGCGCCCCGACGCAGATTGTCAGCGATCCGAAGAGACCCGATAAGGCGGTGGAGATGGGCATATCCTGCATCGGCTGTCATATACCCGGCGTCCATTCGAAGGCCGACCAGATGCACGACTTTTTGGAGAAGAACCCCCGGGCCATTGCTAAAGCCGATGCCGACATCGCCAAGACGCTCTATCCGGCAAAAGAAAAAACCATTGCGCAGATGGAAGAAGACTCCAAGAGATACCGCGAAGCCGTGGCACAGACCGGCGCCAAGATCGCCAAAGCCGAACCGGTTATCACGATGACTCTTCGCTATGAAAGCGATCTCGACGTTATCAGCGCCTCCGCCGATGCGGGCATGAAGATCGATGAGTTTCAGAGAAAGATCGGCGAGTCGGAAGTTCTGAGCCGTAACCTCGGCTCCCTGCGCGTGCCCGGCGGCACCGTAAGCCGACAAGTTTGGGTGCAGGGTTTTGGAGACATCGTTCGCGGCTTAAAGCTCGGCGTCCTCTTTCAGGCTAATCAGGTAGGCGCCAGCCTGCCCGATAACACCGGCGAACTCGATCCGCTCGAAGTCGCCATTGGCCAGACGAATCAAATGGTCTTCTCCGCGGATGGCCGGCTGGCGATGATCGCCAGCGCCGACCGCAGTGTTCAGTCGTTTGAGGTGGAAGGCCGGCGAGTGTTGAAGCGCTTCGTGGGACACTCCGCTTCCGTTTGGAGTGTCGCTCTTTCAAAGGATGCGAAATTTGCCCTGTCAGGAAGCATGGATGGCAGCGTGCGCTATTGGCACGTCGAGGATGCTCAGCAGTTGCACAAGCTTGAAGGGCATACAAGTCTGGTAACCGCCGTTGCTTTCACCCCAAATGGCAAATGGGCTGTTTCAGGGAGTTTCGATGGCACTGTGATCTATTGGAATCTGGCCACGGGAAAAGAATTCAAACGATTCGAAGGCCCGATGAAATACATCAATGCCCTGGCAATCTCGCCCGATGGTAAGAAGGTTCTCATAGCTGCGGATAAATGGCTGCGCCTCTGGGACATCGAAACGGCAAGCGAGATCCGCAAGTTCGATGGCCATACCGCGCCGGTGACAGCCGTCTGTTTTTCCGCCGACGGCAAGAAGGCGCTTTCTGGCAGCGACGACCGGACCATGCGTCTGTGGGATGTAGAAACAGCGAAGCAGGAACAACTATTTACCGGCCATGATAACTCGGTTCGTGCGGTGGCGCTGAATGAGAAAGGGAACTGGGCGCTCTCCGGCAGCAGCGACACGACCGTTCGGCTTTGGCAAACAACGACTGGCAAAGAACTCGGCAAATTCGGCAAGCACACGGAACCGGTTGTGCAGGTCGCTTTCCTCGACAATGGCAAACAGACGCTCAGCGGCAGCAGGGATAACGCCCAATTACTTTGGAGCATTGAAAAGTTTTATCCTGTCGCGAAGGTTGAGCCGAAGGCGGCTGTAACGGCGGTGGAAGCAATCGAGTTAAAGCCGATTTTCAAGACGGAAGTCAATGGCACGATTGGCAAGCTGATTTTGTCGACTGACCGGAAATCACTCTATTTCTTCGAGAGAAGCAATGATCGCGTAGGGAGGATCAATACAGTCGATGGCAAGATTGGCGCTTCGGCAACCGTTGACGGCATTGTCGATTTGACGCTGGCGAAGGATGGCAAAAATTTATTCGCGCTGACCACCGAGAACAAAAAGGGATCCGTTCATTTCCTGGATGTACGCACTCTCGAGACTGGCTTTTCGATGCCGTTGAAAGACGAAGTTCGTTGGTTCATTCCTGAAGAAAACGGCTTACTCGGGGTGCGATTAGCAAACGAGACTGCTGCTATTCTCAGCTTGAGCAATCCGGCGTTGGGAATCAAGATCGAGCCGTTCGTCGCGAAACTCGGCGGCCTTTCGGTGCAGCCTTTGATGTTGGCTGAAGCTATCGATTTAGAAGTGAAGTCTGGCTTTCGCATCACGCAAAAAGGTTGGCTCGAACAGACTCGAGTTTCCCGGGGACAAAGTAAAAGCTCGCTGGAAGCTGCCGGTGACGGTCTACGACATGGCTTATGATGCAAAGGCCGGCCGCTTGTATTTGGCGGTGATCGATCCGGCTGCCATTTTGCGACGCGCCAAAGGCTTCGGCGACATTTGGGCGATTGATGTGAAAGACTTGGGGAAGTGAATGCAGACGAATATTGTAATATAACACGCCAGGGGTTGTTGTTGAACTCAGTTTATTGACGAGAATACTTTGAAGACTGTCGTCAAAGTACATCGATCTGCTCGCACGCAGTTCCGGCGATGGACCCAAACGCTAGGCGCCCACCCCGACGACAGACTTCGAATGAGCAGCGATTACCTCGTCGAACTATTCGATCATTTTCGTAGACACCACGGAATTCCACCTGGATCTGTACGCCAAAAAGGAGGTTCGCCTACTATTTACTGGTTAAGGTATTCTTCCAATCTATGGCTGCGTTTCTGCGTCGAGGAAGAAGGTGGCTTACTGCAAAGATTATTTGGGCGGCATGTCAGAAAAATTACTATTTTGCAATGGGCAATGGGTCCTCCAGATCCAACGAAGCCAACATCTCCTCCAGGCTGAGCGCATCATGGCGAGTATCGACGAGTCGTTGCAGTTCCGCTATTTCTTCACCTGTAAGTGGAGGGGGATCGATTGCTTGATCTTCAAACACCCCGGCAGCAGGAACGAAAGCGCCAAGGCGAATACCTGTGACATCCTCGATCGAAAAATGATTTCCGTTAGTTCGCACAGTCATTTGTTCCCGAATCAACTCCGCGAGAATCGCGGCCTTTGCTGCCGGCGAACTCTTACGGACAGTTTCAAGCAACGGCAATTCAGCAGCAGTCATCGCACTTCCTCCGGTGATCGGCAACTGAGCTATATCGTACCACTTGGAACTGGAGAATGACAACGGCTTCCAAACGAAAGCTTCGCCCTCCGCGCTGGATCTTGCCAACCCCGACTTCAAATTCATATATTCTCAGTTTAAGAATACGAACGTCCGACCCCCGAATCGTTGGAGACGCAACACGTGGATGCAGTGATCGATTTGAAGGCGTTGCTGGTCGAACGGGAAGATTGCGATGCGGGCACCGTCCAAAAGCTCCGCGAAGGGTTGTCGCAGGGCGGCAATCAGTTCCGCACCTTGCGCGAAGTAAACGAAATGCTTCGCAAGAAACTGGATTCAGCTCCCCCGCGCTCGCCAAGAAACTCCATCTCAAGCTCGGCATCACCAATTATTTCCTCGGCTACATGGTCTTCTCCGTCGACCATCTCAAACAGGTCGAAGCGCCGCTTGGCTACTTCTACTTGGGCCGGGCATTGGTCAATCGGCATCAATACGATGAGGCGTTGAAGGCGTTCGATAAGGCCGAGAAAGCTGGCTATGCAGCCCCTCAAGTGCAGCTGCAGCGCGCCGGCATCTATCGCGCCAAGGGCGATGTCGCCCAAGCGAAGCAAGCTCTGGTCAAGTTGGAAGAGCAAAGCGGGTTCAGCTCGGAGTTTCATTTTCAGATGGCCGGCGTTCATCTGGCGGAGGGCGAAAAGGTCAAGGCGATCAAGTCGCTCGAACGCTCGACCGAACTCGACCCCGGCCATACCGGCGCCTGTTCCAGCTCGGCTATTTCAACGACCTGGCCGGCAACGACGATGAAGCGATCGGCTACTACGAGCGCTGCCTGAAGTACCCGCCTGTTCACAAAGGTGTGCTCAATAATCTCGGCGTTCTTTACGAGGACAACGAGAAGTTCGACCGCGCCGCGGAATGTTTCGGCAAGCTGTTGAAGGCCGACCCGAATGATGAGCGGGCCAAGCTCTTCGTCAAAGACGCTCAGGCGTCTGTGACGATGTACTACAGCCCCGAAGACGAACAGGAGAACACCGCTTTCAAGCAAGTGCTCGAACTGGCGATCACGGAGTTCGAGTTGTCGGTCCGCAGCCGCAACTGCCTGAAAAAGATGGGCATCCGCACGCTGGGCGATCTGACCCGCGTCAATGAAGCGAGCTTGCTGGCGAGCAAAAACTTCGGCGAAACGTCGCTCGAAGAAATCAAGCATATCCTCGGCGCCAAGGGCTTGCGTATTGGCCAATCGCTGGAACAGGGGACGCAGTACGAGATGCGCTATCGGCCGCAGCAAACGCTGTCGCCGGAAGAGCAGGCCATGCTGAACAAGCCGGTAGCCGATTTGAATCTCTCGGTCCGCGCGCGGAAATGCATGAACCGTCTGGCGATCGCCACCATCGGCGAACTGCTAAGCCGAACCGGCGATGAACTTCTCGAAGCCAAAAACTTCGGCATGACCTCTCTCAACGAAGTCCGCGACAAGCTGACCCAGATGGGCCTCAAGCTGCGCGGAGACTGATTTCAATTCGGAATTCGGAACGCGGAATTCTTTTTGAAATGCGGAATGCGGAATTCGGAATGTGGAATGAAATCAAACCGAATAAACTAATTGATCTTAGACCGGAATGGGCCTTCTGCGTGATTTCATTCCGAATTCCGAATTCCGCAATCCGCATTTGAAGCTCCGAATTTCTTCACATGCTTCAATTCTCACTTCTAGCCGTCGATAAAGCCGCCCGCTTAGGACGGCTTGCTACCAATCATGGCGAGATTGATACCCCGGTGTTCATGCCTGTTGGCACACAGGGGACAGTCAAAGGTCTGACGCCGGCGCAACTTCGTTCGATCGATGTCCAAATCCTGTTAGGCAATACCTACCACCTCGCACTGCGTCCGGGCGATGAATTGATCGCCGAGCTGGGAGGCCTGCATAAATTCATGGGTTGGGACGGGCCCATTCTTACTGATTCGGGCGGCTTTCAGGTGTTCAGCCTTTCCGACGTGCGCAAGATCACCGATGAAGGCGCCCATTTTCGCTCGCACATCGATGGCAAGCCGCTCGAACTCACGCCGGAAAAGGCGGTGCGCATTCAGGAGAATTTGGGCTCCGACATTGCGATGGTGCTCGATGAATGCCCGCCGGGTCAGGCGACGCGCGAAATCTTATGCAATGCCATCCGCCGCAGCATCCTCTGGGCGGAACGATGTCGCCAGGCGCAACGCCACCCGGATCAGGCGATGTTTGCCATTGTGCAAGGGGGAACGGACATTGATCTGCGCGGTGAATGTGCTAATGCCTTGATTCCGATGGATTTTCCCGGCTATGCGTTAGGCGGGTTTAGCGTCGGCGAGGGACCGGAAGCCATGCACGCGGCTCTACCGGCATGCGCCGCTCTGTTGCCTTCGAACAAGCCGCGCTATCTGATGGGCGTAGGCCGGCCTGAAGACTTGCTGGCGGGAGTAGCAGCAGGCATCGATATGTTCGACTGCGTCATGCCGACTCGCAACGGCCGCAATGCCCTCGCCTTCACCGCCAATGGCCCGGTTCGGCTGCGCAATGCCTGCCATCGGCGAGATCCCGCCCCGCTCGAGTCCGATTGTCCATGCTATGCGTGTCGCCAGTTTAGCCGGGCGTATTTGCATCATCTCTTTCATGCGGAAGAGATGCTCGGCCCGACGCTGCTGTCGTTGCACAATCTTTGCTATTACCTGCGGCTAATGGCAGGATGCCGAAAGGCCATCGCTGAACAGCGCTTCGAAGCTTTTCATGCGGAATGTCTGCAGGGATGGGCGAGCCGAACTGCGTAAGCAGGCGGGTTAAAATTCACAATGGCGCCCTCTCGGAACCCGATTGCTTACGCAATTCGGCTCGCCTGCGGCGATTAAGAAAAACTCGCTCGTGGCGGCTGAAACGAATCATAAATTCAACGCGCCTTTCTCGATCAATTCCGCACGCACGGCAATCATCAACGGATGATTCATGTTCAACACGCCAACTTTAACTCGTCCTATTGGTGTTCTGCCCAAAAACCTTGCGCCTCGGAGTGCAAAGTGATACCTCCAGAGATGCCTCCTCGGATTGAATAAACGAATGAGTTTCGTTCGTGAAGTTGCCAAGTCGATCCCGGCCAAATCGGAACCCTTGTGACGATTGCAATGAAGACATGAGAAAGCGAGATTGCTGGTTGCATCGGTGCCTCGATGCTTTCTAGAAATGATGTGTTCAACTTCGAAAGGCATGGCAGAGGCGTTTGCGGGCAACCTGCAACATTCGCAGCGAAAACGTGCCCGGGATCGCACGAATTCAACAACTGCCGCATTCATTTCACCCTACTCGAGGCAATCCGCTCGCCTAGAACCTTGCGAGCTCGCGATTGGAGAATTGTCAACACTCCGCCGACGTGGATAAAGTCGTCGAGCTCTGCCAACTCCGCCTTACCTATGCTTCCATCGCGATTCTTCTGAGCCAGTTCATGAATCCGCGTCTGATCGTCTTCGTCAAAACCCATCTTCAGCAGCTGTCTAGCCAATGAGAGAGTGAGCTTCTGTTTGTCCCAAAGGCGCAGAAAAATTTCCGCGTTTAACGTAGTCACGGAATTGTTTTTGGCTGCAATCATTTTGCGCTCGCTTGTTTAGGTCAGTCTATCATACCTTTTACGGCAGTCGAGAACCCGCTTGCACACGAATTCGGCTCGCCTCGCCCTAAAGTTGCTTAAATTTTCTTCAAGTCGGAACTAAAAAAACAATCGCTCTGGACACGACTTATGCCGATATGTAAGCATTAACTAGAGCGCCACGTTCGTGCCCATCTTTTAGCGTTTCGGGAGTTGGAACGGGCAAGAACTGCTAAACCGGATGAAAGGAACCGATTCGTCATGGCTCATATTGTTACGGCAAACTGCAATGACTGCAAATATACCGACTGCTGCGTCGTTTGCCCCGTCGAGTGCTTCTATCAAGATGAAACGATGCTTTACATCGACCCCGATGAATGCATCGACTGCGAAGCCTGCGTTCCCGAGTGCCCCGTTCAAGCGATCTTTGCACAGGACGATGTGCCGGAGCAATGGCAGAGCTATATCCAGATGAATACCGATAAGTCCAAAGCTCTGAAGACGACCGGCCACATCACGGAAAAGCAAGACGCCAAAGAAGGCCCGGCCTGCAAGAAGCCCTAATCGTTGATGGTGGTTAGTGAGACAAAGCGATGGTCCGGCGCCATTCGTTCGGCTATCAATCAATGGCGAACATTGAACCACTAACCACCGACCATTCATAATGACAGGCATTCTGCTTATCCAGCTCGGCACGCCGGACGCTCCCACTCCGACGGCATTAAAAGTCTATCTCAAGCAATTTCTCGGCGACCCGCGAGTCATCGAAGCCCCACGCTGGCTTTGGTGGCTCATCCTCAACCTGCGGCATTTTGCGCACGCGACCGGCCGAATCCGCCGCCAAATATCAACGAATCTGGGATGGCACAACGGGTTCGCCATTGCTCCATTACACCAAGCGGCAGGTCGAACTCTTACAACAAGCGCTGCCGAATGTGCCTATCCGCTTCGGGATGCAAGTTGGCAACCCTCCGCTCGCTGATGTCGTCAATGAGATGCTTGCCGCTGGGATTGATCGAATCATCGCGCTGCCGATGTATCCGCAATACTCCGCAACGACATGCGCGTCGGCTACCGACGTTCTTTTCTCCGCGTTGATGAAAATACGTCGCGTCCCGGCCTTGCGAATTGTGCCCCCTTACTACGAACACCCTGCTTACCTGGACGCGATGGCTTCAATCATTCGCGAGAATCTAAGCAGACTCCCCTGGGAGCCAGAACACTACATCTACAGCTTCCACGGCATCCCGCAGTCGTATGCGCAAAAGGGCGATCCTTACCCGCTTCACGTTGTTCGCACGACGCGCGGCCTTCAAGAGCGGTTGCGATTTCCCCGAGAGCGTTGGACGCAAACCTATCAGTCGCGCTTCGGCCGTAGCGCCTGGCTCAAGCCCTACACCGATGATGTGCTTACTAAGCTAGCGAAGCGGGGCATCCGAAAAGTGTTTGTGGCTCTACCCGGGTTTACTGTCGATTGTCTGGAGACAATTGATGAAATAGGCCATGAATCATCGGAACATTTCAAGCAGGCGGGCGGCGAAATTTTGTACGCGTGCCCCTGTCTGAACGATCATCCCGCCTGGATCGATGCAATGAAACAGATATTGATCGAAGAAGGCCAAGGCTGGTTTACGGCGCCGGCGGTTCCTGGTTTGGCATCGAGATAAAGTGAAGTCGATCGCGCCGGTCAATTCGCGCAGCGACACCACTCCCTCGTAATCGGTGGCGCCGATCAGCACCGCATGAATGGCGGCACGGCTATAGTTCCACTGGCGGATTTGTTTCACATCTTGGGCGGTCAAATCGCCTGCATCGCTCAGCAAGATCACGACATTCGGATGCAGACTCAACGCAGCGCGCAAGCCCTCGACATGGCGGCTGCTTCCTTCGGCCACTAGGCCATCCAATAATCGTCCGGCTTCGGCAATCGTCGCAGGCTCGGCCGGCGCCAGTTCCAGCTTGTTGTGCAAACGCGACACGGTTGCCTGCTTATCATAGGTGACAATCTGAAATGAAACTTGCGGGCCGAGCTGATGCAACGACTCTTTCAAAATATTGACCGCATGGACCAGCTTTTTCCCCTGACCCATGCTGCCCGAACGGTCCAAAACATAGACGATCGAAAAGCCCGCTGTCGTCAGCTTGCCGTGCAGCGGAACCGCTGGCGGCTTCTTCGACACCACGGCCGCCGTCTGTGCTATCGGATTCCCGGCGCCCGTATTGGGTAATGCTTTCAAATCGGGCTGAGCGGAAGTTTTGTCGGCGAGGTTTTGAGGCAGCGCGGCCGGCGGTTCCGAGATGGCGACTGCTCGGATCGGCGTCGGCTCGTCGGATTCACTTTCCGACGTATTGAACTCGTACGGAAGGATCGTGTCCACCGCTGCGATCTTTGCGCGCGCTCGCGGCTGGGAAGACATAATAGATAGATGATCGCCGCCAAGCCGTGGCAAAGCAGCGAAACGGCGATGGCTCGGAAGATGGTTCCCCGACTGCCGCGCATCGATAGCCCCTCGTGCGGTGGAAGGCCGCCTCATAGCCATCGAGTAGTAAAGAAGCAAGCGAGGATTCAGACCCACCAATGGAAGCTGGCGGGGAGTGCCAACGGATTCTGGGAATTCTGGCGAGCGGCGCGGCGTAAGCCCGCCGTGGTTTCGAAATCACGGCGGGCTTACGCCGCGCCGCTCGCCAGAATCGGTTGATGCACTCGGCGAAGTCATGAAGTTTTGCTTGGGTTGAGGAGGCTAGAATCGTTGCAACGAGCGAAAGAAAATTCGATTTCAAGCGCCCCTAAGCTAGTATGAAGCGTAACACGCTGACAGGCCTGCGGCGACGGTTGCTTTAGGCGAGCCGAATTGCGTAAGCAGTCGGATGATGGCTCCCACAAGTCGGGAGGCCTGTAGCCACGCTATGGACATGGCAACAGGCTAATGTTTTGTAGGGTTGGTGAAGGCATTGCGAAACCCACCTCTTCGTCGTTGAAAGCAGAGTGCCTTCTGGAAATATTTCCGGAAGGTACTTTCCAATTAAATCGTGGGAAAACGAACAAAAATTTCGCACTTTTGCATTTTGTTGAAGATAATTTTGGGGGCACGCCGGGTGTTCGCAAGAAGATAGGTAGCGGAACTCGTTAGAGTTCCGGTTCGGGCTCGCTCTGCCGGAACTCTGACGAGTTCCGCTACGTCTGGTTGCGTAGCGGAACTCGTTAGAGTTCCGGGCAGGGCCACCCGGTTGCTCACGCAATTCGGCTCGCCTCCGGCGACGGCAGAGCACGAAGCCGCTGGCGACGAACCCCGGCGAACACCAACGAACCGAGTACGAATCCCCAACAGGCGAGCGGCAACCAGTCGCCCATCTGTGCATAGAGCGATGGGCGGTGATCGATCGGTACATCGCCCGTCACCACCGTCGCGATCTTGACGGACTCCGCCCAACTGGCGCCCGGGATCTTTACAACGCGGCCGTCGCTGTCGATGATTCCCGATATACCCATGTTCACAGCCCGGACAATCGAACGCCGACATTCAACCGCGCAAAACGGCAGATAGCTAGGTGCTCTTCGTGTTCTTCGGTTCCGTTGAACCAGCCGTCGTTGGAAATGTTCACTAGGAAATCTACATCGGGACCGTCTTGCAAGTTATGCACGTAACGGCGAGCAAGGCTCGGATCGGAATCCTCGTAGCAGATGATGCAGCCGAATTGATAGGTCTTATTGCCGACGGGCAGCGGGAAACGCGTCCAATGCTCGCCCGGCTTGCAGCTATATTCGTGTGAATAAGGCGTGAACGAACGCATCCACGGGAAGGTTCGGCCCAGCGGCACATACTCGCCAAAAGGAACGAGGTGCATTTTGTCGTAGCGCGGACCGCCATACAGCAGTTTGTTTGGGTTGTCCGGCGCTGGCTTGCCGTTCTTATAGATGAGTTTGGCGGTGTTGTATTTCCAGACGGTGCCGTCGGGCTCCCATTCGACTGCATTCAAACCGAGCAACTGATTGCATTGCCATATCTCAGCCATTTGCTGGGCGAACAGCTCGCCGCCGACCATCCCTTGTTGCCAGGGAATGGGAGATTCCAACCGTTTCACGCCATCGGCTACGTCGAACCAGGTTTCCATGCAGGTAGTTTCAGGCCAGACGAGCAGATCGGGAACGCTTTTTCCCTTTGCAGGAATGGCTTGAGTCAGCAACTCTCTGAGATGAGTGATGACCTCGGAACCAGCTTCCATCTTTACCGATTGCGGCAGGTTGCTTTGCAACAATGTAACGCGCGGCCCAACGTCAAAAGAAGCATGTCCGAGATCGCTAATTCCTTTCATATAGACGCCGGCAAAGACCAGTGAGGCAACGGCGGTGGCGAGCCAAGGATTTCGATAGGATGCGGGTGAAACCAATTTTCGGACCCAGAGATAGATCGCTCCGTTGACCATCGCGACCAAAAATGAAACGCCATAAACCCCGGTGATATCCGAGATCTGAATGATCGGTAGAAAGTCGTGTTGCGTGTAGCCTAGGAAGTACCAGTTAAAGCCGATGCGGCTCTGCAAGCCGAGCGATGCAAGCCAGGAGAAGCCGGTTGGGAAATTGGCGCGCCAGTACTCAAAACCAACCCAGACGAAGGGCAGCACAACAAATGTTGGAACATGCCTGCGCTCGAGAACTCGAATCAACCAAAAGGAGAGGGCAACATAGAGCGAACACATTAAAGCAAGAAGAATCCAAGTTGCATACATGGCCGGGTGAGCCACGCGCATCCATTGGATAGCGGGGAGGTAGCACGCGAGCCCGCCGACAAAAATCGCAACGTATCGCTGCCGAGGCCGTAGAGGGGCGTGCAACAGAAACAGCATCGGCACAAGCGCGATCCAGGCTAGAAAGCCCAGATTCAACGGGAAAAAGCTGGCGTAGAGTAGTAGGCCGCTACTGATGGCAAGACCGAAGTAGGGCAAGGATGATGTGGAATTAGAATCAGTGAAACTTGGCATCGGCCTTCCTTTGCGCTTGCTGAACAAGTCTTAACAGCACTGTCGACGGCGAGTGGAGAAATGATAACGAAAATGCCGCAGACATGCACGGGCAAGTCTACGGCAACGTATAAATTGGGTGCACCAACTTTTACTGGCAATTCTGAGCGGCGCGGCGTAAGCCCGCCGTGGGTTCGGAACCACGGCAGGCTTACGCCGCGCCGCTCGCCAGAATCCGTTGGCGCACCTGTATAAATTTTGAGGCGCCGACGGAAGAGACTAAAGGCCGTTGATGCCGTTGAAACCGCCCTTGTTGAAACCGCCAGGATTTCCTTGGAAACCGTTGCCCGGCCCGAAACCGCCCACGGGCATGCCGTTGAAGTTGTTGTTGCCGTTCCAGCCGAAGCCATTCTGGACTCTGACGCCGTTCCAAGGACCGTTCCAGTTAACGCCGTTGTTGTTGAAGCCATTGCCGAAATTGGGATTGTTGAACCCGTTTGGCTGCATGCCGAAGTTGCCGTTCGGGTTGAACACTGCCGATGGGCCATAGGGAGTGAATGAGTTCCAGGTGCTCACGTTGTTGTTCATGTTCGAATAGGGCATGGGCATCGAACTGGAATTAAACGAATTAAAGTTGTTATTGAAGGAGCTTCCGGACATGTTCCCTGTATAGCCTGAACCGACCTGCGGCATGGTGCGGACCATGTTAGCCGCTGGCGCCTTTGGCGTCGGGGCAGGGTGGGGCGGCAGCGCGGGTCGTAATGGTCTAGCCGGTGCTGGCTGAGCCTGCACGCGTTCGACGACCGCTATGGCGGAAACGAACCCAAGTAGCAGGGCGGTCGCAGTAAGGGCACGGCAGGAGGTTGGGAACATGGTGTTGTCTCGATCGAACGGCTACAAAAGAAGGGAAAGCAACCAAAACATCAATGGACAAGGAACGCGTCTGATGTCGAAACTTGCGCAGAAAACGAAAAACCCGCGATTAGGGCATCGCGGGTTCGGCAGATGAATTTCGAAATGGGCGCCCATCGAGACGATTAAAGCCCGGTGAAGCCATTGAAGCCGGGTTTGCCGCCGCCGCCAAAACCACCGCCACCGAAGCCTCCGCCGCCGAAGCCTCCGCCGCCGAATCCTCCACCGCCAAAATTGCCATTACGGCCGCGTTGACCGCCGCCAAATCCACCTTGGAAACCGCCGCCGAAGCCACCTTGGAAGCCGCCCTGCCCGCCGAAGCCGCCTTGGAAGCCGCCCTGCCCGCCGCCGAAGCCGCCCTGGCCACCCTGAAATTGTTGTTGTCCGAAGCCTTGTTGCTGTTGCATCAACTGGCCGCCGCCAATGTAACCGGAATGAATCTGGTTGAACTGAAATACGCCGCCGCCGACAGCGCCGGTAGCGCCGATGACGCTTTGGCCCTGTTGCTGTTGGCCCTGCTGCTGACCGCCAATGCCACCGATTCCGCCGACACCAAACCCCCCTTGTCCGCCGAAGCCGCCTTGCCCGCCGCCGAAATTGAATCCACCTTGTCCGCCGAAGCCGCCTTGGCCGCGATTGCCGCCGCCGATGCCACCAATACCGCCGACTCCGAAGCCGCCTTGGTTGCCAATGTTACCGCCCTGAATGTTTTGGCCCTGACCGCCGTTAGCTAAGTCCTGGATCATACCGGGGTTAACATTAAGGACGTTCGGAACAGCTTGCCGTTGCGGGAAAGTGGGGCGGAATACCGGCTGAGGGTTGATCGCTTGCGAATAAGCCAAGGGAACGAGCGCCGCGATGCCGAGCAAAACGACCATTGCGCCGAGCAGGCGCGTTGTGGAACGGAACATGGACCGGACCTCTCAAAGAGTGCTAAATGATGAGTCTTGGCCGATCCGCACTTCGAACGATCGGCCGGCCCGGCACTAGAATCGAATTCCCCAAGAACGACTCGACACGAAAACGTATCGATTGCAACGCCTTATCGTTGACTTCAGAGATGGCGTGAGCCCATTGTCGGGTATTCGCTCTGCTTGTCAATGCAAGGGCGATGGGAATTTTGAAAGAATTGCGAAATAGCTGACCTATTACGCTGCTACAGCGCCATGTTCCTTCGAAGCTGCGAACGTAGCGGAAGTCGTTAGACTTCCGAGTCAGCAGCGTAACGGAAGTCGCTAGGTTACTTATCCAAAAAAACTCAACGTGCATGAGTCAAGTTTTAGATAAGCGTTCAATCGAGCAAAAGCCATTTAGCCACGGATGGAACACTGAACGAACACGGATAAAATCTAAGAATTTTCATCAAGGCGGGTCGTCGAGCACGCCATCGGATGATTGATTTATCCGTGTTTCGTCCGTGTTTAATCGGTGGCTGACGGATTTCGATTTGACATTGGCTCTCTGGTGCTTAGAAACTTCCCGTTGGTCTGAGGCGAAGCCTCGCTAGACTTCCGCTTCGTTCTGCGGAAGTCGGACGACTTCCGCTACGGGAAGAGAACGCAACTAATTCTTCTCACACGGCCACTAAAATCTCACCCTTACCAAGCGTCAATAAATCCCCGCTGAAACGTCGGAACTTCTTCGGGGAACAGCTCGCCGTAAATCCCATTGCCGCCAGTTGCTTGAAATAGAGTTGCAGGAAAACCGGCTCATAGTCGCAATCGAAACGGAAGGTTGGGCAGATTTCAGCGGAACCGTGCAACACGACAATGCTGCCGCGTTTCATCCCGGCGCCGGGTCGGATGCCAATGCCTCCGAACGCAAAGATGCTTCCGGCGACCATGGCATGGCCGGCCATTTCACCGCATTGGCCACGAATCGCAATAAGGCCTCGGCGCATGTTCGCGCCGAGTTCATGGCCGGCGTTTCCTTCGATGAGGATTGTGCCGCCGCGCATTCCTTTGGGGGCGCCTCGATAGCGCCGCCAGTCGAGTTGCCGACGTTGCCATGCACGTGAATCAGGCCGCCGCGCATCTCCGCGCCGAGCCAGTCGGAGGCGTTGCCATGAACTTCGAGCCGGCCGCCTGTCATCTCGGCGCCGCAATGCATTCCCGCGTTGCCGCGAATGATAAGAGAGCCGGATGACATGCCCTTGCCCAGGCCCTTGATGCGCGAACAATCGCCATCGATCTCGATGCAACCATCGGTCGCATCTCCCGAAACTTGAAAAACGTCGCCAATTGCTCGCTCGCGGTTGCCGTCGTAAACAGGGAGCCGTGAGATTTCGTCAAGCGTCTTGCCGGCGAGTTGGTTGGGAGTGAGCGCATCGACTTCCAGTGGGATGCCATCAACGGTCTTGGGGACGAATCGGAGCATAGTCATCCTCCGGGTTATCGACGAAGAGGGCGGCAGACCTTGCATCAACTCTTCTCCGCCGAAACAGCGCGATGATGCCCGCGACGGCAATGCCCCAACAAAGGCTGTTCAGCACGATCACCAGGAAGATCATCCATTGCTGTTCCGGATGACCCATTAGAGTCAGGAGTCGATCGGCCGGTAAGATCAAGATGCGGAAAACAATCTCGTAAATAGTCGGATCGTGAACGACCGGCTTGTTGCGACTGAACATGGTGGCAAAATCGCCAAGGCCATGTGCCAGCGCCCTTATCAACACCACGAGGCCGAGCGCGACAGTCAGCAGCAGGTGAGCCATCGCGAAGGAGATTGCGATGCCCCACGAAAAGCGCCTCTTCATTGTTGCGCTCCTGAACAAAGAGTGCAGGTGCAGATGGAACGGCCCGAGCTTGCCGCCGTAATTCCCGGCGCTGATCCGACGAATGCCAACTCCGCAAGCGGCGTGGATGCCTTGCCGCATCGCCTCTTCAACCGATTGCAGATCGACGCCGTCAATCACGATCTCGTAGGCGGCCGAAACCCCTTCGGGCAAAGCGGTTTGTCGCGCGATGCCTTTCAGCGTCGGGCAGTACGCTTCATTCGTGCTCGCCTTCAGCTTTTTATAGCGACTGCCGACCTTGCTGCCGCTGCGCACGATGCCGCCGGGGAAAGGCATGATGACCCCCGGCAGCGTACGAATGACGGCAACCGCCCTCTCGGCCGCTTGGAGTGCAAGCGCTTGCGTTTCGCCCAAGATCAGGAAATTGCCGCCGGCCACGCCTTTGATTGTGCCGAACATGTCTTCGCACACGAACTCGCCATCCATGACCGGGATGCGCCAGAAACGCCTGCCTGCAAGCAGCTTGCTCGTTTGCCAGCCATCGCCGTAGAAGCGCAAGCGCCGCCGATTCGTATCGCACGTGCTTTGTCGATCGGCATGTCATTGTAGCAAGCCGTTGTGGGACAAGTGAGGATGCATTGGCCCACGCGATTCACCACGGCCTTCTGCAGACCGTCGCGGCTGAAGCCGAAGAACAAGAGCGAAACGCCGGGCCTGCCATCGGGTGTTTCAGCAGGCGAGAGAACCCGCTCGATGCCCGCCTCGGCATCGCATCCGATCACCGAAGCGGCATAGCCGGTCGCGACCGTTCCCGCTGTCAGCGCCCACGCGGGAGTCGCCGCCGTTACGATGACCCGCGCGGCCGTCATCGGAAACGCTTCCGCGAATGTGGCTTCGATCTCCGTGCCGGCTATGGTGAGCATTGCGGGAGTCTGTTTACCAGGGTGGACAGGTGCTCGTCTCATCACACTAACCCGAAGTGTAAACGAGGGTGTTGGTCGCTCCCTCGTTTACACTTCGGGTTAGTATGCGATTGAGCGGGTTCAGCCCATTGACGATGACATTGATCTTGGCGAATATAAGTCCACCCGGCCAGTGCTCAATTTCCATTCAAGCAAACCGCTTCGAGGAATCATCTCATGCGTCATCTTGCTCTCCTCCTTTTGATTGCTGCTCCTATAGCGGCCCAAGACAAGCAACCGGCCAAGCCGAAGAGCCTGCCGCGTATCGCCCTGCGCGAACCGATCGAAGCCGCCAAGGATCCCGATTTCGCCATCCAAGGTGAATACGAAGGCGAAATGGTGCTGGACCAAGGTCCGCATAAAGTTGGCGTGCAAGTGATCGCCCGCGGCGGCGGAGAGTTTGCCGGTGCATTCTCGTCGGCGGCCTGCCCGGCGCCCGCTGGGATGGCAAGACGACCATTCCTCTAACTGCCAAGACCGAGGAGGGCAAGGTAACTTTCACTGCTAAGAATTTCACCGGCAGCATCGAGAACGGCAAGCTGACAATCAAGAACGACATGAACGTCGAATCCGTCTTGAAGCGAGTCATACGCAAGAGCCCGACGCTGGACGCCAAACCCGCTCAAGGGGCCATCGTGCTCTTCGGTAGCCGGGACGATCTCGAGAAGTGGAGCAACGCTCAAATCGTCGAGCTTTCCGATGGAAAGTTCCTCGCCTGCACGCCGGGCAAGAACATCCTCACCAAGGCGGAGTTCAAAAACTTCCAGATGCACATCGAGTTTCGCCTCCCCTGGATGCCCAACTCCAACGGCCAACAGCGCGGCAACAGCGGCCTATATCTCCAGAATCGTTACGAACTCCAAATCCTCGACAGCTTCGGCCTGAAAGGCGAAAACAACGAGTGCGGCGGCTTCTACACCCAATATGCGCCGAAAGTAAATATGTGCTTCCCGCCGCTGACCTGGCAAACTTACGACATCGACTTCACCGCCGCCGAGTTCGATGCCGAGGGCAAAAAGACCAAGCCCGCCAAAGTAACCGTGAAACAGAACGGCGTGATCATTCAAGATGCCATCGAGCTGAAGGGCCCAACTCCGGGCGGACAAAAAGAAGAAGACAAACCCGGTCCCCTCCACCTCCAATGGCACGGCGACCCCCTCGTCTTCCGCAATATCTGGGTGAGCGAAGCAAAGTGAAGTGAGTAACATCGTAGAGCAAGCGTCTCGCTTGCTCGTTTCGCCGCGAGTCGTAAGCTTCAGGAGACTCGTGCGAAGGCAGTGAATACGCTACCATGAACACCGAAACCGAGTCGATCGACAAGGAGCAACCCCTTGCGACCACAATAGGCTTCGACTCTATTTACAATTTCGGGGACGACACTCATGCAGGCTCCCAAGAAAACTAGTTATGGACATTCCGCCGACGTCCAAATGAGCCTGGCGGTAAACGGGCACATCCTGCCGATCTCCCATTTGGGACCGGATTATTTAATTCTGCGAAATCCCGTTGAACACGCGCCGGCCGACGCGGAAATCTCCTTATCTATCGATGGCAATCAGCGGCAGTGGATGGTCCACCTTCCCAACGGCATCCACCCTGACCGCCTGAGAACCGTAATCGTGCCGAAACCCGCGCACGCTTAAACATCGCCCCCGCTTAACGCGAGCCCGTAGAGCAAGCGTCTCGCTTGCTCGTCATAGTTGCTCGTTTAGCCGCGAATCGTAGGCTTCCGCAGACTCGCGCGAACACTGGCATAGTGCTAATACTCTAGGTTTTTGATGCTTCCAGCGGCCGGATCCGAATCTTACCTGGCTCGACCACCACGAATGCACCGGGAATTCAGCGGCGTGATCGGCAAACGCTCGGCTGACGATATCCGCCTTGAGGCCTGCGGACAAACCACCGAAGCGAAGCAGCACGATGCCGCCGGCATTCTTCCCTTCACGAAACACCATTTCACCAAAATCTTTGTCTGCCGTAACGAGAATCGCGGACTGCTCATTCGCCAGACGTAATACTTCATCGTCTACGATACTGGGTGAAATCTCGGCAACCGCCGACACGACATAGCCGGCTTGTCGTAGGCGTTCCACGATGGGTTGGTCAACGCTTTCGTCTGCAAACAGGGTCATTTGCGGAGCAAACTCCATCACAAGCTTTTGAACTCTAGGTTGATATCACGCAACTTGCGCAGGTCGTTCGCTGCCGATTCTTTGTGCGGCAAACCGCAACGCTGCCAGAATGGCCTCGCGCGATAGCCGGGGGTGCGCCTTGAGCAATTGCTCGAAACTCTCCCCGCGCCGAACTTTTCCAGAATCAACTCAACGCTGATCCGCGTCCCCGCCACACAGGGCTTCCCCATCAGAATTCGCGGATCGCTGACAATTTGCGGTGTTTCCATATTTGTTGCTCCCGTATGCTCAAAGCCCTCGCGTCCTAGTTCAACGCGAGCCCGTAGAGCAAGCGTCTCGCTTGCTCGTCTCGCCGCGAGTCGTAGGCTTCCGGAGACTCGCGCGAAACGCAGACTCTCAGGCGACCAGAGCCGTTTCAAACGAGGTGTAAGTCATCAATGGCAATGTCCTTTACCATGTCTTTGAGTTCGTAATAAAAGTGACGTTGTGATTCGTCGTTCGTCAATGTCATGCCGACCAGGAAGAGGAACCCAAGCGTCAACTTTCCCGCACTTAAATGCACGCCGAACGAGCTGGCCGCGTCGAGAATCCTCTGCACCCCTTTGATCTCACAACCGACAAAATCCCTACCAACTATCGACCGGTAGACGGTTAAGATGTCGTCCACGCGCTCAGCGTAACAGCGCTCGTCCCGTAGATAAAACGTTAAATAGTCGCCACTCGGAATGTAATGCGGCGTCGATACGAATTTCTTCGTCTTGTGCGTCGGCAAGAATTCCTTGAGTTCTATGGCCATCAAAGCTCCAATCATCCAGCATAAGAACCGTGATCCCCGTTACGCGTCGTAGATCGATATCGTTGGTCAAGAACCCGTTGCACTCGTCTGATTCGCCCCGCGTTCGCGAAATCCACCGCTGCGCATCTTCACCACAAAGGGGATGTTCGACGATGCCCCGAATTTCGCTTCACTTCCGACCCGCTCGCGGCTTTGGTGGATCGACCGACGCCAATGACGATGACTCGCCAATCTTTTCCGGCGTCAGGCGAGCGATCGGCTTGCGTTGCGTTCGACGACTACCGTTTCGCCGGCTGCAACGCTTTCGAGCAGTTCGGCGCACGTTCGCTGAATTCGATTGCCGAGACGGTTGTCATGTTCGCTCCAAAAAGGCGATGAGACCGCGATAAATGTTCAGATCTCGGAACAGGCAAGCGTCTCGCTTGCTCGTTTCGCCGCGACTCGTAGGCTTCCGCAGACTCGCGGAAACGCAGACTAAACCAGGTCGCTCGCTCAAAACTTGGCGATCATCGCGTTCGTCGTATTCTCCTTCGACCGCTTGCCGTATTCAAGATCGCACCGACCACCCGCTCTCCATCTGCCCAACGCCCACCGTCGGTAAATCTATTTCCATAATTCGCCCTAATTAACCGCAACGGACTTTGCGTTCAACTAGCTTAGGCGATTAAGATCGGGCGAGAAATGAAAAAGGCGTTTGCCGAGCGATGGCAAACGCTGCTTCAATGGGGCCACGGCATCTAAGCCGTGGAAAGAGGGGCGCTTCAGCGCCAAATGAACTGATCCATCTCTCGCTTAAATTTAGCCGCACGGAGCAGTTAAAACTGCCCTGTGCGGATCTGACCTCGCACTTCGATAAACCGCATTTATCAAACGTTTATCGTTCAAGGGTTAGTCGGGCGAACCAGGGTCCACGTTACAGCTTTGTTGCAGTCGCGACATGGCGGGAATGTCTCGCCCTTAGACAACGCAATTTCGTGGGAACGGCATGTATTACAACGCCAGATTCCGGACTTAGGACACGGATGACCGGTAGTTCCACTCATAACCTTTCTCCTTTAGAGAAGAGGCTTGCGATGAGCGTGAGAGTCCAATACTCTACCAATGCCATATCGGCAGAGTGCTTCGGCACTCACACGACACCGCAAGCCGGGTGTCAAAACGGACCATCCTGTAGCGCGTCAACGCCGCAGGATGGTCTTTTTTTATGTAAACGCGGCCCAATGTCCACAAAAAAAATCTGGTATTTTATTTGACGCTAGCGCCAAATTTAATAATACATCTCTCTAACGGTTTGATCGCAATTAAACAAGGAGTTGCTAATGCCCGCCTTTCCAAAAGCATTCACCTACGAAACTTTGAAAGCCGCCATTTCCGGAACAGCCGCCGCGTTCCGTTTGTCACTTAGGCTCGAGCCGGTGAGCCCGAAGGTTTTTCCGCCAACGTACGAAGGAGGAAAATACGCGACGGAGGAACGTATTATCAGTGGCGTAACACTCCCATGCGTTCTTCTCGATTCCGTTGCTTCCCAAGCGAACCGGATGGAGCTAGCTCTTCAAGAAGCGTGGGCAGCGAATGAGATCGAGTTGCCGGTGATCTCAACTGACTTCACTGCGGTCAACCATCCCGGTGTCCGCAAAGTCACCAGTCTCCAAGCACCACATCGAATGGCGGATGCGATACTGCGCGACAGTCTTTACGGGACCGCCCGCACGAAGTTCCGGCAGTCCGAAGTGGGCAGAAAGATCGACGAAGTCAGCCTCGACTACTCGACTCCGCTTTTAGAGCACTGCCCGACGGCGCTCGTTTTTGGCGTGTGGGATTCGACGGGACCTCGGGGCGGGCTAGGAGTAAAATTCGCTCGCGCGATCGTCTCCGAAATCATCGGAATCAATTCGGTCCCAGGAGTGAAGACAAGCAGTCGCATTGACCCGCTTAATATTCGAGTGAACTCGGGATTGCTCTATAAGGCAAAGGAGGGATGGACTCTCGATGAAAAACAGGCGCTCAAGGAAAAAGGCAAGTCCGTAAAACTCGGCAAAGATGGCAAACCGTCCGAGGCAAATCACGGCAACGTGACCCCCTCAATTAGCGATGGTGGATTCACCATCGACTACGCCGAACAGACCACCGTTCTTTCATTGCCCGCTTTGCGACGATTGCGATTCCCTGTCAAGCCGGGTGATCGCAGCATTGCCGAAACAGATATCGCGGCGCGGACATATCTCGCCGCTCTAGCTTTGCTTGCTGCAACGCTGGCAGTCGAATCGGGATATGATTTGCGCTCACGCTGCATATTGCGAGCGAAGGATGCAGTGTGCTGGGAACTTTTAGGTCGCCCTGGCGCTGACCCGGAATTCTTCGAATTAACCAAGGAACAGGCGCTAAACATTTACAAAGAGGCGGTTGCGGCTTGCGCGAAAGTGAAACTGCCGTTCCACAAAGAGGAAATCATTCTGACGCCGACGGATGACCTCACGACACTGGTGAAGAAGAGCATGGAGTTAGCCGCGGCTGAAGCGACGGAAGGCGGTGAATGATGTTCGCACTTGGCGTTAATTTTCTAATGGGCCGGGCGATCATGACGCGTTGGGACAACCGGGAACAACCGGAGTGGCCCCCGCATCCGGACCGCGTCTTCATGGCAATGGTCGCCGCATGGGGAGAGAACGGCGAACAAGCCAACGGGCGTGCTGCTCTTGAATGGTTGGAGACTTTGCCTCTTCCTCAGATGCGCGTATGCAAGGATGCATCGGTGCGCGAACCCTACATCAGTTATGTGCCAGTCAACGATAGCGCATCGCCAATTGGCAAGAAAGGAAAGGCAGAGACGCCAATGGGCGGTATGCCCTTTGGCCGAGGACGGCAACCGCGAAGCTACCCTGCTGTTGTCCCTGCCGACCCGACCTTCTTTTTGCGCTGGGAAGTGGATTTGCCAGATAACTTACGGTCGGCCCTTGAAGCCTTGTGCAGCCAGGTAACCTATCTCGGCCATTCGGCAACACCGGTCCGTATGTGGATTGAGTCGGACGAGGTGCAATCAGCGCCCGACTTGTTCCCCACAGAGGGGGTTGCGACGCATAACCTTCGCATCTTCGGCGCGGGTCGAATCGCGTACCTGAAAAATCGATTCGACGCAGGCTTGCGACCCGTTCCATCAATGTGGCAAGGTTACGCGCGACGAAAGGAAGAAAATTCAGTCAAGCCCGTCGACGGTCCTTTCGATCCTGCAATTATTGTGCTTCGAAGAGTAGATGGTTGCAAGCTCGGGTTGGAGTCATCGGGAATGATCGCCGAGGCAATTCGCAACACGTTGATGAGCCGACATGGTCCGAATCCACCCGAATGGTTATCCGGCCATGCTGCAGATGGGTCACCGAGCAAATCACGCAGGCCTGCTTACTTGCCGCTTGGCTTTGTCGATTACAAGTATGCGGATGGCCGCTTACTTGGTGTGGCGATCGCTTTGCCCTCTGAATTTCCGCAGCCCGACTCGCAGGCGCTGTTCGAACTGCTTTCGCGCCATAACGAAGACGATAATGTCGCCGCCAACGGCGTGGGATTTCTGCGGTTACGAATACAGACTCCAACTCGCAAACAGGCTGTTGGCGAAATCCAGTTGGAAATCGATCAACGTCCCTTTCCACAGCGTCAACTGCAGCTGAACCCTCATATATGGACAAGGCCTGCCGACATCTGGGCGACCGTTACTCCTTTGATTTTGCCGCAGTTCCCGCGCCGCCGGTTGAGCCCAGAAGAAGTGATTGCTAAGGCCTGTGTGGATGCTGGATATCCCCGCCCGATATCTGCGCGCGCGAGCTTGGCCCCCGCATTTTCTGGAGTGCCGCATTCGCGTTCCTTCCACGTTAAGGCGCCAATGAATGGCAAACCGCCACGGCCTTTTACTCACGCCGTCGTCCAATTCGGCGTACCAGTTCGCGGCCCCGTGCTCATCGGGGCTGGCCGCTATGCCGGCTTTGGCGTCTGTCGTCCGCTTCAAGAACAGGAGAATCCGCAATGACTATATTCAATGCCAACCAATTCAGTGATTTCTACAAAGCGGTTCATGGTAAAACGGACGACCCTGATTTTGGACCTTTCCCCTGGCAATTACGGCTTGCAGCAAGTGTCTGTGCAGGAAATTGGCCGCGCGCCATCGCTGTTCCTACGGCTGCGGGCAAGACGACTTGCATTGATATTGCGGTGTTCGCGCTAGCGTGTGGGGCGAAGAACGCGGCACGGCGGACTTTCTTCGTGGTCGACCGCCGGATTGTCGTTGATCAAGCCTATATGCATGGCGAAAATCTTCAAACGCGGCTTGACGGCGCATCGGACGGAATTCTCCGTAAAGTAGCAGACAATCTTCGCGAAATCGGCAATCCTGGATGGCTTAGTCTTACTGTCAACGAGCAAGATCGACTCCTCAGTCTTCGACGCGCAATACTCAAGGCGGCTAATAATCTGCAGGCAAGAGCGAAACTTTGGAAAGAGGTGGCAAATGAAGACGTTAAGTGGATTGAATCCCGTCCACTCGACGTTTACGCGTTGCGCGGCGGTATGTACCGCGAGACAGCGTGGGCCCGGTCACCTTTGCAGCCGACACTTATTGCATCAACTGTCGATCAAGTCGGCAGCCGTTTGTTGTTCCGTGGCTACGGCGTGTCCGGTTCAATGAGACCAATCCACGCGGGTCTGGTCGGCAACGATTCCCTTATCCTGCTAGACGAAGCCCATTGTTCAAAGCCATTCGATCAAACAATGCAGGCGGTCGAAAAATTTCGGACTTGGGGCGATGAGGACGGACGCGCACCGTTTCGTTTCGTGACACTCACGGCTACGCCGAACGTTGATATCGAACGGGCTGAGGTGCAGCGATTGGCGGAGAGACCTGCCGAACCGCCGATGATTCTGCGCGACGGACCTGACGACCGAGCGCATAAGATACTGGGGCCGCGCATTGCCGCCAGCAAACCCACGATGCTAGTCGTTGCGCAGAAAGCCACAGGAAAAAAGGCACAAGTTGAATTAGTTAAGGAATTAGTAAACCAAGCCCGCGAACTCGCTAAGGATTTCACGGCGGTTGGCATTATTGTCAATCGTGTTTCAAGCGCGAGATTGTTGGCAAAAGAATTAGATGCTGTCCTCCTCACCGGAAGGATGCGCCCTATTGACCGGGATCGTATTTTTGAAGAAAAATTGAAGCCCTTACTTTCTAATTCAAAGGGCAAACCTCCGCAATTTGTAGTCGGGACACAATGCCTTGAGGTCGGCGCCGATTTTGACTTCCACGCTTTGGTAAGTGAGTGCGCCAGTCTCGATGCGCTACGTCAACGGTTCGGCCGTCTCAACCGGGTTGCCGCTCGGACGGAAGCCAAAGCCGTCATTGTGGTCCGCGCCGATCAACAAGAACCTGAAGAAGATCCGCTTGAGGCTGATCCTATATATGGCGATAGCCTAGCGAACACGTGGAAATGGCTCAGTTCTCAGGCAACTGTCGGGACTGTTGATTTTGGCATTGCCGCTATGCGCGAATACACAAAGACAATGTCCGCAGAGCAATTTTCTGCACTCAACGCGCCATCGCTCGACGCGCCTGTGCTATTCCCCGCGCACCTTGATTGCTGGGTGCAGACGAATCCAATCCCAATACCCGACCCCGACCCGGCCTTATACTTACATGGCCCGCGAGCGGGTATGCCCGACGTACAAGTTGTCTTTCGAAGCGACCTCGGCGACGATTCCGCTAAATGGGCCGAGATTGTCGCCCTGTGTCCACCATCTTCGTCCGAAGCTGTTCCAGTCCGTATCAACGTGTTCCGCAAATGGCTGTCAGAAGAAAGCCCGAAGGACGAGTCCGGCGATGTGGAAGGCGAATCTGTGCAGGATGAAGAAATTGGGGAGGGGGGCGGCCGTCAGGCATTGTGTTGGAAGGGGCCAATAAAAAAAGGAACTAAGGTAATTGGAAATCCGGGCCAGGTTCGGCCTAACGCTACGTATGTTGTTCCCACATCGGCTTTAGGTCTAGAAGCACTAGGAGATTTCCCAGAGCCTCTTGCCGACTACGGCGAAGAAGCATTTCAACGCTCGCGCGATAAGGCGATTCTCCGGCTTACACCAGCTCTGCGGAAGGATATAGATTTCTCGCTTCTCGACAAAGACGACGACGAGTTTGAGAAAAACTTGACTAAAGTGATCGAAGGACTGTCACGGACGGTTGCAACAACAAGCGAGGCGCAGAACGATCTATTCACGAGCTTGGGCGATAATGTTCCCTCTGAGACTTCATCGTTGGTTGAAACGCTGGCGATTGAACATCTCAAGAATCGCAAGAATCGCAATACCCTACCGCACCCACTGGGCGGATTCGTGGTCACAAGCAAGAAGCGACTATACCAGTACGACCCGACCTTTCTGGAAGATGATGAATCGTTCGAAGCGCCCAATCGAAAAATCACTTTAGAGGATCATAGTAGAGGAGTTGCGGCCTTCGCGCGCGAGTTTGCGAAAGGGTGCAGTCTTCCGATAGAAACCTATACTCAAGCCGGCCTGTTTCATGACATCGGCAAACTCGACCCTCGTTTTCAAGGCATGTTGCAGGGTCGTTCACCACAGACAGCTGCACTACCGGCACTTGCTAAATCGGGCGATCCATACGGCACTCGGCGCGAGCGCGAAGAGGCGCGCGCTATCCACAAGTATCCTGCGGGCGGTCGCCACGAATCGCTTTCCACCGCGATTGTCGGAACGGCGACCGACGAGGACTTGTTACTACATCTTGAGACAACACATCACGGTTCGGCACGACCTTTCGCTGAAGAGGTGCAGGAAAATGATTTTGCAGTGCAGCCATTCACAGCGAAGCTGTTTGACAGATCATTCAAATTGGAAACATCGGCGCAACAAATAGCTGACTGGAACGCCAGCTTTCCAGAAAGATTTTGGCGAATCATTCGAACACTTGGCTGGTGGGGTTCGGCCTATCATGAGGCTGTCTTTCGCTTGGCAGACCATGCGCAGAGCAGGGCTGAACAAGAAGATCAATGGCAACCGCAGAAGGTAAGCTATAATGCTGCTCTAACCCCAATTTCCTCCCATTCAGAACTACAGCCTCTGCCGCTCATTGGGCTTAACGGCTCGAACCCTTTGGCCTTCTTAGCCGCATTGGGAACTCTGCGAACATTATCTTCTATCCCTCCCGAGGAACGTCCAGACTGGCTGAAGGGCTCGGTCCAACTCTCGTGGGGAGTTAAGCAACAGCCAGGTATCGCGGTGTTACACCTTTCAGGGCGGCCAGAAGCCGGAGCCTTCGAAGAAATACTCTCGAAAAACCTGACGCGCGAACTGGCGACACATCCCGTGCGTGTTGCACTCGACATTATTCGTGATTCAGCTACTTCGCCAGATGTTTGCGAGCAACTTCGACGTATTTCGGATCGGATCACTCCTTGTCGAAGAGCCGAGGCCGATTGGGTTACGGCGCTATTCGCGCAGCTTGCCCCAGGTGCGGCGAGTCAAATCCAGATGGTTCGCAAAGATTATCTCGAAGGTAATCTCCGGGATATAATGCGACTTACGACCAGTGACCATTTACGCCGAAGCATTTTTGAGCTTTGGGATTTCAAAGACCCTCTTGCGAATCAATCGTTGCATTGGGAACCGGGCGAAGACAGGCGGCACGCCTACCAGTGGTTCAAACCAACATCCGATCCTACACGTTCTCAGCGCGGCGGCATGCTTGGTGCAAATCGGCTCGCAATCGAGGCGTGGCCGCTCTTCTTGTCACTTGCAAACGGCGAGAAACTGTCGACACGTGGCTTCACGGGCAATCGCGTCGACAAAACTTCTTGGACATGGCCGCTTTGGTCACGCCCATTAGGTGTTGATTCCATCGTGTCGTTGCTGTCGCATCCTGAATTGCAAAAGACTGAACCGGATTCGAATATTCTGCCGCCTTGAACGTGTTACGCGCTTTTCGAAGTCGGCGGATTCTTGTGGGTAAGACGCCGAACCTGACGCCAGCGGAGGCAGTTTAATTTTATCGACTTAGATTGTTGAAAGAGAACGTCCTTTAGCGGCTGTGCGTATGTCGTTGCCTTTCCGCCGGCAATGGGTCGAACCACGCCCGAGCCGAGGTGTGATTTTGATGCTGGTCAAACGCCGTCGCCAGACGTTGATGTCAAGAAGGTACATTCCACATACCTTTCATCATCTCGGCGTCTTCCTCTTCTAAAAATCTGCGCGATTGTTGCGTTGGTCAATGTCCAAGTGCCGGGGATGCCGGCATGAACATAAGGCAGTTTGCCGGGTTCGAGCACCATTTCTGTTTCCGGCGGCAGGGACTCCGGCCGATGGCGTGGCGTCGGAGAGACGAAAACCGGCGTGCCTTCCGGGAAAGTCCTGCTCCCTTCCAGCACCACGACACCGTTTTGAATATGGCCGAGAATTTTCATGTTGGAATTATCCACAGACATGGCAGTATAAACAAGCCGATGTTCGCGGTAACAGGGTGCGCCAACGGATTCTGACGAATCTGGCGAGCGGCGCGGCGTAAGCCCGCCGTGTGTTCGGAAGCACGGCGGGCTTACGCCGCGCCGCTCGCCAGAATCGGTTGGCACCCAGGCGGCAAGCATGAACCAGCCACTGGGGAATCATTCCATTAACATGATTAATTGCCAGAGTGATAACCTTTGCACACTCAAACGTTCAATCTTCAAACAACTGTCATCATAACGCATACCCCTTCTGGAAATATTTCCAGAAGGCCTAACCCGAGGAAATCGTGGGAAAACGAACGGGGCTATGATCGATAACTGCTCGTACTATACGCATCGCCATGGGGGATTGACGATTGAAGGCTATTCCCGCGCGATGGTGCAATCGGTTTGGCGGATTCCGGAACTGAATATTGGCTTCGATGCGGGGGCGATGCCTTGGAGTTTTCTCAATACGCCGACCTGGTTCATTACTCATGGGCATCTCGATCATCTGGCCGGCTTGCCCACTCTCGTCTCACGGCGTGCGATCATGGACGCGGCCGTGCCGACAACAATTTATATGCCGGAGGAAATTGTCGATGATGTCTGGGAGATGTTGAGATCTTGGGAAAAGCTCGATCGCGGCGCGATGAGTTGCACCCTGAAAGGAATGGCCGCCGGCGATGAAGCGGCTATCTCGCGGGATCATTGCGTGAAGGCCTATGCCATGACGCACCCGGTTCCCGCGCTGGGCTATATCGTCTCGGAGCGACGGCAGAAACTGATGCCCGATTTCCAAGGCCTATCAAGCGATAAGATTCGCGATCTCAAATTAGCCGGCGTTCCGATCACCCAGGAACAGCGTTTGGCAGTGCTCGCCTATACAGGCGACACCAGCCCGGCGGGTTTGGACGACAACCCGGAGTTTTACTCGTCGCCGATCCTGATAACGGAAATGAGCTTTGTTCGCGTCAATCATCCACGGGAGAAAATTCATTCCTACGGCCACATGCACATCGACGACTTCATCGAACGGGCGGACCTCTTTCGGAACGAGCTGGTGATCGCCTGCCATGTTTCATCGCGCTACGAGATTGAAGAGACACGCGAGGCAGTGGCCAAGAGCGTGCCGGAGCCGTTGCGCAGCCGTATGCACGTTTGGGGTTGAGGGCCGGGTGCGCCAACTCTCTTTGGCGAGCGGCGCGGCGTAAGCCCGCCGTGGGTTCGGAAACACGGCGGGCTTACGCCGCGCCGCTCGCCCGAATCTGTTGGCGCACCCTTGGGCGGTAATTTCTTGCAGTAGACACGCTTCGCAGCACTTGTTTCAATAGGGCTTCTCAACAATTGAGCAGGCCCTGTCACGGAGTGATTGCATGTTTCCGAGTACCTTGAAGCGCTGGGCGTTGCGTTTTTTACCCGATCGGGCGCTGCAGCAATTGAAAAAGATCCATTATGCCAATGCGCTGCGCTCGGCTTCCGAAGAGGATGAACCCGATCTGGCCATCGTGCGCCACCTGGTTCAACCCGGCAGTTATGTCGTGGATATCGGCGCGAACTTCGGGCTCTATACTAAGTTTCTGGCGGAACGTGTCGGGCCGAGCGGCCGCGTTTATAGTCTTGAGCCGGTGCCGCTCACTTATGAGATTCTCACATCGAATCTCAAACGTCTGAAGCTCGGCAACGTTGAGCCTTTCAACGTGGCGGTCTCCGATCGCGATGCTGAAGTACGGATGGAAGTCCCGCATTATCGATCGGGCGGCGAAAACTTTTACGAAGCCCGGATTGTTGCGCAAAAAGCAGCCGGGTCGGATCGCTCAGTGGCGGTGAAGGCTCGTTCGCTCGACTCGCTGTTTGGCTCATTGCGGTCAATCGAATTCGTTAAATGCGATGTCGAAGGCCACGAACTCGCCTGCCTCCGCGGCGCGACAACGCTTTTGCAGTCCATCACTCCCGCTTGGCTGATCGAGATTTCCGGCAATCCCGACGATGAATCGAGCTCGGCTCACGAAGTGTTTGAACTGATGGAGCAAAACGGCTATCGGCCGTTCTGGTACGACGGGCTCCATCTCCGCGAGCGCGAGCCGGGCGATCGCTCGGTCAACTATTTCTTTTTGAATGAAAAGCATCTAAGCCTGATCCCGCAGAAGTTGATGAAGCAAAAAAAAATCGCGCTCGGTTGCCACAATTGATTTGCTGGTCCTCGCAGATGGCTGTAGACTTGAAGAATCGATTTTGTGAACCGGGGGCGGGCATTATGATGCGATATATCTGGTCGATGGTCGTGGTCGCAGTAGCGGGATTGCTTGGCCTCACGGGTGTGGCCGAACGCAATACCGGGTCGGTCGAGGCCGCCGAAAAAGCGGTCAGCTATGCCAAAGACGTTCAGCCCATTCTGCAAACAAATTGTTACGGCTGCCATAACAACAAGAAGAAGAAGGCGAACGTCGACCTGCAAACGAACTTTGCCGGTGTGCAGAAGATCGTTTCTCCCGCGAAGCCCGATGAAAGCCGGCTCTTCAAATGTCTGATCGGCAAAGGCGCGAAACTAATGCCGCCAAAGAACCCGCTGCCCGAAGAGCAGATTGCGATGATCAAATCGTGGATCACCGCCGGGGCCAAAGAGAAATAGGAATACCAAGGCCTGCGGCTTGCTGCGGGCCTTAAATGTTTTCGAATTGAATCGAGCGAATTGTCTTAGTTACTATCCGGCGTGTGAAGACACGAAACCCGGAGGCGTAAATGGCACGAGTGCGATTTTCTCGCGCTGAGGCTATTGCGGAGGCAACGCGCCGGGCCGATGCCTTTGTCGCCGACTTGGGTGGCCAGTACCCCTGGCGTCACATTAGTACCAGCCCAGCAACATACGAAAAGCGGCGTCCCGCTTCCAAGCGCCGGTAGTCTGGGAAGTAATTTACGTCCCAGATCTGCCAGATGGCAGGTTGATGGACGGCGGGGAGCAGGTCGTGGTCGTTGATTTAGAGTTAGACACCGCGAGCCTGCTAGAGTGGTGAGTCGCAATTCATGACCCAGCCGTTTGAACATGCGGCGGGCTCGACTGTACAAGCCCCCTTTTTGCTCATTTCGCACGTCGCCAAGTTCAAATCAGCTTCGGGAGTGGTAGAATACCTCTCTCTCACTCCAAGTTGCTGGTGATCAACCAATGCTCGATATGGATGAAATGCCGCCGCCTACCCTGGCGCCCGAGACGTTTGCGAAGTTGGAACAGACTCTTGCGAAGGAAGGGCCTGAAGCAGCCATCAAGCTTTTGGGCGAAGCGTCGCGCGAACTGGGTGACTATCATTCGCTCTTTTACGCGCTGCTGATGAAGAAACGCGTCGAGCTAGGCGCAGCGCCCTTCCCCACGGGTGGCGCCGGGGATCTGCCTGCGGAAACTCACGAGGCGTACGAAGAAGCCATTCGCGAAGCGGGCCGTGCCGTAGGGGCGCTCTATCTGCAAAAAGACGACATCCTCCGAGGCTGGTTCTACTTCAACATGCTTGGCGAGCCTCAGCCGGTGCGCGACTATATTCGCGATTATCAATTCAATGCGGAAAAGGACCCCCAGCCGGTGATCGAGGTTGCTCTTTATCATGGGGTCGATCCCGCCAAAGGCTTCCACCTGTTGCTACAGCGCTATGGCATTTGCAACGCGATCACCACGTTTGGCCAGCAGGATTTCTCGGCCAAGCCTGAGGCGAAGCAGGAGTGCATCAAGCTGCTTGTGCGCTCGCTACACGACCAGCTTTTAGAGCGCCTTGGGTCCGATATTGTGATGCGCGGCGATACCTTCCCGCAGACAAACAACATCATCGAAGTGCTGCACGGCCGGCCGTACCTGTTTGCCGAAGACGCTTATCACATCGATACGTCGCATCTCTATTCCGTCGTGCAAATGAGCTTGGAACTGACTGCCGGCATCGAAGTCGAGATGGCACGCGAGTTGGCCGCTTACGGGGAAAAATTGGCCGTCCACTTTCGCAATGAAGCTGACCCGCCGTTCGAGAGAACCTATTCGGACTACAAGATTCTGCTGGAGGTGACGGCCGGGATTAAAGTCGAAGAGGGCTTGCAGCACTTTCGGGACAAGATCGAGCCTGCCTTTGCGGAAGGCAATACGTTCCCGGCCGAGGTCTATCTCAACTTGTTGCTGCGAATTGGCCGCCGGAGCGAAGCCGTCGAGGTGGCGAAGAAGTACCTTGCCACACAGAATCGGCCGATGTCGTGTCCGGGCGTGTATGAGCTATGTCGTGAAGCGAAAGACTATGCCGGCATCGCCGAGGCGGCGCGGCAACGAGCGGACGGCGTCAATTTTCTGGCAGCGAAAATCGCTGCCAGCGCAAAGGCGATTTAGCCATAGATAGCGTCAATAACGCGGCCCGAATTGAGCGCAACCGGCCGGCCCAATTGGTCGCGCACTTCGGCGTCGGCTGCGATGCCGAGTGAAGAATAGAGCGTAGCGCCCAAGTCCATTGGAGAATATGGCGGCGTCAGCGGATCGGCGCCTATCTTATCCGTCTTGCCGATCACTTGACCGCCCTTCACACCACCGCCGGCAAAGAGGGCGAAGTGCGCCCGTGCCCAGTGGTCGCGACCCCCGGCGGTGATTTTGGTGCCCGCCCAAATTCGCCGAACGTCGCGATGAGCGTATCTTCCAGCAAGCCGCGAACGTGTAGATCTTCGATCAAGGCGGAGAGCCCAGAATCAAGCCCGGGCAATAGATTGCTCTTCAAACGTGGAAAAGCGTTGCCGTGAGTGTCCCAGTTTTGAACGATCCCCATATTGGCTTGCACGATAGGCACGCCGGCTTCCGTCAATCGGCGAGCGAGCAACAAAGACTGCCCGAACGAATGTCGGCCATAGCGATCGCGCACGCTGGCGGGTTCGCGCTCGAGTTCGAACGCGCGAGCCACTTTGCCCGAACTAAGAACATTGAATGCCTGCTGCTGTTGATCGGATAGCGCAGTCCCTTCTTTGCCAAGGCGGTTCATCTCTTCCAAGAGGCGTTGGCGATCGTGCAGCCGCTGCGGGCCATCCGTGGCGCGGATGCTGTCCACTCGGAAATCGGGCTTGTTCGGATCTTGTTTGATGTGCCAGGGATCGTGCTTGGCGCCGATGAAACCCGCATGCTGGCCCGGCCAGATCAATGGCCCTTCCATCAAGAAAGTCGGCAGTGTCACTCCATTCGGAATGCCATCAGTGCGCGGGCGAAAATAATTCAGCGCTCCGGCATAGCAGGGCCAATCGTGCCGGGATGCAATTTGATCGAACTTGCCGCCGGGAATTGTAGCCCCGGTGAGCACTTGGTGGGTCGCCAGAAGGTGATTGGTTTCCCGATGCGCCATGGATCGCACCAGCGCCGTCCGATGCATCTGCTTAGCCATTAAAGGCAGATGCTCGCAAATTTGAAGGCCGGGAACCGATGTCGCGATCGGCTTGAACTCGCCTCGAATTTCATCGGGCGCATCAGGCTTCATGTCGAAGGTGTCGTGATGGCTGGCGGCGCCGGTGAGGAAAACGATGATAAGTGATTTTGGCTTGCGTGCAGCCGTTTCACCCTTTGATCGCTCCGCCAACAGAGCGGCCATCCCCAGGCTCATCACTGAAGAGAAGCCGGTCTGTACAAAGCCACGACGGGTCAGAGTTGATCCAGCGTAATCCATGTGATCGACCTAAAGGAGAATGTGCAGCAGCCGGCAGGTAAGTTAAGCAAAGCGAATTGGAGGGTCGATGTCAATGAATATTTGTGCCGGGCTGTCCTTTTTTAAGGTTTTGCTGGACGGGAGCGTCGATCTACTGTCGCTGCTATCACTCTCTCGTCTCTTCCGCCCTCAGATTGCGACGATGCTGAAACGGGTAGCTCTGCACGATGCCGAGTATCAACCGTGAAAAGCGATAGTCGTGCGATTCCAGATCGGCCACGATATTGTTGAGCACGGGCTCGTCCGCCTGTTCGATCTCGCGGCCAAGCGCATACGAGAGCATCCGTGCGCTCAAGTTGCGAACGAATTGACCTTTGCGCTTCAATAGAACTTGCTTTAACTCTTTCGGGCCATTGAAGGCCTCGCCGGTCGGCAGCTTGCCGGAGGCATCAACCGCGCCACCCGATTTGCGAAATCGTCCGATTGCGTCAAAGTTTTCGAGTCCGAAGCCGAGCGGGTCAATGCGGGCATGACAGTTGGCGCACGCACTCTGGCTGGCGTGCATTTTGAGTTGTTCTCGGAATGTTGCCGCGTCCTTCCCTTTCTTGGATTCGTCGATCACACCGGCATCGGGCGGCGGCGGCGGCGGTGGAGTTCCCAAGATCACGCTGAGAATATACTTGCCGCGAAGGGTCGGGCTGGTCCGACTGGTATGAGAAGTCAATGTGTGCATGGCAGCCATGCCAAGCAGACCGCCGCGGCTAGGATCGGTCAAGGCGACTCGCTGAAAGGGTCCATCCATAACGCCGGTGATGCCGTAATGCCGTGCAAGTTCGGCATTGACGTAGGTGTAATCAGAGTCGAGTAGGTCGAGCAGGCCGCGATCTTCGACACGGAGTTTGTCGAAGAACGTGCTGACTTCGTCGGCCATGGCCTGCCGTAAACGGGGTGTCAGCGTCGGAAAGAATTCGGTTGATGGCCGAGCCTCGGGCAGTTTGCGCAACAACAACCACTGATCGGCGAACGATTCGGTGAGAGCGCGAGCCTTCGGATCCGCCAGCAGCCGACGAACCTGCTTCTCGAAGACATCAGGCTTGCTCAATTCGCCCTTATCTGCAAGTTCGAACAACTCGGCATCGGGCATCGTCGACCAAAGGAAATACGAGAGACGGACCGCGAGTTCATCATCGCTGATGCGATATGCCGCATTCCCATTTTTCGCGCGATTGCGCTCGATTCGCAATAAAAAGTTTGGTGAGACCAATACCGCTTTGAGAACGGGTTTTAGGGCCTCTTCATAACTGTGGCCCTTGGCGATGCCGGCATCGTGTAACTTGAGCAGCCGATCAATGTCGCGTTCTTCCGTTGAGCGACGATACGCTCGCCGGGCAAGGCGCTTGATCACTTGCCTGGCCGCATCACGAGCGCTCAGCTCGGCGCCGGGCTTGGCAAAAACAATGACATCAAATAACGGCAACGGCTCAGTAGGTTTTTGCTTTTGCCCCTTCTTCAAGGCTGTCGAATAGAGTTTTTCGATCGCCAAATCGGCCGCGGCGAAATACTTTTCCATCAGCGCTTCCGAGAAGTTCAACGCTTCTGCGAGATTGTCGAACGCCTCTCCAACGGGATCGTCCGCCATCCCGACAGCGCCGGCAATATCGAAATCGGTTCCCAGCAAGTCGCGAACGCTGTGGTTGTATTCGCTGCGCGTAAGCCGTCGCACAACCACCCGACCTGGATCGGGCTGCTCGCGGTCGGCCTTGTCCGCCGCGTCGAGCTTCCGCGTCACCCAGAGGATGAACCGGTCGCGGCTTTCTTTGGAAGGCTGCTTCTGATCTTCGGGCGGCATCTCCCCTGACTTTACCTGCGCCACCACTTCACGCCAAAGCTTGCGCTGGCGCAGCATTGATTTTTCGTCGGTAAAGGGCGCCAGGTTGATGCCATTCTTCTGGACTTTATCGCCGTGGCATTTGTTGCAGTAATTGCTCGCAAACGACCTCACCTCGGCAAAACCTAACATCTCCTGCTCGGCACGCGTTAGACTGCAAGCAAAGAATAGCGTCAGAGTCGCAAGCAGATATACGCGTCGCACGAGTTCGCACCTTTCTTTTGGAGCGGAAATCGCTCTCGGCGTCTTAACAAAATTCTATGCCACGGACCAGACTTGGCAGGGGCCACGCCGGCAACCAATTATAGATGAAACCGCCTGTTTCCTGATTATAGTGTTTAACGCAATGTTTCCTCGCCGCAAAGATGCCATTTTGATGTTTTTAGGGTGGCTTTGACCAATTTATGTTGAGATCAAGTGGGGCCGTACGATAATTGACCAAGCCCGCTTTCATTGTTGTTGCCTTGGCGTTATGTTCCAACATTGTAAGAGAAAACGATGGGGTAAATCGAGAGGCCTTGCGCTTGTGAGATCATCAATGAGTCGATTTTCCGCTGAAGTATTAGTCACGACCTGTTTGCTTAGCGGGTTGGCATTCATCCCGTTATGGCAGTCGATGGGCCAAGGCGAAGACTTGATCCAAGATTACTTGTCGGCTCGTGCTCTTCTGGCAGGTGAAGACCCTTACCAGGATTTAGTCTCCTTGCGTGAAGCGAACGGTTTCCCGCCCAGTCACGGACAATCGGTCTCGTACAATCCGCATCCTCCCATTGCCATTTTTCTGACGCTGCCGGTGGCGGCAATGCCTTTTGTCATCGCTTGGCGCGTTATCCAAGGCGTTCAAATTCTGTCGATGGCGATCGCTTGGAACTGGATGGGGCGGCTGTTTGCCTGTTCCGGCTGGCGCTATGCGGCAGCCGGCGGGGCCTTTGCCATCTGGGCGCCGTTCTGGCAGGGGCTTGATTGGGGTCAACCCGTCGGATTGCTCGTTTTGTTGACCACCGTTCTCTGGCAATGCCTCCGGCAACAAAACGCGACCGGATCCGGCATCGTGCTTGGAGTCGCCTGCCTGGTCCGGCCTTTTCTATTTGCTTCGGCGACCAGTGCGAGCACATGGCCGACGCGTCGCATCCTCATTTTCGCCATTTCATCAATCGTGGTGGCTGGATTCAGTTTCGCCGTCTGCCGCTGCTGGCCGTGGGTCTGGCTTCAAAAAGCTTCTCTGGCGGAAAAGTTCACGAGTCAATGCGGTTCAATCCCAGGCGTGCTCGGCCTGAGCGGCACGGCAGGCGCCCTATTTTTCTTCATTAGTCTGGCCCTTTTAGCCGTTGTGATACGAATTCGGAAGCAAACCGCCGACGCGATTCCCCTTGCCCTTACCGTCGCCATGTTGAGCTATCCCCTCGCCTGGTTCCAATATGACGTAACGCTGATTCCGGTGGTTGTCTGGGTGGCAACCTGCGCTCATCGAAGTCAAAACGCCCTGGCGCTGAGGGCAGTCATGTGTTTCATCATCGTGCGTGCCATACCCAATCTGGCAGGCGAGTCCCAGTGGCAACTCTGGCTCCAGTGTGGAGGGCGATTAGCACTCCTCGCCGGCGTGCTTCTTATCGGCCGGCGACTGAACGCTAACTGAGGCGGGCCGAATTGCGTAAGCAATCGGGTTAATGCTTGGCGTAAACCAGCAAGGCTTTGCGAAACCCACACCGTTCCACTCGCCCAATCTTTCGACTGCGAACCGTTCGGAGTGAAAACGTTTTCACTTGAGTGTGAACCGTTCACACTTTCATGCCGAATCTCAAGTCTCACTAGCATTGTTGCTAGTGAGGCTCGGATCGAAGTCAAATCGACTCCACTGTAAATCTTTTACAGTCAGACTCCAGACTGACTGCGAACCGTTCGAAGTGGTAACGTTCCCACTCAAGTGTGAACCGTTCACACTTTCATGCCGAATCTTAATCCGTCCATGCAACGTTGCGTTAGCCGCGACGCGAAGGCTTTGCGCAGCGGAGCGATTTCTTGCCGAAAGCGCTCCGCTGCGCAAAGCCTTCGCGTCGCGGCTAACCGGTTTTGTATTCTCATCACGCGTTTTCCCACGAAATAATTGGAAACGCCCTTCGGGAAATATTTCCCGAAGGGTCAGTGAAAACCCCTCAAAGTCGCCTTTCGCTCCGCGGAAGGTTTTCTTTCGCGCACTGAAAGGCGACCATCGCTTTAGTACGCAACGTCTCCCGCGAGGCAGAGCCTCGACGACCCGTTACGCGGCAGAGCCGCGTAACGAGATAATCTTTCTGCCGATATCTTTTTGTCGTGTCTTAGTTTCTTTGTTTTCATTCCGCGTTCCGAATTCCGCATTCCGAAATTCCCGACATACCAGCTTAGGCGCGCTCGAATTCGGAAATATTTTTTCGGCGTTCCAAGCTCTCTACTTCAAAAACACCTATTTGAACATTCGAAAGGGGAACAGAAAAGGTGTCAGGACCCTTTGATTCCGTGCAACGGAATCAAAGGGTCCTGACGTCCTGACACCTTTTCTGTCTCCCCATCGATGAAGTCGAGATCGCTTCCAAAGAACCCGACGAAAAGTCGGCCGGCAACAAGCTGAAAGAAGTGCGCCAAGAGATCGAAAGGAAGTATCGGATCGCCAAGATCCAACTCGACGAACCGATACGCACCACGCCCATCGTCGCCAATGGCGTGCTCTACATCATGACGGAGAAATCGTTGTTTGCGGTGGCAAATAAGTGATTGGTTAACATCGCATTCGCGAGGTAATCAGAGGTGTTTGCAGCTATAGCAGGCCAGACCCTTTAACAGGTAATGATGGATGAAACGCGACTCGCTGTTTTTCAGCTTCTTCAAAGAAATGCCAGGCAGCTTCTTTCAACTGGTCGGCCGTCCGACGAGTGATGCCGCTCGTTACGAGTTGAAAGCAATCGAATACAAGGAAACGGCGGTCCGGCACGACGGCGTTTTTCTGCCGCAGCACTCGAATGATGGCCCGGCGTATATTTGGGAAGCTCAGCATTATGCATCTGAAAAGGTCTATGCCAATCTGCTCTCGAAGATCGGAAGATTCCTCGAACGGCGATCCAAAACAGGATTGGGTCGCGGTGGTGATCTATCCGAATCGCGCGATGGAACAAGACAATCTGAAACCTTACCGTTGTCTGATCGATTCGGAACAACTGGTGCGTATTTACCAGGATGAATTGCCTTCCGCGCAGCCGGATCAGTTCGAACTGGGCGTGCTGGAATTAATCGCGGCCAAGCCCCAAGCGGCACTAGAAAAGCTAAAGCGATGGTGCCGCGCAGTGCTCGCATCAAAGCGCCCGGCCCAGATGCGCAAAACTGTTATAAAATTTATTGAAACAGTCATTCTGCACCAGTTTCCCCACTGGACGTGAAAGGAGATTGAAACAATGTTACAAGTAAGCAACGTTCGGCAGACTCGGGTCTACCAGGAAGCCCTGGAAGAAGGAATGGAAAAAGCACGGACCGAAATGGCGATGACGCTCCTTGAGATGGACCTAGCCAACGAAATGATTATAAAAGCTACGGGTTTAACTTCTGCCCGATTTCGAAAGTTGAAGAAACGGAGAGGCTGATGGCAGGCTCCGCATAAAACATCCAACTTCGGACAAACCTCGATTAGGAGTCATCCATGTCTCGCTCAGCACGCAACGGAAATACTCTTACTAAAGTTCTGATCGTAATCGGCCTCGTGGTCATCCTGATTGGCCTCATGCTGCCGGCCGTGCGTCACGTTCGCGAGCCTGCCCAACGTGCACAATGCATCAACAATCTCAAACAGATTATGCTCGCGTTGCAATCGTTTGAGTCCACGCAAACACCGGCGGCCACCCCGGCGTTGGCGCCCCCGGGTGCCATGGCTGAGCATACATATCCGCCGGGTTGTTCGGGACCCGGATTAACCCCCGAAGAGCGGCTCAGTTGGATGGTTGAGCTATTGCCCTACTTGGAGCAGGGTAACCTCCATCAGCGGTTCGACTTCAAAAGTGGGTACATCGGCAACCTGCAGCCAGCGCAGACATCAGTCAAACTGTTTTGCTGTCGTTCAGCCAAGGATAGTGCGACGGAAAAGGCGGTGACTCATTATGTGGCGATGTCCGGAATCGACTTCGAATCGGCTGCGCAACCTCCTAACACTGCCGGCAACGGCTTCATGGGTTACGACCGCGAAACAACGGATTCGATGATCACCGATGGCACATCCAATACGATTGCCCTGCTGGAAACGCACTATAACCCCGGCCCATGGGCTCGCGGCGGCGAGTCGACTTTGCGCTATTTCGGCCCGGCCGACAAGGTGCAATCCGACGGCCGCCCCCGCTTCGGTGGTCACATCGGTAGTATCAGTGCGGCAATGGTTGATGGCGCTGTTAGACTGCTCCCCTCTTCGATCGATCCGAAGAAACTAGCTGCCGCGATCACCATCGCCGGCGGAGAACGGGTCGAATTCAATGGCTACTAAGCCGAGGCGCGAACTTCTTGAAACCGTTCTGCGCACGTCCGCTGTCATTTTGATTCTGCGCGTATTGCTCACCATTTTGGCAAATTACCCCGATTACTTTCCGCCGAATTTCGATTCTCTTTTCCTGCAGGGTCGCGAAGAGACGTTCACGGGCGCTTACCGGGCGGCATTTTACGTACACATTTTTTCAGCACCGGTCGTGCTGTTCAACGGATTGATTCTGTTGAGCGAAACCGTGCGCTTTCGTTATCGCCGTTTGCATCGCTATTTGGGTCGAGTTCAAGTCCTCGTACTGTTAGCGTTTGTTCTTCCAAGCAGCGTCGTGATGTCGTGCGCCGCCTTCGGTGGCTGGCCTGCGACCCTCAGCTTTGTCTTGCTATCAGCGGCAACCGGCATCTGCGCGATCGTCGGCGTCGTTTACGCCCGTCGTCAACGGTATGAGGAACACCGTCGTTGGATGCTACGCTCCTATGTCTTGATCTGTTCGGCAGTAACTCTCCGTCTGCTTTCGGGAGCGGCGGGATTAATCGGGCTGTCGAATGCGGAGGAAGCGTATATATTCGCCGCCTGGTGCAGCTGGCTGCTACCGCTGGCCGCCTTAGAGATCGCAGAGCAGCGGCGGGCGCTTTGACACACGCGACATAGAACCTGTCTGCCCTGCAATCGAATAACCACCGATCCTACGGCGCGTTTTCCCACGATTTTCTCGCGAAAGCCCTCCGGGAAATATCTCCCGAAGGCTCGGGGAAAACCCTTCAGGGTCTCCTTTCGCTCCGCGAAAGGTTTTCTTTCGCGCACTGAAAGGCGACCATCGCTTTAGCACGCAGCATCACCCGCGAGGCAGAGCCGCGTAACGAGATCATTCATCATTCCACAATCCGAATTCCGCATTTCCGAGCCGGACGCTCCCGCGTCGATTACAGCCCATATACCAGCTTAATTCTCCGCAACAGCCGCCTGCTCGATTTGCTGCTCAGGCAAGGCCGAGGCAAACGGAAGACCGTCTTCTTGAGCATGGGCACTTAAAAGTGCTGTAAAACGCGACCCTAAGCCACGCGGAATATAGAATGGCATGAAGAGACCTTCCCTGTCCGTCGCAGAATTTCGAACCCCATGAGCACAAGCAAGGTCCAGCAACATCGACTGGATAAGGAAGGTCCGCCGCTGTTTTAAGCCCAGCTGGAAAAATCGCGGCCTAACACTTTCAGGCCTCGTAAAATATGCTCAGGATGAGCGACCCGTGGACGGTGCGCCTGCCGAATGTGTTGGAAGTGCCATTCGACTCCCGACCCGCTGTCCCCTTTTTTTGCCCTTCAGTCCATATGTCTACAATTCATATAGACCGACTTAGTCCATCTAAGATTAACGTATGGTGGCTTGGATGGGCGCACCGCATAGATATTTTGCTGAGCCGGGCATGTATGCAATAAGGCCGAGAACTTCAACAAACATTTGGCACCAGGTTGACGTAAATCTGAGCTGTGAAGATGGAGAAGGGATATATACATTTAAAACCTTTCTGGGAAGTGCATTTCCCTCCCGTAAACTCTGGATCAACCGCGATTTGGTTAAGAGTCTTGATCTAAATGCTTTAAGCGATCTCTGGAACCCCGATCCGACCGACGCAACTTTCGTGGCGCCATAAGCTTAATACCGGAAAATAGAACTATGAAAAATCCATTTGCAGAGCGGAGTAGCACATCTTGTTTATTTCTTTTACTAGCTATGTTAGTAACCGTATGTTCCTGTGAACATCGGGGAGATTTTGATATCGAAAACTACACGCGAGCAGTAAAGTCAGGTTTCACAAAAATCCCCGCGGCACTTGAGATTGAAGCATTGTATGGCGAAGCCGATCATTTTATTTCCTACAGTGGTCCGAATGTGGATAAGAAATGGAGAACAGAGGTTTTTTTTGATGGACGATATATCTTAACGATGGAGATTGTCGTGAAAACGAATCAGTCATTTAATGAGGTCATAGAGGTAGTTGGTGAGCCTAGTTTTTTTCTAAGTGAAGCGAGCGAAATTATTGTACCGAAAGAGCGGGGGGTGGAAACGACCTTCTCTGGGGATTGGAAATTTGGTCTTGAGGAGTGGAGGACACTCTTTAAGGCAAAGGGCGACTTTTCTGCTATTGGAATTATTCTCAAGAAAAATCAGCCAGTCAATAACTTCGAGTCTTATGTAGAAAGCAAGAAGAGATTGCGGGTGCGTGTGCGTCCCGACTAACGACAACAGACCAGATGTAATTCCTAGAATGCGAAAGGAGTCGGGAGAATGAAAAAGGAGTCAGGAGTCAAATGACACGGGCGACCGCGGCCAGCGATGCGAGCGACCCCCTGCGATTTGCCATAACATGAGTTTGTCGGAACTATGCGTCGTCGGTCATCCTAGTCGCCTGGGCGGCGCGGACACCGAGCTCGACCATCAAATGCGCTGTTGGCGGGGGATGGGTCTAACGGTTCATGTGTGCCATACTGGGCCGTCGGACGATAATCTCCGCGCGATGAAGTTGCCCAAGCGCGGCTGCGTCTACCACGATCCTCGGGATTGGAAATCGCTCGACGGTTTGCACTGCATTTCATTTGGGTGTGACCGGCTCAGCTCGAAGAGGGACAAACAAAAGGGGACAGCGTAGATTTTCGCCGGACTCTGACTTGGATATTCTACTCTGTCCCCTTTTCATTGCTGTCCCCTTTTCATTGCTAGCAGAGCGAAAATTGCAAGCCACCTCTACTTCACACTCACCCCCACCGGCAGCATGAGCCAGACTTTGTCTTTGCGTTGGTTCAGCAGCATTTCAGCGGAGCGCAAATGCCCTTGGAGTTCTGGCATTTTTTTGGCCATGGATGCCATTGCTTCCAGGCGGGCGTCGGTTTTTCCTTCGAGCAGGCGGTCGAAGAACGAAGTTGGCTCGGGGAGGATCAAGAGTTCCGGCTCGGTGTCCTTGCCGAGCTTGGCGCGTTCCTTGGCGTCGGCGATGGCGTCGTCGAGGGTGCCCAAGGCATCGACCAGGCCGTGCTCCTTCGCTTGGCGGCCTGTCCAGATGCGGCCGCCGGCCAGTTTCAACAGCTGTTCGCGCGTCAAGCGTACGCCGGCCGCGTTGCGATTTTCGAGCGTTTTGTCAAGGAATTGATCGTAGATATCCTGCATGAGGGTCGTGATCGAATCCTTCTCGCTCTTGGTAAACATCGTGCTCGAAGAGAACGAGCCGGCGTTCTTGCCTCGGCTGAGCGTTTCAGTTTTCACGCCGGCCCATTCGAAGAGGCCGCCCAAGACAATCTTGCCGCCGACCACGCCAATTGAGCCAGTTAAGGTTCCGGGTTCCGCATAGACTTTGGCCGCACCCATGCTGATGTAGTAACCGCCGCTGGCCGCCACATCGCCCATGCTGGCGACGATCGGCTTGGTGCAGCTCTTCAGTTCATGCCAGATCAAGTCGCTTGCGAGAGCGGAGCCGCCGGGGCTATCGACGCGCAATACGATCGCTTTGACCGTATCATCTTTTTCTGCTTGTTGAATCGCTTCGATCATGGTGGCCGAGCCGACGGCCACTCCGCCGAACATGCCCTCGCCCCCCTTGCCCGATTCGATGGCGCCGACGGCATAGATGACCGCGATTTTCGGCTTCTTCGAACTTGCTTTCTTCGGCGGGCTCATCAATTTCGCAAGCAGGGCGAGGGGGTTGTCTTCCTCGGTCTTCTTCGCTTTGCCGTAGTTCTTGACGAGATTGACGGCATCGAGTTTCAGATCGACTTTGACCAGATTTTCCAGCCCATCGAAATAGCCGATTTGGTCGACGAGCCCGAGCGACTTCGCTTTCTTGGCCGTGTAGGGGCCTTCGTCGATCATCTTCTTCACTTGGTCGGCGGTGAACTTAGCGGCAGTACGCGATTGGACGATCGCGCCGATGACGCCCTTTTCATAGAAATCGTCGAGGACGAGGGTGTATTGTTTGCGGTTTTCGGGAGACATGCTCGTGCGCGTGAAGGGCTCGGCGGCGCCCTTGGCTTCACCCATCGTCAGGAAGTCGGCCTTCACGTGGACCATGTCGAGCGTGTCTTTGTAGAACTCCATTTCGATGCGCAGGCCGAGCAAACCGAAGGAGCCCCCTTCGGGCAGGCAGATCACGTCGGCGGCGGAAGCGATTAGATAATCGAGGCCGTTGATGTCGTCGGTATAGCAGTAGACCTTCTTGCCCGACGCGCGGAAGTCGGCGATGGCACGGCGGATTTCATCGATCTTGCCGAAGCTGAACAGGCCGAATTCAAGTTGTTCGAGCTGGATAAGCAAAGCTTGAACCTTCTTATCCTTTTGCGCCTTCTTGATGCGATCGAGTTTCATGCGCAGGTTTTCGCCGCCCGCGTTGCCGAGGATCGATTCGCCGACGGGGGCTTCGCTTAGCGAGCCCGAAAGCTTGATATGCGCCACCACCGGCGTGGCCTTGTCAGCCTCTTTTTTGTCATCCGCTGCAAAAACTGACGTCGCCGTCAGCCAAATCAAGCCGGCTAATAGGGCACGAATGCGCATGTGGATCCTCCAGAAAGTATGACGAGTCGTAAATGACTGACGATGAAAAAAGGATAGGCGGTTGAAGGCAGAGCGGAAAGTCGAGTTCGCTCGGTGATAGGCCGGCGAACCGGGAGCGTGAGCGACCGGAGAAAGCGCTCAAAGCGGTTGCTCCGGTCGCTCATGCTCCCGGCTCGCCAAAATCTATTGGCGAGCATAGACGCGTTCAAACCCAGCTATTTGCGAAAGCAAATGGAAAACCGGCATATCTTAACATTGCCCGGTTGGAACAGCTTTCGCAACCGTTCGAATCCTCCCTTTCGTCATTATCGCCATTTGCCTTTCCGGTTTTGGTGTACTAGAAACTTTTACCGTCTCCCCATGATTGAATTGAGACGGGAGTAAATCCGATGGCTGAATCCCCAGACCCCGCCATGAAAATGATTCATCGAACGGACATCGTTTCTCGACTTTCGCTCGTTTCTCGTCTGTTGGCGGGAAACGCCGGATTAGGCGAGAAATTCGAACAGACCGTGGCCGAAGTGGCGAATACGTTCGAACTTGCCGAGTTCGGCATCCGTTGGCCGGTGCCGGGGACAGCGCAGTTCCAGGTAATCGTGGGCGATTCAACGGATTCGATGACATGGAGCTCCGACAGCATTGAACGTCTGATGCAGGCGAAGTCGTTTGAAGAATCCTGGGTCGATGCGGAAGATGGCCGCCGTCTTTTTGTGCCGTTGCTGCTGGAAGGACGCCGTAATGGCGCGGTTTGGATTCGCAGTCATGAGCCGATCGACGACGAGACGGGGCGGTTCTTGATAGTCGTTGTTCAAAGTCTGATTCGGCTGCCCTCCTTCCAAGAAAAGCTTGGCCCCCCGCTGGATTCGCTGCGCATCACGCAACGCCTGCAAGATGCGGCAACCATTGGCGGAAAGATCGCCCACGATTTCGACAACGTTTTCACCGGCGTCGTCGGCTTCGCGGAAATGGTTCAAGGAATGCTCGAACCCGCCAGTCTGCCGCATCAATACGTCAGTGAAATTATCTCGGCCGGAAATCGCGGTATTGCTTTCACCCAGCAGCTGCACCAACTCAGCCGCAGTGCGACGGCCCGGCCCGTCCCCAGTTCGGTCAGCCTGATGTTGAACCGCGAAGAAGCTCGGCTGAAGAAACTGCCGCTGGCAACGCGATTGCAATTTGCCGCCGCCAACGATCTGCCGCCGATTGCCATGGATGCGAGCGCCCTGCAACAAGCGGTGGGGCATCTGCTCGATAATGCGGTGGAAGCATCACCGCCGGGCGGCACCGTCCGTGTGAGTGCGACACTGATCGAGCTTTCCGAGCTGGAAGCCCGCGAGTTCCTCGGAGCGGCGTCGGCCGGGTCCTACGTGGAACTTCGCATCGCCGACGAAGGATCGGGCGTGCGCGAAGACCATCGCAAGAAGTTGTTTGTCGAACCGTTTTTTACGACAAAGGTTCGCCATCGCGGGCTAGGGCTGGCTGTCGTTATGCGAATTTTGACTGCCCATCGGGGCGGCGTCCGCCATGAGCCTGCCGGACGCGGTTCCATTTTTCATGTGGTTCTCCCGTTGGCTGCCGCGCGCTCGGTCAATCCGGGCGGTTGCGCCCCTTGAAATCACTCGTATCCCAGGAGGCAATGCATCATGAGTTTGCTCGTTGACAAACCGCAGTTCGCGTACCAGAAGCCGGCATCGCGCGTCGCAGCAGCACCGCAAATGGGCCTGCCGGAGTTCAAGACATCCGGCGAAATTCGTCTCTTGATTTTGGACGACGATCCGCAAACCTGCCACCTTATTCAAGCCCTCCTCTGCAACCAGGGTTTTGTGATCGATACGCTTTCCGATCCCAGCCAGGTTGAAGGATGGTTGAAGGGGCAGCAATATCATTTGATCATCATGGATTACGTGTTGCCCGGCGTCGAAGCCGACCAGGTTTTGCGCTGGATTCGCGATCACCAGGCGGAAGCGAGCGTTATCGTCGTAACCGCTTTTCCATCGGTCGAAAGCGCGCTGAACTGCCTCCGCGCCCGAACCTACGACTATCTGACGAAGCCGTTTCAGGTCGATCAACTGCGCAACCTTGTGGTTCGCTGCCTGGAAAACAAAGGCCTACTGCGAATGACCGAAGAGGCCTTGCGTGAAACACTCGGCAACGTCATCCGCGACAAGCGCAAAGGGCTGAAGCTTACCTTGCAGCAAATGTCCGACAAGACTGGCGTATCGCTCGGTTACCTATCGCAAATCGAGCTCGGCAAGAACTCGGCTTCGATCGAAACGCTTTATCGCATCTGCCTGGCGCTGGGGATGAAAATGTCCGAACTCTTTGTCGCTATCCAGCGCAGCTGAGTTTTTCAGGCCCGTTACGAGGCTCTGCCTCGTAACGGGCCGTCCGAGGCTCTGCTTCAATGAAATCGCAGATCTCGCGCAATGGCGCAAAAAAACAAATTACTTGATTACGCCGTCTGCTTGTCGAAAACTTGGGCTTGGTTTGCGGGCACTTAGCCCTACTCTGCGTTGAGCAAGTCAGTGCCGCCTTCATGTCCAGATCCAGACAATAACCTCCATCACGACTATTGATCAGGAGCAGACATGGCCTTTGATGAAACCGTGGCGCAACGCATCCGTGACGCTCTGACCCGGCGAAAGAACATCGAAGAGAAGAAAATGTTCGGGGGCAGGGGATTCTTGCTGAACGGCAACCTGTTGGTCGCCGTCCGAAAAGATTCGGTTCTCGTTCGGCTCGGTCCTGAGCAAGGCGACGAAGCACTCTCGGAGCCACACGTTCGCGAATTCGAGATCAAAGGCCGGGGCGCCATGAAAGGATGGGTCGTGGTCAGTCTGGAAGGCGTCGAGAGCGATGTGCAACTGAAAGGCTGGATTCAACGTGCGGTGAAGTTCGTGCGGACGCTGCCCGCAAAGTAAGTTTGTGGTTCACGTGATCTGGAAGACATCCTTCTAGACGAATTTCTCTCGACCTCGACGCCGGTGACGTGGTGGAGCAACCACGCCGCCGACGTCATCGTTCCGCGTAACGGCTCAACAAGGTTTTGGAACCAGAACATGCCCGCCTTCGAGCAGGCTCTTGAGGTTGGACAGAACCGCAGGCCAGCCTTGGCTGATGCCCTTGCAAAATTTCTCGTCCTTCTCGTCCAGTTCGTCGTGGGTCAGTGTCAGCTTCACCAATGGCCCGTGTTGTTCAAGCTGGAACACGACACGCGAAAAGTGTTCCGAACTCCCTGACACGCGAAAGTTGTAGGAGAGCAGACGGGGTGGGTCGCATTGCAGCACTTTACCCAGCCAGTCCTTGTCGGCCACGCCGGTGTTGATTTTGAAGGGCGACCCGACTTTCCACTCGGACTGGATTCGGCTACCGAACCAATACTTCTCCGTGAAATCACCGCTCGTGAGTGCCTCCCACAATTTTTCCGGCGTCGTCGCAATGTAGGTGACGTAGACAAACTTAGGCTTATCCATCTTTGTTCTCCTCCAGCATTTGTTTGAGTTGATGAAGCGCTTCCAACCGGTGGCGCTCGAACTTGGCGATCCACCGCTCATAGATCTCATGAATCGGCACAGGATTGAGATAATGCAGTTTCTCACGGCCCTTTCGTACCGCGACAACCAGATTAGCCTCTTCCAATAGGACAAGGTGCTTAGTGACGGCCTGCCTCGTCATGTTCAGGTGCTCGCACAATGCCCCCAAAGTCTGCCCGTTGTCGGCGTGAAGCCGGTCGAGCAGCTTTCGTCTTGTCGGGTCGGCGAGCGCCTTAAACACGTTGTCCATGTCGGCTGTCCTCTGTCAATAATATGCAACCTAATGGTTGCATGTCAAGGGCGGTCGCGCAGATTATCAGGCGGAAGGTGAAAGCCGAATCGACGAAGGCCCCGGCCTATTGCTGACTGGATTTAGTTCAACCACCAAGACATAAGACATTGCGCTCCGAGAACGAGCAGGAAGGGCAAAGTTGGCATGCTCTGATTCCGAGATGTGCCGGACGATCAAAGGGCTGAGATCCCAACGAAGTGCCGAAAATTCTGTTTGGCTAGAAATTCAATTTTGGAAATTTTGAAGGTAAAGTCGCAGATCGTCGGTTTTGATATACTCGGTGCGCAGGTCGCCCCAGCAAACCCACGACTGCCCCTTCTCGGCTATCAGCCCTTTGTTGTGGTAAACAAGAATCTGCCGAGCATTCTCGTTGGGGTTGGACTGCAAGGACTTGTGCCAAACGATTACGTACACTCCTCCATCAAGCATTCCTTTCCAATAAGGACTCTGCAAAGGTAATGATGTCCTTTCCAAGTCTTCGTTTTGGCTGGGCCATTGGCCTCGGCTTGAATGATGTTCATAAATGCTGCGGCCAATGAGCTCGAGTTGAAACTGCACCGACTTATGGGCAACATCACGGACGCCTAGAGACTGTCCGCGAGTCATTAAAAGGGCAGCAACGATTGCTAGTGCAACAAGTGCAAACACGCGTACTCGCAGCATCATTGCTAACTTTCGACTTGGATCAGCTTGCAAAACGGAAAAGCCCAGTTCCCTGGAAAGCGTAGCATAAAAACGCAGCCTCGCACTCGCACCGGCATAACTGTCGCTTTTTTGATTCGTCGCGATGCGAAAAGTTGTTCCACCTTTCGGTCTCAATTTATTCGGGACGCAAGGCCGGATGAACCAAGGTCGCAAACCTGCGGCTGATGAGCTACAGTGTATGCTAGACAAGTGAACTGGCCGAACGCAGCATGTTAGCAAGAGGTTCAAGCATGATTTCGCTATATCGCGTTCTCGTCCTCGGCTTGGGCTGCCTCATTGCCTGCGCTGTTATCAGTGGCCCGGAGTTGACTGCCCAGCAGAAATTCGATCCGGAGAATGCCTTTCGTCGGTTCGACAGCAATGGCGATGGCAAACTAAGCCGAGATGAGTGGAAGAAGTTTGCCGACGTGGCGCCCAAGCTCAAAGACAACGCGAAGGCGCGCGAGTTTGTCTTCGATCGACTTGATGCCGACAAAGATGGTTTTCTGACACTGGAAGAGTTCAAGAAGCTCGGCACGTTAAGCGGCAAAGGCAAAGACGCGCCGCCGAAGCTTGAGCCAAAAATCACACCTATCATCGATAAGCCTGCCACAGCGGATCAACTTGCCTTTTTCGAGAAAAGCATCCGGCCTGTTTTAGTGAAAGAGTGTTATTCCTGTCACTCAGCCGAGTCGCCGAAGCTCAAAGGTGGGCTGGCGCTCGATACGCGCGCAGGGCTGCGGCAAGGGGGCGATAGCGGGCCATCCATCGTTCCAGGCGATCCCAAGAAGAGCGTTCTGATGAAGGCCCTGCGGCATCAGGATGAAACGCTGGCCATGCCGCCGAAGAAGAAGTTGGCCGACGATGTCGTTGCCGATTTCGAAAAGTGGATCGCGCTCGGCGCCGCCGACCCACGCGAGGGCGGCAGCAAACTGGTAAAGCCGGAAATCGACATTGAGAAAGGGCGCTCGTTCTGGGCCTTTCAGCTTCCGAAAAAATCGGCCCCACCCGCAGTGAATGCCACCGCTTGGCCACGAAGCGAGATCGATCGCTTTCTGTTGGCCGACATGGAAGCCAAAGGCGCTAAGCCGGTCGCTGATGCCGATCCGCGCACACTGCTACGTCGCCTCTACTTCGATTTGGTGGGCCTGCCGCCGACAGCGGAAGAGGTCTCGACTTTTCTACACGAATACAGCGCCTCGCCACAACCAGCAGTGGAGAAAGTGGTGGATCGGCTGCTCGCTTCGCCGCGCTTCGGAGAGCGCTGGGGCCGGCATTGGCTCGATGTCGCCCGCTTTGCTGAGTCGAGCGGCAAGCAGGCGAACTTCGCCTACCCGAATGCCTGGCGTTATCGCGACTACGTCATCGCCGCGTTCAATGCCGACAAGCCGTACAACCAGTTCATTCGCGAACAACTGGCCGGCGATCTGCTCGATCCGCGTGATGAGAAGCAGAAGGCGGAGTTTCTCATTGCCACGGGCTTTCTGGCCATCGGACCCAAAGCCCATAACGAACGGATGCCGTTGCAATTTCAGATGGATTTGGTCGATGAGCAAATCGATGCAACCTTTGTCGCATTCCAAGGGATGACCGTCGCCTGTGCCCGTTGCCACGACCATAAGTTCGACCCGATCCCGACGACCGACTACTACGCACTAGCCGGCATATTTCGTGGCACCGAGACTTGTTACGGCACGGTGCGCGTGATCCAAAATAATCATCCGAGCTCGCTCTTAACGCTGCCGCGTGGCGCCAATGTTTCCGCCGCACTTGAGCCCCTTACCCCGTCGGCCCGCAGCGAGATGGAGAAGCAACTCAAAGAGTTCAAAGATCAGTTGGCAGCACTGCCTCTGGCGGATCGCGTCTCGATGAAGGGCATTCGCTTCCGCATTCAATCGGCCAATTTGGAAAGCAAACTCGCTTCCTACGAAGCGGATGGCACGCCGAAGTCCCAGGCGATGGGCGTGCGCGAGAAAAGCTTGCCGACCGATAGCGTACTTTTTGTGCGCGGCGAGATCGATCAGCCGGGCGTGACGGTTAAGCGCGGCTTTCCTCACGTCATGACCACGGAGCAACCCTCCATCGGTCGCGGCAGCGGCCGTCTCGAACTGGCAAACTGGATTGCTTCCAGCAATAATCCGCTTACCGCTCGCGTGATGGTCAACCGTATTTGGCAGCATCTTTACGGACGCGGCTTGGTAGCTACTCCCGATAACTTTGGCGCAGCGGGTCAATTGCCCGATCATCCTGTGTTGCTCGATTATTTAGCCAACCAGTTTGTCTCAAAAGGCTGGTCGACGAAGAAGATGATTCGCTCGCTCGTTCTAAGCCGAAGCTATCAGCTTTCATCGCAGTTTGACGACAAGAACTATGAAATCGATCCCGATAACGTTCTCGTTTGGAGAATGAACAAACGCCGTCTTGAAGCGGAAGCGATGCGCGACGCCATGCTGGCCGTCAGCGGAACACTTGATCCGGCGCCTCCCAAAAGCGATCCGGTTGCCCGGAACGGTGAAGGCAATGTCGGCCTCTCTTTTCGCCGAAGGCCGGTCGATTCTTTCACGAGTGATTCGTATCGTAGCGTCTATCTCCCGATCATTCGCGATTTGCTCCCGGAAGCCCTAACGCTTTTTGATTTCCCGGATCCGACGCTGATTTCAGGCCAACGTGCCGTGACCACTATCCCGGCTCAATCGCTTTACCTGATGAATAATCCGTTCGTCATTCAGCAAGCGGAGATCGTCGCCGACAAGCTGCTTGCTTCCGGCGGCGGAGATGTCGAGCGGGTGGAACATGCTTACCTGTCGTTCTTTTCTCGTCCCCCTTCTGCCAAAGAACAGAAGGGAGCGCTCGAATTCATCGATCGCTACAGCAAAGAGTCGGCAAAGGAGAAGCCCGGCCCAGAACGATCGCGCCGCTATGCCTGGTCGGCGCTCTGCCAATCGTTGTTCGCCAGCGCGGAATTTTCACACCGTTAAGAGTTATGTGTTAAGCCGAGGATGTCATGAATCAGCCTTTCGATATGTTCTCGCGCCGCAGCGCTTTGAAAGCGACAGCAACCGGTTTCGGCTATCTGGCGTTCGCCGGCATGTCCACCTGGGCTGCTGAGAAAGCCAATCCGCTCACCCCGAAGCCGACGCACTTTCCGGCCAAGGCCAAGCGCGTGATCTTTCTCTGCATGGAAGGCGCGCCGTCGCACGTCGATACCTTCGACTATAAGCCGCGGCTGACCAGCGACAACGGCAAGACGATGCCCAAAGCGCGCACGCCTTTTGCCAAACTTCTGGCTTCGCCTTGGAAATTCAAGCAGCACGGCCAGAGCGGCATGTGGATCTCCGAACTCTTTCCCGAACTGGCGAAGCAGGCCGACGATCTCTGCATGCTCAACGGCATGCACACAGATGTGCCCGCCCACCCCCAGGCTTTCACGCAAATGCATACGGGCATCTTTCAATTCCCAAGGCCTTCGATGGGCGCTTGGGTCCTATACGGCCTCGGCAGCGCCAATGAAAATTTGCCTGGCTTTGTATCCGTTAGCCCGCCTTTTCAAAATGGCGGCCCAGCGAACTATGGAAGTTCCTTTCTTCCCGCCATTTATCAGGGTACGCCGATCCGCGGCGGCCTACGCGGCATAGGCAACGCAGGAGTCAGCAACATCAAGAACCCGAAGCAATCGAGCGACGCGCAGCGCATGCAACTCGACTTTATTCAATCGCTCAATCGCGAGACGCTGGAGCACGACCCGCACAATGCCGCGGTGGAAGGAACCATCGAGTCGTTCGAGCTTGCTTTCCGCATGCAAAAAGACCTGCCGAAACTGCTCGACCTCGCCAACGAAACAGCCGCGACGAAAGCAATGTACGGCGTGGATGAAACCGCCACCAACGATTTCGGACGGCAGTGCTTGTTGGCCCGTCGTTTTGTCGAAGCCGGTGTGCGCTTTGTCGAAGTATGCTCGCCGCAATGGGATCACCATCGCAATCTGAAAGCGGATCTGGCGACCAAGGCGCAAAGCGTCGATCAACCTATTGCCGCCTTGCTGAAAGATCTCAAAGCGAAAGACATGCTGAAGGATACGCTTGTGATTTGGGGTGGAGAGTTCGGCCGTACACCGTATGCGCAGGGCGGTGATGGACGCGATCACAACAACAAAGGTTTCACGACCTGGATGGCCGGCGGCGGCGTGAAAGCCGGGCACGTCCACGGCAAAACCGACGACTATGGCTACGAGGCGATTGACGGCAAAGTCCACATCCACGATTGGCATGCGACGATTCTGCATTTGCTTGGTCTGGACCACGAAAAGCTGACGTTCCGCTATGCGGGACGCGAGATGCGCTTGACGGACGTAAAGGGCAGCGTGGTGAAGGAAATCGTGGCGTGACGCCCATTTGTAGTCAGCGTTTTTCGTTCCAGCTAGCAGACAGGTACTTGTCGCGTGCCAGCGTCTCGATCTGTAGTCTTTCGTTTGCGCTGAAATCGTCGGTTGTTAGCTCCCAGCCCGTTTCCTTCGCGAAAGCGTCAACTATTTGTTGCGCCAGATCGCACGCATCGATCCGCTTGCCGCTAAGTTCGCCGATGCCGCGAAGGCGAAGAGTATACGGCGATTGTTCCAGCAGTATACTTCCGTGCTGCATGATCGCGCCGCGCAATCGTCGTTGCGCGCTGCCGGCCACTTTGCAATTGTCAAGCAAGAGATCGCCTGGCGTCTGATGCAAGAAACAGAGAAAGGGATCGAGCTTTTGCTCTTCACCGCAGATCACGCTGCGAACAGAAACTCCGAACATTTGCAACGTCGCCGCAATGAGATGGTGCATCCGGCAGAGCCAAGACTCTTTCGTCTGCCAAGGCAGGCCTGCCGGAAGTGCAAGACAATACGTCAACTCCCGATGATGCAAAATCGCGCCGCCGCCCGATGACCGGCGTACCCAGGCAATGTCAGCGAGTAACGGATCGGCTAACCGCGCCGCTGCAGCTTGAAAATAGCCGAGACTAAGCGTCGGCTCGGCCCAGGTATAGAAGCGCAACGATGCAAGGCCGGCATCAGCAGCGTGCAGCATCACCTCGTCGGCCGCCATGTTGCTCGCGCCTTGCAGCGACTCAAACGGCAACAGTCGTAATAGAGTTTTTGACACCATTGGAATCGGAGAAATAGGAAAAGGACTGCATCTAAAGGATAACTCTTACTCAAACCAAATACATTTCAGCCACGGATCAACACAGATCGAACACGGATAAAGCCAGACAGATCGTCAGTTGAAGAAAATCTCGCGCAAAGCCGCAAAGGAAAACCCAAGAAGAAGCGGAGTTCCAAGACCATTCATCTTGGTTTTTCCTTTGCGTCTTAGCGTCTTTGCGCCAGAATTCTTCCTGTGCTTGATCGGTATTCAATCCGTAGTTGATGGAGATAGCGTGATCATCTTTCCATCCTTTTTCGCGGAATCCAAACAAGCGTCGAGCACTTGCTGAGTCTTCAACGCTTGCTCGCCCCAGTTCGTTTCCAGCTTACCCGAAAGCACGATGTCGGCAAACCGGCGAATCATGTTCGTTTCCTGAGCGTCCGGGGCGCCATCGCTATATTCGCAAGCTGAACGCGTTGATGTGTGTCGTTCCATATGAAACGAACAGCCATCAACCTGAAAGCGTGGCTGGTTGAGATCAAAGGTCGATTCACAACCGAAAAACGGGAGCACAAAATCGGGGACGCTCGCCTGACCCTTGACGCCGCTGATATGGGCCCACTGCGTAATTTCCGTGCGAAAAGAAGTAAAGAAGGAAACACTCACGCCATCGGCAAAAAACATCTCGCCCGAGAATTCCATCGGCACATCCCCATGTGCAGCCAGACATCGGCCACTAACGCGTTCGGGCATTTGCTCCTTCATCGTCCACAGGGCAAAGCGGATGTTGTACCAGCCGAGATCGCCAAGACAGCCAAGCGGTTCCAATGAACCGCTGACCCTGATATTTTGCTCCATGAACTGAGTGTCGGCCAGGAAGCTGAACTGGCTGGTGATGCGCCGAAGAGCGCCGACCGATTCCCCATCGTCCAAGACTTCCCTCAGTAACGGCAAGCGCTTGCTGTGCATGAACATCACCCCATCCATGAACTGAACGCGATTCCGGCGGCATGCGTCGAGCATTTCTTTCAGGTCAGTTCCGTTGATCGCACACGGCTTTTCACACAAAACGTGTTTGCCGGCCTCGGCTGCGCGAATAACCCATTCCTTCCGCACACCCGTCGGCAGCGGGATATAGACGGCATCAATATCCTTAAGCGCCAGCAGTGCTTCATAACTGGCGCAAACGATCGGCACAGCGGGGTGAGGCGTATCAGCTTGACACTCCTGGATGAAGCGCTCGGCTGGCGCTTTATCGCGACTGGCAACCGCAACCAAAGTCGAGTTTTCCGCGTTCCGGATCGCCTTCCAGTTCTTGCGGGCAATGTTGGCAGCCCCCAGAATTCCCCAGCGACAAATTGGCTTAGCCATATTCTGAGTTCCTTGAGCGGGCAACGCTTCCAACAGTCTTTAGACCAAGTGATAGCCGGCGGTAAATAGGGCTGTTAGTAATGAAATGAGCCAGGCACAAAGCGCGAAGTACAATATCTGAACCAACTTAGACCTCTTGGCCAGAATAAAAGCCAGCGGAATATAAATGGGCAACACAACCGCAGTAAAGCGGGCGAACGACAGGAAATCGCTGTCGTAACCGCGTGTGATATAGGGGATTGTCAATAGGCCGATGGCTGTCAATATTTCTGCCACAGTGAGCCAGCGCTTCACCGCGCCAAAGACAATCGAGGAGACGCCAAGTAGATAGACAACGGCGTTCGGGACGCTGGAAGAAATCATATATTCGCCAATAATGACGAAGTTGGGAAAGCAGTATTTGGACGAAGAATCAAAACATCCCCAGATCGGCTTCAGCATTATTAGGGGCTCGATTTTATCGGTAAACGGCATGCCCCGTTCCCGATTCCAGGCTTCCTGCACTTTGACGAATGCCAAGGGATCGCCGACCCAATAGTAAAGAAACCCTGCATAGGCGAGCAGCCCCCAGATACTAAGCGGGAGCAAAATCAAGGAGCGAAGAGCGAAATGGGAACGTGATGGCGAACGACGGTAAAGCTCGTAAGCGACTATAGGCGCTAGCCCCACGCCGACCGGACGGCACGCTGTTGCCAGCCCTACCAAAAGGGCTAAGAACCAGATCGAACTCGAACGCTGCACCGCCAACAGCATCAACGCGACCAAGAGAAAAAAAAGAGATTCCGAATAGGCCATCCGAAAGAAAAAAGTCGGCGGAAATAGGGCAAAGCCGAGCAGCCCGAGCGCCAGAATTCATTACCCGCTTCCGGAAATCGATGGCGCAAATAAGAGTGCAGCACTATCAAACTCAATGCCATGAATAGATGCGAGATCAGCAATAACGAGATACGCGAGTCGAAATCCATTAACAAAGTCAAAGCTCCGGCCAAGGAGGGATAGGCCGGGAAAAACGCAACGTTCGAATGGTCTTCCGGGTCGAAGCGATAGCCGCAATTGACAATGCTGGTGTACCAGCCTCCATCCCAATGCGCCAAGGCGGCCAAGACCGTCGGCGCTCCCGGCTCAGCTCGCGGCATCACGAATTTCCAACCGAACCAGCCCGAGCCGAGAATGATTACCCCGGTGATGAGCCAGACGCCAAGCCCGACGGATACATCGCGACCGATGAACGGCGGCTTCCGCGACGTCGGCTCGCTCTCACTTTTTATCGCTGGTGGTTCAGCAGTCATTGATGATGTTGTGCCTAAATTTAGTGGGTCTGCGGACCTGATTATTCATCAATGATATGGCCATGCGCCGATCCGGCGAGTCGCCGAAAACTTTTGCCCAGCCGCCGTCTGACTTGCCGACAGACTTAAATATAATACAAAGTAAAACGTAAGGTTACATTGTTAAGCGAGTGCCGTTATGAAGCTGCGGCGTCGAGCATTTACCTTGATCGAATTGCTGGTCGTCATAGCGATCATTGCAATTCTGATCGGCCTGCTGCTGCCGGCAGTGCAGAAAGTGCGTGAAGCGGCAGCGCGCACCCGCTGCATCAACAATCTAAAACAAATCGGTTTGGCAATGCACGGCTACTACGGTCGCGAAGGTTTCTTCCCACCTGGCTACACCGATCTCAATTCCAATGCAACATCCGACGCCTCTTCCGATCTCGGGCCGGGGTGGGGTTGGGCGACCTATCTGCTCAGCGATCTGGAACAGCAGAATGTGTTCAATGGCATCAATCTAAAACAAAACGTCGGCGTGAATGCCGTCTGCCAAACGTTCATCCCCGCCTTCTGGTGTCCTTCCGATCCCAGGCTGCCAACGTTTTCCGTCTATGGAACGAATGCGACGCTGGCTCAAGGAAACTACACGGCTGTCAACGGCATCAAAGAAACCGACAGCTACGTCGGCGCCAACACCGGCGCCTTTCTTCGCAACAGCCGCTTCAGCTATGCCGACATTAGCGATGGCCTGAGCAATACCCTCTTTATCGGCGAACATAACATGGCCCATTCTCGCACCACCTGGGTCGGCGCCGTGCAAGGCGCGAGCGTCTTGGCGTTGAGCGATCCTGATCCGGTGGGAACTGCCGCCATGTCGCAAGCATTGGTTCTCAATCATGGCCATCGAACGCATCTGCCTAACGATCCGCTAATTACCGATCCCGACGTGTTTCACAGCTTGCATTCAGCGGGGTTGAATTTCCTGGCCGGCGATGGCTCGGTCCACCTTGTCCGGCCAAGCATCAACGGCATCGTTTACGAAAATTTATTAAGCCGGGCAGACGGAAGTGTTGTTGGAGACTACTAGCATGAGATTATTAAGCCTGCTATTGTTGTTTGCGCTGGGATGCGGCAAATCGACATCGTATTGGCAAGAACAACTGAAATCGCCCGAACCGGTCGAGCGCCTTCACGCGGTCTGTGCGCTTCGCGACCGACCTAAAGAGAGCAAAGTCGCCGTCGCCGCATTGATCGAGGCGTTGAGCGATGAGGATTCTGTTGTTCGGCGTGACGCCGCCCGAGCGCTCGGCGGTTTCGGACACGCCGCGCAACCAGCGCTCCCCGCTCTGAAAGCCCATTTGGACGATGCCGAGCCAAGCGTCCGCAAAGCGGCAGCGGCTGCTATAAAGAAGATTGAGGCGTGATGGCTGAGGGCTTGCGCAGCACTAACGCATAGAACAGGATTCCGATGATGATGAAGCCGACGCCGATCAACGATTCCGTGGTGTGCTCAAAAAACATATTGATAAGCACGGCGGTCATAGCGAAGACATAGAAGGCGGGCAACCACGGATAGAACGGGCAGCGATAGGGCAACTGAACTTGAGCCACGGGAAATCGTCGCCGGAAAACGAATAGCGAAGCAACCGCCAACGTTTCAAAACTGATGGCGCCGAACATGGCAAAATCAGTGACGACGTCGAAAGGCGGCTTCTTCTCGGGCAAGTTAACATCCAACTTCAGCGAACCAAGTTCGAAAGTCGGCAATCGATTTTGCGTCATCATTGCCACGATAAGCACGAGCAGAATCGACCAGCCGGCTAAAATCGCGGCAGCGCGGGCCGGCGTTTGATAAACCGGGTGCAGCCGTGCTAACGACCGTGGCGCCAGGCCATCTCGGCCCATGGCAAATAACAGCCTTGGCCCGCCGAGCATATTTCCATTGAGAGCGCCAAACACGGATATCATCACCGCCGTCGATGCCAGCACAAGGCCGACGGGACCGAGCAGCCGGAAGCTGAACTCGCCCACTACAGTGCGATCAGTGAGCTTTATCAAATCCGCGCGCGGGATAATGGAGTAATAGGCAAGGTTAGCGCCGACATAGAGAACGATAACCGTGAAAACGCCCGCAATGAACGCCAACGGCAGGTTGCGGCTTGGGTTCTTGATTTCTTCTGCGACAGGGGCTACGTTCATCCAGCCGTGGTAGGCGAAGAAGATGCCAACGAGGGCAGCGCCGAACGCGCCCCAGTTGACGCCAAGCCAATCACCGGGCCATGCCGGGGTTATATAGGCGGTGGTAGGCCGAGCGCGAGGTTCATTGACGAGTGCGATCACAATGAAGGGCAACAGCGCAATGAGGATAAGCGAAGTGACTTTCACGGCCGTGATAACCACTTGGAGACCGCCTGCCCAGCGCGTGCCGCGCATGTTGATGACCGCAAGCACGCCGATAATGGTGGCCGTCATGCTCACGCGCGCCCAGAAGGAGAGCACGTCGCCGCTGCCGCCGTTTGCTTGCCGTAATATGTCGTGGACCGCTTCGCTGAAGATGGTCGCCAAGCCCGCAATGGTTCCGCAGCGGATGATCCAGAACTCGACCCAACCATAGAGAAAGCCCGCCCAGCGGCCATATGCTTCACTCAAAAACACATAATTCCCACCGGCACGCGGCAGGAGAATGGCAACCTCGGCCAGAGCCAAAGCGCCCATTAATGTAAGCAGACCCACCCCCACCCAGGCGGCCATGGCCAAGCCAAAGTCGGGGACTTTGTCCGACACGGTTGACGCTTTTTTGAACACGCCCGAGCCGATGACCGTGCCGACGACAATGGCGGTCGCGATCCATGGGCCGAGGATGCGGGGGAGTTGAGTGGCTGGTGCGGCGTTGGGTTGCGAGTTCATGAGGAAGAGTGTAGCTGAACCGAATCCAATAGGCGAGCCGCTAGGAGCCGGTCGCGTTTGAGCTCGCTGACGACTAGCTCAGGGGGCATCCAACAAGTAAGATAGAATTCCATCAGGCCAGTGGAGCCGGAATCGTATGGCACTTGGCGGAGGCGTTGAACAATCATGCTTGACTGGAATCAGTGTCCAGTGATCGAATGCTCGCCGGAGAAAGTAAGCGGTGTCTGGCTATTTTGCGGCACGCGTGTACCCGTGAGGGCGCTGTTTGAGAACCTGGAAGATGGCGCTACCGTAACTGAATTCTTGGAATGGTTTCCAGGGGTCCGTAGCGACCAGGTTATGGCCGTACTTGATTTTGCCGAGCAGAGTCTTGTCACGACTTGAGAAGGGGCAGCACTATGCGCATTCTGTTTGACCAAGGCACACCTGCTCCGTTACGAAAAGCCTTGACGGCGCACGACGTTTTCACCGCCTTCGAAATGGGCTGGTCCACTCTGAAGAACGGCGCTCTCCTGCAAGCGGCCGAACCGCTATTCGACGTGTTTGTGACAACCGATCAGAATCTGCGATATCAGCAGAATTTTGCCGGGCGACGCCTGGCCATATTGGTGCTGCCATTCGCCAGTTGGCCGAGGTTGCAAAATCACTTGCCGCTGATCGTGTCGGCCATTGAGGCGTTGACAACTGGTGGCTATGTGGAACTTACGTTGCCTTAAAGCCCACTGTTAGCGATGGTCGGTTAATGAAGGGATTTATCAAGGAAGAGTCAGATGTCTATCCCATTTCCGTCAAATCGAAGGTATGCCAAGTTGGCGGCAAATACCTCGAGCGGTATGGTTGTTAACTTCCTGGTGCCGTGGAACCGGTGCGGTCGCTCCGGTTGCTGGATTCCAATAGACTGTGTGCTTACGGTCATCCCGTTTAAGGCATCTAAGTGCCGGATCAAATCCTGCTTCATAAACCTGCTCCAACCGGAACTTCGAAGCATTCGATGATCGCGTCCCCCTGTGCGTCCGACTTCCGGATTTCCCGATTGCACTCAATGATTTGAGTCAAGGCGTCGGCGAGCATTTCGCGCGCTTCTTCCATTGTCCTGCCCTGGGTGAGCACACCCGGAATTTCCGCGATGCTGGCGGCGATCCAGCCGTCCGGTTGGGGCTCATAGATCGCGGTAAGTTCAATTTGCATAACCTGTTTCTCGCTCAGTTGCGTTGGGCGACGCGTGCCGATGAAATCGGTCGAACAAATTTTTATGTGGCTGGTAACATGCGTATACGCCGCTCGCGCTTCGCAACGAACGCCAGACACGCTCGGATGTCTTCCATCGTCAGATCGAGAAAATCAGCCAGGATTTCTTTGACCGACATTTCAGAAGCCAAGTATTCCAGCACATCCTGTACGGTCATGCGCAAACCGCGAATGCATGCCTGACCGCTTCGTATATCAGGCTCGGTGGTAATCAGATGCTTGTAGTCCATGATTGAAGCTTATAGGCAAATTTCGAGTACCCAAACATTCTCACTTCAATTTCAAATCGAATAGACTCGCTACTTCAGCTACGAATGGCTTGAGGTCGTCTGGAACTCGGTCGTGCCAATCGGATAGATACTCGGCAAAGCTGAGTTCTCTTTTTGCATCCCATTGATTGAGGTAGCTGATAGCACGCCAGTTCTTTGGATTTTTCTCCAATAATGGGAGTAGCATCGCGCCACCACTTGATTCTTGGCCCGGTTCACCCCAGTCTTGTGCAGATCCGGCTCATTGCGTTGATGCCATTGAGCAAAGGTGCTGTCACCGAGTTTTTCCGTTTCCTTCAGGCGATTTTCGGCATATTCTTGGAGTTTTTCCGCATACGATTTCCAGTTGGCATAGGGCGGCTTTGTTTTCCAGGTCTGAGCCATTTGCCGAAGCACGAAGAGCGATGCCGTTTCGCACAACGATTCTTCAAACCACAAATTAGCTTTGTTGCCATCGCGATAGTTGCAGAGGATATGACACATTTCGTGGCCGAACTGATAACTGAATTGCGACCAGTACGTGCCTTCGACATTTAGCAACACGCGGCACTCGCCATCGGCGCCTGTGCCGTAGATCACGATTGGGCCTTGCTTCGCATCGTGGCGAATTGAAATCGGGTCAAAATCACGCTCGGGGAGATAGCAAGTTAGTTCGACCGCAGCCGAACGGCAAACAGCTTCGATGTCTGCCACTCCGGCGCTGCCCCAGCCGCCCTCAATGACAAAAATTTTAAGTGGTCGTTGCTGCTTGCTGACTGGCTTCTTCGCATCTTCCTGTCGATCCAATCGTTCGCGCAGTGTCTTGACCTCGGCCTCTAACTGAGTGATGCGAGCCTTGAGCGCATCGATCTCGGGGTCGGCATGTGCTTTCGCGCATACGATGACGAAGACAATAATTAATGAAAAGAACCATCTCGGAGTCAACATACTTTCTCGCATTCACATCGCGTTACGCAAGTAGCTTCCTCACTACATTTCCATGCACATCCGTCAGCCGATAATCGCGTCCTTGGAAGCGGTAAGTGAGCTTTTCGTGATTCAGCCCCAGCAGGTGCAGAATCGTCGCCTGGAGATCGTGAATGTGAACGCGATCCTCAACAGCGTGGTAGCCGATTTCGTCGGTTGCGCCGAGGCTTAGGCCTGCCTTCACGCCGCCCCCCGCCATCCAGATGGTGAAGGCGGTTTGATTATGATCGCGCCCCAGCCATTTCGAGCCGTTGCGTTCTTCGTTCATCGGCGTACGGCCGAATTCGCCGCCCCAGACAATCAAGGTTGAATCGAGCAATCCCAGCCGTTTCAGGTCTGTGATCAGGGCGGCGTTAGCCCGGTCAGTCTCTTTGCAGCGATCGACTAATCCGTAGCGAATGTCGTTGTTCTTGCCATCGCCATGATGGTCCCAGCCCCAGTGATAGAGTTGCACAAAGCGCACCCCGCTTTCCACCAAGCGGCGCGCCAGCAAGCAATTGTTGGCATAGGAGCGTTGGCCGGGCTTGGCGCCATACATGTCCAATACCTTCGGCGATTCGCGCAAATATCCATCACGGTCGGCACGCTCGTCTGCATCTTGTAAGCCATTTCGAACTGATGAATGCGCGTCGCGATTTCGGGGTCACCGACTTGATTCAAATGCATACCGTTTAGGGCGTTCAACGTATCGAGTGAATGTCGGCGCTGCTCGGCCGACATTCCGTCCGGGTTGTTCAAGAACAACACCGGCTCACCCTGCGATCGAAGCTGCACTCCCTGGTGTACGGTCGGCAGAAAGCCGCTGCCCCAAAGCGAAGAGCCGCCATCGGGAGCGACCGGACTCGACACGAGAACAACGAAGCTCGGCAGGTTCTTATTCTCCGTACCAAGCCCGTAGGATGCCCAAGCGCCCATGCCCGGCCTGCCAAGACGGGGCGAACCGGTCTGCAACATGAGCTGCGCCGGCGCATGATTGAACTGGTCCGTATAGAGCGAACGGACTACTGCGATGTCATCAGCCACGCTTGCCAGATGCGGCAAGATTTCGGACATCTCTTGCCCGCTTTGGCCGTGCTTGGCGAACCGATGCGGCGAGCCGAGCAGCTTCGGCACACCTTTGATGAAGGCAAACTGTTGACCCTTATAAAACGATTCCGGGCACGGCTGCCCGCTTAGTTCATTCAATTTCGGCTTGTGGTCGAACAGATCCAACACCGATGGCGCGCCCGCCATATGCAGGTAGATAACGCTCTTGGCCTTCGCCGGAAAGTGCGGCTGCTTCGGCGCCAGCGGGTTCTCTTCATTCGCGAATAAGCGGTCATTCAGCAGCGATGTTAGCGCAAGCGAACCGAGCCCCAGGCCGCCATCGCGAGGAAATGACGGCGCGTTTGGTGGGCTAATGCTTTAGAGGAATAATTCATTGTGCGATCCAAATTTAAGGCGTGATTCGACCGATTGATATTAGATAATTCTTGGCGCCATCGGCGATCTGTTGGGGAGGGGTGGTTTGCAGGAGCAGTTGAAAATCGGTGAGAATGGCATTGGCGTCATTCACTGCAGATAGCGCGGATTGCGAGTCGATTACCCTCCACAGATCGTAATCCGCATTGATTCGATCGCTCCGTAGATGATCAATTTTTTGGGCTACTTGTTGAGTGCCCAGTATGCCGCAGTTTGCCAAGCCGAAATGCAGATTTGAATGCGCCTGTGCTCCATTGCCGATTTTGAGGCCGCGCAAGCGAAACCATTCTCTGAAATGATGGAAAATCGCGTAGTACGCACGACTAATCGCAGATCGCCAGTCGCCCTCGGATGAGGCGCTGGCGTATCGCCTAGCACAAGCCAGAAAGTCCTGCGCGAGCATTATTCCTCCTATGCGAAACGAATGAGCAGCGAACAGATCGGCCATGCAACATGCGGACGGCTTTGGATCAGGGCGTCATAGAATTCTTGCTTTCTCCGCTGAACTTCATGCAAAACGATCGAGTCGGGAATCGTGAGCCGAAATACCACCCAGTTCCGATCGTCTTCGTCAGGATCCTCCATCAGGTAGATTTCGCACGCTATCGCGTCTGGAAAGAAATCCATAATGCATTCCTGAAAACTTTCGACTTCGGCTTCCGCCGATTTGCGCTTCACTTCGGCCAGCACATCTTCGGGCACTGCGAGTTCAAGCGGTGTAGAGACGGCCATCTTTGGTTCTCCTAACAATCAAGCGTTGATTCCAAGCCAAAGCATTCGAGAGCAAGCATCTTGATGCATTATGCCAAATGAAAGGGTGGCGGGCCAGCTTGCTATGTACTATGGTGCGGTTTTGTTTATAGGACTTCGTCCGATTGGGCCTGACTTCGGCCCGATCAGGCTGCGAGACGAACACTGACAACTTTACAGAATTAATTGTCAATTTGACAGCTAGTTTGCGAACAACACTTGTGATCAATCACGTGCGCACTCGACTCTATTTGTTGCAAATCAACGACTTACGACACCGGCCTACCAATATCTCATCGTTTGGCACACCTCTTGCAAAACCCCTTCCAACGGTTAATTTCCTTCTTCTTTCCACAGGAGAAACAATTATGTTGACGATCATGCCCTGGACCAAAGAACGTAATAACGGTGTTGTTCCCCAAGCCCGCCCGATTGAACTGTTCCGCCGTTTCGACGATGTCTTCGATCGCCTGTTCGATGGCTACGTCAGCAACTATTCCAACCAAGCGGGAAATGCTTGGGGGATCGATTTGCGTGAAGACGAAAAGGAGATCGTCGTTTCGCTCGACGCTCCTGGCTTCGAGGCCAATGAGTTTGACATTCAGGCCAGTGATGACGGCGTGACAGTGAGCGCCGAACACGTTGTCACCGTCGGGGAAGAGTCCCGGACACAGCGCAGCTTCAAACGGCAAGTGCCATTGCCGAGCTTGGTCGATCCGAACAAGGTCGAAGCGAAGTATCGCAACGGCGTACTCGAACTCCGCTTCCCGAAGGCCGAGCCGGCTCGGTGGAAGAAGATCGAGGTGAAAGGCGAATAAGATCAGGCCCGTTGTCTTTGGTAGACCTCTGGTATCCCTCATCTGGGCGCCAGAGGTTTTCATCCCCCTCGCTGCACGGGTCTTCCCATTTGCAAGCACTCACTTTGAGTCCATCTTTAGCAGCCATCTGACATTCTTTTAACATTTCATCGCTTGCTGTATACTGTGCCAAACCGACTGTTGTAAGACGACTGGTGCGGGGAGCAACCGCTCTTCGACTGGTAAAGTTTTGAATCCAAGTCCAATCGCATACCCGTCTCGCCAATCGCCGTCTGCTATCATTGTTAGCCGTATGAATTCCTTACTATCGATAGCAACAACTATTGGCGCCCATCAAGCAAAGATGCGTCCGCGCCTTGTCTATTTGCCGGGAATCGATGGCACGGGTCGGCTGTTGCATCGACAGCCAAGGTTGTTTGCAGCCTACGAAGTCCGCTGCGTCAAGTATCCACAGGATAAGCCGCAGACGTATGAGGAATTGGCCGATGCTGCGGCCGCGCAGCTTCGAGAGGGCGGCTGTGTCTTGGCCGAATCGTTCGGCGGCGCCGTCGCTTTAACGTTGGCCATGCGATACCCTCACTTGGTGCATCGGCTCATTTTGGTCAACACCTTTGCGTGGTATCCGCGTCAACCGTTGATCCGCTTGCTTGCATTGTTCGGCCGTTTTGCGCCCAACCGCCCAGCATCGAAACATGGCCGAAACATCCGCGGCCGTATCGTTTTCGGAGCGCGAGTTCCAGCAGACGAGCGGCAAGCGTGGTGGGACCTGACCGCCGATGTCCCGCTCCGCGCTTACGGCCGGCGGCTGCGGATGATCGCCGGCCTCGATCTGAGGTCCTACCTTTCGGCCATCCGTGTTCCGGCAATCGTGTTCGTCTCCACCGACGACCGTGTGGTGCCGCCCTGCGCCGGCCGACTGTTAGCGAGCCGCCTGCCTTTGGCGAAATTGATCACCCGGCGCGCAGGCCATGCGGCACTCATTGACCCGTGCGTCGATATTGCAGATATGCTCAAGGAATGAAAGGTTGACGGAGCGGAAATGCTACAGTGACAACATGAGTTTAGCTCGCCTAAGCAAGCAGCGTTCAAACTCGTTACCACGCTCTGCCTGGTAACGGGTCGTCGAGGCTCTGCCTCGCGGCGTTGCCACCTCGCGTGTCTGCGAAGCGAAAGCGAGTCAGGCGAGCCGAACTGCGTAAGCAGTCGGGTAATGACAGAACCCGAATGCTTACGCAGTACGGCTCGCCTTAGAAAGTGCTCCGCTTACGTAAGGCTTTTGCGTGGTGCGAACGGGGATATAAACGAAGCGGAGCCTCGACGACCCGCTACCAGGCAGAGCCTGGTAACGAGAATATAGGCGAGGCAGAGCCTCGACGACCCGTTACCAGGCAGAGCCTGGTAGCGAGAATAGGTCTGGTGACGACATGGAAATTTGACCGCAACGCGTGCCGACTGCATATAGAATGCTTTTCATGAACAAAATCCATTTCGTCGTTGCGTTGTCGCTCCTCTCGACTGCTTCACTTCGAGGTGCGGATTATATTTGGATTGAGGCGGAGTCGGTCGCCAAGCCACCGGCGGGCTTCAAAGCCGCTGGCTGGGGGAACAAGCAGTATCTTTCGGGCGAGACTTGGCTCTTCGGCAATGTCGATGGCAAAGACGCCGAGGCTATTCCCAAAGACGGGCTTGTGCTTCAACTCGCGTTCGATGCATACAAGGCTGGCGAGCACGAAGTCTGGGGGCGCATCGGCTACGAGTTCGCGCGCTCGCCTTTCCTCTGGCGCATTGATGCGGGGGAATGGACTGCCATCAAGGCCGACGCACTGACTACTGATTTAATGGCCATCGCCGAGTGGACCGAAATCGCCTGGTTGCAATTCGGCAAAGCCAATTTGACGCCCGGCAAACACACGCTCGAAATCAAATTCGAACGCCGAGTGCTGCCAAACAAACAACAGCCGGAACGGATCTTGGCCGGGATCGATTGCTTCTGTCTATCGCCAACTCCCTTTCGGCCTAATGGGCCATTCAAGCCCGATGCGCTTTGGAAGACGGAAGTCGATAAAGCGGCGGAGAAACAAATTTTCAGCATCTCCACTAACGAACGACCACGCCAAACTACAGTGCTCAATGGCGATTGGCAAATTGCCCGCTGGGACGAGCAGGAGATTACGGATCGCGACACGCCCATAAGCAAATTGCCGGCTGATGTGGCCGATCTGCATTGGAAGGGCGTTGCCGTTCCCGGAAACCGCGACACCGCTCGGCCTGACATGCTTTATTGCCACCGCTTTCTTTATCGCACGCAGGTCAGAGTCGGCGATTTAACTGGTAAGACAGCCATTTTGCGCTTTCCTTCAACCGCCATGCTTGCTTCAGTTTTCGTGAATGGCAAATTTTGCGGCGGCAACGATACGCCGTGCGCGGCTTGGGAAGTCGACATCACGACAGCTTTGAAAGCAGGCGATAATGAACTAATCGTCGCCATCAAGGATTGCTACTACGCGCTCGAAAAGACGGGCGACGGCAAGTCGTGCCGCTATATGTTCAATTATCCTGCGAACTGGTTTTACGACAAAGGCGGAGTTGGCGCGACACGGTTTGCCGATTTTCCAGTGTTGTTCCAAGTGCGAGGGGCGGGCATCTTCGAAACGCCGGAGTTGATTCTCAACAATGGTCCGGTTTCAATTACTGATGTCTTTGTCAAGCCTTCCGTTTCGAAGCAGGAACTTGGCTTGGAGATCACACTTCGTAATTCGAGCGATGGAGACCTGGGCGGGTTTCTTTCCAACAACATTGTTCCAGAAAATGGCTCTGACGCTGCGATGGAATTCATCGCGCGGGAATTTAAGATACCGGCTCATTCCGAGTTGAAGATCGACTTGATCCAGAAATGGGACAAGCCACAACTCTGGTGGCCAGATGATCCGGTCCTGTATCGCGTGCTAACGAAAGTTTCGTCGAACCAAAAAAGCTCCGACTCCACCGAAACCAAATTCGGCTTCCGCGAATGGGGTTGGAAGGGCCAGACCTTTACGCTCAACGGCATCCCGTGGCACTTCCGCGCTGACCAGTTGCACAGTGGCAAATTGCAAGGGAAGGATCTCGCCAAAGTGGCCGATGATTGGAACAAAGCCGGCATCAATACCGTGCGCTATTGGGGTCGTGAACCCTGGGTCGGCAACTCGCAGCGCGAGACGCTCGATTGGTACGACAAGATCGGCATGAACGTTCGGCGCACCGGCATCTTCGATGGCCAGGTAGCCCCTTACCAGTTGGTTGAGCAGGTGAACGGCAAGAATGTGCCCCGCAAAAAACTCTTCGACAACTGGATCAAACAAACCAAGGCGATGGTGAAGGCGGAGCGCAATCATCCTTCGATTTTTATGTGGTCGTTGGAAAACGAGATCACCTATATCAACATCCGCAACCTCGGCTGGCTCGATGCCTGTGAGCCGGAAATCCGTCGTGGCATCGAAGAGATCATGAAGCTCGACCCGACCCGGCCCGCGATGATCGACGGCGGCGATGCCCTGCGCGATCGTTCGCTTCCCATCTACGGCAACCACTACAACGAAGCGAATTTTCGCCATTACCCGCCCGAAGCGCGCACGATGGACATCGCCTTCACTCGGCACAAGACCGACCCCGCGCAATCCCTGGCCCATCGGCGACGATCGACCGTTGTTCCTCGGCGAAAGTTTCTTTGCCAACGGCTATCCGCCCGCGGCCTACTCATCGCTCATAGGCGAAAGTGCATTTCTGGGCCGAGGCGCCGCCGAGCCCGGCGTGCGCCTGTTCGCGCGGATGTTAGCCGAAGGCTATCGCTGGCATGGCATCGGCGGCTTTCACTTCTGGATGTCCGGCGATAAGCCCGATAACTTCCACTACAAAGCGTTCCAACCCGTGGCCGCGTTTGTGAAAGAATGGGACTCGACTTTTGCCAGCGGCAGCGAAGTGAAGCGGACCATCAAAGTGTTCAACGATACGCGGTTCGATGATCCGATCGACGTGTTTTGGTCGATCAGTTACCAAAATGAAACCGACGATGGCACGCCGGCGCCTCCCAACGTGAAAGTGTTAAGTTATTCGAACGAATCCGACGGGCTCGAAAAGCTGGCGATCCCCCCGGGTTCGTCCAAAGAAGCGTCCATCACCCTGAAGATGCCGAAAGTCACGCGCCGCACGCCGGTCAAGTTTTCGTTGCGGTGCTCGCGAAAGGGTGAAAACATTTTTTCCGACGAGAAGATTTTTCACCTTATTCCCGCTCAGACCTCAACGCCGCAAGCGGCGATCCACGTGTTCGATCCCAAGGGAAGTGTCAAAGCGCATTTGAAGAAGCGTGTGATCGCATTTACGGGTATTGATTCATTCGACAAAATTCCGGACAAGCTAGCAGTTTTGATTGTCGGCGCTGATGCCCTGACACCGCGACAGGCGACCGACCCGCGCTGGCAGGCGTTAGCTGCTGGCGGGGCGAAGATTCTGGTGCTCGATCAACAAAACCCGCTCCATTTTCAGGCGACGCCTGCCGATTTCGATGTAACTGCGAACGGCGGGCATATTGCCTTTCTCGAGAATCCCGATCACCCGGCCTTCGCCGGCCTAGGCTCGTCGGACTTTTTCTGCTGGTCGGGCGATCAAACGGTTTATCGCCAAGCCTATCGCAAAGCGACGCATGGCGCTCGTTCGTTATTGCAATGCGACGATGAGCTTTCGTGTTCCATTCTCGCTGAGTGCCCGATCAACAACGGCCTGCTGCTGCTTTGTCAAGCCGTCGTCGGCTCCAAGCTGGCAACTGATCCGGTAGCCCAAAGGCTCTTCGATAACTTGCTCAACTATGCCGCTGACTACAAGCCGGTAAGTAAAGTGGCCGTCGCCGTCTTCAACGAAGGCGATCTACGTTTGAAGCTGTTGCAAACGTCTGGCCTGAAATTTGGACCGAGTGGCAACCTGAGCGATGCCCTGAGCGACTCGAAAAACGAAATCGTCATCGCTGATGCGTCGGCAGCGAACTTAGCGCGATTGGCCGTGAACCCCGACCCGCTGCGGCAGTTCACCGAACGCGGCGGTCAGTTGATGCTCTGGGGCCTTACCGAGAAAGGCCTGCCTGACTTCAATCAACTCGTCGGCGTTCAGCACGTCATTCGGCCGTTCAAGATGGAGCGCGTCACGCTGCCGGCCAAGCGCGATCCGTTCATCGCCGGCCTGACAGCCCGCGATGTCGTGCTCGAAGGGAGCGAGAAGATCAACCCTTGGGCAGGGGATCGTTTCCCCGCTGCCGACACCTTTACGCAAATCGTCGATCTCGACGATGTTGCGCCGTTCGCGAATGCCGGCAAAGATGCGCACGCGTGGTCGCAGATGACGAACGGCCTCACCTCGGCCGACTCGTGGAAGTTCATCATGTATCACAATCTGAAGGAGCAAGGAGCTAAGCCGCGCTGGGAAGGCGCCTTTCCGAAGGCGGTGACGGTTGATCGCTTCTCGATCATCATCAACGGCCATTACAACAAAATCACCAAGTTAAAGCTGATCTGCGACGACAATGAGAATGATGCAGTCACGCTTGATCTGAAGCCCGAAGCGGAGTTACGCCAGGACTTTGACATCCCGTCACGTGCTTGCAAGCGGATAACACTGGAGGCGATTGCTTGGGACGACGCTGGCAAGGCGCCGGTGATCGGCATCGATAATATCTGGATCGGCGTCAAACGCGATGCCGACTATCAGGCGAAGGTTTCGCCGTTGCTCAACATCGGCGGTCTGGTGCGTTACAAGCTCGGCAAGGGAGGCATCGTCCTGAATCAATTGCGGATTCAGGCGAGCGAAGCGAACCCGATCAATGGGGAGAAGAAGCAGGCGATCGTTGCCACGCTCTTGCGCAACATGGGTGCTTCTTTTGCAGGTGAAAAATCATTGATCCCCGGCTCGAACCTGGTGACGACGCCGATCCCGCTCGACGATAAATGCAACGCCTTTCTCACTAGCGACAAAGGCTGGCTCAACGGCCAGCCGGACTTGGCCCATTTCCCGGTGGGCAATCAGAAATTGGCTGGTGTTAACTACGTCATACGCGATTTCAAGACATCGCCATTGCCTTCGTGCATCATGCTGGCCGGACCTGGCGCTAAAGGCAACTTGCCGAAAAGTGTTAGCGGCATTCCAGTCGTAGCAAAGGCGGACGCGCTCTTTTTCCTGCACACGTTCCACACCGCGAAAACGTGGAAGCCGGAGGCGACAAGAAGGAACCGCCGATCGTTTTTGAATATGTCGTCGAATATGCCGATGGCAAGAAGGCGCACATACCGGTGCGTTATGAACGCGGCGTCGGCGACTTCGTTGCGGATGAAGCGTCAGGCGTCGCCGATGCCTCCGTTGCCTGGTCGGCGCCTTTCCAGAAAATGCTGAGCAAACAGGCGGTCGTCTATCAAATGATGTGGAAAAATCCGCGTGCCGAAGAGACTATCAAGAGCATCGATATCAAGTACGACGATGCCGTCGGCAGCCAATACGGCACGCCGATTGTTCTTGGCATGACAACGGGCAGAGCGGAGTAAAAGACTTTGTAAGGGGGTGAAGGCTTTGCAAAACCGATCCGTTTGGCGAGATGGGTGCGCAAAGCCTTCAACATGAACTCCCTCGCGTCAAACGAAAAAGATTTTGCTCCGATTTCGCATTTCCGTTTTGAGCGCGCCTAAGCTAGTTTATCTGCTGCGCCGGCCTAAGAACCGACAGCTTACGCTGTACGGCTCGCGGGACGGGGTGCGCGATGCGGCTGGTTTGCAACCGTGTCGCTGGTGGGACGCAGTGCGAAGAGGCGGTCGCTTGTGGAAATATTTCCAGAAGCATAAACTCGAGAAAATCGTGGGAAAACGCACAATGAGACTACAGTCAGAACCGCGACCGTTAGGGAGCGGAGCCCGACCACTCCCTTACGGTCGCGGCTCTGATCGAAACGCTTCGAGAGCCCCCCTTCGGGAAATATTTCCCGAAGGGCATTTCCAATTAATTCGTGGAAAAACGCGCGGTCGGAAATTCGAAATGCGGAATTCGGAATGCGGAATTCGGAATGCGGAATGAAAACAATGTCAAATGCTCGTTTCTCAATCGTCAGTCATTCTGACGCGACCGCCTTCCGGAAATATTTCCGGAAGGCGAAACTCGAGAAAATCGTGGGAAAACGCTTGCCGATGGCCGTGAGCCTGAAAGGCTCATTCTACCAGCCCAGGCCGAAGACCCGGCTTGCCGGGCGCAGGCCTGGGTTTACCGGATACCGAGTAGATGGGCCCTGTAGGGGCCCTTCATCGGCAAGCTTTGGATAACGAGGGAGCTTGTCCGCGCAAAATATGGAAAAATTAATCGCATTGGACTAACGAGTGGAAAGTGATTCAGCGAGAACGGTCCTTACAGGACCGATGACGCGGTCGATGCCGTAACCCAGGCCTTCGTCCCTTTCAGGGACTACGACCTGGGCTCACAGAATGAGCCTTTCAGGCTCGAAATCAAAACGTGCTTGACGTGTGTGTAACGCTGAGGCCGGGAAGCCTATTCCGACCTGAGGAAAAAGGCTAACGGTTAATATTCTGGAAATATTTCCAGAAGCTGGAATCCGAGAAAATCGTGGGAAAACGCTTGCCGATGGCCGTGAGCCTGAAAGGCTCATTCTACCAGCCCAGGCCGAAGACCCGGCTTGCCGGGCGCAGGCCTGGGTTTACCGGATACCGAGTAGATGGGCCCTGTAGGGGCCCTTCATCGGCAAGCTTTGGATAACGAGGGAGCTTGTCCGCGCAAAATATGGAAAAATTAATCGCATTGGACTAACGAGTGGAAAGTGATTCAGCGAGAACGGTCCTTACAGGACCGATGACGCGGTCGATGCCGTAACCCAGGCCTTCGTCCCTTTCAGGGACTACGGCCTGGGCTCACAGAATGAGCCTTTCAGGCTCGAAATCAAAACGTGCTTGACGCGTGACGGCCCGCAAGCATTTTTTCACTTCGATTTTGCAGGAGGCATGGAAGCGACCAGCGCAATCTCAACGGCCAACTTCCGCATGTTGAACTGGTTTTTCTGGAACGATTGTCGCAATTGCTCGGACGTATTGGCGCCATAGGCTCTGACGGGTTGTTTCACCAGATGATGAAACATCTGTTCGATAAAAGCGGCATGGACCTCTTCACTGTCGGCCAGGTATTTCGCCATTTCACGGGCGCCGTTAAATTTGACGGTCGTGCCCGTTCGCGTCTGGTAGCCGCCGGTCGCATCGACCATTTTATCGTTGTCTTTCTCTCGATAGCGTCCGGTGGGATCGAACTGTTCGAGCGTGAAGCCAAGCGGGTTGATGACGCTATGACAGCTTGATGCATGCCGTGTGATTTGTCTGCAGAACGACACGTTCGCGCGTGGTCAACTTCGGATGGAGATCTTCCGCCAACGGAGCAAATGCCTCCGGCGGAGGACGCATCGAGAGGCCGAGAACACCGCGCGCTACAAAGACGCCGCGATGGATGGGCGATGTCGATCCGGTATAAGCGAATGTCGACATCAAATAGGGATGGGTCAAGACGCCGGCACGCTTTTCCGGGTTCAGCTTAGCCTTCTGAAAAGGTGCATCCCCAGCCAACTTGACTCCGTAGAAGTTCGCCAGACGCCCGTTCAAATAGACATCATCGGACAAGAGGAGTTGCCGGAAGTCAGATGAGTCGGACCAGAGCACATCGTCGAGGAACAATTCCAGGGAAGTGCGTAGATCGGAAGCGATGATCGAATCGAAGCCGACAAAGCGCTTTTTATCCTTGGCGATATCGGGCATTTGCTCGACTTTCAACCAGGTAAGCAGGAAGTCGTGCAGTTTGGCATGGGCGCGCGGATCGGCGAGCATACGCTCGGCCTGTTTGGCCACCTGCTCGCGCGTGGCGAGCTTGCCTTCCCCGGCTGCCTTCAACAGTTCGCGATCGGGCGGCGCATCCCATAAGGCAAAGGCGAGCCGGGCGGCCACATCGGATGATTCCAAGCCAGTCGCGGTCTCTCGATAAAGAAAAGCCGGCGATTTGAGAGCAAGCACGATAGCTGCGCTTGACGCCAAGATCGGTATCTTTCACCGCGTCAAACTGTCGATCGACGTATCGCTTTTTTTGTTCATCGCTTAAAGGTTTGCGAAAAGCCCGCTCGACGAATGTTTTGCAAAACTCACGCGCTTTCGCATCGCGGTCGGCAGCGCCTTCTTTGGCGCCGGTGAGTTCGTTAATCTTCGAAGCGATATGAGACGCTGTTTCGATGGCCGCGTCTGTTGTCGCTTGATCCCAAGCTTTGGAGACGGTCGTCCCACGCTCCCAGCCAAGGCTGCGGTCGTCCGGCGGAAAGGGCGTTGACAAAACAAAGATCTCCGCGGGCTTGACCGGAGAGAGATTCCGTGCGGGTATCACTTCGGCCGTTCGCTTGGGCTGCTTCCAAAGCAAGGTCATAGATGCCTTCGAAGCCGGCTTGTCTTTCATCTTTTTCGAATCGTCCACTCCCTGTTTCGCCTTGGAGAACTCGAGCCGTAACGGATAGGCGCGTCCGCCTAGAAGATAGATGGACGTTCGAAATTCATTGTCCGCCCCCGACTTCACCCAGGCATCGATCGCCGGCTTTCGATTGTCGTTGACCCAAAGCCGGGTCGCGTGATCGGTGCGCACGATGAACTCGTAGTCGCCTGTTTCCGTGGCGATTACCGAACCTTCCCAACGGATCGAAAATTGGTTGGAATCGAACTTCTTGTCGGCAACGGGGACCTCCGTGCCGAAATCAAAGTTTACTTCGGCGTCGACACGATCGACCAGCCGTTTATCGGCTTGAAACCCACGCGAATTGAAATACTCGGCGCAGGCCGTGCCGGGAGTCGAGGGGAGGCGAATTGCGAAAACTCCCCACCAGATCGGCGACGGTATTGCGATACTGAGCCACGGTCAAGCGGGCCAGCTCGATGCGCGGGGGTTTATTGCGCTCGCGGGCCGGCTTCGAATAGAAAGTCTCGAATACATAGGCGGCTACTTGGTCTGCTTCGGCCTTCTTCAAGCTCCCAGGGTCGTCTTCCGGCATGGTCTTGGCAATTTGTTGCGCGAGTTGCGGCACCGACTTGTCGCCGATAAGCGGTCGTGGAAATTCCTTCGCGCCCTCGCCCGATTTCCCATGACAAGATGCGCACTGTTTCTGATAGATGCGCATACCAGCGCTCGTGTCAGCCGCATTCGCACGAACAGCAAAAACAACGGCAATCGTGGCCGCGAACAGCCAACGGAGTCGGAGAAAGGAAGTTCGCTTTAAAACGTTTTGCATTGTCAAACTTAACAAAGAGATTCGGCGGAAGATTCGGCAGGTAAATATAGCATCGGCTCTCCGAGAGCGAAAGTCAACGGCAGCCAGGGTAGAATATCCTTGAAGTGTTGAAGGGAGACTTGGCTCAAGCAGCGACGCGCGGCGTGAAGGCAACGTTCGGCTGTAGAACGCTCTGCATGTAGTTAATCATTTCACTTTCGTAACGATGCCGATTGAACCGCAGCGCATTACGACGAATGGCGTTTGGCTGGAAGGCCTCTCGATTCGCTTCAAAGCGCTCAATGGCATCAATAAGTGCATCGGCCGATTGATCTCGAAAGAGAACGCCCGTTGGATTGGCAGACGCCTCGAATGCGGCAATCGTCTCGGTCGCGCCGCCGGCGCCTAAGGCGATAACCGGCGTGCCGCAGGCTTGCGCCTCCACGGGTACGATGCCAAAGTCCTCTTCTCCAGGGAATAGGAGAGCTCGGCAGCGACGAAAATGATCTCGGATCTCTGCATCCGATTGCCAGCCGAGGAACGAAACTCCATGTGCGGCCATCGAGTGAAGTCGGGCAGCATCTTGTCCGGTGCCGATGACGACTAGCTTCCTGCCAAGGCGATTGCAAGCGTCGATCGCCAAATCGATGCGCTTATAGGGTGCGAATGCGGAGACGACGAGGTAAAAATCCTCGCGCTTCTCGCCGGAAGGTGTGTAGAAATCGGTATCCACCGGCGGATAAATAACCGAGCTCTCGCGGCCATAACAGTCGGCGATCCGTTGCTGGATCGTCTTGCTGATCGCGATGAAATGGCTGACGCGGTCAGCTGTTCGCCGATCCCATTCCCGAATTGAGTGGAGCATCCGATCAACCACGGCCGCTTTGATTTTTCCTAGTCGGCCGGCGAAGTAGGCCTCGCGCATATGCCAGGCATAGCGCATCGGCGTAAAGCAGTAGCAGACATGCGGTACACCTGGCGGCGGTTGCGCTGCCTTGGCCACGCAATGACTCAAGCTAAGAACTAAATCGCAGGGGGGCAGCCGCCAGCGCGCCGCCGACGGCATCAACGGCAGCAGATAGCGATAGTATTTTTCAACCTGGGGAAGTCGCTGTAGAAAGCTGGTCCGAGGTTTCAGGCGTTCGATTGCCGAAGAGAGGCGGCCTTTGGCATGCAGCAAGGTGTAGAGCGGTGAATCGGGAAAGAGTCGCGCGAGCGATTCGAGGCATTTCTCCCCGCCCCGCATCCCCGTAAGCCAATCGTGAACCAAAACAATGCGTGCGGAAAATGAGGCATCCATGCCAAGAGTTCCCTCCGTGGTCAGGAGAGTGTAACGAAGCGATGGCCGTTCGGGAAGGGGAAAGCGGCAGACTTTTCCGGGTTGTGCGGGTTGTAGCGATCGAGCCGATTTTTCTTTTTTGGAAACCTATTGACGAACCATTTGGATTGTTGAAAGGCTTGTGGTATCCTAGTATCTTGAATGAATTGCAGATGCGTGGCGGGAAACTTGAAACCAGTTGCGAACTGCTACCCTATCCGATTAATTGCCGACCCTCATAGCTGAGCAACCACCCTGAGGGGCGTGCGGACGGTAAGAGAGAGCTTTATGCCGCTGTCACTCAACATTGGCAAATGCACCCTGTTGGGCAACTATCGCGAAAACAATGAAGACTCGATTGAAGTCAAATTGTTTCCGGACCTGACCGTTTGCATCGTCGCGGACGGCATGGGAGGCCAGGCCGCCGGCGAGGTCGCCAGCAAGCGCGCCATCGACATCATCCCTCGCGAGCTGCGTAAATCTCTTACGCCAAGCGTCAATTCCGAGGCTGCCAAATCAATTATTCGCAAGGCGGTCGTTCAGGCGAATGAAGAAATCATTGCCATGGGCGCGCTCGACAAAGAAATGAAAAACATGGGCACGACGGTCGTCGCGGCCGTGTGGCGCAAAGGAGCTGAACTGTTCGTTACCGGTGTGGGCGATAGCCGGGTTTATCTCGTTCGCAACAAGAAAATCGTGCAACTCACGGTCGATCATTCGCTCGCCCAGGCGCTCGTTGAAGCCAAAACCATCTCGGCCGCAGAAGCCCGCGAACATAAGTTTCGCAATGTCCTCTGGAAATACCTCGGCAGCAAAGAAGTCGGCGAAGGCACCGATGTGCCGGTCGTGCCGATCCAGTCGGGCGATCGTTTCCTACTCTGTACCGACGGCCTGCATGGTGTCGTCACCGACGAAAAGTTGCTGGAGTTCATTCTGAGCCAAACCGATATGCAAGCCTGCGCCGATGGCCTCGGCCAGTTAGCCCTGGACTCCGGCTCGCGCGACAATGTCTCGTGCATTACGATTGAAGTGGTGTGATTTATACGGCCAAATGCTCATGTGCATGTTTTTCAGACTGAAAGCCTGAAGCATTCCAGCTCATGGCAAGCGCTTCGCGAGGCCCTGGGTAGCGCGTTCGAGGCTGACTAGCACTCTGAAACAGTGCAGGAATTCTTGAAAAAGCGGCGATCCAGCGCCTCTTTCAGAGTGCGACCTGTCGAGATGCTCCTTGCCCAGAGCGGCGCAAAGCGCTTGCCCTGGACTGGTTTCCTCCAGGCCTTCGGCCTGAAAACCAATGTCCCAATTCCGGCCGCGAGCAGTAAAAGTTGCCTAATTAGTCGCCTTTCGCTCCGCGAAAGGCGACACTTATTTTCGCGCAAATACTAACGAAGTCCCGTCGAACGTGTTCGTGCGAAATCCCATGCACTAGCTTAGGCGCGCTGTTCCGACTAAATCTTTTTTCGAGCGTCAAACCTGCCGGCGTATACGTCACGGCACGCTTCTGCTGTCGTTTTCGCCGTCACTTGCTGTCATTCGCCCGTTCTGACGAACGCGGCCACGTTGAACGACGCAGCCATTTGAGAAACGGCCATCTTGCACGGCTCTCCTCAGCCCTCTTCAGCGCTCCGCACCGATTTCGATCTCACATTGATCTGCCAAATCCGTTGGCGCACCGGCGCGTATCCGCGTATCGACCTCAAAAGTCGATCTTCCGCAACCAAGCGAAATTGGGTAACCTGTGCGGCGATCACCGTTACGGGTTTTCGTTAGCCGTATCCAAGGAAGGTTCGCACGATGACCACCCAAGTCTATTCATCGCAACATAAAACGCGCCAACAGCTCGATGAATTGGAAACGTTGCTGCAACGCATGCTCACGCTGCCGTTGAGCGCGTCGGAGCCGATGTTGCCGACTTCGGAGCAAATAAGTTCCGATTTTGACACGCCCTTGCCACCGACATTGCCGCAATTGAAACTACAACCTCGGCCCATTTCGAACGGCGAGCCCGTGGTTTATGCCTGGCGCATGGCGCCGCCGCCTGTGCCTCCGGCCGATGAACTGCCGATGGCCTTTGCCATCGAAGAGCCGGGCGTTCCCGGCGCTCCGTACCCCTATTCGCAAGTCTTTGGCCAACCGCTGCCGGCGGAGGCGCAGCCGGTGATCATTTCGCCGTTGCCGAGCGCCATGCCTTGGTCGAACAACGTTCGAACCGATGTCTCGGGCTCGCATTCTCCTTTCAACGTGCCGTTTGTCGCCGTGAACAGCATGTTCGACGGGATGTCCCATTTGCTGGGACCCATCGGGACATGGCTGCGGGCGCCGTCGGGCGCAACCTGCTCGGGTGGCTGGGAATCGCCATGATCGTCGGCTCGCTGGGCTGGGCGGCCGCCGATTGGTACGGCGCCGCTTGGACGCGCTAGAGATTTTCGCTAAGATGAAACGTTCGCTCGCCGATCGCTTGGCAGGCGTTCTGACCGCAGCTAAGTTCAGGAACCGAGATGGCATTGATTCCCGCGAAGTCGGCCCATCCCATTCCTCCCGTGAAGTTGGACTTCGTGGCGGGTTTGCTGAGCTATTTAATCCCAGGCTTGGGCCAGATTCTGCAAGGTCGCATAGCGAAGGGGCTAGTCTTTCTTATTAGCCTGCATGCCCTGTTCTTTTATGGCTGGATGCTTGGCCAGAAGAAAAACGTTTACATTCCCGATAGCGGAGGCCGGGGCGATTCGATGCGGCGGCTCTTCGACGACATATATAATAGACCGCACTTTATCGGGCAGTTCTTCATCGGCGTGGCCGCATGGCCAGCGATCGTGCAATATTGGAATTTCGATGCGAACAAAGAAGCCGGACCGATTTTCGGCCAGATGATGCGGGCGCCCTCCGCCGATGAGATTAATCAACTACAGCGCGAAGAAGGAAAGACCTGGGATCTTGGCTGGGTTTATACCGTCATTGCCGGGGTACTGAATATCCTGGTCATCTACGATGCCGTCGCGGGCCCTGCTTTTCGGGCCGTCTTGGTCCGAGAAAATCCAGTCGCCGCGCGCCCTCCTCAACCCGCTAGCGTCTGAGCACCCAGCCACTTATGAGCATTTATTGGCACCTGCCCATTCTGATTGTCGTCGTCAGCATTGTCTACAGCGCCACACGCTACGACGGCTGGGGCATGATCTTTCGTGAAGCGTTTCGGTGGGGTCTGCGGATGTCGCTGTTCCTCATCGCCATTGGCTTCGCGTTGTATGCGCTCTCTTCGTTGATCTAGCCGATTACGGAATGCTTTCCCATGGGCGATACTCCCGCCAGCGATCGTTCGCGAGAACTAGGGGGCCGTTGGAGTACGCTCTTTCAACAGAACGCCGACCCTGTTTTTCTTCTTAGCGCACGCAGACAGATTCGCTTTGTCAACCACTCGTGGGAACAGCTGACCGGTCGTTCGGCGGAATCGGTACGCGGGATGTTTTGCTTGCCGCGCAAGAAGCGGGGCGCTCAACCTCTTCGGCTCCTATTGCAAGCAATGGCGCCGCCACCGGAAGTGTTAGCCGGATGTACCACCACGTTACGGCGTACTATCCCCTACGCCGATCACGGGCCTCCCTGGTGGGACATCACTTTCATCCCGCTTCAAGATAAAGATGCACCCTCTCATATCCTTGGATTTATTCATTCGGTTGAAGCCGGAACGCCGAGCACCCCAGGCGGCGGCATACCCGAATCACTGATCGCGTTGCGACAACAGGCTGCCAAGCGAGGCACGCTGGAATCGGTGCCGGCCACCACGCCCGAAATGCGACGAGTGGTCTCACAGGCGCACTATGCCGCCACCACGAAGGCGCCGCTGTGGATCGTTGGGGAACGCGGGACAGGCAAGGAGACGATGGCTCGCCTGATCCACTTCAAAGGGATAACACGGGAACAGACCTTCTTGACCGTTGACTGTGCCGGCCTGCAGCCGTTTCTGATTCAGTCGATGCTTTTCGGCAAAGCGGCTCAGGCAACCGCACAACTTGGCACTTTATTTATCAAAAATCCGCAGTTTCTAAGTCGTGACTTGCAGTCCGAGTTGTTGGAGTGGTTTGAAATTTCGGCGGACCCGCCGCGCGTGATTGTTGCCGGCCATGCTGCGACTGCTGACGACCTGCGCGAAGGGCGTCTGCTCGAAGAATTTCACACAACGTTCAACCTGCTCGAGATAGGCTTGCCGCCCTTGCGACAACGACTCGCTGACCTTCCAACCTGGATCGCCAAATTGTTGAGCGGGGAAACTGACGGATCCGAAGCAACGCCTGCGTGTAGCGATGGGGCACTTCGCCTATTAAGCCAACACACTTGGCCGGGGAATCTGCGAGAACTTCGACAGACATTGCGAGACGCTTTGTCGCAGTCCAATCGCCAACGCATAGAAGCCTCTCACTTGCCTCTCTCCTTTCGCGTAACCCCGCCTAAACTTCCAAGCAAAAAGCCTCCGCCTTTAGGTAAGATTTTGGAAGAAGTGGAAGCGCGAATGATCCGCCTGGCGCTCAAGAAAGCCAAGGGCAACAAGGCAGAAGCAGCCGAGCAATTGGGCATCCCCCGCGGCACGCTGCTCCGTCGCATCGAGGCGTTGAAAATCGAGACGTGATTCTAACGGACGATGTTTAGTCGAAAAACTTCTCACGCAAAGACGCAAAGGAAAACCAAGAGAAATGCCTTTGATTAGCGGCTTCTTCTTGGCGTCTTTGCGTCTTTGCGCGAGATTTGTCTTTGATTTGTTTGTTTAGTACAGCTGACACTACTTGCCGGGAGCTACGTCGCGTATTTCCACCTGGGGCACGGTCAGATCGACGATGACGTTGTGTTCGCTCTTGCTGCTGGCGCTATTGCCTGCCCGATCGAAGGCTGTTACCCGGATGTAGAAGCTGTACGGCTCCGTCGGCGGCACCGCCCAGGAATACTTGCCGGTGTTATCGATTTTCTCGGCGATTACGCGCCAGGGTCCTTCAGGTTTCTCGGAATATTCGAGTGTAATCGGCGCGGGTGCGAGATTCTTGTCAGTCGCCTGCCAGACGATATCGACGAGCGCTCCTGGTCCGGTGCCGTTAGGGCGAACTTTTGGCTCGCTCATCTTCACCGATGGCGCTGTCGTATCGACGACGACGACCGTGTGCGGTTGATCGCCCGGTCGCGGTTCTTTTCCGCTTGCCCCGGCCCTGCTCTCCACGATGATGATGAAGCCATATGTGCCATCTTTCTGAACATCGTGCAATAAGGTGAGCATCTCCGTTCGCGGACGTTCGCCGGGAAGAACTGCCGGGGCTTCCCGATCGGGCTTCAGGTCAGAGCCATCTTTGTCGAGCACTTTGGTCCAGACTTTTTGATCCTGATCTTGCCGCCACAGCGTCACTTTGCGGATGCCCGACGGCCCAACGGTAACATTGTAATTCAACTTCAGGGCAGTGTTGTTGACGAAGTGTTGCGAGCCGGATAATCGGGCCGGCGCGCTTGGCTCGACCACGTTGGTGTTCGGATTGGCAATGCCGCCGCCGGTATTCGAGCTATTGAACTGGCGATTGTCTCCGACCGTCGCCGAGGTGGTGACTGCCTGAGAAGTTGTTTCGTTTTTGGCTTGATCGGCCGCCTTGACACGGATTTCGATCCGCTGATCGGGCTTCAAAACCCATGTTCGTTGATCGCGCGCTTTGAACTGGACGCCCTTGTCGATCGGCGCCCAATCGACCATGCCCGGCCAGCGATATTCCAAGCGGATACTATTGAGGTCGATGTATTCATCCACGATTTCCCACTCGACGCCCGCAGCCCCGTCGGGAGTGGAAAAAGGCCGGACGGATATACGCGGAGGATTGGTGTCGATGACGATTTTCAGATCGGCTCGCAGTTGTTCGCGTGTCGGCTCGGTGCTGCCGTCCAGATAGACGGTTTGCACGGTCATGCCGTAGGTGCCGTCCTGGCTCGCGATAAATTTGAAGCCTTTTTGCGTCGGCTGTGCGGACGTCAGGTATTCAAATTCCCCGCCGTTGCGTTGAACGAAGAGTCGAAGTTCGTTGATGGGGCGCTTTCAGATCGGCCGAGAAAGGGACAAAAAACTCACGCAGTTTCGTGTAGCGAACGCGGTCTTCTCCCCCGCTCGCGGGCGATTGGCCGTGCAGGGAATTGAAGCTCAGGGCGCAGAACAGAAGGACGACCGGCAAACGAACTCGCACGATGCGCCTCCTTTCTCGGCTGTCGGCCGATCTCTGTGCGCTCTCAATACCAATTCTACATCGACCGTCCAGGCGCTGAACTTGACAATTCAAACGATCGAGCCGACTTTTCCGATAATCGCTTGTGACTGCGTAAGGTGCGGGGTGCTGATAAGATCATCAACTATCTGCAAAAACCTATAATCCCCAGAATGTCTAATCTCAGTGAGCGCCAAGCGGGCAAAGACAATTCAACGAATGACGAGCCGCGCCCGGGTGACGAGGTTGTCGAGCAGCTCGATCTTGAGCCGGCGCTGAACACTCCAGAAACGTTGAATGATTCTTCGCGCCCGGTTTGGCGGCGAGTTCTGCTGCTTGCCTGGCCGGTCTGCGTTCAGCAACTCATGCTGATGGCGGTCGGCATTTACGATCAATACCTGGCCGGTAACAATCCACCTGCCGACGCCGCCCTTCACGTTCCCTATCAGGCGGCACAGACGACTGCGAATTATCTTGCGTGGTTCATATCGAGCTTCAGCGCTCTGGTGAGCGTCGGCAGTACCGCGCTGGTCAGCGCGTTTTATCGGCGCGCGAGCGCGATTGAGCGATGCATACCACCAATCAATCCATTTCGCTCGCTATTGCCACCGGTTTGTTGACCACCCTCGTCGGCTTGCTCTTCGTTGGGCAGGTCGTTCACTTCATGCACATGGATAGCAGCGCGGAGCGGATGACAATTGAATTTCTGACCCCGGTTCTCGCGCTTGTTGTCTTTCAGATGATCGAGCAAGGCGGCCTTGCCTGCCTGGTGGGCGCTGGCGACACGCGGCCGACGCTTTGGGTGCTCGGTGGTGTAGCTCTCGTCAACATACCGCTAGCTCGACTTTGCTTTCACGGGCTGGGGCCTATCCCAGGCTTTGGCTTTCCCGGAATTGCATTGGGAACAGCTTTGAGCCATGCGCTGAGGCGGCATGGCCGTACTGATTTTTCTAGCTCGTGGCCGAGCGGGGCTGCATTTGCGCTGGCGCGAAATGCGCCCGGATATCACGCTGATGCGCCGACTGTTGCGAATCAGCATTCCCGCTTCCTTAGACACTCTGGTCCTCGGCCTCTGCCAGCTTTGGTTCTTGGCGCTCGTCAACAGACTCGGCTCAGTGGCGACGGCGGCGCATGGCATCGCCATTCGCTGGGAATCGCTCGGCTACCTTTCAGGCCAAGCCTTCGCGACCGCCGCGGCAGCGTTGGTTGGCCAGAACCTTGGGGGCCAGCGACCAGCTGAGGCGATGCGCAGTGGCTGGATCGCCTGGCGGCTTGGCTTAATCGCGATGACGATTATGGGCGGGATTTTTTACGTTCTCGCGCCCGCAATGTTCGGGCTTTTCTGTCCCGAGCCGCATCAACATGCCGTCATCGTTGCGGGCGTACCCGTGCTGAGACTAGTGGCTTTCGCCATGCCGGCGCTCGCCTGCATCATTATTTTCAACGGCTGCCTCCGCGGCGCCGGCGACACGCGGGTGCCGATGCTGATGACGCTAATCGGCTTCCTCGCCATCCGTATCCCGGCCGCGTATCTACTAATGTTCGACTCGGTAACGCTTGGCCCGCTTGGAACTCTGCCGGGCCTAGGCCTCGGACTTTACGGCGCCTGGCTGGCGATGTTCATCGACCTGCTCGCCCGCGGCGTCATGTATCTGCTCCGGTTTGCCGGCGGCAGTTGGAAGCACATTCGAGTTTGAAAGATGATGGAAATTTACTTTACTCGAAACGTCAGTTCGAGTTCGCCGAAAATCATTTTTTGCTGAACGCTGCTGCTCTGCGGAAAAAACTTGGAAAGAACGTTCGAAGCGAGTCCGGAATCGACCGAGTAAAAATTGAACTTACCTTGCCGGCGTGAGTTCACCAGGCCGGCCGATTTCAGTTGAGTCAGATGATGGCTGACGGCCGGCTGTGATTGTCCGAGCGTCTGGCAGATGGCCGACACGTGCATCTCGCGTTCTTTGGCAAGCAACATCAGAATCAACAGGCGCTGCCGATCCGACAGGCTCTTGAAAACTTCCGTGAGTCGATCGAGCGTGTTGTCGTCCACGCCGGCAAGCTTGGTGGCCGAGATCGCTTTTCTAATTTTAAGCGGAGCTGTTTTCATCCGTAAAAAAACTCCTGTAGCGGAAGTCGTCAGACTTCCGCAGGCGAACTTTGCGTAGCAGGCTACTGCGGAAGTCTGACGACTTCCGCTACGGGAACCGGAAGTCTAACGCCTTCCGTTACAGCAGTCCGTACTGCACCAGCGTTTTCCGCACTCGCTCGCGACCCGCTTCGTCGACCGGGCACATGGGCAGACGCAGCTCGCCCGTGCCACGGCCCAGCAACGCAAGCGCTGCCTTTAGCGGAATCGGATTAGTAGCGACGCTCAGCATATCTCGGCAGAGGGGAAAGAGTTTGCGATGCCACTTCTGTGCTTCACCGATGTTGCCGGCAGCAAAGGCTTTCAGCAGAGCTTTCATATCTGCGGGAACAATGTTGCCCACAACAGACACCACGCCACGGCCGCCGATGCTCAACAAAGGTAGCGTCAAGCTGTCGTCGCCCGAAAGAATCGCCAGATCGCAAAGAGCGATTGTCTGCGACGCTTGATCGAGCGAACCGGTTGCTTCTTTTACCGCGACGACCGTCGGAAAGTTTTCCGCAATGCGGGCCAGCGTTTCAGGAAGGATGTTCGAGCCAGTTCGGCCGGGGATATTGTAAATGACGATCGGCAGATCAACGCTTTCCGCCACGGCGCCGAAGTGTCGATAGTAGCCTTCCTGGCTTGGCTTGTTGTAATAAGGCCCGACAATCAGCGCGCCATCGGCGCCGGCCCTCTTGGCGGCCTTGGTCAAGCGCACGGCCTCCTTCGTGCTGTTGGAGCCCGTGCCTGCCATCACCTTGATACGGCCCCGCGCTCGTTCGCAGACCGCACTGATGACGCGATCGTGCTCATCGTGGTCGAGCGTCGGTGATTCGCCGGTAGTGCCGCAGGGCGCCAGGCAATCGGTTCCTTGTTCCACGTGCCAATCGACGAGGCGGCCTAGATCGGCATAATCGATCTCGCCGTTTTTGAAAGGCGTCACGATGGCCACCGTCAATCCGGCAAACTTGTCACCGCGCATCATAGCTGCGGACTCCGAGGAGGGAATCATTTGCAAAGATTCAATCTATGCAATGAAGCCGTTGGCGGCTTCGCGCGCGATCGAGTAAAGGGGGTGAAAGAGAGTTCCGCCTTTAGCGCCATGTCGTCCGGAAAGGCTTCTTTTGTCGATAATCTTCGATGCGTCCATACATCAGACGTGCGCCATTCGATGCTGGACTCGCATCGATGGCTTTTTGCTGCCATTTGATCGCCGCGTCGAAGTCACCGCTTTCCGAATAGGCAAAGCCGAGCCCGCTCAGATAGAGCGGTTCCTTCCACTCGGATAGTTCACAAGCCTTGGTGGCGTCTTTGACGGCCTGCTTGCCATCGCGGATTTTCGGATCTTCGCATCCGCTCAGCAAGACGGCACGATGATGCAGCGAGTCGGCGTTTTCGGGATCGATACGGATGCTCTCCGTGTAATCCGCCAGTGCCTTGGCATACTCGGCCTTGCTCGCCCAAGCGGCGCCGCGAACGCGCCACGCGAGCGATTCATTGGGGTTGAGCTTGATGGCTTCCTCAATGTCTCCCATGGCCCGAACCAGATCGCCTTTCCGCTTCCAGGCAAACCCGCGAAAGACATAACCATCGGAAGCAGGCGCCAGTTTCAGACTTTGATCGAGATCGGCGATCGTAGCATCATTGTCGCCCCTCATGAAGCGATACTTGCCGCGCGCCAACAACGCTGCGGCGTCCTGCGGGTTCTTGTCGATGATTCCGGTGAAGTGTGCATCGGCTTTGTCCGCAGCAATCACATCGGCCGCATCGACCGTCCCTACCCGGCCGACTGCAACTTTCAAATGAGTTCCATCTACTTCGCGAACGGTCAACGTGATTCCGGGCGCTACCTCAAACGTTGATTTAGAGAGCGTGGTCATCTTCGTTGCGCGAATCGCCACGACTTTGTCGCCGGGTTCAAAGGCGCTGGAGAGTGAGGTGAAGTGAAGATCAAGGACGATGATGAAAAGCAGAATTGAGCGGTGCATTATTTAGCTCCTAAGGGCAAACAACGAAGGCAACTAATCAACGTTCGCATTTGGACTCGCCCCCACCCCGCTTGCCGGGGTGGAGCGCCGGTTCATAGCCAGACAAGGCCTACGTTGCGATTCGCCGCCACCCCGCTTGCCGGGGTGGAGCGCAGGTTCGTAATCAGCACTTTGATACGAACCGGTGCTCCACCCCGGCAAGCGGGGTGGCGGCAGGAGCGCTAGATTGCTATTCTGGCCACGAACTTGCGCTCCACCCCGGCAAGCGGGGTGGGGGCGAACCTAATGGGTGTCAATTGAGTGAAGAAGCGAATGAAGCCGGACGCGTAAGCGGTAAAGGTCTCCACCGTCGGACACGCGTCGGGCTCGGAAGACCCAATAAGTGAACTCAGCGCACCGCAAGGGCCAGCACCGCTAGCAGGTCATTGCGCTCGAGATCTTCGTAATCGGCCAGCACTTCGTCATGGCTCATACCCGAACTGAGCAATTCCAGAATCGATTCCACGGGATACTGTAGTCCTCGCACACACGGTTTGCCGTGGCAAATTGCCGGGTCGATCGTGATTCGTGAAAGCAGATTTTCCAAGGTTTCTCCAAAGGACTGCCCATTCGGGCGACGTATTAAGAAGCTTTTCTATAAGGTTCAAAGCCGTAATATTTAGGCCGGTTGTCAAGCCGTACATGCAGCCAGGAAACTCCCGCGCCGGCCGTGCTTAGCCACACCGGTCTTTCATCGATTCTTTGGGCCATTGTATCACCAACCGACTGCCAAAGCGCGTGTTGTTGTTCTTCAGGGGCGAGCCTGACGAAGGCTGCAATATGTCCGTAAGCTGCTGGCTCAACGAGCGGGCGGGGCACGATCATCGTTGCATCGCCGCCGAGATTGGCAAACACGACGACTGCTTTCGCATTGTCGCGAAAATGCTCGGCAAACGCGTCAGGATCGGGACGGCGAGCTAGACTTGGACTATTCAGCACGACGCACTCAAATGGCAGCCCCATCGACGAATTGTTCGCAGCAGGCGTCTCCCAACGGAACGCGGTATAAGGAGCGCTGGCGAGCATCGAGTTGAAGATCGAGCGAAAGGCAGCATCTCCGCGCCACCCACTTATAACGTCGGCCCATGTGGCGGGACGCGAATCGAATTCAATCGAAAACTTCATGTCGCGTGAATCGGCCAGCGCTTCGCTGTTGGTTGACCACATTTGCAGACCTCATATTGCAACCAGTCGATCCGCGCTGAACTGCGCATGCTGAAAGCAGCCTGGAGGCCAGCTTATTATACTGGCCATGCCGCGCGTCGCCGGTCACGGAATAAGATGGAGAGTCTACAATCCGACGCGCCGTCGAGGGAGCGAATGTCATGGAAGCCGGCTCGCTGGTATTGAGTTTTGACATTGAAGAGCATCACCGAATTGAAGCGGCGGCGGGTTATGTGGCGCCGCCGGCTTTGCAGCAAGACTACGCGCGCCGAATGGATGCTCGACCCGACGTATCCTCGAATTGCTGGCTTTGCACGATGCGAAGGCGACTTTCTTCATCGTCGGCCAACTGGCCCAGTCGCATCCGCTGTTGATCCGCGACATCCATCGGGCGGGACATGAAATCGCCAGCCATAGTTGGGATCATCGGCGCGTTCATTGCTTCACGCCCGCGCAATTCGCTGAGGATCTCCATAAAAGCAAAGATGCCTTGGAGCAAGTCTGCGGCGAGCGCGTGCAAGGTTTTCGCGCCCCGACTTTCAGCATTGTCCGACAGACGGGCTGGGCCATTGACGTTTTAGCAGAGGCAGGGTTTACCTATGATTCATCGATCTTTCCGGTTCGCCACGACCGCTATGGCATCCCCAATGCGCCGCGCGTGCCTTTTTACGCGGTGGCGCACCGCTGCCGAATGCTCGAACTGCCGCCGACCACTCTGCGCGGTCTCGGCTATAATTTACCGGTTGCCGGGGGTGGGTATTTTCGGCTCTTTCCACTCGTGCTTATGGAAGCCGGTGTCAGACAAGTTCTGCGGTCGTATCCCTCGGCGGCGATGCTCTATTTCCATCCCTGGGAATTTGATGCAAATCAGCCTCGGTTGCCGCTGTCGCGATTGTCGCGCTGGCGCACTTATGTTGGAACCCAGCGCTCACTTGCCCGCCTGGGCAAGCTGATCAAACGTCATCGCTTCTGCCGCGCGATTGACCTCGTACAACGGCTTCAGTCAGTGACACTGCCCGAGTTCTCGGTCCTGGAATAACCTGTGCCACGCTATGTCTCCTTGTTGTGTATGCTCGGCTTTCTTTGGCTCCCTTTTTGGTGGTCGGCCCAGGAAGCACCGGCGCCGGCGCACGACATAACTGGCATCGTATGCGACGACTCTGGGCCTTTGCCGGGCGCCACCGTTCGACTGAAAGGACAAAGCCAATTCGTTTTAAGCGATGCAGTCGGTCGATTCCGCTTGCCTGATGGAAGCCGCGTTCCGCGCGTGATGACTGCAAAAACCGGATATTTCATCTCAGGCACTCACAAGAGCACGCGGCCGCTCATTCTGAACATGAGGCGAGTCCCCTCGGATGACTGCGAGTTTTATACGTGGGTTGACCCGACTCCCGACCCGCTAAAGCCGGCCAACTGCGGCAACTGTCATGGGACGATTCATGATGAATGGCAACAATCGCGTCATAGCCGCTCGGCAACTAACCGCCATTTTCTCGACGTTTACGACGAGCTGCTTCGTGAACATCCGCAGGGGGCCGACGTCTGCTCGTCGTGTCATGCACCAACTCAGTCGCCTGGTCCCTTTGGCTCGTTCGATGTGCGTCAAGCCGCCCAGATTCCAGCACTCAGCGGCATTCACTGTGATTTCTGCCACAAAGTGCAAGGACCGGGCACGGGAGAGTTTGGGCTAACGCACGGTCGTTATCAACTGTCGCTGTCTCGACCTGACTTGAGCAAATCTAACCAACGCTTCTTCGGCCCGCTGGACGACGCCGAACGTGGCGATGACATTCCCAGCGCTTTTCAGCGCGATAGCCGACTTTGTGCCGCCTGCCATGAGGGCATCGTTTTCGGCGTACCCGTCTACACGACCTATTCGGAGTGGCAAGCCAGTCCGTCGGCTCGCGCTGACCGTAGCTGCCAAAGCTGCCATATGAAGCCGACCGGCACAATGACTAACATTGCGTCGGGGCACGGCGGCATTCGACGCGATCCGGCGACGCTAGGCAATCACCGTTTTTTCGATGGTGAACCATTAGATATGCTACAGCGATCGTTGGAAGTGGACGCATCGATTCATCGCACCGCGACGAGCGTGGAAGTCGTCACTAACATCACGGCAACCAATGTGGGCCACCGCGTGCCGACTGGGTTCATTGACCGCCAGGTGATTCTGCTCGTTCAAGCATATGCAAGCGCTGAACTTGTCGAAATGAAAAACGGCTCGCAGCTTCCCGAGTTTATGGGAGAAGGTGAGGCGAACAAGCCGGGCAAGCTGTACGCCAAGTGGTTGACGGATGGCAAGAATGACAAGCCAGCTTCGTTCTGGCAAGCTGATCCGAGTACGCTGCAGGACACCCGGCTGAAGCCCAACGAGACCGATCGGCAGACGTTCGTTTTTCCGGCGAATGTTGATCGAATTGTCGTACGCCTCGTCCACCGTCGCTTCTGGAAGACCACCGTCAAACGAAAAAACAGGTCGGATGACGAACGGCTCATTCTTCTCCGGGAACTCAAGATTCCGTGAAGGACGAACGAAAATGGCAGGCAGCCAACAATAATGTACTCTTCACGCTCCGCGTGAAGAAGTCTTCACGCGGAGCGTGAAGAGCACATTTTCTAAACATCCCGCGCCTTCAGCAGTTGGCGTCCCAAAACCGGGTCGCGCTCCGTGAATGGTCCCGCCGACACGTCTTTGCGTAAACAGCGGGCGTACATTTCCATCTTGGCATCAAGGTCGTCGGCATGGTGCAAAATCAGCACTTCGGGAATCAATGGAAGTCGCGGCGAGCCCCATTCCGGAAGCGACAGATGCGTCATGATGATGTGTTCGAGTAGCTGCAGAAGCATAGGATTCAACTCCGGAATATCCCGTGCGCTTTTGCGCACCAAATCCCGGCCGAGCAGCATATGCCCGAAGAGCTGGCCGGGCACCGTTTTCTCCGCAGGCGTACCGGGCGTTTCGCCAGGGGTCAACTCGCTAACGCGGCCGATCTCGTGAAGAATTGCCCCGGCTACGACCAAGTCGCGGTTGAGCGCCGGCGCCAGGTCGGCATATTGCTCGCGATAACGATCGACGAGCCAAAGGCACTTCGTTGCCACGGATAGAGTATGTTCGAGCCATCCGCCTGCGAATGGGTAATAGTGTCGCGTCGTTGCCGGAAGTAGACTCAGTTTTTCGCCGTGAGCATCGAGAAGAGTCAACGTTAAGCGACGAAGCGGCTCATCGGCGATAGCGGTTTCCGCCAAGCCGTGCAATTCGGCAAGCATCTGCGCAGGGTCGTTACGCGATCGATCGAGAAGGTCTGCTTCCACAAAGCCATCCGCGCGATCTTGTTCGTTGACCGGTCGAATGTTGTGCAGATCGAGCCGAGGCCCATACTGCCGATGTTCTTCGTAGGTAACGCGGATTTTGAAAAAGCTGCCGGCTTGCCAGTCGCGTTCGCACTCCGGGAACCGTTCGCTATCGCCCCAGATCATGCAGCTGGCCGTGCGGCGGGCATCGCGAAACTTGCAGGAGTAGAAGGGTTTGCCGTCGCGCGTCGCGCTCTTATGGCGTTCGCTCAGCAAGGCGAAAACATCGGCCAACTGGCCGGTTTGCAGGTCCGAGAGTTTTCGGATAACCGGTTTGGGACGCGGCATAGCCCGCTCCGAATTGAACGAAGAATTGATAACGAGACCATCATAGTGACGTACGGCAAGCAAGGCCCCATCGTTACACATAAATCAGTTGTTTGGCTTCTTGCGTTTCAGGGTTGAATTCAAATACGACACCTGCACTTGTTTGTAACGATGAAGCGAAGCCTCGTCCTGAATGCGATCACGGCGTAGCCGATAATAGCCGAGTTACGCAACGTTAGCCGTTATGCCTGAAAGGCAACTATGCGTCAGGGCATTCACGTGCTAACATGATGAGAAGACTCGATGAAGAATGTTTCCGAGGGTGGCTCGTGCCACGTTTTGACGATCTCGAACATGCCGGAGTGACCGATGTCGGCATCCGGCGCAGCCATAACCAAGACGCTTTTTCCATCCAGAAAGCGCCCGACAAAGACTATTTCCGCAAGGTCGGACATGTCTTCATCGTCGCCGATGGCATGGGCGGACATGCCGTCGGCGAGAAAGCGAGCGCCAAGGCCGTTCAGGAAATTCCGCTCGCTTACGCCAAACATGCCCATGAAGGCGCTTTTGGCCGCCCTTCGGCGAGCGTTTCAAGAGGCGAATGCCGGCATCCATGCTATTGGCCAGTCCAACCCCGAATTTCGCGGCTTAGGCACCACGGGAACTGCGCTGGTCCTTCGAGAAGAAGGCGCCTGGATCGCCCACGTCGGAGATAGCCGAGCCTATCGCGTTCGAGCGGGCAAAATCGAACAACTCACTTTTGACCATAGCTACGCTTGGGAGATGGCCCGCAGGCTTGGCATCCCGCCCGAAGAGCTATCGGACGTCAAGAAGAACGTCATTATCCGCTCCCTGGGACCTGACGTGCTGGTGCAGGTCGATGTCGAAGGACCGCATCCCCTACTGCCGGGCGACACCTTCATTCTCTGCAGCGATGGCTTGAGCAACTTGGTGAATCCAGAAGAAATCGGCACTATTGTCACCGCGTTGCCTCCTGAAGAGGCCGGGCAGTTTTTGATTGAACTGGCCAACCTTCGCGGCGGGCCGGACAACATCACGGCCTTGATCGCCCATGTCGGCGGCGAGGAAGCTTCGACGATCGCCATGTCCATTAAACCCGCCAGCGGATTCAACTTGATGCTTCGCCGGGCGTGGCAGGGATGGAAGCGCCGCGTGCCTTGGCCGTTAAGCGTTTTAATGATTGGGTTTCTCTTCGCCATCGGCGCGATCGTCCTGGCTGTCAATGAGGCTAAAGGAACGTCGGAGCTGCTGGCGCTGGCCGGCGTCGCCATCGTGGCGGGTTTAATCGGCCTGGTGTTTCACGCGAAGCGCCTCAAAGCGAACGCGAATAAGGAATCGGATCAGCCGCGACGACAGCATATTTATCGCGAGTACTCCTGCCAAATCGAAAAAGGTCTCTTGAGCAAGCTGCAAAAGCTTGGCGCCCATTTGAAAGAACAGATGGAAGGCCAACCGTACGATGTGAATTGGAGCGGCTATAAGCGTCACGCAGCGGCGGCCGAACGTTATTTGGAAGAGAACGATCTCCTGGCAGCCTTTCGGGAACAATGCCGGGCACTTCTTGGGCTAGCAATCACGTTCAATAAGAATCGCCCGCGCGATGAAGGCGGCTTCAAGCCGAAATGGGAGACGTCGGAAAAATAGTCTAACGACTTCCGCTACGGGCGGGAAAACGCGTAGCGGAAGTCGTCAGACTTCCGGCATTCAGCCGGTTGTCTTCCATTCCACCGATTGCAAAACTCTGGCCGAACTTGCTTATTCCGGCACTCCGTCGATAAAGCGCTTGCAGGGCGGCACGGCATCAATGAACGATGCCCGTAACTCTTCGTTAGAACGCGGGGATCAAACAGGACGACAATCCCTTCGTCGGTCTTCGTGCGAATCAAACGGCCAAACCCCTGCTTCCACTTGATGACCGCCAGCGGAATTTGATAATCAAAGAACGGCTTGCCACCAGCGGCTTCAATCGCTTCGAGTCGCGCTTCGATCAGCGGCCGATCGGGCACCGCAAATGGCAGTTTCGTTACCATGACGTTCGATAGGGCCTCGCCTTTTACATCGACGCCCTGCCAAAATGTATCGACGCCGAAAAGCACCGATCTCGGCGTCGCGCGAAACTGCTCGATCAACTTTGTCGAGCCGAGTCCATCGCCCTGGCAACTCAGAATGTACCCATGCTCGATAAACCAGGGGCGAAGTTCGCGTGCGGCCCGTTGCAGGAAGGTGTAGCTGGTGAACAGCACAAAGGCTCGTCCCTGCGTCCGCTCGACGTATTCGGGTATCTTCTTGATGACCGCATTTTCAAAGTCAGCATTGCGGCTGGCGGGGTCGGGCATGTTGCGAAATAGATGAAGTTCGGCCTGTTCGCGATAGTTGAACGGGCTGCCTAACTGCAGAGTCTCCGGGTCATCGAGGCCAATACGGCCTTCGAAATGGGCAAACCCCGCGCCCGCCAACCGAGAGCGTGGCGCTAGCCATGACAACGGTCGGCACCTTCGCATAAAGTTCTTCGCGCAAGGTCGGGCCAACATCGACCGGGGCGCTGGCAAGAGCGATCTTGCGCTTTTCGCCGCGAACTTCCACCCAATAAACTTGGCCCTTCAGCTCTTGCGCCAACCACTGATTGAGCCCCGACGCAAATAGACCGCAGCGTTCGGCAGCGCTTTCGTATTCCATTTTTTCTTCTTCGATCGCATCTTTCACATCCAGTCTGATTCCCGCGGCTAGTTTGACCAACTCTTCGGACAAGGGATTTGCCACGAAGTCCGGCCGGCGCACTCTGCCCGTTCGATTGGAATTCTCGCGCAGCCATGCTTGAAGCGTCATGAAAAAGTCGCCGGCTGTCCGGCGCGTCACCTCCAGCTGGGCCACGGTCTCATCGGAACCCATGACTGCCAGCAATCCCCGTTTCTTTGTCGGCGCCAATAACTTATTCAGGTGGTAGTCGATGCTTCCTTCGCTCACTTCGAGCCCGAGGTGATCGGCGGCAACGTCTTCCAAGGTATGGGCTTCATCAAAGACGACGGCATTGTAATCGGGCAGAAGTTTAGCGCCCTGCCGTCGCAAAGCCAGATCGCTGAAAAACAGGGCATGATTGACGATAAGGATCTGGGCTCCGTAGATGCTCCGGCGCGCCTTGAAGTAAAAACAGTCGCCGTGGTTCGTGCATTTCTTGCCAAGGCAGTTGCCGGAATCGCTTGCCACGTGATCCCAGACACTCGGGTTGGGTTGCAACGGCAGATCGCTGCGCGTGCCGTCCGCAGTGCTTCGACTCCACTTGCCGATTTCAATCAATTGCTCTAGAGCGCGATAGTCCGAGAAGAGTGTCTGTACGCGCTGATTCGCCACACGCAAACGGCGCAGGCTCAGATAATTGCTGCGCCCTTTCACGAGCGCGACTTTGAAATCGTCGCCGAGATGGTCGCGCAGAAAAGGAATGTCCTTGTTGAGAATCTGCTCTTGAAGGCTGATCGTATGGGTGGAAATGACGACCTTGAACTTGGGATCGGCCAACGCCGCCTGAATGGCCGGCACTAGATAGGCGAACGATTTGCCGACGCCAGTGCCTGCTTCGACAACCAGATGATGCTGTTCACTCAATGCATCCGCGACAGCAGACGCCATGCGCAGTCTGCTCCAGTCGACTTTCAAACTCCGGCCAGCGCTTGGCGATCGAGCCGCGCGGTCCAAGGATGGATTCAATTGACATGAGGGTATTGTACAGGAGCACTTGATCGGTTTAATGCGCCAAAGAACTCTAATAGATTGGCGAGCCGGGAGCGTCAGCGACTGGAGAAAGTTCTTTAAAGCTTTCTCCAGTCGCTCACGCTCCCGGCTTGCCAGATCAAGCTGGCTCGTCAGTTCTCACCAGAACTTCACACGCCAGTAGTCGTGCGGCGTCGAGAGTCGGCCAAAGTACCAGTGGCCATCGTCCCATTCCAATTTGACCGAGCGCCAGCCGAGCGGCACTTTCGGGAATGGATAAAACGGCCCGATGTACGGAAACGCGTTATAAGGATAGGCCTGCGGATAGGCAACGCGCGAGATGTTCGCGTACGGTGCATAGGTGGGCCAGGCATAGGGCGGCAGTTTCGGGCCGCTCATGTCGTGAGCCGGGTTCGATGGCGCTGCCAGCGGCAACGGATCGACCGGAATTCCTCGGCCCGGATTATTAGCGAGCATGGCAGGTGCGCAGCTTCAACAGGCGCTGGCGCCTCGGCCGTGGTTTGCCGCACTTCGTCCGCACCCGCAACTTTGAGCGTCTGGTCGATGCGGGTTACGCCCGGCACGGTCTTCGTCAGTTTGACGATTTGGTCAAGGTTTTCCTGGTTCCGTACCACGCCCGTTAACTCGACGACTCCATTCTGAGTGGTCACATCCAACTTGGCGCCGGTCGCAACGCCGCTGCTCTTGAGCAGAGCCACCACGTCATCCGCCAATTGCTGATTGGAGATCGCGACGGCTGGCTCGGCCGACTGAAGGGGGCGTGTGCCGGCAATGGACGCGCCAGGGCGGCCGCCAGCAGGAATAGGGTTCGCACCGTCACGGGATGACCTCCTTGCGATGAAAGTTGCACTGGGCGCTGACTACAACTATCCATCGACTGCCGCGACGGGCGACAACCAACTGAGCCAGTAAAACGTTTGCGACGGACTTTCCTTACGGGTTGCACAATGCATCCGCTAAAAACTTTTGGAGTTATGGGAAGGGTTGGAAAAATCGCTACAACCGGCACGCAAAGTTATTACAAGCCTTAAGCGCTAGTGAAGAATTCTCTTCTTCTTCGCTGGCGCTTCAGGCTCGTGCTGGATTGCGTTAACGCCACAAGCCTGAAGCGCCAGCGAAGAATTCTCTTCTTCTTCGCTGGCGCTTCAGGCTTGTGTTAGCACTTCGGGCTTGTAGGGACTTAAATCAGCTTGCAGTCGCCCGCGCCATAACCGGTCGGTTTTGGCCGGCTTTGCTCGGGATGTCCATGCCGAGCGTATACATGAGAAACGTCACCCGCTGGGCGAGGCAGCGCTTTTCGATCAATTTCAATTCGTCGGTCGTGTCGTAATCGTTGAGCTTATCGAGAAAGCTGCGAGCGTGTTCGCCTACGGTGGGGCCGCGCCGCAGCGCTTCGCGCATCGGCACGATGACGGCGTCTTTCTGTTGTTCGATGGCGCTCTCGACCGCCGACAGCAGCTCGGGCGATACATCCTCGCGAATGATGGCTTCCCGAAGCCGAACGCCGACGGGATGTTCCCAAGGCTGGATCGGCCTTTCACGTGGAATGTTCGGGAGATCGGGCCTCAGCGAAATCGTATCGAGATTGGCCTCGGCCGTGTCGCCCTGCTTTACGATGGGCGAGCGAGATAGAGAAACCATTACGTCATCGCCATCGTCATTAACGGGCTTCGGCGACGCCCATGCTGGCCGCAGTTGCCCGACGTTGGCGATCATGAGCCCAAAGATTCCAAGACCCAGGAGGATGAGCGACACAGGGAATGGCCAAAGGCTCATCAACGGGGGACGCCAACTGAAGCGAGCTTTAATCGGCTTGCCTTCTGCCAATGCAGCCACTGTCTCCGGCGGAGCTTGACAATCGAGGTCGACGAGAGCCATACCCGGATCGCGCGTCAGCGCGGTTGCCTGCAGGAACCGACCGGGAAACCGTTGCTCGATGTTATTGGCCGTGTCGGCAAGCTCGATGGTGATCGCCGAATCGGCATTGCGCAGCGAATCGACTTCACCGACCTTTAGCGGAAACTGAAAGCGCTGGCCTCCCTCAGGGCACATGACGATCATGGTGCTGTTGTTTGGAGTCGCGCCCGGTGATGCATGCCGGAAGATCACTCGGCCATCGTACGGCGCCCTGCGCTCGATCTTACCTTGGCTCAGCGTGACTTGAAGTTCCGCCTGTTGAATCTTGATCTCTTGTTCTTTCATCTCGCCGAGGCGACGCTCCTGAGCCAGTTTGGTGTCGTCAGCCAGTTCCTTTTTGATTTCTTTCATGGCTAGTTCGACGACCGCCATCTTCAGCTTGGCATCTTCTTCGTCGGCCTGCAACCGGTATTCCTGAGCGGCCGCTTCTTTCTCCATCTTTTCGAGCGATTCCTTGCAGATGCGTTGCTTTTCTTCGGTCGCAGCCAGTTGGGCTTTGAATTTGATCACATCGACTTCGAGCGCGCCGACCTCTTTTTGCCGGTCGTTCAGATCGTTGTTCGAGATGTTTTGCTTCTTGGCCAGTAGGATTTCGCGATCAAGTTGCAGGCGGGCAAAGCCGAGCTTCACTTCGGCGGTCTTGGCGTCGCCTTCTGCAAGTTTCAAATCGCGATTGACGTTAGCCAATTCGCTGCGCATCTGGCTCATATGCGGCAGGTTTTCCCGACTGGCCGTCTCCCGGCTCGTTTTTACCGAAGCGAGAGCCTGCAGTAAATGATCGTATTTTGACTCGACCAGGTTGTCCCGGCGAGCCAGCTCGGGGTCACGTGGCAGGGCTTTGCTCGGCAGGTTCTCTTTCTCCAGTTTCAATTGTTCGAGATTAAGCGAATTCTTTTGGATTTCCGCTAATGCCTCGGGAGAAGTGAAACGGGCCAGAACATCGCCTTGTTTGATCGGGCCTTCCTCGGCAAGCTGCACGACGCGTAGATCGGCCGAGGCTCGGATTGCATAAAGGCCATCGCCGCCGAGCATTCCTTCTGCGCGAACGCTCTCGCGGACGACAATGGTCGTCAGAATACCGAGGCAGCCGAGCATGATGGCGGTAACCGACCAGCCATTCAGCCGACTGCGCAGTGTGCCGGGCGAAGCCGTCGATTTGCGCCGTTTTTTCCAAACGAGCATTGCATATGAGGCGCAAAACACGACAAAACCGATCAACGCGCTGAGCACCATGAATCTCAGCAACGGAACTTCGTTCATCATCTGGCTTTCTCGCAATGGATCGAGGAACTTGCGGGAGGAGGGAAGCCTGCACAACCGTCACATACCGAATAACTTTCAATGATACCTCAGGACCGGTTCCGTGCCAGCCGAATCGACCGATTTTTCCGCATTTCATGCACCAGCTTAGGCCGTCTGGGGCTTTGGGGCGTTCCTAGAATCGCTATATCCGTTGCAATCGGAGAAATTTCACCATTTTTGCAGAGGCGCTACTTGGCGGAAGGGCACAGGCTTCACACATCGCCGGCGCGCGATTAGAACCTGATAGCTCATGCGATTCGACTCGCCTATCGCGAGCGGAGGCGAGCCGAACTGCGTAAGCAGTCGGGTGAAGGTCTCGTGCTAGCCTATTCAATTGATTCGACTTAAAACGCCATTCCAGGCCCACCCTAGCAAGATAGCGAGCCCCACGAGAAATAAGAAAATGCGAACAGACCTATACTGGGTACCGGGACCTTGGCTTGGACGATTGGCCATCATGCCGCGTCCTCGCGGCGGGGACTGGTTGGAGGATGAGATACAATCCTGGCGGCGATTCGGCGTTGATGTAGTTGTTTCGCTGCTTACTTTTCAAGAGCAAACGGAGTTGAATCTGGCGGACGAAGAATCGCTGTGTCGGGCAAACGGTATGGAATTCGTTTCATTCCCGATTATCGATCGAGGCGTTCCCTTCTCCTCGGAGGTATTTTCAGGGGAAGTAGCCGAGTTAGCCCGGCAGCTCGCAAGCGGCAAAAACATTGCCGTTCATTGCCGGCAAGGCATTGGAAGAGCGGCATTGATCGCAATTGGCGTTCTAACCATTTCGGGAATAGGTTTAGCGGACGCCATTCAGCGGGTCAGTAAGGCCCGAGGTTACTCTGTCCCTGAGACACCAGAGCAACGTCGGTGGATTTCGGAGTTTGCTGAAGGGCATGTGACAGCAGCCGCTATTTGACTGGAGAGTCAAGCAGAAATGCACGTCAAATGTCTCGAATGGATTGTCTACGGCCCCAGCGGTCGGGGATGGAAATCTGAGAAAATCTGTTTTCCATTATGGAGCGACATCGAGACCGCTGTTCGCCGACTTGATCGATTTAGGTACCCATTTGCCTTTTTGTGGGAAACTGAAGAGGAAGACAAGCAGACCATTGACGGCATTGGGCAAGTGCTTGAGATCATGGGCGGCGAGGGCGCGTGGTGGCTGGCCGGGTCGTTCGAAGGCTACTTTCAACGAAGGATTGACTACCCAGAGCGCGGCGAGCAGGAGGTTCTAGTCTGGACGAGTGACCAGGGTTTCGCAGATGCGGAGCGGCACATCTGCCGGGACATTGAAGTGGTTGTAGAAGCGGCTCGGTACTTTGCGGATCACGGCGGATTCGATCCGGCCCTACAATGGGGCGAAGGTCACTAAAAACAAATTTGCAAAAGCATTCTAAAACATTGCCATATGCAGGATACTACGCGATATAATCAAAGTCTGAGATCAGAAACTCCCCGCCGCCTTACAGCATCTGAATTTATTAACAGCCCCACAACACAGCTAAACCACCCCCCGCGTATTCCACGTTCCGCTATACTGAATGTTCCTAGAGGTTAAAACCATGCCGGGCCGTTCTCTATCTCGTCGATCGTTTCTTCGCGGCGCGGGCGTTGCGGTTTCATTGCCTTGGCTCGATGCCATGGTACCTGCTTTTGCTTCGGCCAAAGTGAGGGAAGCGGCGGCGGGCGACTCCCCGCCGCATGATCGCCATCGAGACGAACCTCGGCATCATCCCGCAATACTTCTTTCCGGAAGGGACGGGCAAGGATTATAAGCCAACTCCCTACCTTGATGTGCTCAAAGACTTCCGCGACGATTTCACGGTTTTTAGTGGTGTGTCTCACCCCGGCGTCGATGGCGGCCATCAAGCGGAGCGTTCGTTCTTGACCGCAGCGCCTCATCCAGGCAGCGGCGCTTTTCGCAATAGCGTCTCACTCGATCAATTGGCCGCCGAACAGATCGGCGCCGTCACGCGCTTTCCCGTTTTGGTTACCCGAGTCGGCAACGAAAATGGCAGTCTCTCCTATACGCGCGGCGGAGTGATGATCCCGGCCGAGCGCAGCCCCTCGCTGCTCTATCGCAAGATGTTTGTGCAAGGAACCGCGAAAGAGATCGATGCCCGGCTGACCGATTTGAAAACGGGCCACAGCGTTCTCGATTTTGTGAATGACAGCGCTAAAAAATTGCAGAAGGAGTTGGGCCCTAAAGACCGCGACCGGCTCGATCAGTATTTCTCGAGCGTCCGCGATTTGGAAGGGCAGTTGCTCAAGTCCGAAGAGTGGGAGAAGAAGCCGAAACCGATCGTTAAAGCGGTTGAGCCCAAAGATGCGGCTGCCGGCCAGTTGATCACCGCAACGAAGATTATGTTTGATACCATCAGGCTGGCGCTCGAGACCGATTCAACGCGCCTGGTGACGGTCTTCATCAATTCGCTCGGCGTGGCGTCGGACATCCCGGGCGTTATGCATGAGACGCACTCGTTGACACACCACGGCAATCGGCCTGAAACACTCGGCGAACTGAAGGCCATTGAAGAAGCCCAATTCAAGGCTTTGGCAGAACTTTTCGGCGGTCTTCGTCGTTCAAAAGAAGGAAGTGAATCGCTGTTCGATCGCACTTCGGTGATTTATGGCACCTGCATGGGCAGCGCGAATTCGCATTCGAACGTCAACCTGCCGATGCTCTTGGCTGGGGGCGGCTTCAAACATGCCGGGCACTTGGCGTTCGATACCAAGAAAAACTATCCGCTGCCAAATCTGTTCGTCAGCGTGATGCAACGGCTTGGGCTGGAAGTAGACAAATTCGCTTCAAGCACGGGCACGATGCGCGGGTTGGAACTGGCTTAACTCGGGGCTGGCGTAGCCCTACAAGCAGTAGTCTTGCGATTTGACAAACGGTATTGCTAGAGCGATCATTGATTGATCGTCTTCGCTCAATTTGACCATTGCATTCGGGCAGCTTTCGGTCTCTCATCTATGCCGCCGAAGAGGTTGCTTATTATGGACGCAAGTCTTAAGTTGGCCAATCACCGCCGTATGGAGCGTAAGCTCGCCAAAAAACATACGGTTGCCGTCTGCCGAAAAGGAATGAGCGGCCTGGGACCGAACCTCGCTTTGAGCGTCGTCGATCTATCCGTTGATGGAACGCAGCTGATCGTTAAGACGGCTCTCAAGCGGGGAGAAGAAGTCGAGGTTACCCTGAGTTCTTCCGGAGTCAGTGAGCCGATCAAATGCGATGGGATCGTCGCCTGGTGCGCGCCGATGGATGAAACCCGAAATCGCGCTGGCATCAAATTCGACAATTCGCTTGATTATGCGGACCTTTACCACCTGACATGAGCCGCTCAAAAGGCGTGTAGAAAAATCGCCCTGATCGCAAAAGTATAGCCGATGAGAATGGTTAGGCAGGCCCAGCCCCAGGCTAGGTTGGCACTGAGCAATGAGCGCGGCTTCTCGACGGTTGTATCAGTACCATGAAGAAAGGCTAAATCGCCTGAAGGTGTTGAATCGCGGTAGTGCTCGCTGGCGTGAATTGCACGATCAAGCGAACGCAATGATTTCCGCATGAATGCTCCTTCATGAACTTGAAACTCCGTTTAGCAGACCAGATATTGCGGCGAATGAGCGAGCAGGTCTGAAGCTTTGGTAATTGTAGTGAATTGGATGTCCGCCGAATAGACGATGCTTCGATTGCCACGAGTGACCTGACTTGGGCTAATGCAGGAGCGAGCAGCCATATTAGGTCCGGGCCAGACGCGTAAACGACGGAGTGTCGCTTACGCGTCTGGCCCGGCTGATCAACCAGCGGCAGCGCTATTTTTGAAATGAGGAAGCCGTTTGCGGCAAAGTTCGCTCGGCTTTCAACGTGCGGAACTGTACATTTTGCGGACTGAGTTTGAGCCGTTCGCATAACCAGATATTCGAATCCTGTTCAGGCAGTACAAACCGCTTCAGATGGTTGTACACGGTTTCGCTGGCCTCATGTCCGCACTGCATTCCTGTTGGCAGCGGAGGCTGGGTGGTATCGAGATCGGATACGGCATGAATGCAATTGGTGGCGCCGGCCCCGCGCAGGCGGCGGTCATTGCAAAGGTAGGAAAGCTTTTTCTCATTTAACTCTTTCGCACGTACCACCGCCATGTCGTAAAGTTCCTTCTTCACCTCAAACGGACCCCACATTGATGTCTTCGAGCCGACCGATTCCGCCCAGCGGATACTCGCGGCAACGCTTAGGTTCACGCCAGGTTCCGGAGTGATCGCCAGCACGCGGATGCGCATGCTTTGCGGCATCCAACTGATGTCCTGTAGTTCCAGCTTCCATTTGGACGGATCGTTGCCTTCGCCAGTAGCCTTGATGAACGAGGCAAACGTGTGCGTGTGTTTGATGGCTACCGGCTCGGGTTGGCTCCCGAATAGGAGCATATAGTAACGCTCTGCAGCGTCGCACGGGCTCGACGCAATCGAAAGAAAGAAAAACAAAGCAGCTAACAGGCGCTTGGGTTTCATGGCGGGCTCCGACTAAAAGAAAGGTGATTGGCAGGGATGCTAGAATTGAAAATGCAAGAGAGATGCCAGAAAGGATGAAAATGCTCAGTACGTCTTTACGCGTGCGGTCGTCATTTTTGATAGGTTCTGAATTCAACCTGTTTCGCGTGTTTGCTTCATCCCCGGCCGAAAATGCGATACATGGCAGGCAGCACTAAAAGTGTCATGATCGTGCTGCTGATGACACCGCCGATGACCACTGTTGCCAGAGGCCGTTGAACTTCGGCGCCCATGCCCGTACTTAGGGCCATCGGTAGGAAGCCGAGACTGGCTACTAAGGCTGTCATCAACACGGGGCGCAAACGGACGCGGACCGACTCTTGCAGCGCTCGTTCAAGGGGACTCCCTTTTCGAGTGTCTGCTTAATGAAGGTGACGAGCAGCATCGAATTGAGAACCGAGACGCCCGAAAGCGCAATGAAGCCGACTGCAGCCGAGACAGAAAAGGGAAGGTCGCGAAGTTGCAGCGCTATAATGCCGCCAACCACCGCGAAGGGAACTCCGAGAAAAACGCGACAAACGTCGCGAAAATTCCAGAAGGTAAAGTAAAGTAGGATGAAGATCAGCAACACCGCGATCGGGATGACAATTGCAAGTCGCAACGTAGTCGTGTGCAGGTGCTCGTAAGTGCCGCCCCATTCGAGGCGATAGCCGCCTTCTTTAGGCATGTTCACTTCTTTGGCAATTCGTTGCTGAGCCTCGGCGACGAAGCCGGCAATATCGGGGTCGTCGATATTGCATTCGATAACCGTGCGCCGTTGGCCCCATTCGCGCGAGACGACCGCCGGGCCTTCGCGCTGGCGGATCGTTGTCACTTCGCCGAGTGTTACCACGCCGCCGTCGGGTGTCGCGATCGGAATCTTGGCGATCTCGGATTTCTCGCGCCACTTCTCCGTCAAGCGGATGATCAGCGGGAAGCGATACTGTTGTTTGAGAATGTCTCCCGCGGGCTTGCTGCCGAGCGCTTCCACATAGTCGAAGACTGTGCGCGCGCTCAGCTTATACCTGGCCATTTCTTTCAAGTTCAGCTCGATTTCTAGCGTTGGCGCGCCAATTAATTGCTCCACCGAAACTTCCGCTTTCGCACCCGGCCGAATTGACTTCAATACTCTTTCAATATCGTGGGAAAGGCGCGTGAGTTCGTCGAAGTCTTTGCCATATAGCTTGATGGCGATATCGCCTTTCACGCCTGATGTCATTTCATTGACGCGTTGCTCGATCGGCTGAGAACACTTCGTATTCTGACCGGGCAAGTCATCAACTTCAGCCTTGATGAGCTCTTTAAGTTCCTGCTGCGACGTCGCTTTCTTCCATTGGCTTCGCGGCTTCAAGGCGATGAAACAATCAGTCTCTTCAATTCCCATCGGATCAGTGGCTACCTCAGCAGTGCCGCAGCGGCACCAGATGTGTTCGATTTCGTTGGGGAATTCGCGCAACAAGGTTCGCTCGAGCAGAGTATTGCTGCGGACGACCTCGCTCACGTCCGTGCCGGCTGATCGTTTGATTGTGAGGCGCGAACGCGCCTTCGGAGAGCACGGGAACAAACTCGCTGCCCCGATAAAGCGCCATCGACAGCGCGATGCCAAGACTCAATAAGGCGATGCCGATGACCGCGACGCGTGACCGTAGCGATAGCCGCAAAGCAGGCATTAGCAGCCATGCGGCGGCACGAACGGGCAACGGCTCTTCCTCTTTCATCTTCTTCGAAAGGAGCAGGCTGGCGAGGACGGGAATAAGCGTCATGGACGCGACCAGCGAACCGAGCAGCGCGAAGATCACGGTCAGCGCCATGGGCCGAAACATCTTGCCGGCCACTCCGTCCAGCGTCAGGATCGGCAAATAGACGATCATGATGATCAATTCGCCGAACAGAGTCGGCCGGCGCACTTCGACGGCGGCATCGAGCACAATGGCGCGCTTGTCACGTGTGTTGTCGCCGTGGGTGAAGTGGCGCACCACGTTTTCGATCAACACGACACTGCTATCGACGACCAAGCCGAAGTCAATCGCGCCTAAACTCATCAAGCTGCCGACAATGGCGAAACGCCACATTCCCAGGAAGGCGCAAAGCATCGAGATGGGAATGGCGATGGCGACGATCAAACCGGCGCGGAGGTTGCCGAGAAAGATAAAAAGCACAGCGACGACCAGCAGGCCGCCTTCGAACAGATTGTTGCGAACCGTTTGGATGACGTGGTCGACCAGTTCGGTCCGGTCGTACAGCTTCACAATTTTGACACCCGGCGGCAGCGTCTTTTCCACGTCTTCGAGCTTGGCTGTGAGTCTACGCGTCACATCATGCGGGTTTTCGCCCATCAGCATGAAGCCAAGGCCAAGGACGACTTCACCTTGGCCATCGGCAGTGACTGCGCCGCGGCGAATCTCATGGCCTATTTTGACTTCGCCAATTTGCGAAAGATAGACGGGCGTGCCGCTGCGAGCATCGATTACGATTTGGCGAAGCTCTTCCACGCTGGAAGCAGCGCCGATGCCGCGGACGCTGATCCCTTCGCCCCGTTCGCGAATGATGCCGCCACCCACGTTGAAGTTACCGGCGCGTAGAGCATCCACGATTTGTGCCAAGGTCACATCGTACTTCAGCAGTTTTTCGGGGTCGACGCGGACTTGGTATTGCTGTTCCAGCCCGCCCCAGGAATTGATCTCGGCCGTGCCCGGCACCGTTCGTAGGACCGGGCGAATGGCCCAATCGTGGATACGACGTAGGTCCATCAGGTCGAGGTCCTTATCGCGCAATAGGCAGGCCGTGGCGCCACCGCCCAGTAACCCTGCGGCAAAGCCGGCTTCCGTGGCGCCATGCGCTAGCACGATCGGCGCTTTCTGATCCGCCGGCACGACGGCATAGTGCAACACTTCGCCCAAGCCGGTCGCGATAGGGCCCATCCTCGGCTTGATTCCCGTAGGCAGGTCAACAGCGCCAAGCTTTTCGTTGATCAAGTTGCGCGCTGCCAGAATATCCATGCCGTCGTTGAAGGTGACGATGACCTGCGATAGGCCGAACTTTGAAGTCGAGCGAACCTCTTTCAAATTGGGCAAGCCGCTGATGGCTTGCTCGATAGGAAAAGTGATCTGCCGTTCAACTTCTTCAGGCGAAAAGGCGATGGCGTTCGCGTTGATTTGCACCTGCACCGGCGTCGTGTCCGGGAAGGCGTCGATCGGCAGCGACCGCAGCGCAAAGGCGCCCGAGACGGCCACGGCCAGCCAGCCGAGGAGAACAACCAGGCGGTTATTCAAAGACCACGAAATGATCGCGTTGAGCATTAGTGTCCGATGAGAAGCTGATTCGAATTCTGGCGGCAAGCGCTGCTATTTTATGAGTTGGGGAGCAAGTGGGCCGCTGATTGAAGAAGCTGTCGGGCAACTGGGTGCCCCAACCAATTCTGGCACAAAGGCATCTGGCCCTTTCTACGCTCCCCCCGGCTTCGCGGAGGGAGGGTGAGAAGGGGCAACGGATGGGGTTGCCTATATGCTTGTTGATGGCCAGCCAAAGCCAGGAAGTTTTCGTTGGGTCGAGGAGGTTGGAATCGTTGAAACAAGCGAAATTGAAAATTCGATTTCGAGCAGAGAGGGCGAAAACCTCCGCCCGGTCGTGAACCGGCGTTTAAACGAACAAAATTGAAAATTCGATTTCGAGCGCGCCTAAGCTAGTATGAAGCGAAACAGGCTGGCAGGACTGGTGGACACGGTCCAGATGTGGCAACAGGCCGGGCCGCCTGTTGGTCCTTACTCCGTCGCTGGCGCGTCCGGCTAAGAAAACAGTCTTGTAGCGCGGGTGAAGGCTTTGCGAAACCCACCTCTTACTCGTTGAAAAGCAGGGTGCCTTCCGGAAATATTTGCGGAAGGCACTTTCCAATTAAATCGTGGGAAAACAGACAAAAATTTCGTGCTTTTGCATTTTGTTGAAAATATTTTGGGAGGCAATCTTGAACGCATATCGGCCAACGGCGAGTTTTGCAAAGCCTTCATCCACCTATTTAAATCGGATAAGGGTCCAACAGGCCGGGCCGCCTGTGGCCACGGTCGAGATGTGGCAACAGGCCGCCTCCCGGCCCCTTGGCACTCGATCGCTGGCGTGTCCGAAGAACAAAAACAGCCGTCAAGCGGAGTGCCTTCGGGAAATATTTCCCGAAGGCACTTTCCAATTAAATCGTGCGAAAACAAACAAAAATTTGGCGCTTTTGCATTTTGTTGAAAATATTTTGGTTCGACTTGACAGCATGTTCTGGCGTGTCGTAATGGTCGGATCGATAGTCGTGGCAATCTTCATTGCTTCCGGTGCGGTCATTGGAAGCTATGCTTCTTCGTTGCCAGCGCCGGCGAAAAGCTGATGAATTCCGTATAACTTGCGTTTCGAGCTTGATCGACCCGTTCCCCACCTGTGAGAAGCCTACATATGTCTGTCGAGTCGTCGATCGCCGCGGTGGGGCCCTTTACCGGGTTCGGCAATTTTCTGGCGAAAGAGTTGCGCGACTGGTGGAACAGTTGGCGGCTGATCGTTGTCTTTCTTATCATGACGACGCTGCTCGTCTTGATGGTTTTCTTTGCCTTCAAAGATGAGCTCGACGGGCCGATGATTCCCTTTACGGGCACGACAAATTCGCCGCCTTCGCACGAACTGATCGCCACGCGCTTTTTGCTGCAAACCTGGTCTCCCGGCGGCGGCCTCGTCTTGCAGATATTCATCATTATCTTTTCGACGATGGGTCTATTGACTACGGAGAAATCGAGCGGCACGCTTGCCTGGAACCTCACGAAGCCACTCGGTCGAACCGGCTTGCTGGTCGCCAAGTGGTTGGCCGGCACTTCCGTTCTCTGGCTGGCCATGTGCGTTTTTCCATTGCTTATCGCGATTATTTGCATGGCGCTGGGTCATGGCATCACGCCGATCTTCAGCAAGCTCTTCCCGGTAATCGCCGGGGCTTTTCTCTGGATTGGGCTTTGGGTATTGTTGGCGCTCACCATCAGTCTCGGCTTTCAATCGCAGGCAGCGGTAGCTGGGATATTGCTTGCATTCTGGATTATCCCCAACCTTTTCGGACTTCTCATGAGGCAGGTGTTAGGACAGGATACGATGAGTTTCATCGTCGATCGCCTTGCCACCAACTCTCCCTTTTGGTCGTACGATCTATTCGCTGATGATGACCTCTTTCTGTATAAATTGCCGCCACGTAAGAACGTGTTCTACTACGCGTTCGTTGCCTGGTTCATCGTTTTGAGCGTGGTTTCCCTGCGCATCTTCAACCGCCAGGAGATCAGCACGTGAAAAACGCCATCGTTACAGACGGTTTGACCAAGCATTTTGGCCGTGTCCGCGCTCTGACCGATCTATCGCTGGAAGTGCCGAACGGTTCCATCTATGGTTTCTTGGGCCCCAACGGTTCGGGCAAGACGACAACGCTGCGCATCCTGGCCGGCCTCAGTCGGCCATCTCAGGGAACCGCCGAGGTGATGGGCGTTGCCGTGACGCCGGCGGGCAGGCATCGGCGGCAGCTTGGCTTCCTGGCACAAGAACCTAAATTCTATCGCTGGATGACGGGCCGGCAAGTGATGCGCTACGTGGCCCACTTCTTCGGTGCGGTCGACGATAAAGAAATCAGCCGTTTGATCGAGCGTGCAGGCTTGGCGGATGCGGCCGACCGCAAGACAAAGACCTATTCCGGCGGAATGCGGCAACGACTTGGCTTGGCCCAAGCTCTGATTGGTAAGCCGAAACTACTCATTCTCGATGAGCCGGTATCGGCGCTTGATCCGGTGGGCCGTGCCGAAGTTCTGAACCTGATGCGCGAGCTGAAGGGCGAGACAACCATCTTCTTTTCGACCCATATTCTCGACGATGTGCAACGCTGCAGCGACTACGTCGCTATTCTGGACAAAGGCAAGCTGGTCACAGCAGCAAATACGGCCGAGCTGCTCGCCAGCTTCACTAAAGGAAGACTGCGCGTAGTACTAGCCGGTGGAACCAACGAAGTATCAGCGCTAAGGGCGATTGACGGCGTGAAAACAATCGACTTCCGCAAACAAGAAGGCGATCAATGGTCGTATGACCTAACGCCGGAAGAGGGCCGGGCGCGCGATGTGCAAAGGGCGCTGACGAAATACGCGGCGGATCACCAGATGGCATTGCTTGGTTGCGATGAAGTGCGGCTGAATTTGGAGTCCGTCTTTTTGAAATTGGTCGGCGGAGAGGAAGCAAGCCATTAAGCGTTCGCCCTAGACCGCTTGCTCTCTGGACTTGCGGGGTTATAATCAAAGCAGGTGCATTCAGTCATTCGTCGCTTGCCGCCGACTTTCGCCCTTCGGAGCCGTCACATGGCGCGATCGAGCAAGAAGAAACATGATGGGCCGGAAGTTGGCCCCGGTCCGCTATTGACCGAGATGATCGAGATGAGTCAGGTCGATTTCGAACTCGACTTCTTCGGCCATATTCTCGAACGCTATCCCACTTATTTGGAAGGTTTACGCTGTCACGCCAGCAATCTCGCCGCCAAGAAACGATTCCAAGAGAGTCTGCAGATCGAACGCCGTATTATCCAGCTTCGGCCCGATGATCCGCTAGCGCATTACAACCTTGCCTGCAGCTACGCCATTCTGAAACAGCCGGAGTTGGCTCTTGGGACGCTCCGAAAAGCGCTCGAGTTCGGCTATCGCGACTTTCGCTATATCCAGCAGGACCAGGATCTCGACCCGATTAAGAAAGATCCGCGTTTCAAAAAGCTCCTCCGCGAATTCGAACACAGCTGAGCGTCTCGGAGCGACCCTATCCTAACATCTTCCGCCACCGGTGAAGGCGCGCTCTTCGCCGACCCTGATCCCGAACGGGCGCGCCAGGCATTTGCAGCCAAGAGTCGCACCCTAAGCGATAAGCGAACATCGGTTGCTGAGGCCGTGCACCGTTTAGTTCATGACGGGGATTATCTTGCCATCGGCGGTTTTGGCAGCAATCGGATTCCGACGGCCGTCATCCATGAGATTCTGAGGCAACGAAAACAAAATCTCGGATTCGCCGGTCACACTTCTACGCACGATTTCCAACTGCTTTGCGCTGGTAATATGACGGGAAGGGGCCAAACGCTCGCCCGCGTTGACATTGCTTACGTGGTCGGGCTTGAAGCTCGTGGGCTATCACCCCATGCTCGCCGGGTATTGGAATCGGGTGCCGTAGAGCTTACGGAATGGACGAACTACTCGCTGGCGCTACGCTTCCAAGCGGCGGCGATGGGCGTGCCCTTCCTTCCAACGCGGTCAATGCTTGGCAGCGATACGTTCCGCCATAGCGCTGCGAAGACGATCGTCTGCCCGTTCACGGGCGGTGTTCTGGTGGCATTGCCGGCTCTCTATCCTGACGTCGCCGCTATCCATGTCCACGAGGCCGACATACATGGCAACTGCCGCATTCGTGGAACGAGCGTAGCCGACATCGAGCTGGCTCGCGCCGCTAAAAGGTTGATCATCACTTGCGAACGTCTCTTGCCAACCGATGTCATACGCAGCGATCCAAACCAGACGGTGATCCCGTTTTTCTGCGTCGATGCCGTCTGCGAAGTGCCCTTCGGCAGCTACCCGGGCAACATGCCAGCCGAATACTATTCGGATGAAGTTCATCTTCGGCAGTGGCTGGACGCCGAACGTGATCCCGCCGTCTATGCACGATTCCTGGAAAAGACGATCTTTGCGGAGAAAGACTTCAACACCTATCTTCAACGAAACGGCGGTCTGGCACGACTGCAACAGCTGCGGTCGCAGGAACTGCTGTTGGCGCCACTATCTTAGGCGGAACATCACTCATGGCCGCGTCGAGTGCGATGGTTGAAATCGTCGGCTTGACGAAGGAGTATGGACCGATCTCGGTCTTGCGCGACATCAACCTCCGCATCGAGCACGGCGAGCGCCTGGCGCTTCTCGGCAAATCGGGTTCGGGCAAATCGACGCTGCTTAATCTGTTGGGCGGACTCGATGTGGCAACCGCGGGCTCGATCACCGTCGAGGGACGGGAATTGGTTTCGCTCGATTCAAACGAGCGCGCTCAATATCGGCTCACGACCGTCGGGATGATCTTCCAAGCTTTTCACTTGGTTCCCTCGTTGACGGCAGTTGAAAACGTCGAACTGCCGATGATCCTCGCCGGGCGCGCGAAGGTCGAACGCCGTTTGCTGGCCAATGACGCACTCGATGCGATGGGCCTCCATCACCGCGCAACCCACAAGCCATCGCAATTATCGGGCGGAGAAAAGCAGCGCGTCGCCATCGCCCGCGCGATCATCAACCGTCCTCGGCTCTTGCTGGCTGATGAGCCGACCGGCAACCTCGATACGACAACGGGCCATGAAGTTATTGCCTTGCTGCTCCGCTATGCACGGGAGAACGGCGCCTCATTGGTTCTTGTGACTCACGATGAAGAATTGGCGGCGCATTGCGCCACGCGCGTCCTACGCATGTTCGACGGCAGACTGGCGGGCGCGACCTGAATTCGCTTACGACGCAACTAAGTGGGACCACTTAACGGTTTTTAGTGATGCCGCAATTGACCATGGGGACAAACGGCTCGCCTCATCGGTACGTACACTTTGATTTGCCGATGGCTTTGAGCCTGAAAGGCTCCTTCTAACAGCCCAGGCCGGAGACCCGGCTTGCCGGGTCTCCGGCCTGGGTTCATCGGCACCGTGACCCATCGGCCCTGTAAGGGCCGTTCATCGGCATGGTCTCGACATAACAACCTTTTCTTGTCGATGAGATATCAAGAATTCGTTCGCGTTCGTCGTAACGTTTGGGAGTAATCCCGCTGAACGGCCCTTACAGGGCCGATGTACCGGACTCTGGCATACCCAGGCCTTCGTCCCTTTTAGGGACTTCGGCCTGGGCTGACAGAATGAGCCCTTTCAGGCTCAAAACCAATGATGAATCAAGTTGCGTGCGACGATGAAGCAGCTTCGCTTCTCCCAGTAATACGGACAATCGCGGCCGCTTATCTCTAAGCGGAAATCCGATTTGCCGAAATCCATTGCCGCATCGCACCGAAGCCGTCTCGGAAAACGACGCGTTGTCGCTAAAAATATCCCAGTGTATACATCCGATCTCATCGCATTCGGCCTGTCTTCCTTACGCAGGCAAAAACTGCGAACGGCTTTGACGGTTCTCGGCGTCACCATCGGGACGGCGACCCTCGTTATCAGCGTCGCCATCGGCCTTGGGGTGCGCCAAGTGATTGACGATCAATTTCACAAAGAACAGGAACTGCGACAAATTACCGTCTTCCCATCGGGGGACGACATGCCCGACGACAATTACGATGGCGTGCCAGCGGACATCCTCGATATCAAAGGGAGCATGAGCTCGGCTAAGAGCGAGCGAATCCGAAAACTTCGCGCTTCGCGCTGGAAACGACAAAACATGCCTTCAACGCCGAAACCGCTCACCCCCGAACGGCTAGCGATCCTGGGCCGAATCTCACATGTTGTCGATGTATCGCCCGTCCTCGATGAATATGGACGAGCCTTTCCGATTGATGGACCGAAAGACACCGATGCCCGCATCTACGGCGTGTCGTCGAGTTACCCTCGATTGACGCGACGCCTTGAAGTCGGCCAAGGCTTCTCTTCAGACGACGCTCGCGAATGTCTGGTTCACGAGTATCTGCTTTATCGTTGCGGCATCCGCGACGATGCCGACGTTCACGCCATCATCGGCCGGCCGTTACGAATCGAAATTACGAGCGCTCGCAACACCTCCTTGAACATACTCAACCTATTCGATGCCGAGCGCAGTCTGAGCCGTGAGGAGCTTGAGGTTCTGGATAAGACATGGCGAATGCTGCCCGAGTTCATGGAAACGATCCCGCTGCCGCCGACCGAGAAGGCCTTGTTGCTTCGCGCGCTCAAGCGCAAAAGACCCGGCGCCAAGGAACAGAAAGAGAAACGAATTTCGGAGACTTTAACCATCGTCGGCGTGCTGCGTGCGCCAATGAAAGACGATAAACCCGAAGCTGGAATGCTCGACCGTTCGATTCAAGATTCCGACGTTATCGTCCCGCGCGGCACCGCCGAGCGCTTCTTCATCCAGCTTCCGAACCGCGAAGAGAATGGCTATTCGCAGGTCCGCTTAACCGTTGATCATGAAGATCATATCGAGGAAGTCGTTCGCGAAATTCATCGGCTTGGGTTACACGAATACTCGCTGGGCATGTTCGTCCATCAGATGAAAAAGAATTCCCTGCTGATCGGCTTCGCAATGGACTTCATCGCACTGATCGCTTTGATCGTCGCGGCCATCGGCATTAGCAATACCATGTTCACCACCGTACTGGAGCGCACGCGCGAGATTGGAATTCTGAAAGCCGTTGGCGCCAGGGACAGTAAAATTCTTTGGATATTCCTCATCGAAGGAAGCTTGATCGGCCTGATCGGCGGTCTCGGAGGAATCACCGCCGGCTGGCTCGCTTCCTTCCCCGGCGATGTCAAAGCCTTGCAGATCATGGAAAGCCAATCCCATCATCCGTTGCCGGAAACCGTGTTCTCATACCCCGTCTGGTTAATGATTGCCGTGCCGTTGTTTGCCATGATGCTCACCACACTGGCCGCGCTGCTGCCGGCACGTCGGGCGGCACACATCGAGCCGGTTGTTGCATTACGGCATGAGTGAGGCGCGTTCATGGCGATTTCTCAGCCATTACCCGACTACTAACGCAATTCGGCTCGCCTGCGGTGAGCTTAGTCAGCCTTGGTCCGCTACGAAATCCTAGAAACATTTTGTGTGAGGCACGCTATGGCCGACGCAGAATCTCAGGCAGCACCACAAATCCGAAATAAAGCAGCCCGATCGCCAGAATCATCATCAAAACAGACACAGCAGGTTGGGTCTTTTTCTTGCTGATTTCATACCCCATGAGGGGCAGCAGACCGCCGAGAAACAAACCTACTGCAGTGAGTAAAATACCGATCTGTGCCACGCGAACCTCCTGCCGAATGAAAATTACCCAACCGCCGGAGCGTGAGCAAAGCGTGAGTTCCTTCAAGGTGCCGAATAGACTCTCGTCCGCCTTCACGCAATTTACGCGCACTCATTCAAGCTCTGGGGATGCTGGTACACGCGCCCATGTATTGCAGGCTTAATCCGCTAGGTGTAAGTCTGCTAATTTCGATATATCTAGACCCAATTACATGTCCCGACGTTAGGGCATCTGCAAAAGAAACGCTGATTGAGGATATTTTGCTTAGAGACGGAGACTTCGACTTTCTGTCGGTCGAACACCGTAGTCAGATTAAGCAAATTATGCTCGAGCCAGCGGATTGAGGAATAGTGGTGTCAGATTTCAACAGGGGTCTGGGAGTCAGAATCACCAAACCCCTTGTCAACCGCAAGACGACCCGCCCACCAGCAAATCAACTCGCCAGGGCGAAGGCGAAGCCACAGTCGCCCAATACCGGATAGACATCGCCGATGGCCTGAGCGTGTTCGAGAAGCACATCTTGGAAGTTCCGTTCGGCAGGGCGGTCATTGAGATATTCACCGACGAGGTCGGCGGCGTCGTCGGTTGCTTCATCAAAAGCAGGAGCCATGAACGGATCGCGGGCGAGCTCGTAACCGTGCGAACGGAGCCAATTTTCGAATCGGGAAATTACGGGAGCCGTCGCACGCAAGGCCCTGTCGTCGTTGTACATGATAAATCCTCAGAGGCTTGAACGTTCGCGGTTGATGTTTCAATTGACCGGGGGAGGATGACATCCAAGAGGGCTTAGGCAGCTTTACAACGATCACTGACCCTTAGGCAGCGCTGGCGAGGTCGCGCACAAGACGGCGATTGATGACTGCCGTTTGCAGCTGGTCGGTCATCATCTCTTCCTTGACGCGACGGGTCATTTCCATCACGAAGGCGGCATCGCGAAGCAAAGCCTCGGCCGTGCGGCGCGAATCGTTGTTGTTCGAACCGCGGAACTGAGGACGGCTATTGATCAATTGGGTGGGGGTAATCATTTTTGGCTCCGGTTTGTGTTAGGGCGAAGGAACCAAAAGCATTGGCCGTGCCGTTGATAAAAATATTAATGTTGAACAAGCCAGAAATTGTACAAAACTTGACAGGGATTGAGTTTACATCGACCGAATTTCGGGCTTGTCATTTTGGAAGGAATTGTAAAAAGTTGCAACTCCTACATCTTGAGAGAATCTCTACAAAGCACCAAGTTTTTGTGACAATTTCATAAACGGGCAATTCTACCAGGACCTGCACAACCTACTCTAATCACCATGCTTAGATCGCAATCTGGGAGAAGAGGCGCACGATCCACTGGGCACGCTCGAACTCGTTCAGCCAATCTTGAGTCACTTGCATCGGCAAAGGATCGCCGGAACGAACCAACCCCGTAGGGCAGCCTGCGCCTGCGGAATCTTGAATCAATTGGCGGTATTTACTGAGAGTGCGCTCGCCGTAACGGCTGATCTCAAAGCCGTCTTCACTGAAAAAGACGAGCACCGGCACGCGATTGCCGCCGCATATTTGCAATTCGCGCTGTGCCTCCGGCTCGGCGTCGCGATCGATATAGCGCACCTTGATGACGGGGGCTGCCTCGGCAAAGCGATCGAAGGCCGGGCACTGGCCCGAGCAATCGCCGCACCAGGCGCCTGCGAGCACCAGTACGTTCAACTCCCGCTTGAAAGAAGAGAGCAACTGGCGCTGCGCGTCGGTTAAAGTAATGGCGTCGAACGTCTGCTTCCAACGCGCATGCTGCGGCGGCGTGCCGTACTTGGCGAGGAACGCATCGAGCGGCAAAGCTGTTTTAAATTTATCGAAGAGGTTCATTTCTTTTCCTTGGGTTTTTCTTTTTCGGGCTCTTTCTTGCTCTCGGCCTTGATTAGCAGAGCAATGGGGACATAGGTGACAAAATCTCTTTCGCCCACTTTCGACGAGGCACGGAGATAGAACGTAGCTGGCCCGGCCGTCGCGCCGGAGGCGACCGTCACTTGTATTTGTGTTTCGTTCGAACCCTTGGCGATCGGCTTCACAACAGCGGTGACTTTCGGCGGCAGGTTCAATGCCGAAAGTGCGATCTCTTCGGAGACGCCTTTTATTCGTGCAGCCAGTAGTGCGACATTTGCTGAAGCACCGCTTGACACTTCGAGAACTGGGGCTTTCGCAGAAAGGTCGTAAGGGGGCTTATCCGTGACGCCAATTGCTAACGATGTAAGCGTCTCCCGCGGTGGGAAAGCGAGGTCGGCCATGCTTCGCTTTACGACATCCGCAACGTTTACCAACCGGATAATTTCAGTTCCATTCGCAGCACCTTTGGCGCGAACATGAAAGGCATAAGCACCTATCTGGATGCCGGGATCCACTTTGATTGGCAGATAAGCTAAGACAGTCGCATTGTCTTTTGGCGCCGCCCCACCGACTGATGGCGGAATGATGATAGTCCCCGACAGACCGGGGTGACCGCCGACCGAAAGCTCTATCGGGCCAGCGTAATCGCGGCGGATAACACCGGTGATTGGCAGCAACGTCGTTCCCCCTGGCGCGGCTTCACACCGATCGATGCCGAAATTGACGTCGAAATCGGGTTCCGCCTGTTTGACGATCAGATGATAGACCTCATTAGGCCCGTGCACGTAATTCGTATGTTCGGCATGAATGAAAAGCGTGCTATCTTCGGTGGCGGAATATTCAATATTGGCTGACGGAGCCGCGGGTACACTTTTAGCCAGATCGACGCCCTTGGCATTTTTCAAAATCAGATAGACTTCTGCCGGGGAGTTGATTTCAAATGTCTCGGCCGCGATACGATATTTTAGCCCCTTTTTCGCATCAAAAGAGAAGTAATCGATATCGCCCTTCTCTTGAAATCGAGCTGTGACGCCGCAGGGAATTGTGATCTTATTAGCCTTGGACATTTCGTCATTCGGCTCAGTCTCAACCCGTTCCTCCATATCGGTAAGTTGAACGGGAACAGGCCAACCCGATTGCCCGTTGGACCGTTTCGGGGCGAGATACTCGACTGTTTTTGGAAATAGCGAGGCGTTCATTTCGATGGGCGGAGCATCGACCGCATCGGCGCCGCTAAAACCGATAGTCGTCTTCGATCCGCGTTTGGCGGCCACCGGAAAAGCGGTAAGCGCGGCCGGGAAATTGCCCATGCGCAGCCGATAATGGTAATCCGGCCCGCCTCGGTGAGTGGTATCGCGAATTTCAACGAAGTATTCGCCACCCTTCTTTGCAATAAAACTGAGTCTGGCGTCTGACTGCAAGCCGGGAGCATCATCGCTGTACAGGCCGGGATATTCGCGCCCGGTTCGGCCGTCGTAGACGAGGATGATGGTGTCGAGGGCCGACCCAAGTCGGCGACCCAGCGCCTCAAGCGTCACCCGCTCTCCCTCTTTGACATTTATCTTGAAAAAGTCACTTGTCTCGACATCCGTCTTCCCCATCACGACACAGGGAAATGGGACGACTTGGGCTAAGAGTTTCGTTTGGTTGCCGGCAACCTCGGCAACTTGGGGCAGATCATCAATGCAGAAAGTCTGTGAGTTCGACACGCCCCACTTAGTCACAAGTCGAATGGTGTGAAAGCCGATAGGGGCATCATTGGGCACTTCCAGTTTCACGCGAAGTTTTGTGGCGATCTTGCCGCCCTTGAGATCTGTCGGGAATGAGGCCTTGGACGGAAAGCTGCTCCACAGATCGATCGGATCGCCTAAGTTCGTGCCATTGAGCTCGACTTCAACTGAGGTTCCGCGTTGAGCGCCTGAGGGGCTTGGAAACGTAATAGTAGGCGCCTGCGGCGACGCAGCGATCGGCGCCGGCCCCTTCTTTCCCTGAGCCAAAACCGTGGCACCGTCTGTGCTGAGAAATGCAACCAGCGCGGCGAGCGGCAGGATTGTGAGATGTCGGCAAAACGTTTTCATGCGGCACCACGGGTCGATTTGCAGACAGCTGAAACTGTCGGGCATGCAGGATTAGCGTAGTCCCTTTTCTCTCAACAGAGAATCTACCCAAACCGCATCGTCGCCACTCAAAGCAGGTTTGGTGGGCTTGGTGTAGTCTAAATCGTCATAGGCCCCGTTCGCGTAAACCAGTTCGATCAGGCTTTGCATATCGAGTTGAACGTCGCTATCGCTCTCACGCAATGGAAGCCTGATAACCGGCAGAGAATCTCTTAATGAGATGGGATAGAGTTCAACTTCGTCCGAAGCGGAAGTGCGCGATACACATACGTTGTATGTTTTGCGATCCTCATCCTCCAACACTCCCACAACGGCCCTCACGATGAATTCGCCGACGCGGAGCAGATCAATTTCAACCAAATTAGCGCCGCCGTCGATAATCTCACTCTGCTTCTTTTTATAGTCAGCCCGGCCTTCGGGGTGGGCCTTGTTCCAAGGGCTCAGAATTTCGATGGCCGTAACCAATCGGTTGCCCGACCGCGAATCAATGATGCGGATAGACCGCTGCACGGGCATCGTTTGTATCATTCGGATGATGCGGGGCTTGGTCGCGACAGCACCATCTGCACGAGCAGCATCTTGGCTTCCTCTCGGATTATCCATGATTCGGATATCGGACACGCGCCTCCGTGGATGAGCGTGGCCGTTCTCCGCCGAAATCAACAAGTGTTCTTCCACCCGAGCACGTAGATCGCCTGGAAGCTGCCGTTGAATCTGATCGTGCGCATACGTTGCCATCGTGGTATGCACATCGCCCCAATATTCTTCCAAATAAGGGTCCATACCTGGAAAGGGACTCTTCATCGCAGCCGCCCTAAAGTTGAATCGGGAACAGTCTCAGCGCAACCCTTTGCTTCGCAACAGTTCATCCAGCCATTTAGCGTCTTCCGGGCTCAAGGGCGGATTTAAGTCGCGGCGATAGTCGGTACGGTCGTAACTGCCATTCTCATAGGCCAGGTCGATCAACGCTTGCAGATCGAGTCCTGCTTCGGCATCGTTCTCACGCGAGGGAATCTGAACCGTCGGCAACTTTCGGCGTAGCGGAAGGCGGTAGATCTGTGTCTCGTCTCCATCCCATGCACGAGTCACGGCAACCCGATAGGGGCCTCGGTATTTTAGTGGAAGACTGGTCAGGGTAACCGGCAGCAATGGACGCCCCGCACGAACCAGGTCGATCTCGACCACGCTCGCGTTTGCCTCAAGTAATTGATCTCTATTCGTACGATATATCGACCTCGATTTCTCACCAATTTTGTTGCCCGGACTCAAGATTTCAATGACTGTAATCACCCGATTACCTGAACGCGGCGCGATGATCTGGATCGAGCGCTGTGTCCGTGGCACCGCACTTTTCACACGAATCGACTCGGCCACCGCAATCGCCGAAGATCCCTCTTCAGGTAACGAACCATTGCCGTTGGGAAACTCTTCCACGCGAACATCCCGGTAGAAACCGCGATGCGTGCCATCATCATCTTCGATATCGAGCGAGACATGTTCCTCAACACGTGCCACCAAGTCTCGGGGGAGCTGCCGTTTCAATTGATCGCAGCCGTAGAGGGCGATGCGCGTGTGTACATCGCCCCAGGATTCCTCCAGATAAGGGTCCATACCCGGAAAAGGACTCTTCATGATTCACCTCGCTTGATTAATCTATCTTAGCGAAGCGGTCACGAAATAGGGGCCGACCTTTGCAAAAATGGCATAGGCAGTCTCAACGTCCGGCGATTGCGAATCGGCAGGCGTCCAGCAACGGACCGGGGTAGATGCCGAAGAAAAGTGTCACGAAGAGACAGGCGCCTATGGCGATAAGGATTGGCGAATAATGCAGCTTGATCGCTGGTTGAAAAGCGCCGCGGAGATAGATGGCCGCGAGGACCCGCATATAGTAGTAAGCCGCAATGGCGGCATTGACAGCCGCTATGATGGCGAGAGACTGATAGAGGTGTCCCATCACCGAGTCCTGCGGTACGGCCAAGGCGCTCATGAACAAGTAAAACTTGCCGACGAAGCCGGCTGTCAACGGCATGCCGATCAAACTGAACAGAAATATCGCCATCACGAATGCCGTTGCAGGGTTGGTTTCGTGAAGGCCGGCGAGGTCGTCGATGGCATCAATGCTGCGGCCCGGTCGGCTCAAGTACGAGATAATGGCAAAGACTCCGATGGTCATGGTGCCATAAGCGATCAGATAGAAAAGCAAAGCCGCTGCGCCATTGCCCACGGCCGAAGAAGTCTCATTCTGCACCGGCAGCACGGCTAACCCGATCAGCATATAGCCGGCGTTGGCAACGCCCGAATATGCGAGCATCCGCCGGATATTGTTCTGCATGAGCGCCATGGCATTGCCGGCCGTCATGGTAATGGCAGCCAGAATCCAAATCAGCATCATATATTGTTTGATGAACGACAGGACGACGGGCGGTGAACCTAACGAATAAGTGCTAAACGTATCGAACAGTCGCAGAAGAGCGACAAATCCCACCACTTTGGGAATGAACGACAGCAGCGAGACCACGCCAATTGGTGCGCCCTGGTACACATCCGGCGCATAGAAGTGGAACGGGAACGCGGTGATGCGAAAGCCGAGCCCAGCCACAACCATTACGATGGCAACTAGGGCAAGGCCTGCTTCGTCCCCAGAAGCGAGAGCAGGCAGCAGTCTCACGATCGCGGAGATATTAGTCGTGCCTGTGACGCCATATAAATAACTGAAACCAAATAATAAGAATGCAGAAGACAAGATGCTCAACAAGAAGTATTTGATTGCCGCCTCTTGGGCCGCCCGATCGTTTGCCTTGGGCAAATAGAGCATTACATAAGTAGGAATGCTTACCAATTCGAGCGCAGGAAGAGAAAGATCAGATCGTTCGCAGCGCCAACAAGCGACATCCCGGCAATGATGCAAAGCAAGCAGGCGTGATAGTCGCAGGCACGCTTGTCGTCTGGCTCGTTCCAGGTAACTAACACTGAGATAGCGCCGGTGATTAGCGCGGTTATGCGAATGAAATGAGTCAAATGATCGCTGAGAACCGGAGCAACGGTCGCGATCATCTCGGCCGGGCGCGAATCGTCTCATGCAATAATCCGGCTACTGCGAACGCCAGCAGCGCGATGACCCCTGCGATCGACCGACTGGCTTTTACGGTGCTGAGTAGGAACAGCACGCAAGCGGCGCCGATTAGCGATGCCTCGGGAATGATGAGCGAGATACTATCTCGCAAAGTCGCGTCAATGGCGCTGGTTGCCAACAGGATCACGGATCTTGCTCCTAAACGTTCGAACGGTATCGTCTACAGTCACAACCGGCGCTGCGGTGCACTCTCCTACCTGGGCTTTAGGCTTAGGCAACCTATTCCGCACTTAGTTCACGAGGCGTCGATATTTTTTCGGCGTGGCGCACATGGTCTTTGCGGGCGTCGTCCGCAATGCGTGCCAGCGTCTCCACATCACGTTTCATCGGCTCTATTACCGGTTGTGGGAAGCAACCGAGCAAAAGGCACAACAGCGCCAAGGGTGCAATCAGAGCTAATTCGCGAGCGTTCAAGTCTTTCACTGCACCAGGTCTTGCGGGGGCCGGTTCGCGAAGTTCATTGAAGAAGACCCGCTGGATCATCGTCAGCACGTACCAGGCGCTGAGCAGAATGCCAAATGCAGCAATGACCGCTAGCGTCAACCCGGCAGCCCTTGAATTGCGCAGGTCGAACAGGCCGGCAAGCATTAGCATCTCGCTGACAAAGTTGTTCAGTCCTGGCAGGCCAATGCTCGCCAGACAAATGACCATCATGAAGAACGTGAAGACCGGCAGCTTTTTCCACAGGCCGCCAAAATCGGCAATCTGCCCAGAGCTATAGCGCTGTAGCAACATGCCTACGAGTAGGAACAGCGCGCCGGTCGATAGGCCGTGATTGACCATATGCAGCAATCCCCCGGCCATGCCCTCCGCATTGAATGCGACGATAGCCAGGGCGCAAAAGCCGAGGTGCGAGACGGAGCTATAGGCCACCAACCGCTTGAAATCGGGCTGATAATAGGCGCAGAGAGCCCCATAGATGATGCCGATGGAGGCGAGCGTACCGAGCATGGGAATGCCGGCGGCTAGCGTGCCATCGGGCGCCAGCGGCAAGCAGATGCGTAAGAGCCCGAACGTACCCATTTTGGCGAGCAGAGCGGAAAGCATGACCGTCACGCCAATCGGGGCTTCAGAATAAGCGCCCGGCAGCCACGAATGGAGCGGCACCAGCGGAATCTTTACCGCGAAGCCCACAGCAATGGCTAAGAAAATGTAAAGCTGTTTGTCCTTCCAGATTTCGAGCTTCTGCGGGTCGGAACGGCGTAGCTCGATTTGCATCAACTCGGCAAGTCTCGGAATCGAAAATGTAAGTTCATGGGTACTCTGATAAATAACTACAACACTCGCAATGATTCCAATCAATGTGATCAGGCCGCCGGCAAGCGTGAACAAGAAAAGTTTGCGCCGGCTTCACGGCGATTCGAACCTTTGCCCCACGAGGAAATAAGAAAGAAGAGCGGAATGAGCGTCAGTTCAAAACAGACGTAAAACAAGATAATATCAAACGCCAGAAAGACACCCATAACACAAGCCTGCAACGCGAACAGCCAAGAGTAAAATGCGCCGGCTCCTTCATCAATCGAATCCCATGAAATCAATATCACAGGAACCAACATGAGACTTGTTAGCGCGACCAGCCAAAGATTCAGCCCATCCAGGCCAATGAAGAACTGCACCCCTTTGACATCCGGATTATCCTTGGCGAATGGCGCGAGTTCCCATGTCGTCGTATGCGCATTGGCTCGGACGGTGCGTCCTTCTTTGTCTTTCCGATCGATGCCGGGATCCCCCGGCACAAACTCGGGACTAAAAACACGGTCACGCTCTGATTGCAACGCATGATCGCCAACTGCATGACGGGCGGCAAGCGTCGGGCGGGCCGATTCAACCACCAGAGCCGTTAGAAGCAGATGCACCAACGCCGCGCCGATGGCGACACGCCGGGCCGACGCGGTACTTCGGGCGAACAACGGCAGCAGGATCGCCGCGATCAATGGCAACCCGATCAGCAACGGCAGCAACAGGCGAATCGTATCGGCGTTCAGCATATTTTTAAAACTCGTCAAATACTCGAACTTTGAGAATACAGTAGTCCTGTGCGATTTACCGCAACCAACACTAACCCGAAGCGTCAGCGAGGTTAAGCCCCGAAGCGTTAGCGAGATTTTGCTTTGCCCAATATATCGCTAACGCTTCAGGGACTGCCCCGCTTACGCTTCGGGTTAGTGTTGTCTTCACTAAATATCACCCAATTACTTCGAGAAAAACACTAAGTAGCCAATAAAGGCAACGACGCCCATCGCGGTAGTTAAAGCATAAAACTGCACTAAGCCATTCTGTAAAGGCCGAATGGCCTCCGCGATGCCGCGGGGGATGGAAGCGATCAGACGGACTAAGTCATAGATCAAAGCCTCGATGGCTTTGCTCAACAGTGCTAACACATTCAACGGAAGCACGAAGAGTAAGTGGAAAATTTCATCCACATAAAATCGGTTAAGCGAGGCGTGATACCAGCGCGGAACCGCGTGCGCCAGCGCCTGCGACGATGTCGGCCTCACACAATACATCCACCAGGCCAAGAGCGTCCCGGCGAGAGCAACGGCTGTGCCGCTGAGCATCATCGTCCAGTCGAGATGATGCTCGGGGACATGCCGTTCGCTGGCACGAAGCAGGTTGTCGGACCGTTCGAGGAAACCGCTGAACCAGTGAGTAAAGGGCTCGGCCACGATGCCGACTAAAATTGCGCCGATTGCCAGCACGATCAGCGGCACGGTCATCACCGGCGGCGATTCGTGCGCATGTCCATGCGCCTCGAGCGGGATTTTCACCTCGCCCCAAAAGGTGCGGAAGTAAGCTCGGAAGGTATAAAAGGCTGTCAACGCTGCCGTAAACAAAGCGCCAATAAATAGGACGAAATAAAGCGAACCGTAAGCGTGGCTATGATGGCTCGCATCCAACAGTGTTTCGAGAATCGCGTCTTTGCTCCAAAAGCCGGAGAGGAGCGGCAACCCGGCCAGCGCGGCGGCGCCGCACAAAAAGGTGATGTGCGTAATCGGCATCACCTTGCGCAGGCCGGAGAATTTTCGCATGTCGATGACGTTGCCCATTCCATGCATCACGCTGCCGGCCGAAAGAAAAAGCACTGCCTTGAAGAACGCGTGGGTGAAGAGATGAAAGACGGCGGCTGTTACAGCGAAGAGAGCTACTACCGGCCCCGCAGTGCCAAGGGCAAGGAACATAAAGCCAATCTGGCTGACGGTCGAGTAGGCGAGCACTCGTTTCAAATCGTTTTGCGTCAGCGCAATCAGTGCGGCTAACAAGGCCGTGAACCCGCCGATGCACGAGACGAGAATTTGGACATCCGGGCAGAGAACGAACAGCGGGATGCAGCGGGCGACCAGGTAGACGCCGGCCGTCACCATTGTTGCCGCATGAATCAGCGCGCTGACCGGCGTGGGCCCTTCCATCGCATCGGGAAGCCATACATAGAGAGGGAATTGCGCTGATTTGCCGACTGCACCGCAGAAGATAAGCAAGCATGCGAGCGCCAGTATATCGTGATGCGTTTTATCGATGTTCATCCGGCCAGCGAACAGAGAGTCAAAGCTGAGCGTGTGGCCGCCGATCGACCAGAGCAGAAAGATACCGAGGATGAAACCGACATCGCCCAGTCGCGTCACCAGAAAGGCTTTGCGGGCCGCAGCCGCAGCCTGAAGGTTTGGCATACCAATAGCCAACCAGAAGGTAGCTGCACAGGCCGACGCCTTCCCACCCAGTGAACAATAGGAGAAAATTATCGGCCAGCACCAACAGCGTCATGGCAAAAAGGAAAAGACTGACAATGGCGAAGTAGCGCGTGTAGCCCTCTTCGCCGTGCATGTAGCCGACGGAGAAGACGGCGATCCAAGTGCCGATGAATGTGATGCCGAGCAACATGATGCCCGAAAGCGGATCGAGCACCAAGCCGGCTTTGGCGCTCGACAGGGCCCACTTCAAACCAAGTCATCTCCTGCGTGTGCATGTACGAATTCAGTTCCGGCAGCGACAGCACCAGCATGATCGAAACAACGGAAGACAGAGCCGCGCCTAGGACACAGGGTAGATGGCTATAGCGTCTTAGCTTGCCGCCCATCAACGCGAAGCAGAGCGCGCCCAACAATGGCAGCAACGGCACGGCCCAGAGCAGTTGTTCGGCATTAGGCATGGGTATGCTCCTCGGGTCTTGAAGGCTCAATGCCTGCAATGGGCAGTCGCGGCGGCGGCTCTTCAAAGGGAGCGATCGGGAAAGCTTCTGTATCCGTCGTAACGCTCATCCCGGACTCCCGAATATCCTGCCAAACGCTGACATCGAGCGATTTCTTGCGTCGATAAAGAACCAGGATGAAAGCGAGCGCCAGCCCGGCTTCACAGGCAGCGACCGTTATTACGAATAGGGTAAACACTTGCCCGTGCATATTGCCTTGATGCCGAGAGAAGGCGACAAAATTCAGCGCCACTCCTTGCAGCATCAGTTCAGCGCAAAGGAACATAACGATGAGGTTGCGTCTGGCGAGAAAGCCAATAAGGCCGAGCGCGAACAGGGCAGCGCCCACTGCTAAATAGTAATAGATGGGAATCATACAGTTTTCTCCGAACGGCCCTGAGCGATGGCGATCGCGCCGATCGTAGCAACCAATAAGAGCGTGCCGCCGAGTTCAATCGCCAGTAAGTGATCGGTGAAGAGTGTTCGACCCAGTGCCGCAATGTTGGCGCTTGGCAAGCGTCTCATTTCCGCCTTGGCCGGGTCATCCGTTGGGTTAATGGTCACCGATTGCCCATGCGGCGACAAAACAACTCCGGGATATTCGAGGGATATACGACCTTCACGCACGGCTTTGAGATACGAGAGTTCAAAGTGAATCTGCCCCGCCGCACGTCTAACTTCTTCCGCATTCGGATTGAAGCGGCGCTGCGTGCCTGGCGCCGACTCGTATATCGGCGGCGTCAAACCGAGCGCGTTGCGCATATCTTCTACGGGGTCGGAATCTGCTTCGCGCCTGTTTTCTCCCTCCACCACGTTTGGGATTTTAATGCGCAGATAGCCAAGCCGATCCCGAACGGTCTTCACTTGGTTCAAATACCCTTCAGCGCTATCGGACTGCTTCAAATCTTCGTCTACGGTCTCCGCCTTCGAGTAGTGATCGCTGCGCTGGATCACTTCTTCGACATCGCGCCGGACTCCTATACGCTGCAGCGACACCAGCAACGCGGCCAGTAAGATAAAGCCTACAGCCGCCGCCAACGAGGGCTCGCGCGAGCGATCGTTGGCGTCTGTCTGGCGATTCTGTTGCGCGAGCATGATAACGAACAGAAATGTGACGATAATGGCGCCAGCGTAAATAATGATCGTAGCGGCCATCAAGAACGGCGCTGCCAGCAGAAGAAACAGGCCGCAAACGCTCAATACGACAACAGCAAAATAGAGCAATGCGCGGGCCGGGTTGCGCTGTACGATCATCAAGACGGCAAATGTAACTGCCAAAAGCGAAAATGAAACGAAGAGTACGCCTTCGACATTGAAAGGCAAACGATCGCCCAGACCGTCCAATAAGAAAGTTGCGAAGCCGGCGACGGCAACAAATAGTGCCAAAACGCCGTTGACCAACGGTCGACGACGCGGCGCTGGCAGTAAATACCAGACCGCAAGAAAGCCGGAAATGACGGGAAGCAACACGACCCAGTTTAGAGGGAACCCGCCACTGGAGGATCCTAACAGCATCAACATTCCTTACAGTTATTGCTAACGCTAATCAAACCGAAACTACTCATATGGAAATTGTCATTTTGCTTTGGGCAGTTCTGCAGCCGGCCCCAGCTTGCTGCCGGAAGTTCGTACCGGGTCGGTGCCCGCCTTTGTAGTTTCGTCCCAAACACTTAGTAACTTCTCTTTGTCGAAAATCATCTGCTCCCGGCTCAATCCGGTGAGGTCGTGAAGCGTCGTGAGTTCGATGGCATCGACCGGACAGGCTTCCTCGCACATGCCGCAATAGATACAGCGCAGCTCATCGATAACGAACGTCTCGGGGTACTTTTCGCGGTCCTGCCAGGGCGAAGGCGCTGCGACAATATCGATGCAATGGGCAGGGCAAGCGGTGGCGCACATGTAGCAGGCGACGCAGCGGACACGCCCTTGTTCATCGCGGTTAAGCCGATGCACGCCGCGGTAGTTCGGCGGCATTGGCGCCACTTGCTCCGGGTAATGCTCCGTCATCTTCGGTGAGAAGATGTGCTTGACCGTTGTGGAAAGACCTTCGGCGATCGCCGGCAGATAAAGGCGTTCCCAGAAACCAATCTTCGGCTCTTCAGTCCAACGAACTTCTTTTTCAGCAATCGGCATAAGTCTACCTGGTCCAAAGACAACTAAACTAAATCCAAAAACCTTTAGCCACTGATGAAACACGGACAGAACACGGATAAACCCAAAGAATGATTGGTTTGACAAAGACCAAGTTGAACGAATGTCAAAACACAAATCGTTTGAATTCGACCTTCGTTCGCCCAAAGTTGATCAAAAGTCCTACCTTGATGCCTGTACCTCTCAGTTCATTGAGTAATTGCGGTTCGTCCTGGCTGCAATAAAGATGCTGCTTTCAATTCTACTATTACGCAATCGTTCACGAAGACATCGGATTTATAGTAACCAACCTCTTGACCTTTATAAAAAACACGATTCTCAAACTCAATCTCCGCCTTCAAGCCTCGGACGTAACTCAAATTGCAAGGCTCGTTGGTAGACTATTTGTAAAAATCCGAATCCCAAAATCCGATAGACCTCAAACGAGGACCCGATTATCTGCTCGGTTATATCCTTGTGCAAGAGTTCCACATCTGTCTCTGCATTTATCCGTGTTCATTCCGTGTTTAATCCGTGGCTAACTTCTTGAATTTTACTTCCCAGCTAAGCTTAGTTCCCTCGCCCCATAGACTTTGCTCGCTGGCGGCCGTGTTCCGATCCAAGCGGCGCCGAAGAACAGGATGGCTGAGGCTGCTGTCAGCACCCACGGCGTCATGTTGAACTCGCGCGCGATTATGGTGCAAATTAAATTCATGAGAGATAGCGGGATCATTACCTTCCAGGCCAAGCCCATCAGTTGATCGAAGCGAAAACGAGGGATCGTCCAGCGCACCAGCATATAGAGCACGATAAACCCAGCTACTTTGGCAGAGAGAATCGCAAATTTCAGAATGATGCCCACAATGCCCGTGACTTCGCTAAGGCCCGGAAAATGCCAGCCTCCGAAGAACAAGATCGCCATCAGGAAACTGGTGGTGATCATGTGGATGTATTCGCCTAGGAAGAACAGCGCGAATTTGAAACTGCTATACTCCGTGTGATAGCCGCCCACGAGCTCCTGTTCCGCTTCTGGTAAGTCAAAGGGGAGCCTATTGCACTCGGCAAAAACGGCCGTCATGAATAATAGAAACGCCAACGGCTGATAGAGAATGAACCAGCCGTGATGAACCTGCCAATCAATTGCCTTTTCCAGGTTTAAAGAACCCGTAAAGAGCACAATGCCGAGGATCGACATGCCCAGAGGAATTTCGTAACTGATGATCTGCGCCGACGATCTTAGGGCGCCGAGCAAACTATATTTACTATTTGCCGACCAACCGCCGAGAATAATGCCATAGACCGCGAGGCTGCCGACGGCAAACGAAAACAGGATGCCAATGTCGAGCCCAGGGGCAATCGCAAAGGTGAACTGCTCTCGATAGTCGCTCTGCCTCTGCTCATATTCTTTATTGGCTAGATCGCGATCGCGCTGCTCGATATTGCCATTCCGATTTTCAACCAACGCGACCGGGGACGGAGGCGCAGTGGAGGGCCCAAATGGAACCACAGAAAAAGCCATCAAGGCGGTGCCAACGGCAATGCAAGGGGCGATGAAATAGAAGAGTTTATCGACATGAGTCGGCGTGATGTCTTCTTTCAAGAAGAGCTTGCCAACGTCGGCGAACGACTGCAACAGCCCGAAAGGGCCCACGCGGTTCGGCCCGACGCGATCTTGCATGTAGGCGGACATCTTGCGTTCCAGCCAGACCAGGAACGACACTGTTCCCGGCAATAGGGCAAGAACCCCTACCACAATAATCAACGTGTATATTATATTGAATTCTGGCATTAGCTGATATTCGCTCGTAAACAGACTCAAACTAAGCTAGCTTCGTACCCAGTGGCCCTATGCCCGTAGCCAGCGGCGCAAAGTATCCAACTTCCGCTGCCATCTCACCTCTTATCTCTTCAATGCGCAACAAGCCGCGACGGCCAAGTAGATCGAAAAATACCTGTCCCTCGGCACGGCATTCACGCGGCGGCTTGGCAATGCGTTTGATCGCCTGAGCCAGCCCGGCATGATTGACGAACGTGCCATCCTTCTCTGCAAACGTCGCCGCAGGGAGAATATATTTAGCCTGCTTCGTAGCAGCGCCTTGGAATAAGTCAATCGTAGCGAGCAACGGAACTGTGTCAAATTCCGAGATTGCCGCCGGCTTGGGATAGCCAGCCGTCAAAAAGACTGCTTGTGCGTGCACAATCGACGAGAAGGATACTACTTCCCCTTGAAAATGCTTGATGATCTCTTCAACCCCGCGTCGATTGGGGCACTTCTCGGCATGAATCGTGAACTTCACCGGCTGAGCAGCGTTGCCGCGCCGATCCTTTGGATAAGTGTCGTCCTCACCGACGATCGGCACAAAGCCAAGCGCGATGTTGGCTTCGGGCGCCAAGCCCTTGAACCATTTGCAGGCTAGATAGGCTTCTTCGCATGTAAGAAATGGCGAAAGGACCAGCCAGGAGGACCCCGCAGCACGCTTGACCGTCGTAGAGAACTCACTACCAACGTCGGCAATGATCTTGGCCCAAGCGCCCGGAGCGGCCTGCCCGCCCGATCGAATTATAGGCCGGCCAATGCGCTCCTTCGAATTAACATAGTGATAGCCGTAACGTCCTTCATCGCACATGAAATGGCCTTGTGCCTGCGGATTGACGCGCGGTCGGAGACGGAACAATACGTCTTTGTTGGTGTCCACATGGATGCTGCAACCGGTGCTGCAATCGGCACATACACTGTCTTCTGTTTTTAAATACCAGACACGTTGCGTATAGAGAAAATCCTTAGACCCTAAGGCGCCGACGGGACAGAGATCGACAACGTTGCCAGCCAACTTATTATCGAGCGGATCGCCCGGGAAGACATCAATCTCGGCATGATCACCACGGTTGATGACTTGCAGTTCCGCCTCGCCCGATATTTCCCGAGTGAAGCGAACGCAGCGTGAACACATCACACAGCGGTCCGTGAAGAGCGTGATCATCGGCCCGAGATCGGGCTTGTTCGGAGGGGTGTTCTTCTCATCGACCAGTCTTGTTTCGGCCCGGCCGAACTGAAAACTGTAATCCTGCAGCTTGCACTCACCGGCCTTGTCGCAGACAGGGCAATCGAGCGGGTGATTGATGAGGATGCCTTCGAGCGTATCCGCCTGAGCTTTCTCTGCCAACTTTCCGGCGCGTATTTATCGGGATAGGCCAACGGCGCCACCCTTGCATCGCGCTTGGCATACTCGCCGGTAACGATGACAGTTCCATCCTTCACCGGAGTCTGACAGCCCGGAAAGACCTTCGGCGGAATAAGCACCTTACCATCTTTCAGTTCGCCCACTTCAACAAGGCACATGCGGCAACTTGCCACCACGGTGAGAGCCGGGTGCCAGCAATAGCTCGGAATCAATACGCCGGCCTTCTCGGCCGCCTGAATACAGTTCAAGCGTTCGTTGCCGATATCGACCGGTTTATCGTTGACGTAGACGGTTGCCATTTCTGCTTTCCCGTTGTCCTACCTTTAGCGACGAACTATTTCCCCAGCCGTTTTTTCTTGGCCGCCGCCGCATCGAGCCTTTCAATGCCGTTGGAGCTCAGCATCAAGCCGCCTTTAACCGTGATGTCTTTCTCGTAAGCCCACACTTCCTCACGGCTGTTAGTTCCAGTGAGAACCAACACACCCTCTTCGATAGCCTTCACTAAATTCGCAGCCCCTTTTTCCATTTTCAACGAAGCCATAATCGCTTCTTTGTCTGGCAACTTGCCCGAGTCGGCCGACGCAAATTCCATATAGATCTGCAAATTCTTCAGCTCATTTTGCGTCACCGTTCTTTTGACGGCCTGGGCACTTGCTGGCGCTAGGGTGGCGAACAGCGCACCGACCGTTAACAGGATTGCAAATCGCATCAGGGCATCTCCTTAGTGGCGCCCTTGGAGGGATCCGATGACTTATCGCCCGCGGACGCATTCGTTTTCACCGCTTCAAAGGCCTTTTCGGAAAAAGGCGTGGCGTTTCCATCCCGTAACAATGCGATGATTTGTCCGGATACTGGTTTCTTGCGATAAGCAAAAACCTGTTTCTCCGCCCCGGGAATTTTGCCGCCCATTGGCCTTCCCCAACGAAAGACTACAACGTCGTCGCGAAAACACTTTTGCACCGCCGTCGGCTGAATGCTCAAGTAACTCTTCAAATCACTAATAGACTCAGGCGCCTTTCCTTCTTTACTCTGATATTGCTGATAGACCGCGCCGCACTTTTCCAGTTCGGCCATGCTCGACCGAACAGCCGGGTCGCTTAACACCATATCGATTTCGGGCTTGATTTTGTCAAATCGGCTCACTTCTTCCTCGGTGAACAGGCCGACATCGCCATTCTGAAAAAGCACGACTCGCTTAGAGCCTGCATTCTTTTTGAACAACGCGAACAGCCGCTTCTCCGCGCCGGGTATAGCTGTCCCCATTGGGGCGCCCCATAACAGGTCGAGATCCTCTCGAGCACGTTTTTGGAGAGTGGCAGCCTTTCCATCAAGTAGGGGCTGTAACTCGTCTACAGATAGAGGCGCTCGCCCTTCCTTAGACTGATACGCTACGTAGGCAGCACCCAGTTCCTTCATATCGTTGACCGCTTCTTCTTTCTCCTCCTTGATCCGGTAAGCCATCAGCGCAGACCAAACCAAGGATGACGACGACGATAAGCAGACTGCCGCCAAGGATTCGCCACTTGCTCATGGGGGTCTCTCAGTGCGCGCCGACTAAAGCCAGCGACTGCACGTTGCTCTTGTAACCGCTCTTGATCGCCTCTTCGAATTCCGCTCGAAACTTCCGGACAGCGTTTTTCACCGGCCAGCCGGCGCCGTCGGCCAGTCCGCAGATCGTCGTGCCGGGCATGATACCGATGCGGTCGGCAATGTCGACTAAAATATCGAGATCTTCACGCCGACCCTGGCCACGCCGGAGCCGATCGGTGATTTTCAGCATCCAGCCCGTCCCTTCACGACAGGGAGTACATTGCCCGCACGATTCGTGGGCATAAAATTGGCAGGTGTTGTGCAACACATCGACCATGCTCGTCTTGTCGTCGATCACCGTAACCGCCGCCGTGCCTAAACCCAGGCATTGCACCTTGCCCGGCCCATTGAAATCGAGCGGCGTGTCGAGCTCCTTTTCCGTCATGAAGCCCATGCTCAGGCCGCCGGGGACGATCGCTTTTGCCTTACGCCCTTTCCACACCCCGCCCGCATAATTATCGATGAGCTCGCGAGCGGTGACGCCGAGCGGCAACTCCCAACAGCCCGGCTTATTCACATGGCCGGAGACGCAATAGAGCTTAGGTCCGTAGCTCCCGGCATCGCGCGGATTCTTCGGATCGGGGGGCACACCGATCGATTGAAACCACTCTTTGCCGCGCCGAGCAATTTGCGTTACGCATGCCAAGGTCTCGACATTGTTCACAATCGTCGGCTTGCGAAACGCGCCTTCGATGGCTGGAAAAGGCGGTTTAATACGCGGCCAGGCGCGCTTGCCTTCCAGGCTTTCAATCAGGCCGGTCTCTTCGCCGCAAATATAGGCGCCGGCACCGCGATGTAGAAAAATATCACAGTTGAAACCGCTGCCAAGTATGTTTTTACCCAACAGCCCTGCTGCATAGAGCTCGTCAACGGCATTCTGCAACGTGCGATAGGCTAGGCCATATTCGTAGCGAATATAGTAGTAGGCCCGTGACGACTTAATGGCATAACAGGCGAGCAGCACGCCTTCGAGGACCTGATGGGGATCCTTCTCCATCAAAATACGGTTGTTAAATGTGCAAGGCTCAGACTCGTCGGCATTCACGCAAAGATAGATCGGCCCCGGATGGTCCTTCGGCAGAAAGGTCCACTTTAGCCCGCAGGGAAAGCCGGCGCCGCCGCGGCCGCGCAGCCCCGAATCTTTGATCTGGGCCACCACATCGGCCGGTTGCATTTCCTTCACGCGCGCTCGAACGCCGCATAGCCGCCGTCGTCGCGATAGCCTTCAAGAAGGTGGCTGTCCGGTTTATCGATGCGAGCCAGAAGGACGGGTTCGTATGGCATTAAGATACTCGCGAGATTTCGTCACAATGGCAGATAACCGATCTGATCAATCCATTCTTCCGCACTTGAGGCATCCACACCAGCAGCAATTCATCGGCAATCCGGCCGGGCGACAACCTATCATTTGGAAAAATAAAAACCCCGGCTGTATGCTGGCCCGATCTCAACCGATCGGCAATGTGAGCGGGCATCGTTCGAATGTCAAACGTCACAATTGATAGCGAATGCCTGTGCGCAAACTCCGACAACTCTGGATCTTTTGTTCCCAAGGGCGGAGCATCTGCATCTCCCACTAATTTCATGACTATTGAGGGCTCATCGGCCAGCAAACTCGCGGAAATCGCGGGGCTTATGTGTTGGTCCAACAAGAAGGCAAGGGAACTCATGTGACTTCCGTGGCGACTGCTTGCCGGCTCGCCTTGATTGCCCGCAATCGCTTCACGACCTCAGAAGGCTCCTTCGCAAGCCATTCTTGATAATTCGCTTCGCCGATCGCACTACGTCGCTCTAGGAATTCCTCTACTTCATTTCGATTGTGCAGGTAATAAGTAATCGTCGCGTACACCTGTTCGACTTCGAGCGGGAAAACGAAATTCATGGCAATTTGCTCAGGCGTCATTCCTGCCTTGAAATAACCGATGACAAAATCAATATCGATCCTCGTTCCTTTGACGCGGATCGATTCGACCGGCTTCTGACTGAAGTCGAAATAATCTTCTAATTGCACAATCCACCTCCTCAGCGCCGAAGGCGTTCGATCAACGCATCCGCTTTCTCGTTCGTCAAATTCAATTCATGTTCGTCGTTTATCAACGCACACGGAGCTCCCTCACACGCCCCGATGCACTCCGCGAACTCCAACGTTATCTTACCATCAGCCGTGGTGCCCCCGGGTGCAACGCCCAGCTTTTCGCTGAAGTGCGACAGCAACGCATCAGCGCCTCGAAGATTGCAGGCAAGGCTTCGGCAGACCCACAAGCGCGTTTGCCCAAGCTTGTGCTTCTCATCTTTGAAGAAGCCGTAGAAGCTCATCGTGTCGTGAACTTCCGCGGGCGCGAGATCGAGCATTTCCGCGATTTCGCGAATTGCTTCGTTCGGTACGCAGCGCAGCTCGTCCTGCACCATGTGCAAGGCGGGCAGTGTAACTGCCTGCTTGCTGGGGTAGCGGGGCAGATAAGCCTTGATCCGGGATTTTAGATCTTCAGACAACATTCAAGCACTCTGGATCGAAAACCATTGCAAATTGCAGACTACCAATTTTTTGATCAATTGTCGATTTGCAATTAGAAATTTGCAATTCGCAATATCTGTCATAATCACTTATCTTTGTTACGATTGTGTTGCTCAAATCCGTCATGGCGATTCTCGTCATTTTCGTGCGGATCACCTTCTGCATTGAGGTTGTCCATCGCCTCTTGCTCGCCTTCATCCTCATCCTCATCACTAACCTTACACTCCGAAGAGGCATCCCAAGCAGACTTCATGTTATTGACGCCGTGTCGAATTAAAACCGTTCCGGCAACAATTCCAAGGCCTAATGCAACATAACCCCAAAACCTGGGACTCACATATGCATGAGTAAAGTATGATTCGCCTGGATCTTCCGGGTTGTAGTATATCTCATAGCGGGCTCCAACTTTGATGGTCTGTAATATTGTAATCCAATCGCCGTGTGGTGCTCGATCCGCATGAGGGTCATAATGTCCACCGATGTAACCGACGCCGTTCACCTGATAAGCGTACTCGATCTCAACCGTGCTAGTCCTTTCAACGTAGTCACCCCTTCGCCCCGATCTAAGCGCTTCTTTATTAACTACCTGGCCTTCCGTAACAGTGGCTAATGCCCTAGGCCATTCTTTCACCTGCCAGCTCTTTACCCTGGATTTAATGTAGGCGCCGGCGGCCAGGTAGCACCCGGCGCCACATAATATCGCAAGCACTCCATACACCTTAATAATGTAGCCAAGCGGTCGTTTATCCGTCAGTTCAGCCATTTTTCGCCTGATGATGGTCGCTCACTGATCCCCATCTGTTCGCCGTTGGCTCACCGCTAATTGAATTGGAGTTTCACCGATCCAACTCCGCCGCGATAATATTCAAACTCCCTAACACTGCCGGCACATCGCTAATTTGATGTCCTTCAATCAAATGCGGAAACATGGCAAAGTGGATGAACGAAGGCGGACGCGTTCTGGCCCGGTAGGGTCGTCCTTCGCCATCGCTGACGACGTAAAAGCCAAGCTCGCCGTTGGGCGCTTCGGCAGCGGCATAGAGTTCTTCAACCGGCGGCTTCCAACGGCGGTTCCACATGAAGAGTTCAAAGTGTTGGATCAACCCTTCGATGCTCCGATAGGTGGCGCTCTTATCCGGAATCGTAAGCCGGTCATCGACATCGACGTTCACTGGACCAGCCGGGAGATTTTCCACTGCCTGCTGAATGATCTTGATGCTCTCGCGCATCTCTTCCATGCGTACCATGTAGCGCGCCAGGCAGTCGCCGCCTTTGGCACAGATCACCTGGAAATCGAAGTCTTTGTAGGCGAGGTAGGGCTCATCTTTGCGCACGTCGCGGACCACGCCCGCCGCCCGCGCTACCGGTCCGGTGGCGCTGCGGTTGATTGCTTCTTCTTTCGACAGGGTGCCGACGCCTTTGGTTCGGTCGATGAAGATCCGGTTGCGATTAAGAAGCCGGCAAACGTCGGCGTGAGCTTTTTGAAACTCAGGGATATACGCGCGAATTTGATCGATCCACGATTCGTTCACATCGATCATCAACCCGCCGACACGCAAATAACTCGGGTGAAAGCGCTGGCCGGCCATCGTCTCGAAAATGTTGTAAATCTTCTCGCGTTGATTGAAGGCATAGAGAAAGGCGGTGATGCCACCGAGGTCAAGTGCGGCCGCCCCAACGCAAAGCAAATGATCGCTGATACGAGCCAACTCGCCGATAATAGTGCGGATATATTTGCACCTCGGCGTTAGCTCGATGCCCATCAACTTTTCGACCGTATTGAACCAGGCAATCTCGTTGTAAATCGGCGAGATATAGTTCATCCGGTCAACAACGGTCACATACTGGTTATAGTCTAGATCCTCACCTAATTTTTCAAAGCCCGAATGCAAATAACCGATGTCGGGCACACATTTAACAATCGTCTCGCCATCCAACGTCAAAATGAGGCGCAGGGTCGTATGTGTGGCCGGATGCTGCGGCCCGAAGTTGAGTGTGTAGAGGTACTCCTTCTCGGAAGTTTCCTCCTCGGCGTCAATCGGAAATGGGGTAGCAAGCGTCAGTGGCATATCGGTGTCGTTGAAGCCGCAAGCGGCCTAACCCTCCGCTCGCGTAACCGTCGGGAAATTATGCCGTTCACCACGCCCGCGCAATGGATAATCCTTGCGCAAAGGAAACGCTGCAAATTCTTCGGGCATCAAGATTCGCCGCAGGTCGGGGTGCCCTTCGAAACTGATACCGTACATGTCGAAGACTTCGCGTTCCAGCCAGTCAGCCCCTTTCCACAAGGGATATACCGATGCGATGGTTGGGTCGGGATCGTTCAGCATGGCCTTCACCCAAAGCCGTTCGCCGCTTGTTGTGTTGGCGAGCCCATAGATGACGCCGAACCGGTCGCGAGCGTTTGGATAGTGCAGATAATCAACGGCCGTCAGTTCGGCCAACATGTCAAAGCCGGCTTCCGTCTTTAGCACCTGCATGAAGTCGAACAGGCGACCTGCGGGAACGAGAATGCGCTGCGTTGTCGCGGAACTTCGAACTGGTGAAGCCCTCCGCGCCGAAACGTTTTGTTAGCAATTCAATCGACATTAAGTCTCCGTTGCCGTTTGCTATAGCAACCGCGTTGTCTTGCTGTAGTCGCCGGGCAAGATCATCGTATCGGCAGCGCCGAGTTCCCGTCCCAATGGCGCCGGGCCTTCAAATGCCTTTCGGGCATCGAATTCACGGCCATCAATAGTACCCGTCGCTTTGATCTTTTCCTGCAAATCGAGTACGGCCCGAATCAACTGCTCCGGCCGAGGCGGGCAACCGGGAACATAGACATCGACCGGGATGAAACGATCGATACCCTGCACGACCGCATAGGTATCGAACACGCCTCCGCTCGAAGCACAAGCGCCCATCGAGATGCACCATTTTGGTTCCGGCATCTGCTGCCAGATTCGTTGCATTACGGGCACCATCTTCATCACCACGCGACCCGCGACGATCATCACATCGCATTGCCGAGGCGTAAAACGCATCGCCTCCGAGCCGAAGCGAGCGATGTCGTAGCGCGATGAGGCGGTGGCCATCAACTCAATGCCGCAGCACGCGGTAGCGAACGGCATCGGCCAAAGGCTGTGAGCCCGCACCTGATTCGCCAGCCAATCGAGCTTGCTGACGATGAAATCGGGGAACTTTACCGCCACTGAAACACCCCCTTGCGCCAAGCATAAACGTAGGCGACGACCAGGGTGAAGATGAAAACCATGATCTCCCAAAACACGATGCGCCCGAAGACAGCCCGCCATGCCGGGTCGCCGCCGTCGGAATAAGCGATCACCGCCCAGGGATAAAGAAACAGCAGTTCCACATCGAAAACGAGAAACAAAATGGCGATCAGATAGAATTTGATGTCAAATTGCATCCGCGCGGAGCCGATGGGATCGACGCCCGATTCGTAGGCCATCAGCTTGACGGCGGTATCTTTGCGCGGCTTCAGGAAGAGCAGTTGAGAGGCGGCAATGGCGCCGACCGCAAATAGAATCACGCCAATCAGATAGACGAATAGGGGCAGATAGCTGCTTAGTTCAAAAGCAGGTTCGAGGCCGGCGGTTGTCTGCACGGGGATCGGGACCGTCATCCGAATCACCTGCCGAGAAAGCGACTTCGTGATTTTTTTCACAAAGTCGGCCAAAAAGAAACCTCGACCGCAAGATCGAGGAGAGGCTTATTTCACGGATAGTGTAGAAGTCGCGAGAACGGCGTCAAGAGATTTGGATGCTACAACAAAAACGTGAACCGCGTTCGCGATGGAGCAAAAACATTAGCCACGGATGAAACACGGAACGAACACGGACAAAACGGATCGGCAAAACGAATCATTTTTTGTTGAATCTGCGCGACAATTCTTGTTTTTATCGGTGCGATCAGTGTTATCCGTGGTCGTTTTGCTAATTTCACACAGGCTTTCTCTTCTTTCGGAGCCCAATTCCGCATTTCAACGGACTCCGTCGCCGGCGCATCCGGCTAACAAGAACCGCGTGCGTGACGGTAAGTCAGTTTCTCTTTCGTAAGCAAAACTTACTTTCCCGGCTCTTCCATTTTCTGCAATTCGACAACGATGCGCAGGCCATCTTTCGTGATAACTTGTTTGACCATACCGACGTTTTTCACGTACCACATGGTTGTTTTGGTGACAACTGTGGCATCGCCGGCTTTCTCAATCGCTTCGCCGCGAACCAGCAACGCCTTCTCATATTTGCCGGCCGGCACTTCGACGTCTTCGGTGTCCATTTCATATTTACCGGTCGCTTTCGCGTCGCCGATCATGAAGTCCTGCGTCCAGGGTTCGCCCTTCTTGGCCGTCGCTTTGAAGAAGCAGATAGCCGGCTCAATGGCGTCGTCGCTGAATTTGAAGCGGTAGACGCCATCTTTCAGAATGGCATTATGCTCGGTTCCCACGACGCGATCTTTCAACTTGAATTCGAACTTGACGCAATCCTGCATGCCGACTTTCTCGGCAGATGTTGCTGTAACGATCATTTCTTGATCGTTCAATTTATAGGTCCATTTGGTGCCGACTTTCATCGGGTAGTAGGCCATGTCTTCTTCGGCAGCCGATGTGGGCACAGCGAATACAAAGAGGAACAACAGGGCAAAACGCATGAGATTTCCTTTCTACACGGATGAGACGAACGCCTATTTCGCGGTCATCATAAGCAATTGAGGGTACCGGAAGCAAGAAGAGTTCCGAGTTTGCCGATGCTTAAAGGCGGCATGGGGATGCCTTGCAAAAGGGCCATGTGATGATGTAGACTAATTCCTTACATCGCTTCAGGAAGGACTCCTTACATGTTCGATACGGCAGCGCTTGATGCAACGCCCTCCGTTTGGCACGAGCAGAGCGTCAACAATAATCGCGCAGTGCAGGATTTCTACACGCGTTTGTTTGGCTGGACCACAACGGACGTCGATATGGGCCCGATGGGCGCGTATACCTTATTTCGGCAAAACAACGACAACCTCGGCGGCATTGTCCGCATGACCGGGCCGGAGTGGGATGGGATGCCGCCCCATTGGTCGGTCTACGTGCAGGTGGACAACGTCGATCGCCGTGCGAAGAAGGCAGAAGAGGCTCGGCGGCAAAGTATGCGTGCCTCCATTCGATATTCCGCGCATTGGCCGCGCTTGCATTGTTCTCGATCCGGAAGGCGCTTCGTTTTACCTCTTCGCACCGAAAGCAGATGCACAGTCCGTTAGCGTGCAGTCCGCATAATTGTTCCAAACTGCCTACTTTCTTCGATCGACAGCAAAGTTCAATCAAAACCGATATCGCCTAGTCATTTCCTTCACTACCATGCAGATGGGCAACCGATATTTTCAAAGCGACTCGGGATCGCAGGCGTTGCGACGTTCAGGAGATAAGTTCGATGGGCAGCATCGCCTTCATGATCCTAGCCATTTCCGCGACCGCACACCCCGCCGACAATCGACCCGAAATCAATGCCTTTCTTTATCAGCCCTCTTATGAAGAAGATGCGGTGCTTCGCCTGCCGGCTCGACCTTATAAGCCGCAGCCGGGCGATATCATGCTCGCCGCAGATGGCTCGACGTTCTGGCTGATCATGCACAAGTTGGCGTGGACGAGTCACCCAACTCACTCGGGGATCATTTTTCAAAGAAGCGATGGAACGATGGCCGTCCTCGAAGGCGGGCCTCACGACACGTTGAAGTGCCGGGCACTTGATGCGCTGCCTCACCTTGCCAGTTACGAAGCTGAGGGTCGGGTCTGGATCCGTCGCCGGGCCACGCCTTTAACTGAAGAACAATCCGCACGCTTAACCGAGTTCGCCTGCTCCGCCGATGGCAAGCGCTTCGCGATCGTGCGTCTCGGCCAACAGCTGACCGTTCTCCGCCCGCGCGGACCGGTGAAAACGTTCTTTTTTGGCAAGCCGCATGGAATCGAACGCAGCAGCTATTACTGTTCGGAATTGGTGATGGAAGCGCTCGTCTACGCAGGCGCCGTCGATGCCGAGACCGCCCGACCCGCTGCAACCTACCCGCGCGATCTTTTTATGGACCGCTCAATGAACATCTACCTGAACAAGCATCTGAAGCTGGCGCCCTGCTGGGATCCGCCGCGCGCTGGACCACTTGTCCGATCGAGCGTTGAGGGCACTGAAAAAATAACTTCACCATCTCAATTCGCTGTCACCCCGCTTGCCGGGGTGGTGAAAAGCGAACGGCAGGCAAGCAGCAAAGTTGACAAACTGGTTATCTTCATGTCAAAGGTTTGACAGTCCTCAATAGCTTCGTTATACTAATCGCATGTCCACTAACATTGCGATTAACGGGCGCGGCACGCTGAGAATCCGCCTAATCGGTTCATTCCTCTATACCGCGAAAAGATGGATACGTGGCGCGAAGAAGACGATCCGGCACCGACCACACAATTCTTCCGCGACAACACGCGCAGCATCCTCACGACGAACGACAGCCCCGACATTCCTTTCACCTACAGCCTGAATCCTTATCGCGGCTGCGAACACGGCTGTATTTACTGTTATGCCCGGCCTACCCACGAATGGTTGAGCCTTTCGGCGGGTCTTGATTTCGAATCGCGACATCTTCGTGAAGCAAGATGCGCCGAATTACTGCGCAAGGAACTGGCTTCCAAGAAATGGATGCCGCAGACGGTCGCCATTGGCGGAGTCACCGATGGCTATCAGCCCGTCGAGCGACGTCTGGAACTGACGCGCCGTTGCCTCCAAGTCTTCGCCGAGTTCAAGAACCCGTTCGCAATCGTGACCAAGAACGCCTTGGTTACCCGCGATATCGACATTTTGAAGGAGATGGCAGCGGTTCGAGCCGCACGTGTCTTTATATCGGTAACCACGCTCGACCCCGACCTGGCGCGAGTCATGGAGCCTCGCGCTTCCACCCCGGCCGCACGGCTGCGCGCTATTGAAGAACTCGCTTCCGCAGGGATATCAGTTGGGGTGATGAACGCACCGGTGATACCCGGCCTGAACGATCACGAGTCGCCAGCCATCCTCGAAGCGTGTGCCAAGGCCGGCGCCAGCAGCGCTGATTTCGTTGTCGTCCGCTTGCCGTTCGCCATTAAAGATCTATTCAGCGATTGGCTCGAACAACATTTCCCTTCCAGCAAAGAGAAGGTTCTCGGCCGGATCCGCGATAGCCGCGGCGGCAAACTTTACGATTCTGCGCTTTCGGCAATCGGATGTCCGGTGAAGGCGCATGGGCCGAGGTCTTTCGCGAGATGTTTCGGCTTCATCGCAAACGCGTAGGCCTGCATGGACGCGAATATCCGCTCTCAGTTGACGCGTTCACCAACGGCCGAACGGTGCAGGCAACGCTATTTGATTGAAGTCAAAATTCTCTTTGCATTATTTAACGACCATTCGATCCAAAAACGCAGCATTTGAAGTTGATTTGCCCATTTGTTGCAGCAGTTTTTCCATAGCCTGCACCGGTGGCTCATCGATAAGGTGCCGACGCATCAAGGAGACACGTTTGAGGACATCGGGCGCCAGTAGACGCTCTTCTTTGCGTGTGCCCGATTCAGCTAAGTTGATCGCCGGATAGATACGGCGTTCAGCCAGCTTCCGATCGAGAACCAGCTCCATATTGCCGGTTCCTTTGAATTCTTCAAAAATGACGTCGTCCATGCGCGAGCCCGTCTCGATGAGCGCGGTGCCGAGTACGGTCAATGAGCCGCCTTCTTCAAAAACTCGAGCGCTGCCGAAGAGGCGCTTAGGAACTTCCAAGGCTTTGCTGTCTACGCCGCCGCTCATGGTGCGGCCGCTGTCGCGCACTGTCTTGTTGTAAGCACGAGCCAAACGGGTCAGGCTATCCAGCAGCACAAAGATTTGTCGCCCATTTTCCGCCAGGCGCTTGGCGCGCTCCATTACCAGCTCGGCCAATCGTACATGACTCGTTGCGTCTTTGTCGGCACTGCTGGCGACCACTTCGCCTTTGATCGAACGCCGCATTTCGGTCACTTCTTCAGGTCGCTCATCGACCAGGAGCACAATCAAGTGCATTTCGGGATGGTTCACCGTCACGGCATGAGCGATATGCTGGAGCAAAACGGTTTTTCCCGTCCGTGGCGGCGCGACAATCAAACCGCGCTGCCCTTTGCCGATCGGCGTGAACATATCCATGACGCGGGTGGTCATCGGCTCGGCGCCCGTTTCCAGCCGAATCATTTCGTGCGGGTCGATCGGCGTCAGCTCATCCCATTCACGCCGGGCGAACGCTTTCGGGTCCGCGCCTTCGATATGTTCAATGGCGGTCAGCCGTGGGCCATTCCCTTTACGGGGTGGATCGACCGGACCGGAAACGAGCAGGCCTTCGCGGAGCGAAAAGCGTTGCACGAGCGGAGCGGGAACATAGGCATCGCTCGGCTGGGCCGAGTAATGGCGGGCGGGATTGCGAAGGAAACCAAATCCCTTTGGATGCAATTCGAGAACGCCCTGGGTTAAAATTTGCTCTGCGATCATCGGTCCTTTTTCCAGGATAAGCGTGCGCCGGGCAGGCGCAAAAATGCGAGAGCCCGCGGCGTAAGCCAGTGGATAGGTGGTAACGGATTAAAGTCTGCGGGTCATGCCGTCAATGAAGAGAAAACCGGATTCCAGCCTGCCGACGGCAGACTTTTGGCGAAGTATTCGCCAGCCAACGGGGATCGAAAGTAACAATCGCTGAAGTCTGGGGACGACCCCGCATGGGGCCGCCTGGCGAAAGGGCGATTCGAATCAACTTCTCTATCTGAACTTATCATAGCACCGAGTGCAAGAAAATCTTTCCGATTTTTCAAATACTCGCGTTTTTCTTCGGTGTGTATGGGAAGATAGCCGACTCGGATGCTTCCGTCCAGTCCAAGTGCAACGCCTTATTCGGCAGTCATGCCTTGGGTAAGTTGCAACTCGTGGAGGACTACGAGCATCCCAATCACCGATGACCTGCTGACCCGGAGCACTCGGACCCCGAGAAAGCCTCCGCAATCTTCGCATCAGTCCATGCCAGGCTGTCAGCGTCCGCCTTGAGCAAACTTGAGCTGGCTACGTCGGACTTTAGGCGACGAACTCTTGAGGTAGATCGATCGGCCTTCTTTTGAACATTTTGTCAAATCGATTGGCGCAACCTCGCGACCATATCATGATCATCTGTCTCGCGTTACTTCCCTCGGACGGCCCTGAATGAATCGGGAACTCCTTTGCGCTTGGCTAAGTCTCCCAGCTACGCCCTGGCCGCCGAACTATTATGCGCTGCTCGGTTTGGCGCCTGGTGATGCAAGGCCGACTCCATTGAACGAAGCGTGCTTGAACGCATGGAACTGTTGCGCAACATCAGCTGTTGCAGCCGGAAGCCGTCACGGAAGGAATGAACCTTCTCGCCCAGGCCATGATCTGTTTAACCGAGCCTGCAACGCGCACAGCCTACGATCAAAAGCTGCTACCTTCACCTCCTGTTATAAACTTAGGCGACGCTGATGAGCTTCCTTTGCAATTGGTCGATGAACCTCCCGCTGCGGCTCGGCCCGTGCGCCTCGACCGACGCGCCCAGCCCGATCTGGATCCCCTTCGCTTGCCGCCGGAGACATATTCGCTTGAAGACGAACCGGACGCTGACGCGCTTCTTATTCCCGAACTGATCGATGATGAGCCGTTGACTCTAGCCGAAGAGGAAGACGAAGAGGATGAACCCGAAACTCGGTCTATCAATCCTCGGCCGGACCGCACACCGAAAACGCGGCGGGATTTCTATCGCAGCATCGTCCGCATTCGACGCGTGTTGCGCATCTGGGAACGCTTGCGCGCCTATCTCGACGACCCCGAAAAGACCTTCGACCGGCGCATTGACACGATCGCCTTTATGAGCTGCCTGGCCGAGTTGCAGCCGTTGTTGCCAAGCGTCGCCGACCTCGTAGGCGGTCCGAATCAGCCCGGGCACCTCGTGGCCGCGTTAGCGCGACAGCAACTGGTTGTCGAGATGTTCCGTTCGCTCTTGCCCAGCCAGCGCCTTGCGCTCACCCGCGACTGTCAATCCGCGCACTACTGTGCTGCTCGAAAAATCGCGCGAGCTTGCGCGAAGAGATCCGCCAGCGCACCGCGAAGAATTTTGTTCGCCGTGTGCTGCTGCCGCTCCGCCGGGAAATAATCGCCCGGCCCGAATGGCTGTTCCTGGGGGTAGGCGTCCTGTCACTGCTTATCGCATTTGTACGCAGCGTGCCGAAGTGAACCTAAACGGCAGCGCGCTTCTCCCATAAGATAATCGGTTCGCCAACTGAACGCACTCTCTGAGGCCGTGACCATGAATATGGACGATCTGGTATCGCTCTGCCGGCGTCGCGGGTTCATCTTTCAATCGAGCGAAATCTACGGCGGCATCAACGGCTTCTGGGATTACGGCCCGCTCGGCGTTGAACTCAAAAAGAACATCAAAGAAGCCTGGTGGCAGGACATGGTCCGCAACCCACCCCTCGGCCCCGATGGCCAAGAGGTGCAGATGGTGGGCGTCGATTGCTCCATCATCATGAACCCCAAAGTGTGGGAAGCCAGCGGGCACGTGGGGGGATTCAGCGATCCGATGGTGGATTGCAAGGAATCAAAGAAAAGATACAGGGCCGACCAGCTCGAAGTGATTCCTTTTCCTGCGGAAGGCCCGTTCACAGCATATGTCGCCTACATTAAAGGAGATGCAGAATCAGAGAAAGGTGCGAGAAAGAAGGTTCTTAAATTGCAAAAAGATAGGCACATTGCAATTACCCTTCCTCGTCTGCCTTTCCTTAACGCAATTCGAACAGTAGATGATCTGTTGAAGGTGATCGCACCCGATTGCGAAAAATCTGGGACGTTAACGGAGCCTCGCGCTTTCAACCTGATGTTCGAAAGCCACGCTGGCGCAATCCAAGACGACGCCAACAAAGTGTATCTTCGCCCCGAAACTGCCCAAGGAATCTTCGTCAACTTCCGCAATGTCCTCGACAGCACTCGCATGAAGGTTCCTTTCGGCATCGCGCAAACGGGGAAAGCATTCCGCAACGAGATCAACCCGCGCAACTACATCTTCCGTTCGCGCGAATTCGAGCAGATGGAGATCGAGTTTTTCTGCCATCCCTCCACATCTCGGATGTGGTACGAGTGGTGGCGCGATGTGCGCATCAAGTGGTATTCGACGCTCGGCATCAAGTCGATTAATTTGCGTCCGCGCGAGCAGGACCAGAAAGAGTTGGCACATTACTCCGTCGGCACAACCGACATCGAATACATGTTTCCCTTCAGCGATGAGCCTCAGGAACTGGAAGGCGTGGCCCATCGCGGCAACTACGACCTGACGCAGCATATGAAGCATAGCGGCAAGGACTTGACCTACTTTGACGAAGAGGCTTGGAACCGCGACAAGGCCGGCCGTACTACCAATTCGTTCAAGGAATGGATGAAAAGCAGCCCGTCGGCCGAGGATGTGGAGAAATACCAGTTCCTGCCGCACGTGATTGAGCCTTCCGCCGGCGCCGATCGCTTTTTGCTCGCGGTCCTATGTGAGGCATTCCAGGAAGATGAAGTCGGCGGCGAGAAACGCGTGGTGATGCGCTTTCATCCCCGCCTCGCGCCAATCAAGGCGGCGGTGCTGCCCTTGGTAAACAAAGACGGCATGCCCGAAAAGGCCGAGGCACTATACCGCGCGTTGAAGAAACACTTCAACGTTTTCTATGACGACACCGGCGCCGTAGGCCGACGTTACCGTCGGCAGGATGAGGCAGGAACGCCGTTCTGCATCACCATCGATACGCAAACGATGGCAGACAACACCGTGACAATCCGCGAGCGAGACAGCACGCAACAGCGGCGCATCGCGATTGATGCGGTGGAGAGTGAAATTCGGGCGGCGCTGGGTTGAAAGGAAGCCGGCGAAGGGCTGTCAACTTCTTAAATGCTGTCATTCAGGCGCCATTTGACAGCCCCAATTGCTCCAGCGATGTCGCCGTCACCAGATCTTCTGCCAGTTGCGCTCTTTGTTCGCTGGACATTGCCTCAACTCGTTTCCAGATCGCATTGTCGAGTGGACCAAACCGCTTGGGCAACATACGCTTCAGCATGTCCATCTGCGCGTTCTGTTGGCCGATTTCTTGGCCTATCCGTTGGCCGGCTTCCTGGCCTTTTTCATAACTCGTTTAGGTCATATCAAACACCTCTCGATATCGCGGGCTGAGCAAGGGCCGGTCAAACTCTGCGGTGGCGGTTTCCGAGCTCCAAATACGCTTCGACACAGTCGAACAGAAGTTTGCGTTTGCAAGCCCGTTATTTCGCGTCCATTTCGATGGTGCCGTCCCAGTCGGCGGGAGGCTTCCCGCGGTGGCGGTTCATGAAATCGATGAAGAAGCCGGCGGCTTTGTCCGCTTGGCGGCGCTCTTCCGTGAGAGCCAGCAAAAAGTGATCGAAGCGACGGCGTGCATTCAGCCAATTTCCGTCCACAAAGGCGCGAATGCCTGCTTCCCAAAGATAGTAGGGTACGCCCGCTTCTTCTGGGTCGGCATCGACAAGGGGCGGCATCAGTTCAAAGATCGGCACGCGTACTGACATGCCAGCGGGCCTGATTTTTCCGAGCGGCCTCAGGCGAGGTTGCGAACCGCCGGTTTTCGCTTTTTCCAGATGTAGAGCAATCGTTTCATCGACGAGGATTTGCACGCCGAATACTTTTGTCAGTGATTCCAGGCGGGCGGCGAGATTCATCACCGGCCCATAGGCATCGAGTTTGAACTGATCGACGGTGCCCAATCGCCCTACAACGGCCGCGCCGTCCGCCAGGCCGATGCCGCAATCGAACTGCGTTTGATTCAACTTACGGCTGCGCACAAAACTCGTGCGTACGTGCAGCGCGGCTCGCAAAGCGCGATCAATTTGATCGGGCAGCGAAGTCGGCCAACCCCAGAACCCGACCGCGGCATCGCCCTGCAGCCCGCCGATGACGCCTTCATTTTCGTGTATTGCTCGGGTCATGATGTCGAGCGCTTCACTCATGCACGACCAGGCGGTCATCATGTCCGGGTTTTCTTGCGCATAACGACTGGATCCGCGCAAATCGCAGAAGAAAGCGGTCACATCTGCAACGCGCGGTTCGAGCTGTTTCACCAGGTCCTGATGCTCCATCATTGCGGCCATCTTTTTCGGCAGGAACTGTTTCAGCCGGGCGTTTTGTACTTCCCAGCGCCGGGTTTCCCGCATCGAGCAAAAGAGCTCGGCGGCCAGGTTGATGAACTTCTGATAATCTTGGAAGTCGGGATCGCGCTTGAGCTGTTCTTCGTTGAAGATGTTTCGCGGCACGCGGCCGGCGACATAAACCGAACGATGCTGCTGCGGCTTTTCGTCGAGCGGCGTGCAGATCGCCCAATCGGTGTTGGGAATGATCGTCGCCGAGAAGCGCGAGCCTCCTTCTCCCTTTTTATCCCAGACGTAGAGAACGCTCTCCATGACGTTCCGAGTGGCATGGCGAACGAGGCGATTGGAAACTTGAAACGATTCATCAGTCAGGCCGCGCTGTTTCGAACGAGTGACGGCAGCTCGGGCCTCTCCGCCGTCTTTTGGATCAATGCGGGCAAGCCCGGCGAATTCCGCCAAGGGCAATCCCTTCAGAATCACGTCGAGGAAGCGATCTTCGAGTTGGGCGTCGTCGCGGGCCGTGCGCATGATGTCCGGCAGGTCGGCCAAGGCCATCAGCGGCGTGCGGGCGTCGATAAACGAACTAAGCCGCAAGTCTTCTCGGCCCAGTGTGCGGCTGAAGCGATCGGGTTCCGAGCTATCATCCGACACCAACGATTCAGGGGCGAGCAAAGCGAAAGTCGTCGAGCCGATGGTGAATGATTCCCCCGGCGCCATCACGAAATCGTCGTTGGCTTTCCCTTTGTAGAAGATGGGATTGAGCGCCTGACGATCAATGGGCTCCATGCGCCGGCGTACGCGCAAGACTTTGCCGTTCCAATTGACGGTGGCATGTCGTCCTGACAGGCGGGCATCCCCGTCGATGATCCAATCAGACCGATTCCATTCGGGTACGGTGACATCCGTCAACGAACGCCGCCCGATGCCGATGTCTCGCCCTTCGGGCAACGGATGTCGCCAGGCGGTCTGATTGCCGTTCTCCAGGTTGTCGTACCGCGCTTGCAAATCCGCCATAAAGCCCGCTCCTCGCTAAGCCTTTCCGGCGGATATTCCTGTCCGCCTTTGGTTAATAATAGCTGCGCGGTGGGGGAGTTGCAAACTCTCTGCGTGTACCGTTGAATGCGCAAAAGAGTCGTGAACGATGCAAGCGTTGGAGTTGCTCACTTCATGAGCGGCGGTATGGATTGACGGCCGTGCCATCGATCGACACTAACCCGAAGCATAAGAGAGGCTCAGCCCTGAAGCGTTAGCGTTATTTTGATCACATTAACGCTAAAGCTTCGGGGACTGCCTCGCTAACGCGTCGGATTAGTGTGAGATGCTGTATATCTATGAACGTGCGCAACTTCGAAAACTTTAGCAGTACAGAGGTTTGGAGACAAACCTTTGGATCTCGATGAAGCCTTAACTGTCTCTCGGTTTCTCTGTGCCTCAGTGTCTCTGTGGTGAAATTTGCGTCAAAATAACTGGCCAAATTGGGCTTGAGAAAAAGTGTTTTGCGCGGATCATCACGTGCGGTGATTTAGAACGCGAAGCCAAGTTGAAAAAAGAAACCGTCGAGCGATAGGTCGCTGGCGCGCGGGATCATTTTGCCTTCGGAAAAATCGTTGATCATTGCTTGGCGTTGAATGAGGCCGAACCAGTTGACCGCCTGGTAGCCGGCCGTCATCGTCACGCCGCGATATTGCCAGGTGGCGCCGATCGCGCAACCGATCATGGGAACGATCGAGTGATAAACGTCCGAGACGTTGTTGTAAAGCGTGGCGCCGCCGTTGTTGGTTTCGATAAGACCGGAGACCGTATGGCCATAGATCAGCCCACCCTGCGCTTTGCCGAAAACGGAGAGTGAGTGAGACAGATTCCAGCGCATTTCGCCGCCAAAGATAGGTCCGGCGCCGGTGAAGTTGGATTTACTTTCGGAGAAGGCGTTGTCGGCGAGCATGCCGTTATAAAGCGTATTGACACTCTGCCGGATAGAGGCGAAGCGGATGCCGGAAAAGAGGCGAAACTGCGTCCAATCGTCGTAAGCGATCACCTTTCCCATCTCGAGGTCGAAGACGTTGTAATTGAGTCGAGCGTGCGCGATGGCCGATAGCGCTGAGTCGGTAAGGCCGGGCCGAGTCAGTTCCGGATAAAGCAAGCCGCCGTTCGGCGCGATCGCGAAACTGCTTCCCCGGCTATCGAGAAAGGTGTAGAAAAGCCCGACATCCCATCCGGAATTTGCCAGGCGATAACCGACGCCGATGCGAAAGCCGCTGCTCAAATGATCCTGCACGGAAGCGACTCGGCCTTGCGGAACAATATCGTTCAGAGGATCAACGAGGGCATAATCCTGCGTGCGCAAATGCGGGCGGAGCAAGAGATACTCGGCCGAGCCGTACAAACCGCTGTCGCGCGGTTCGAGAACCGTCGGATGAATCTGGACCGGCGCTTCTAATTCGGGAGGCGTGAAATCCTTCAACGGAGGATCGATCTTGATGTCTTCTCGCTCCGGCAGATGAGCGGGCGGAGCGATCGGCTCGGCAGCAAATGCCTGCCCCGCAACCTGCGTTAGAAGCATCGCGATGATGAACGGGGAGCGTAATTTGAAACGACGCATGCCGTCGCCTCCTCTGTGGCGGCCGGATTTCTTCAACAATGGCAACCCAATAGCCGAGAGCGTCCGGCAATGCAAGAGCGCTGGCGATCGGGCCATCAATGGGGTGCGTCAACTAATTCTGGCGAGCGGCGCAGCGTAAGCCCGCCGTGGTTTTGAAGCCACGGCGGGCTTACGCCGCGCCGCTCGCCAGAATTGCCAGAAAGAGTTGGCACACCCGCTTTTTTTTGAGTTCGTAGGTGTTGTTAACTACCTTGCGAGTCAGGAGTGTCAATCAAGCTTCCGGCTCAACAAAATCCGTTTCCGCACGGTCGCGGCTCTGGCTGTGGAGCCCGAGTCGTGGATTTGATCGGAGGCGCGTGGAACGGCTCGCACAGTCGCTACCGCGTCTGTAGCCAAAGGCGTGCCAGTCCGCCGACTGTAATGCCTTCCGGCAACACCTTTAGTTCAATCGTGACTTGGTTCAAGTTTCCTTGCGCCTTCACCTCTTTGATGATTCCTTCAACGGCCTTGCCGGCAACGCGATTGGCGTTTGCAGCCGCGAGTTGGACAGCCCGGCCGGCTTTTAGATCTTTCGCGAGTTCACGCCCCTCGGGGAAGAGCGTTATGATCGCTTGCCCGTCCGTCGTGGCGTCCACATAGGCGGGCCAGCCTTCTTCCTTTAACTGTTTGCTATGAACCGCTTGTTGTTCCTTCTGCCATTTTTCGATTGTGGCATCGTCGAGAAAGACATCCCAACAACGGCGATGCTTGCCCTTGCCGATGCCGTGCGTCTTGGTTCGCAGCTTATCGCCGACTTTGATGTCTGCCAGCTTGGCCGGTTCGCCGTTCTTCCAATATTTGGTCTGGACGTCAACTTCGAGAATCAGGCCCTTGTCGCGGATGTAGCTTTTGTCGGCGTTCGCTTGAGTGAATTCGATCTCGCCCTTGTCGAGGTCAATGCGGTCCACCCAATAATATTCCTTATGCCCGTTCAAGAAGTTCAGTTCATCTTGGATGTACGTCAACCAAACCCATTGACCCTCGCTGTTCTGGTGCATGCGGAAGATCGCGCGTTCGCCGATACGGAAATCGGGCAGATCGCCGAGGGCGGCATGATGAAGCAACTCGGCATACGGTAAGACGGTGAAAGGCATTATTTCATCGTTGCCCTCATTGCGAAAAGTTCCCGTTCGCGTCTTCAGATCGATAGAGACAAGTTCGCCCCAAATGCGCCTCATGGCATCCGTTGGAATGATCACCTTGCCCGGCGTTATTTTCGAAGGCGCTTTTTTGGGCGGCTCGGCCGCAATGGCGCTACAGGCAATCCATATCGCGACAACTGCAATGGTTCGCATTGATATTTCCTTTGACGGTTCGGTCTAATTGAATTTTCAACTGTACTGTTGCATTCAAGGCTGCAAAGTCGGCATATCCGGTACGATGATTCTATCCGCGATCTTCAAAATGCGCAGTCTGTCGCCTGCGAACAATAGTTCCCGTTATACTGAAACGATTAGGTAACTATTGCAGGCGGCCTGGATTACATGATGCAACGGCGTGGTGATAGGTTCGAGCGATACCGATGCGGGCTGGTGCTGGCGGGCATCCTGTTCGCTTCGGCAGCGCTCGCTGAAAATGCGGCCAAAAAGGAGGGCGGGCCTTCTGCCATGCGTCTGCCGTCCGGCGCGATTATCGTCATCGCCAAGGATGCGGAGATGTTCGATCGTCCGGAAGCCATTTTGCTGACTCCGGAAAAGTACAAAGAGCTAAACGATCAGATTGAATCGCTTCGCAAGCAAGTGGCAGCGGAGAAGGCGGTCGCGCGAGTTCGTGCGAACTTGAAGCAAAGCTGCAGACACGCGGAGGCCAGGCCATCGTCCGTGTGAAAGCCACATTTCGTTTTCGAACGAGTTCGGCTCGGTCTATCGTGTTGCTCGGCTGCCAGAAGGCTCAGCCTGTCGAAGCCAAGTGGCAAGACGGCAAACTCCCGCTCTTGATAGCGACGGATAAGGGGTTGGCGATTCAGGCCGAAGCGGCGGGTGAACACTCGGTTCAGCTCGAACTCGAACTTTCGTTGCAACCGCGTGGAACGAAGGGCACTGAGATAGGCTTCGAGTTGGGCCTTCCAGGAGCGCCCATTACGACACTTTCATTCGAAGCGCCCGGTAACCTTAAACAAGTAACGCTTTCCCGCCGCGAAGTAGGCGGCGCGTTGAGCGATCCCCCGATTGAAAAGCGCTTTGCCGTTAAACAATTGCTGCCGGAAACAGGCGGTGAGGCGCTTGGTCCGATCACGAGTCTTGCGGTTTCTTGGGAAGATGCAAGTCAGCCGAACGTCGGTTCAGTCGCATTATCGGCTGAGGCTGAAACTCTTGTGATCGTGGGAGAGGCGGACGTACAAATCGAAACGCGGCTGCGGATGAGAGGGAACGCAAAAGAGTGGCGTTTTTTACGCCCTTCAGCGCGGAGGTAGTGGTTGGGCGGGCGCTTCCACGGGCACGAACGGCAAGCCAACGGAATTTCCGCCAGACCAGGAGCCTCGCGTGGTCCGTCCGGAACCGGGAAAATCGGAGTGGCAGATTCGTTTCCCCGAGACGAACGCCTTTGAAATCCAGGCTTTCATTACAACCCGGGCGCCGCGCAGTCGTAGTCCCGATCAGAAAGCGCGAACGATCGTTCCAGTCGGGCCAGTCGCAGCGTTGAATGTTTTGCGACAGGGGGGGACCATCCACGTTCGTTCGCTGCCCCATTTGCGAGCGACCGCTATTTTGCGAGGCGACACGCAGCGAGCTGACGGTTCCATCGACCCGAATGTAGAAGCCGTTTACCGTTACCGAATGCTGCCGACGAATGCTAAAGAGACCATGCTGGCGCCGCTCGATCTTGATATCCGCGCGGTGCCGGGAGTATTGCAATCGCGCGTTCATCACTATCTCCAGCTTGGCGAATTGGGCTGGAAAGTGCGTAGTGACATTACAGTGACACCAATTCGCACTGAGATCGATTCGATCGAAATGGAAGTCCCGATTCCCGGCGCGTTCGAAGCCTCAACTCCAAAACTCGTCGAAGGAATCATCCCTATCCGCGATATCGGCGCGAATCGGCGTGTTGTGCAGATCAAACTCGCCGCTCCGCGCCGTGAAGAGTTTTCGCTGACCATCGAAGGGACTTATCCCTCGTCTACCGCTCCTCTCGAAGCCCTATTAGTTCTTCCGCGGCTTCTAGGCGTGTTCGATCGCGATGATCAGGTGACCGTCGCGATCCCGGAAGGAATGGAACTTCGCGGAGGCGTTTATCAATGGGAAGTCGATAAGCCTGGGACCCGGTTGCAAGCGTTCGAAGAGTCCAATGTTCAAGAGCATTCGACGACCGTTGCCACTGCCCAGGCAGCATCACACGTCGAACTTTCGTTGCACCCCGTTCGAGATGATGTCCGTATCGAAGTGATGACCGATGTGGTCCTGGATGACAAGCAAGGCCAAATGACCCAGCATTTTCATTATCATTTCAAGGGTCGGCCGCCTCGGAAAATTCGGCTGCGTAGTTCCGGGCCGCTGCTGGGAGTAGCTATCAGCTCCGGGACGATTGAAAGTGCCGGCCGTTCGGAATGGCTCGTCAACCTGCCGCCAGATGCGGGCAAAGAGCCGGCTTTTTCGATCGCCAGCACGTTTGCCTTGTCGGTCAATGCGGAACGGCAGTTTTCCACACCCTTGCTATGGCCGGACGGAAGCTCCTGGTGTCAGAATCGCGTTCGCTTTTTGCGTGACCGAGATGCGGCCAGCCGATGGTTGCCCGTTCTCGCGAGCGAGGGCTGGCAGCAGACGCCCATCGAACTTCGAGCCCAACAGACGACTTTGCTTGCTTTGCGCGCCACCGGACTGAACCTGCCCCTCGCAATCTCGGTTCACGATGAGGAAGCCGGCGCGGGCGCCATGCCGCTGATTGTTATTGATCGAGCGCTGATTCAGGCCCAGGTGACTGACGCTGGGCAGCGATATCGGGCTCGTTTTCATTTAGTCAAGTGGCATTCGCGCACGCTTGATTTCGATCTGCCAGTCAATTCAGCCGAGTTCGAGCTTCGCTTGAACGGCGTACGCGCAGAAGTTCACGAACCTGGCGTTGAAGGCGATACCAACCGAAGGATTAGGATACCATTGCCGGCGCAGAGGAAAGGAAAACGTTGCTCGTCGAATTGAAGTATACGCTGCCGGAGCGAATATTAGAAGGAGTTGGAGGGTGGACAACACGATGGCTGCCGCCAGTTCCTCGCGGCCGTACCTCCATCGACGCTGTTCGCTGGCAAGTAGCATTGGCTACGCGCTCGTCTCCGATTTCCTTGGGAGAATCTTCGGTTGAAGAACGCTGGACATTTCGAAATGGCATGATGCAGTTAACGTCGGCTTATACTTTCAACGATTTGGAAAGGTGGGTCTCCGAGGGGCATGAACCGGACGGAAGCGATAAACCGGCAAGCTGGGACGCCTTTCACGCGAGCATCAGCGCCCGACAGACTACGTTGGCGCCGTTGAGTATTGTCGCTTTTCCCAAGAGTTTATGGTTTTTCGTTCTATCCCTGATTGCGTTAGGAACCATATTGTTGCTTGCCAATATGGTTAAACCAGGGCTCGGCCTGGCCATTACACTTCTGGCGGCAACAGTTTTAGTAGCCAACTCTGTTTGGCCCCAGGTAGCGGCTCAGGCGATTGTGGGAATGCAGCCAGGGTTCGCTTTGGGAATTGCGATCATCGGCGCCCGAAGACTGGTGCAATGGCGGCATCGCCGTCGCCTTGACCGTATGCCTGGCTTTACCCGTGTCCACACAGAATCCGCGCTGGTGCGATCAAACGGCAAACGCTTGATACGTGAAACGTCTACGGTCGATTCACCTAGAGTAAATTGAATCGAGACTTGGCAATCTCGACAGAATAAAACTATGCGGCTCCGCATCCATTTTCACTACCGATTCATCGCAGCACTTTTTGGTGTCGCTCTGGCACTGCTTTGCGTTCGCAGCAAAGCGTCCGAACCTTTGCCGGCAATCATTTCGAGCGAGGGTTCATTTGAAGACCTGCTGCCGATTCATCGCGTCTACTTGCATGGGGATCTTTTGGCGGCCGGGCTCAGGGGGCTGGAAAAGGGGACGTTCGTTCGATTGGAACGTGCCGAGTTCGAAGGTCGCGTGCGCAAAGCCGCGATCGCGATGCAATCGCGGACTCCGACACCGCGCTGATCGAGGCGCGCTACAAGGCCGCGCTAGTTGCCGATGCCCCAGATGAACAGGCTCTAATCGGCACAGCTGAGTGGAAGATTGTCAATCCCGGAGCGGTTCCCGGCCTGATGCATCTGGGAACGAAGCAGTTAGCCCTCAACCGTGCCCGCTGGTCCGACAACCACGCGGCGTTGATCGGCCATCTGGAAGCTCGTCCGCAGGCCGGATTTTCATTACTCGTCGATAAGCCCGGAGAGCATTCTCTCGCGCTCGACTGGTCGGCGCACGGCGCCGCGGAACTGGGCGAATGGCACTTCGATCTTCCCGTCTCGCCGGCTCCCATTGCGACCTTGGAATTAGAAGTTCCCACTCACTTCGATGCAATCTTTCCCCAGAGCCAGGTTGTCGTTTTGGACAGACGCGCCGGTGACGACAAGAATGGCAAACAGACGTGGTATGTGGCGTTTGGAGGCCTGGATCACTTGGAAATCAGGCTTCGGCGTTCAGATATGGTGGGTCAGCCTGCAGCGGCGATCATGGCGTCTGTTTCTTCACGTTACTATCTGAGCTCCGGGCAGGCACTTTGCGAATCCACCGTTGATTTTACAGCGCTGCGAGGCGAGGTCTCGGAACTTCAGGTTGATTGCGATCCCGAGTTACAGGTCACGGAAGTGTTGGCGCCCGGCTTGGAAAACTGGCGTCCTCTCCAAGGACTGTTCGGAGGCAACAGGCGCATCGCCATCCGCCTGCGTGAGCCTCTACGTAAAGCGCAATTGCGTGTGATTGGCCTAAGTGCCGTTCCCTTTAGCGACAGCGTCTTCTGGACCGCACCGGGTGCGCAAATAGTTGCCGCCGTTCAACGCGGCGAAACGATCAGTGTCCATTTGACGCCCGACCTAACGCTGCTTGAGTGGCGCCCCAATGCCTTCAATACCACCAACAATGAATTCAACCGCGAACACTCCCAGATTTTGACAGCCCGGTCGGTCCCACTTGCCGAGGGACAACTCGCAGTTCGGCCTATGCTCCGTTTAAGAACATATGGAGTCGAATTTCGCGTCCGCCAAAATTTCGAGTGGGAAATAGCCGGCAATCATTCGACCCTTCAATGCCGAATGAACGTCCAGTTGAATCGTGGAATACTCAATCAATTAACGATACGTTTGCCGTCCGGGTGGGAATTAGATGATGTTGAAAATGGCGCTGCCCAGTCTATTCCCTATCTGTTATCGAACCCCGGTTCAACCTCCACCTTAACGATCGTGTTGCCCAAGCCGCTGACGGCCGGGCAGGAAACGGTAGTCAATGTTCGCTTGAAACAGTCGACGACAAGCCGCGTGGTCAATGGGCCGCAGTCGATCATGTTTCCCGATGTCATTCCGATCGGCGCACGCTCTCGCCACGGCGAATACGTAATTCGCGCCAGTCGACACTTTCGAGCATCGGCGTCGCAAGCACCTGCCTATTTTGGTGCAATTGGCCCCCCATCCCCCGTACGGGTAAATGAGTTGCGATACGATTTCAAAGGGCAGCCGCCTGTCGGACCTCTATTTCTTGAAGCAGAAGAGCCCCGGTTTCAAGGCCGGTGCGATAATCGCGTATTCCTCGTACCTGGCCAGCCGTACACAACAGTCAACTTGACGTTGACCCCCGAAATTGGCGCTCCGGATTCGGTTGTTATCGCCAGCACGACTTCGGTGCGATCTCCTTGGTCTTGGAACACGACGCAGGGGAACAACGGCATTGTCGCGACAGAACCTTTGCCACTCGGTGGATTAATCGCGGCATTCGGTAGGCCGCATCCCTTCGGGTTAGTCGCAAGTTTCCTGGACCGCGCGGAAGTCCGCTGGTGGCGATTGACCCTGAGTCGTCCGCTCGATGCTCCCCTGGAAGTTCAAACACGGTTAGAGTCGGCAGCCACTGCATTCACATTTGAGGAGCAAATCCGCCGAACCGCTACGTTTGCGTTGCTGCCGACTTCGTGGCCCCAGGTTGCTTCGACCGCAGCGATGAGCCTTGTGGCAAGCACGCCACGCGATCGACAACCCATTCCGCTTGTCCAAATTATCGGACCGGAAGCTTATCGCGGTTCGGTCTCGGTCGAATTTCCATATGGGTCAGAAAAGACTTGCATCTCGAGGGGGATGGAGCCAGAAGGAACGGCCGGTGAGATTGCAGGATTGCATCGTGAAAGCTATCGCTTCACCGGAGACATCCCCTCGTTAGTCGCAGCGAAGCGGCTGAAAAGTGAACCTACCTTTCTTCAGATCAATGAATGCGAATTCGTGGGAGTCGTTGGAGAAACAGACTTTCATCGCTGCTTCTTCCGATGCGCGATACGTCGGGGGTCCGATCCACTATTGCCGATTGTGCTGCCCGCGGGTGCACAACTTCAAGGCGTCAGTCTTTCCGGCCAGCCACTACCTGCCGAGTTATGTCGGGTCAGTGAGGGCGCAAATGGTTGCTCCGTCAGTATCCCTCTTTCAGCCGATTTAATTTGGCAGCATCTAGAGATACTCTACCGGGCGCCCGCCGTTGATGGGACGTTGTGGACCCGCCTTCACGCGCCGCTGCCTACTCTACCGACCCAGGCCTCGACCACTCGGATCATTTGGCGCTTGCCTCCTGGAACCGCGCCGCTCCTGAGCGAGACAGCTTATCGCCTTCCCGGCGGACCACGACTCGATTGTCAACTATCGTCGGCTTGTTTGGGTGCGATTGTGGATCGCAACTCCGCTAACTCACAAGACCGGGCGGGAAACGATCTTGTTGGCAAGGCGTCTAAGGCCCCTTCTACGGCGCGTCCGATTCAAGAGGTGCTGGCCGGCACAGAAAATGGCGGGCATCGGCCCATCCTTGACTTGCTTGGTCTCGGAGAGACTGGTGTTTTTCAAACTACTCTCTTGCCCGCCGGTCTTGAATCGGTCGGCCTCGTCTCCGTTGCATCTTCGGGTAATTTGATCGTCACCTCGCCAAGACAGCTGAGTCTTTGGCGAGCCGATGGCTCGCCAAAAGGGACGTTGCCCGACAGTGTCCGCGCAGCCGTCGATGAGGCGGCTCAGTTCGGTAGAGACGCATCAGGTCGATTTCAGACGGTTGACAACTGGTTGCAATCAATTGCTTCCGTACAAGCAAGCTTACTTTCGCAACTTAAAGGAGACGGCCCCGGGTGGACATCCTGGGAAGCTCCCGATCAACAAAACGAAGTGCCTTTTACGATCGTCAATTCCGGACGAATAACAACCGTTAGCTGGATTTTGGCGGCATCATTGACCATTCCATTTCTGATTTTTGCCAGGCAGGTTGGGCGACGCCTGATCGCATACCTGTTTATTTGGCTTACTGCAGCTGGCGTCAGCCTAATACTTCTGCCCAAACCGCTAAACGAAATTGTCTACGGGCCAATGATCGCAGCAATTTTCGCCTCATTGTCTTTTGTATACCTGAGGCGTGTACGCATCGGCGAACCGAAAACCGCCGTAGGCAGACTTTCGACGCACGCACGCGCATTGCGGATACAAACGCTGTCTATATTTGCCGTATTCGGTTTCGGGAATCTTTCGACGGCGATTGCTCCCGAGGCAACGACTGTTTATCTCTTGCCCGCTTTGAGTGCCGACGGCGAACCGAAATTTGTACTCGCACTCCCGTTTTGCTCGAGCGATTAGAGACGTTGAGCCGTCCTAACTTGGCGTTGGACGAATCAGTCTTCGTGCAGGCTAGTTACATCGGAAACGGTGCATCGGACGGGAGTGCGGAATTCGAGGCGATTCTTGCGGTTCATACATTCGTCGAACGAACAACGATCGCTCTGCCCTTCAGTGATATTCGATTGCGCGAGTTGCTTCTTGACGGCGCGCCGGCCTTTCCAAACGTCGATTCCAAACTGCGGATATCGCTCGAGATCAAAGGAACGGGAGAACACGAAATTCGCATCAAGTTTTCAGTCCCCGTCACTGGGACAGCGGGCGATCGTGAAATTCGCTTTGGAGTGCCGGAAGTCGTAATGAGCCGTTTGCAATTCGCTGCCCCCTCGACTGCCGAAAAAGTTCAGGCATTAAACTGGCAGGGCGCCCAACAATGGAACCCCGAGAGCCGTACGCTCAATGCGAACCTGGGCGCGGCCAAAACAATCCACATGCGTTGGCGCCAGGGAGCCGCTGCAAGCGCCACCTCCGCGTTACTGAAACCTCATTTTGGGATCTCAACGCTAGTAGCTCGACCTTGTTTTGCTCATTCGATTATCGCATCACTCTCGGAACGGTGAGCGGAATCCAAGTCGCCTTGCCGCCGAATCTGGAAGTTTCCCGTGTCGAAGTGCGGCCTGAATCGGTATCCTCGGGCGTGCCGCGCTCCTGGGTCCGCGACTGGTCGATTGGGAGCAACCGCGTCTTGAAAGTCGATTTTCAGTCTCCCCTGTCTGGAACGGTGAAGCTGTTGCTTGAACTTGTTCCCATCAAGGCGCTCACCATGCGACCAAGTCTCGCAGCACCGCGCACGCTCGGGGCAGCGGAGAGCGACGCCTTTTTTGCTTATCGTCTGCACGGATTAGAAACCGCTGGAGAAGTTGAACGGCGCGGAGTTGCCGAAATGCCGCCCGATACCTTCGTGCGCGACGTTTGGCAAAAGTCAGGCTTCGACAAAGCCATGTTGCCTTCCCGCGCTTTCCACCGCCTTTTGGGCGACACCTTTTTCATACGGCCTACATTCAGGCTGACGCCAACGGCCCGCCAGGCGAGGCAAGAATTGATCTGGCGTTTAGAGCCGCAGGGGGGAGAAGTTTATGCCACTTCGCGTTGGCTGGCCGATTCCAAGGCCCTTACTTTCGTTGAATGGGAAGTTCCGCCAGCGGTCACCATTGACGACGTACGCGGCCTCCAACTCCATTCGTGGACGCGCTCGGGAAATCGCGTCACTGCATGGTTGCGCGATGCGGTTTCAGAAGTATCGCTTAGCTGGCATGGGTCGCTTCCACGAAGCGGGCCGCCGATCGAATCGACTCCCGCCATACGTCTGGACGGAGCGGCGACGACGAAGACGGTGTTGCGACTTATTCCCCCGGAGGGCTGGACGCTGACAGTCGAACGCGCAGCGGGGATTCCGATTGCTCCCTTGTTCGATCGCGAAACCGCCGTCGAACTTGGGCGTTCGGATTACTTTGTCCGCTTTCAGCTTCGCGTCTCCGCAATCCGACAGCGTTTTTCGTATCACTTCTGCAGCAAAGGTCGCGCATCGTCGCTTGCAGCTAACGACAGCGATCGATGCGAATCTTCGTCGGGATCGCGCCCACGCATTTTCGTTGATCGTGCGCGACGTCGAGGATTGGCAGGTCGAACTCGAAGTCCCCTCCGGTTGTGAGGCGGTCGCGGAGCCAGCACAGGCCGGGACTAAACAATGGAGGATTGAAACGCCGGCAAGGGAGAATGAAACTCTATCACTCCGATTGAGCCTTGGCCAACCACTGCACAGGAGACAGGATCTGACCCTTCCTACAACCGAAATACGGACTGGCGCCGCGCTTGCCAACGTTGAACAGAGATTGCTGCTGACAGGCCCCGAAATTCATGCGCGGCGAAATGCTTGGTTGGAAGCCTGTCGCATCAGACCCGGACGCGAAACTGCAAGCGGTCCCATCAGGAAAAACAGGAGAAACAACTTGCGCGGGTCGGGCAATCAACTGCGCGCTCGCGTATCGGCCGCCCCCCGGCCTCTTGATGTTGTTGCTCCCATTCAGTTGGCGTTAGTAGATATTGAAGCAGCGCCTTATGGCGAACGCTGGGTCTATCGCGCCACCTGTTATCTGCAGCATGATAGAGATAGTAAGCTCCAGTTTTGGCTTCCCTCCGGTTCGGTATTGGAAGCCTTAGCCGTCGATGGAAAAATCGTCACATCGACCAGTCCGTCCAAGGGTATAGCAGTCCCACTTACGGAAGAACCAGGTTTTCAGAAGGTGCAAATGGTCTGGAGCAGGACTGATGCGGTGGCCGAGACGCCCCGATTCGAATGTGGAAATAAGGAAATTCGTCCGGCATCAACCTTATGGACGCTTCTGTCGAGTCCTGGCAACCGGTTGACGATTGACGGTTCACTCAGCGCAGCGGCAATCAATCTCCGTCGTGCAGAAGCTCTATTGCTCGCCGCCGCTCCCTTGAATCTCAACGGCACTTCCGATGCAACTGTTTTAGCATCTCAAGCCGCGCGTTGGCTGCGACTGGCGGATATCAGTCTTGCCGGCTCGCGAAATCCCGAGCGCAGTCCCAACGGCCAATCCCTCACTGAATGGTCTTCCAGCCTGCGTGAACAGTTGGATGCGTTGCGGCTCAAACAGAAGCTCAAACCTTCCGATTCGGCCCAGGTCGAAAACGATGAATGGCTGGCCGATCAACTTCCATTTGCCGACGCGTTTGAAACCGGCATCCCAACCCGGTGGTCGGTGATGCCCGACGTTGAACGACCCACAGAGCTGCATTTTCGGTTGACTTCGTCGAGCGCTTCGATCGCAGCGGTTGTCCAACTGTTTCTGTTCATCTCGGCAACAATGTTGTTCGGCTTACTGATGTTCGCTTCTCCTCGAAGAGCGCGCCTTGAGCAAGTCGCGTTCATCGGCCTGCTGGGCGCCATCGCGTTCGGCATTCCCGATGGCTTTATTTTTATCCCATTAATAGTCGTTGCCCTCTTCGCTCGACTTTGGCAACTCGGCCGGCGGCTATTTCGGCGGCACGGAACTTCCTCCGCCGATACGATCGGGCAGCGAGCCTAAGCTGGCTGGTAGGGTTTCGCTTGCGCGCTTATTGTCGCCTTTCGCGGAGCAAAAGGCGACTATTATTTTCGCGCAGATAATAAGCCTCGGTTGTTCATCTGAATCAAACGCGGCACGAGGGAATTCCAACCTCGGCGAAATTCCTGCCACGTCAATTTCCCGTGATTCGTGAGATAAATATGCTTTTCGTCAAAGCCATAAGCAACCGACCAGTGGCCAGCCGGAACGGCGATTCGATTCAAGAGTCTAAGACCTGCAACGCCCAACATCACAATCACTGGCTCTCGCCGGCTTAGCCAACTGCGTAGCTCGACCTCCCCTTCAATCTCGTCAAGCGGCGTCGAATGGCGACGACCTATGCGCTCGATGCACCGCCGGCTGGTGCCGAACCAGCCGCCGAGGTTATCAGGAGGATTATCAGTCTCGATCTGCTGCATGACTTCTAACGCGTCCTCTGCTGAAGCCGGAAAAATCTCGCGAAACGTAAGATAGGTGGCTGCGGCGGCTTGGCCGCAGTTGTAACGCACCAGTGCGCCATCGGCATTGGTGTACTGAAAGATGCGCTCAAGGCCTTGATAGGCGCCGCTGAAGGTTTTTTCGGGCTCGATGAAATTGGCCATAGCTAATTGTCGCTTATACAGCCGCCTCCGACGCGACGGAACGAAAGTATTTTCCAGACTCATCGGGCGCCCAGTAGAAGTACCAGCAGAGATAGATGGAGAGCCAGGCGGCCAGGAAACACCAGACCGAAACAAAGGCGTAGTTGTAGACTACGGCAGCGATGATGGCCGTCGCGCCAAACAACAAACTCGGCATACGCCCCAACGAACCTGTGCCAAAGGCCATCGGGATAGCGACGCAGGAAAAATAGAGAACGCGCATCAGAAGAAGCGGCACGTATTGATAGACGGGCAAACTCAAGAAATCGTAATAGATCGAGTGGTGCTTCTGCTCGATGTGCAGCAGTGATTCGGGCCCGATCGCCAGGGGCAGATAGAGAACCCAAAACCAACTTGAAGAGAAAAGGGTGAATGCAAGGAAGATTTTTCGCGCCATCGGCCTTGGGTCCATCAGCGTTGAAACAAGCGGGAACCAGATGGGCCAAAAGGCGAGGGCAAAGAAGAGAAAGATCAGAGATGCTTGGCGAGCATACCCTGCATCGTCATGTTCTAGACCATGCCACACGAAGCCTTCACTCAATTGTTGAATGCCGAACGCAAGCGGAACCAGCGACAGCGGCCACGCGTTTGATCGCTTGCGAACGGCGGCGGTGATGCAGTAAACACCAGCAGGAATGAGAACCGCAGAGGCGGCGAAACTTGCCGTAGCGGAGAAACACATGAGTCACCTCCCAGCATGAAACAGGTTTTCCCGCGACCCCGCTGATCTAGATTTCAATGCGTCGACCGTCAAGGGCCGCACTCGTACACTGTCACACTGGGTTCGCCAATGGATTCTGGCAAACGCGAAAGCTCGCGCTTCCCACCCTCCCCCGGCTTTGCGGGGGGAGGGCAGGGTGGGGGGAAAGACCGCGAGTGCAGAAGTGCTCGTTGATGGGCAAGCCGCTCTGCCCCCCTGGCTTTGCAGCAGGAGAGTGTGCAGGGCGAGATTCCACATTGTCAGAATCGGTTAGCGCACCCGGCGAAGCCAACGTTTTCGTTCGCTTGATGAGCTTAGAATCGTTGAAACGAGCGAAATTGAAAATTCGATTTCGAGCGCCCCTAAGCTAGTATGAAGCGTAACAGGCTTGCAGGCTTTGGGCCACGGTGTGGTTCGGTCGAGCAATTGGGTTCCACAGGCCGGAAGGCCTGTGGCCACGGTGTGAGAACGTGGCAACAGGCCTCCCGGCCTATTGGGCCTTACCGCTTAAGAAGACAGCCAGAAGCAGAGTGCCTTCGGGAAATATTTCCCGAAGGCACTTTCCAATTAAATCGTGGGAAAACGAGCAAAAATTTCGCGCTTTTGCATTTTGTTGAAAATAATTTGGAAGGCGAATCGTGAACGCAATTAGGCCAGCGGTGAGTTTCACAAAGCCTTCACTCAGCCTAGGTGGAACAGGAAACGGGTTCCGCAGGCCGGGAGGCCTGCGGTCACAGTCCAGCCCCAACAGGCCGGAAGGCCTGTTGGGCTGGACGCACGGTCGTCATACAAGGGCCGGTTACCGCATAAAGGCCGGGAGATGTTTCCAGAAGCCGCTTTGCACAGGAAGGGCGGGTATGGGAGGTTCGGCAACCGAGCTCGTGAACAAGTTGCCACCGCCGCCCAAGGCTTGATAGGTGTTCACAACCGCGGAGAGTTGTTGCCTCTTGGTTTCAATTAAGACCATTCTGGCTTCCTGAAGATCACGGAGGGCCAAAAGAACCTCGATGTATTCAACGCGGGCATTCTGAAACAGTTGATTGGCTGAAGCGACCGAGGCTTCGAGCGCTCCCAACTGCTGCTTCTTGATCTCGATGCTTCGGCGGTAGTTCTCCACCATGGCGACGCGGTTGATAACCTCGGTAAACGCGTTCAGAATGACGCGCTGGTAGTTGTAGATGCTCTCCAATTGTCGGGCGTTTGCGCTCATATAGTCCGCTCGGATTGCTTTCTTGTTGACCAGTGGCGCGACCATGTCGCCCGCAACATTGTAAAGAAGAGCTTCGGGAGTGATGAACAGATACTTGGGACTGAAGGCCTGATAGCCTACGCCTCCGGTGATGTTCAAATCGGGATAAAAGCGCGCAGCGCGCGACTTTCACATCGAGTCCCGCAGCCTCGAGTTCGCGCTCGGCCTGACGGATGTCGGGTCGGTTCAAGAGCAATTGCGCTGGAAGTCCGACGCTTAGCGCGTGAATGTTCAGATCAAAGAAATCGGTGGTCTGCACCCGTTCAACCGGCTCGGGAAAGCGATTGGCGAGGAAGTTGATGCGATTCTCAGTCTCGACAATGTCCTGCCTGACGATCGGCTTTTCGCTCTGGTTCCGGCGGACTTCGGCTTGCAAACGTTGCACGGCCAGTTCGGTGCCACGGCCGGCTTCCTTTCTGGCAATCGCAATCTCGAGGCTTCGCTCCTGAAGAGCGATCGTTCGATCCAAAGTCTCCAAGCGTCTGTCGAGCGCCAGCAGCCGATAGTAATTCTCCGCGATGTCTGCAATCAGCCGGGTTACAAAGGCGTTACGCCGTTCAATCGCGGCGACATATCGTAACGCGGCTGCGTCCCGGGCGTTGCGCATCGCGCCAAATGTCCGGATGCCAGAAGACATTCAGGCCGAGCATGAAGTTCCCAAGCGGGTCGGGAAAGTGTTTGCCGGCCGAGTACTGAAGGTCTTTCTCGGCTGCGCCCAAGGGCGTGTATTCGCTCGGTTTATCCAGCCCCGCGTTGGCGCAGAAAGACGAACGGAAGGTAGGCGCCTTGACGTGCGATGATTTCGTTCCGGGCAGCCTGGACTTCTTCATTGAGCATCTTTAGATCGCGATTGCTGACGAGCGCCTGGTCCATCAACCTCAAAAGTGTGGAGTCGTTGTAGAACTCTTCGATGGTGAGTTGGGCGGAGCTGTCCGGGGGTGCGCCCTCCGGCGCGGCGGCAGTCGGCAGATTGTTAGCTCCATTGAAGTTCGCAGGCAGACCGGGCCCCGGATCCGCCATGCGTAGATACGGGATTCCGCAGGACGGCAGAACCAGCAGCATGGAGCAAATGATCGCTCTCACACTCACTTGCTGCAAATGCTTCGCGTTCGGTTGTTTGATAGTGAGGTTCATCCGTGTCGTCCTTAACGTCCTGAGCCAGAATCTTCCGTTCGCCATGGCCGACATTCGATGGGCCGATCCATCGTCCGCATTGATGTTGGAAAACTCCTCGCTCTCGAGCGGTGAGTTTTCTGAGCAGTCGCGCTTCGATCATGGGAGAGCAGAACCTGCATGACCCGACGAGCGAGCGCTTCCGCTCCTTTCTTCGACCGCTGAAGCGAGCCGACTTTACCGGTTGTGCCGACAAAACCGAAAATACCGGCGCAGATGGGGCAATCGAGTGAGGAATTGGTCAAGAAGGGTAAAGCGTGGGAGATGGCTCAGTCCGGGCCGGAAGACATTGACGGGGCAGGCAGAGCACTACAAGCCTGAAGCGCCAGCGAAGAGTTGCCGGGTTCTTCGCTGGCGCTTCAGGCTTTTGTGGGTGGTCGAGTTGCCGAGTTCTTCGCTGGCGCTTCAGGCTCGTTCTGCTCAGTGCCCCGAGCCGTTTGCCCCGTTTTCTGAGCCGTTTGTGTGTGCCGAGCCATTGGCGCCGTTTTCCGAGCCGGTGGCGTCGTGCCCCGAGTTATGTTCGAAGATCTCACTGAGCGGTTCGTCGGTCTCGTCCTTGAGGAGTTTGCGCCCATCAGCCATACGGCCAAACAGATAATAAAGCCCGGGGATTACCAAGACTCCGAGGACGGTGCCAACGAGCATGCCGCCGGCGGCGGTGGTGCCGATGGTGCGGTTGCCGATGGCGCCCGCGCCCTCGGCAAAGACGAGCGGGATCAGACCGGCGATGAAGGCGAAGGACGTCATCTGAATAGGCCGGAAACGTAATTTGCCTCCTTCGATGGCAGCGTCTTTGAGCGAAAGCCCCTCTCGCCGCCGTTGCACCGCGAATTCGAAGATCAAGATCGCGTTCTTGCCGAGCAGACCGACGAGCATGACCAGGCCGATCTGGGCGTAAACGTCGTTCGCCAACCCCATCAGTTGCAGAAACGCAAAGGAGCCGAAGATGCCGATCGGCAGCGACAGAATGACACCCAAGGGGAGGATGAAACTCTCGTATTGGGCGACGAGCACGAGATAGACGAACGCGACAACAATCAGGAAGATCCAAACCGCTTCATTCCCGGTTTTTGCCTGATCGTACGACAGGCCTTCCCAGCCCAGGTCGTAACCTTGAGGCAGCGTCTTGGCGACTTCCTTAATGGCGTCAAGCGCTTGGCCGGTGCTGTAGCCCGCGGCCGGGCGCCTTGAATGGCAGCGGATGGATAAAGGTTATACCGGGTGATTTCGTTCAAGCCCTGCTGCTTCTTCATCGTCATGAACGCGGAGTAGGGGACCATCTCCCCCTGATCGTTTTTGATGAACAGATCTTTTAAATCGTCGGGATAACGTCTGAATTCCGGTAAGGATTGAACGTAAACTTTGTAGAACTGGCCGAAGAGGATAAAGCCTTGTTCGTAGGTGCTGCCGATGAGGATGCCGAGGTTGTCCATTGCCTTGGCGATCGAAACTCCCTTCTGCATGGCGATGTCGTTGTTGATGATCAGCTCATACTGCGGGTAGTTGCTGTTGTAGAACGTGAACAGATTGTCGAGTTCTTTGCGTTTGGACAAGTCTTCCATGAACTTGTCGGTTACTTCACCCAGCCGCTTGTAGTCGGTGGCGTTGTTCTGATCGAGGAGTCGTAGCGAGAAACCGCCGGCAGCGCCGAAACCGGGCACGGCCGGCGGCTCGAAGAACTCGAGCTTGACGTTCGAAATGGTCCGGCATTTTTCTTCAAGATCCTGGATAATCTCGCGAGCGGTTCGCTTGCGATCGGACCAGTTCTTCAGATTGATCAGACAGGTGCCTGCGTTCGAGCCTCGGCCTTCTGTCAGCACCTCGTAGCCAGCTAACGACGAGACCGAAGAGACTTCATCGAGTCTTTTGGCGATCACCTGCAGTTCATGAGCTTTGGAATTGGTGTACTCCAGCGTCGAGCCCGGAGGCGTCTGGATGATGCCGTAGATGATGCCTTGATCTTCACCAGGGATAAACCCGGTGGCAAGCTTCGTGCTTACCAGGTAAATGCCCGCAAGGAAGACCATGATGACGATCGGGGCCAGCGAACGCCGCGTGACAATCCGGCTCAGAATTCCGGCATAACCGTTCGTCACTTTTTCGACGCCGCGGTCAAAAAGCCGCAGGAAGATGGCCAAACGATAGAACAGGATCCCTAGCGGTCCGCTCATCTTGACTTTGTTTGGATTGTGCGGTTTGAGAATCATCGCACAGAGAACGGGCGTAAGCGTCAAAGCCACCAAGCCCGAGAGCACTATCGACGTCGCCATCGTGATTCCGAAGTTGCGATAGAAAGTTCCAACCGGTCCCGGCACAAAAGTCACCGGCACGAAGACGGCCGTCATTACCAATGTGATGGCGATAATCGCGCCGCTGATCTCGTGCAGCACTTCTTTCGTCGCCCGATAGGGGGAACAGTGCTTGGCGTGCATTTTGGCATGGACCGCCTCGACCACCACGATGGCGTCGTCGACCACGACACCGATGGCCAGCACCATCGCAAAGAGCGTGATCAGGTTGATCGACAACCCCATCAACTGCATGAAAAAGAAGGTGCCGATGAGGGAGACAGGCACTGCCAAAATCGGGATGAGCGTGGAACGCAGGTCTCCCAAGAACAGGTAGACCACCAATGAAACCAACACGAAGGCTTCGAGCAGGGTGTGCAGCACCTTGTCGATCGAGGCATCGAGAAATTTGGAAACGTCGTAAGTGACTTCGAAATTCACTCCGGGAGGAAATTTCTTCTTCTTGATCTCTTCGAGTTTCTTTTTGACGTCCTTGATGACGGCGGCGGCATTCGTTCCGGGATTCTGCTTGAGAACAATAGCGGCCGAGGGTTTGCCATCCATGTCCGAATAGATGTCGAAGAACCGGGAGCCCAGTTTTACTTCGCCGATGTCTTCGAGCCTTAGAATCTTGCCTTCGTCGTCAGCCCGGAGAATGATCTTTCCGTAGTCGCTCTCTTTGTTGAAGCGCCCTTTATAAGTGAGTACATACTCGGTCGATTGCGAGGTCATGCCCGTTGCCTGGCCGAGTCGTCCAGGTGAACCGATGATGCTCTGTTCCGCCAGCGCCTTCATCACGTCTTCGGTGGAGATGTTCCGGATTCGCATCTTGTTGGGGTCGAGCCAGACCCGCATGGCATACTCGCGGCTGCCGAGAATCGTGGCACTGCCGATGCCAGGCACCCGCCGAATTTCTTGAAGAATGTCGACTTGAGTGAAGTTGTAGAGGAAGTTCTGATTGTGATTTGGATCGTCGCTGTAGACATTCACGTACATCAACATGCTGGGCATCACCTGAAGCACGATGATGCCTTCGCGGTTCACCAGCGGGGGGAGCAGGTTTTTCACGATGGCGATACGGTTTTGTACGTTCACCACGGCGAGATTCGGGTCGGTCCCCGGCTCGAAGTAGATCATGATCGTGGCTTCGCCTGCGCTTGTGGCGCTTGACGCCATGTAGCGCATATTTTGAACGCCATTGATCGATCGTTCCAGCGGGATGAGCGTCGAATCGACCAGGACGTTGGCGCTGGCGCCCGGATAGGCGATGAAAACCATCACGGTTGGCGGCGCGATGGATGGGAATTGGGAGACAGGCAGGGTGTTGATCCCCAGCCCCCCGAGGAACAAAAGGATGATCGAAATAACGATCGCCAGTGCCGGCCGAAACAGGATATTGGTGAACATAGTTCCGAGAGATTAGGATTGGAGTCCGTATCAGGAGACGTCGTCATTCGACGGGGATTGGTCTGTCACCTTAGCACAAGGCGCAGGCTTGGCCCTGCGCCGTGGGAAAAGCGACAAACTGGCTTCTTTAGTTACTATTCGGCGTGATTCTTCTGATTTGCCATAACCAATTCGGGAGCATGGAATTCACATTCCACTTTATCGCCATCGCGGACCTGTCGGACTCCTTCGAGAACGATCTTGTCATGTACATCGAGTCCCTTTTTGATGACAAAAATGTCTTCCAATTCTTTCTCGATGGTAATTTCGCGTGGATGGACGACTTCATCTTTGCCGATTACGTAAACGTAGCGCTTGTCCAAAACTTCGAAGACAGCTCGCTGAGGAATGACAACGGCGTTCTTCAGCGTTCGGTGGATCAAGACAGTGCCCGTCTGCCCATGACGCAACAAGCCGGAATCGTTCGGAAAATCGGCGCGGAAGGGGATGTTGCCCGTCTTGTTGTCGAATTTCGCTTCGCCTGCTTTAGTCGCCAATTTGCCGGTGTGAGGATACTTCTTGCCGTCTGCCTGCACGAGTTCGATTCTGGCGTCTTCCTTGAACTGGTCCAAGCCAGACATGTATTCGAAGTAGCGTGTTTCAGGGACGTTGTAATAGACCCACATGACACTGTTGTCGGAAAGGGTGGTCAGGATTTCTTCCTTCTTGATAAAGCTGCCCTGTTGCTGTTCGAGCTTGTCGATAATGCCCGAAAACGGCGCCTTGATCGTGGCGAAGTTCAGTTCGGCCTGCGCCTGTTCGGCTTTGGCCAGGGCTCTATCGAGCTTGGTTTGAGCAATCGCCACTTCTTGATCGGAGACCACTTTCGTCGAGTTCAAGCGCTTCGTATTATCGAATTCGATTTGCGCTGTTCGAGCCTCGGCGAGTTCGGTTTCCAGCTTTTTCTGATAAAGGGTCGGAATGACTTTGAACATCAACTGACCCTCTTCCACTTTCTGACCTTCCTTGATCGTTATTTTTTCGAGATACCCTTCCTGCATGGCGCGTACGTTGATATGCCGCTGGGAATGGATCTGGCAGACGAACTGTTGGGTAACGACAACATCTTTCGCCTCGGGACAAGTGGCGACGATCTTATGCGGTTCATGCTCGGCCTGCTCCTTATGCATTTGGCAAGCAGGCAAGGAGAGGCAAATCAGCGCCAGCATGATGGCCAGGATCGGTGAGACTCTCATCGTAGTTACTCGCTCTCTTGGTTCGTTGTACCCGGTCATCGCATTCGTAACGGTGGGACCTTCCAAGGTGCAATCAGTCGAGCGCGGAGAGCAGCGCCGACGAGTTCCGCACCCTTGTAGGTCACACTCGACCGATAACCAACTAACCCGGTGCCAATGCAGTTAGCGCACCAAGGGACCCGAGTCAGAGGCAACAGCACAGCACCGGCATCGTGGAGAATAATTCGGCAGCATCGGACCGAGGGCCTAATAGCTTCTACGGGTGGAATGTTCGGCGGCCCTCTCGTCGTAACTTGCTTCCCACACTAGACTAAAAGCGAGGAGCTTCCGCTGACAAATTCGAGCTGCGGAATAAGGTGTTTCAAAAGGTTGATTTTGAAAATAGTACTACGCATTTGCTAGAACCAACACTAGCAAAAGACCGCTGCTTAGATATTAATCGCTAAACGCCCAAAGTTAAGGCGTTCGTTGCATTACAGAATTTGAATGTTTTACAACGTGCGTCGAAGACGAATGAGATTCGCTCATTCTGGCCCGCAAGCTTTGAACGGCGAAGCTCTTAGTGCGCGAAAAAACTTCCACTATGCTGGCCTTGATGTCGCCGCCAACGGAGAGTCGCTTGGGGAAATATTTCCCCAAGCGTTCCCGCGGCGTAAAGCATAGTGCCCGGGCCTAGCGCCAATCTCAATGCTTGATCATCTGACTGAAAACCATGACAACCAAACTCGCCAAGGCAAAGGCGATGTAGACGAGTACGATTATACCGGATGACAATTGTCTTCTATTGACAACGATCCCCGCCAGTATGGCCGGCGTCAACAGGAAACCGACCAAGCTCCCGGCATGTTCTGCCTTCGGCGCCTGACCATTTCGAAACGTGAGATACAGAATGTAGGCTAAACAGGCCAAAACCCCGATGGTCATCGCCTTCCGGAAACCGCCGTCGTCTTCCGCACGGGTGTCTTCCGGCTCAACCTCAGCGCCATTAGCTCCATGTTCTGCGACGTCGGCTTTCGGTCCGGTGTTGCGTTCGAAATATTCTGTGAGAGGTCGATCGACCTCGTCCTGCAGAAGTTTGCGCCCGTCGGCAATCCGGCCGAATAGGTAATAGAGGCCTGGGATGACCAAGACTCCGAGAACAGTGCCTACGAGCATGCCGCCCGCGGCTGTTGTGCCGATGGTGCGGTTGCCAATCGCCCCGGCCCCCGTGGCAATGACCAACGGGATGAGGCCGGCGATGAAGGCGAAAGAAGTCATCTGAATGGGCCGGAAGCGCAGTTTGCCACCCTCGATCGCCGACTCCTTCAGGGAAAGCCCTTCGCGCCGTCGCTGCACCGCGAATTCGAAGATCAAGATTGCGTTCTTGCCGAGCAAACCCACAAGCATGACCAAACCGATTTGGGCGTAAACGTCGTTGGCCAACCCCATCAGTTGTAAGAAAAGGAAAGAACCGAACACGCCGATCGGCAGCGACAGGATCACTCCCAAGGGAAGAATAAAGCTCTCGTATTGCCCAACTAGCACCAGATAAACGAAGGCGACAACAATCAGGAATATATAAACCGCCTGGTTTCCTTGTTTCGCTTCGTCAAACGAAAGACCTTCCCAGCCGATGCCATAACCCGGCGGCAGCGTCTTCGCCACTTCCTTAATCGCGTTGATTGCTTCACCACTGCTGTAACCGGGCGCCGGCTCGCCTTTGATCGAAGCGGAGGGATACAAGTTATACCGGGTGATTTCGTTCAAGCCTTGCTTCTTTTTGATCTTCAGGAAGGCCGAGTAAGGCACGGACTCTCCACGGTCATTCTTGACAAACAGGTTGTCCAAATCCTCGCGAAAGCGCCTGAACTTCGGGGCGGCCTGGACGTAGACCTTGTAGAACTGCCCGAAGCGGATGAACCCCTGCTCGTACGTGCTGCCAATGAGGATGTTCAGGTTGTCCAGCGCCTTGCCGATTGAGACGCCTTTCTGCATGGCCGAGTAATTATCGATGATCAATTCGTATTGCGGGTAGTTGCTGTTGTAAAAGGTGAACAGGCCTTTCAACTCCTTGCGTTTCATTAACGCTTCCATGAACTTATCGGTCACTTCTCCAAGCCGTTTGTAGTCGGTCGTGTTCGTGCGGTTCTTGTCGAGCAGACGCATGGAGAAACCGCCAGCCGAACCAAATCCCGGCACGGCAGGCGGCTCGAAGAATTCCAGTTTGACATTCGAGATATGCCGGCATTTCTCTTCGAGTTCTGCGATCATCTCGCGCGAAGTCATCTTGCGCTCGGACCAGGGTTTCAAATTGATGATGCAAGTGCCTGCATTCGAACCCCGGCCCTCGGTTAGAACTTCGTAACCAGCGAGCGAGGATACGGATATCACCCCTTCCATCTCCCGCGCGATCGCTTGCAACTCATGGGACTTGGAGTTGGTGTATTCGAGCGTCGAGCCGGGAGGCGTCTGGATGATGCCATAAAGAACGCCCTGGTCTTCGCCCGGAATGAAGCCAGACGGCAGTTTCGTGTTCACGACAAAAACGCCGACGGAAAAGGCTGCAACGATAATCAAGGTGAGCGCCCGGCGTGTAACGATCCGACCCAAAATTGCCCCATAGCCGTTCGTAACTTTCACCACTGTAAGGTCGAAAAAGCGCAGGAATCCAGCCAGGCGGTACAACAATGCGGACAATAGCCCCTGTTTTCTCTCATGGCTGGTATGAGGCCTAAGGATCATCGCACAGAGAACCGGCGTGAGCGTCAAGGCCACCAAGCCGGAGAGCACGATTGAAGTGGCCATCGTGATGCCGAACTGGCGATAGAAGGTGCCGACTGGGCCGGGAATGAATGTCACCGGCACGAAGACGGCCGTCATCACCAGCGTAATCGCGATGATGGCGCCGCTGATTTCGTGGACAACCTCTTTGGTCGCCTTATAAGGCGTCAGGTGCTTCAAGTGCATCTTCGCATGCACGGCCTCGACCACTACGATCGCATCGTCAACGACGACGCCGATGGCCAGCACCATCGCAAAGAGCGTAATGAGGTTGATCGACAGACCCATCAACTGCATGAAAAAGAAGGTTCCGATTAAAGACACCGGCACGGCCAGAATCGGTATCAGCGTGGAACGCACGTCGCCAAGGAAAAGAAAGACGACGATCGACACGAGGATAAAGGCTTCAAGAAGGGTGTGAAGCACTTTATCGATGGAGGCGTCGAGAAAGCGGGAAACGTCGTAGCTCACCTCATATTTCATGCCGGGCGGAAACGATTCATTCTTGATTCGCTCCAGCTCCGCCTTCACTTCCTCGATGACCTCCGCGGCGTTGGTGTTGGGATTTTGCTTTAGCACGATGGCCGCGGAGGGATGGCCGTCTTTGTCCGAGTAGATGTCGAAGAATTCCGAGCCCAGTTCGACCCCTTTTTGCTTTTCGCCCAAGGTCGCGATGGCCGTGCCGCCGCCAATCCCCGCCATAGCCGTGACCGATTCAAGCGGAGGGTTCGACCGGCAGACATCCTTGAGCAACAGCGCCTGACCCTGGGAGTTGGCCCTCAAAATGATGTCGCCGTACTCCTCTTCCTTGTTGTAACGTCCCTTATAGGTCAACACATATTCGGTCGATTGCGACGTAATGCCGGTAGCCTGGCCGAGCCGTCCGGGTGAGCCGATAACGCTCTGTTCCTTCAATGCCTTCATCACGTCTTCGGTTGAAATGTTGCGCGCTCGCATTTTGTCGGGGTCGAGCCAGATGCGCATGGCATACGTGCGGCTCCCAAGAATGGTAGCGCTGCCGATGCCATGAACGCGACGGATATCCTGCAGAATGTTGACCTGGGCAAAATTGTAAAGGAACTTCTGATCGACGCCTTCCGCTTCGCTGAAGACGTTCACATACATCAACATGCTCGGCATGACCTGGTTGACGATGATTCCTTCTCGCTGCACCAACTCGGGCAGCAGGTTCTTGACAATGGCAATCCGGTTCTGCACATTCACGACCGCGATGTTCGGATCGGTGCCGGGCTCGAAGTAAATCAGAATCGTCGCCTCGCCCGCACTCGTAGCATCGGAGGACATGTAGCGCATGCCCTGGACGCCGTTGATGGAGCGCTCCAGCAGAATCAAAGTCGAGTCGACCAATACTTCCGCGCTGGCGCCGGGGTAAGTGATGAAGACCATCACGGTCGGCGGTGCGATCGAAGGGAATTGAGAGACAGGCAGGGACTTGATTCCCAGCCCTCCCAGAAACAACAGAATGATCGAAATGACAATTGCCAAGGCAGGCCGATAGAGAATATTCGTGAACATAGTGCAGAGGTAATCCGATCGAATGTCTTAGGACAGGGCGATGTAAAACGCCGTTAGCCGCAAAGCGAAGGATTTGCGCAGCGGTGCGCTTGTTTTGATTTTTTTACCCGGCAGCTTACGCTGCTCGGCTCGCCAGAACACTTCACAGCACGTTGAAATGACCCGACGCCGAAAGCGCTCCGCTGCGCAAAGCCTCCGCGTCGCGGCTAACAAGGCACTGACTACTTCGCGGGCCGCGAAATTTTTTAGTTGTTTGTATTGCGCCCTATTCCGCATGCTTCTTTTGATTTGCCATCACCTCTTCGGGCTTACGAAACTCGGCATCCACTTTTTCGCCTTCGCGAACCTGTCGAACTCCTTCGAGAACGATGCGGTCGTCCGGCTCGAGTCCGCTTTCCAAGACGAAGATGTCATCCATTTCATGCTTGACGAAGATCTCGCGCTGGTGCACGGCTTTATCTTTGCCCAGGATGTAAACGTATCGCTTGTCGAGCACTTCGAAAACGGCCCGCTGCGGAATGACAATGGCGTCCTTTGTTATCCGGTGCATCAGTACAGTGCCGGTCTGCCCGTGACGCAGCAAGCGGTCGGGGTTCGGAAAATCCGCGCGATAGGTCGTGTTGCCCGTCTCGGGGTCGAATTTTCCCCCGGCCGAGGTGATCTTGCCGGGATAGGGAAACTTGATGCCGTTGGTCAGGAGGAGTTCGATTTTGGTTTTGGCATTCAACTCGGCCAATAGCGCCTCGACTCTTGCTTGGTTATCCGTTCCATCATCCTTGTGCATGCAGGCCATGTCTTCGAAGTAACGGGCCTCCGGGACGTTGAAATGAACCCACATGGTGCTGTTGTCGGACAAGGTGGTGAGAATTTCCCCTTCTTTGACGGTGCTGCCTTGTTGTTTCAGTTGCCGATCGATGATGCCGGAAAAAGGCGCGGACCGTGGCAAAATTCAATTCGGTCTCCGCCTTCTCCATATTGCCCTTGGCCTCGTCCATCTTCGCTTTGAATATGGCCACCTCTCGCTCGGACACTACCGAGGTTTTGCCATCGACCGACTTCTCGGCCAATCGCTTGGTGTTTTCATACTCCAATCGTGCGACTTGGAACCTGGCTACTTCGGCATCGTATTTTGCCTGGTACTGCCTCGGAGCAACCTTGAACATTACCTCGCCCTGCTTGACTGCCTGGCCTTCTTTCACAGGAATCTCTTCGAGCACTCCAAATGCCCGGGCAGAGATTTCGATGTGGTCCTTCGAGTGAATCATGCAAACGTATTGCTGAGTGAAGACCACGTCCTTTATCAGGGGGCTGGTAACCACAATCTCGTGGTGTTCCTCGTGCGGCGCCTCCTCTTTATGCATCTGGCAGGCAGGCAGAGAGAGGATGACCAGCGCCAGGAGAATCGATGAGACCCGCATCGATTTCTTCGTAAAAGTCGCGCCCATGAGCAAATCTCCGTGAACAAGCGATTCTGATACAAGTAATACGCCGGATATTTTTCGTCAATGCCATATCGCTCAGGTGCGCCGACCGATTCCGGCGAGCGTGGCGGCGTAAGCCCGCCGTGGTTTCGAAACCACGGCGGGCTTTACGCCGCGACGCTCGCCAGGTTATGTCCGATTTGATGGTCAAGTCGTAAAATCTATAGCCCTCTTCTTAAGCACTCTTTGCCTGTTCGAGTTGCCTGCCGGCCAGAACTACATCAGCAAGTATTGTCAAATACGCGAGAAAGCACTCATCTCACGCAGTTTTGGTCTCGGTCCGGCAGTTGCATTAGCAGGCAACTTGAACCGCGTCTGAGGAACGGAAATGACTTTTCCTGTCTCTGCCCGCAACCTTCTGCCACAGGCAGGTGTTTTCATCGTCTTGTTTCTTCTCGGCTGGTGGGGTCATGCAACGCATTGGACGTTGCCGAAATTCTCGGCGATCTGGGGCTCCGGACATCCGCCAGCAGTCTCGCCCGGCGCCACCACCATCGTTTCTAGCGGCGGCGAACTGCCGGTCATTGTATTTGATTCATTGGAGGGTGTTCGCCGTTCCGGCATTTCTATCGCCCATGTAATGCGCCAAGATGTTGAAGACGTTGTCTCCGCCAACGCGGTCATTGGCTACGACCGCAGCCGAGTCGCGGAGCTAGCCCCACGAACGGTCGGCAGGGTCGCTTATCTCTTCAAGCGCCTAGGCGATCCGGTCACCGAAGGCGAGGTCCTCGCATTACTTGATTCGGAAGAAGTCGGACGCGCCAAAGCAGAGTTTCTTCAAGAGAGCGCGGTCGCTATCTACAAAGCGCAAGTCTACAGCCGTTTGATGGCCATCGGCACTGACGTCGTCGCCGAACAGACAATACGGGAGTCGGAGGCGGCCGTCCGTGAGGCAAAGTTAAAACGGTTTGCGGCCTTTCAAAAGTTGCTCAATCTCGGTCTTTCCGCGGACTTGTCGGAAAACGCACTGTTGTCGCCCGAGGAAATGGCACGCCGGCTCCAGTTCGCCGGCATCCCCGAAAACGTCGTTTCACAACTGAATCCGAGGCCAAAGACCGCTAACTTGATTCCGCTTATCGCACCGAGCTCCGGCGTGATCACCAAAATGGAAACAGTCGTTGGCGAGATGGAGCGCCCGACCAGCCGGCGGTTACCGTGGCGGACGTAAGCAGCATGTGGGTCTGGCTGTCCATTCGTAAAGAAGACGCGAGCAAAATCGCTTTAGGACAATCGGTCGAAATTGAGTTTGACGGACGGCGCGCCCATTGTTCTGGCAAGATTGCCTGGGTCAGCACCGAAATCGACGCAAAAACACGCACACTTCAGGCCCGAGTCGATGTGGCTAATCCCTATCGCATCACCCAAATGGAAAGTCTGTTCGTCTCTGCCGTCCATACCACCCTGAAACCGACCACGACGGAAAACCCGCGCGAATTGATGGTCAACATGTACGGGAACGCGCGAATCACCGTATCCCGAATGCAGAACTGTCTTTTGATTCCCGATGCTGCGGTGCAGACTTTGGAAGTGGCGCCGAAAAAATTACTCAAAATCGCGTTCGTAGCCAAGGCGGACAACCTGACGTTTGAGACCCGGTCGGTAACCCCGGGGCGAACCCGCGACGGGATGACACATATCGTGCAGGGTCTCCAGTTCGGAGATCGTGTCGTCTCCGAAGGGAGTTATGTCCTCAAATCAGAATTGATGCTCGACAGTCTGTCGCATTCGGACAAATGACGGCTCGGTTCGAATGTTTCACCTCGCAGAGAACGAAAGCATGCTGGTAAAGATCATCGGCTGGTCGGTGCAAAACCGATTCACCGTTCTAAGTTCAGCAATCCTGTTGGCGGTTGCCGGCCTCTACAGTCTATCGCGATTGAATATCGATGCCTTTCCCGATACGACTCCCGTGCAGATCCAAATCAACACCGTCGCGCCTGGATTAGTCCCTACGGAAGTCGAGCGATTGATCACGACACCGGTCGAGACAGCCATGGGGGGCCTGCCGGGGCTGGAGCAGATGCGTTCCACTTCGCAGTTCGGCATATCACAGGTTGTTATGACGTTCACGAATGGGACCGACGTCTTCGTGGCGCGAACGACGGTTTCCGAACGTTTAGGCGGATTGGCCATGCCCGATGGAGTGCCCCGCCCGGAGATGGGCCCGATGGCCACCGGTCTGGGAGAAGTACTGCATTACCTTGTCGCGTCCGACCCGAAACGGCCGATGTCTTTGACGGACCTGCGAACGACGCAGGGGCGTGTCATCCGCCCTCAGCTTCGTAGCGTGCCGGGAGTAGCTGAAGTCAACTCGTGGGGCGGTTTGGAAAAACAGTATCAGGTACGCATCGATCCGGAACGCTTGCTCAAGTACGGGCTGACATTCCAGGATGTCATGGAGTCGGTTCGCAATAATAACCATAACGTCGGCGGCGGTTACCTCGACCGCAATGGCGACATGCTCTTGATCCACGGAATTGGCCGAACCACGACCGTCTCGCAAATCGAAAACATCGTGGTCGCCGCCCGTAACGGCACGCCTGTCTACCTCAAAGACGTTAGTGAAATCGTTGTCGATCACGAGATACGTCGCGGCATTGTCAACGCCGGCGGCAAAGGCGAGGCAGTGCTTGGACTTGGCTTCATGCGCGTTGGAGAGAGCAGCTATGCGGTCACGCGTAATCTGCGAACTCGTTTAGAGGAAGTGGCTGAGACGGCGCCTGCCGGGGCGAAGATCGAATGCGTTTACGATCGAACCGAACTCGTTGATGAAGTAATCGACACGGTTCGGGGCAACCTGCTGGAAGGAGCGTTGCTCGTTGTCGCCGTACTTTATCTGTTTCTTGGAAGCCTGCGGGCGGGCTTGATTTGCGCGGCGGCTATCCCGCTGTCGATGCTGTTTGCCTTCTGCGGGATGTATCTGGGCAATATCTCCGGTACGCTGCTTAGCCTCGGCGCGATTGATTTTGGAATCGTGGTTGATAGTTCGGTGGTAGTTTTGGAAAACATCATGCGCCGTCTCGCCGAGGCGGGACACCACGGCGATTCACTGAAGCGAAATCGAAATGAAATAATCCGCGATGCCGCCGCTGAAGTCCGTAAGCCTGCGCTCTTTGGACAGCTGATTGTCCTCATTGTCTATCTTCCGATACTTTCGCTCGAAGGAGTGGAAGGGAAAATGTTTCGACCCATGGCGCTGACGGTGATGTTGGTGCTCACGGGATCGCTTATCCTCGCTTTGACTTTGACACCCGTCTTGGCCAGTTGGCTATTACCAAAGCAATTGGAAGAAAAAGAAGTTGCTTTAGTGCGCGGAGTCAAGAGAGCGTATCGGCCGCTGCTGGGTTGGGCTCTCGGTCATCCGTTGTTGATGGTCGGGCTCAGTTTTGTGGCCGTTGTGTTCGCGTGTTTGGCGGCCAAAGACTTCGGTGGGGAATTTGTGCCTCAACTGTCGGAGGGCGCCATTGCCGTCGGCGTCCAGCGCGTGCCGGGTACGAGCCTGGAGCAGATGTCCGCCATGAACACGCGCTTGGAGCGGCATATCCTCGCCAACTATCCGGATGAAGTGCGCCATGTGTGGAGTCGCGTCGGCGATCCGGAGATAAGTACGGATGCCGGCATGTCCGATGGCACCGACTTATTCATTACGTTGAAGCCGCGTGACGGTTGGACAAAGGCGACCAATCAACAGCAATTGGTTGAAAAAATGGCTCAGGATCTCAAGCGCTTCGCCGGGCAGATAATCTGGTTTACCCAGCCTATCGAGATGCGGCTGAATGAAATGCAGACAGGATCGCGGTCCGACTTATCGCTGAAACTTTTCGGCAACGATATCGATACCCTCATTGTTAAAAGCCGGGAATTGCAGGCCATTCTTAAAACTATTCCCGGCTGCGCCGATCTGACGGTCGATCAGGTTTCGGGCCAGCCGATTCTTCAGGTGCAAGTCCGGTCGGAAGAGCTCGCCCGTTACGGGGTAAACGCCCGCCAGGTCCTCGATATCGTTGAGGCCATTGCCGGGAAGAACGTAGGAGACATCATGGAGGACAGACGCCGCTTCCCGCTGGCCATTCGAATCGGTTCTGATTTTGCCAAAACGCCCGACGACATCAAAGCGATTGTAATCCCCACGCCCACGGGCGAACAAATACCGCTTGAGCGCTTAGCCGATGTTGTTGAAGTTCGCGGACCGAAGCTGATTACCAGCGAATGGGGCAAGCGGCGGATTGCAGTTCAATGCAATGTTCGCGGACGCGACATCGGGAGTTTTGTAGCCGAGGCCCAGGCACGCATCGACAAAGAATTTCAACTTCCAGAAGCCGGCTATCGGGTTGAATGGGGCGGCCAGTTCGAAAATATGCAACGGGCTCAAACCCGTTTGCTCATCGTCGTTCCCGCCGCTTTGGCGCTGATTGTGTTGCTCCTGTATATCACTTATCGAGATGCCCGTGCCACTTTTATCGTGTTCATCAGTGTCCCATTTGCTTGTGTCGGAGGCATCGGCGCCATGTGGTTGCGCGACATGCCATTCTCAGTCTCGGCCGCAGTCGGGTTCGTCACACTTTCCGGCGTATCCGTCTTGAACAGTATGATCGTCGTGTCTCATCTTCGCAGTTCCGCGATGGCACAACTGCCTTTGCGGGAAGCAATCGAAATGACGGCATTGAGTTGTTTACGGACGGTATGCATGACGGCCGCCGTCGCTAGTGTCGGCTTCATTCCAATGGCTTTCAACACCGGCACCGGCTCGGAGGTTCAACGCCCCTTGGCCACTGTCGTTATCGGCGGCGTAATCAGCAGCACAGCGATGACCGCATTTCTGCTCCCGGTCTTGTATTCGCTCTTATTTCGCAAATCGAACGGCATGCCGCCCGGCGTTCTTGTATCTTCTTGACATCATGCTGAAGCCAGCCAAAAAACTCACACTGTGCCGTTTTTCTCCCCTTTTTTCTGCAAGCGTTTTCCCACGATCTTCTCGCCAAGTGGCTTCGGGAAATATTTCCCGAATATTAACCGATAGCGATTAAGCGTGATCTCCCACTTTCTCGAGCCCGACGCGCAAGCAAGGGACTTTGTACGGTGGGTGAAGGCTTTGCGAAACCCACCCGCTCCACTCGCCGAGCACTCCGACTGCGAACCGTTCGAAGTGGTAACGTTGCCATTCGAGTGTGAACCGTTCACACTTTCATGCCGAATCTCAATTCTCACTAGCATTGTTGCTAGTGAGGCTCGGATCGAAGTCAAATCGACTCCACTGTAAATCTTTTACAGTCAGACTCCAGACTGACTGCGAACCGTTCGAAGTGAAAACGTTTTCACTGGTGTGTGAACCGTTCACATTTTCATGTCCGATCTTAATCCATACCTGCAACGTTGCGTTAGTAGAGTCGAGGAGTGGCGCGGTGCGAACGTTCCGATGGACAACAAGCGTAGCCGGTCTGAACACTGTCGCTACGCCCCATCTGCTTCGGTCCGTCCGTTTCCACTCCCCGCTCGGCGAACCGGACGGGCGGATTTCCCGCATCCGGCTCTCGGACTTGTCTCTCACACCTTCGCAAACAGCCGGCGTGGGCGGAAGTTTTCCAGTTGGATCAGTCCCAACTCCTCGTGCAGGTATCGTCGCGAGTACGTAGTGATACTCGAACCTCGCACGCGATGCTTCCGGCCCAGCCACCGACGCAGCCTACAGCGCCACGTGATCCATCAGTGTCGCATAGACCTCCGTTACCGGACCGTAACAAAAGTAGTTGGCCCAACCTCTTAGGACCGAGTTCAGGCTTCCCACAAGTTCTTCGGTTTCCCGGCACGTCGTTCGCCCTCGGGTCATCTCGCTGACCTTCGCGGTCATGGCTCCGATCTTCTTATCCGACGGTCGTGGGCTGATATACGCACGACCGTTCCTACGCGAGTAACACCGCCCGAACGTGTAGCCTAAGAACGTGAACGTCTCTTCCGGCAGAACACACCGCCGCGTCTTCTTCTCGTTGACCGTCAACCGCAGCTTCCCCATGATCTCACGCATCTCGACCATCGCCTCGTCGGCTAGGCCTCCCGGCGTGCAGATCACGAAGTCGTCCGCATAGTTCACGATGCGAGCGTCCAAACGCCTTTGGTGACCTTGGACCTTCCAGGCCAGAATGAAGCGACGCATATACAGATTCGCCAACAGCGGAGACAAGACCCCTCCTTGCGGAGTGCCCCTCCCCTCGTCCTTGTTGCGGGTCGTCCGCGTCTTCCGCCCACGCTCGTCCGTTTCCTCGACCGCCGCTTCCAGCCATTGTTTGATGACGTGAAGCACGTGTCGATCCACGATCCGACGCGACACCGACTTCATCAGCTCGGCGTGCGGAATGCTGTCGAAGTAGCCGCTCAAGTCCGCGTCAACCACCTCCGTATAGCCATCGTCCAACAGCGCTTGCACCGCTTTCACAGCGTCGTGAGCGCCTATCCCCGTCCGGTAAGCGTGTTGCTCCGGCTGCAGGTCCGCCTCGAAGATCGGTTCGAGTATCAACACTGCCGCCATCTGCGCCACTCGGTCCCGTATCGTCGGTATGCCCAGCGGTCGTTGTTTCCCATCGGCCTTCGGAATCCATACCCGTCGAACCGCCTGGGGCTTGTACGTCCGCGTCTTCAACTCTTCCGCCAGTTCCCCAAGCCACTTCGCCGGACCGTACGTCGTGATGTCTTCGAACGTCTGACCGTCCACCCCCGCTGCTCCGTCGTTCGCTCGGCAACGAGCGTAGGCGTGCATCAGAACGTCCATCCGATACATCTTGTCGTACAGCGCATAGAAGCGGAACTCAGGTTCAGCTTTCGCTTTCGTGTGTAGTGCCGTCCGAAGCTTCTCAACCTTTTCCGGTGGGGTTGGTAGAAACATGTCAATCCCTCGGGCTGTCGCTTCTTTCGACACCGTACAAGAACTGAGGCCCCTTCCCTCCACCGGCATTACCCGGCTTCAACGGTACTACGAGCCCCTCCGCCACCTGACTTGGCCCGGCCTCTCCCTCGCGGGTCTCCGGTTGATCGTCACACGCGATCACCAAGCAGGCTTCCCGTGTTGCATGGTCTTCCTTTGAGAGCGTGCTGTCGCCCTTACTCCGGCAGGAGAAGCAACCCATTCGTTTTCGGTGCGATTGAACTCCGCACCTGGAGTCTGTGGTTGCTTCCGGCGGCCTTCCCCTTCGCGGCACAGGGTCGGCTCCTGCATCACTCGTTTTCGGAGCTTGCTGGCGTTCACGTTACATTACGGCCCACTCTCTCGCGGAGTCACTGTATGACCCTTTCCATCCAAGGCTCCGACGGCTTCGTTGCCTCCACCGCCGCTTGGATTGCTACCGGTCGGAAAACGACTAAACTTACCGGGTGGGACTTTCACCCACTGAAAAACCATACCTTCTCACGGCGCACGCCGCGACGCGAAGGCTTTGCGCAGCGGAGCGCTTTCGGCAAGAAATCGCTCCGCTGCGCAAAGCCTTCGCGTCGCGGCTAACAGTATTTTCGTTTTCGCGTCTGCGCGTTTTCCCACGAAATAATTGGAAACGCCCTTCGGGAAATATTTCCCGAAGGGTCAGTGAAAACCCTTCAAAGTCGCCTTTCGCTCCGCGAAAGGTTTTTGTTTCGCGGGGCGAAAAGCGACCATCGCTTTAGCACGCAACGTCTCCCGCGAGGCAGAGCCGCGCAACGAGGTAATCTTTTTGCCAATATCTTGCTGTGGTATCTTCATTCCTTGTTTTCATTCCGAATTCCGAAATTCCACATACTAGCTTAGGCGCGCTCTAAATTCGGAAATTTTTTTTCGCGCTGTCGCAGACGCCAGCCACCTGACGCGGGTCGAGCAGTTCGTGGGCGGCAGCCGGAACCTACGCATCGACTACACCTACGATGTCTACGGCAACCGGCTGAGCCGAACGGAGTACGACGGCAGCTTGAGCGTGGTTGCCGTGGCGAACTACGCGTTCGATGGCTGGACGACGAACCTCGATGCACCCGGCAACTTGGTCAGATAACGCTGCCTAAGCTGGTTTGTTACCCCAGCTAGAATAAAGTCATAAGTATGTATGTTGAATCTTCTGTCTTGCTTTAAATTGCCCTGTCAGATTCCGTCAAAAAAGCGTTACGCCTACGTTGCTTGCAGTGGGAGAGTAACTTTAATGAATAAACCATGGATCTTAGCGGCCTTATGGCTTCTAACTCTGGGCGCAGTTGCCGGCATCTCCGCCGAACCGAAAGATGCAAGCGCAACTCCCACCGACGCAGAATTGATCGCGAACTTGATTCACGATCGGTATGCTGTGCGCAAACAGGCGAGCGATCAGCTATTGCAAAGGCGCATGAAAGCGGTGCCGGAACTATTGCGCACTTTTTGACGCCACGAAGAATGAAGAACTTAAGACCGCTGTTGAGAAATTGATTAACGAGCTACTTTGGCCGACCGATGAAGCCACGGGGAAAAAGCAACTGGCCAAGCTGGACAAACTGGCAGAGGATGGTCAAGTCGACGTCATGATCGAGACGGTTGTCTATTGGCGCGATCATACAGATAAAGACACGCGCTTGCCATTTTGCAAACTCGCCAAGCACCTTGCCGAGATCGGGAAAGATAAAGTTACGCTTCCCTGGATGAACATTGGGCCGTCAACAACATTTGACTGCATTCGGGAAAAAGAAGTTAGCGAAGCCGGAATGAATCAGTACGTTTACGCAGAAAAGTTTGCGCTTAAGAAAAGCTTGATGAAAGTCCATGCCGTGGTCTCTGAATTTGATGGTAAGGACAGGCCACTGCACGGAACTATGGTTTTTGTTAACGGCCCAACGGAACTCAAAAAACTAATGATGAGCGTTGTAGTATGCAACGGAGATTTGGATATTTCTTGGATGGAGCGGAAAAACGCGGGAAGCTGCCACCATTCAATGATCGTTTGCAACGGCGACGTCAAGGTGGGGTTCATAGGAAATTCAGTCGTCATTGCATCTGGGGCAATCAAAGCACATCCTGTAAGATTTCAGGATTCAATCCTTCTGCCTAACTTCAAGGATTTCGACAAGATTCTGCCGTTTTGTTCGCAGAATCGGCTCGGCATTACATGTAAGCTCGACAGGGATGGCTGTGAGTTAGAAGCTGTTGCCAAAGACGGTTACTTGTCGAAATGCGGTCTACGGGCAGCGGATCGAATTATAGCCGTCAACAACCGTAGAGTTTCCTCATCGGAACCTTTTGTAAAACCAATCGTTCGGTGCTTCAGTGTTGGGGCCGACGCGTTCTTGACGGTGGATCGGCAAGGAACGCGATGTATCGTAGTGTTGACACATGAGTCACTGGTGGAATTGTTTCGAAGGCCATAAGCCATATATCAGGTTTTTATATTTCGTCATACATCTAATTATTTTGGGAGAACGTCATGCTTCAATTCTTATCATCCTGCTTAAAGAAGAGTAAGCGCGGAAGCGTAAGTTTGCGGTTTCGAGGCCACGTCAGATTCGCCTAAACCTTGAGCAGCTTGAGAGTCGTATCTTATGTGACGTCACAACATTCACGGTGACCACTCTTACAGAGGCCGCTCTCGTTAGGGAGATCAATGCGGCAAACGCTCTACCGAACGCCGATGGCAACACTTTCGGACAAGGAAAGGGGACAGCGTAAATTTTCCGCCGGTTTCAGGGCAAAAATCTACGCTGTCCCTTCGGCGATTCCGAAACCTGCGCCGACGCCAATCCCCAGATGAACATCCCACGCCATGCGCGAGCGGAGTTCTTCGCGCGATACCAGAATAAGGGAGCGATTTTCACCAGTTCTTCGCACAAGCCAACGCCAAAAGTGAAACCGACGAAACTGAGAAGAAATCCGTTGTCCGGGTTCATCGCCGCACCGTAGGAGAACGCGATGAACTTGAGAACCATGAAAACAAGGGCCAAGATGCTGCCGCCAATGACGATCCTTCCTTCGGTGAGTGAGGCAAGCAATTGCACGAGCACGAGAAAGCCCACTCCGATGGTCGCGGTAAAAAGGCCGACAATCAAAACGTGCATCGGATTCGCAGCGCCGTTTAACGCTAAAAACATGAAAAAGGCCATGAAAAACGCTGTTGCCAGAACGGCCATGAACCAGTGACCCAGCGAGGCCCGGCCCAGAAATGCGCCCGTAATCGCTGCCGGGGCAGTGCCTTCAAAATATCGTCCAGCGATTCAGCCTGTTCGAAGCGGCCAAGAATCTTTTCCCGTTCGTTCGGACTGAGTTGCTCGAGTGTTTCGCCGAAATGCTGCCCAAATGACGTTTCATCCACTTTGGTCAATAAACTCACGACCAACGGCAGCAGAGCCAAGACGAGCAACCAATGCAGGTGGCGTCTCCAAAATGGCGGATCGTTTGTCGTAAGCGGGGGCAATAACGTGGGATCAACACGGGCGGCATTCTTCGCACGGTTGACCGGCGAGCTTACCGGTTCGGACTTGGGCGACTCGGCCACAGGGGACGTGTCGAATTTTTCCGGCAGCGCTTCGGAATCGGTCTGAAAAGGGATGACGTCCGATTCCTTTTCTTCAGCCGCCGGAACGGTCATCGGTTTACTGCAATTGAGACAATTCACTTGGCGACCAACAGCACGTTCCGGCGCCTTATGGCCTTTCCCGCAGCTCGGACATCGGAAAGAAACGGTCATGAGCCTGTCTCACATCTGGTTCCATTGATCGCGCATTGAAAAACGCGGATACTCGCTAGGCGTAGAGGCGTCACTCGGCATTTCAAGGGGAGAAAAAGGGGTCGGAGTCTCCCCGTTTTCTTTCCGACCCCTTTTTCTTTCCCGCCGATCGACCCGTGAACCGCGTGGCGTTCTTGTATCTTCTTGACATTATGCTAAAGCCAGCCAAAAATTCAGACTTGCCCGATTTTCGGTACATAGATACTGGGCAATGCGCGGATGTCGCGCGTCTAACACATCCACACGGCCGATAAGAAAATTGCGTCAAACGCTCATTCATCTAGCACCTCATGCTTCAAATCGGTCAGCAGTTCCTGTAGCAGCCGTCTACTTAACGAATCATCGCCGAATGAATAAGACACCTTAACGCGACTAATCCTGCGTTTGCCGCTTGTTCGGGAGTGTACGGGCTTGCGGTGGGCACACGACTTGCAATCGAACGCCGGGTTAGCTCCGCATTAGCAGTGATCGACATCACGTGAGTTCTCCATCCATGCCAGTTGAAAGCTCTCCGAGCGAATTGATGCCGTCGCCCCCGGTGCGCGAAGGTCTGTACGATCCCCGGTTTGAGCGCGATGCCTGCGGGGTCGGCTTTATTGCCCATTTGAAGGGGATTAAAAGCCACGCCATTGTTCGAGATGGTTTGCAGATCCTGGCCAATCTACAACACCGCGGCGCTTGCGGTTGCGATCAAGATACGGGCGATGGCGCCGGCATCCTTCTGCAGATGCCCGATTCGTTTTTTCGCAGCAAAGCCGACGACTTAAGGGTTCATCTACCGGAAGTGGGCGCCTACGGCGTCGCCTTCGTGTTTCTACCCAAGGAGCGAACACTTCGGCAAAAGTGCGTAGCAGCGCTCGAACAGATGGTCGCTGAAGAAGGGCAGGCCGTTCTTGGTTGGCGGCAGGTGCCTGTCGTTTCCGATTCGATCGGCTGGCTGGCTCGCTCGCAAGAGCCGGCCATGCAGCAGTTGTTGATCGGCCGCAGCTATTCAATCGGCAACGATCAACAGTTCGAGCGTATCTTGTACGTCATCAGACGGTGCGCCGAAATCTGGGCCACCCAAAATCTGACAAACCCGTTGTCGTTTTATATTGCCAGCTGCAGTGCGCGAACCATCGTTTACAAAGGGATGCTGAAAGCGGATCAGTTAACGGGCTATTTCCCCGATCTCTCCGATCCGACGATGACCTCGGGCTTAGCCATCGTACATAGTCGTTATAGCACTAACACCTTTCCGCAATGGTGCTGGCCCAGCCTTTCCGAATGCTGGCGCACAACGGCGAAATCAATACGTTGCAAGGCAACGCCCGCTGGCTCAAAGCGCGGCAGCCCCAGATGAAAAGTGAAACGCTAGGGCCCTCGCTCGAACGCACACTGCCGTTCGATTTCAGCGGGCTGAGCGACTCAGCGGTTCTTGATCTGGCGCTGGAACTTCTCTATCAGTCCGGACGAAGTCTGCCGCATGGCATGATGATGCTCGTGCCTGAGGCCTACGAAAGCGACCCGACGCTCGACCCCTCACGCCGAGGTTTTTATCAGTATCATGCGGCGCTGACTGAGCCGTGGGATGGTCCGGCAAGTCTTGCTTTTTCCGATGGAACGATCATCGGCGCGCTGCTGGATCGGAATGGGCTGCGCCCGAAGCCGTTACGTCGTCACGGATACCGATTTGGTCGTGATGGCCAGCGAAGTTGGCGTGCTGCCGATTCCCGCCGAGCGGATCATCCTGAAGGGACGTCTGCAACCCGGCAAGCTGTTCCTTGTTGATACGGCGGCCGGCCGAATTGTTAGCGATGTCGAGGTAAAGGAGAACGTCAGCCGGCAACGGCCCTATATTCGCTGGGTTGAGCAACAACAACTCCGCATTTCTGACTTGCCCGAGGCCGCAGCGCCCGTGCGCGACCACGAGTCGCCGTTGCTGGCGAGGCAGCAAGCGTTCGGCTACACGACCGAAGACATCGACCGGATTTTGCTGCCGATGGCATTCGATGGCAAAGAGCCGGTCTCCAGCATGGGAACGGACATTCCGTTGGCGGTGCTCAGCAACCGCTGCCAGTTGCTCTTCAACTATTTCAAGCAGCTATTCGCCCAGGTGACGAACCCGCCGATCGATCCGATCCGCGAAAAAATCGTGATGTCGACGGAGACGTTGCTAGGCAGCGAAACGAACCTGTTGACCGAAACGCCGGAACATGCCCGGTTGTTGCGTCTGAAATCACCGACGCTGCTCGATGAAGAAATGGACCGGATTCGAACCCTCGATCAGCCGGGTTTCAAGACGACGACCATTCCGACCGTCTTCGACCGAAACGCCGGCCCGGATGGTCTCTCCAAAGCGCTCGAGCGCATCTGCGCTGCCGCAGCCTCGGCGGTTACGCGCGGTGCAACGATCGTCATTCTGAGTGATCGCACGACCGGGGCGGGTCGCGTCGCCGTGCCAGCGTTGCTGAGCGTCAGCGCGGTGCATCATCATTTGCTGCGTGCCGGGCTGCGGACTAAATGCGGGCTCGTCATTGAGACAGGCGAGGCACGCGAAATACATCATTTTGCGCTACTGGTTGGATATGGCGCGGCGGCTGTCAACCCTTATCTGGTCTTTGAAATCTTTCGCGACCTGGAACGCAACGGCATGCTGGCGGACAAAACCGGCGAGCCGCTCGCTGCCGCGAAAGCCATTCAAAACTATTGCAAAGCCATCGACGGGGGCCTGCTGAAAATCTTCAGCAAGATGGGGATCAGCACGCTGATGAGCTATCGCGGTGCGGCAGATTTTCGAGGCCGTCGGCCTTGATCAGCGCCTGGTCGATCAATGTTTCACCGATACGCCAAGCCGGATCGGGGGTATTGGCCTGGACGTCATCGCTCGCGAGTCGTTGCAGCGCCATGCCATCGGGTTCCCATCGAGTCCGACGGCCGAAGAAGTGGAACTCGACAGCGGCGGCGAGTATATGTGGCGACGCCGCGGCGAATACCATATGTGGAATCCGAAGACGATTGAACTGCTGCAACATGCCGTCAATCGGGAGTCGTTTGCGACTTACAAACATTTTTCGCGTGCGGCGGACGAGAGCGACAAGCAGCTCTGCACCATCCGCGGCCTGCTCGACATTCGCAAGGCCCGCAAGCCAATCCCTCTCGAACTCGTTGAGCCCGCCAAGGAGATCGTCAAACGCTTCTGCACGGGGGCGATGAGCTTCGGCAGCATCAGCAAAGAGGCGCACGAAACGCTGGCAATCGCCCTGAACCGCATCGGCGGTCGCAGTAATACCGGTGAAGGAGGCGAAGACCCGGCCCGCTTCAAGCCCGATGCCAACGGTGATTCGCGGAACAGCGCCATCAAGCAGGTCGCCAGCGGCCGCTTCGGCGTGACGGCAAACTATCTGGCCAATGCCGTCGAATTGCAGATTAAGGTCGCTCAGGGCGCGAAGCCTGGCGAAGGCGGCCAACTGCCGGGCCATAAGGTTGACACCTTCATCGCCAAGACGCGCTACAGCACGCCGGGCGTCGGCTTGATTTCGCCGCCGCCGCATCACGATATCTACAGCATTGAAGACTTGGCTCAGCTCGATCTTCGACCTGAAGAATTCCAATCCCCATGCAGAAGTTTCGGTAAAGCTCGTTGCCGCCGTCGGCGTGGGCACGATCGCGGCCGGTGTAGCCAAGGGCTATGCCGATCGCATTCTCGTGAGCGGCGACAACGGCGGCACCGGAGCTTCGCCTCTATCGAGCATTCGTCATGCCGGGCTGCCGTGGGAGCTTGGACTGGCCGAGACCCAGCAAACGCTCGTTCGGAACGGCCTGCGTGGACGGGTGCTGCTGCAGACCGACGGCCAGATGAAGACCGGGCGCGACGTCATTGTCGCCGCCTGCCTGGGCGCCGAAGAGTATGGCTTTGCCACGGCGCCGTTGATTGCCCTCGGCTGCGTGATGATGCGCAAGTGCCATCTGAACACGTGCCCGGTCGGCATCGCGACACAAGACCCGGTACTCCGATCGCGATTCACCGGCACGCCCGAACAAATCGTCAATTATCTCTTCTACGTGGCGGAGGAAGTCCGCGAATATCTAAGCGTCATGGGCTATCGCAGTCTTAATGAGATCATCGGCCGTTCGCAGTTGCTGGTCCCCGCACCGCCAAGTTGGCACGGCAAGGCCAAGCACATCGACTTGAGCAAAATCTTGCAAGTGCCCGACACGGCAGCGGGCATGCCGATCCGCAATGTTGAACGGCAACCCGATGTATTGGCCGAGCAGATCGATTGGGAAATACTGAAAAAATGCGCAATGCGCTGACAAAGGAAGAGCGCGTCCAACACACTTTTCCCGTAACCAACCGCAATCGCACTGTTGGAACGCTCTTGAGCTATTTTGTGACGGAAAAGTATGGCGAGCGAGGCCTGCCGGAAGACACCATCGACCTGCAATTCATTGGAAGCGCCGGTCAAAGCTTCGGCGCCTTTGTCATGCGCGGGATCACCTTGAAAGTGCGTGGAGACGCCAACGACTACGTGGGCAAAGGCCTTTCGGGCGGCAAGATCGTCGTCGCGCCGCCTCCAGAAGCTAAGTTTGTTGCCGAAGACAACATCATCGTTGGCAACGTTGTTCTCTACGGCGCCACAGCCGGCGAGGCTTATTTTCGCGGCCGAGCCGGCGAACGCTTTGCCGTGCGAAACAGCGGCGCGAAGACGGTTGTCGAAGGAATCGGCGATCATGGCTGCGAATATATGACCGGAGGCGTTGTCGTTGTGCTTGGTTCTGTGGGTCGGAACTTTGCCGCAGGGATGAGCGGCGGGATTGCCTATATCTACGATCCCGACAACGCCTTTCGCGACTCCTGCAATATGGAAATGGTCGATCTGCTCCCCGTCGAAGACTACAAGGACATCGGCACGCTGAGCAATTTGATCAATCGCCATGTCCTCTATACGGGCTCAACCGTCGCTGATGCGATCGCCAACGATTTTGCCGCCGCCCTGCCGAAATTTGTGAAAGTCTTTCCGAGCGATTATCGCCGCGTTCTCGAACAGAGTAAGGCGATCCAACGGCAATGGGAGCTGGTTAACGTTTAGCAGCGGCGCCATAGCCCACCGACACCTTCTGAGATTTCAATGAACGATCCTCGCGGGTTTTTGAATATCGAACAACAGAAGCCGACCCCTCGGCCGGTGTTCCAACGCATCAAGGACTACGGCGAAATCTATCATCCGTTGCCGCCGGAAGGAGTCCGCGGCCAGGCAACCCGTTGCATGGATTGCGGCGTCCCGTTCTGCCATCAAGGTTGCCCGCTCGGCAACTTGATCCCCGACTGGAACGAACTCGTCTATCGCAATCGCTGGCAAGAAGCGCTGAACCTGCTGCACAGCACGAATAATTTCCCCGAATTCACCGGAAAAACCTGCCCGGCGCCGTGTGAGGCTTCTTGTGTGCTTGCGCTCGCCGGGTCGGCGGTCACCATCAAAAACATCGAACTGGCTATCGTCGATAAAGGCTGGGAGATGGGCTGGATTACTCCTCAACTCCCTGAGCGCGAGACTGGCAAATCGGTTGGCGTCATCGGCAGCGGTCCAGCAGGTTTAGCTGCCGCTCAACAGTTGCGTCGCGTCGGCCATCAGGTGACTGTTTACGAGCGCGACGACCGGCTCGGCGGCTTGCTCATCTATGGCATTCCTGATTTCAAAATGGAGAAGAAGTACATCGATCGGCGCGTTGAACAGATGGAGGCCGAGGGTGTTCGCTTTGTTGTCAACGCCCATATTGGCCGCAACGTCGACGCCCGGGAATTGCGCAAGCGCCACGATGCTCTTTTGCTGACAGTCGGCTCGACCATCCCACGCGATCTGCCGATCCCCGGCCGAAACCTGAAAGGAATTGAGCCGGCCATGACGTTTCTAACGCAGCAGAACCGGCGCTGCCTGGGCGAAACCATCAACGGCCCCGAGGCGCTCACGGCCGAGGGCAAAAATGTCCTGATCATCGGCGGCGGCGACACGGCCGCCGATTGCCTGGGCACCTGTCATCGTCAGAAGGCCAAGTCGGTCTTGCAACTCGATTACAACCCCAGGCCGCCGGAAACGCACAATCCGCATACGCCTTGGCCCCTCTGGCCTAAAATCCTGCGTATTTCCCCCGCGCACGAAGAAGGCGGCAAACGCGATTGGCAGATCAAGACGAAATCGTTTCAGGGCGATGCGAACGGCCGCGTCAAGGAACTGCACGTGGTCCGCGTTCACCAGTATTTTGACGAAGAAGGCGAACGTCAGTTCGAAGAACTAGTCGGTTCCGAGCTCGCCTTCCCTTGCGACCTCGTACTGCTGGCCATCGGTTTTTCGGGCCCGGAACGCGGCCTTCCCGAGCAGCTCGGCCTCAAAATGACGGAAAACGGCGCCATTGCAAGCGATCGTCGTTATGCCACCAGCCAGCCGGGCATTTACGCGGCCGGCGATTGCCGTCGAGGCCAATCGCTGGTCGTCTGGGCCATTGCGGAAGGGCGCGAAGCCGCCCGAGCGATCGATGAAGACCTCGGCGGCGAACCCACCGCGCTGCAAGGGCGAGACCATTCGCTGATGGAGTTGAATCTCTGCTGACAGTTCCGAGTCTGAGTTCAGAGTCCAATTTTTCCGTCGCCTGGCGTCCGTTTTAACGAGTCATCGCACGTTTCCGCGCGATTTTATCGCAAAAGGCCTTCTGGAAATATTTCCACAAGGGTCGGTGAAAACCATTACGCAGGCGCTTTGCCAAGAAATTCACTCACCCTTTCATGCTCTCGGTGATAGTCGAAAGCACGAAACTGCCTTTTGCGTTAATCACTTTGTCGCTTACACCGTTTGAAGTTCCGTACTAGCTTAGGTGCGCTCCTAAAACTTAGGGACTCTGCGCGATAATTAGTTGCCAAACTAGGCGCGGTTCGCTTTGCGAAAGGTGAACCTGATTGCTTCCAGGCACTTCAACCTGCAATTTGAAACTTTTCACAATCCAGCTCGGCACACGAATCTCCGCGTGTTCTATCTTTGACGGATGTAAGAATTGCGTGAGAGCTGGATTGAGAAACTTCAACATTCCTCTTGGCAAGCGCTTCCGGTCACGCTCGGTTTTCCGTTAAGCTGAACCTTGACGATTCGATGGCCCTTCGATTTGGTTGCCGACCGAGATGCGGCTGAAGATCGTGCCAAACGCGTCAAAACAGCGGCTTTGCCAGCTGGAGGAGCTGTCAAGTCGGCGATGCGCACGTTCTAGTTTCGCGCTTCGAACGGCAAACGCGGGCAGGGGGAAAGGTCGGGACTATGCGGGTCCGACGCAGCTTTCCCAAACTACCGACCGGAGGCCATAGCAAACTGGATGAAAATTGCGGCGTCCGCCGCGCAACAGGGTATCAACGTGGGATAAAATAGAACGTGTACTCCGCATCGGGCCATCTTGGACCCAGGCCACGCTCTTCTTAGGAGGGAAGCGACATGCTCGTACTCAGCCGTAAGTTAGGGGAAAAGATCTTCATTGGCGACAACATCTGTATCACGGTCGTCGATATCGACCGCGGTAAGATCCGGCTCGGCATTGAAGCGCCTCGCGATGTGCCGATTTATCGGCAGGAATTGCTGCCGCTCAGCCAGCAGCAACGTTTGGAACAAGCTCATGCCGTGGTCGCTTCCTGACACGGGCTCGCTTCATTATACCGGCAGCGTCAATAAGCAAAGCCGGCAAAGCGGGCCGAGAAGTCCAAGGAGTGCCTGGCGGAGGTGGTTTGTTGACTTCTAGTCCGATAATCCGGATTTTGCACCCGGCCCATGCGAAAGGCCCGACTTCACGCTCGTGAAGCCGGGCCTTTCGCATTTGGGAGCGGTGACTTGGAACATTTCTAAATTAATTGCATACAACATTCGACACCAACCCGAAGTGTAAACGAGGCAGGCCCCGAAGCGTTAGCGAGATTTTGTCTGCTACTTTGCACTATAACACTGACGCTTCGGCGATTGCCTCGCTAACGCGTCGGGTTAGTGTGAGGGACAACTAATTTCCGCACCGTGCGAGATTTCTACTCCTTCCACCACCCCGAGTTTCACCCATGTCCCGCGCTTTCTCCATCGTTATCTTTCTGGCCACTTCGACAGCTTCCGTCGGCGCCGACCCCGAAACCAAAAAGTGGAATATCGTGCTGATCGGCACCGAGGACATCTCCCCCAATCTCGGTTGCTATGGCGACAAAGATGCGATCACGCCGAACCTCGATAAGTTAGCTGCCGAGGGTGCACGGTTCACTCGCTGCTTCACGCATGCGCCGGTTTGTGCGCCGAGCCGATCGGGAATCATTACGGGGATGTACCCGACGACGATCGGCAGCCATCACATGCGCTCGACGATCAAAAACCCGCCGACCCTGTTCACGCAAGAGTTACGCAAGGCGGGGTATCGCGTCTATTGGCCGGGCAAGACCGACTTCAACTTCGCCGTCCCTCGTGGCGCGTTCGACAGCACCGAGGATTGGATGAAGAAGCCGCCGCAGGAACCGTTCTTCGCGTACATCAATTTTCTGGTGACTCACGAAAGCCAGATCCGCGCGCCGCAGGCCGTCTACAAAAAGAATACGGCCCAGTTGACGCCGGAACAGCGGCGCGACCCGGCGAAAGTGGCTATTCCGCCTTACTATCCCGATGCGCCGGAAGTGCGCAAAGATGTGGCGGTTTATCACGAAAACATCACGGCCATGGACTACCGCATTGGCGAAGTCCTCAAATTCTTAGACGACCACAAACTGGCCGACAACACCGTGGTATTCTTCTTTGGCGACCACGGCTGGGGCATGACCGCGCGGCAAACGCTGGCTCTACGACAGTGGCATCCAAACGCCCTTGCTGGTGCGCTGGCCTGGCAAGATTAAACCCGGCACGGTGCGCGAAGATCTCGTGGCCTTTATCGACTGGGCGCCGACGTTCCTTTCGATCGCCGGCGTGCCCATCCCCGAGCGCATGCAAGGGCAGGTTTTCCTGGGCAATAACGTGAAGGAACGATCCTACGTTTACGCCTGCCGCGATCGCATGGATGAGACGTTTGATCGCATCCGCGCCGTGCGCGACAAGCGCTATAAGTACATCCGCAATTTTTATCCAGAGCTCCCCTATGCCCAATACATCGGCTATGCCGAGCTGATGCCGACTTTACAGGTCATGCGCAAATGGAACGAGGCCGGGAAGTTAAACGACGTCCAGAAACTATGGTTTGCGCCGGTGAAGCCGAAAGAAGAACTCTACGACACGCAAGACGACCCACACGAGGTAAACAACCTGGTGGATTCACCAGCCCAACAAGAAAAGCTAAAAGAGCTTCGCGCCGCGCTCGACCGTTGGATGTTGGACACCAAGGATCTGGGCGCGTCCCGGAAACCGAATTGATCGAAAAGGGGATCGTCGCCGATCGCCTGACGGAGTACGCCGCCGGGCTGAAGGCGCATCCCGCCTGGTCGAAAGCGTCGCTCTTGCCGCCGGGGGTCAAGCGATGAACGTAATCGTTACTTTCGTGAAGCAACAATTCGTTAGCCGCGACGCGGAGGCTTTGCGCAGCGGAGCGTTTGTTTACCGAAAGCGCTTCCGCTGCGCAAAGCCTTCGCGTCGCGGCTAACTCGTATTTCTTTTGGATTCGCTGAAAACCTTTCTCTAATTTCCTGCCCATATCCGCTTGAAGCTCACTGCGAAAGTGTGTCTACTGGAGGCGGAGGCCGAGCATCATGCAGGTGGAAGCCGATTTTTTTACGACGCCGACGCTCGATTGGCGCGAACGGCTGGCAATCACCGTCGACGTCATGCGCGAGTTGAGCCGGGTAAACGATCCCGAGGCAATGTATCAAGTCTACTCTCGGCACATGGCCCAGCTGTTCCCCACGGCTCGCCGAATTTCAATAAGCCGCCGCGATTTGGAATATCCGCAGGTTCGCATCAGCCGTTGCAGCACGTGGGCCGAATCGAACGACCCTTGGAAGGAACCGCATCGGCTACCGGTTATCCACGGCGGCCTGTTTGCAGAACTACTTTACGCGGGGGACGCACGAATCCTCGACATGATCGATCTGGAGCCTGACGATCCCGCAGCGGGTTATCTCGACGATCAACAGTCACTGATTGCCATCCCGCTCTACGATGGCGGTTTAGCGATGAATATGGTGATCGCCACTCGCGAAGAGCCCGAAGCCTTTGCGCCGGAGCGATTCCCCGATCTGGTTTGGATGAGCAACCTGTTCGGGCGGGCGACGCATACGGCCCTCTTATCGAAGAAGATGCAAGCTCTGCATGAAGCAAGCGAACACGAAATGAGCATGGTCGCGGAGATGCAGCAGTCAATCCTGCCGAGTCATCTTCCGGATATCCCAACGCTTGACATGGCGGTTTACTATCAGCCATCGTCTGGCGCTGGTGGAGACTACTACGACATATTATCGCTTCCAAAAGGGCGTTGGGGCATTCTCATTGCCGACGTGAGCGGTCACGGTGCGCTGGCTTCGGTTCTCATGGCGATCACGCATAGCCTAACGAAAACATATACGGGGCCGCCTTCACCGCCGGGACTGTTGCTTTCGCATCTCAACCGCCATTTGGCGGCGCACTATACTGGCGCGTTTGGCAGTTTTGTGACTGCGTTCTACGCGATCTATGATCCCGATGGCGCGACGCTTACTTATTCCAATGCCGGGCATGTGCCGCCGCGATTGATTCGGTGTGCCGATGGCAGCCGTCAGACGCTTGAAGGCAAGAAGCACCTCCCGCTCGGCATCTCCGACCGGGAAAAATACCCCGAACAGTCGTTGCCACTGATGCCCGGCGATAAGTTGATTTTCTGTACGGATGGGGTTACCGAAGCGACCAATGCGGAAGGGGTGGAATTCGGCATCGAAGGCCTCGACCTGGCGCTTGCCGCTTGCCCGGCGAGCGCTCAGGCGATGGTTGATGCCATCATTGACGACCTCCGACTCTTCACTCAAAACGCCCCGGCCAAGGATGACCGCACTTTGCTCGCCGCCAAGTTTTTAGCCAGTGAACGGAAATGCTGAAAAAACCGGTGGGATGAGTTGAATGCGTCAAGCGATTTCGACGTGGTTTGATACGAACGTAGCGACTGTTCTTATCCTTCCCGCCAGTAGATTGTAAATGCCATCGCCATCCATACCCTCGCTCGACAATGTGAACGCGAAACATACGATGGAGCAGATACCACTCCCGGAGATCGATCATGCGTGCCGTGCTGCTTGAAAAACCTGAGTCGTTTCGCCTGATTGATGTGCCGGAACCCCCGGCGCCCGCACCCGGCGAGGCAGTGGTTCGCGTTTTCCGCGTTGGCATTTGCGGCACCGATTATTCAGGCTATCTCGGCAAAATGCCCTTCTTCAGCTATCCACGCATTCCCGGCCATGAGCTCGGCGTCGAGGTGCTTGCCGTTGGCGACGGAGTGAGCAACGTAAAGCCCGGCGATCGTTGTGCCGTCGAACCATATATCAACTGCCAGAAATGTTACTCTTGCATTCGCGGCCATACGAACTGCTGCGAGAATCATCAAACGCTTGGCGTCCATTGCGACGGAGGGCTACGTCCGCTCTTCACCGTTCCGGCTCGCAAGCTCCACGTTTCAAGCAAACTGTCATTCGAACAACTGGCGCTGGTTGAGACCTTGGCGATTGGCTGTCACGCCGTCGATCGTGGCAACCCCAAAGCCGACGAAACGATTCTTGTAATTGGCGCTGGTCCAATCGGTTTGAGCGTGGTCGAATTTGCCCGCATTTCCGGCGCTCGAACCATCGTCGTCGATATCAACGAAGGCCGACTCAACTTTGTCCGCGACAGGATGGGCGTTGCGGAAACCATTCTTGCTAAAGGCGATGGTTCCGAATTGAAAATGTTCACGGAAATGACCGACGGCAAACTTGGCAATGTTGTCGTTGACGCGACCGGCAACGCGGGGTCAATGGCGAACGCGCTCAACTACGTTGGCTTCGCCGGCCGGCTGGTCTTTGTTGGCATCACGACGCAGGAGATCAAGTTCGGCCATCCGCTGATGCATCGTCGCGAAATGACATTATTGGCAAGCCGCAATGCACTTTCGTCTGATTTCGCCCGCATTGTTCGTCTGATCGAAGAAGGACGCATCGATACTCAACCGTGGATCACCCACCAAGTTCCTTTGGACAGGATGATCGCCGAATTCCCGAAATGGCTGAAGCCGGAAACCGGTGTGGTGAAAGCAATCGTTGAAGTGCAGTAGGGAACCATTAGTGTGGGGGCAGGCCTAATCGTTACAAAAAGCCAGCTGGGCTTTTTAGATTCGAGCCTGAAAGGCTCGTTCTATCAGCCCAGGCCGTAGTCCCTGAAAGGGACTACGGCCTGGGTGTGCGAGAATCCACGTACAGCGGCCCTGTAAGGGCCGTTCGGGCTAAAATCATCTGCAGTCGCTCCGTAAGGGCGATTGATTTCTTGATATTCCTTCAAAAATTCGTTTGTCGAGATGTTGCGAATGAACGGCCCTTACAGGGCCGAAAGGGTAGAGGCGGCGATGAACCCAGGCCTCCGACCCGGCAAAGCCGGGTGGGAGGCCTGGGCTGACAGAATGAGCCTTTCAGGCTCGAAACCAATGACCGCAATCAGTTGTGTGTAATAATGAGGCAGGGGGCCCGTTCCTACAAGAAAATTAGTGAGAGTTCTGTTACTAAAAGTGTGGCGGCAGGCCTTCCGGCCTGCCGGACCTTGAAAGGCCGGGAGGCCTGCCGCTACAAAACTCAGCAGGGAGTCCTCATGAAATCAAGCGTCACGATCAGCCTAGTGCCCGAAGCGAAGGGTGGACCGTTTGTATTTTGGGACGACTTACCTGGCAGCATTCGCCAAGCCGCAAAGCTCGGATTCGATGCGATTGAGATCTTCCCGCCAAGCCCTGACGCAATCGAAGTCGAACAACTGCGCGGCCTGTTGCAGGAAAACCACATCGCGTTGGCAGCCATGGGGACTGGCGCCGGCTGGCTGCGTCAAAAGTTATCACTAACCAGCCCTGATGCCGGCATCCGCGCCCGCGCTGAAGAATTCATCACCGCCATGATTGATCGCGCCGGCTCCCTGGCGCCCCGCAATTGTCGGTTCGATGCAGGGCCGATGGGGTGACGGCGTTTCGAAAGAGTCGGCCTTAGACTATTTGCGCGCCGCTCTCAACCGTTTGGGCGAACACGCGCACAGTTACAATGTCCCGGTACTTTATGAGCCGCTTAATCGTTATGAGACTAATTTACTCACAACAATAGGTGAGACCACGGCCTTTTTGAAGACGCTCGCGACTGACAACGTGAAAATCCTCGCCGATCTATTTCACATGAATATCGAAGAGGCTAATTCGGCCGCCGCGATCGGTGAGGCCAGAGGTTTCATTGGCCACGTTCACTTCGTCGATTCGAACCGCCGACCGGCCGGCAATGGTCACATCGACTACAAGCCGATTGCCCAGGCGCTACGCGACATTGGATACACCGGCTATCTGTCCGCGGAAGCGCAAGCGTATCCCGATTCAAAGATGGCTGCCGCGCAGACGATTAAAGTTTTCAACGAGCATTTCCGTTGATCGACACTGTGCAACTCGAGTTGTCACTTGCACACATGCGGATCGACCCAGACGGCATGGCCGCCGCGCGGCTCGCCCGGGCAACTGACTTCAATAGTGAGTTCATTCACGCCGTTGATTGAGACATCGAAACTGTGAGCATCCGCCTGTGACCGCACCGCGTGAGACTTCCAAAGCAATTGACCATCGCCGTAGATCGAAAATTGCAGGGGCGTATCGCTGGAACGCGGGCCATCGTTTAGTGAAACCTCGCCGCGGAAGGTCTTGAACTTCTTTTCCAAACGATAAGTGACCGCCGAACTTCCTCCAATGGCGCGCAGTGGTGGATGCATAAAGAGTCCGTGTGCGAGCGTTTTACCTTTGATCTGTAGACCCGTTATCGGGTTCGGCGGCGGGCCGCCCCCTTTCGGCGGGGGTGGCGGTTCCGGCGGCACGCGGAGCCATTCTCGAGTAAAATAAGGCTCCAGATCGTTTAAATAAACCGGCTTCATTTCCGGCAACTTCATCTCGGCCGGCGGTGTTGGAATAATGTCTCGAACTATCTGCTTGACTGCTGCTGGAGGCTGCGGCGTCGGCGGAAGGGGCAAACGCGGCGGCCGGCAACAAAACTTTGACTGTTTCAACCGGTAGCGGCTGACCTTTGTCAGTGGGTTTGACGGCCGCTTCCACTGGCGGCTTCGGCTCAGGCTTCTCGACATCGCGGGCGCCGCATTCGGTGTCATGACACCCGATGCCAGGCAACAGACAAAGACAAAGGCACTGATGGCAATCGTGGCCACCAGTTTTCGGATGGAGCGCGGCGAGTGACTTTCTTCGCCTGACTTTGCCACCATTACGGGAACCGTCACCAGGGTCGACGAATCACCGCGATTCAATTCAAGCGCCGGGGCTGCCAGATTTTTTTCGTAATGCTCAAGCCGATTTACTACTTCCTGGGCAGAAGCCGGCCTGCGTTCGACTTTCTTCGCCAGCAACTGCATGATCAAGTCGGCTGCTTCGCGCGGCAGCCGCGGGTTCAACTCGCGGATTGGCTTCGGATCGGCGACAGCCAGCGCGGTCAGCATTCCCATCACCGAGTCGGCCTGGAAGGGCAGCTTGCCGGAGGCCAGGAAGTAGAGAACGCCGCCGAGACTGAACAAATCGCTGCGGGCGTCGATCCGATCGCCGCGAGCCTGCTCCGGCGACATATAGGCAGGAGTGCCGACGATGTTGCCCGACATGGTGAATTTGGCGTCATCTTCGATAGGCCGAGCCAGACCGAAATCGAGAAGTTTGATCCGCCGATTCGATTGCTCGATCCAAAGGTTGCTCGGTTTCAAATCGCGATGGATCAAGCCATTACGGTGGATGACTTCAAGACCGGTCGCGATCTCGCGTCCTAGCCGCAAGATGTCCGGCACTGAGGCAATGCCGTTCTTTTCGATCCAGTCTTCTAACGTATGGCCCTGCAGCCACTCCATCGCAAGGTAGATCGCGCTCGTCATTGACGACTTGGAAGACGGTTACGAGGTTATCGTGACGGATCGATGCGAGCGTGCGCGCCTTGCGCAGAAAGCGTTGTCCGGCCGAGGGATCGTGCTGCAGATCCGGCTTCATTACCTTGAGGGCGACCCGTCGTCGCAGGCTCAGATCTTCCGCAAGAAAGACGAAAGCCATTCCGCCTTTGCCGAGCAAGCTGAGCACCCGATAGTTGCCAAGGCGGCCGATTTCATCCGATTCAATCGGCGGATTCAGGAAGCCAAATGCGGCAGGGGATGAAGGCTTATTTAGCAAGGGAATGTAGCCATCGACCAAGGTCACGGGATGCTTGGAATCGAGCTGGACATCGACGATCACATCGGTGAGCGATTCGAAAACTCGGCCGGTGTTAGGTGTCGGGGGCGGAGTCTCGCCGGTAAGTGTCGTTGCCTCGCCGGCCACGTGCTGATCGGTGAAGGCCAAACCTTCGTTATTGAAACGCATGTCCATGCTCCCACGGAACAAACAAATCGGCCTCGAAACTTAGAACACGATTTCGAGGTTGTCTAGCGTAGGGGCTGAACGCATTCGCCAGCCGATTCTGGTGAATTGTCGAAATAAGCGCGGAGAGTTTCTTACCCTCCCCCTGGCTTTGCAGGGGGAGGGCAGGGTGGGGGCAGAGCGCCTTGCCCATAAACGAATGGCTTGGCAGGCGAGGCCTTTCCCCCCACCCTGCCCTCCCCCCGCAAAGCCGGGGGGAGGGTGGGAAGGACGTGATTCCGATTTGCCAAAATCCGTTGGCGCACCCGCTGAACGCATTTGCCAGCCCATTCTGGTGAATCGAAAGTTGTATTTCCGCTCGCAATGCTGAAACGTTCGCAGAAGAATTTCAACCACGGATAACACTGAACACACGGATAAGAATCACTTTTATGCAGCGCCTTTTTGGATCGTATCCGTGTAATCAGTGTTATCCGTGGTCGAATCTCTTCCAACGGCTGCGCGGCAATTGTCGGCATATATCAGCTTAGGTGCGCTCAAAATGGAAATCGTGCTTTCGCTCGCGCGTCAGCTAACTCACGCCCAGAACACGATCATTGCTGTTACAATCGACACAATAAATCGATGGGGCTTTCTGAAACACTTCGCGCGTATTAGAACGTACGCGCCGAGCGAAGCACGCGAAAGGTTCGATCAACTTCCCGCAACATCGAAAGCTTTGCGCAGCGGAGCGCTTTCGGGGCCAAGTCACCCAGTTACAAATCTCAAAGCACGCCTTTGGTGGACGGTATGCCCGCAGCCCGTTGATCGCTTTCGGTGCCCTGCCGTAGAGCGCGAGCGGTCGCTTTGAAAATCGTCTCGATCAGATGATGAGCATTTTGACCGTGATGAGCGACGACATGCAAGTTCAGCAACCCGGCTGACGCCACAGCCTGCCAGAATTCCCGCGCAAGCGATGAGTGAAACGTGCCGAGCGTTTCATTCGGGATGTTTGCTTTCCACACCAGAAACGGCCGACCGCTTAAATCAATAGCACTGGTAACGAGTGCCTCATCCATTGGGATGATGGCATGGCCGTAGCGTCGGATGCCCGACTTGTCGCCAAGCGCTTCAACAAGTGCTTTGCCGAAACAGATGCCGACGTCTTCCACGGTGTGATGGGCATCGATATGTAGATCGCCAATGGCTGAGATTTTCAGGTCGAACAGACCGTGCCGAGCTAGATGGGTGAGCATATGGTCAAAGAAGCCGATGCCCGTATCGATTTCGCTTTGGCCTGTGCCATCGAGATCGACGCGCAGATCGATTTTGGTTTCTTTGGTCTCACGGTGAATAGCGGAGGTGCGGTTCATGGGGGTGAACGACGCAGAGCGTCGAAGAAGACGTTCGACGCAGAGCGTCAAACGAGGGGTTTCGCGGAGCGTCAAACGAGACTTTGGCGGGGCGTCAAACGAGGACGTTTGCGGAGATCTTACGCTAAAGGATGCGCTTCAGTCTCTTGCAGCAACTTGTCGATTTCTTCATCGGTCCCGACAGAGATGCGCAGTCCGTCGCTATAACCGGCATAATTCATCCAACGCACCAGGATCTTACGCGCTTTCAACTGTTCGTAGATTGGCTTGACCGGTTGATCGAAGCGACGGCACCAGACGAAATTGGCTTGGCTGGGCGTAACCTCAAAGCCAAGTTCGGCAAGCTTGCTTGCCAAGCGTTCGCGCGTTTGCCATATCATGCCCCGCATTTTTTGCAGATGAACTTGATCTTCGATTGCTGCCGACGCGGCGGCCAGGCTTAGTACATCGCAGTTGTAGGAATCTTTTACTTTCACCAGTTCGCAAACCAAGGCGGGGTCGGCGACGCCGAAGCCAAAACGGATGCCGGCGAGTGAATACGACTTACTAAAGCTGCGTGTGATGATGATCGACTTGCTAGCCAACGAAAGCCCGTTCGAGTCAGCGAAGTCTACGTAGGCTTCGTCGAGCACCAAGGGGCCTTTACATCGCTCTGCCAATCGGCGAATTGCCTCATGAGAAACCACGGTCCCCGATGGCGAATTGGGGTTCGGCAAAAAGGTCAGGTGAGCATCCATGACAGGCCAAGGATCCGGCAGTTGCCAGTCTTGCGTGAATGGAACGGCAACGAACCGGGCGCCCTGAATTTCGGCCAGACTACGATAAAGTATGTAGCTCGGCGTGGGCGAAGCGATCAAGCCGCCTTCGGGGACGAACGTTCGGGTCAGCATGGTCAACAGGTCGTCCGAGCCGTTGCCGATGATGATTGAATCGGGATCGATCTTCAAAACTCTAGACGCGGTCTGACGAAAAGTGTGCCCCAGCGCTTCGGGATATTTTCGCAGTCGGTCGGCGGACAAGCTGTTTTGGATCGCTTCGATAACGCGCGGCGAAGGCGGGTAGGGATTCTCGTTTGTGTTGAGCTTGATGATGCCATCTTCGCGCGGCTGTTCGCCGGGCACGTAGCCTGCCATCGCGAGTATGTTGGATCGAACGCCAGCCATTGAATTTAGTCGAACGAGGGGGAATGAATAAATGACAAAAAAGGATGGCAAAAAAATCTGAGCCGGAAGCGTGAGCGACGATAGCGGCGCTTACGATTCCGGCTTGGGTCATCGCTTACTTCTTAACCTTCGGCGCGGCTTTCTTGGGCGGGCGCGGCGAAGGGATCAGATCGCGCAGGCGGATTTCGACGCTGGATGCGTGTCCCCCGAGCCCTTCTTTGTTGGCCATATAGATCACGTCGTCGGCAATCTCGCGCAGGCCATTGCGGGTATAGCTCATAATGCTGGTGCGCCGGCGGAAGTCATTGGCATTGAGGCCGCTGGAGAAGCGAGCGGTCCCGCCGGTCGGCAGCACGTGCGATGGGCCTGCGGCGTAGTCACCGAGGGCAACCGGCGTGAACTGCCCCAGGAAAATGGCGCCCACATTGTCAATCTTATCGGCGAACGCTTCGGGATCGCGTACTTGAACATGGAGATGTTCGGTGGCGAGCTGGTTCACGACAACGGCCGCTTCTTCGGCATCTTTCACCAAGATCGCCGCTCCGAAATCCTGCAAGCTGGCTCGCGCGAGTTCACCTCGATGCAGCTTGACAACTTGCTTGTTCAGCTCGTTTTCGACTTCGTTGATCAAATCGGGATTCCAGGTAACAACAATCGCAACGCCCGGCGAATGCTCCGCTTGCGCGATCATGTCGCAGGCGATGAATTCCGGCAACGCTGAGTCGTCGGCGACGATCACAATTTCACTCGGCCCAGCTACACAGTCGATGGCCACCTGGCCGTACACATATTGCTTGGCCAGTGCGACGAAGATATTGCCTGGGCCGACGATCATATCGACGGCAGGCGTTTCATCGGTGCCGTAGGCCAATGCAGCGACCGCCTGAGCGCCGCCGATCCGGTAGACTTCCTTAATTCCAAGGGCATGGCAAACCGCTAGCATGTCGGCGTTGGCGGCGCCATTCGCCGTCGGGGGCATGACAACGGCGATTTCCTTCACCTCGGCTGCCTGCGCTGGGAGAACGGTCATCAGAAGAGTGGACGGATAAGCGGCGGCGCCGCCGGGGATGCAGATGCCAACCCGCTTTAACGGGCGAAAACGAAGTTGCAGTTCATAATGCTCGGAGACGCTCATGATCGCGTCCTTGTTCAGCAATCCAAGCTGAAATTGCAAAACGCTATCGCGACAACGCCGAACCGTGTCGATAAATTCCGGGTCGGCCGCTTTGAAGGCATTGGCCATGTCGTCGGCGGACACGCGAACCATCTTCGGCGTCAGGCGAACTTTGTCGAACTGCTCGGTGTAGTGAAGCACCGCTGGCAGTCCGCGTTTTTTGACATCGTCGCAGATGCGTGCCACGGCCTTGACCGGGGGTAAAGCTTCGCCGAACACCGCTTGGGTCAATTTCTTTCCGGCATGCGAAACGACATTACCCTGGTTGGAGAACTGATGGCGTAAGTCAGCCAGCTGCTTCGCCGCGTTGGCCGTGGTGCAGTCGATTCGCCGAAGTTTAATTGTCGGCATTCGCTTCACCTCGAGTTGGCTCTTTGTACCATTGCGCGAAGAACTTTTACTGGGGGCAGGTTGGACGGGAATTGCTGTAGTTCTCACCGGAATTAAGACCCTGCGAGCATTTGGGATGGGGCAAACGACAAACTAGAAATATATGAATGCGTGCCTTTTTTTCAAGCAAAAACGCAAATAACCGTTGGAAAATCAACCTATTAGCTCATTCTCAATTTTGGGAAGCATCTTAGCATAGACGTGAAAAGAAAATGCCCAACGACTGGGATCGTTGGGCATCCAGCTACGCGCATGTGCGGAACAGACTGCTGTGGGCGAAAGGGCTGAATGGCAATCAACTATTAGATTCAATCACCGACGGTACGCAGGTAGTTCTCATAGGTCACCTGTGCAGAGTGTTCGGTTTCCTGTTGATCCTTCAACTTGGCGTGCAAGGAATCCATCTCTTTTTCCTGGGCGTCGAACTTGTCGAGATAGCGCTTGTACGCTTCAGAATCCTTCGGCACCTCGCGCAGGTTCAGGCGAATGCGGTTCTGATCCTGGGTAATGGTCTGGACGCGGGTGGTGATCGTCGCGATATCCCGGCGGGTGTCGTCCCATTTGGCTTTGAGGGCGAGCGCCTCGTGGAGACGGGCTTTCAACTCGGGCGAAGCCTCGCTGAGAGACAGGAAAAAGCGAATCTGGTTTTCAGTCCCGTTCGTGAGAGTCACGGAAGCACCCTGGCTGCGCTCTTCCACAACCGTATAGCTCTGATTTTTCTTCGAAGGCAAGGCAACTTCAAAGCGGAACACATCGGCCGCTTCCTCGGCCGGTTTGTGGTCCCCTTTGAACACGAAGCCCTGCCCCTTACGGTTGGGGTGTTCGATCAACAAAGTCCGATCCGTTTCTGACCGATTGCTGATGTCGTAAATCTTTTCTTCGCGAATGAGTGTTTCGGTCGAGACAATTCCTTTGACCGCTTTCACCTTGGTGATGCGCGAAGAATTATTGCCATTCTTGATCGACATTTCGGTGCCTAGATCGACGGCATAGCTGACGAGGCGTTCTTCGTTCGGCTGAAGATCGAGCACGCGCGTGTCCCCCGCATAGGTGGATCCTTCAAACACGGTAATCGGGCCCTGGGAAAGATTGCTACCGGTGGTGTTCTTGAACTTCAAGCCAAGCAGCGGATTTTTCACTTGCACGCTCGGGTTGTAAATGCTGACCCGTTTGGCTTCGACATCTTTGTTGATGATTGGCAACAGGGCTGACTTTTGCCGGCCGAGCGACACCGGTTGATCAATCACATATTGGAAGTAATCGCCGAGGGCCGAGGCGGTAGCCACCGACGGAGCGGAGCGGCCGACTTCCAATTTTTCATTCATCCGATCAGCGACTCCATTGGCGAAGGCAGCTTTTTCTCGAGCCAATCCATCGGCTTCAGCGCCGCGTCGGCCTCCTCCAAAGCCGCCTTGTGCGTCCTTGCGTTCCATTGCCTTGTTTTGCGCTTGTGGTTTCTTAGCGTTGGCCATTTGCAGTTGATCCGCCGCCTCGACCTGCTCAAGTTCCTTACGGGCCATTGCCCCCGTATAAGTCGGCGGCCGCAGCGAAGCGAACAGCTCGGGCTCAACCAAGGGCCTGTTGATGTAAAGCGGGTTATAGAGGTCCATCCGGAACGAGATTGGGCGACCGCTGACGAGTGCCATCTCGACGCCCGTCCAATCTTCGTCCGTCGGGTTCTCGACAATGGCCCAGCCTTGCAGATAGGGCTTCTCTTTCTTGTCGAGCACCAAACGGTAGCTGGTTTTCCAGATCGGGCTTTCGGTTACGTAACCGACTTGGACTTTACGTTTGCCTTCGCCGCTGAAGTGCAGGCTGACTGCCTTCTTCTGCGTGTCATGCGCTAGTGATAAAGTTTCCAAAGCTCGCCGGAATTCGTTTTCGATAACCGGATTCTGGAAGCGCAGCCGCTGCACTTCGTTGAGCTTGACGCTGCGGACGCCTTCGGCACACCAAAGGTTCAACACCTCAACCTCGATCGCCCCGTCTTTGGCAGCCTGTTTCTGATGTTCCACGCCGATGATCGAACCGGTGAGCGTTCCTGGCTGGCCGACCGCATTCTGCTGCATCACCACTTCGACCTTCTCACCACGTGCCTGCGTCAAAATCTGCGAGAACGTCGGATTGTTGTTCAGATTGATCGCGAAACTTTGGAGGGTGCGATCAATGGGCTCATGGCTGTCATAAGTGACGGCCGAGACGCGACCTTTTTCCGAAGAATCTTGCAGAGTCATCGACTTGATCAAATCGTTGATGTCTTGTTCGGGGAAGGTGAGGTCGATACGCGCTTCGCCTTCCACTTCGGCGGTGCGGTTGTAATGAGCCACGCCCGAAGAGAAGAGAATGACGCGGGAGATCGGCAAGGTCGTGGCGGTCTTGAGCTCATTAGACATAGGAACGGGAGCGGAGACCACTTCCTGTGTGATCATTATTCCGGAGGTTAGCGCCGCTCCGACAGCCGGAACAAGCCAAAAGAGATGTTTCATGCATACTCCTCGAACAAGAGAAAAGGCATTCTGCAAACGTTTCAAATCAAGACGAGATGAAACGGTTAAGAGATTGCATTGGCAAAAAATGAAAAACGCTTCGCTTTCAGTCCGCATCGTTAAAAATCGTGCCCTATATTCAATTGCCGCGGCACACGGGAATCTCAGATTGCGTGATGATCCGAAAAATTTTGAATTGGTTTATCTGCTAGACAGGACTTGTTTTAGATTCTTCAGGCATCCCCTTCCAAGGCTTGGGGGCGCGGCGTCAGCGGCAGAATTTGTTCTTCGCGGAACAATGAATTTCAAATTAACCAAGGCAATGGCTTCGCGAATCTCGCACATTTGCTAAATTAGCGCAAGCCGCGTGCCAACGGGCGACTGAGAAAATCTGATGAATCTTACCGTTGGGCTGGAATCCAGGATGATCCCGCTGGAAAAAAAGGCGTTGGCCCGCAACGTCCGTTCGGAGGAAAAGTTGGTAAACTCTCCGCCTAGGCAGCAGGCTTGCGAAGCCTTGCTGCAAATTCCATTTGCCCGCCCTGGACCATGTGCAACTGCCGCCCGATGCGAAGAATTCGCATTTGAGCTTTCGGCGGCTGTTGTCGAAGATCTCCATACGCTCTCTCTGAAAATGGCTTGCCGTGAGGCGGAGATTGCGCTCAAGCGCGTTCGTCGTCGTTTTACATCGCTACACTTCTTCCGAAGAAATAGCGCTCGATGTTTCGATCGATTCTTCTTGCTTGGTCGCCGAGGTTCGGTTCGATGGCAATCCAAGTTTTCGCGAAGTGCTTCGCTGCCTGAATGAAGGTAAACGTTCTGCCGTCCGAAAAGCGTCTCATTCAGTCGGTTTCCGATTTGGAAGTCATTTCGACCAAGAGGGAGCCGACTGCGATCTTGACCTGAAGTTGAAGCGATCCAGCGACGGCATGGCGGCAACAATTCGATATAACGCCGAACGCTTTGACGCTTTTCATATGAAGCGGCTCGCCGGCCATTTCCAGACCATTCTGCGCGCGGGTTGCCTCGCGCCCGACGAAGCGGTGGAACTTCTGCCGATCCTCGCTGAAGATGAACGGAAGCAAATCATCGTTGATTGGAATGCGACAGGAGTCGCGCCGGACAACTTAGGGCTCATTCAGCAGGGGTTCGAACAATTTGCCCGAACGACGCCGGACGCGATCGCCATCGTCGCCGGCGGTCGCGAATACAGTTATCGCCAGATTGACGAACAAGCGAATCGATTGGCTCATTATCTGAAAGCCCAGGGAGTGATACGCGGGGCTTTTGTCGGTGTCTGCGTGAGACGGTCTAAAGAGATGATCGTGGCCGTACTGGCGGTGCTGAAGGCGGATGCGGCCTATGCTCCACTCGATGCCTCTTACCCCAAAGACCGGCTGGCATTCATGCTGGACGATCTCCGTGCGCCAGCCGTGCTGACGGAATCAGCGCTCCTCGAACGGTTGCCCACCTGCGCATCCAAATATTTCTGCCTCGACCGGCTCTCGTCAGAACTGCAATGTCAACCTTCGGAGAAACCCGAATCTGCTGCTACGCTCGATGACCGCGCTTATGTTATCTATACATCGGGCTCAACGGGCCGGCCCAAGGGGGTCATCCTGCGCCATCGGCCGGTGGCCAATGTTCTGAATTGGGTAAATGAAACATTCGAAGTCCGACCTTCGGATCAAGTTCTCTTTGTAACCTCGCTCAGTTTTGATCTTTCCGTCTACGATATTTTCGGCGTGCTGGGGGCCGGTGGTTCCATTCGCGTGGCATCTGAAGCCGAATTGCGCGATCCCGCGCAGCTGCTTCACATCATGCGGACAGAGCCAATCACCATCTGGGATTCCGCGCCCGCCGCATTGGCGCAGTTGACTCCTTTTATCCGGAGCAAGTCACGCTCGAATGCAGGTGGCTTTGATGTCTCCCGCTTACGGCTGGTTTTGCTAAGCGGCGACTGGATTCCCGTAGCGATTCCCGACGTCATACGCGCAGCGTTCAGCAATGCTCGCGTCGTCAGCCTGGGGGGCGCTACGGAAGCGGCGATTTGGTCGAATTGGTATCCCATCGAAAGCGTTGACCCCAAATGGCCAAGCATCCCGTATGGGAAGCCGATTCGCAATGCTCGCTACTACGTTCTCGACCGGCGCCTTCAGCCGGTTCCGGTCGGCGTTCCGGGCGATCTCTACATCGGCGGCGATGTCCTGGCTGATGGCTATCTCAATCGGGAAGAATTGACAAAAGAGCGTTTCATCCGCGATCCGTTCTATCCGGCGCAAAATGGACGACTTTATAAGACGGGCGACCTTGCTCGATATTTCGCAGACGGCAATCTTGAGTTCCTCGGCCGGGCTGATACCCAGGTGAAGATTCGTGGCTTCCGGGTGGAAGCAGGAGAGATCGAAGCAGTCATCGGTCAGGTCGCGGGTGTATCGGAGGTGGCTGTCAAGGCTTTCAAGGATGGCGGCGGGCAGAATTATTTGATAGCCTATATCAGTGTTGATCCGGTGGATCGCACTCAGGTCGAAGCCGGGCTAGCCGCGCATCTCTCCGCGACCCTCCCTGAATACATGGTCCCAGCCCATTCGGTCTTCCTCCCTGCGTCTCCCCTTGACGCCCAACGGCAAAATAGACCGGGCAGCGTTGCTGCCGCCCGAAACGGCACAGCGTTCGCGAGGTTACGAACGACCGGCGGATGAGATTGAAACGGCGATCGCGCAGATATGGAGCCCGGTGCTGGGCGTTGAAAAGGTAGGCCGCAACGACAACTTCTTCGAGCTAGGTGGGCATTCCTTGCGAGCGGCCCAGGCGATTGCGCAGTTGCAGGATAAATTTTACGTGGATTTGACTCTGCCGACCTTATTTGAAAAGCCGACGGTGGCGGCTCTTGCCGACGAAATTCGCCGGGCCGTGAGCGGTGTGTCCCAGACCCACATTCCGCGTAAAGGCAACATCTCCCGCGCACCTGCTTCGCTCATTCAACAGCGGTTTTGGTTCCTCGATCGTAACATTGCCGATCGCACGATCTACAACGTTTCCGAAGCGATCCGACTAAAGGGGCCGCTCGATCTTACAGCCTTGCGCAAGGCCTGGCAGGCGCTCGTCGACCGTCAGGATTCGCTGCGCACCACTTTCGAAAGCGTCGATGGTTGGCCCGAACAGATTATCCATAGCCCTTCGGTGGTCAGTTTGGCGTTGAGCGATTTTTCCGGACGAGACGATGCGAAGAGCGAAGCTGGGCGACATGCTGGCGGCAGATGCCAGGCAGCCGTTTAACATTGTCGAGGGGCCGCTCTGGCGAGCATGGGTGGTAAAACTCGGCATCAATGAACATTTGCTTTGTTGGACCATTCATCACATTGTCATCGATGAATCCTCAAGGGTTGTGCTGCTGAACGATCTGTGGGAAGCGTATGCCGACGCTCTCCGAGGCAAGGGGGCCGCCCTGCCGGAACTGCCGGTCCGTTACGTCGACTACAGCCTTTGGCAGCGCGAACGGGTGACCCCGGCGGCTATCGCTTATTGGAAACAGAAATTAAAGGGAACGCCTCCGCCCCTGGCGCCGCCGCATCCGAAGGCGCGGCCCGCTATACGCACTTTCCAAGGAACAACGGTTAAATTTGAGATTAACCCATCCGTTAGCAAAGCCATTGCCGAATTGAGCCGACAGGCTGGAGTGACGCCTTATATCACCTGGCTGGCGGCATTTCAGACGCTGCTGTTCCGCTATACGGGCCAGAGTGATGTTTGCGTGGGTTCTCCGGTAACAACAAGGCCAAGCGCCGCCCGCGACATCGTCGGCTGTTTCGTCAATACGCTCGTCTTGCGAACCGATTTGGGCGGCGACCCTGCCTTTCGCGATTTGCTAGGCCGAGCCCGCGAGACCTTGACGGGCGCCATCCAAAATGGCGATGTCCCTTTCGAAAAGCTGGTCGAGGAACTGAAGCCGGAACGAACGCCCGGCGGACATCCTCTTTTCCAGTCGCTCTTCATCTATCAAGGTGAAGACCTGCACGGCGAAGCCGCCGGCGGCCTTAGCTGGAATCATGACCTGATGGAGCGAGTCGGCTCAAAGTTTGATTTCACTCTCACAGTCGAAGAACGGCCCGACCACACAGCCGGCTTTATCGAGTACGCCTTCGACCTCTACGATGCCGAAACCATTGAACGTTACATCGGCCACTTTTCGACATTAGTGGAAGGCATCGCAGCGAGCCCTGAGGCTAAGTTGTCGGAGTTGCCGTTGATGCCAGTCGCTGAACGCGATCGGCTGTTGCATTCGTTCAATCAGTCCAATGGCGATTTTCCGCGCGACTTGTGTGTGCATCAACTGGTGGAGGCACAGGTCGAGCGAACGCCGCACGCAGTTGCCTTCCAGTTTCGCGAACAGACAATCACCTTCCGCCAGTTGAACGAGCGAGCGAATCAGTTAGCCCACCACCTCCGTACGCTTGGCGTTGGCCCGGATACGCTCGTTGGATTGTGCGTTGAACGTTCGCTCGACATGCCCGTGGCCATGCTTGGCATCCTGAAATCGGGGGGCGCCTACGTGCCTCTCGATCCCGATTTTCCGCCCGATCGGCTTTCCTTCTACATCAGCGACAGCCGGATGCCGATCATCGTGGCGCACCACCACTTGTTGGACAATCTGCCGGTGGCTGGCCTTCGTCAGGTATGCATCGATGCGCATGCGGAAGCGATCGCTCGACAGCCCATATCTAACCCGGCGCCCCTGTCGAAACCGGAAAATTTGATCTATGTGCTCTACACCTCCGGCTCGACCGGTCGGCCGAACGGCGTGGCAGTGGAACAGCGCAATCTCGTCAATTTGCTCTGGTCGTTCAAAGATGAACCGGGCTTGAAGGCCAGTGATTCGATCCTTTCAATCACGACCCTGTCATTTGACATTCACACGGTCGAGACATGGTTGCCGATGGTGGTCGGCAGCGCGTTCCGTGATCGTGCCGCGCGAGACGGCCCTCGACGGGCACCGATTGCTCGAATTGATTCAGCGCGCCGATATCACGGTCATGCAGTCAACGCCTGCCACTTGGCGCTTTTTGCTGACGGCGGGTTGGAAGGGCAAAAGGAATCTCAAAGCCTTAACGGGCGGCGAAGCGCTCTCCATGGAATTAGCGCAACAGCTTCTCGAGCGAACGGCCGAGGTCTGGAACGTTTACGGACCGACAGAGACGACTGTCTGGTCCATCATTCACCGGGTATCGCCACTAGACAATCGTGTTTTGATTGGCAAACCGGTCTTGAATACGCAAATTCGCGTTCTGGACCCGACTAGCAAACAGATCATGCCCATCGGTTGCGTGGGCGAGATATGGATTGCAGGCGATGGCTTGGCGCGCGGCTATCTTGGCCGTGATGAACTGACGATGGCACGCTTTGTTCCCGATCCGTTTGCGCCTCAGGGCATGAATGCCCGGATGTATAAGACAGGCGACCTCGGCCGCTACCTTCTGGATGGCACCCTCGAGTGTTTAGGCCGCGTCGACCATCAGGTGAAGGTTCGGGGTTTTCGCATTGAGTTGAACGAAATCGAACGAGTGCTGGAAGAGCATGACGGACTGGCCCAGGTAGTCGTGACCGCACGTACGGATGATGAGTTTTCCGCGATGCTGCACGCCTATTACCGGTGTGAGGCCGGACATTCCCCAACTCCAGCTGAGCTGCGCAAGTTTTCGCAAGGCCGGCTGCCCGACTACATGGTTCCGGGCACATTTACGAAGTTGGAACAGTTTCCGCAAACACCTAACGGCAAGGTCGACCGCAAGGCCCTGCCGGCGCCGACCGTAGATTCATCCGCCCGCGCTGATGCCGAACGGGTGGCCGCCGCCAGCGATGCAGAAGCCGCATTGCTCCCTATCTGGGAGGAAGTGCTCGGCATCACCCCGATCAGTGTGACGGATGATTTTCATGAGTTAGGCGGGCATTCTCTGCTAGCAGCGGTGCTGATGTCCCGTATCGAATCGCGATTGGGCCATCGCATACCATTGGAAGTTCTATTTGATAAGCCGACCATCCGAGGCTTGGCTGACGTTATCACCCGCAAACTGGAGTTGGGAGGAGGCGGCGCTATGGTGCCGCTGCAAACGGGCGGTTCACAGCCGCCGCTCTTCTTGATCGCGGGCGTCGGCGGCCACGTTTTCACGTTCCATAAATTTGCTCGGCTCCTGGGCCCCGAATACACGGTCTATGGCATGAAGGCGATCGGGGTAGACGGCTCGGAGCCGCCGCTTGAGAACTTCGAAGAAATCGCCGCTCGCTACGTGAAAGAGATTCTGGCCGAATGTCCGACCGGTCCCTATGTCATCGGCGGCTATTCGGTCGGCGCTCGTATTGCATTGGCAGTCGCCTTACAGCTGCAAGCAATGGGCAAAGAAGTGCCCCGATTGCTCGTCGTCGATATGTTTGCGCCGGGCTACCCCAGGCCGTTGTCGTTGATACGGCGGACCGCCGTCCACCTTGCCCGCCTCATCCGGTTGCCGCGCGGCCAGAAATGGGCCTATGCCCGAGAGCGCTGGCGGCGCATTTTGAATCGCGTGAAGGTTGACCCTTTTGAAGATGTGATGATCAAAGATCTTGACGTCATTCCGCAGCAGATTCTGACCCAGGTCGGCCATGCCTTGTTACGGGGCAATGATCGCTATTTGCCCGAACGTAAGTTCAAGGGCAAGGTCGTGCTCGTCCAGTCTGACGTGATCGAAGAATGGGAAGATGCCGTTGAGTATGTCGAATGGCAGGGATGGCAGCCTTGGTCGACCGAACCGGTGGAAGAGTTTACGTTGCGCGCCGCGCACCTCGACATGTTTAAAGACCACGTGCAACCTCGCATGGCCGAGATCGTCCGCAGCGCCGTGCAGGAAGTTGCCGATATGAGCAACGAGACAAATCTCGTGGGCCGTTGATAAGTCTGGTCGGCGCCGGAAGCGTATGCGACGCATAATGCAGAATCTTCAGTCGCTTACGCTCCTGGCTCGCCTTGGCTCTCACTGGAGAAAGAAGCCCTGGCCCTTACGTGTGTGGCTCGGAAGCGAACATCACTTTGAAACGGTTCAATTCACGAGACGCGAACTGACCGCATTCATCTCCTTCTTGACACGTTCGGAAGTATCCGAATGATTGATCGCGAACGTGCCGCTCTGATGGAACAGCTCGACTCCGGCCGCGGTCGTATAGCAGAGAATGATGTAAATCTGCGCGATGTCCGGTCGATAGGACGCCCAAGGACAAAAGATCGTGTAACCATCGCCGACGAAATCTTTCTTGGCGAAGGCCTTCAAAGCTCCCGCGTCGAATGCAACGAAATCGGTGAAAATGGGACCGGTATGCGGCCCGCGCGGGGTGCTGTCCCAGATATCGATCTTTAACGAGCCGTCGCCGATGTAGGGTACTGTCACATCGGGCCCGAAAAGGTAGACGCGGCCGACGATGCCGGGCGAGATCGCTCCGCCTCGGAACGGATCGGGTGCGTAGACCACCTTCTTGTCCCAAGTCGAAACGAGCCGACCCTGTGGGGCGGGTTTCGTCTCTTCTTTCTTCGCGAAGGGTTTCCCGATCGCAAAACACCCAAGCGGAGAGCAGGCGGCCGCTGCTAATCCGGCAAGCACCGTTCGACGGCTTATTTGCCGTTGCTGAAGACGTTCCACCATTTTCGAGACTCCTTCTCTCGGGGGGCATCCTTGCCGGGCATATCAGCGACTACTGGTTGAGCGACATCAGCACTAGACGGCAAAGTCGTTATCCCGCCTGCCGGGGGCAACGCTTTCGGCAGGGGCAACTCTTGCGTAGGCGGGACCACTTGCATCGGGATCGGCCCTGTCGGGGGCACGACTCCCGGGCGGCTATTCGGCTTGGTGAGTATGAGATCCATATTCTCCCGGCCGACTGTCTTTTCCACATCTTTCAAGTTCCAATCCATCTTGTTGAAATGATCCAATGCAACGTGGTCGGCATCTTCCGCACAACGAATGATTCGCGGCGTCAACACAATAATCAGCTCGCGCTTATCTTGCGATTGTGTGCGATAGCGAAAGAGCGCGCCGACGAACGGCAGGTCGCCAAAGAAGGGGATCTTGTTTTCGTTGCGCTCGTTGCTCTTCGAGATCAAACCGCCGATGACGATCGTCTCGCCATCGTCGGCCAACACGGTTGTCTGAACCGACTGGTTGTTGAAGGCCGTAGCGCTTAGGTTGTTGCCCAAGTTGATTGGCGTTGCGATCGGCTGGATGATCGAAGGCTCGACGCGCATCAAGATTCGGCCTTCCGGGCTGATGCGCGGCGTAACCTGAAGCGTGACGCCTACATCGGTGCGATAGGTGATGTTCGGCTGGAACGTACCAAGCGCGGTGAACTGACCGCCCGTCACATACGGGTAGATCTGACCAACGGATACAATGCCCATCTGATTGTCGAGCGTCTGAATCGTCGGCGTGTTGAGAATGTCGATGCGCCCTTGCGTCTTTAAGGCGCGGACGAGAATGTTGACGGTATCGCTGGCGCCGGAAAAGACGAAGCCTCCGATTCCGTTCGAGTTCGTTCGGCCCACGCCGAGATTGCCGAGCCCTTGGAACGCAACCGTTTGCGGGCTCGCCAGATTCGATTGCGGCAGGCCGGCTTGTACCGCCTGAGCGGTATTAAAGTTCAAGCCGGGAATGGCCGTAATGGAAGTCGCCTGGGTCACAGTGGTGCCTGAAGGAATCGCCTGTCCCACTGCGCTGGTCAAAGATGCGGTGCCCGAAGTGCCCACCAGGCTGCGCGTGAAGAGAATCGGGCTTTGCAGGCCGATCTCGACGCCGAACTCCTCCGTGTTCGTTAAATGCACTTCCGCAATGAGGCACGAGATCGCAACCTGTTGCGGTTGACGATCGAGCCGTTCGAGAAGTTGCATCACACGTGGGAACCATTCCATCGAGGCGCTGATGAGGATGGAATTCGTGACAGGCTCGGCCGTCACGACCACCGCTTGGCGATATTCCTGGAAGCCGCTCAATTGATTGCTGCTCTGAATGATCGCCAGCGAACTCGTCAAGAACGTTTGCAAGGCGTTGACGACGTCGGCTGCCGCCGCATTGCGGAGTTTGACAACCTCGGTGACACGGGGCCGAATTTCTGAATCTTCCAGCCGACTAATGATCGCGCCGATGGTTTCGAGATCGTTGAGCGTACCCGCGGCGATGATCGAATTGGTTCGTTCATCCACGCTAATGCGCAACGAGATCAAGTTGGCGCCATCCGATGGGACGCCGGTTAAAGACAGCAAGGGCCTGCTGCCGCTGTTGGCGCCTGCACCGCCGCCACCAAGGGCGCCCGCAAGCCCGCCGCCGCCTAATCCACCGCCGAGGCCGCCACCACCACCTAGGCCGCCGCCTCCACCAAGTCCGCCACCTCCGCCGCCCAAGCCTCCGCCGCCTCCCGCAGCGCCTCCACCGAAGAAGAGTTGGTTGAGCAGATTCGCGGTGAGTACGGCATCAGCGCGCTTGAGCGAGAAGATATTGATTTGAGCTTTGGCAGCCGAAGTCACATCGAGATCGCGGACCAGGGCCATGATGAGGTCCATCGTCTTCGCCGGGGCGGAGATGATCAGGCTGTTAGTGCGCACATCGGCCGTCAGGTGAACGTCTTCGAGCATGCCCGATTGCAGGCCATTGTCTTTGCCATTGATGCTGACGAAGTTCAGCGATGTCGTTTTCGTCGTATTGAAGGAACGGCCGCCCGAGGCGCCACCCGCGCCACCGCCGCCGCCCAAGCCTCCACCACCTAGTCCACCGCCGCCCAGACCGCCACCGAGTCCGCCGCCGCCAAGACCCCCACCGCCTAAGCCACCAAGGCCGCCGCCACCTAATCCACCGCCGAGACCGCCGCCTCCCAATCCACCACCGGCGCCGCCGCCACCTAATCCACCGCCGCCTCCGCCGCCCTGTTGCGACGATTGCGGATAAATGCCGTTGGTGATGGCCTGGAGGAGCACAGTCGAGAGTTCATCGGCCAGCGCATTGCGCAAACGAACGACGCGGAGTTCGTTGCGTGCATCGGACACGGTATTGTCGATGCGCTCGATGAGATCGCGGATTTCTTCGAGGTCGGCCGGCGCTGCCTGCACGAAAACCGTGTTGGTGCTGATGTCGTAGGTCACGCGGATTTGATTCTGCGCGATCGTTTCGTTCGAGTAGCGTTGGCTGTAGAACTGTTGCACCTGCGTCGAGACCGTGATCGCCGACGCCTTCTTGAGCCGAAAGGGCGTTACCTGGCCCTGTTTGGTCGTCATTTGGTCGAGCTTGTCGATTTCTTTGGTTACATCATCGAGGCGTGATTTGGGAGCGCCGATCAAAATTGCATTGAAGCGAGGCAGCGCAAGCAGCAGGATCGAACCCTGAGGGGTTTGGATCGTCTGCGTCTGCTGCTGGCCGCCGAGCTGCCCGCCGCCGAACCCGCCTAATTGACCGCCCCCGAAGCCCTGCTGATTTTGCTGATTTTGACCCGGCACCAATACATTGCCGCCGGAGAAAATCTGGACACGCGATAGGACGATATTCAGGTAATGGACGACGCTGGTCGCGTCGGCCACCTTCATCGGATGAACGTGAATGATCGCTTCCGAATCTTTCGCCTTTGCCTGCAACAGCTCAATGATCTTCAGCACTTCTTCCAGATCGGCCTGACTGGTCGTGCTGATAACAACAACGCCAAGCTGTTCGAGCGCTTCGATGTTTACATTGCCGCGCGGCGCACGTAGCTCGTCGCTGCTATCGGCTTTGACCGGTTCTTTTTTCGCCTCTTCTTTGGCCGGCTCTTTCTTAGGCTCCGCTTGCAAGGCAGCCAGGCGGAAATCGACGAACTGCGGTTTCAGAATCGGTACGAAAACAACCGGTTGAACGTTGCGCGTTGCGATGGGGGCGTGTTCGAGTCGAGGATCGTAGAGCAAATTTGTTGAAGGGGCATCCGTTCCCCGTTGTTCAAAAAAATCGGGCCCTCGTTCGTCTCCGTTGAAGGGGAGAGGACCACCACCGCCGCGATTGCCGCGGCCGCCTCCTCCTCCGCCTCCACCGAACGGGCTTTGCCCGCCTCCCCCGCCGAAGGGTGAGAAGCCGCCGCCGCCAAAAGGCGACAATCCACCGCCGCCGAAGGGTGATAGCCCGCCGCCACCGAATGGTGAAACCCCGCCGTTTATACCGCCAGTTCGACCACCTTGTTGCATAGCGCCGTTTTGGGTCCGCGATAATGTCTTACGGCCCTGGATCGCATCAATCGCCTGCTGGACCAGCAGCGGATCGATCCCTTTGACGGAAACGACTTTGACCGTGCGAGCGGAGTCTTTGGCGGCGTCGTCCAACTGCTTGGCAAGGACGCTGATGTTCTCGTAAATCTTCTGCGGGCAAGCAACGATCAGCGTATTCGTCCGATCGTCGTAGCTCATGGTAAGCTGCACCTGCTTGGTGCGAGGAGCACTATCGGGAGCGCCGCCGCGGCCGCCAAAGCCGCCAAACATGGCGAAGCCGCCGCTCATGCCGCCGCCGCCCCCCGATGAATTCGATGAACCTTGGCTCGTGTATTCTTTGAAAACGTCTTGGATCACGTGATAGACGTCAATCGCGTTGGCGTTCTTGAAGTTGATCAGGTACGTCTTGCTGAGCGCTTCGGAGTCTTCGCTGCCGCTGTCGATGACGTTTTTCAGCATCGTGTTGATCGTCATCAAATCGACCGCCGAAGCCCGAACGAGCAATGAATTCGTGCCGGGATCGGCGACGACGCGAACGCGAGTTTTTTCAGGCGCGGCTGGCGGCGCCCCTCCCCCTCCACCAAACGGGTTGCCACCACGGCCTCCCTGTGCATCTTTAGGCGCGCCGTTGAACCAGGCATCGATGATGCGGGCCGCTTCGGCGGCATTGGCCCGTTTCAACCGAATAACGCTGAAATCGCCTTCCCCCGGCGATTGCGTCAGCAAGCGTACCAGTTCGGCAAACTTCGCCACCGCCTCGGGATCGTCGCTTTCTACGACCAGTCGATTGCCAACGGCCGTGACGCTAATCGCGGGGCCTTTAGCGTCTTTCCGCGAATCGCGCGGATCGACCAGCGGCTGCGCGGCAACCAGGGTCGTGTCGAGCAACGGCGGAGGCAGGTGGATCTTGTCTTTGGACGGATCGCCCGAAGGCGCTTCTTTTTTCGGCATCGGCGTCGGCGCTTCCTCGAAGCCGGGCTTGATGAGCTTGGGGCTGTAACCCATCTCCTGCATCATTCGCAGGACGGTCTCGGCCAAATTGGTTGCGTTGCCTTCTTTAATGGTGATCGTCGCACGCCGCATCCCGCCACCCGTACCGCTTGGCGGCTCGAGCACGCGGATCGCCTCCACCACCTCTTTCACTTGTTCTTCCGTACCCTTGATGACGATGCCATTGCGTTCATCTTCACCGATAAATGGTCCGCCCTTGAGCGGATCACTGAACATTTTTTGCAACTGGGCCGAAACTTTGCCGGCGTCGAGCGTCATCAGGGCCACGTACTTGGTTACCGGCACTTTCGCTTCAGTGATGTTCGCCAGCTGTTTGGCGATCTCCACCTGATCTTGTGGCGCCGCCCATACCATCAACTGATTGGCGCCAATGGGCCAAATGCGCAAGTTCTGGCTTGGCTTGAAGATTTCGATCAGCGATTTCGAGATGGTGTCGGCGGTGCCCGGCATGGTCGCGTAGGTTTTCATCAGAGGCTCGCCGCCGAAGATCGGCATGTCGCCTTTGTCGAGTTCGTCGAGAATCTTTTTCGCTTTGGCGACAATGTCGGCCGGACCGCTGACATGGATAGCATTGAGACGTTCATCGGCCGTGAAGGAATAGACGCGCACACGTTGCGATGAAGCGATCGGTCGGCCGTCCCGTCCGACCGGCGGCGGCGCTGAGGATTTCGCCGCGTCTGTACGCGGATCGCCCAGAATTTTGTACAGCGTTTCTTCCGCGACGCGGGCCTTAACGTATTTCAAAACACGCGTGTAAGTTTGGCTTTGTCCTTCGAGATCTTCGATCTTTTGAATGTGATCGACAACGCTGCGCAGGTTCGAGGCCTGATCCATCAGCACCAGTTGATTCGACTGCGACAGCGGCGTCACGTCCGAAAACTTGCCCATAAGCGATTTCACTTCGCCCGCGAGGTCGTCGGCATTCATCGTCTTCAACGGCCCGATGACCACCTTGACGAACTCTTTAGCGCCGCGCTCTTTGAGCTCCGCTAGCGTAACCGACGGAACCAGAGACTTATCCGGCGTTTGATCGGCGGGGATGATCGTAAAATAGCCCTCGCGGCGCATCAACAAATGCCCCGTCGTAAGCATGGCGTCGTTCAGAATATCGATGATTTCGGTAATGGAATATTGCTTCACTCGGCCATCAGCGCCTTTGGGCGGAGTGAAATTGAACGTTCCGTTCGGTGGCTTGAAGGTGCTGACGAAAGCGAGCCCGCTCTCTTTGCCGAACCAGCGAATCACTTCTTCCCAGCGTGCATCTGCAAATTCGAAAGTCACCAGCTTCGGCTTCAAGTCTTTTTTCGCTTCGGTTTTCTTTAGGACATCCGTTTTCGGTTCGGTCTTCGCCTCTTCGCGCGGAGCAGGGGCCGTTTCCGGCTCGGCTTGCGCAGCGGCGGCCAATAATGAACCTGGTTTCAACGAAGTCCGGCCTTCTTGCGCCGAAAGCGCGCTGGCCCCAATGCCCCAGGCAAGCAGGATTCCAGCGCATGTACGCAGGCAACGCTTTAGCCAAAAACTCGACTTGCGGAAATGGGACATGCCGTCGTTCCCCCTTCATGCCGTCGCGTCCGGCCTTCCGTACGACGCGACGATATTGGTTGCAAACTCATCGTTTGGGCGGCTTAAGCATTATGGCGAATGCCGAATTTCGCTTCGGACCCGTATCATCGTTAGATTCGACAAACCCCACCTCGTCGCATCACTCATTTTTGAAAAAGATCAAAAAACGTTAATGTTATGAGTGCGCGAACGATGTCTGAATGCCAGAACGGCTGGCACAGAGAACTCTTCTGACAGGATCAACAGGAGTTACAGGATGGGTTAACGTTTTCTTATCCGGTATATCCTGTTGATCCTGTCTAATCGCTTTGCAAGCAGACAGTAGTATGGGCAGAACGCTTTGCCCATCAACAACCGTCGCGACACCTTCAACATTTCCCCAACCCACCGGAAAGGCGACTTATCGATTTGCCTGAACCCGCTAAAACAGAGAACTTTCCTGACACGATGAATAGGAGTTACAGGATGCGTTCGCGTTCACTTATCCTGTGCATTCTGTGAATCCTGTCAAATCGCTTTGGGAGGGGGAGAGCATGCTCAGTCGGAAGCGAAGTTAATTCCCTATTCTGCCCTTTTTCTTAAATCCGCCTTTGGCGCCTGTTTTAGGTTCTTCCGACCGGTCGCTCGTAAACTCGCCCGAGCTTAGAGTTGAGTCTTCCACTTCGAGCGGCCGCAGCAACGCTTCTCGCTTGCTGGCGTTCGTCATAATCGTTCGCATCGCCTGTTTGGGATCATCGTTCGTCATTCGCTGGCCGACGCGCCAAAGGTGCAGCTTACCGGGCAAGGCTAAACTGGCTGTGCCGCCGAGAATGAACTGAAGCTTTTCACGATTCGAATCGTACGTTTCCAGCAGGAGTTCATTTTCCAGAACGCGCCGAACCCGGTAGAGCCGGAGGTTGCCGGTCTCTTCGCTGCCGAATTGCAGAAAGGGCCTCTCCGATTGTTTCTTGCGGGCTTGGCCAATGTTTCCGTTTTCTTCTTCGACGCGCAGATACCAGTATTGGCTAACCTTCACCTGGCCGCGAGGCGAGATTTCGATCTCATACTCTTCTTTCTTCCAGTGGTCGTGGATCGACGCTCGGGAGATGCCGTTGCTGTGCGACACCCATTGAAGTTCGAGGTTCGGCGCCAAATCGGCTTCTTTGGCGACCTCTTCCTTCTTTTCCTCGACAGGCTTTTCGACAACAATTCTCGGCGGCGGATCGAAGAAGATGTTTTTACCCAATATCCGTTGGTATTCATCGCGAGCGGAGGCGCCGTTGCGACTGCCGGCCCGGGCCAGGGCGCCAGCGACGGTGAATGGTGTGCCGAGACCACTGTCGGTATTGACCAAGGCAAACGATGAGGCAGCGGCGCCGCCGGACGCCAGTGCAACGACGGGCGCGGGAACGATCAACAGGTCTCGGTCTTCAGCGCGGTCCAACACCAGCGCTTCGATAGTGAAAGAGAAGTCGAGTTCCCGCGTCACTTGCGACGTCGAGGGCTTGATGATTTTCACCGACTTGATCTGCTGCAAAATCGGTTGGCGATAGAAGGTGTAAAGGAATTCGATGAAGCAATCGAGCTTGCCTTTTACCTTCACGTCGAAATCGAGCTTTGTATAAACCGGCTTTTTGCCGATGGCTGGGGCTTCTTTCGTGTCGGGTTCGTGAGGCTGAATGACCGGGGTCGGGAATTTCGCCTGTTGCAGCATTCGATCGATGAACTGCTTGTATTCGCTTTGGGCTGCTTTGATATTCAGGGGGAGGCTCTTCTTACGAGTGCGCGTTTCATAGATGAACTGCTCGGCTTCGAGTTCGAGCCGACGAGCCTCCAAATCTTTCAACTCGCTCGTTAGCTTCTTGATGCTCTCATCTCGCTGGCGTCCAGGCGACAGAACCAGTTGCCAGCCCGCGAAGCCGCCGACAACCCCAAACATGGTCACGATGAGAATAATAGCCAGTAATCGTTCGCGACTGTTCATTCAGACTCTCCCGCTGTTTCAGCCGCGGCCGCCTTGCCAAAACCGGATCGCCCGCGTTTGCCTTTTTCAGTGGGAAGAACGGGCGCGGGCGCATTCAGTTGCAACTCGTAAGCGCTCGGGTCCCGATGTTCGATCTGCATCTTCAGGATAAACGCCTGATTTTTGCCGCTTCCCTTGGAGCCAACGTTTCCTTTCGATTCGGTCGCCCCAATGGAATAGTGTTTATCCCAATGGATGAAACTGCGTAGTTCATCCACTTGCTTGCTCTCTTTCGTCCGCAGGTCGAGCCTCATTTCCGCGCTATATTTGGAGGTCGATTTCGCCGCTTGTTTGATGGATGCCGTCGTCAGTTCGACGACTTCAGTCGAGTTCGGATCGGGAAAGCGGGCCGTCAGGTCGTAGAGTTCATCGAGCCAGTTGATGCCATGTTCTTCCCAATCTTTCACGCCTTTGACCCGTTTCGACGAATCGTCCAACTTATGGATCTCGTCGTCTAATTCGTTCTTTTCCATCTGCATCTTAGCGACCTTATCTCCTTTTTCGCTCACCACGAACCGGCCGATGGCAAGGCCGCCGAAAAGCAATAACGAAGCGGCAACGGCGATTAACCCGAGCAAGCGCTTGTTGGGATCGGAAATCGGCTTCGGCTCTCGCGGCGCGAGGAAGTTGATCGGCAGTTCGGGGGAGCGGGCACGCAAAGCGATTAACCCGACAGGGCCGGTAAAGCAGCCGCGAATTTCCGGTGCGATCGACGTTTCGATTCCCGCGACAGGATCGAACGCCTGCACGGGAATATTCAAGCCCGCCCGCATTCGGCCAGCCCAACCGCCGGGAAGTTCGCCTTCGGCCACATAGAGCGATTGAGGCGCATTGAGAGCCGATGGCCCGGAAAAGACAGCCAAATTGCGGCGAATTTCGCCAAGCATGGCCGGTTCGGACGATAGAGCCATCCCCGTGAGCGAGCGCGTAAAGGCAACTTGCCCTCCGCGCATAATGATCAGTTCACCCCATTTATCGCCGCGCACTAGAATCGCCAGCGGGGCGGAAGGAGTTTCGGGGGCCGTTATAGCGCCATCCTTCATGGCCGCCAAGAGAGCGGCGGCGACGCCGAACGAGCGGGGCGTGATTCCTGCCAACTTCAATCCGGCAGCGGTGCAGACATCTTGCCAAGGCACAATAACATCTTTGCGAAGGGCAAAAGCCAGAGCACGGCGCTGGCCATCTGGATCGGGCGCTGCCAATGCGAAATAGTCGACAACGTTGTCGGCGCCGTCCGAAAGCTCTTTGGCGACTTGAAAGCGGATGACTGCGGCTTCCTCGGCCGCGGGCACACCTGCCGGGTATTTGACTTCTTTCAAGACGACGCGTTCGCGACCGACCGAGATGAGAACCGGCGCTGGAGTGATTCCCGCTTCTTTGAGCGCTTCCTTGAGCCGTGTTCCTACGGAGCTTGCATTCAAGGCAGAGATGGCGCCTAGATCGGCAAGGCAGATCGCCTTTTCGACGCTGACCGCCGTCCCTTTAACCAGGGCGGAGGCCACGTACAACTGGCCCTGTTCAAAATCGAGTGCGAGATAGCGTGACAACTTAACACCTCAATAAAGATCGCGACGTTTCTTCCGACCTGTCAAGCGCGTCCATATGTCAATTGCGAGGATCAATCGATCGCCCTAGCTCCGTCAGATCGCGATAATAAATGATACGCGGCGTACCGCCGTTCGTATCGACAATAGCTTCAAGACGGACTAAAGGCCCATCTTTTTCGAAATAGCCGATCGATTGGATGCGATAGACCTGCGTCTGGGCCGTGATGTATCGCTCGAGCGTCTGCATTTTAGCAGCGGTGATGCCTGCCTTGGTGTAGAGCCAGGCGGTGGTGGTGTAGGTCGGATCGGTTGGATCGGTGGAACCAAGTGCGGGACGGGCGGCATTGATCGCATCAATATCGGTTTGCGCTAGCCCAGGCAGCGCGGCCAAGACAGTCGGCGACGCCGTCATGATATTCACGCGAGCGGGCAGTTCCTGCTGCTTCACGGTTGTCGTCTTATCGACGAGGGTTCCCAGGTCGTCGGCCGAATTCGAATCCTTGATCGGGAATGGATAGGTTGTCGCCTTTTGGCCTTTTTGCTGGGCGGGAATACTAATGCTCGTGCCGAGCAACTGATAGATGGACGAGATGTTGCGCTGCGATTTTGGAGCGGTGGTTGCGCTCATGGCCTGTTCGATTAGGGGAGTTAAACCAGCGGCTTTTCCCGTTTGACTTGCCTTGTCGTCGGCGGCCGGCGCGCTGTAAATACGGTAAGCAATGACGGCCGCCGCCATATCTTGCCCGACGGCATCTTTTAATTGGCCGTAAAGCGTTTTCAAGTCTTTGCCATTCACGTTGATCCGCGCTGCACCCGTGCTATCAACATTGCGTTCACGACTATAAACGGTGAGAAAAGGATAGAGCCCGGGATTGAAACTCCCTTCCGCGCTTTCATCGGGATCAAGCTTGCCGTTGCGATTGAGGTCCGAGCCATAAAGAAGGCTGGGGGTGACGCCTTGAACGAGCAGAAGTTCTTCCAGGCTGTCGAGCGGGCCATTCTTGCAGGCATATGGTTCGGTTAGTCCGAGATAATATTGCGATTCGGCGCCGCCGGTGCGCTGGTCGTCATCCGTGTCGATCCAATCGACGATCGCGTTGATGATGTCGTCCGTCAATGCCGGGAGTTGTTGCTCGAGTTTTTGCAACACGTTGATAGCGACCTGTCCGGTCGGATCGAGTTGCAACAAAGCGTTCAAATTGATCTTGGCCGATTCATCGCTCACGCCATAATTCGTCGGCAATGAACCGCTGCTTGAATCTTGGGTGTAATCGACAGCAATGATGGTGAAATAGCCTTTACGGCCGTTGCCCAGATCGACCTCCACTTTGCCGAAAGCGCTTTGATTGTTGAAGGGATTGCTGCCAAGCGTGCCGCTGAAGGCGTTGGCATCCGCCAACATTGCGGCCGTGTAGTGGATGCCGGAATCGGCCAGCGCTTTCGCCTGAGCGTTCTTCAGGATTCGATCGCTAGCGCGAAACTCCGACATGGTCATATCGCTATAGCGATAGGCCGCAAGGGAAAGCACGACGATCACGATCAGTACGGCGATGAGAACGTAAGCGGTTCTTTCGTTGGAACGTCGAGTTTTGTGTGATGCGAGTCGCATTTTACATTCGCCTGCAAGAGTCACGAGTCTTCGTTTGACGCTCCACACCCTCGTTTGACGCTCCACACCCTCGTTTGACGCTCCACACCCTCGTTTGACGCTCTGCGTCGAACGTCCTAGTGGACGCTCGGCGTCCTAAAACCGACACCACGATCGACGCAGAGCGTCGACTAAGACGTTCGACGCAGAGCGTCAAACGAGGGGTTCGCAGAGCGTCAAACGAGGGACTCGCAGAGCGTCAAACGAGCGGTTCAATCACCCGACTGCTTACGCGGTTCGGCTCGCCTTTGGCGAGCATTCATGGCATCGTGGTGCCGGTCATCATTCCGCCAGACGCATTCGAGCTTGGACCCGACGCTGTCACGATCGGGATGACATGCGAGTAATTCTTCATCTCGGTCGCTCCCGAAGGATCAATCGTCGAAACGGAAAAATGGACTCGGATTGCCGTTGGCGGCCCATTGGGCGTCTGACCATCCGGCCCAGGCTGCGACCCATCCCAGCTGGCCTGCCAGCCGCTGTCATCGCTGGTGGCCGAATTAATGTCGTAGTATTCGAAGCTCAGGTCACTGATCTCGCGGGCGATCACGTAGTCATCATCCGACTTGCCGGGATCGAGCGTTACGCTGCTGCTGGAATAGAACGGATCGCTGGAGAACCATTTCTTTTCCTGCCGGCAGAGGCCGCCGTTCGAGCCGAGCCAATAGGTAATACGGCGTATATCGCTTGGAACGGGACCTGTCCCATTCAATGATTGGCCATCTTCCGTCTGCGGTTGTGCTCGCGGGTCGGGCGTCCGCGACGCATACATGATGACGTATGTCGAATCGCCAATCACTCCTGCCTGAAGCGGAATAGCCGTCGAAGTTTGTGTAGTCGAATCGGTCGAAGAACTTGAACTGCTCGAACTTGACGAGCTTGATGAAGTCGAGCCGGAAGTCGAGCTTGATCCACTGCTGCTGCTTGAACTCGAAGAACTGGACGAACTTGTCGGCTTGGCGCGAGGCGCGGTCAAGCTTGGAGTCAGATCGATTGTAAGCCGGCTGATGATCGAGCGAGCGAGCGTCGAACGTTCGATAGCCTCACGGCCTTCGCTTGCTTGACGCAGTTCCACCTGCATGGCTACATAAAGCGCGCCGAACAACAGCACGGCAATCACGCTGGCCAACAGCACTTCCAATAAGGTGAATGCGGAACGCGGAGAGGCATACGCTCGCATCAGCTTCCTCCTTTGCCGGCTGGCGCTGCGGGTGCGCTGCCCTTGCCGCCGGCAGCTCCTCCGCCCATTGAACCGCCCCCTCCGCCACCGGCTGCTTTGACCGGGGCCGGGCTACTGCCTCCACCACCGCTGGAAGCGGGAGACGCGGCAGGCGCGGGTGTCGCGGCAGGAGTAGCTGCCGGTGCGGCGGCAGTCGTCGTACTGTCGCTGGATGAGTCCGATGTCGAAGGGGGCGCGGGGAAGTTGCCTTTCGAGCGCGGGTCGAGAATGTATTGCGTCAGGCTTGTTTCGATGTGCGGTGTATCCCGGCTTACTGTAACCGTGACGAGATAGAGGTTCTGCGCGCCGCCGTCCGACACACTTGATTGCCACTGGAACTCCGGTTCGTCGTCGCACGTGCCGGAACCGTTGGTCAAGGAAGTAACACCCGCAATGTACTCTCCCAGTTTCGATTGAGCCAACCGGGTCGATCGGCTTTGCTGCTGAATCTCGTTAGCTTGATGCGTGGCAAAAGTGAACAACTGACTAATCGCCGCCAGCGAAAAGAGAAAGATTGCGAGCGCTAGGAGCACTTCGAGAAGCGTCATGCCTTGGCGCTGGTCGGTCCTACGGGGAGAGCGCATCAACGTCCCTCCTGCTTGGCGGTTTTCACGCTGACAATACCGGTGAGGCCGCGAACACTGACGTACAAGGGATAGCCGCCATCACGCGAAGTGATCGTCACATGCGCATCGTTTTTGCAGGTGCCATCGGGCAGAAAGACGACGACAGGTTTCCAGCCGGCGGCATCCGCTTGCACATCCTGCGTAAGCTCAAAGCGAATGTCTTTCGGAAGATTCCCGACCAAAGTTCGGCCATCGTCGTGGGGGTCGGTGGCCGAAACGCCCGACCAGAACTCATCGGCATCGGGGGCTACCCGATAGGTTTCCTTGTCGGCGATCACCGCAAAGCGATAGGGCACGCCGCGATCGATCGATCGCGAGCGCGCCTCGGCCCAAGCACGACGTATCTCATCGCCGGCGCCGCGAATGTGCGTGTCGCCGTACATACCATCGAGCGTGGGATAGGAAACGGCCGCCAGGATCAGAAGTATAGCCATCACGAGAAGAATCTCGAGGAGCGTGAACCCGTTTCTTGGCGGTGGCAAGCGCACGGCAAACCTATCCAGAGGAGTGGCGTATAACCTTACTGCGGCTTCCTCAACGATGTAATCAGTTCGTCGCCATGCTGAGTAAAGACCTCAATAACGATATTATTGGTGTCAGTTTGCGCCTGTCGCATGTTGAAAGTTCCTCCCCAAGGATCGCGGAAGGCCTCTGTGCCGCCGTCAACAAGTGGGGCAATCTTCTGTTGCCAGTTGCTTTGATCAAGTGAGTCCGTATCGCTGTGCTTGACGATGTAGGTTTCGCAAACCTTCGACAGGTTTTTGGCCTGCAGATAGGCTTTATCTCGCTTCGCTTCGTCTAAGTATTTGAAGACGTAAACGCTTGAGACGGTCGCCAGCACCACCAAGATGGCGACAACAACCAGCACTTCGAGCAAGGTAAAGGCGCTTCGACGACGGTCTTCAAGCCGCCTTCGTTGGCTGGAGAGAATCATTTCCGAACGCTCCTGAAATGGAATTAGGGATGATAGATCAGTATAGGCGATGTTGCGGTTAAGGAATCATGAGAAGCCTGGAGCGAGCCGGGCAGCGTGTTCGACTTACCCTCCCCCTGGCTTTGCAGCGGGAGGGCAGGGTGGGGGCAGAGTGCCTTGCCCACAAATAAACGTCTCGGCAGTCACGGCCGTTCCCCCCACCCTGCCCTCCCCCCGCAAAGCCGGGGGGAGGGTTGAAAGGGCGAATTCCCGACTTGCTCGAATCAGTTGGCTCCGAATACTCCCCTAGATTTTATCGCATCCGTTGTTATTGTTCGCGGCCAGTATCAGCTTATCTGTCCTGGGTTGCGAGGCGCTTGCGATGAACTACGGGAAGCACGTTCTGACTGCGGCGTTCGGCGTATTATTCGGCATTGCCGGCACGATTGTCTTCGCCAACCCCGCTCACTTGGTGCCGACGGAAGTTCATGCCTCCGCCAACGACCGTTTCCAAGACTACATTATGTGTACGGGGGCGGTTGCGATCAATCCAAGAGCGCCCACGGACGGCGTTTGGATGCTCGATTATCGCTCGGGCAAGCTGCTCGGCACGGTGATCGACCGAACGATGGGCAAGATTGCTGGCTGGGCCGAGGTCGATCTGGTGGCCGAATTCGGCATTCCGCCGAAGGCCGACGTCCATTTCATGATGACGACCGGCACGATTGCTCAGGGCCAAGCCGCTCTCTACGTTGCGGAGATCACTTCGGGCAAGTTCGGCGTCTATACGATGGGCCCCGCGCCTGACTCGGGCGGCATCATCATCCGACGCCATGATTTAACGACGTTTCGGGCAGCGAAAGCCAACCCGTAATCCGCCTAGACCATGCCCCAAACGCGTCGAAGGCCCCATTCAAAGCCAAGAATCGTTACAAACGCGATCAACAATAGAGGCAGAAACCAATGGTCGTCGCTGTTTCGTCGCCAATCGGGGTGGAGCTTCGGCCGTAGGTTCACCTGCCGTAATGGCTTATCGACGAACTCTTCTTTTATGAAGGCCGGCAGTCGATCGGCACGTCGAACCGCGTCGGGGGCTGTCCCACGTGCCGAGTTTTCGAGCGAAAGCAGAAAACTATCCTTCGCGGCGGGGTCCAACAGTTCATCAGAAACTTCGGGATAGACATCGAACCAGGCCTCCGCATCGCCTTTGACTTCGCTGCCGTCGAGGTCTTTGCCTTCGCCCCAGGCAACAACGCGATACTCGCCAGGCTCTTTGGCTTCGAAAACGCCTTGCGGCCTGCCGCGATCGGCTTTCTTCGCTTTACGTTCATCGGGTTCTTCGGTCGCTTTCACCACCTGATAACGCAACGCGGCGCCGGCCAGCTCATCACCCTGCTTCCCTTTCACACCCATTTCAAATTTGTTTTTTCCGTTAACCGCCAGGCGGCTTAGCGAAGGGCGAACATAGACGTTGCCTTCCACTTCGTCTTGATGGGCTAGCCAAAGCGTTAATTGCCGCCAGAAACGGGCATGCAGTTGCTGGCCTCGAGTGATTGCCTCATCGTCCTTGGCTTTCGGTTCGCCGGGTCTAGGCTCAGCTGGAATTTCCGGTTGAAAGTTCACCCACTTCCATGTTTGGTCAGCGCCGAAAGCCAGAATGCGCGCGTTACCACGTCCGAGCGTTTGGCCAACCAGCAATGGAAGTTCGGTCCCGTTGTCAACTCGCTTAGCAAGCGCATAGACTTGGGCGGCAAGTTTCGGCTTGCCGATCACGGTATAGCCGCCGAGGCGAGTCGAAGCGGCATCGCCGAGTTCGTCCCATATCTTTCGATTCGTTGCCGCATTGGAATCGAGTTTCATGATGAATTCGCGAAAGGAATTCGGCATCGGCACAATGCGTGTATCGACATCGACTTGCTGGGTAGGCTCCGGGAGTTCCACTGGCAATAAACCTGCGATTGGCGTGTTCCTCCAGCCGGTGCTGCTCGGTACGCCGGGCGTGCCGCCGAAGCTGTCGATGCCACCGGTCATGATGAGGCCCACGCCTTTCTCCGACACGAGCTTGGCGATATTGTTCATCAGATTCGCGTCAATCGCGTTCAGCCGGGCAGGCGACACGTCGCCCAGAATGATCACATCATAGGCTTCGTTCAACACGTCAGACTTTTTGGAGTCGGGACTCGGTTCGTCGCTCTGCCTTACGAGTTCCACGTAATCGAAGCGCCTGTCGCCGGCCAGCGCGTAGCGGATGAACTTCAGCTCCGGTCGGAGCCGGTCGATCACCAGCACCCGGACGCCTTCTTTGGTGACCGTTAAGAAGGTCGAAATCTTGTTGTTCGATTGGATGCGGTCTTCCGAGGGCCCTTCAATGATTTCCAACGTCACGCGAACCTGACCGGGCTTATCGGGCGCCTTCGTCGTCAATTCGATTTCGTTACCGGTTGGTTTCAACAGCCGAAATTCTTCGATTCGCGTTTGCTCGGGTAGATCGTCCCACTTCTTCGTCTCCGCGTTACGCCTGCTTAAGGTAAGCCGAACTTTGACTCGCGCGCCCTCTAAACCAAGTGCTTTGAGTGTACCTCGAACGCTCAGGTCGGCCTTCACGGGCGCTGGCGTTGGATCAGCCACGATAGCGGTAAATCCAATGTCCTTTTGATCGGGCTTCGTATCGGTTCTACCGGTCATAAAGGTGTAGATTGGGCAATTGATGCCGCGCCAGCGCGTGGCTTGGGCCATTGCATCCGGTTCGGGAACGTTGTTGCCGCCATCGCTCACCACCAGCAATCCCCGAAAGGGATTCGTCTCTCCTTGATACTTCTTGAAAAGCTCGGAAAGCATAAGGCCGAAATCGGTGCGCTTGCCATCCGGCTTGCGGGTCTTGAGCCATTCCGCAATCGAGATAACTTTCTTATCGTCGCCTTGGGGTTTATATTGTTCCGCGTTCAGGCCGAAGTTATTGCTGAAGCCGTAAAGATGAACGGTCACATCTTGTTCATCCTGCAGTTGTTTCAGCAGTGGTTCGCACTTTTCGACGTTGCGCCGAAGGACTTCCCAACGGGTCAGCTTGTCGTATTCGTCCGCGATCGTCATGCTTTCGGAAGTGTCTAAAACGAGGATCAGCGACGATTTCAGCCGGGGTTGCTCCGTCACGGAGACGGCTGGTCTGAGAGCCGTAAGGATAGCGATGATCAAAGCCAACAGCCGTAGAAAGACGAGGATAAAGAGCCGACGTGAAGTGACTTGCGCTGAACCGAGGTAGGTCCACAGGGTCAGGCCGATTAATGCAAGCCCACAGATAGCGAGAACGAAGTAGCCCGGCGTGTCAGCGTTCGTGAACGGCCGCCAAGCGGGATTAGTCACGACGTTCCAAATGCGATCGGCATCCATACAGGGTATTGTAGAGGCGGGCGTTCGATAGTTGCCCTTTCAACTGCTGGATGGCCAGTCTTGACCGGCCAGGCGCGCACGCAGCTCCTGGATTTCTTTTTCCATCGCCGCACGATCCTGCTGCATCGTAAATTCAAGTTGCGCTGAGCGACGGGCTTCTTCGTCCGCACGAGCCTTTTCCTGTTCGGCTCGAGCCCATTCCATTTCCGCTCGCGTGGCTTGACGCTCGGCCCGCTGTTTCTCCTGCTCGGCCCGCTGTTTCTCCTGCTCGGCGTGCTTTCGTTCTTCAAACGCACGGGCCTCTTGATCGTCCGCTCGTTTTGTCTGTATGTCTGCGCGTTTTCGCTCTCTTTGCAGACTGATGCGTAGCTCGTCAAGCTCTTTCTGCATGTCGCCCGGCAGCGGCAGCAGTTCGCTTCTGAACCAAAAGCGAACCCACCCTTCCAGCAAGGCAAGCTCTAGTTCGAGTTCCGGAATGGCATGCCTTTGATTAGCATCGGGAATCACTGAGACGTAGCGGCTGCCGTTGTGCCGATAGAGCTGTAGGTCCTGCGTTTCCGGATAAAAAATCATGTAGTACGGAACTTGCAGGGCTTTTTCGTAATGCAGAAAATTGTCTTCGTAGTCCTTGCGCTTGCTGCTTTTGGAAACGTACTCGAGCACCCAGAATGGTTTCGCTGGCTGCATGGGAACATCGTAACTGCCGTCCGCTTTGATGGGCTCGTTGCAGAGCACAACCATATTGTCCGGGACGACCTGCCCTGGCCGGCGTTCGCCCTCTCGGCGATATTGCACCAACAATTCACTGAAGATTTGGATGTCCGGCCGACGTGCATGTACTAAATCGAGACTTTCCAAAGTGATTTTGCGCTGCGTGCTTTGCGCGGTGGCCTCCATGAAGTGCTCGAGCGGGAGGTTGCGAAGTACTCCTGCGCCGCTTCCAGGTAGTTGATCTCGTCCAACGCTTGCGGCAGTTGCGGCCCCATAGCCTTTCTCCTCGGCGACGACCCGTTTTCGCCAACTATACCCTCCGCCAGCTTTTCAAGAAAGATCACTCGAGTTGGCCCTACAGCTTGGGTGTGCCAACCGATTTGTGCAGTGTTGAAAGGGCGCCGAGCTCCGTTTCACCCTGCCCCCTGGCTGTGCGGCAAAGCCAGGGGGGAGGATAACAAGTGCGCCGCGTACGTCTCGACACTTCGCCAGAATCGCTTGGCGAACCCAATACACCTCAGCCAAATCGACTCGCGATTGACAGGTTCTCCAGGTTGGCTAGAATCTTTACTCGCGCCAAGACGTTGCCCGCGAACGCTATTTGTGGAAAAGAGTTGATCCGTGTCCGTCGAATCAAATGCCGAAAACGAGTTAAACAGCGGCGATGCGCTTGCCAGCCGGCTCGAGAAGCTGCAGAAGATCGAGGCGCTCGGTCTCGATCCGTGGGGCGGGCGGTTCGACCATCATCTGAGCATGACTGACATCTTTGCGAAGCCCTGCCTTCCGTTCGATGATAACCCGACTGAAAAAGTGCGAGCGGCCGGTCGCGTGGTGCTGCGCCGCGACATGGGCAAGGTCCACTTTCTGCAATTGCGCGACATGACCGGCACGATTCAGGTAATGATCGGTCAGAAACAAGTTGGGGATCATGGTTGGCAGCTGGCGCAACATTTCGACCTCGGCGACTTGGTCGGTGTCGACGGGATCTTCGGCAAAACGCGTAAAGGCGAGCCGACGATCCGTGCGGAAGAACTGACGTTTCTGTCGAAATCGCTGGAGCCCCACCCCGAAAAATATCATGGAATGAGCGATATCGAGTACCGGTTACGGCACCGCTACCTCGACCTGATCTACACGCCGGAAACGCTCGAACGGACCAAGCAACGGATCAAGATCGTGCGGGCGATGCGCCAGCATCTGGATGGCCTCGGCTTTATGGAAGTCGAAACGCCGACATTGCACGCGATTGCGGGCGGCGCAGCGGCGAGGCCCTTTGTAACGCATCACAATACCCTGGATGTCGATCTTTACTTGCGCATTGCGCTTGAACTGCATTTGAAGCGATTGCTGGTTGGCGGCCTGGAGCGCGTTTACGAAATCGGCCGAGTCTTTCGCAACGAAGGGATCAGCCATAAGCACAATCCCGAATTCACGATGTTGGAGCTATACCAAGCGTATGGCGATTATCGCTCGATGATGGACCTGACGGAAAGTTTGATCGTTGCCTGCATCGATGCCATCGGAGGCGGCCGTGAACGCCCGTGGGGAGAAAACCGCGTAAACTTTGCCCCACCCTGGCAGCGCACCAAGTACGCGGACTTGTTTCAGCAGCATGTCGGCGCCGGCATGGACGATAAGGAATCGGTCCTTGCTGCGGCGGGTCGTCTTCATGTGACCACGCAAGGCAAAGAACACGATGTCATCGTTCACGAATTGTTCGAACGATGCGTTGAAGACAAGCTCGTCGGCCCAATCTTTGTGTACGACTATCCTGCCGCTCTCTGCCCACTGACTAAACGGCAGAAGGGCAATCCGGCGATTGCCGAGCGCTTCGAACTCTACGTTCACGGGATGGAGTTGGCGAACGCCTACACCGAACTGAACGACCCCATCACCCAAGAGGCAACCTTCCGCCGGCAACTAACGGGTTTGAAAGCGGAAGACTCGATGGCGAAAATGGATGATGATTTTATCCGCGCGCAACGGCATGGCATGCCCCCGGCGGGCGGACTCGGCATCGGCATCGATCGGCTGGTGATGCTGCTTACCAATACGCCGACGATTCGGGATGTGATTTTGTTCCCGCTGTTGAAGCAGCAGGGATAGCGGTGCGCCAACTTTTCTGGCAATTCTGGCGAGCGGCGCGGCGTAAGCCCGCCGTGGTTCCGAACACACGGCGGGCTTACGCCGCGCCGCTCGGCGGAATATGTTGGCGCACCCCAAGCCAGGGCAGGGTGAAAAATCGAGCGGCGCTCCGTTGATGCTACGAGCTTTGCAATTGTTTCTTTTTCGAAACTGACCCAAGGACGGGTATGTATAAACTTCTTCTTTGCTGGCGCTATCTGCGGACGCGCTTTCTGGCGGTCGTCTGCGTTGTCAGCGTCATGCTGGGTGTGGCAACCCTCGTGGTCGTCAACAGCGTCATGGGCGGGTTCAGCACCAAGCTGCGCGATCGCCTGCATGGCATCCTCTCGGATGTCGTCGTCGAAACGCCAAATTACAACGGCTTTCCCTTGACGGACGAAGAGATGATGCGGCGGATTGAAGAGTCGCCGGCGGGTCCTTTTATCGCCGCCATGACGCCTTCGATTGAAGTCTTCGGCATGATCAACTATGAATTTTCCGTTCAGAATGAACGCGATCCCGGTTTCTTTTACACTACGGAAAAACAAAAAGTCACTCGCCCGATTCATCTCATCGGGGTGGAACCAAAAGGCCGCGCTGCTATCGGTGGCTTCAAAGAGTTTCTTCACGATCCCGATCGTCAGGCCAATCCGAATTTCGAGTTGTCTGCTGATGCACGCTCTTGGTTCGAACGACTCAATCCGCTGCCGGCGCCTTTGCCGCGAATGCCGCCTGAATTTCTGCCGCCGGGGTCGCCGCCGCCAATTGACGACACGCCCGAAGCGGCACGCGACCCGAAAGGCGCCATCATCGGCTTTGCCATCGGCTCCTACAAGGAAAAGGTGCCCAAAACCGATAACACCTACGTAGACCGCTACGTTCTTCATCCCGGTGATACGATTAACGTCTTGACCATTGGAACCGGCAAACAGGAGATCGTTCCCGTCTACTCGCCCTTTGTCGTTGCCGACTACATCAAGACGGAAATGTCCGAGTACGATTCGAACTACGTTTTCGTGCCGCTCGATTACTTACAAACCATTCGGGGAACGCCCGGCCGTTCGACGCATATCCAGATCAAGTTGAAAGATTACGCCCATGCTAAGTTCGTCACCGACGAACTGAAGAAAATTTTCCCTCCCAGCTATGGCACTTTCCAAGTCTTTACCTGGGAAGAAAAGCAGGGACCGCTGCTGGCTGCCATCGACATCGAACGAGGGATTCTCAACCTGCTGTTGTTCTTGATCATTGGCGTGGCCGGGTTCAGCATCCTCGCCATTTTTTCGATGATCGTCGTAGAGAAGACTCGCGACATCGGCATTCTGAAATCGCTCGGCGCCTCGAACTATGGCGTGATGATGATCTTCCTTGGCTATGGATTCCTGCTAGGCTTCGTCGGCTCAGCACTGGGAACGATCCTCGGCCTGGAGATCACGTTCCACATCAATGAGATCGAGAATTGGCTTAGCACCATCACCGGACAGGCGATTTTCGATCGCAGCGTCTATTACTTCGACAAGATTCCGACGGACGTCCAGCCTGTGAACGTGATGTGGCTCAACGTGGGCGCCATCGCCATTTCGACCCTCTTCAGCGTCATCCCGGCCTTGCGGGCCGCCATGCTGCATCCGGTGCAAGCGTTGCGTTTCGAATAACGCCGCTTGCGGCCTAGCGAAGGAGAGAATCATGATCGTCGCAGAGAATCTTCATAAAACCTATCGCCGCCATGCTGAGAAAGTCCGCGTGCTGGATGGCCTCAATCTGGAAGTCGAGACGGGCGAATTCCTCAGCATTGTCGGCTCTTCGGGCTCGGGGAAGAGCACGCTGCTGCACTTGCTCGGCACGCTTGACCGGCCCGACGACGGTACCGTTCATCTCGATGGACGGCGCATCGACAATCTCCCAAGCCGAGAGCGCGATCAGATGCGCAATCAGGTTTTTGGCTTCATCTTCCAGTTCTATCACCTACTGCCGGAACTCTCGACTCTCGAGAACGTGCTGATGCCCATGATGGTCAGCACCTCCTTGCGCAACTGGTTCGGCAAGCGCCGTGAAGCCAAGCGTCGCGCCGCTGAGATCCTGGATCGCGTCGGCCTCGGGCATCGGCTGAAACATAAGCCGCGTGAACTCTCCGGTGGCGAAATGCAGCGGACGGCCATTGCCCGGGCGTTGGTCTCAAAGCCGCGATTGTTGTTTGCGGACGAACCGACGGGCAACCTGGATGCTGCCGCCGGTGAAGAGATTGTCCGCCTGCTGCGCGAACTGAATCAACAGGAAGGCGTGACTATCATCATGGTTACCCACAATATGGATCTGGTCACGGCGACGGATCGCGTCGTACGGATGACGGCCGGACGAGTCGTCGACCCGGCGGCGAACTCTCAACGCGAAACGCTTTGCCTATTGCCCCTGGCGGCGACAGGTTGATCAATCGAGTCAGGTTTTAGATAAGTCGCCAAATAAGGCAAAATCATTTTGCCACGGATGGAACACAGACCAAACACGGATAAAAGCAAAGACATTTGATAAGCGAATTGTTGAACATGTAATTAAGACGGTTTGATTTATCCGTGTTTCGTCAGTGTTTAATCCGTGGCTAATGGATTTTCATTTAACCTTGGCCGCAAAGGATACCGTCGCTTACGCGTCTGGCGCGGACCCACCTTTTTACACTGTCATTGCACTAAGGCGCGCAGCACCTTATAGTCCGTCTTGCCGGTGCCTAACACCGGGATTTTATCGAGGCGGCTAACGTCGTCGAGACGCAGCACGCCGCGGAAGCCTTCTTTCTGCAGGATTGCGTTCGCCTCATGCAGCGTTATCGCCTGGGTTGTGAAAAGCACAATGCGACGGCCATCGTTCGTTTCGATTCCTTCGACGGCTACTTGCGGGCCTTGATCGGTGGGCGGATAAAGCCGTGCAAACGGCTCTTCGAGCGCCGGCAACGAGATCATTTCACCGCCCGCTTTGAGAAATCGCTTCAGCCGTCCGCGAAAGACGAGCGCGCCATCGGAGTCAATTTCGCCCAAGTCGCCGGTAACGTACCAACGTTTGCCATCCATTTCACGAAAGGGTGAAGGGCCATCGTAACCGACGTAGCCGGGGAAGACGTTCGGGCCATGGACGTTCAACATGCCCATCAACCCTTGGGGCAGCACTTTTCCTGTCTCCAGATCGGTGACGCAAACAGTTACGCCCGGTAGGGGCAGGCCGAGCGTGCCTTCTTTTGTGGTTGCAGGTCTATTCACTGAAACGACTGCCGAACATTCCGTGATGCCGTAGCCTTCCACGGCTGCGGCCTGAGGCATGATCCGCTTGATCTTGGCGAACACGGCATCGGGACATTTCTCCGCGCCTAGCACAATTAAATGCAGCGTGTTCAGATCGCCGGGACTGGCCCGATCGAGAATGTAGTTCATGAAAGTTGGCGTCGCGGCTATCAACGTCGGCTTATAAGCAGCGGTCTTGCGCGAGCGCGCCGGCATCAGTGGGATCGGGATGATGGACGACGCGGATGCCGATTGCCAACGGCAAGACGGTTGTAATAACCAGACCGAAACTGTGGAACATCGGCAAAAAGCCGATGATCGAGTCGGCTCGCTTCAAGTGAAACTCGGCGATGATGGCCCGTTGCGTTGCGAGAATATTGTCGTGCGTCAGCGGGACCGCCTTCGGCGCTTTCTCGGAACCGCTGGTGAACATCACCACCGCCGCGTCGTTCGCTTGGCTGGTCAAACGGCCCAACATCCGCCCATGAGTTCGCTGAGGCAGCCAGCGCACCGCAAGCAACCGGCGCAACAACTCGACCTTGCCAATGCCGGCTCGAACGTCTTCGAGAAAGAGATATTTGGTCCCAGTCACCTGGACTTGGACGCGGTCGATAAACGCTTTCGAGGTGACGACGTGCGTCAACTCCATCACCTTGGCGGCATGGGCCAGATTGCCGGGACCCGTCGTCCAATTGAGGAGAACCGGCAGTTTTCCCGCTAGGTGCAAGCCGAGAAAAGCGAAGTCGCAGCCAACAGAAGCCGGCAGCATCAGTCCGATGTTCGGGGCGGCTATCTCGCGAAAGCGCTCACTCATGGCGCCGGCGCCGACGAGCAATTTTTCATAGGTGACGACGCCCGCGAGATCGTCCGCCACGATCACTTGATCGCGATGCTCGAATGCCTGCCTCAAGATGGCGGCCGGGATGGTGGTTTCCAAAATCTCGACCGGACGCGTATCGGCGGAAGGCGTAAACCACCCGGCCGGCGGGGGCTTCGGCGGTCCTTTATCCGCCAACCCGGCGGCCAGCGCCCAAAGCTGCCCCACGGTTGACGGAACGATATCACCGGTGAAACCGAAGCGCTGCTCGACCTGCAGCAAGACCTCCATGGCATCGAGGCTGTCCAAACCAAGGTCCATGAACGAAGTAGTCGGCGTCTGCTCCGCAGTCGTCAATGGCCGTTTGAGCTTGTCCTGCAACATCTCCGTTATCGCCAGCCGGACTTCGGGTTTGATTTGGGCAGCATCCACGCTGGCAGCGGCAAGCGGTGGCGGGAAAGTTGTCGTTCGCGGGCCGAAGAGAAAGTGATGCGGCACGAAGGTCGGTGTTTCGCGCTCGGCGTCGGCATTGAACCATTCTTCGAGCCAGCGATTGATCTTTTCGCGAGTCGGCGCCGGCCGTTCTGCCGGGCCGAATCCTTGCAGGCTCAGCGTTACGCGGCGTCTTGGCGCAAAAAAACAAGGTTGGCCAACAGTAGGCCAAAGCCCCGGAACAACCCGCCGCCGAGCTGAGGTTTCTTGCCCCATGCCCAACTGAACATGCTGCCCCATAACCCGCGCGTGCGCACGAGCACCACCGTTATATCTGGCACAGCGGCCAGAACATCGGCAACGGTTCGCGCACCTCCCAAGCGCTCGACGCCATCACGCTGCAAACGACCCGACGCCCAAATGATGACGTTTTGGCCGGCCTTCAGAGCGGCCGCCGCTTCTTGCACGGCATTCTCAGCACGCGTGCGCACTTCAGCGCTGGCGATATCCGTATCGGGCACGCGGATGGCGTTCACCAGTTTGACGAACGGCGCCAGCACCGGGCTCTGAAAGTTGGTTTCCAGCAACATCGGCCGCATGCCGAATGTTGGCCAAAGCCGAACCAGCAAGTTAGGAGGCTCAATGTAAGCAGGATGATTCGGCAGAATCAGATAAGGACCCGGGCGCTTTAGCACTTCCGCTTTGCCCTGAATCGTAAGCCAATAGCGCAGCGATAAGAGAATGCGAAGGATCGCCCAGACGGGCCAGCGGATCAAGGACATAGCGAGTTTCCAAACGGCAGGTCGAAGGTGAGAGTGTGAAACTATCTTGGCGAGCCGGGAGCGTAAGCGACTGGAGATTCTCGAAAAGGCTTTCTCCGGTCGCTCACGCTGCCGGCTCGCCAACGAAAGCTAGGGAGCCCTTCAACCGTCAATAATATAGAGCCAAAGGCCTTGCAGCCTTCTTCTCCGATCCTAGCTTGTTTTAAAAGGAAGTTCGCCATGCCTACTTTGCCAAACGATCTGCCAAATCATTCAGCCAACGCGGAGAACAAAGGAACGCCGCTCACAGTCGATCAACAAGCAGGTTTGACGATGGGTGAAAACCTTGCTCTCGACGAGCTTACCGGCAAACGACTCGACGCAATCGAAATGATGGGCGAAGAAGAAGCCGCTGGTTTTCACTGTCCTGCGCATTCGTCCGTCAGTGCGGGCATGCGCTATCTGCATTCCAGCCGAACCATCAATCAGCTGGTTACCGACCGAAACCGAGCGGTCGGCCTTTATCTGGCCGTGGCTTCGCTTCTCTACACGGCTTCCGGAGCGCTGTTGAACGCCAAGCCGAATATCAGGCTGATGGTGCCAATCGAGGTGATCCAATACTGGTGCCTACCGGTTACCTTCGGGACGCTGACAGTACTCGCCCTTTTCATGGGCTTCTTGCTCATCCGCACACGTATCGGGCTGATCTATGAAGTCGCCAAAATGAACGTGCTGCTTGGCCTACCTGTGGGACGAGTCAAGCGCGTCGGTTTCCTGAGCATCTTTTTCATCATGCATCTTCTCGTCAGCCTGGCCGGCGGCGGCGCGGGGTTTCTGTTTACCTATCATATGCTCTATCGCGGCGAGGTTGCCGAAAGCGCACCCGCTGTTCCCGGCCATCGCGGCGGGCATCGCCATTACCGCTCTGTTGATCGTACTCTATATCGCCACCGTTCTGCATACGACCGCTGACAGCAAGCTGAGCGGGACGCGTTGAAAAAGCTTCGCCAGGGAAGTATTTCGCGCACATGCCTCCCGGCGTTTTCATTTTACACAACTTGTTTCGCAGGTGGTTTTAGCCTGAAACGCTCATTCTATCATCCCAGTTCTAAGTCCCTGAAAGGGACGAAGGCCCGGGCTTACGATAAACACCTCGTAGAATGAGCGTTACAGTCTCAAAGCCAACGACACTAAGTGTAACAGTGAGGCTGTGACCGTTTTCCGCGTTGCAAGCAAATGCGTTTGCCGACGCTTAATTCACCATCGTCAACTCGCCTTTCGCTACCGCTTCTCGCACTTGCTGGGTGATGCTCATCGAGCAGAACTTCGGCCCGCACATTGAACAGAATTTGGCGCTCTTGAACACATCTTGCGGCAGCGTCTCGTCGTGCATGCGCTTGGCGGTTTCCGGATCGAGCGACAGTTCGAACTGCTTGTTCCAGTCGAATTCGAATCGGGCTTTGCTGAGGGCGTCATCGCGATCGCGGGCGCCCTTGCGTCCGCGTGCAATGTCGCCGGCATGCGCGGCGATCTTGTAAGCAATTACGCCTTGGCGCACGTCGTCTTTGTTGGGGAGTCCCAAGTGTTCTTTGGGGGTTACATAGCAAAGCATGGCAGCGCCCGCTTCCGCAGCCAAGGCAGCGCCAATGGCACTGGTGATGTGGTCGTAGCCGGGGGCAATGTCGGTAACCAAAGGGCCAAGAACGTAGAACGGCGCCTCGTGGCAGAGTTCACGCTCTTTTTCGACGTTCATCTTCACCAGATGCATGGGGATATGCCCGGGGCCTTCGATCATCACCTGACAGCCATGCTCCCATGCTTTCAAAGTGAGCTCGCCCAATGTCTTCAATTCCGAGAATTGGGCTTCGTCGTTGGCGTCGGCCAGACAGCCGGGTCGCAGGCCATCGCCGAGTGAGAAGGTCACATCGTAGGCCTTCATGATTTCGCAGAGTTCGTCGAAGTGCGTATACCAGGGATTTTCTTTATGGTGATGCACCATCCAGCCGGCCATCAGCGAACCGCCCCGGCTCACAATTCCGGTTACCCGGTTGGTCGTCATCGGCACATACTTCATCAACACGCCGGCATGGATCGTCATGTAATCGACGCCTTGCTTTGCCTGATGTTCGACCATGTCGAGCATCATCTTCGCGGTGATGTCGGCCGGGTCCTTCACCTGTTGAATGATTTGATAGATCGGCACCGTGCCTATAGGCACTGGCGAAGCAGCGATCAGCTCCTGTCGGATGCCATCGATGTTGCCGCCGGTCGAAAGGTCCATTACCGTGTCGGATCCAAGATGGACGGCGGTGTGCAGCTTCTCGAGCTCATCTTCAACCTTGCCGGTGACGGCCGAGTTGCCGATGTTCGCATTAATTTTGCACTTCGACGCCACGCCGATGCACATCGGCTCCAGCTTGTTCTTAAGGTGATTGACGTTGGCCGGGATCACCATTCGCCCACGCGCGACTTCCGAGCGTATCAGTTCGGCCTCCAAGCCTTCGCGCTTGGCGACGAACTCCATTTCAGGAGTGATGATATTTTTGCGTGCGGATTCGAGTTGAGTCATCCGATGCGTTCCCATTCAGTTTGTTGAAACAGAGGGGAAGCGTCTGGTTTTTGAATTCGGAATGCGGAATGCGGAATGCGGAATTGAAATCCGCATTCCGCATTCCGAACTCCGCATTCGAAAATGTCGCTTTCCCACGCCGGCATTACCCGGATCGGGTTCCAAGGGTTTCTCTCAGCCTCCTCATCCGGAGGAGGCACCCCTAGCGATGTACGGTGATTGTAGGCGCAAAGAACTTGTGGGCAAGCTAGCTCTTAGCGGGATGCGTCTACCGATTCGCGCAATAGAATCTCGCCCTTCTCACCCTCCCCCCGGCTTTGCGGGGGAAGGCAGGGTGAAGTGCAGCCTCCACCTCGTTGTCGCTCCCGCGTCGAACGTCTTCATCGACGCTGCCACGTCATCTGCGCCACATACGAGCTTAGGCGCACCCAAAAACGAAATTGATTTTTCAGGGACTCAGCATTTTTTACTTATCGCCATTTCTCTGCCACGCCGTCCCTTTCCTCACTCGTATGATATCCTCAAGCGAATCGCATGGTTCGAAGGAGGCGACTGTGGAAGATCTCGGCAACCAGTACGAAGAGAACGAATTGATCGAGGTGTTCGCCAAGCTCTTTCCGCAGGGCTTTGCCGGCGACGATGTGAAGCGCGAGATCGCACCCGCCGGCTGGGCGGTCTCCCCGCTTGTGGCTCTGTTTCATCCATCTGCAGAACAACGCCACGAAGAAGCCGTGCGAATGAATCGCAACCTGGCCGCGCTGCAGCGTCCCGACGATGAAAGGCCATCACGGCCGGAGCCGACGTTTGCAGAAATCGCCTCCGAAGGCGACGCCCCGATCGAAGCCGACGAAGAAATCGCGCGCGTCGTTGCCATGTGCCTCTGGGATATTTTTTCCGACGGCCACGATGTTGTCGATACGGATGGGCGCGAACTCAGTCTCGGCTCCTTTCGCTCCAGCGGCGGCTTTCTGGCGGATCGGCTGAACGAGCAAGTGCAAGCGGGCTTAGCAAAGCGCCCTGTGGTAGACGCACAAACGCGCACAGCCGAGGTCGCCGAACAGATGCGCAAGCTCATGCCTGAGAGCAACAACGATCTGTTATTTCAGTTAATGAAAGAGCAACAAACCGGGCCCTATGATTACCTGGACTTCTACATGGGTACAGGGATGATCGGCGGTCGCGCCGATTTGACGCCTGTTTATCGACTGATTTTTACTCGTCTCAAAGCCCTGGACTTGGATTGGAACTACACGTTTCCCCGGTTGCACCTCGTCGATCTTCGGCCCCTCGGCGATGCGCTGAAAGCCAAAGAAGCCGAAGAATCGGGCGAGCCGGAGTGGTTGAACTATTCACCTGAGGACGAGCTAGCCAAGGACGAGGAGAACAAAACGAAAGATCGCGAGATCGCCGAAATGCGCGAATCGCTGGACGAGGGCTATCGCGAAGCAATCGACGAAGCGGTGACCCAACCGGCTCCTCTCACGGTTCAAGTCTATGCAGCCGTTTTTAACCGTTTGCCAGACGGCTGGCCACCGACAGTGTGAAAACAAAGCCGCACCGACCAAGTCTGACTGCGATCCGATCGAAGTGGAATTGATTCACAATCAGCGGTTAACCTTCGAACGCTACATATATGACCGCGAAAGGTTCACAGTGGCAACGTTGCCACTGTGAACCTTTCACACTCGATACGAGAGGTCTGATTTCGAACTGCTCGAAGTGGAATCGATTCCACTGTGAACCGTTCACGCTCAATGCGCGAGGCGCCGATCTGTCTTGTCGGCATGGGTGATTCTAAAGCACGTTTGTCTACAAGAGCGTGGTCAACTTCGATCAACTGCGCTTGTTCCGGTGGAAGCGGCCCGAATTTCACCTCATACGCGTCTTCGACCGATTCGATTCTCCGAAACGAGCGATTTACCCATTTGATAATTCCCTATTTGTTTCGCCCCTCACCCCTCTAATCAAAAGGGGTGGTGCTCATTCCTCTGGGATACGTTTCTTCCAGTACTCGGGATCCCGATGCAGATGCATGACTGCAACCACATAGATGGTGTTATTGCGTAAGAAGTAGACGACTCCGTATGGGAAACGATTGAGGGAGCAGCAGCGAGCATTTGGCGACAGGTTTCTGTTTGAATTCGGCTGGCTCACGATCCGGCGGAAACAGCTTTCCAGTTCCTGCCTAAACTCCTTTGCCAATCCCTTTCGAACTTTTGCATAAAAGCGGGCTGCCTCGCGAATCTCCTCGGTCGCCTCCGGGAAGACGATGAGGTTGGTCATGTCTCCTCATCCTCCAGGCTTCGGAGAAGCTCGTCGGCGGGTACGCCCACCAGTTCGCCTCGATCAAAAGCGGCAATTCGTCGCTCCGCCTCCACCGCCCACCATGTATTAATTCGCTGGTCGCCATGATCGCCAAGGCTTCCAAACAAGGTTTCCGCAAGAGCAGCGCGTTCGTCGTTCGGCAATGCCAACGCCTGTTCCGTTAATGCAGCCAGTGCTAAAGACATCCTTCCGCCCTCCGAATCATAATGGATGGATTATGCTCCAAAAAATCTTTAAGCTCAAGTGCTCTCCAAGAGCGATTAACGGCTTGATACGCCTTTCATCGCGGACGGAAGAAAGCCGCCCGCACCGGCGCTGGCACGCTCGATTGCTCGCCCTTGACGGCTTTCCAGATCACCTCGCTGAATTGCAGATCGTCGGCGGAGTCTTCCTTTTCCCAGTTCACCGTTTCGGACCACTTTTCGCCCCAGGCGCCGGCCACGTTCTTGGCGTTGATATTGGTAGCGGGAATCTCATGCTTATAAGGTGTTGGATCGGGTTTAGAGGTGAAAGAGTTGTGCATCGGCCTGGCTGCCGCATCAAATTGGCTCATGGGCTTCAGGCCCAAAATAAGTTCCATCGTGCGGAGCATGCTCGATGTCGAGTACATCGTTGAATCGACATACTTTCGCTTCGTGTGGGGAGAAATCACCAAGGCTACCACGCGATGGGCATCGACATGGTCGGGCCCATTCTGGGCATCGTCTTCGATGACGAAGACGGCCGTCTCCTTCCAGAATTTCGATTGGCTAAGCCCCTCGATAACGAGGCCGAGCGCCAAGTCATTTTCAGCGACCATCGCGGCGGGCGTCATGGCGCCAAGCCGAGTGCCTTCGGTGTGGTCGTTCGGCAATTTGACAATTTGCAGACGCGGCATGTCCCCCAGTTTCTCGAAGCGCTCAGTTCAGAAAGGAAACGCTCCGCCCGTTTGACATCTGGGAAAGACAGATCGTAAGGCCGATACTGTGGGTCGAAGTGCTCGCCTTCAAGAGCTTTAACTGTTGGGATGCCATCGGCAAAGGTGCCGTCTTTGTTCATTTTCCCTTTGTTGATCCATTCGCCGTAACTGCGATAGCTAATTTTGGCGTCGGCCGCGCAATCCCAGATGTACCCCCCCGCAGGGCGATTCCGCATAATCATAAGCCCCTTCCGAGGGATAGCCGATGCGCTTGCCGCCGCGGTAGGTCAAAGGCCAAGCTTTCTCGGTGAAATCAGTGGCATAGGCACCCATTGACCATTCGTGGCCGTCGGCCGAGACCTCGCCCTCTACGTAGATATTGTCTAATAACACAAATTCTTTGGCGAGCTTATGGTGGTTCGGTGTGATCGCTTCGGGAAATAAACAAAGGTGCGGGTCGCCGTTGCCCTGCGGCAGGTCGCCAAGCACTTGGTCGTAAGTGCGGTTTTCCTTGATCATGTAAATCACATATTTAATCGGGGATGGATCACCCACCTTGGTGGGGATAGGGTTGTCGCTGTCCACACCATCGTGAACGACACCAAAGTCTCTCAACAGCGGGCTGCAAGCATAGGCCTGTTTGGTGTATTGGTCCATTTTGGCAGGAGTTGGCATATCGATGAAACTAAGAGTGCCGGTGAACAGCGAGCCGATGAATTCGGTCACGTTTGTCGCTCGTGTGGCAAAGGGGCTTGGCCCGTTGCGATTCGATTTAGAATACATCCCTTTGCCATTGCTGACTAAGATTCGTTTCGATTCTGGGTGATAGCGAACACACGTTGGGTACCAGCCTGTCGGAATGAATCCTAGCGGCACCGCTTCTTTTGGGTCGGCAATGTTGAATACCGCAAGGTTGCTGGCGTCCGCATTGGCCACAAAGAGAATTTGGCCATCGGGCGTCATGCTCAAGCTGTTGGGCGTGTTGCCTGCCGGCGCTGGGGATAAAGAGGCGCAGTTGATCGTTTGCAGCGCTTTGCCATCCGATGTGTTGAGAACGCTTACCTGGGTTGAATTCGCACAAGCGACATAGAGCGCCTTGCCATCGGCCGATAAAAGCATCTCCGTTGGATGAGAAGGCGTCTGCCACAGCGCTACCACCCCATTGTTCTGCAGGTCAACGACGGCGACGCACGCGGCTGCCCAGAGGGTCACGTATAATCGCTTATTCGTAACGTCCGGCAACACCGCATAGGGGTGCACCGGCTTGTCTTTAACAATTAATTTTCGCGGAAGTTCATCGGGCTTCTTGCGCCCGTCGTCCGGGCTGGGTGGCTCGCCTTTCGGTTTTTCGTCGAGTTTGGGCTCCGACACCAATTGGCGACCGAGCGGTATCGTCACCTTATTATCGGGGTTGTCGAGCGGCACTCGAATCACCGCATCGCCCCATGTAACAGCAGCAAAGAGATCGCGGCCATCCTTATCGATCGCCAAGCCGCCGATGATGCGCTTTTCCTTTTCGCCGATGCTCAAGTCGATCACCTTGCCGTTGAACAGGTCGCCTCGACTGAATTCAAACTCGTGGACGACTTCATACTCTCCGCCGCTCGCATAGAGTTTTCGACCGTCGGGGGCAAAGCAGAGACCGTAGAAAGTCTCGCTGACAACCTTGCGTGAAACGATTCGCTGGCGAGTCTTTTCGAGTGAGACGATCACAATTTCATGTTCGCGCATCCCCGCATGGAGCACCGCCAAAAACTGGCCGCTCGGGTGCAAGGCCATGTTCACGGGGAAATCACCGAGCCTCCATGGCCCGGCCGGCGGGGCGCAGCTTCCATTGGTTAGGCAACTGCACGGAACCATCGAGCGATACACCCGGCAGTACGCGCGGCGCCAAGGCAACATTCGGAGCGAACACATCTTTGGCGGGCGCGGCCGGCTTCGTCGGTTCGAGCATGCCGAACAGGCCAAAACAACAGAAGGGAACCGCGATGATTGCAAGCAGAGAGCGCAAGCGCATGAGAATTCTCCGAGGGGATGTAAAGGATGATTATGCGGGGATCGAATCGAAAGAGAAGTGACCGGCGGGTGAATCCTCGGCAAGCATATCTGTCAAAAAATGAACGCTTTCTTTGTGCCCTCCGTCCGCCGACCGCGATGAAACCGTATAGGTAAACAGAATGCTCGGCCTGTCCCGAATCAATGTTCAGTCAACCTCAATCAAAGCTGCGAACCCTTATGTTGACAAATCCTCGCTTCGCTCCGGATCAGCGATTGCAACAAGCATCGGAAAACAGCCCCACGATGCGACAGGGTGAACGGAATGAATCTGTGGCGACCGTTCAGCGAGCATTAGTTGACTTAGGATTCGACATGCCGATCACGACGTCCGGCGGCCGCAAGCTGGCTGATGGCATTTTCGGCTCCGAGACTACTCGGGTCGTGCGCCAATTTCAAACCCTGAATGGGTTGCAAGCGGATGGCATTGTCGGCCGTCAAACGCTTCAGGTGCTCGAACAACTGATCGGCATCTTCATTAGCGAGAACCAAGCCGATTTCATCACGACGACCAATCTGCCACCGGGCTTTGCCAATTCCTACCATCGCACCTCACGTAGGCCGATTTGAACTGTGTCGCGCCCTTTAACCTTGTTAACGAGATTTTTCCATGCCGCTGCAAGTAGACGCCCGTTCGGTCAAGATTGATGTGAACACTTCCGGGGCCATCAACGCCGTGACAGTGTTCAATTCCAGTTCGCCGAATCCCTATGCACTTTGTCACCTGACACGAGGGGCCGTGCTCTCTGGCACGGGTTTCAACTTCGGGCCCGCGATTCGCGTAGTCGCGACGGTCGATGCTATAACAGGCCCGGGAGAAAATACGCTCGGATGGGCTTTCAATTTCTTACAGTTCGGAAACTTGATGGCGCGTTCGGCGACTTGGGGCGGCCGAACGCCGGCCGAAGGAAGCGTGACAATCAATTACGCCATTGGGCCGGCCTTCGGCGTGAATCCTTCCCTCGACAGCACTCTGTCGGAAAGTCCTTTTGTCGGCCTGAATGCGGCGGTTCAAAACACTGTTCCCGAGGGCGCCAATACACGCAATACCATTACCCGCGAAATGGGAGATCATCCAAACTCGAAACAGATATTGAAGATAACGAACTTGTCCACCAACTGCATTAATTTCTTGCAGAACATGCGGTTGGATGTCGGCTTCACAACGGCTTTCGTCGTGCGCGGCCCGGACAACGTGATCCAGTTCCTCGCACACTTTACCTGGCATGTCGTGTACGATGCCCGCTTCACCTGGGCAGGCAGCACGTGTTCGGGTGTGATGACAAACGGGCGTCTGGATGTAGGGCCGGTCGTAAATGGCAGGCCGCCGGATGGCACGCTCCAACGTCTCCTCAACACGCCTGTCGGGCCGTTCTACAACGACCTGTGCTTGAAAGCCACTTCCTCGGTTGCCAAGAACCAGCAACCGCCAAATTACGTCGAGATAACGACTCGCGACCCAAGCATCCCGGCAAACTTCTACACATGAATCGTGTTAGTTCCGGGAATATAAGTTCGCCTTTTGCATCTCACTATTGCACTTCGATCAATATTCGCCCGTAACCGAATCACGAGGGATCAACCATGTCTATTCTGCGCTCCCGTTGCGCGCTGGGCTTTGCACTCTTGGCATCTTCACTCGCCGCCATCGCCGGGTGTTCGTCGAGTTCCACCATGCCCTTTGCGGGCAACGAACGGTCAATGCAGGTGGCGCCAAAAGAATTCGCTGTGAAGTCGGCGGCCAAGGAATGCTCGACGGAGGAGTATCATCACACTTTTGACAATCCATACGCAACGGCGAAAAATAACCCTCTTTCTACCTTTTCTACCTCCGTAGATACCGCCGCCTACACCAACGTCCGCCGATATCTGAACGGCGGCCAGCTTCCGCCTGCGGACGCGGTTCGCGTGGCCGACATGCTCAACTATTTTGACTATGCCTATCCAGAGCCGCGGGGGAACGATCCCGTGGCCATCGGGCTGGAAATGGGGCCGTGTCCCTGGCAGTCCGACCATCATCTGGTGAAAATTGCCGTCAAAGCAAAGACGATTCCACCGAGCGAATTACCCCCACGAAACCTGGTCTTCTTGATCGACACCTCGGGATCGATGGCCGGACCTGAGCGCCTACCGCTGGTCAAACAATCGCTCGAGTTGCTGGTGCAGCAGTTGACGGAACGAGACCGCGTCAGCATCGTCACCTATGCCGGCGATGCCAGTCTGCGATTGCCGCCTACGTCGGGGCAAAACAAATCCGCCATTCTGCGAGCTATCCGGAGTCTGAATGCAAGCGGTTCGACCAACGGGGGCGGCGGCATCGGCATGGCTTACGACCAAGCTCAGGCTAGTTTCATCGAGCATGGCGTGAATCGCGTCATCCTCGCCACCGACGGCGACTTCAACGTCGGCATCTCGAGTGAAGGCGAGCTCGTCCGGCTCATCGAAAAGAAAAGAGAGACGGGCGTCTATCTCACCGTTCTCGGTTACGGCATGGGCAACTTGAAGGATAATAAACTCGAACAACTCGCCCATCACGGCAATGGCCATTATGCCTACATCGACACGATCGATGAGGCGAAAAAGGTCTTCGTCGATCAAGGCGGAGCGCTCGCCATCGTCGCCAAGGATGTAAAACTCCAAGTGGAATTCAATCATGCCCGAGTGAACGCTTATCGGCTTATCGGGTACGAGAACCGCGTTCTTCGAAATGAGGACTTCCGGGACGACGCCAAGGACGCCGGCGACTTGGGCAGCGGCCACACTTGCACGGCCTTGTACGAAATCGTGCCGGCCGGCATTGAGATTCCGCTTACCCAGGTAGGAGAGTTGAAATATCAGAAAGCGGGGGACAACACGGCCGCTGCGCAATCCGGCGAATGGCTGACCGTGCGGATGCACTACAAGCATCCTGAAACGGACAAGGCTCACGAACTGGTGGTCGAGCTACCCAAAGATGGCCTAAGCGCGAAGCCGAGCGACGATTTCCGCTTTGCCGCCTCGGTAGCCGCCTTCGGCATGATCCTGCGTGACTCGCCTTTCAAAGGTAATGCAACTCTTGAAAAAGTCGGCGAATGGGCGCACGATTCATTGGATGATGATCACAACGGCTCACGTGCCGAATTCGTTCAGCTTGTCAAAAAGGCGCAACGACTACGGCGATAGAATCAGCAAGGACCGGTGTTTCAAATCAGCTTCGTAAATAGGCCTCTCGCAGCCCGTCATAGGCCTCTCGCAGCCCCTCAAGGTTCGCTCTGAAGCATTTCGGAGCGAACTTTCACCTCAAGCTACTTCCATGATGTAGAATACAATTTTCCTCTATTTGACGCGGCCTAGAAGTATCATTACTTGGTTGTCGAATTTTTCAGAGCCGAACCGATGCGTTGTCTGCCGTCCATGATCTTGCTCTTGTTTATTCCCGCGTCACTTATTGCAGATGATCACGAATATGCGGACGAATTGAAGAAGGCGGGAAACACGGTACGCTTGGAAAAAGATGGTACGCTCTCGGCCATCACGTTCGCCAAATCCGAAACGTTGACCGATGATGATTACAAACGTCTCGGTAGTCTGCAACGGCTCAAGCAGCTTACCTTCTACGGCAACAGCAAGATGACGGACGCGCAGGCCGAGCGCGTGGCCCGCATCACCTCGCTGCAGAAGTTGTCGGCCAATGGCACCGCGTTATCAGACGCCGGCTTCGAATCGCTCGGCAAGCTCAAGAACCTTCAGCGATTGACCTTCTGGCATCTCGGCTGGCAAAAGGTCGAAATCACCGGCAAGGGTTTCGCCGAGCTGGCCAATTGCCCGAATCTCGAAGGCTTCGGCTTTGCCGGTTCAACCATTGGCGATGAAGGGCTGAAAGCCATTGCTTCGGTGAAGTCTCTGAAGGAACTCACCTGTTACCATACCCGCATCACGAACAACGGCTTGGAACATCTGAAAGCCTTGCCGAATTTAACGACGATCAACGTCGGGTCTCAATTTTCCATGCAACTCGGCGATGCCGGCTTAGCGATTCTGGCTACTATTCCGACGCTCGAATCGATAACTTATAGTGAGACGATGCTTACCTACGAAGGCAGTTTGAAGCACCTGCAAAATCTCAAAGCCTTAAAGTCACTCACCTTTGAGAAGACCAACATTGACCGCGATGATCTGGCCAGGCTCAAAGCCGATCTGCCTAATGTGACGATAACCCACGATCCGCCGGACGCGAAAATGCTCGAACAGATGAAGCGCAACCTGCAACGGTTGAAGAAGTAACTGCCGAGAACGCCATCGCATTTCAGAATCGGGAGTCCAGAATGCCGGAAGTTCGACGCCATCCGCTCACTCGTCGCGCGTTTATCCGCGGCGCCGGCGCTGTGGCTGCACTGCCGTTTCTAGAGCAACTTGCACCGGCGGCAGCCGGCGCGACGGGCGTCAAACCTCCGCTCCGTTTTGGCATCTTCACCGTGGCCGGCGGCACCGTGCTCGAGTCCTGGAAGCCGAAACAGGTTGGTGCGCTGGGGCAATTGCCTTCGATTCTGAAGCCGCTCGAGTTCGCCAAGAATGACATGCTCGTCCTTTCCGGACTTTGCAACAACGGCCGGAGCGAAGGCGGCCTAAACGCTCACGAACATTGTGCCTTGATGCATTTGACCGGCGCCGAAGTGGTCAAAAAAGTCAACGGAAAACTCGTGACCTCAACTTCAGTTGATCAGGTGGCCGCGCGGGCCGTCGGCGATCAGACGTTTTTGCCTTCCATCGAGTTCGGCCTGTCGGGCAGCGAGAACAAGTACTCCTTTCGCTCCTCCGATATGCCGATGCCTTTCGAAGCAAATCCGCGACTTCTGTTCGACCGAATGTTTCGTGGCGCAAGCCCATCGTCCCCAATTGGCGCAGCCGCGTGCAGGAGAATGCACTACTTCAAAGAGCGGCGACAAGAACCAAAACGCCGATCGCGGCATTGTCGACCTGTTGCGCGAAGAGGCCAACGACCTTCGGCGGTCGCTCGGCAGCGGCGACAAGCAGCGTCTCGACCAGTATCTCGATTCCGTTCGCTCAATCGAAAAGAAAATCGATTTTGTCGAGCAACGTCAGCGCATTGAAGCGCTGGACGCATTGAATCCCGGCCCTTCAAAGATTGTTCTGCCGACCAATCTGCCGAAGGAAAACATTCCCGTCTGGGAAGTGACCCGACCGGTTTCGCGCGACCCCGAACGGCACGAAGAGTATATCCGCCTGCTTTCCGATTTAATGGTGCTCGCTTTCCAAACCGACACGACACGCGTGGCGACGTTCGCCTGCGGCAGTGATGAGGCGCATTTCCCCGGTGTTGTTACCGTTGGCTACGAGACTCATTGCCACACGCTCGAACATCAAGGGAATGCCGGCAGGGTTGAAGACGCTGACCCGATATCGCGCGAAGCCCTGCGTCAGATCCATGCCTGGTACACCAAGCTCTTCGCCGAGATGGTTCGCAAGATGAAGGCCATCGACGAAGGCGGCTCCTCGCTCCTCGACAACAGCATGCTTCTTTACACCTCCTACATGGCCGACGGCGGCCATGGCGCGAAAGACTATCCGGTCGCTCTCGTCGGCGGGGCAGGGGGGTTGCTGAAACCTGGTCGGCATATCGCCTATAAGGAAAAGACACCCGTTGCCAATCTTTACGTCGAAATTCTCGATCGCATGGGCGTGAAGCTGACCAAATTCGGCGAGAACATGACCTCCCAGCACCGAGCTTACGACGGCCGACTTCCGGGACTGATGGGATAGTTTGGCGAGCCGAGCAGCGTAAGCCGCTGGATTGGGGCAAATGCACGAAACGAACACGACACTCGTCTTTCCCTCCCCCTGGCTTTGCAGGGGGAGGGCAGGGTGGGGGCAGAGCCCTTGCCCATAAACAACGGCTGATACGCTCGCAGCCCTTCCCACCCTCCCCCCGCAAAGCCGGAGGGAGGGTGGGAAGGGCGAGATACCCATTTTGCCGGAATCGGTTGCGCGCACCCGGCGAGCCGAGCAGCGGAAGCTGCCGGATGCTGATCGGAATTTCAAGCTTTGACGCAGCCCGACGATGTTGCCCTTCGGCCCGATACCCGCCTATCTTTCAATCGACTGAGTACCCTTCATGCCAAAATCTCTCTTCGTCGCCGTCGGCCAGGATGGGCTACGAACTGTCTCCGCAGACGGCGAAAAATGGACCAACAAGCAAACGGGCAAAGAAGGCGAAGTCTATCGCGCGGCCGCCGTCGGCAACGGAGTCTGCGTTGCGGTCGGCAGCTTCGGCGGTGAAAACATCATGGCCGCCAGCAGCGATGGCATCGCTTGGAAGACGGCCAAGCATGAGGCCAAGTATGTTCAATACATTCGTGGCTTGACCTTCGGCAACGGTGTCTTTCTCGGCCTAGGCGGCGACCCCGGCGAGGTGGGCAGTTCGAAGCCGTTTGTCTTTTTTTCGAGGGATGGCCTTGTCTGGAATGAACTGACGGCCATTCCCGGCAAACATATCTTGCGCCGAGCAATATGGGGCGATGGCCGTTTCGTTGGTGTCGGCGATCGCGGCCGACGTGCGGTCTCCACTGACGGCAAAACCTGGGAAGATGCCGCGGCCGTTAAGCCGATCGACACGCTTATTGATATCGCCTTCGGCAACGGCATCTTCGTCGGCGTCGGCTTGCACGGCCTGCGCATGAGCAGCAAGGACGGCCTGAAATGGAGCGACCCCTTGCGCGGCGACGAGGGAGAACACCTGAACTCGGTCGTCTTCGCCAAGGATCGCTTCGTGGCCGTCGGCGCAGGCGCGACTTTCACGTCAATCGATGGGATCAAGTGGGATCGGACGCCTAACGAAAACGCTCCGCAAGTCTCGACATACGGCGCCGGTATATTTGTGGGCGCCTCATGGAAAGGCCGGCTGTTAGTGTCGGCTGATGCGGTCAAATGGCGCGAAGTTTTCAAAGGCGATCAACACATTCAGGCGGTGGCATGGGGCGAAGTGAGTGCAAGCTAGGCGCTGAGACCGGCGATTCGCACTTTCGGCTCGCCGAAACTCTTTCGCGAGTCCCTTTGTTGCTGCTCACATAAAGAGTATGTAGTTTCCCGCCGCCATTTGCTACAATCCTCCTTACGGAATCGCAGGAGGCGGTTGTTCAACTGACACGGAGGTCGAGTCATGCGTTGTGCCATCATCATCCCCGCTCGTTTTGCTTCCACCCGTCTACCGGGAAAGCCTCTTCTCAAGTCGACCGGCAAATACCTCATTCAGCATGTATACGAGCGAGCCTGTCAAAGCAAACATGCCAGCCGTGTCGTCGTCGCCACGGATGATCCACGCATCATGGCGGCTGTTGCCGGCTTCGGCGGTGAAGCGGTGATGACCCGACGCGACCATCCATCGGGCACGGATCGCGTGGCTGAAGTGGCGCAGTACCTTGGACGTAGACATCGTCGTCAACGTGCAGGGGGACGAGCCGTCGATCGATCCTCGCGCGCTCGATCTGCTGCCTGAGTTGCTCGAACGCGACTCCGCCGCCGAGATGGCGACCTTGGCCGTGCCTTTGACCTCGGTGGAAGACTACCGCAATCCGAATGTCGTGAAAGTCGTCTGCGACAGCCAGGGCCGAGCCCTTTACTTCAGCCGCAGCCCGATTCCCATGGTGCGGGACTGTGATCCTGATTTCGAGAATAACTCTCAGCTCTTCCTGCAACATCTCGGCGTTTACGCCTATCGGAAGAGCGCGTTGATGGAGCTGGCCAGCCTGCCGCCGCATCCGTTGGAGCAGGCGGAAAAGCTGGAGCAGCTTCGCGTTCTGGCGACCGGTTGGAAAATTCAAGTCGGCGTAGTCGCTCATTCAGGCCGGGGCGTCGACACCTTTGCCGACTACAAGGAATTCGTGGCACAGCAGCGGTCGCCGCGCCTGGCGATGGCGGCTTGAGTTAAGGCGCATTCCCACAGGCGGCGGTTCCGGTATCATAATCCAGGCGTGTGAACGATGGCCAACTCTTAGCGGCCGAAGTGAAATCGCCACACTAGACCGAAGTGTCAGCGAGGCGCAGCCCCGAAGTGGTAGCGTTATTCGCGGCAGACCTCGCTAACGCTTTCGGGTTAGTACGGCGCACTATACTAACCCGAAGCCTCAGCGAGGCGCAGCCCTGAAGCGTTAGTGTTGTTCGCAGCAGACCTACGCTAACGCTTCGGAAAAGACCTCGCTTACGCTTCGGGTTAGTGTGATGCGCAGACCATGAATTTGCGAAGCGTGCCGCAAACTTGAAAGCCGTAGCAGCACGACACCACTCGATAAGGGACTTCGCTTGCATGGCGACTAAACATATATTTGTGACCGGCGGCGTTGTCAGTTCGCTTGGCAAAGGCTTGACCTGCGCTTCGATCGGGTTGCTTCTGGAGCGGCGCGGTTTGCGAGTACGTTTGCAAAAGTTCGACCCCTATATCAACGTCGATCCCGGCACCATGAGCCCGTACCAGCATGGTGAAGTTTACGTGCTCGATGACGGCGCCGAAACCGATCTCGATCTCGGCCACTACGAACGATTCACCAACGCACCTCTCAACCGCGATTGCAATTTTACGACTGGCAAAATCTATCTCTCCGTCATCGAAAAAGAGCGTAAGGGCGATTATCGCGGTAAGACTGTCCAAGTCATTCCGCACGTTACCGACGAAATCAAGTCGTGCATCCGCAAGCTAGCGACGGCCGATGTCGATGTTTGCATAACCGAAATCGGCGGCACGGTCGGCGATATTGAAGGGTTGCCTTACTTTGAAGCGATCCGCCAGTATGCCCTCGATATCGGCAAAAACAATTGCCTTTACGTACATTTAACACTGGTCCCCTATCTCAAAGCGGCGGGCGAATCGAAGTCCAAGCCGACACAGCATAGCGTGATGGAACTACGCAAGATCGGCATTCAGCCGGATGTGTTGATCTGCCGCACCGAACGCGAACTGCCGAAGGAGGAAGCGGATAAAATCGCTCTCTTCTGCAACGTCGAACGGCGGGCGGTCATCGAAGAGCGCGACAAAGAAGTAACCGTATACGAAGTCCCTTTAAGCTTGATGAACAACAAGCTCGATGACCTGATCGTGGAGAAGTTGAACCTGACCACTGCCCAGCCATTGAATATGGAAGACTGGCGGGAGATGGTGGAGACATGCAAGAATCCGTCGCGCGACGTGACGGTTTGCGTTGTCGGGAAGTATGTGAAACATCACGATGCCTATAAGTCGGTTTACGAATCATTGATCCATGCGGGCATCGCCAATCGCGCTCGCGTGCAGATTAAGAAAATCGAGTCGGAACGAATCGAGCAAGAAGGTCCCGATAAAATTTTGGCCGGGGCTGATGCGATTCTGGTGCCCGGCGGCTTCGACAAGCGCGGCATCAATGGCAAGATAGAAGCCATTCGCTTTGCCCGAGAGGCGAACATCCCGTTTTTCGGAATCTGTCTTGGCCTGCAGTGCGCCAGCATCGAATTCGCCCGCAATGTGCTCAAGTTGTCAGAAGCAAATTCCACCGAGTTCAACTTGAAGACCGTGGACCCGGTCGTCTGCCTTCTCGACGAACAACGACAGGTGACGCAACTCGGCGGCACCATGCGACTCGGTAGCTACGATGCCAAGCTAGTTGTCGGCAGCAAGGCCCATATCGCATACGGCAGCGAAATAGTCCCCGAGCGGCATCGCCATCGCTACGAATTCAACAACGCTTACCGCGAGCTTCCGAGCGAACGGCATGATCTTTTCCGGCACTAGTCCGGACGGCGGTCTGGTGGAGGTGATCGAACTACCGGGCCATCCGTGGTTCGTGGCCGTGCAGTGCCATCCCGAATTCAAATCGAAACCCACCAAAGCCCACCCGCTCTTCCGCGACTTCGTCAAAGCCGGCCTGGCCTATCGGCTCGAAAAGCGCGGTGAAGGCAAGAAGGTGGCGACGCCGACGATTACGTCGGCGATTTGAAGTGGGAAGCTTTTGAAGTGAAATTTTATCAACACCGATTAAGTCTGCTCTTGGCCTTGTAAGAAAACTTGGCTACAATTTCTTACATGGCCGATGCCGTAAAATTTCCGCAAACCATTGAGTACCATATTCTTAACCGCGTTCGCGGCCATGGAGCCGGTCACGTTCTAGTTCCCAGCGATTTCTTGGATATAGGCAGTCGTCAAGCGGTTGACGTAGTCCTGCATCGCTTGGCCAAAAAAGGAACGATTCGGCGGCTTGCTCGCGGACTCTACGACTACCCGAGGAGTCATCCTGTGCTCGGCCTCTTAACGCCGTCGATCGATGAAATCGCCCGCAAGCTGGCTGGCCGAGACCAAACCCGACTGCAAGCGACCGGCGCTTATGCGGCAAATACACTCGGTCTTTCTGAGCAGGTGCCGGCTAAGGCCGTATTTTTGACCGACGGTGCGAGCAGAACCGTGCGCATCGGAGCAATGACAATTCAGCTCCGGCGCACGACACCCCGCAACATGGCAGGCGCCGGGAAACTAATAGGGCTAGTAGTCCAAGCCCTACGTGAAATCGGTGCGGAACACGTAAAGCCTCATCACATAGTCCATTTGAAGCAGACGCTGCCGGCCGACGAGCGGCGCAAACTGATAAAAGACTTGAAACTGGCGCCCGCGTGGATGCACCCGATTCTGCGCCAACTGAGCGAGGAATAGCTGTGCGCTTACGCTACCTCGAATTACCGATAAGCGAGCGAGACTTGTATATCGCGGAGGCAGCGGCGCGTCGATCACTGATGCCTGTGGTCATGGAAAAGGATTTCTGGGTATGCTAACTTCTGGGTGTTCTTAACCTTATCCCCAACAATGGTTATCCGTGCCAATTCATCGAACCGGAGTGCATCTCATGTCGTCGCAACTTACCCGTCGCTCTTTCTTGAAAAAGTCCGCCCTGGGCGGCGCCATTCTTGGCCTGCCCGCGATGAGCTATCGTGCGGCGTTCGCGGCAGAAGCGCCGAGCAAGCGTGTGCGCGTCGGCATGATCGGCGTCGGCAATCAGGGCGGCCCGAAGAACAACATGAAGTACTTCCTCAAGAACATTGTCGCCCTATGCGACCTTGACAAAAACTATCTCGGCGAGGCAAGCGATTTCCTGCAGAAACAGGCGAACTTGAAGGCATTTACGACCGATGACTTCCGGCGTGTCCTCGATGCGAAGGACGTCGATGCGGTAGTGGTGACCGTGCCCGACCAATGGCACGCCATCATGACCATTGAGGCCTGCAAGGCAGGCAAAGACGTTTACTGCGAAAAGCCGTTAACACTGGTGATCGGCGAAGGCAGACCAATGATCGAAGCTGCCCGCAAGCATAAGTGCGTTGTCCAGACCGGCACGATGCAGCGCGGCGGCGACGAGTTCAAGCTGGCCGTCGAGCTGGTGCAGAAAGGAATCGTCGGCAAGATTAAGGAAGTGAACGTTACGCTGCCGAGCCCGAACTGGATCGCCAAAGCCGGTAAGCCGGTGCCGGACAGCGCTCCGCCGGAAGGCTTTGATTATGATCGTTGGCTTGGGCCGGCGCCATTGCGGCCGTACAACAAGAACCACGTTCACTACCTCTTCCGCTTCTACTGGGACTACAGCGGCGGCCAGCAAACGAACTTCGGCGCTCACCATCTTGATATCGCCCAATGGGGCCTCGGCATGGACGACAGCGGTCCCGTCAGCGTCGAAGGTTCGGGCGTGTTCAATCCGGATGGTTGGTACGAAACCCCTGACACCACCGAGATCAAATACACCTATGCCAACGGAGTCGTGATGACGGCCCGTCAGAAGCTCAACACCAAGAACCCCGATCAAGGAACCGAATTCATCGGCGACAAGGGAAGCCTGTTCGTCTATCGCGGCGGCATTGTCACGACGCCTGGCGAGCTGATGAAGGGAATCGACGTACCGAAAGTCACCGGCTCGCAGGCGAATTTCAGCCACGTGAACAACTTCTTCGAGTGTGTCAAATCGCGCAAGGCGCCGGCCGCCGACGTCGCCATCGGCCATCGCTCGGCTACCGTCTGTCACCTCGGCAACATTGCCATTCGAACGAAAAAGAAGATCACTTGGGATCCCAAAACGGAAACCATCGTGGGCGACGCAGAGGCCGCTGGCTGGCTAACCAAAGAGTACCGCAAACCGTATACGTTGGGTTAGGATGCAACGTGCGGGCCGGAGGCCAGGTCCGGGGCAGGGGGAGCTCACTGCCAACCTCGTTTGCGGAACAGGAAGCCGGCAGCGAGAACCCAGGCGACCGAAAGCAGAATGCAGCCGCGCAGATTGAACCAGTGGATCGGCTGCGTCTGATCCGTCAACACGGCATGGAGCACCTGGGGGGCATGATACTCCAGCGCCAGATAAGGGATGTACTGAATGTTGTTCTGCTGGCAAACGAGCAGGGTCAAAGCCACCATAAGCATATAGCAGAGCGCGGCCAAGCTCGCCGAGCGCTGCGTACGCGCCAGCGAAGCAATGCTCATGCCGATGCCGAGACTGCCCAGCGCGAGACTGACGAGCGACAGCCAGAAGAATCCCCGCCCTAGAACGGCCGGGTTGTGGATGCCTGCGAGCAGCGTTGCGAGGAAGATGCCGAAGGTCGGGTAGAACAGAAACTTAGCGGCCATGATCTCGCCACCCGCGCGGGCGACAAAGCCTGGGCAAGCAGCAGACCTCGCTCTCGTTCCTCGCAAGTAAGCGAAGGCATTAAATACACACAGGTAAAAAAGAGGGCAAACATAACGAGCGATGTTGCCATGGCCGCGTGCATGTCCAGGGAGGAACCCGAAGTCGGGTTTTCCTTATACTCTATTTCCGGCAAAGTGCCGCCCAGATCGGCGACTTGCTGTCGCATCTGTCGATCGATCAACCGCTGCTCCCAGAGATCGTCTTTGTCGAGGGACGGCATCGCGAACCTCTTCGCGGGATCGATACCCGACTTCTGGAGTTGTTCGGCCGCTTGCTGATGCCAAAAGCGATAAGTCTCCCGGTAGAACCACTTCTCGTAGATGGACATGCCTACTCGGTCGCCCGCCGGATGGCAGATCAGGACGGCGTAGCGCTTTCGGCCGTCATCCCCGGGTGGCAGATCGCGGATTTGAATGGCGCCCGTGCCCGGCGGATACACCACTTCTTGCTGAGGCCCAATATCGGCCTGAAGCTTTTGAAAGAAAACGTGCTTCTTCAATTCAGGGGGGAGACTGCTTTGTAGATGCCTGGCCCACGGGCTTTCGTCACTTTGTATGTGGAGGTAGCAGTGGTGGATGCCGCCGATGAGTTGCGGACCGCTCTTCTCACCCGCCGGGTTTAGGGCGGACATCACCAGGGAGGCCGTCACCAACAGCGCGGCGAGCAGCAAGCCGCCGCGATTGGTTGCGTGTCTGAGCGCTTCTTTGTAGAGCAGTGTTCGAACAATGTACCAACGCATCGTTGCTTGTTTCGCCTTTGATTGGCTTGACCGTTTGTCTGAATTCTCAAGGACGAGTCTGCATAGGCTTAATCGAAGGCGGTTCCTGTTAGCTTCAGAAACGTCGAATGAAAGTCGAACTCGCGTGTATGGAGCGATTCAATCTCTCCCCGGCGCATATGATCGGCCAGGAGTGTGCGATGGCCTTCGTCGTCCATGTCGAGCGTGAGCCGTTCGGCGTCCTTCAAGATCACGTCAACCTTACGCTGGGTATGACGTTGCCGCAGTGCCAGCGGAGTATCGAGGGCGATCAGCTTCCCTTTGGCCATGATGGCGACGCGATCGCAGATCAACTCGACTTCCTGCATGTTGTGCGTCGTCAGTAAGGCGGTGCCCCCTTCTTTGACATGCTGCCGCAGCAACCGATGGACGATGGCCGACGAGTGAATATCGAGATTCGCCGTCGGCTCGTCGAGATAGAGAATCCGCGGCTTATGCAGCACCGCCCGGGCTAGCAGGAGTTTCTTCCGCATTCCCATGGAATAGCCGCGGACAGGAACGTCGCCGACTTCATCGAGTTCTACGAGCTTCAGGCACTCTTCCACCCGTTGCATCGGCACGTTGTACAACCCGGCGAAAATCTGCAAATTGCGTCGGCCGGTGAACTCGTCGAAATGATTTTCCCGATCGGGCACGTAGCCGAAAAGCGGTTTCACCTGTTGCCAATGTCGCGCCACGTCGATGCCGCAAACCTCGGCCGTGCCGCTGGACGGACGATGCTGCCCGATGAGAACTTTGACGGTAGTGCTCTTACCCTGCGCCGTTGGGGCCTAAAAGGCCGAATAGTTCGCCCTGATGCAGGTCGAGGTTCAACCCGTCCACGGCCAGGAATTTGCCATAGTAAGCGCGCATTTCCGAAAGGCGAATGACGGTTGCAGACATGACGAAATGATATGCGGGAACGGAAGAAATGGCATTGGCAGGATTGCTATTTCCGAGGTTGTGCAAGGCGGCGTCTGTTGACTCACCAGATTACCCCATTGCTTTCGGCGCTTTGGCTACACCTTGACGCGGTTCTCAGAAAAGGCTACGTACGGTGGCCTCTCAGTGCTCTTCACCGGTGAAGAAGGGGAGCTACCGTCAAATGTGGAGATTGGGATGCTACAGTTCCTGGGACAAATCGCGGTTGCTCATCCCGGGAAGATAATCGGCGGCTGGGTCTTTCTCGCCGTCATCCTCACCTGGTTGGCGCCCAACTGGAAAACGCAGAGTCAGGACGACGATATCCGCTATTTGCCCGCGAACACGCCCAGCTTGCGTGCCTATCTTTTATTGGAAAAAGCCTTCCCTAAAGACGTCTCGGCGAGCAAGGCGATCTTTGCCTTCGAGCGCACCGATCGTGCTTTGACTGCTGACGATTTTGCCCTCGTCGATCGTTCGGTCGCATGCTTGGAGCAGATCCGCGAACGACGACCCGATTTACCCATCACCGGCATTTCCACGTATAAAGACGGCCCCGTGGGCAGTCGGTTGATTTCAGGGGATCGGCAATGTGTCCTGGTCGCGGTGGCGCTGTCGTCGCCATATATGGCGCTGCAAACGCGCGATGCGGTCGATGCCGCCGAGCGCGACTTGCGTTCGCTGTTGGCCACTGCGGGGAGCGACGCACCGAGGATGTATGCGACCGGCCCGGCAGCCATCGGACGTGACGTGACCAAGGCCAGCGCCCAGAGCCTCGATCACACGACCTGGGCCACGGTGATACTTGTGGTTTCTGTGTTGCTGCTCGTCTACCGTTCGCCGTTACTGGCGCTCATCCCGCTTGTCACCATCGGCTTGGCCGCCTGTGTTTCGTTGCAACTGCTGGCGCTGGCGACGCTCATTCCAGGCGTCCATATTGCCAACGTTTCGCAGGTTTTTTGCATCGTCATCCTGTTCGGCGCCGGGACTGACTACTGTCTTTTCCTCATCAGCCGTTACCGGGAAGAGTTGGAACTTGGCCAAGAACCGGCAGGGGGGGTGCGACGCTCCGTCAGTGCGGTCGGCGGCGCCTTGGCGGCAAGCGCAGCAACCGTGGTATGTGGTTTGGGGATGATGGGCTTTGCCGAGTTCGGCCGCATACGGTTTGCCGGCCCGGTGATCGCGCTTGGCCTGATCGTTGGTTTACTGGCTGCTCTTACGCTCACGCCCGCCTTATTGAAACTAGCCGGCCGTACAGCATTTTGGCCGCAACGGATCCGCTTGCTATCGCGTGCTCCAACCCGACAGATATGGAACCGCATTAGCCAATTTGTCGTTGATCGGCCTCATCACGTACTCGTTGCCGCACTTATTCCGCTGGTTGGCCTGGCCATTCTTGGCCTTCGAGTGAAAGCGAGCTTTCGACCAACCGGCGACTTGGCGGCGTCGTGCGGCAGCATGCAAGGCCTGGAGGTGCTGCAGCAGCACTTCACCGCCGGTGAAACCGGGCCCATCACCGTGCTGCTGACCTCTCGCGTCGATTGGAATTCCGAACAAGGCAAAGAGGCGCTGGCGAGCTGAGCAACGGCTTTGGCTTCCTGCCAAATGTGGCCGAGGTACGCAGCCTCGTTCAGCCACTTGGCCAGCCGTTGCTGCCGGATAACTTCGCCGACGCGCTAACCGCAGCGGCGGCGAGGCCGCATTACGTTTCCAAGATTGAAGAAAACGCGGCTGACCTCTATGTCACGCGCCTTGATGTGATCATGAAAAGCGACCCGTTCGACCCGGCCAGTGTTGAGACGTTGAACCTATTGGACATTTGGCTGCGCGATATACTCCCCAGCCATAGCGGAGCGATGGGCGATGTGAAGGCAGAGACCTTCGGTGTCACCGTCCACGGCCGCGATCTTGGTAATGCCGTTTCCCGGGACCGCATCCGCGTCAATGTGATGGTCGCCATCAGCGTCTTCTTTATTCTCTTCGCGATGGTCCGCAAAGCCTGGCTTGCGGGCTATCTGCTCGGCACGGTGCTGCTGAGCTATCTGGCCACTCTCGGGCTTACCGCGATCTTCACAAGTTGGCTTACGGGCAGGCCTTTTGGCGTGATGGAATGGCGGGTTCCGTTCTTTCTTTTCACGATCTTGGTGGCCGTCGGCGAGGACTACAACATCTTGCTCGTTTCGCGCATCATGCAGGAACGTAAACGGCACGGCGTGAAGGAAGCCATCCGCCGAGGTTTGGCAGCGACAGGGGGCGCCATCACCGCCTGCGGCATGATCATGGCCGGCACGTTTGGAACCCTGCTGATCGCCGACTTGAGCACGCTCAAACAAATCGGCTTCGCCTTGGCCGCAGGGGTATTGCTCGATACCTTCATCGTCAGGCCGCTGCTCGTGCCGGCTTTCCTGATGATCGTTTGGAGCGAAACAGAAGCCGCAGCGAGAACGGAGCCACTCGTCCTTGCTAAGGCAGCCTAGATGGATCAAACCGCCGCCAGAGAAGACTTCTTAGGCTTCTTTGAAGGTCGTATTTCGTTCTTGTGAATATTGAGTTCTTCCAACAGCCCGAACAGCACTTCGCGATAGAAGATGTCTTCGTTGAAGATCTCGAGGTTGCGAATACGGCTGATCCGCTGTTCGCTGTTGTCGAGCAAGTCGTGGATCGCCGGCATCTGGAAGGCTTCGATAACCCGGCGAAGCGCGGCCACGGCCGAGTCCCGATCTAGCTTCAAAAAGAGTTCGAAGACCTCGCGGAAGAAGTCGAAGTGCGCACGTTCGTCCACGCTGACGAAGCCGAGCAACTTCTCCAGAGCCGGGTCGCCTCCCAAGGCTTTGGTCCGGTGTCGCAGGTTGCGATAGTTCAGGAACGTCACCTGCTCCTGCACCATCGCATAGGCCAGCATCCCAAGTTGGCTGTCCTCCGGCAGGTTCCACTCATTGGCAAAGACCCGCTTCTCCAAGTCCGCCATGTACTCGTCGCTGCGATGCCCCGACTTCAGCAGCCAGTCGCCGAGTGCCATCGAGTGCTTCGATTCTTCATAGCCCCAGTTGGCGTAAAACCAGACTCGGCCTTTGCTCGGTCGCACCACCGGAAGAATCTTCCCGATGTAATCGGGAAGATAGAGCTCGATGGCCGTGAACGATTCGACGACGTCTGCGATGGCAGGGTCGAGATTCGGATTGCATTCATTCCAGGGGATATCTTCGTTGATCCGCCAGCGCCTTTTGCGTTCGGCCTTATCGAAAAAGTCCCGAAAGAGGCGATAGATCGCATCTTCTAATTCCGGGGGCGCGACATGAGGGGTGTGTTGATACATCCGGGAATTTCCATCCTGCCAGGCGCCAAAACATGAGGTTAATAAGGACAGCGGGCTGCATGTAAGAGATTTTACGTGAAACCCTAGGCACGGGTGAGGCCAAATCGGGCTAAAAGTTCGGATATGTCGGAAGCCCCTGACAAAATGGATGGGCGATGCAGAGTTTGCGGTCGATCGGCAGGCAACCGTTCCGCTGCCTGCCTGCACCCTCTATAGTAAGTGAAAGAGGTCGCTGGATTCGCCCTGAAAAGATCGGGAGTGCGCTATGGCCGAGAAGACGATGACGCCGTTGTCCGCGGACTGCCTCAATGAAATTATACCTTCGGAATATCTGATCGAGAGCGATGGAGAGCCAATGGAAAGCAACTGGCACGTCCGCAGCATGACCCTGCTCATCGACATCGTCCAGAACCACTACCGCGGTCGCGATGACTTCTTTGCCGGGGGCAATAACTTCATTTACTTCAGCCCTGTCCAGGCGAAGAACAAGGATTTCCGCGGGCCGGACTTCTTCTTTGTCTGGGACACGTCTCATTTGCCCGATCGGCGATTCTGGTACGTCTGGGAAGAGAAGAGAACGCCAAGTGTGGTGATTGAGCTCACCTCGCCGTCCACGCGCGATGATGACTACGGCCGAAAGAAGGACATTTACGAACAGGTCCTGAAGGTGCCCGATTATTTTTGCTACGACCCCGACACCCTTGTGCTTGACGGCTGGCGCCTGCATGGCCGGGAATATATGGCATTGATCCCGAATGAAAAAGGCTGGCTCTGGTGCGAAGAATTGCAACTCTGGCTCGGCGACTGGTTTGGACCCGTCCACGGTTATGAGATGCACTATCCGCGGTTCTTCGACATCGAAGGAAATCTGGTGCCGTCCTACCACGAAGAAGCCCGAGCGGACGCCGACGAGCAGCGCCGGCTGGCCGACGAGCAAAGGCGACGTGCTGATGAGCAGCAGCTTCTGGCCGACGAACAGCGGCAACGCGCCGACGCCGCTGAAGCAGAAATAGCGATGCTCCGAGAACGACTCCGAAGCGGCGCCAATGGTACGTCGAAGCCAACAAACGGCGCCGCACCCCATTGAGACGACTGTAGCTTGTCGCTCTCTATGACCCTTGTAACCAAAAGAATCCCATGTTTTCGCTGGCTTACGATTTTGACGTAGTTGTAGTGGGCGCAGGCCATGCCGGTGTAGAAGCCGCTCTGGCGCCGCGCGGATGGGTTTGCGGACCTGCTTGCTGACCTTGAATGCCGACACGATCGCTCAGATGTCTTGTAATCCCGCCATTGGCGGCGTGGCAAAGGGACAGATCGTCCGCGAGATCGATGCCCTTGGCGGCGCCATGGGCAAGTGCATCGATGCCGCCGGCATCCATTTTCGCATGTTGAACTTGTCGAAAGGGCCGGCGATGCATTCGCCAAGGGCTCAAGCCGACAAGAAGCTCTACCAGTTCACCATGAAGCATTGGGTCGAGCGCCAACCAAATCTGACGGTGCGGCAGGAACTCGTGGAGGCTCTGCTCTTCGACCGCGCGCCCGACGGAGCCCGTAATGTCCGTAACCAGGAAGAGGCGGATGAACCTCTTTCCCCATTTCGCGTTCCCCATTCCGGATTGCAGATCCAGGGGGTGGTGGCGCGCGGCGACACGCTTTACCGTGCGAAGGCGGTGATCCTAACGACCGGCACCTTCCTGAAAGCCCTGATGCACACCGGTGAAGCGAAGACGAAAGGGGGGCGAGCAGGGGACGCCACTGCCGAAGCGCTAAGCGATTCCCTGGCGGAGTGCGGCTTTCAGTTGGAGCGGTTCAAGACCGGCACCCCATGCCGCCTTAACGGTCGAACGATCGACTTCAGCCAGGTTGAAGTTCAGCATGGTGATTCCATCCCTCGCCCCTTCAGCTTCTCGCACGATCGCATTGATGTTCCTCAGGTGCCGTGCCACATCACCTATACCAACGAAGCTGTGCACGATCTTATTCGGGCCAACCTGGAACGAGCGCCCATGTATTCGGGGCAGATAAAGACCTGTGGTCCTCGTTACTGTCCATCGATTGAAGACAAGGTGGTCCGTTTCGCCGAAAAGGATCGCCACCAGATATTCCTCGAGCCTGAAGGGTTGAACACCCTCGAGTACTACTGCAACGGCATCAGCACCAGCCTTCCTAAAGACGTACAGCAGGGAATGTTGAAGCTAATCCCCGGGCTCGAAAACGCTGAGGTCATGCGCTGGGGGTATGCCGTCGAGTACGATTACGCGCCCCCCACCCAGTTGCATCGATCGCTGGAGACCAAGCTCGTCGATGGCCTCTACTTCGCTGGGCAGATCAACGGCACGACGGGCTACGAAGAAGCGGCCGCCCAAGGACTGATGGCCGGCATCAATGCGGGCCTCAAGATTCAGGAACGCCCGCCCTTGGTGATCGATCGCAGCCAGGCCTATATCGGCGTGCTCATCGACGACCTGGTGACGCGTGGCGTGGACGAACCCTATCGGATGTTTACATCCCGCGCAGAGTACCGGCTCTTGCTGCGCCACGACAATGCCGACAGGCGGTTATCACCTCTGGCAAGAGAAGCGGGTTGCATCGATGATGCGGCGTGGGCAAGGCTTCAGCAGAAAGAAGCTAAGATCGCCGAATTGCAGCAGGTGCTGCGCACCGGGCGGCATCAGCAGTCCACGCTCGAGCAGTGGCTGCGGCGCACCGACACTGATTGGGCCGCCCTATGCGAAAAAGCACCTGCCTTGCGAGCTTGGGACGACCGGGCGGATATCGTCGAACAGGTGTTGCTGGAGACCAAGTATTCGGGCTACATCGAAAGGCAGGCAGAGCAGGTTGAGCGCTTCCAGAAGATGGAGAACCGGATAATCCCCGCGCTGTTCGACTACCGGGCCGTGCCGCAGTTGAGGGTCGAGGCTAAAGAAAAACTGACTCGAATCCGTCCCGGCAATATAGGACAAGCAAGCCGTGTCAGCGGCATCACCCCCGCAGACCTCGCAGTGCTGTTGTTTTATTTGGATTGATCGGTTATGGGCACTCTCCGTTGGCAACGACGAAGGAACCGGGTTAGCCAGCCCAGTGAACTTCGAGGGCAAGGGTAAGCTCTTCGGTAGTGCTGCCTTTGCGAAAAACGACCAAAGTCTCTGTTGCGGTATTTCGGAAAATGGGTCATTCAGTTAAGAAAGGGGTGAGACGGCTGCATAGGCCGACAAGTACGTGTTGAGAGCATCCAGCCGGATGCGCCAGGCGAAACAATAAACCACGGTAAAGGCAGGGATGTCGGACTTCAGGATGATCGGGTCAAAGGAGTTAGGTCGGCAAGACGGCCGATTCAGGTTGACTCATTCTGCAAGCTGGTTACAATCGCCGGCGGTGGTAAGACCGGCAATCTTTTCCAGCTTGATCCACACCCACTGATTTACCTGCGGATTTCCAGCCACCTTGACTGTTTCGATGCGCTTTCGCTCTTTTCGTGTTAAAATAAGCGTATAAGCGAAAAGGCGACGGATTGCGAGGACGGGCAAGAGATTGTATCAGGGATGATTCCAGTTCGTGGACGGCCTATGGACAGCCGTTCTGCGGGCTTTCACTCGTGCGACCAGGTCTCACAGGCCGGTCAGGGGTGGTTCTTAGAATGAAAACGGTGTTTACAACTGGCGAAGCCGCGAAAATCTGCAAGGTTTCACAGCAGACGATCATTCGTTGCTTCGACAATGGACAATTAAAGGGATTCCGCGTGCCGGGATCTCGCTTTCGGCGGATTCCGCGCGAATCGCTCTACAAATTCATGAAGGACAACGGCATTCCGACCGATGCTTTGGAGAGCGGCAAGCGGAAGGTGCTGCTGGTCGACGACGATGCCGAGCTGGTCGAGCTGATCGGCAAGGTGCTCGACGAAGACGGCCGCTTCGAAGTTCGGGTTGCCCAAAACGGCTTTGACGCCGGCATGATGGTCAAGGAATACCACCCTGACCTGATCGTGCTCGACGTCATGCTGCCGGACATCAACGGCAAGGAAGTCTGCCACCGCGTCCGCGCCGATACGTCGCTGGAGGATGTCCGCATCCTCTGCATCTCGGGCATGGTGGAAGAGGACAAAGTCCAGGAATTGCGCCTTGCGGGCGCCGATGATTTCCTGCACAAGCCGTTCGACATCGAAGTTCTCGTCGACCGTATGTGCGCTCAGCTCGATATCGAGCCGGCGCCCGCGGCAGCCTGAATCGTGGTTCGCAGTCAGCGGTTGGAGATTGGCGGTTGATTCATCAATCTGCCGATTTCTAATCGCTGACTTATTCTCCAAGGAAGGAGTCCTGCGGTGCAAGTTCCGGCGGCGGGCGAAATCGCGGCCCATTTCCCTTGCCTCTGGCCGGATGCTCTTTCCCTATTATCCTTGACTCAGCCTCGATCACCACTATTGTGGCCGATCGTTCGACGCGACCCGGCTGCACTCCTCCTGCTCTTTGCGCACCGATTTCCTTCCATTACTCCGCCAATCGATGGCGCCCGCCTGAATGCGCCCAGCGTCCTCAAAACAGCGCTGGGTTGGCTCGATAACAATCAAGGCATCTGGATCGACTGGCGGCGTCCGCTCGTTTTGCCGGTCCTGAAGACGGCGCTGGCGATCGCTCAATACGCTCGGTCGATAGCTCAATTGCATGGCGTATGCGATGCCGAAGCCGCCTGGACAGCGGGAATGTTGAAGCCGCTTGGCTGGTTCGCTGTGGCCGCGTTCGACCCTAACCTTATCGCATTTTGTCTCGCCGATCCCGATTTTATTCCCCATTCAAAACAGACGGAACGCAGGCACTGGGGCGCGGACCACGCCAACATTGCTGCCGAGATTTCACGCCGGCAGAAATTTCCCCATTGGCTTGCATCAGCTATCTGCGGATACAACGAATGGAGCAGCGGCACGCCCGACGCTCAACTTGCCGCAACCATACATCTTGCTGCGATGATGGCCGAAGAAGCCGGATACAAGCTCGGGCTCGCCGACCATGCCGAACAAGCTCGCTCGATGGCCAAACTGAAACTCTCTGTCTCCGATTTACGCGGAATCCAAGACGACATTGCGGGAATTACTGCGGGTGAACCGTTCGAGTTTGAACACTCCGATCCGCGATTGGATCGCGACCTGCGCATTCGCCTGCAGTTCGAGACAAGCCAACGCAAGCCGTTGCCGTTCGTTGCGTTTGCCGAACGCCGCCGTTTGGAAGAACGGCTGCAGCAGGCCAAACTCGAGGCGCTTGCCGAATTTGCCGCCGGCGCCAGTCACGAGATCAACAACCCGCTGGCGGTCATCGCCGGGCATAGTCAGCACATGCTCAAGCGCACCTCCGATGTCGGGCAGCGCAAATCGCTCGAGTCGATACTGCGCCAAACGCAGCGCATCCATTCGATCCTGGCGGAGCTGATGCAGTTCGCCCGGCCGCCGCGCATTGTTTCCCAACGCCTCTCTCTAACCGAGGTGCTGGAAAAGGCGATCGAGCAGCTTCATGGCCATGCCGATGAAGCGGGCGTGGAAATCGAATGCCGTGAGCCAGACGAAATGATCTGGGTGGACGGCGATACCAAACAAATCCAGACCGCCATCGCCTGCCTGATCCGCAATGCCATTGAAGCGGCTGCGCCGAGCAACGGTTGGGTTCGCATCGGGATTGGCGTCAACCGCGGCTTGGCGGAAGTCACTGTGGAAGACAATGGCGCCGGGCTCACAGCCGCTCAGCGCGAACATATGTTCGACCCCTTCTATTCGGGACGTTCGGCGGGTCGAGGCCGTGGCCTAGGCCTTTCAACCGCTTGGCGCCTTGCCCGCGAACATGGCGGCGACGTCCGCTTTGTCACTCAATCCCGAGGCCCTACGCGTTTCGTGCTGACGCTGCCCGCGGTTGAGCCCGGGACGCATCGCGAAGTGCGAAAGATCGCTTAACCGAGCCGCTCCACTTGACGAGCCGAGCAGCGTAAGTTGCCGGGTGCATGGCGTGAACGAGAATCGGGAATCCCTGGCAGAACGTCTCGAACGAGGCGAGTTGGTGCCGTTCTCCCAAGGAGCATTCTCGCTGCCGTGCAGCGATGACGCCGAGTTTCTGCGCAGCCGGCCGTTGCGATCTCCCTCTCAACAGGCAATTGCATTTGACCCGCTCACGGATCGTTTGCGTGGCCTAGGCCCAAGTGTGCTTCCCGATACCGAACGTCTGGCTCAGTTGCTCCGCGAGTTCTCGAATACCGCCACCGGCTGGCTTGCAAATTTGCTGCCCCAGTATGCGGGCAAATGGGTACGCGATCGCGTCACCTTGCGCAATGAAGAACAAGCGATCCGGCCCGTGCGCATGAACGCCCGCAACGATCTGCTGCACATCGATAACTTTCCTTCCCGTCCAGCGGCGGGTCGGCGTATCCTACGGCTCTTCGTCAACATTCACGTCGAGGATCCCCGCGTCTGGATCACCTCTTCGCTCTTCCCCGATCTGTTACGGCACTACCAACGCCATTCCCGCATCCCCACGCGCTCGGCCATGGAATGGTGCGGACTGCCGACCGGGATGAAGCGCCTGTTGAACCGCGATTGGAGCGGCCGACCGGCATACGATCTGTTCATGCTCGACCTCCAACACTCGCTCCGTCGCGACGATGAATTTCAGGAACGGGCGCCAGAGCGCTTCTGGAATTTCGCGCCAGGCACTTGCTGGTTGCTCTTTGCCGATGGAACGAGCCATGCCGTTCTACGTGGGCGATACGCGCTGGAACATTCCTTTTTCGTCCCGCCCCATGCGTTGGTAAGGCCCGAGCTTTCCCCTTTGCAGCAACTAGTCCAAGCGGGAGCCAGCTTGCGCTGGCGGCAAGCGGGGTAGGCGAAAGATGCCAGGCGACGTAGAGCGCCGTTACCCGCGACGCGAAGGCTTTGCGCAGCGGAGCGCTTGTGTTTGTTCGACCACGCTGCTTGACCCGCCTGCTCAATCTACTGGACGTTCGGCACACTCGGGCCGAAATCGCTCCGCTGCGCAAAGCCTTCGCGTTGCAGCTAATCCCGGCTTCCTGATCAAGCCGCGTCTTCCTACTAACTTGCATCCAGCGTCACGGGCTTGCTGTACTGCGGCAGGGTGTCTGCAGCAGTCATAGGAGCTTTACTCGCAGGAAAACGCTCATCGTAGATCCGCCGGGTCCGCGCTTGCGCCTCTGTGTTTGCCGGCACGGGTCGGGGCGCAGGCGCTCGGCTTGGATGTCGAGCCATTGGCGTTCGTTCCCGACACCGGTACAGGGGCGTTTTTGATAGGTTCAGCCGGTCCGGGTATTGCCATAGCCGGGGCATCCTTAACTGGCGCGGCTGCGGCAGCCGCCGTTAATGGCAGCATCTCCGCAGTTGGTTCCTCCGGCGCCGAGGGTGGGGGCGCCAACATCTTGGCCGTCAAGTTAATTCTTTCCGTGTTTTGGGCATCGCTCAGATTCTTCAACTTCGGATCATCCAAGCCGGTGATCCGTGCGGGCTTGGTTTGATCGAGTTTCGGATCGCCGTAGCCGCGCGTGCTTCCCAGCGTTTTCGCGACAAAGCGAACGGCCCAGGCTTTCTGATCCGTCAACGCTTCTTGCAGCATTTCCTCGGCGAAATCGATCAATTCGACCCGGCGATCGTAGAGGATGTTCTGCCATTCGGGCTTACGCGCGATGAATTGCAACAACTGGTCGCGGGTGATGCCGAGCCGGTCCGCGACGTTGCTGATGTTGTTGCCGCATTGCGTGAAAATGAGTTTGATGTCCACTTCGGCAATGATGAGCGGCTGCATGAATTCCGGATACGTGCCATCCGGCCGACCATGGCAAATGTTCTGCAATTGCTCCCAGCGGGCCAATTCAGCGGGCGACAACTGCGCCAGATCCAGTTCGAACTGAGGCATCATGTCGAGAAGACAGGATTTTTTCTTCGAGGGCGCGCCATACCCGCGATCCTTGCCGAGCGATCGGAGAACGAAGCAGATCGCCCACGATTTCTTGGCGGCGATCGCTTCATGCAGCACTTCTTCGGCCTGATCGACCAGCGATTCACGCGCGTTCACGAAAGCCTGCTTCAATCCGGGATTATCGTCCAGATAGATGTTGAGCTGGGTGCTGGTGATATCCAACTCGCGCAGCAGGCGAGTGATATTCCCCCTGCAGGCGATGATTGTCCGGTAGACGCGCACGGGATCGAGGCTTTTCATGTGAATGTCGGGTGTGAGAGCAAGATGTTAAACCTTTCTCTTATAGTATATATGTGAACACTATTAGGCGGAAGCCCAGTATTTGAAAAAAGGCGCATTTTTTCCGGCGAGTGTTTCCGCGCCACACTAACCCGAAGCGTCAGCGAGGATATCCCCGAAGCGTTAGCGTTCGGATCTACACTAACCCGAAGCGTCAGCGAGGTTATCGCCGAAGCGTTAGCGTTAGGGTGAAAAATAACGCTAACGCTTCAGGGCTGTGCCTCGCTGACGCTTCGGGTTAGTATGAGCGGACTGCGGCTGCAAATCTTTTGAGCGCTCCAGGTGGGCTTCGCAAAGCTTTCACCCACCCTACAAGAACTGCGTCGCGGAACCCGATTGCTTACGCAATTCGGCTCGCCTGCGGCGAGCGGATTTCAACGTGCAAACTGCACGGGGACGTCCGGCCCTTCACCGAAGGCGGGTTTCTTTTTATAGAGGTCGAACGTCAACATGCGGTATTGGCCGTCAGGGTCTTTCTGAAAGGTGGCCCAACAGTAACGGCGATATTCCGGCAGGCCATAGCCGGTGGGATACGTCTCGAAGCCAATTTTGATTTTGCCGGCATCGACTGGCTCGACGTCGGCACGATTGAAGCCAACCACATCAATGCCATTCCAATCCAACACGGTTTGGCCTTGGAGCGCCTGGGCACGCTCCGAAAGTTGAGCCTTGTTCATGCCGTTGTAACTGAACGAATCGGACAAATGCGCGAACGCAGCACTCAGATTTTTTGCGCGGGTCGCTGCCGCGATCTCTAGCATTTTACGCGTTGATTCTTCTCGCGGACTTTCGACAAGACGATCAATCGCGAAAAGAGCGAGTAAGGCGGTTAGGCCGATCGCCAGGCGAATGATCTCGCCGCGACGACGGTTGCGCATGGCGACAAAACCGAGCACAGCAACCACGATTACGAGTATCGCATAGAGAGTCGAGGAGGGGTCGCTGAGAGCAGTTGGCATAATGACCGTGGTTGTGAGAGGGGGCGAGGCGTACAGGAATGATGATGATGGCCCCCACCCCGGTTGCCCGGGTGGAGCGAAGGTCGGTAGATAGATGGGCTTCTTGCTCCCTGATTACGCCCCCACCCCGCTTGCCGGGGTGGAGCGAAGGTTCGTAGCCAGATAAGCACTTCAAACACGTTTCCGCCCCCACCCCGCTTGTCGGGGTGGAGCGCGTGTTCGTAGCCAGCATTCTTACGAACCTGCGCTCCACCCCGGCAAGCGGGGTGGGGGCGAGACATAACTACTACGTTTTTCAAGCCACGAACCCGCGCTCCACCCCGACAAGCGGGGTTGGGGCGAGACTTCACGACTTCGCTTTCTAATTACGAACGGGGCGCATCCAGCAACGGCCGGATGGGTTTAATCGATTCTTAGACCTTACGCGTCTTTATTCGTGTCCGCAGGCGGCGTCATTTTTTCGATTTTGTCCATGTTGGCGATACGGATCACTGGCATATAGTCATTGCGACCCGCAATTTTTTGGAACGACAGTTCCCCGGTAATTTGCACCCAATCCATGTAGTTGAAACCCTGCAACGCTTCGGGCGCGACAATTCGCGAACGAAGTGTGATCGAATCGGTGCCGCAACAATTGACCATGACCCGGAAAAGTTGAAACTCGCGATCGCTGCCGGCGGCACGACGGAAATAGCCTTCCAGAATCACATTACGGCCTTCGTAATAATCCCGCGATTGCCCGCGCGAAGCGTGAACGGAAAGTTCGCTGAAGCGCATATGGATCGGCTTCGAATCTTTTCGAAAAGCAAGCAGGGCAGGGGCCCCCACGACACTTGCAAGGCCCTGCTGCGCCTGAGCCGTGCCCGGATCGAGCGTCACATCCTGCAGATCGGCATCGAGCCGGGTGCGATTGAAGCCGTCGAGCGGTAGTTCCAAAAAGAAGAGCACGGCCGGGATGATGAGGACGGCATATTGCCAGGGCGCCCAGCTATGATCATGTTCTTCTTCACTCGCGCCATGCGAATGCGCGTGGGAGTGACTATGTTCGTGCCCGTGGTCATGGGCACTATTTTCAGAATTTGAATGGACATGTTCCGAGCTGCACTCTGCTTCGTGATTGTGAGGGGCATGCTCGGCATTGCGTATTTGTCCCGCCTGGCGCCAAATGGCGATCGCCCGAAACAGAACCATGACCAGAAGCGCAATTCCTGCGATCAGTATCGGAAGATGAAAGCGATCGATGAGATTGAACTTCGTCTTTAGCCACCCTTTGGAATAGAGACCGATGGCCGTGAAGCCGAGCAGAGCGCTGACGGCAATGGTGCAGAGTTGATCGAGAAAGTAAGTGCTTTCCGGCTCGGCGTGCGGTTCAGCATGAGAATGAGCCATTGGTGAATCCTCTTAAGGCATCGCATTGGGCGTCGGCGAGCCGACATTGGCCGCGTTCCGGTTGACGTACGGGATATCGAGCCACTGCCAGACGTAAAAGACTATCAACGAGTAAACGAAAACCTGAACCAAGGCGGAAATGACGATGCGGATAATGAGCCGACGCCGGAAAACTCGGGTGAACATGATCAGGAGTTTCAGATCGAACATCGGTCCGAGCACCAGGAACGCGATCTTTGCGGCCGGGTGCAACGTGGTGAAGCTCGCCGCAACAAAGGCGTCGGCTTCGCTGCACAAACACATCAGAACCGCGAGAAGCATCATGGCCGCAATGGCCATGGCCGGGAACGACAGAGACAGGTGTTCCATCTGTTTTCGATCAATCCACAAATTCGTCAGCGACGCCAAAAGAGCCCCAAGCATCAAAAAGACCATGATCTCTTTGAAGTCGTGCAGGGTAGTCTCGGAGATATTGCTCAGCCTCTGCAGCAGGGGGCGGCTGGCCGGCTCGCACCTCAGCCGGATGGACTTCGTGCCCACTGGGGCGCTCGGCATGGTCGTCATCATCTTTTTGAGGCCGGGCCAGCGGCGTCAGCAGGGCGTTGCCGACCTTGCGATATTCCGCTTCGACCAGCAGACCAGTCACAACAGCGACGATAAAGCCGAGCCCGACGCGCAGCAGCGTCATTTGCAGGGCCAGCCCGTGCGGACCAAAAGCGGCAACCGTACTAGCGATCACTACTAAGTTGATGATCGGCCCGGCCATCATATAGGCGACGCAAGTGCCGAGCGGCAGGCCTTTGCGAAGAAGGCGGCGCATGACTGGCACGATGCCGCACTCGCACATCGGAAAAACCAGTCCCAGCAAAGCCCCTAGGCTGACGGCAAGAACCTTATTGCGCGGGACAATGCGTGCGATCGCCTGTTGCGGCACGACTTCTTCAAGGATGCCGGCAACGAGTGCGCCTAAAACAATAAACGGAAAGGCTTCCCAGATGATCGATGTAAAGTCTTTCAGGAAGTCGAGAACTTGCTGTTCCATTAACTCGCACGCACTAGGGAGGGATGGCCGATCTCGCTGGCTATTCTACGTTTTCGATGCGACTAGGGTTTGAAATTTGAGCGCCCTGAGCAAATTCGTAGCTACGCGCGGTACGCCAACCCGACGCGTCAGCGAGGATTTGCCCGAAGCGTCAGAGGCATCTACACTAACCCGACGCGTCAGCGAGGTTTTCGCCGAAGCGTTAGCGTTAGTGTATTTACGACCAAAATAACGCTAACGCTTCCGGGCTTGCCTCGCTCACGCTTCGGGTTAGTATGTCGATCGGGGCTCGGCAGCGACATTCACGTGCTAGGCACTTCCAGCGAGCGCGAAGTTGCAACCGGATGCATGAGACGGCGGATGCGTGGCGCCAACATCGATACGAAGAACAACAGCACGCTGACGCAGATGATCGTGCCGCTTGGACCAAACTCGATTTCCGTGCCGGATGACAAACGCATGGCGAATCCGCTGCTTAGATAAAGACCGCTCAGCCCGGCGGCGATGCTTATGCCGAAAGTAATCCAAAACATCTGGCGCAGATTGCGCGCGACATTGCTGGCCGTGGCTGCCGGTACTATGAGCATCGCATTGATTAGCAGGGCGCCCACGGCGACTATGGACAAGTTCACGATAAGCGCTAGCAACAAGATGAAGAGATAGTTGTTCAATCGCAGCGAGATCCGTCGCGAGCGGGCGAGACTCGGGTTGAAACTCACCAGCAACAGCTGGTTATAACGCATCACCAAAAGAATTACCACGAGCGCAAATAACACTAATAAATAGACAAAGTCGATGTCTTGAACGAAGAAGGGGCTGCCGAACAAGAAAGTCTCGGGGTCGATCGCCCGATGCTGTTTTAAGGCAGTTAGTAGCATGGCGCCGAAGCCGATGGCCCCGGCGAAAAAGACGCCGATGACGGTGTCGCTCGCCAGATCGGTGTTTTCCTTCACGAAAGCAATCGCCAGGCCGACAAGGGCGCCGAAGCCGACCATCACAATCGGCACCAGCCAATGGAACTCTTCGGGATGACTGCCTGATCCCAGCGCGAGCGTTAGCAAGATGCCAAGGGCCACGCCGGCAAAGGCGCAGTGGGCCATGGCATCACTGAAGAAGGCCATCCGATTGCCGACGACGAGCGCGCCGACCATGCCGCAGATTGCCGTCACCAGTAGCACGGCCAAGACAGCGCGGAATTCAAAAGTGAAGGCAAACCCGCAGGTTTTGGCAAGGCTGTCGATGAAAGAGACTTCCGCCAGGATCAAAGAAATCTCCAGTCAGGTCAGAAATCACAAATCCAAAATCATGAGCCACGGATTGAACACAGAATAAACACGGATTAATACAGATTAATAAATAGTCTTTATCCGTGTTCAATCTGTGTTTCATCTGTGGCTAAATGTATTTGGATGCACACCCTAGTTTACGCGTCCGGCTCGGACGGTCAATTGTCATGCTGAGGTCATGCGTTGGGCGATTCGGAGCATCAGTTCCATCGATGTTTTGGTTTCCGCTTCGGTGATTGTCAAGGGGGGCGAAATCCGCACGACCTTCTTGGCTAGCGGACCGAGCAGGTGAATGCCATTGTTTCCTTCGCCACGATAACATTCCAGCACGAAGGCGTTGGCCCATTCGGCAGCCGTTTTACCGGCATGATCGCGCATCTCGATGCCCCAAACCATGCCATCGCGTTCGCCCCGGACATGCGCTACAAACGGCAATTCCTTTAGATTGAGCAACCCCGCTTCAATCAATGCGGATGACTTATGCGCCATACCAAGAACGTCGCGACCCGCAAATTCGTCAAGGGTTGCGAGGACGGCCGCACAACAAAGTGGGTTGGCGCTCCATGTATCCGAACCTTCGCCATAATCCAAAGAAGCGAACAAGTCGGCCCGACCGACAGCCGCCGCCACGGGCACGCCATTACCCAGACCCTTGCCCAGAACGACGAGATCGGGTTCCAGGCCATAAGCTTCAAAAGCGAACAGGTGGCTGGTGCGTCCGAAGTTTGATTGCACCTCGTCGAGGATGAAAACGATGTCGTTTTCACGGCAGAAAGTCTGCAACATCTGTAGGTATTCTTTTGGCGGGTGATATGAGCCGCCGCCGCCCAAGTACGGTTCGGTAATCAAGGTTCCGATTTTGCGTCCTAACTGGTGGAGCAGGGAATCGAGTTCTCGGCGGTAGGGCAGGGGGTCAAACGATTTTCCGCGTTTGGAAATGTCGTCGCATTCCTGCATCGGGAAGCCGAAGAATCGGACGCGCGGATCGCGTTCGCTGTCGGTCTCGCTCCCCGTAACGGCATTGGCGATTCCTTTCTTGCCGTGGAAGCCGAAAGCGCGTCGCCAGGATCATGGGCCGAGTGCGATCGCGGGCCCAGGCGGTCCAGATCGCTTTTTGAATCGCCTCTGAACCGGACGCCGCCCACATCACTTGTTCAAGACGTTTACCGCCCGCGCTCTTTTGTAACACTTCGATAAGCCGTCGGCTCGCTTCGACTTCAATCGGCGTGATGGCGTTGTAAGCCGTCATCGGCAGGGCAGGGGGGTGAGCATCCGGTGCACTGGCTATCTGTTCCCAACCCATATAGTTGAAGAACCTCTTCATCCATGCCGCAGGATTATGACCCAAATTAGCTACCAGAACCCCGGAGCTAAAATCGAAGAGCCTTCTGCCTTCGGGCGTCCAATGATAAACGCCCGCACTCTTGGCTATTACCAGCTGGCTGGGTGTGTAGGTGCGCAGAGACCGAGGTTCGATTCGCAAAGCCGCGGTTCGATCGGCGTTGGACCTTGGTTCGTGCGGATGTTGGATGCCGGAGGTCATTTGTTTCCTATGTACTTAAAATTCCTACGCATTTCACAGATGACACGTCTAAATATTATGCACATGCGGCGAAAGGGTCATCTTCGATTACACTAACCCGAAGCGTTAGCGAGGCAATCCCCTGGAGCGTTAGCGTTATACTCAAATGAGCAAGCGAAAGCTCGCTAACGCTTCGGGGCCTGCCTCGCTAACGCTTCGGGTTAGTATGTCAATGACAATTGCAAAAGGGCAGGGGGCTAGCGCAAGCCTGCCTCTTTCAGCAGGCGACTTGCCCACCGCGCGTTGGCGGGTTTCAAGGGGGGCTTGCAGGGCTTAGTGTAATCAACTGCATTCTCATAGGCGCCGCTGGCGTAAACCACTTTAAGCAAGGAATTCATATCCAACGGCACATCGGCATCAGGTTTTTTCAGAGGAATGCCAATGACCGGCAACCTGTCCCGAAGTCGAATCGGCCAGCACCGGGTGTGCTTGCGATCGTCGCCACGCGAAAGAAAAACTCGATGGTCGCCGGAATCCAGCAAAGGTTTAATGGGGAGATCGCCGCAGCGCAATAGGTCGATCTCGACGAGGTGGGCATTGCTTTCTAAAAGTTTCTCACGTTTTTCCATATAGCTCGCGCGCCTGCGCGAGCCGCGAATCTTATTAGCCGGGCTGAGTACTTCAATTACGGTTATCAGACGGTTCGTTTTTCGATCTTTGATTTCCAGGTAGGGCTCTTCAATCGTCGCATTATAAACGTAAGGGATGATTACAGGTGGGTCGATGTCGATTGTCCCCGTCGCCTTCATCTTTTGACTGCCATTTGACTTCTTAAGAACCAGATGGGGCAAAAAGTTTTCTAACTCTAGTTCGTCTTCCGGAGAAACGTAAACCCGCTCCTGCACGCGGACTGTGTAGGCAGGCAGAACTAATGGGTTGAGCGCCGCCCGAATCCCCCGAATCATTTCGTGATGAACGTCCGGCCAAAGACTCGGCCTTTCCAGATAGGGGTCCATTCCAGGAAACGGCGATGGCATTGACTACCTCAATATGCGGTTCAATTTCACCATCCTGATTATACAGGATCGGCATACAAAACTTCTGCCGACCCATCGCGTTGCCAAAGCACGAGTCCGCCTCGTTCGCCATTCACTTCGACCGTGCAACTTGGCTCGCCGCCGGCGTGCCTTTTTAAAATCGCTTCCATGGCTTGAACGATCGCCACGCAGTTGCGGTCGGCCGCGATATCGTTGTATGCGAGTGCCCGCATTTCTTGCAGACGATCGGCTCGGAGCAGGGGGACGCCGCCGTATTCGACGTAGGCGACCTCCTCAAAAAAGCGCCGCAGGATCTCGATACCGTAGCCGCGCTGCGAGCGCTCGCCCCACGGTTCGGCGAACGTGCCATTGTAATGGTGGTTCGGCGTGTACTTCATCTCGGCGGGCATCTTGTTTTCGATGGCGACTTCGACGCCGCGCTTGCGCTGATGCGCGTTCCAGACAGCATTGTCAAAACGGAACTGAACCTCTTGCTCGACGTAGCCGGGGAAGTTGTCGGGCGTGACCCAACTCGTATGGATGTCGAACGCGGCTTCGCGCTGATCGGGATGGGTGTAGATCACTTGGAGTTGAACCGAATCCCAAGTCGGGCCGTCGGCAGGTCCGACGAGGCCGCGCTGACCGGTGCAGCCGATGCGCGTTAGCTTCCAATCGGGTCCGAAACTGAAGTCGATCAACTTCAAATAATGGACGGCGACATAGGTCCCCGGATTGCGACCCTTGATCCACTCGGCAAACTGCCCGCCGCTGATCGACTTCGGTTCGAGCAGGGAACAGTAGCCGTTGTTCACGTGACGAAGGTTGCCGTCGAGATAGTGCGTCCGCAACTTCTTATGATCGGGGTCAGCCAGCTTATGATAGACGACCTTCGCCAGTACCCCTTTCCCGTCGGCCAACTCTTGCAACGTGCTCAATTCGGCAAGCGACAGCACCGAAGGTTTTTCAATCAGGATGTGCTTGCCCGCTTCTAACGCCAGCCGGGCCGGCTCGAAGTGGCGGTCGTCCGGCGTAGCGATGCAGACGGCATCGACGCCCGAGGCGAGCATCTCCCTTACCGAGTCGGCGCCGGCGAAACTTTGGAAGGGCGGCAGGCGGTTGCGGTAGCGCTCGACCCGGCTGCCTGTCCGGGTTGCGACAGCTGCGAGTTCGATTTCAACGAGCCCGAAGTTGCGCCGAAACAGCCCGTCGCGACGAGCCGCTTCGAACATCGGCAGATAGGTTTCTTCAAAGATCATCCCAAGGCCGACCATGCCCATCCGAATCGATCTGGAAGCATCTGGGAGCATTGGATTTTCGCCCATCTCTAATTGAACATAAGATTCATTATCGGACGTTGCGACTTCGCCGCCGGTTGCGACCGCGCGCCCTCGAAGCCCCGAGCAACCAAACCACAACGTCCGATAATGGTTGTTATGTTAAATTGCATATATAGAAGCCCGTAAAGGCGAAATCCCACGTTTTACCGAGGAATTCGCCTGTTTTAGCCGCTGGCAGCGGGGCAGCGATCAAGCGCTTGAAGCCGGCTCGGCTGCCTTGGCGACGAAGGCGCCCATACGGCGAAACTTGTCGTAGCGGGCGTTGAGCAGGTCCACCGAATTGAGCGGTTGCAACTCGCGGAGGTAACGTAGCAGATAGGTCTTTAGCGTGTTGGCCATCTCGCGCGTGTCGCGGTGCGCGCCGCCGATCGGCTCCGGAATAACGTCATCGATCACGCCCAATTTCGCCAGGTCGCGCGAGGTCAGCTTCAGCGCGTCGGCGGCTCGCGGCTTGGTCTCTTCGTTCGCAGTCTTCCACAAGATCCCGGCACAGCCTTCCGGGCTGATGACCGAATAGTAAGCGTGCTCGAGCATGCTCACGCGATCGCCCACGCCGATGCCCAGTGCCCCGCCGGAGCCCCCCTCTCCGATGACCACGCAGACGATCGGAGTCGGCACGCGCGACATCTCGAAAATGCTCGTCGCGATCAGTTGAGCCTGTCCGCGCTCCTCGGCGCCGATGCCCGGAAAGGCGCCCGGCGTATCGATCATGCAGATGATGGGCATGCCGAACTTAGCCGCCAGGTGCATCTTGCTCAGCGCCTTGCGGTAACCTTCTGGATGAGCGCAACCGTAGAAGCAACTCTGGCGCTCTTGCAGCGTATGGCCTTTCTGATGGCCGATCAGCATCACCTTGAAATCGCCCAGTCGTGCGAACCCGGTGCGCATGGCGCGATCGTCGCCGAAAGCCCGATCGCCATGTAGTTCGACGAACTCTTCAAAGATCAAGTCGATGTAATCGACGGTCTGCGGCCGATCTGGATGCCTTGAAACGAGAACCGTTTCCCAGGCGCTGAGACTGCTATACTTTTTCTTCTTGAGACTCTGAAGTTCGCGCCGGATGCGGCGCACTTCATCCGCGTGCGTGAGGGACCCGTTGACCTCGGCCTCCAGTTTGGCCAAGGCAAGTTCCATATTGTGAATGTCGGTTTCAAAAGGCAAAGGCGCGGACGGCATCGGTTCGTGCTCCTGTCTCTACAGCTTGCGACCTCGCAAGTCTCCGTTGCGTTATCCCATCCCCTGCTGTTCGTCGTCCGGCGGAATCGGCTGCGACTTGTATATCTTGATTTTGCGCAGAGCGATCATCACGTCGTGGCACGATTGCGGGCGGTCCTCGCGCTTCTTGGCTAACATCTTTACGATGAGCGCGGACATCTCGTCGCTGATGTCCGGGTTGTAAATTTTCGGGGGGTCGGGCTTGGCGGCGACTTGCTTATTGAGAAGGTCTTGAATCGAAGTGCCGCGAAACGGCGGCCTGCCTGTCAGCAACTCGTAAAAGGTCGCGCCCAAACTGTAAATATCCGCCCGCGGTTCCGGCATCTCTCCGCGAGCCTGTTCCGGCGACATGTAGCTCGGCGTTCCCTGCGCTTTGCTCTTGCGGTAAAACCATTTGGCAAAGCCTGTCGGCATGCGCGCTGAAATCGCAAAGTCGATGATCCGCAATTGGCCCGATGCATTAACTAGAACGTTATCCGGTTTCACGTCGCGGTGAACCCAGCCGCTGCCATGCATGTAAGCCAGGCCGACGGAAAGCTGTTTGAAAATCTTACGTGCGTGTTCTTTGATGAACGGCATGTCCTTGGCCATCAACTTGGATCGCAAGCTGCCGGACGGGAAAAACTCCATGATGAAGAACGGATGTTTTTCATCGCGGCAAACTTTCTGAATATGGATCACATTTTCGTGACGCAGCTTGATGCCGGCTTCAGCTTCGTTGAAGAGCATTTCGCGATCTTCCGACTTGGCCGCGGCCTCTGGAAGCAGAATCTTCATCGCGAAGTGCCGGTTGCTGCGCGTCTCGACCACTTCATACACTTGTGACCCGGCCGGCGCGTTGTGCAGCAAGCCGCGCAAGCGATAGCCTTCGATGATCTCGCCACTGGTAGCCGCCATTTCACCCCCCTGCCCTGCTCTATTTCGTTCCGCTGCGGTCGTTACCAATATTCTTCAAAATGGATGCTGCCTTTGATCTTGGCTGCATGATTGTCTACTTTGAAACCGCGATTTTCCAGGAGTTCGATAACCCCAACGGGTATGGGATACCCTCGCTCGCCAGTGACCGCATCTTTGACCGGCACGCCGATCATCTTCGGATTGCCGCACAAGAATACATGAGTGTTGGCCGGGTCGAGCTTGGCGCCCAGTTGTTCTTCGAGCTGCCCGCTGGTGATCAAATCCTGGATATAGACCTTGTGCTGAACGGTAGCCGCTTCGCGCGTCGTCAGGGGTAAATACTTGTAGTGGGGAAAAGCCTTGCCGAGCGCTTCGTGGATGTTGATGTAACCGAGATCTTTGCGAAAGCGCACGCACGAAGCCGAGAGAATACGGCCACGGTGTCCACGCTTCAGCAATTCCCACAACATATAGTTGTGCGGCGCTTCGCCGGTTCCCGTGCCGAGGAATACAACGTTGTCGCCATCCTTGACGCTCTCGAGCGTGTAGTGTCCAGCGATTTTCTCGCCGACGGCAATTCGGTCGCCGGGGTTGAGCATAAATAGTCGGGGCGTGAGCGCGGGCGGCCGGCCATCCGGGTTTTCGCGAACGAGGACGACGTAGAATTCGAGGTAGTCCAAGCCGGCGACATCGAGCACTCTCCCCTGCTCGTCGGCCATTGAACAGCTGATGGAGTAAGCCCGGCGCGTTACTTTCGCTTCATCTTCGGGCTTTAGGTTTTCATCCTGGCAGCCGGGCATACGCGGCTCCCAATTGCCCAAGCCGAGGGTGCAATATTGCCCCGGCAGATGCGGCGGACGCGGAAAATCCGATTTCACTCGGAGAATCATCAGGTCCGAATGCGTCTTCCGGACCGATACGACCGTGCCGTTGTAGCGCTTGGCTCGCGATTCCGCCATCTGTTCGGGAAGCATGAAACATCATCCTGGTTGCGCGAACGAGGAAGCGCACGCCTCCCCCCTGCCCTATTGTGGTGAAATGCCCGCGCAGAGAAAGACAGAAGCGAAAATAAAAATTTTTCGGTTTGCTTTTTTCGAATTGATGAACGCCGGCTTTTTGCGGATCGTGCAGTGTTAGCCGGACGCGCCAGCATCGGAAGCAATGATAAGCTGGCAGCAGACGTGGTCGATAAGCGCCATACGTTAACTAGCCGCGCCGGTGCCCGATGGTCGAGTCCGACGTTTGACAGTCCACTTGAAACGACAGCAAGAACTGCTTATCGTCAACTTTTTGAACGCGAGCCACTTTCGGAAGGTTCAATCATGACCTACATCAGCGATCGTATTACAGTGGACCCGGCCCAATGTGGCGGCAGACCGTGCGTTCGCGGTATGCGAATCCGCGTAAGCGATGTGCTTGACTTATTGGCAAATGATTTAAATGTGACGCAGATCGTGGAAGAAATGCCCGATTTGGAACGAGAGGACGTTATCGCCTGCTTGCAATTTGCAAGCCGCAGTATGACCCCTCGCGAGAAAGTTGCATGACTATCTGGCTGGATGCTCAGTTGTCCCCTTCCGTTGCAGCCTGGATAACTAACACCTTTGGCATTGAAGCACGCGCAGTCCGTGACTTAGGCTTGCGCGACGCAACCGATATGGAGATCTTTCAAGCTGCGCGATCGGCGGAAGTTGTAATCATGACAAAGGACAAGGATTTTGTCGATTTACAAAAGCGGCTTGGTCCTCCCCCGCAAGTTTTATGGTTGACTTGCGGGAACACTTCGAATGCGCGGCTCCGCGAGATCCTAGGCGGTCAACTTGGCGAGGCAAAGATGAAGGTCACCTCGGGAGAGTCATTGATCGAAATTTGTTGAGTGATTAGCTTAATTTACAACTTAGTTCAACAATTATTCTGAACTGCCTTCGTAGCAATATCATACCCCCCTGCCCTGCTGACGCAGGGCAGGGAGTTTGAGTTCCTTCACTTTGCCGCGACGAACATCGTTGCGATCTCTTCGTCCGTCATCTTTTCCTTGCCGTCGTTCGAATCGATGATCAAGGCGACTTTGCTCGGCGTGACGTAGACCACGTAATTGCCGAGCCGATAAACGTCCTTCATCTTCGGGTTGTTGTTGAGGATCTGGAAGTAAGCGTCGCTTTGCGCTTTCACCACCACGGTCTTCATGTCGGGCCGATAGCCTTCATCGATCCAGACACCGCCGACTTCCAAACAGTTACGGCCGTAGACATTTCGCATGGCCGTCTGCGTAAGCCGATCCTGGCAGCGGAGATTATTAGAGCACATCGCAACATCGACAGCGGTGGCGTTGCCGCCTTGAACGTTCTTCAGGTCATTCTGGTTGAGCCATTGGCGAGCTTGCTCATAGCTCTTGAAATTAGCCCGGGCTTCTTTGACCTTGGTGAGGAGTTGATCCTGATCCCGTTCACGCGCATCTTTCTTTTCACTCTTCGCTGCAGCTTCCAGCGTTCGCTCTTGCTTTGCCAGCTTTTCATCTTCGTACTGCTGGCGTTTCCGGCCGGTTGCGTCGGGCTGCGCTTGCACGCTCTTCGCGAAATCGATTACTTGAGTTGGCTTTTTCATTTCTTCCTGCTGGCCTTCAGCGCCGAGACGGTTGAAGTACAGTACAGGGGCATCACCTGATTGCGGATGAAGAACGGGGGAAGGCTTGCCGCCTGGGGAAGGAAGGCCAACAACCGGCATCGGTGCATCGGGAACCACGAGAAAGCTGGTATAAGGCGTAGCAATGCCATACTTCTTTGCCAGCGTCATCATTTCGTCCATCAGTTCTTTCTGTTCGCCATTGGAACGAATCTGGTCGAGCAGAAAGCCGACTTTGCGGCGGGCCCAGAGATTCTCGACGAAATCTTTGTCGTCGGTCGTTCGGCCTGGGAATTTGACGTCGTAGGCAAAATCCTTAGCCTCTTTGCCGACGAATCCTGAGAGTCTAATGGAGGCCGGACCATCGCCCGTATATTTCCCTAATACTACTAATTGCGAGCCCCAGAATAGATCGGGCAACTGTTGGGGATAGGTTTCGTAGAGTCGTATATTCTCACTGGTAGTCAATTTCACATTGGCCAGCACGGGATGACTAATTTTGCCGTAAAGACTGGCAACCTTAGTTTCAATGTCTTCCGCCGGCCGCACGTAGGTGCTTACGGCTCGGGTTGTCTCGGCCAATTGATCGAGAAAAGTCGTGTTCACGTCATCGCCGACGCCAAAGGTGAATAGCCGAGTATTCGCACTGTTTTTCGCGGCCACATTTTTGAGAATGTTCTGTGGCTTCATTTCGCCCAACGTCGGCTGGCCATCGGTAAAGAAGACAACCGTGAAAGATCGTCCTTCGTCTTTGGTGCGCAGATCGAGCGCGGCATCAAGCGCCGCCTGCATGGCGGTGCCACCCCCTGCCTTTAGGCCATCCACCCATTTCTTCGCGTTTTCCACCTGTTCGCTGTTCGCTTCCACCAGCGCATCGCGATATTTGCGTACGCTCGTTGCGAAACTGACGACGGCGAAGCGATCCTGGCTGTTCAAATTATTCAAACAATAGCGCAACGCCTTGCGCGCTTGCTCCATCTTCACGGCATCCATGCTGCCTGATGTATCGAGCACCAACACCATATCGCGCGGAATAATGTTAGTCTTTGAGCTTTCCAGCTGCGGAGAAATAAGCAGGAGCACATAGCCGTCTTCCGAAGTCAACGGCTTGTGCATCAGCGGAGTGATGCCGATTTCTTTACTGCCCAAACTGTAGAAAAGCGTGAAATCTTTATCGAGCAGCGCCTGGCTGCGCTCGAAGGTCATGGTCGCTTCTTTATCGCCGGCGCGGGCGATATTGATCGCGTGGGTCGGGCTATAAATGTTCTGGATCGGATGTTGCGATTTCAACGTTGCTTTGATTGAAAACTCTTCGAGCGTTTTGGTCGCCTTGCCGTCGGTCTTCATCGGGTATACGTATTCGACTACGCCATTGTCTTGCGGCGCAAGCGAGGTGAAGCTAATCTTCACTTTTTGGTCGACGTGGGGAAGCACCGGAAAAACCTTTAAGCGCATCATGTTGTTGCCGATGTATTCGAGCAAGCCCGGGTCTTGAGTCCGCCGCACGATGCTTTGATAGACCTCTCCCGCTTTCTTGGCGTCGAGCAATTCGCCGGCTTGTTCCTTGCCATCCACCCACATGGTGAACTTGTTCACGTTGGCGCCTTTGGGCAGCGGAAAAATATAGGTCGCTTCGAGTTGTCGATTCGTATGATTGCGAAAAGCCTGCTCGACTGTGGTGACGGCGACTTGATCTTGAATGTCGATCAGCACCCGGTGATGAACCATCGCCAAAGGAGGCAATGCCTTGTCTTCCGGAATCAACATGCCATGGCCGAAGGCGGGTCCTGAAAGAGCCAACACTAACAGGCAACACGAAAGCAGACGACGCATGGGACACCTCACTTTTAACGACGAATCGATCTCTTCTCCTGAACTATAAACGAAGCAGGTGATAAAAGGGATTGCGGAAACAGCTTGAAGGGCCGCCTTGTTACGAGCGGGTTACATTGCGCAGTTGGGGCATTTTCGGCGAGCGCGAGCGTCAGCGATTGGAGAATGGCGATACAGTTTTGCCGAGCCGGGAGCGTCAGCGACCGGAGAAAAACGCTCCAGTCGCCTTCACTCCAGTCGCCTTCACTCCCGGCTCGCCAAAATTCGCCCCGTTGGTTCATTTCCGCAATTCGATACATTATTTGCAACGTCTCTCGGAAGCCCCCTGCCCTTTTCAGACCGGAACTTTCATGTCTGTCGAACTTCTCGATTTTGCGAGCCTCATTGCTCCCATTCCCGGCGCCGACCCGGCAGGGCAGCCACTTTCCTTTTCGGTGCGCGAACGTCTCGATAAAGCCCGGCTGGAACCCGACCCGCTCGAACCATCGACGGCAGATCGGCGGGCCGATTGGAAAGCGATTATTGATCTGTCGTCTGACGCATTGGCTAATTCATCCAAAGATCTTCTGTTAGCGGTGCGGTTGGTCGAGGCGCTTACCCGCAAGCACGACTTCGCCGGCCTGCGGGATGGCTTCAAGCTGCTTCGCTTGCTCGTTGAAAATTGCTGGGACCGTCTCCATCCAACTCCCGAAGAGGGCGAAGGAATGGAAGTTCGTGAAGGCCCCTTCAAATGGCTGAACGACACCACCCGCGGGGCCCGCTTTCCTGCTGCCATTGCCGGCATTCCCGTCATCCGCGTTCGTGGCGAAGCTTACAGTTATTACGACTGGAAATCGACCGCTCGGCTGGCGGAATTCGAAACGGCGATTCCTCTGGCTGATGTCAAAAAACTGAAAGAGATCCACGACGACATGCAGGCAGCGGTGGCCGAACTGCATAGCCTCGGTAAAGTTCTTGACGAAAAGATGAAGGACGCTTCGCCCGATCTCACCACCGAAGAGAACCCATCGAACATCGGGCAGTCCCTGAAACATTATCGAGACATGCTTGCTGAAATCATGCGACGACGCGGGATGGGCGCCTTCACTACGCCAGAAGAAACGACCGGAGAAAGCGAAGAGAGTGCCTCAGATGAACAGTCTGTAGCAGGCCCGGTCGGCAAGACAAACCGCGAAGAGCTTTATCGACAACTGGATCAAATCGCCAATGCCTTGCAAACGATCGAGCCGCATAGCCCCATTCCATTCTTGTTGAAGCGAGCTGTTCGACTCGGCGCCATGCCCTTTCCAGAGTTGATGCGCCAAATCATCCGCGAAACCGGCGCGCATGACGAGCTCGACCGATTGCTAGGCTTGGAACCAAAGAGTGAGTAATTTGCGCTCGGAGCCGGGGCAAGTAGGTTGGCAGTAGATAATAGATTAAAATGCGTTAGCCGCGGAATAAAAAGAGAAAAAACACGGATTAAAACAAACCCCTTTGTCCATCCTCAACAACTCGCCCTGATAAAACGTCTTCGGTTTTCATCCGTGTTTCTTCTGTGTTTAATCCGTGGCTAATGATTTAGCCTGATTCGCCAGCTACCCCTTAAACACCCAGCGAAATAGATCGGCAAAGCGGGGCCTTTGCCCTGCATCAAGATGCCGACGCGGAAGATTCTCCCGGCAGCCCAGACGCAAAAAAGCGTTGTGCCCAGAACGATGGCGCTGCCCGAAACCATTTGCCACAGCGGCACCCCCGGCGGCACTGATTGCCGCGCTACCAGCAGCATCGGCGTTGCAAAAGGGAAGTAGGAGCAGACCACGGCAATCTTGCCATTCGGATCCTGCATGATGGGACCCAAGGCAAAGAACGGCAGGGAAGCGATCAGCATGATCGGCATCAACAGAGTTTGCGTGTCTTTCGCATCGCCGGCTGCTGCGCCGACGGCAATAAACAACGACCCGAAAATCAACAGAGCCATTACCAGGAACAGCAAGAACCAAGCGAGAAGAGCGGGCGAGAGCATCTCGGCTACGCCATATCGATCGGCAACGACATATCCCCCAATCAAATAGACTGCCGCCATGGTCATCGATACCCCGATGACGCCGATCAGTTTCCCGGCCATCAATTGAAAAGGCGTTACCGAGCCAAGCAAAACCTCGGCAATGCGCTGGGCCTTCTCCTCGACGATTCCTTGCATGGCCGGGGTCTGCGCCAACCATGATCAGCATGAACATCATGCCGATAAGCACGGCGGGCAACAGGAAATTAGCAACTTGCGCCCCTTCACTGATGTCCTCGTATTGGCTATCGCCAGTCTGTTTCGTCAGTGCCGTGTATCGCAGCGGCACCGGCGTCTGCAACATCTCCACTTCATGTTGATCGAGCTTTTTATCGGTGAAGCGTTTCACTTGAACGGCCGAATTCACCGCCTGCCGCGCCCACTGTTGGAACTCCTGCTGCGTGGGCTTCTTCGCTTGAAAGCGGACGGTGTGGGCGTCATTGCGCTGTTCGGCCGTGCTCTCCGGCAACGCAAAAATGTCGGCCCCGATTTCGAGGATCCCTTCAAATTCGTCGCGGTCCACACGCTGCGACAAGCCAAATCGCTGCTTGGCGATAGCCTCCGGGGAGTCGTCTGAAGGCGGGATGATCTCGAGCTTGATGCGCGAATGAATCTGTTTACTGCTTTCCTGGTTGAACGCCTCGCGCTGATTATATTGTTCGGCTTTCACTTCCAGCGCGCGGGCAATCGCGCCGCCCGTGCGATCGACGACGGCATAATGTTTCTCCTTCATGTCTTCAAGGTTCTTGAAGAGAAGTTGAATGCCGAAACTGATCGTCATTAACACCGGCATCAACACCATCGTGACGATAAATGCTTTGCTGCGAACCGCGGCACGATAATCCCGGCAGGCAATCACCCAAATCTTACGCATGGTTACTCTCGGACGACGGGGCGGCAATTCGGACAAAAATATCGTGAAGCGATGGCCGGGCCTGTTCGAAAAAGCGGACTTTCCCGCGCAGCATCAGAGCCGCGAGCACGCGCTGAGGGTCAATTCCCCGTTCGAGACGTAACTCCTGCAAACGGCCGAAATCGTTGACGTGGGCGACGCCGGCGATTCCATCCAGGCTCACTTGATCGCCATCCATCCTCACGCGTAGCGTGTCTTCGCCAAAGGCATCTTGAATGGAATCGAGCGTGCCGTCCAGAACTTTCTTCCCCTGATAAACCATGAAAATGAAATCGCACATCTTCTCGGCCACGGCCATGTCGTGCGTTGAAAAGATGACGGTCGCCCCCGACCTTTTGAGATTGAGAATCGCCTCGCGCAGGACCTCGGCATTGACGGGATCGAGCCCGCTGAAGGGCTCGTCGAGCAACACCAGTTCCGGCTTCGCCAAGACGGTGGCGATAAATTGCACCTTCTGCGACATGCCTTTCGAAAGCGTCTCAACTCTTTTGTCTGCCCAGGCCGAGAGGTTCATTTTCTCCAGCCACGCCTTTATGTCAGTGGCGCAATCTCGACGGCCCTTTAGTTCGGCGTAGAAGCGAAGCACCTCGCGGACTTTCATCTTTTTGTAAAGGCCGCGCTCTTCGGGCAGATAAGCCACGCGATCACTGGCGGCCTGCCAGACCTCTTGCCCCAGCACTCGGATATGCCCGGAATCGGGAAAGAAGATCCGCATGATCATCCGGAGCGTCGTTGTTTTCCCGGAGCCGTTCGGGCCGATGAAACCGTAGATCGAATTGGCCGGCACCTGCAAAGTCAGATCGCGCACGGCAACGTGGTTGCCAAACGATTTGCTCACGTTTTCGATCTCGACGGCCGCACTCATGTCTCGCCTTTGAATTGCCGATAAAAGAGTCTGCCCACCGACGGCACGCCCCTCCCTGTTTTTATGAGTTCGGGCCGGAAGAAGCCCGCGCGGTTGACATATCACCGTCGTACCGGTAGATTTCAACAAGTCGAGCGGCCTCGTAGCCAAGTGGTAAGGCAACGGTTTGCAAAACCGTCATTCCCCGGTTCGAATCCGGGCGAGGCCTCTGTTTTTCCCTCGCATTAAACGTTAGCGTCTCGTCAATGAAAATCGGCCTGCGTCTGCCATTGATGCTGGCTCTCCTTTTGGCAGCCGTATTTTTCTTATCGCTGCAGTTCAAAGCGTCTTCCAAAACCCCGCTATTCTCCCCATCGACGATTTCGTCGAATATTGGGCAGCAGGTCATTTGAACGCGCAAGGCAATAATCCTTACGCACCGCAGCTTCTATTACCGGTGGAAAAAGCTGCTGGTCGCGATACCGACGAAGCGATCATGATGTGGAATCCGCCGTGGACCCTTGCCCTGGCGATGCCGTTCGGATTGCTCGATAGCCGAGTTGCCCAGCTGATGTGGGTTGGTCTTGGCTTTCTGATAATCGCCTTCAGCGCGGACATGCTTTGGCGCCTTTACGATGGGCCTGTGCACTTCCGCTGGGTCGCCTGGCTGCTTGCCTTCACCTTCTTGCCGACGTTCTTCGTGCTCGCCGCCGGTCAGATCGGCACGTGGGTATTGCTTGGCGCCGTCTTGTTCCTGTTCTTCCAAGGTCGCGGCTGGTCGATGTTGGCGGGCGCTTCGACCGTATTACTGGCGATCAAGCCGCACCTCGTCTACCTGTTTTGGATCGCTTTGATCTATTGGGGCGTGCGCCGCGACCGACGCTTGATCCTTGGGGGCTTACTGGCCGGCATGGCAGCGACCGCCATCGCCCTCGCCTGTAACCCCGATGTATTACAACAATACTGGTACGCGATGACCCAGCTCACGCCAATCAAATGGCAATCGCCGACTGTTGGAACACTTTTGCGGATGGCGGGCGGAGAACAAATCTTTGGCTTAACTTTTCTGCCAACGGCTATTGGTATCGCCTGGTGGATCGCCCGTTCCGCGCGACGCATCAATTCGCCTTGGAGCTGGCTGAAAGAACTGCCAATTCTATTCTTGGTCTCGTTTGCGACCGCCTCGTACGGCGCCTGGCCGTTTGACCTGATTATTCTTTTGCCTGCCGTCATTCAGGTCGCGGCCCGCATAGCGAACAGTCGCTCTCCGCAAACAGTGCGCGCAGCCTCTATCGTCTGGGTTGCTATAAACTTGCCTGCCCTTCTGCTGAACGTATTCAAGATCGGTTCGTTCTGGTTTATCTGGATGGCGCCGCTGATGCTGCTGAGTTACGTGGTGTTGCAGGTGATGATGGATCGGGAAGAACGATCAGGTCGTTGTTAATTAGATCGTGCAATTTGGCGAGCCAGGAGCGTAAGCGACTGGAGAATTTCTTGGAAGCGTAAGCGACTTTACAAATCCGCTTGAGGCGTGTTCGGCTGTCACTGCAGTCGCTCAAGCTCACGCTCGCGGCTCGCCAAATCTTAGGCCCACATTCGTTTCCCCACGATTTCCTCGCATAGTGCCTTATGGAAATATTTCCATAAGGCACTTTGTCGCCGACGCCCCCTGCCCTGCCGACTTCATCGAGTCATTGGCCATGTCTTGTATTTCACTTAGCTGCGAATATAAATGCGCAGACGTTTCTAATGCGAGAGCCTCCCTTCAACATGCCTCACATCCTACTCGGAGATCGTATGAGAACCGCAATTTCGGTTGGCGTTATCTTCTTGGTTTGCGCCATGCCCGCTTCCGCGCAGCCGCCTGAAGAACTCATCAAAAACGGACATGCCCAGCTGGCTGCGCGAAACTACGACGGCGCTATCGCCGCTTTTCAAAAAGTGCTCGACGCGGATGGCAAAAATCTGCAGGCCCTTTACGGCCGAGCACATGCCTTGCGAGCTCAGGGGAAAACGGACGCAGCGCTTAAAGATCTCGACCGCGTGATCTCCATCGATGGCAAACAGATCGAAGCCTACACCACCCGTGCGGCTATCTACGCCCAGCTGAATAAGAACGATGAGGCGATCAAGGACTTTGATAAGGCCGCCGAGCTTGACCCCAAGCGTATGATGACGTTCAACGATCGCGGCAACATCTACTACTTGCAGGGAAACAACAAGGCAGCGCTTCTGGACTATACACGCTGCATCGAACTGAAGCCGGATGATGCCGTGCTGCGAATTAACCGGGCGATGGCCAAACGACGTCTGAACGATCTGGAAGGAGCGCGAGCGGATGCCGACGCTGCGTTGAAAATCGCACCCAACAATATCTATGTGCTGCGAAATCGCGCGCTCGTTCTCGAAGACCTGAAAGATTACGACGCCGCCATTCGCGATTTGAGCAAGGCGATACTTATCACGCCGAAGGATCTAACGCTTTACACGGAGCGGGCGCGCGTCAAGAAGAGCAAAGGTGATGTGGAAGGTGCTGCCGCCGATCTGAGTAAGCTGACCGGCATCGCGCCGACTGATGCACCCGGCTGGAACTCGCGCGGCTTGATTTTTTATAACCAGAAGAACTACAAGGCAGCCCGGCTCGATTTCGCCAAAGCAAGTGAAATGATGCCAAATGTGGCTGTCTATCACCACAACCTCGGCACGGCACTTTATTATGACCGGCTGATTCCCGAGGCCATTGCCGAGTTCGATGCCGCGCTCGCCCGCGATCCAAACTATGCCCTTTCCTATGAGTGGCGAGCCTTGTCCCGGCGCAACGTGGGCGATTTTGCCGGCTCACTTCTCGATTACAACAAATACATTTCGCTCGACCCTAAAAACGCCGATTCTTACCGCGATCGAGCGCTGGTTCACATCTACTTCGGCAAGCTCGACGATGCAATGGCCGACGTCCAGAAATCCTTTGAACTGGCGCCGGAAGTTCCAACGGGCTATGCGTGCGAGGCAGGATCCATCGACTAATGGGCAACAACAAGAACGCTATCGTCGATCTAACGAAATCGCTGGAACTGAAGCCAAATGACGAATATCCGCTGGCCAACCTCGGCTGGGCACAACTCGATTCGGGCGATGCGGAGCAGGCGGTAATTACGTTTACAAAATACGGCGAACTCTTCCCGAGTTACTGGCGCGGGCCGTTGAACCTTGGGCTGGCTTATCGCCAGCTGAAAAAGGAAAAAGAAGCGAAAGAGGCATTCGACAAAGCGAACCCGGCGACGTTGGAGCGCATGAAAGAGTTGTCCGACCCGATTGCCGTGGAAGCGCTGACTAAGAAGTGCGAGACCGCGGATGATTTCAACATGCGTTCCTTCTTGCGTCGTCAGCGGTTCGACAGCGAAGGCTCGATTGTCGATGCCAATCAGGTACTCCATCTTGAGCCGGCATCGACGCGCGGGCATTTCCGCCGTGCCTGGGCGTTCACCGATCTCGACCTTCCTTATATTGCCATCGCCGAATGGTCGGCGGTCATCAAAGTGGAACCGAGCGCCGCTAATTACTCGTCGCGCAGCGATATCTGGTTCGATCTGGATAAGATGGAACCCGCGCTGGCCGACGCCAATGCAGCCATCGAGAAAGAGGGCTCCGAATATCGCTATAACCATCGGGGCCGCATCTATCAGAGCTTGAAAAAATATGAGGCAGCGCTTGAGGATTTCCAAAACGCCAGTGATCTGGCCACCGACAACAAGAACAACGCGATCTACATCGGCAATCGATCGCTCGCCTTCTTTGAATTAGGCAAATACGAGGATGCCTTCAAAGCCGCCAATCTCGCGATCGAAAAGGATCCGGGCAACCATTTTGGTTGGCTCTATCGCGGACGGGCGAACTACAAACTCGGCAAATACGAAGCAGCGAAGAGCGATCTCGATAAAGGACTCAGCATCAGCCCGTTGCTCTATTACAACCTGATTCGAGGCTACGCATTGCTTCAAATGGGTAAGAAGGTGGAAGGACAAGCCGATATCGATGCCTATCTTAAAGCACGCCCGGATATGAAGGGCGAAGTCGAAGAGGAGCTGAAAAAGATTGCCGCCGCGAAGCCCTAGACTGCTTTTCAGTGAGCTAAGGATACACGATTAATCAAACACCCTTTTCGGATTCGCCCCCACCCCGCTTGCCGGGGTGGAGCGCGTGTTCGTAGCCAGATGAGGCCTTTGTCTTCAACTTGGCCCCCACCCCGCTTGCCGGGGTGGGGCCTGGGTTCGTAGCAAACGTTCTAGTCACGAACATTTGCTCCACCCCGGCAAGCGGGGTGGAGCAGAGCATAGCTTCCGGTTTCTGGCTACGAACTTGCGCTCCACCCCGGCAAGCGGGGTGGAGGCGAATACAACTTTCAACTGCTGCCAAATGGAAAGTTATTACATTCGTTGAAGCACGTTGATGGCAGGTTGAAGCTCTAAAGCATTCCCGTGAGCGGGGAGCGTGAGCGGCCGGAGAAATAACATGAAACTATTTCTCCGGCCGCTCACGCTCCCCGCTCGCTTAAACCAGACCGGAGTTCGAGTACATGAGTGGAACCAAGTTTCGTCTTTCGGTGATGATGTTTCTCGAACTCTTTATCTGGGGCATTGGTTGCCCCTAATCTTTGATTACTTGCCGGGTATGGGATTTACGGAAGAACAATCTCCTTGGATCCTCGGCATGTTCAATTTGGCCGCGCTCGCGGCTCTCTTTTTCAGCACCCAGTTTGCCGATCGCAATTTCGCCGCTGAGAAGTTTATGGCCTTCAGCCATTTGATTGGCGGGCTGGCCATTCTCGGGTTGGCGTTTATCGAAAAGCCTGCCGATGGCCCCGCCCCCTTTTGGCCTTTCTTGATCCTGATGGCGATTCACTCGTTCTTCTATGTGCCAACCCTGTCGATCGCCAACTCGATCGCCTTCGCCAACATGAAAGATCCGCAGCGCGATTACGGCCTATTACGCATGTGGGGAACCATCGGCTGGATTGCCGCCGCCTGGCCATTCGTCTTCATTCTGGTCGATTGGAACCAGGTGCCGTCGTTGAAGGATGTTGGATTAATCGATTGGCTGAAATCGGCTCTGGGCCACGGTAAGAAAGGGAACGACTTACTGACGGCGACCAGTTACACGTTCGTCGTTTCGGGAATAGCCTCACTATTGCTGGCCGCCTTCAGCCTGACGCTGCCGCACACTCCGCCGAAAACCGCGCAGGTTGGCGATAAATTAGCCTGGCTCGAAGCGGTCCGATTGCTGCGCAAGCCTTTTGTGCTGGTGCTATTTATCGTCACGTTTCTTGATGCCGGCATCCATCAAGCGTATTTTTACTGGTCTGATGTGTATCTACGCAAAGGCGTCGGCATTGAAAGCAACTGGGTTATGCCGATCATGAGCTTGGGCCAAGTGGCCGAAATCGCCACGATGGCCATGCTCGGCTATGTCTTGAAGCGCCTCGGCTGGCGAATGACCATGCTGATCGGCATCCTCGGCCATGCCGGTCGGTTTGCGGTCTTCGCTTATTTTCCCTATCCGGAAGTGGCGATCATTGCCAATCTGTTGCATGGCATCTGCTACGCTTTCTTCTTCGCCACCGTTTACATTTTCATCGATGAGTTTTTCCCAAAAGATGCTCGAGCAAGCGCTCAGGGGTTGTTCAATTTTCTCATCCTCGGCGCCGGCCCTTTTGTCAGCAACTTTGTCAGCAGCCAACTGGGAAAAATCTACGTCAAAGATGGCCATCCCGATTTTCAAAAGATCTTCATGGTGCCGTGCGGTATTGCGCTCGCGGCGGCGCTCCTGCTGTTGTTGTTCTTCCATCCGCCGAAGATCCATTCGCCTGAACGGCCGCCGACATAATATCAGTACGAAAACACCATGCCGAAGCTGACGCTCTGCACCAGCAACTCGGTTCGTTGCAGGTTGAACGTCGGGCGGTTGGCGCCAAAGCCGGTAGTGGCCGGCGGCAGGTTGGCGGTGTTGATGGTCGCATCAATTTGGTCGCCCGCCCGGGCGATGCCTTCGAGCATCAAGAGCGAATAGCCGAGACGGAATTGCACGTTCGAGGTGGGTTGCCAGCGTACAGCGGCACCGACTTCCGGCATCGCCTGCAAGCGATTGGCGTTGTAGGAGCCAATGTTGCTGCCCAGCGCGTAAACGCCGCCTGCGCTGACAACTGGTGCAACGCCAGGTGCGGTTGTCGTCTGATTGCCGTTGATGTTGACCGATGTATGCAAGCTGCCCAGTGCGACCTTGCCTAGCAGTTCCAGCGAGAGCGTATTCCAGAAGAATTGCGTGCGCAAGCCCATGTCAAAGCCGTTGAAAACATTTCGCGTGGCGAAGTTGTCGTTCGAATTGACCGTCGTTCCAGGTGCGATCGTGGTGGGGAAAAGGTTTTGCTGGATGCCAAGGCTTTCGCTGTAGCTGAAGTAGCGATAGCCCGCCAGCGTGTTCAAGCGGAACCAACCCGCGTCGTAGGTCCGCTCGGTCAAATCAAAATTGCCGCCGTAGAAGTTTCCGGATGCGGCATGCACGTTGATGTTCCCGGTAGAAGAGCCCGGGAAAGCGACCAAGATCGCTTGCGGCAACCCAGTTGTAGCATCGGTGAAGGGCCTGGCCAGAATCGGCGAGCCGTTCGATGCGACGCCAAAGTTCGTTGCCTGATTTTCGAACATGGTGAAACCGGCTTCGATGCCTAGCCTTGGCTCAGCCGCAAACCAATAGCCGGCGCAAGACGAAAGCCAGCACGAATGCGGTCGTTCACGTCGCCACCAACGAGCGTACTCGTTCCGGGCGTTCCCAAGATACCCGCACTGGTGCGGGTGGTTCCATCGGGACTGGTTGTCACCAGCGCGGGAAGACTGGCGCCACGAAACCAGGTCATCAGATATTCGCCGCTGACCCAGACATTCGCCGCTGGCGCCGGTCCCCTGTCGGCCAGAACGTTTTCCATCGCTGAGTTCGACGGTTCGGCCTGCGGCAAAATGGGCGTCTGCGCGAAAGTGACGGCGCCACAAGCGAGCACAATACACGACGAAAACAGCATGCGGTACGCCATGACCTTATCCCCGTCGCCAAGGTTGCAAACGCGATCGCCCGATCGCTGGACCTAGCTTTCATCGGCTAATCGATTTGACGAACTTGCCAAATATTCCGATAAATTCGGAGATTGGGACGCTTCGCGGAATGCGGGTAATATGGGGAGTGCATTTAGCCCCCGGTGAATACACCGGGGGCGTTCGCCGGCCGAGTTGTGGTGAGTCGAAGGCGTTCGTCGGCCCCCGGTGTATTCACCGGGGGCTAAATTCAGCCCCCATCGCGCCCTTCACCCGTTCCGCCAGCGCCTCAAGCAACGGCACGGTGTCGTTCCAGCCGAGGCAGCCGTCGGTGATGCTTTGGCCGTGGTTGAGCGGTTTGCCGATGTGCAGATCTTGTCGCCCGGCTTCCAAGTGCGATTCGATCATGACACCCACAATGCGGGCTTCGCCCTTTCCCAACTGATCGCCGACGGCGGCAGCGACTTCGATCTGCCGTTTGTATTGTTTGCTGCTGTTGTCGTGGGAGAGGTCGATCATCAGGCGTTCGGGCAATCCCGCTTTGGCAAGCACTTTGCAAGCCGCATCCACGCTGGCGGAGTCGTAGTTGGGTGTCTTGCCGCCGCGCAAGATGATATGGCAGTCGTCGTTGCCGCGCAGTTTCGACAATCGCCACCTGGCCGTTCTTATGAACCGATAAGAAATGATGGCTTTCCCTGGCGGCGAGAATGGCATCAACGGCGATTTTCACATTGCCGTCGGTGCCGTTCTTGAAGCCGATGGGCGCCGACAGTCCCGAAGCCAGCTCGCGATGAACTTGCGATTCGGTCGTCCGGGCGCCGATGGCCCCCCAGCTGATAAGGTCGCCAATGTACTGCGGCGAGATGGTATCGAGAAACTCCGACCCGGCCGGCATCCCCAGTTCATGAATTTGCACGAGCAGGTCACGAGCAATGCGCAAGCCTTCGTTGATGCGGAAAGTTCCATTCAGATAGGGGTCGTTGATCAGCCCCTTCCAACCGACGGTGGTGCGCGGCTTTTCGAAATAAATCCGCATCACGATTTCGAGATCGTCTGCCAACCGCCGGCGAACCTCCGTCAGTCGGCCCGCATATTCAACCGCCGCGTCCGGATCGTGAATGGAACAAGGTCCGACCACGACGAGCAGCCGATCCGAGCGGCGTTGCAGAATCTGCTTCAAGTTCTCGCGAGTTCGGGTGATTAGATCCTCGATCGGCGTTCCCTGAATCGGGAAAAAGCGAATCAAAGTCTCGGGCGGCGGCAACGGCACCACATTGGCGATGCAGCTCGTCGTCCGTCAGCGAGGTGCGGTCATCCGGGAAAGCCGACGCAAAGGGTTCCTGATTCATCATCGAGATAATTTATGGGCTTGGCGGCCTATCGGCATGGCCGCATTTGCGGCTGATAATTTGTTATGGGCGAGCCGAACTGCGTATGCAGTCGGGTGATGAGCGCGAGATTGAGCAAAGACTCAACTTCAGATCGATCAGCACCCGATTGCTTACGCAATTCGGCTCGCCTGCGCGCAAAAGCGGAGCCTGCTCTACTTCCGCATCGGCAGCACGGGAATCGTTTCCGGCGCCATCACCGCAGTTGTCATGGCAGGCGGCAAGTCGCGGACATCTTTCAGCACGCACTTGGGCGTCAAGCAACCGGGTACGATCTTCTTGATCAGCACGGTCTTTGAATGCAGTTCGCAGCCGGAGCAGGCTTCGCCATCGTCCATGCCGCAGCACTTCTTAAACATATGCATCAGCGAAAATTGATGCATCACGCAGTAATCGCGACAGGCGGAAGTGTAAACCACTTTTTTGGCCGGCTTCACTTCAATGACGCAAACTTTGGTTGGATCGGCCTCTACGGATCGGGCACCACTGGTAGGCGGCCGTTCTTCGCCCGGCACGGGGTTAGCCGAGTTCGGCGCGTTTTTACTCTGCGCCTGAGCGCCGACCGTCAGCGCGAGCAAAGCACCGAGAGTCAGCAGGAAGCGTTTCAAGTTCATATGTCTCACTCCTTTGAGCGGTCAAGCGTGGGTTAGAAATACCATTGAGCGAGCATGCCGAAGCCATGGATTGTGCCGCTGGCGGCAGGCAAATTCACCTCTCGCTGGCTGATGTTGTACTGGAACTGGACTTTGGTCGTGTTGTTGATGTACCAGTTCAGGCCAAAGGTATGCTGGTTCAAGGTGCCGCCGTTCACGCCGTTCGAATCGAGGTCGAGGTACGAGTAACGATACGCGACCTGCCAGGCGCCCCAGTTCCAGTGGAGCAGGCCGTCGTCGCCGCGAACCATGAAGGCGTTTTCGTTCAGCACCGGTCGATCGTACATGCCGTTGCGACGGTCGTAGCCACGGCGTTCGCCGGTAAGAAAGTAGCTTGCCTCGGCATACATGCCCCAAAAGAAGGGATTGCCAAAGGGCGTGCCGACTCGGCCTGGTCCAAAGAGATTCCGTGCGCCTTCGACCTGGACAAGGTAACCTTCCGCTTGAATCGAGAATGGTCCCCAGATGGTCAGGAATTCGGGAACGACTGTCTGCACGCTCTTGGCGAGCAGGAAGCCGGTGTCAACCATTCGGGCGAGCGAGCCGACGGCGATCGGGCCGCCGGTGGGGCCGCCAGCTGCAGGAACCGAGCCAAGACCGACGCCATCGCGCAAGTCGGGCCGAGCGCGGAAGCGGACGACATCCTGCGAGTCACCGAATGCGGTTCCCGTGCCGCCGGGTTGCAGTTCTTTGCCTAAGTTAGCGGTGCGGTATTGGTAAGAGGCGCCGATGTGGATAATCTCGCGCCCTTCATCTTCGTAGAGCGGTGTCCATGTCAGGCGCAGTTGAATCCATGTAATTGCCGTCGCCGAACGATGATGTGTAGAAACCGAGCGGTTGGCTCTTGCTGAACATCGTCTGGAACACGACGTTTTGATCGAAGAAGTTATTCGAAATCCAGATGCCCGGAGCGAAGAGCACGGAGAACGCATCGGCCGGCGAAGAGCGTTCGAGCAGCGACAAGTGATAATCGCTCCCCATGTTTTCCATGCCGACCGGCACCTTATGGTTACCGACGCGGACCGTGCCGAGGAACGGCAGGTCTTTCATGCCCACCCATAAGTGATCGTAGGTGATGTAGTTCAACTGCTCGAAGTCGACTTCCAAGGCGAATTCGATGGTTTCGTAGCCGACGCCGTCCGTCCTCAAGCGAACGCGGCGGAAGTATGCCCCGTCGTCGAAGGCCCCGACGCCGCCGCCCGGCCCCTGGGCAGGCACACCGCCGCCGCCCGGCACCGCGCCACGCAGGTTGCGCGGCTCTTGAAAGAACACGGGCTCGAACTGGAAACGACCGCCGATGTGCAGATACCAGTCATCATTCGCTGAGGTGAAAACCAGGCCCGTGCCTTCCTTCCACTGGGCGCGCAGATTCAAGTCGCTGCCGACTTCGTGCCCTTTTTCGGCGGCCTCCGTCTTCTTTTTATCCTCGGCCGCCTTCTTTTTATTCTCTATCTCCGTCAGATAATCAGTGACGATCTGCCGGACTGCGGCGGCATTGACATCGCCCTTCAATTGAACCTGGGAGATGGCGCCCTCGGCCAATGGGTTCGGCGCCGGCACTTCAGGAACGCTCGATGACAGGACAATTAGCGTCTTGGATGTCGGTGGACTCATCAGCGGCGGCGGATCTACGATTTCTTGGGATTGAGCCGCGAGCTGTGGCACGGCAGTATTAGAAGTTCCGGTGAACTGCTGCGCCTCACTGGCAAGGGAGCGAGGCAAAAGGCGCCGCCCGCAATCGCCGCGCACGACATCATCTTTTTCCAGATTCTTTTCATTGCGACAAACTCCGGCAGGGCCAAGGTAAGCGGTTCTCGCGAAGATTCCGATTGACGGGACTTTAATGACTACTCTGGTTGTTTCGACAATTCGGGCGATTCAGATTGAAAGAAAGAATGCAAGCCCGGAATTCTTCACAATTCTTCACATATTGCACTTCTGGAATCTTGCCGAATCTTCCTAAGCTCTCGTTTCCGTCACGCACACGGATACAAAGTCATTGGTTGCGCCAGCCGATTCTTGCGAGTTGTAAAAAGGAGTGCGGCGTCCGTTTTACCCTCCCCCGGCTTTGCGGGGGGAGGGCAAGGTGGGGGTATAGCGCTTGCCCATCAACTACCGTCGCGACATTCCCGGCAGTTCCCCCCTTCCAACCCTCCCCCCGCAAAGCCGGGGGGAGGGTTGGAAGGGTGAGCTTCCGTTCGGCCGGAGTCGGTTCGCGCACCAAAGTCTTTTGGATCATTACCTAACTTCTCCGGTCGCCGCGGAGTGTGTCCAACCAAGCCGGGTAAGATGAGTCAGAAAACATGGGGTGGCCGTTTTGCGGGCACGACCGATTCGCGGGTGGAATCGTACAGCGAATCGATCAGCTTCGATCATCGCCTCTATCGCCACGACATTATTGCCAGCCAGGCGCATGCGCGGATGCTGGCTGAGGTGGGATTGCTCAAGCCGGACGAGGCGGAACAAATATCCGCCGCGCTCGATGCGATCGGCGTCGAAATCGAAGAAGGCAAAATGCCTTTTTCGATTCAACTCGAAGATATTCACTCTCACATCGAAAAGGCGTTGATCGATCGACTGGGCGATATCGGCCGAAAACTGCACACCGGCCGCAGTCGCAACGACCAGGTCGTCACTGACGTGAAACTCTGGGTGCGCGACGCGATTGACGCCTTCGATCTTAGGCTTAAAGAATTGCAGGCAGCGTTCCTCGATTTCGCCGAACGGGAACGGGGCGTCATTCTACCCGGCTACACACACATGCAGCGTGCCCAGCCGGTGCTCGCGGCCCATTACTTTTTGGCATACGTCGAAAAACTCCAACGCGACCGCGAACGTCTGCTCGATGCTCGCAAACGCGTGAACATCATGCCGCTCGGCGCCGCGGCCCTTGCCGGCACGTCCCTGCCGATCGATCGCCAAAGCGTGGCGCGCAAGCTTGGCTTTGCCGAGGTGGCCCGCAATAGCCTGGATGCATCCAGCGATCGCGATTTCGCCGTCGAGTTTGTTTTTGACTTGTCGCTGATTGCCATTCATCTATCCACCTGGGCGGAAGAATGGATTCTTTGGATGACAACCGAATTCGACTTCATCGAACTCCCCGATGAATTCTGCACCGGCTCGAGCATCATGCCGCACAAGAAAAACCCCGACGTCCTCGAGCTGACGCGCGGCAAGACGGCTCGGGTGCTGGCCAACTTGCAACATCTCTTGATCCTTCTCAAAGGGTTGCCGATGGCCTACAATCGCGACCTGCAAGAAGACAAGCCTGCAATCTTCGATGCCCATGACACCGTTGCCGCAGCGCTCGAAGTAGCCGCGCCGCTCGTACGGCAATCCAAGCTGAAGCGTGCCGTCATCGCTTCCCGGCTCGAAGATGGCTTTCTCGACGCCACAACTCTGATGGAGTATCTGATTCTGAACGGCACGCCGATGCGCACCGCCCATGAGGCCGTCGGCGGGCTCGTGCGCGAATGCGAACAGCGCAAATGCCGTCTGCTGGAGTTGCCCGTCGAGCGCTTCGAGGCGGTATGTCCCGGCAGAGGCCAAGGCGTATATCAGGTTCTCGGCGTGAAGAATGCGTTGGCCGCGTTCCGCAGCTACGGCTCAACGGCGCCCGCCGAGGTCGACCGGCAGTTGCAAGAATGGAAAGTTCGACTCGGCGTCTAACGGCAGATTCATTTTCAGCGCCCTAAGCTAGTACGTGGGCTGCTTTCTCTTGTTAGCCGGACGGGCAGGCGACGGAGCATCAAACACATGTCGCTCACACACGCGTCATTCTGACGGTCAACCTTCAGGAAATATTTCCTGAAGGTCAAACCCGAGAAAATCCTGGGAAAAAGCAGAGCGGTGTTATTAGCCGGCCGCCATTTAGCCCCCCGTGAATACACCGGGGGCGAGCGCGTATACCGACGCAGGGACGGCGTATCTACTTTTCCTATAATCGGTTGGCGCATCCCCGCCAAACTTGGCATCCTGTTTCGTATTGCCTTCTCTGCCTAAAGGGTTATAGTCGCGCGGGCCGCGGCCTCCAGGTTGGTCGCGTTGGCGAGGAACGTATGTCGATCCACGCATGGATGTTAGCCGGGATGCTATTCGGGGCGATGCCGCCCCTGCCGGCGGAAAATGCGCCGACCCCCCGATTCGAAAAAGGGCAGGAAATCACCTGGCGCGGCACATTCAGCGAAGCGATACTTAGGCCCAACGTGCGTGCCTTCCGCACATACGAAGTGGAAACACGGCTCTACGTGCTTGACGTCTTTAAACAGAATGCGGACGTCGCCCTCTTCACGTCGGTGAAGCTCAAGCCCGACGTGCCGACAACGCCGTTGCCCTCCGCGGTCGTTCGCCTGGAGCTTGCTCGAATCGATCCCATGGGAAAAGCCCAGCATCTGCCGATTGATTCGCTCTACTCTTCACACGAAAAGCGCAAACCGACCGCCTTGCCGCTGATGGGATTGGAAGGATTGCCGACATTCGAGACAGGCGCGTTCGTCGGCCTCCCCGGAGAAAAGATTCGCTTTGGCGATGCTTGGGAATTGACAGAAGAAAAACGGCCGCCGTTGCGCTATCGGCTAGAAGGCGCCGACAGCGTCCGCGGATCGCGCTGCTTGAAAATCAGCATGATTCAACAAACCGACGACTGGGACAAGTCCCGCACCGATACAGCCGCCTGGCGTCGCTCGGAAATTTGCTGGATCTCCGCCAAGCATGGCACTGCCTCGCGCTTCGAACGGACGATTGAGAAACGCGATCCGCAAACGGGCGAAGTCGGCTTTCGCTCCAAACTGGCCTACGAGCAAGTCGCAAACATGCGTTACCCGGATCGCTTCGGCGAAGATCGTCGTGAGGAAATCGCCGGCACCGCCCAGTTTATTGCGGAATTCGAGCGATTACTTCCCGAAGCCGGGCGCACGGGCGCACGACCCTTTGAAGAATTGCGCGAACGAATCGATGGCCACGTGTCGAGCCATTTTTCAGGCGAGGCCGTTCCTTATCGGCAGGCGCTGATGAGCCTGAAGCGCAAAGTCGAAGCGGCCAGTCGCGGACATATCGCGCCGGCGTCCCCTCCTGTCGAGACGGCGAACGATTCCGGCCCGTTGACAGTCGGCAAGCGAATTCTCGATGTGACCGCCATTGATCTCGCTAATGGCGAAGCGGTCACGTTGAGCAAACTGCGTGGCCGGCCGATCATGCTGGTTTACTATCAACCTTCGAGCGCGCGCACCGCCGAACCGTTAATGCGGTTTGCCGATGCCCTTTCCGTCCGCCATGCCGGCAAAGCGATCATTATGCCGCTCGGAGTGGGCGACGCTCAAAACGTAGCCCGTCAACGGACAGACTGGAAGTTGTCGGTTCACGTCTTTTCGGGACGCGATGTCTACAAGAAACATGGCGTGGAATCGACCCCCTGCTTCGTAATCGTGGATTCGGCAGGGATCGTCCGCAACGTTACGCTCGGCTGGAGCGAGGAAAACGCGATCGCCGTCGCTGATGAACTGGACAAATGGGTTAGATGAAGAGAGCCGGCAACCACGGCAAAGTCGATTTAGTCCTTATAGACTGCCGTCAAACTTCGCTCGATTGAAGAAACCGGACGATCGTTAGTTGGCGAATCTTTCCTGCAAACAGTACGATGGTATAGCGAGCGAAACGCCATGACGGCCTACCAGATTCAAACGCCCACCCGGCAATGTGCGGCCACCGGTCGCGAGCTAAAACCGGGCGAGCGCTTTTACTGTGCGCTGCTGGACGAAGCCGGGCAGTTGGTTCGGAAGGATTATGCGGCCGATGCCTGGCCGGGCGCTCCCGAAGGCGTGATTGCTTACTGGTGCGGCCGAATTCCCGCGAGCGATTCCCGGCGTAGGCCGACGATCAATGATGAATGGCTTTTCGATTGCTTCATCCATCTCGGTGAAGCAAAAGAGCCTGCTCAAAAAAACTTCCGCTACGTCATCGGCTTATTGCTGATGAGGCGGAAGCGGTTCAAATTCGACGACGTGTTGAAGCGCGATGGCGAAGAGTACCTGCTGCTTCGCGATGCCAAGTCGGGGACGAAGTACGAGGTTCTCGACCCAAGGTTGGGCGAGGCCGAGACGGCAGCCGTCCAAGATGAAGTCTTCCGTGTGCTAGGCTGGGAATAATAGTGCTGTTTGCTTCATGCTATCGCCGCCCTTTGGAGATTTTTGCCATGCGCACGCTCGCTTCAGCACTCTTGGTTTCCTGTTTGCTGCTGTCAGGTTGCGAGTGGTTGCAGAACAAAAGACCGCGACCCACAAACCCGGAAATACAGACGCAGCGTCAAACTCCCACTGCCGCGGCGTTGGTGGCTTATCTCAATAACGAAGCCGATCGTCTGTCAGTAATCGAAAGCAACGAAGTATCTCTGACTGCTCATGTACAGAAACAGCGCTTGCCCGGCCTAAAGGGATTCATGGTCTGCGAGAAGCCGCGTAGCTTTCGCCTGACCGCCGACGCCCTTTCGACGCAGTATGTCGATATCGGTTCAAACGGCAATCAATTCTGGTTTTGGGTAAAAGACGGTGATGCGCCGCTTTATCACTGTAGTTATGCCGAGTACGAAAAAGGCGTGAAGCTCCCCCTGCCCTTTCAACCGGAATGGGTGGTGCAGGCGCTCGGCATGGCACGCTACGACCCCGCCAAAGAGTACCGGGTTGAAGTGAAAGGCAACACGTACGAATTGGTCGAAGAGACGACGGTGCAGGGCATCCCCGTTCATAAGGTTACCGTGTTCGCGACTGGAAAGCTCGACAAGAATGCTCCCAGAGTAACGGCTCACATCATTGCCGATGCCCGTAGCGGCAAGGTAATCTGCCAGGCCACGATCCGACGGGTTTACACGGCTAACTTCCGGACTCCTGCGGGAGAATCGAGCGTCTCGTATCCTTCCGACATTCTGCTCGAATGGCCAGCGGAGCAACTGTCAATGACCATGAAAATCGGCGAAGCGACGGTGAACCAGAAAATTGCCGATGATGCCGCCAACCGCTACTTCTCGCTGCCGAATTGGCCGAATATCAAGACGATCGACTTGGCGAAAATGCGACCGACCGGCAGCCCGACTTCGCAGATTCGGCCAGTCGGGGCGATTCAATAGTCAATCGCCGGAGGCGAGCATTCGCGTTTACATTTCCAGCAACTCGCGCGCACCGTTAAACAGAAGCTGAGCGGCCAGTTCGTTGCCCAGCGCCAGCGGCTTGTCGCTTGGCCCCCGAAGAGTATCCACGATTCGCCGTTTACCATCGGCAGATAAGACCGTTCCACGCAGTGTCAGGACGCCGTTCGCCGTCTGCGTGGAAGCGCCGATTGGCACTAGGCAACCGCCGCCGAGCGCGTACAACATCGCCCTCTCAGCGAGGACTGCATTCCATGTTTCTGGGTCCGTCAGTGCTTCGACGAAGTGAATCGTGTCGCAATCGTCTTCACGGCATTCAAGGCCGATTGCCCCTTGGCCGACTGCGGGCAGCATCCATCTGGCATCAAGCACTTCGGTGATGTGTCGATCTAAGCCAAGTCGTTGAAGCCCGGCTTCGGCCAGGATGATGGCATCGAGGTCCTGCTCGCGCAGTTTGCGCAAACGGGTTTCGACGTTGCCGCGAAGATCAATCAATGTCAGATCGGGTCGTTCATTGAGCAACTGGGCGCGCGGCGCAAGCTGCTGGTGCCGACAACCGCACCCGAGGGCAAGTCGGCGAAGCGTTTCCATTTGTGAGATACAAACGCATCGCCCGTCGGTGCGCGCGGAGGCGTTGCCGCCAGCTTCAGCCCATTGACCGGCAGCGTCGGCAAGTCCTTCAAGCTATGGACGGCGACATCAATGCGTTTGTCTAAAAGGGCATCTTGAATGGCCTTGGTGAAGACGCCATAGCCCCCCATCTTCGACAACGGCCGATCTTGAACGCGGTCGCCCAGCGTTTCAATCAGCACGAGTTCAACAGGCTGTGGATGGACAACGGGGCGCAGATGCTCAGCGACATAATTGGCTTGCCATAGGGCAAGGTGACTGCCTCGAGTGCCGAGCTTGAGAGAAGGGAGATTCATTGTTGAAGTGTTCAAATCAGGCGAGCCAGGTAGCTCACACCGCCGGGTGCTTTACACGGCAGTCTACTCTACCTGGCTCGTCTCGTGCGTAGCAAACTAGAAATCGCCGCCGCCATCGCCACCACCGCCTCCGAAATCGCCGCCGCCTCCGCCCCAATCACCACCGCCGCCGCCCGTGTCACCACCGAAATCGCCGCCGGCGCCTTGATCATCACTGAAGTCTCCGCCGCCTGCGCCTTCAGTGCTGGTGTAATCGTTGCCGGAGCTGTAGTTGTCGCCGCCGTAGGCAGAAGATGAATCGTGGCCGCCTAGGAAACTGTTGTAGAGCCAAGCGCCGGCCATGCCGCCGAACATGCCGCCGAGCAACCCGCTCATGAAACCGCCGCCGCCTCCCCCGCCACCATAACCACCGCCTCCGCCGCCCATGTTGCCGCCGCCTCCGCCGCCCCCGCCAGTGAATGCGCGAATCAAGCCGAATACCAGCCAGAGGCCAAGCAGAACCGCAATGCCGATACAAACGTAACCCCAGATTCCGGAGCCTTCGTGTTGCGGCTTATCATTGTGCGGCTTTTGTTGATTGGCTGGCGCATTGCCATGGCGGTCCACGCGTGTGTGTTCGTTTACGGTTGGGGGCAATTCATCGCGCAAGTAATCCGACATGCTCTGTAAACCAGCATCGCGCAAAGCTGTTTGTTCCGCATCAGTCTTTCCATCAGTCTTTGCCTTGGCAGCTTCTTTCAAACTGGTGAGCAACAGACTTCGGACCTTTTGTTCTTTTTCATTCGTGAAGCCATGCTCATGATAGAGTTTATCGACCAGAACCTCCACGTGTCCGGGGCTGCGGTTGACCATGACCACAACACCTCGATCGCCATGTGCCTTCGCTTTTGCCTTCGCCCAATCTTTCCAGAATTTATCCTTGTCGCTAGCCGCGTCTAATTCTGACTTCTCGGCAGCGCTTAAAGCCTTGTAAGTTTCGATGTGAACCTGACGATTACCTTCACCGACCGAATTCTGGATGGTGGTTTTGGCTCGCGCCTTGGCAGCGTCAGAGAACACTTCAGCGCTGTCTTCAATCGAGACTAGGGCGGGCGTATTTGGAACCTTGGTCTCCGCCAGCGCTGGCCTGGCCGACATCAACCCAGCGATCGCCATCAGGGCGAAGCTGGACCGCAGGATCGCATTCATGAAGGTCTCCGTGGAACAGGTTTCAGTCGTAGGCCTCCACCGCGGAGGCGCTTTTGCTATTCGGGCTATCAGGTTATTCGTCGCTCATCGCATCATCTTTTTATAGGCATCACGAATTAATTCTGCTGCATTTACCAATCCCTTGTCGCGCTGGGCCGATTGCTCGTCTTCGGGAAGTTCTTTCGCTTCCTTGAATTTCTCGACCAAACACTTCACCACCTGCTCTTCATCGCCGTGCGTGAACCCTTTATCGTGTAGCTGTTTATCGACTAACACGTGAACGTGCCCCGGTTTACGGCATATCAGAACGACCACTCCGCGAGCGCCTGCATCTTTGGCTTCTTCTTTGGTCCAGGCGTTAAAGAATCGCTCTTTCTCCGGCGCGGAGTCAAGTTTAGCGAACTCTTTCTTTTTCGCTTCAGGCAACTCTTTGAACGTTAAAAAGGTGCATTGGAGCGTCGATTTGTCTTTTACTTCGGCCAAAATCGATTTGGCCTTCTTGATCCCTTCGCCGCTGAAGAGGCCGCCGCCATCATCGACGATCAAATGTCCTTCGAGTTTAGGCGTTTCCTTTTGCTTTTTTGGCTCCGCAGCAGAGCAAAAGGGCGAAGCCAAGGCCAGAATGAGCAACGGCAGCACAAGTCGGCAGGGCATTCTCGAATCTCCTCAAAAAGCCAAGAACCCGCGTCGTCCTATACTCATTGTAGACAAAAGCGGACTTCCCGTTTCACTTGCATATGATGTTTTGATAAGGCGATAACCGGCTGGTTCGATGTCGGTTGCTCCTGGTGTTCTGTTTTGATTTCCCGGCAGCGACGGAGTTTCTCTTGGCTCACGACCCCAATCGAATTTACGCTACGACGATCCTCGCGGTTCGCCATAACGGCAAAGCAGCCATTGGCGGCGATGGCCAGGTGACCCTCGGCAACATCGTGATGAAAAGCGACGCCCACAAAATTCGCAAACTTTACGACGGCAAAGTCCTCGTCGGTTTCGCCGGCGCCTCGGCGGATGCTTTTGCCTTGCTTGAACGCTTCGAAGCAAAACTTCGCGATCATCAGGGCGCCGTCGTACGCGCGGCAACCGAGCTGGCTAAAGACTGGCGCATGGATCGCAACTTACGCCGGCTTGAAGCGATGATGGTCGTCCTCGACCGCGATTGCCTGCTTTTAGTCAGCGGCACCGGAGACGTGATCCTCCCCACCGATGGCATCCTCGCCATCGGCTCGGGCGGTCCGTATGCACTTTCTGCTGCCCGTGCACTGGTGCTGCACTCGACATTGGATGCTACGCAGGTCGTACGTTCCGCACTCGAAATCGCCGGCGAAATTTGTATCTACACCAATCGCAACATCGACGTGATTGAAATTTAGGCATCGGTGATCCGTGGTTAGTCACAGGCACGAAGAGAGCAAGCGAATGGACATGACGCCGAGAGAGATCGTTGCCGAACTGGATCGCTACATCGTCGGCCAGGATGCGGCCAAAAAGGCCGTCGCTGTGGCCATCCGCAATCGCTGGCGTCGGCAACAGCTGCCGGAAGAAATGCGTAAAGCGGTCACGCCGAAGAACATCATCATGATCGGGCCCACCGGCGTTGGCAAAACCGAAATTGCCCGACAGCTTGCGCAGCTGGTCAGGGCGCCGCTCGTCAAAGTTGAAGCGACGAAATATACGGAAGTGGGCTACGTGGGCCGTGATGTCGAAAGCATGATTCGCGATCTCACCGAAGCCGCGATCGGCCTGATCAAACAGCAGCAGCGCACCCAAGTGGAAGCCAAAGCGCGCGAACGCGTAACGGAAAAACTGCTCGATTTGCTCGTGCCGACGCCCAAGAATTGGGATGGCGAAGAGAACATTGAAGAGACCGAACGCCGTCAGCGCACCCGCGACAAGATGAAGGTTAAACTGGAAGCGGGCGAGCTCGAAGACAAGATGGTCGAACTCGCGGTCGAGCAGCGCAACGTCCCCGTGCAAATTTTTTCGAACATGGGGATGGAATCGATGGACGTCGATCTTCAGAGCATGTTCGAAAAGATCATGCCGAAGGGCAACAACCAATCCCGGCAGGTTTCCATCGCCGATGCCCGGAAAATCCTGCTCGAACAAGAGACGGAAGCACTCATCGACCGGGCCGTCGTTACCGAGAAAGCGATCGAACTGGCCGAGAATCAGGGAATCGTCTTCATCGATGAAATCGACAAAGTTTGTGGCCCGTCTTCCGGGCACGGCCCGGATGTATCGCGGCAAGGCGTGCAGCGGGACTTGCTCCCAGTCGTCGAAGGCACAACCGTCAATACCAAGTACGGTCCGGTGAAGACCGATCATATTTTGTTCATCGCCGCCGGCGCCTTCCACGCATCAAAGCCGGCTGATCTGATGCCTGAACTGCAAGGCCGCTTCCCGATCCGCGTTGAATTGACCGACCTCACTAAGGCCGATTTTCTACGCATCCTCACCGAACCAAAACATGCCCTTACGAAGCAATACGCCCAATTGCTCGCCACTGAAGGCGTGCAGATCGAATTCAGCGACGACGGCATCGAAACCCTTGCCGACATCGCCTTCGATGTGAACCGCACGACGCAGAACATCGGCGCTCGCCGGCTTCACACCATTCTCGAACGGGTAGTCGAAGACATCAGCTTTGAAGGGCCGGACATGAAAGAAAAGCAGGTGCGAATCGACTCCGCCTACGTCAACGGCAAGCTCGGCGCCATTCTCCAGAAAGAGGATTTGAGCAAGTTTATTCTTTGAGCGCCGAAATCCTTGAAGCACCATTACCAGTTGCCGAACATCTGTTTCAACATGCTCGACGCGTTCTGATAATCCGGTGCTTCGGTGTCCCGATCAGTTTGTGTATTTTCAATTTTTCGATGGTGTTTAACTTATGAAGGCGAGCAGTCGCAGCACGATTTAGACGAGCTCCTTGCCAATCTGTTATCGGCAGGTCGAAACGAGATTGCGACGGCTTTGTGGACATACGAGCAACAAGCACATCGCGGTCTCACCGCGCTGGCAAATCATCGTCTGGCCACTCCTCATCCGCAGTTCTCGCCATTTCGTGTGAGCCCAGCATTGTCCATTTTTCGTCGGTTGAATCTTCGTTCGCCCCTGCCTGTTCCGACCAACGCACAATCATCTGCACCTGAGTCGCCTGCCGTAAAACGGTCACCTAACACAGCGGGTAGGCGCAGGGAGATTCTTGTAACCAAACAAAGCACGTTCTCTACAAAATCAACGTGCATTCGCAAGAAATTGCGCTCACCCCACCACTTGTAGGCAATAGTCAGCCGGCAAGCGGGGTGGCGGCGTTCTGCAAGGGTGGAGGCGATCTAGCCACGAACTTGCGCTCTACCCCGGCAAGCGGGGTGGCGTCGGGTCCAACTGGCAGCGAAATCAAAAAGTCTAAAAATACTGTATCCTGAACTCAAGTATGATCTATCGCATCAAACACATCACGACTTACAAGTACAGCAGTCCGGTTTCGCTCTGCCACAACCTCGCGCACCTGTCGCCGCGCGAAGCCCCTCGGCAGCGTTGTCGGGAAACGCAAATGCAAGTTCTTCCGGCGCCGGCGGTCGAGAAAGCGCACGTCGATTATTTCGGCAACCCCGTCATTTTTTTTACGGTGCAGGAGCCCCACCAAAAGCTCGTGGTGACGGCCGAGCATACCACGGAAATATCGCCCTTCCAGTGCCCCGAGCCTTCGCAAACGCTGCCGTGGGAAAGCGTCCGCGATCAACTGGCAAGCAGCCACGATCCCGATGGGATCGACGCTTACCAATACGTCTTCGATTCTCCCTACATACGGGCGTCCGCTGATTTGGCGGCCTATGCCAAGCCATCGTTCTGGCCGGGACGTCCCATTCTGGAAGCGGTGCTCGATCTGACCAAACGGATCTACCGCGAATTCCGTTACGACCCCGACGCAACGAACCTCTCAACTACACTGGCGGAAGTGCTGGCCGAACGTCACGGCGTCTGCCAGGACTTCGCCCATTTGCAGATCGGCTGCATGCGTTCGCTCGGTCTGGCCGCTCGCTATATCAGCGGCTATCTGCTCTCCAAGCCGCCTGAAGGAAAGCAACGGCTCGTCGGCGCCGATGCGTCTCATGCCTGGATTTCATTTTGGTGTCCCGGCTTCGGCTGGATCGACGCCGACCCCACAAACGATATGGTGCCCTCCGACGAGCATATCATTCTCGGTTGGGGCCGAGACTACGACGACGTCAGCCCGATCAAAGGAGTGATCCTCGGCGGCGGCCAGCACCGCGTGCTTGTTTCGGTCGACGTTGCTCCCGCAGATGAAACGGCAGCGCCGGTGGGCTTGGCCTGAGTCGTTCGTGCTTCCCATCTCGCAAAAGGGCTGACCGAACGAGCCTTTCATGCTCTAGAACCATTAGGTTCGTCCCTGTCCTCAAGTTTGTTCACTCCAACTGCCGATGCTGATGATGGGCATTTCCCTACTCGCGAGAGCCACCGGACATGGAAGCGTCTGCCGCCGTGGCGCATCACGCCGAACTGACTGTGCGCAGCGGCCGTCAACAAGGGACGCGCCGGCCGTTGAAGGATCCCGTCACCATTATTGGCTCGGCCATGGGTTGCGATATCCGTCTGGGCATCGATTCCGTAAGGCCGATCCATTGCCTGATTGTGCTCAGCGCTGAGGGCCCATGTTTGCGCTCCTGGGGCAACGACGACACTTTTGTGAACGATGCCCTTTGTCAGACGCATCTCTTGCGCGACGGCGACTTGCTGCGCGTCGGTTCGTTCCAGTTTGAAATTCATTGGACGGTTCCTCTCGCAGTTTCCCCTGAAGTGAAAACCGCACCCGAGGCGCCGCCAAGAAACCTTCGAGCATCCTTGCCCTTGGAAAGCTTGCATCAGCAACTCAGTGAGCTTAGACGCGAATTTCGCCGTGAACGTACAGTAGCGGAGACAGACAACGCCCGGCAACGTGGTGAACTGATCGAAGCTCGCGACGAGTTGGCAAAGCGCGAAACCGAAGTTGCCACACAACGATCGCGCTATTCTCGCTCCGCGGGCGTTTCATCAAGCGCTGGAAACGCCACTGGTCAACGCAGCGACAACGGCTCCAAACGGAAGTGGCTCGCTTCCAGCAGCAGCGAAGCGAGTTTGAAGAAGAGCGCGCTCAGTTCGAAGCATCTAGTGAACGCTTTCGCACCCATGCCGAGGTGGAGAATCGCCGCATTGAACATGGTTGGCATGAACTGCGGACGCAGACGAAAACTGACAATATAATCCGCGATCAGCGTGATGCGGAGATCGATCAGCGCGAAGCAATGATGGCTGTGGAAGGCGCCCGCCTTGAAGCCGAGCGCAAAGCGCTGCATGCCGAACGCTTGAGACACGAGCATCACCTCGCCGATCTGCGCATCGAGGCCGATGGCCTGGAATCACGCATTGTCAACTTGCGCACCGTTCTGCTCGCTCTGGAAGGCGAGCGCCGGGGCCCGGTTTTGCCGCAAGCAACCGAGCCGAGCACTGCACCGCCTGTAGGATCTGCTGCCATCGATTATGAGCCGATGGTCGAAGAGTTGACGGATCAACGATATGCTTTGAACGAGCAAATCAATCAACTGGCGCTCGCCCGCGAAGCCTGGCGCCAGGAAGAATCGCGATTGCTTTCCGAGTTGTCGCAATTGGCGGAGCAACTGCATCGCCGTCAGGATCGCATAGTCGAAAGCGAGAAAGCGGCTTGTTTCGAGCGCGAACACCTTGAACAAAAAAACATCGCTGCAATTGATGAATGGAAACGGCTCGACGTGCGTCAAGCCCGGCTGGAAGCCATCGAAACTACCTGGCGCTCGGAGCTTGGCCGGCGCGATCATACCTTACGCTTACGAGCCGAGCAGTTACAACGGCGTGAGGCAGGCTTGGATGAGCTATTCCATCGCTGGCGTCTCCGCCGTCAAGAAGAGCTGGCGCAAATCCGCCAGTGGCGCAGCCGGTGTGATGTGATTCAAGAACAAGCCATTCGGCGTGAGGTAGAATGGGAAAGTCGTGAACGGACAATCGAAGAGTGGCAGCTCGATTTGACAACCCGCGGCGCTGGTAATCGAGAAGGCGCGTCAGCAGTTGGTCGATGGAGAGGCCAATGGGGCCGTGGCGGAGAGACGACTGGAGCGCGCCAGCCGACAGTTGCAAGGCGTGTCTAGAAAAGCGGCTGTGCGCATGGGCAGGCGACGACGGCGCCTTGAGAAGGAATGGCACGAGCTCGACGTGCTTAACCGCCAGACGCTTAAATTGATGGAAGAAGCGGCGGCCATGAAACGCGAGGCGGACGAGCGTTTCGCCCAACTCGATCTTCGCGAATTTCTCGTGTTCCACCGCGAACAGGCGCTGGCCGACACGCAGACGAAATGGACCACCCAGCGCGACATGTTCGAAGTCGAAGGCGCTGCAGCTCCGTGGTGAAGTGGAACGCCTCGCCTGCGCTATTCTTCAAGCAGTCGAGCCGCCGCCGCTGCTGCTTTCGCGGGCAGCGTAGGGTTCTGTCCTACGCTTCGGGCTCGGAACCCCTGGCCGTGGCCGCTTTCAGACCACCATGAATGTAGTCGCGATTTAGTTTCGCAATAAACTGGACGCTGATGTTTTTAGGGCAGGCAGCTTCGCACTCGTACTGATTGGAACAATGGCCGAAGCCTTCGCGGTCGTGCTGGTCCATCATCTTCAAAACGCGCTCGCGCTGCTCGGCCTGCCCTTGCGGCAAGTAGGCCAGGTGTGCCACCTTCGCCGCTACGAAGAGCATGGCGGACGCATTCTTGCAGGAAGCCACGCACGCCCCGCAGCCAATGCAGGCGGCAGCGTCCATGGCGGTTTCGGCGTTTTCTTTCGGAACGGTGATCGCGTTGCCGTCCGGCGCGCCGCCAGTGCTCACATTGACGAATCCACCCGCTTGCACGATGCGGTCAAACGACGACCGATCGGCAATCAAGTCGCGCAGCACCGGAAAAGCCGCAGCACGCCAAGGCTCAATCGTGATATGTTCGCCGTCGCGAAAATGCCGCATGTGCAATTGGCAGGCGGTGGTGCCTCGCTCTGGGCCATGCGCCAAGCCATTGATCATCAAGGCGCAGCTGCCGCAGATGCCCTCACGGCAATCGTGATCGAAGGCAACCGGATCCCGGCCTTCTTTGATGAGCCGTTCGTTCAACTCGTCCAGCATTTCCAAAAACGACATATCTTCGCTGACATGCTCGGCGACGTGCGTCTCAAGCCTGCCCGAATCGCGTCGGTCTTTCTGACGCCAAATATGCAGATGCAATTTCATCATCATTTTAGTTTACACATCGAGCGATTGATAGCCAACACCGACAGCAGCGCGTTTGTGGCAGGCTCAAGGCTGTTTGTAGACAATCCGGACTTTACTCCACCGCCAATTGAAGCAGGACCAAAAGCAGCAGCCCGATACTGACGATGCCGTTCACCAGGAAAAAAGCCCGGTTGACCTGCGTCAGATCGTCGGGTTGAACAAGCCGGTGTTCGTAGAGCAACAGAAGTGCAACGCCAGCGATGCCTGTGAAGTAGACGGCGTTCAAGTGTGGATTGACGAAGGGCAACAACAGTAAAAAGCCAAGCATGGCGACATGGCAGGCCGCGGCAATCTTCAAGCTGACGGCTATGCCAAAGCGAGCAGGGACGCTGGCGAGCTTCGCCTTGCGATCGAACTGCATGTCCTGGCAAGCATAGAGAATATCGAAGCCGGCCACCCAAAAGAAGACCGCGCCGCCGATAGTTGCGGGCGTAGCGAGGTCGACCATGCCACGTATTGCGATCCAGGCGGCCAAGGGAGCAAGCATCAACGATAACCCGAGCCAAAAATGGGCGAGAGCGGTGAATCGTTTGCTAAGTGAATAGGCGCAGATGAGAACAAGCACGGGGCCGGAAAGCCAGAGCGGCCAAGGGTTCGGCGGCTCACGCTGTAAGAACCAAAGCGTCGATGCGACAAAGCCAACGGCACAGAACAGCGTAAAAAGTTGGACAGTCCGCAGGGAAAGTGTGCCGGCAGGCAAATGTCGCAGAGAAGTGCGGGGATTCAGCGCATCAAAATGGCGGTCGACAATGCGGTTGAAAGCCATGGCGGCGCTGCGCGCAAAAACAAGACAGAGCAGAATGCCGATCAGATCCTGGAAACGAAAAGGCTCGTCGCGCCAAGCCAGCGCGGCGCTTAGGAAGGCAAAGGGCATGGCGAAAATCGTATGGCTGAAGCGGATCATCTCCAGCAGACGGCGTATCAAAACCAACATCGCGGGATTCCTTTTGGTCGATATAGCAACAACCGCGAGAGGCGAGCCGGATTACGTAAACAACCGGGTTCTGGTGGTGCAAGACAACTTCGCGTGAAAAGTTTTCACCCGACTGCTTACGCAGTTTGGCTCGCCTTCGGCTCCGCAGGGAACAAGATTCCCACTTCACCGCGAATGGCCAGGAACGAATTGCCGCATTCGGGGCAACGACGCGTCTTCTGCCGTAGTAACTCGCTCGTTTTGTCTCCGGAATGATTGCGATCGAATGTTGCCGCCGCTGGAAGAAGCTCTCGAAACAGAAAGTGCGCCCACCCACGCAAGCGCTGGGAGAGCAAGCCAGGTTCTTCATCAAAAGTAAGGCTTTGCTTGCCGATTTGCAGTAAAAAGTCCCCATTGTCCGACTTGACCGAAATCGGCGTTTCCGGATCGCGAATAAAGATGTCGCGATAGACGATGCCCTGTTCGCAAATGAGTATCGGTGCGCTGGCCTCTTCCAGCTTGCCGACGGTCATGGGTTGGAACAACAAAAGATCGGGCCGCTGCTCGAGATATTGACCGGCGATGGAAGGAAAACGCGCGAGGTCAAAAACCGCTGACGCGGAGCCATTGTGCTGCCAAACGCGGGCCGGGCGATTGTTCCAGAGCCAGCGTAGCCGAAGTAAGCCCGCCAAGTCTTCGCTTGCGATCGCTTGACCGTAAAGAGTGCTGATACGGCCGAGGTCGTGTAAGTCGCTCGCCTCGAAGCCGAACTCGAAGGCTCGGGCGCAAAGCAACACGCGCAAGCGCGCTCGCTGCCCTTGATCGCGGGATTCACTCGGCCAGCTTTCCAAAAGCTGCTCGCCGTAAAGAAGAGGCATCTCCCCAGTAAGGCAAAGTGCAAGTTCATTCGCCAGGACGGGGACGACGTCGCGCTGCAGCCTTAGCCCATCGTGCAATTCCAGCGAACGCAGCGCGCCCAGTTCAACGGGCGAACAGCGCCCTCTCAACGTTTCCAACTGCGTCAACTGGATCAGGCGCGACAACGAGGCTTCCCGCAGCAAAGGTGTACCGATGCCGATGCTGCTGACTGCCAGACGGGCCAGAAAACGCCGGTCGTCGCCCATGAAAGTAGGTTGGTGAATGCGTGGCGCCAGCAATTGCCAGGCATGATCGACGGCCCGGTTCGCGCGTTCGCCAGCGCGAAAATCACTCCGGCGAATCCAGAAATAACAAAGAAGCGCTGCCAGCAGAATTAGCGACACTGGCGCCAACGGGGGCAGTAAACTGACAGGCAACAGCACGGCAACGGTAAAAGCGATCAGGACCAATGGACCAACCGAAACGACCGCCTGACCTCGCGGAGTCAGCGCACGGCCCGGTTCCGGTCCATCGTGCAAAATCATCAAAGGCGTCGCTGCAACGAGCCGGGTCATGAGATAGCGATCTGAGACGTCGATCTTCCAACCATCCTCGGCCAGCTCGCCGCTGGCGGCGTTCATCGGCGTGGGCAGCGGGTCGTGTTCCGGCGGCACTAAGGCATAACAATGCGGGCAAAGGCTTGCTCGTGTACTTTGGGCTTCGATGGTCAGATGCTCGCTCGCTTCTTCGTCGGTCATCCCGGCTGTCAATAACAGGCGATGGACGCGGGTCAGTCCTGCCGCCGAGTCGAGTTGTTGGCCGAGTTCACAGCTTCGTTCGAGCAGTTCCTTACGGCCGGTTCGCGCGTAAGCGTTCAGCCAATCTTCGATCATTTTCCATGGATCGCGGGCTCGGCTTCGCTCCATCAATAGCCGATGCGCCTGCCAGAGGTGAATCACCAGTTCGGGTTTCTGCAGTAGGATTCCGCACTTGGGGCAGGCAATGGCCGACATCTTTTCCAGATTGGCAATCAACTTTTCGATGCCCGGGTGGCTCGGCACGTGGAGTTGAAGAAAATGCAGCCTTTCGACGGCGCGCAGGGCGCCGATCCCGTCTGTCAGGCGTTGCAAGAGATCGTCAACCAAGGGTGATAGATGGGGAAGCGACCGCAGCAGTTGAATGGCTACATTGAGGCGCAAAGGCGCCGGCAGTCGAACCGCGCCAAGCAACGGAACAACAAGTCGGCAAAGGGGCTCCGAAAGCGGTAGTGTCAGCCGCAGAGCGATTTCCAAGGCGAGCCGCTGGCCATGCCGGTCAGCGTCCACTAGTCGCGTCAGGAATGCAATTGATAAACCGGACGATTGCACAAAGGCGGCAAGCTCATCGATGGCACGGGAACGCGTTTGGCGACCTCGGGCCTGCGCGATTGTGCGAAGCTGCTCCGCGAACTGTTCCACGACGCTCACTTCGGTTCGTCCCACCGCATTCGGCGGGTTTTCGACCATGCCATTCGCTCTTTTCCAACGTAGCGGAACTAGTCAGAGTTCCGACCACCTGTAGCGGAACTCGTCAGAGTTCCGACGCTTGTCGTAGCGGAACTCGTCAGAGTTCCGACCACCTGTAGCGGAACTCGTCAGAGTTCCGACCACCTGTAGCGGAACTCGTCAGAGTTCCGACCACCTGTAGCGGAACTCGTCAGAGTTCCGCTGTGCAACCCAAACTCTAACGAGTTCGGCTACCATTTCAGCGCGGATACTCACTTCAACTTCGTCTTCAACGTTGTCGGCAGCAAACAACGGCTGTTCTCGCCGGAACTGCACGCCTGTAACTTGGCGGCTATTTCCAGTTCCCCTTCTGGCTTCTCCGACAACGTCGCTTTGATGATCACTTCCTTTTCGTAGACGTGGTAATTGCCCAACATTTTATCTTCGACTTCGATTCCCTTGGGATAATCCACTTCAGCGGCGATGATTTTGCCATTCGCCCGCACAGTGATGGACGTCGGCGTGGATTCGCCGCCGCTTGGATTGGCATAAATGTGCCAAGGCGAGGCGATCATAATGTTCACGACCAGCGTTGTCTTGCCGTTGATCGTTTCACCCAACTTCGCCGACAGTTTGACCACGTCTTCGGTTTTTTCACGACCGGTAACCACCGCAACTTTCACAGGCGGTTGGGCATCTGTCTTGACTGCCGGAAGAGCGTCGAGATAAGAATGGAGTGCCAAGCACATTCCTGGCACTCCATTGGGGGCCGCTTTCATCACGCTGGCAAATTGACGGAACGACTTCTCGGCCAACTTCCGATAATTCTCCTCATGGGTAATGCGCCATAGCCGTACGAAATTGTCTAAGGCTACACCGTTGGCCGAGGGCTGAGCATTGTCAAAATAGTCTTTAGGCCGGGCAAAGAATTTTTCGTGGTCGGACGATGTAAAGAAGTAACCGCCATTCTCGCCGTCGCCGTACCATTTCACCATCAGGTCGCTCAACGACTTCGCTTCGTCGAGCCAACGCTGTTGCTTGTCGGCTTCATAGAGATTGAGCAGTCCGTGAATGAAGAAGGCGTAATCGTCGAGATAGCCATTGAGCTTGGCTTGGCCCTTTCCGTCGGCCGTCGTGCCATAGGTGCGCAACAGCCGGCCATCTTTCGTGCGCAACTGTTGAAGCAAGAAATCCGCCGCTCTGGCGGCGGCTTTGACAAATTCGGGCTCTTTGAGCACTTGCCCTGCTTTCGCATAGGCGGCGATCATCTGTCCATTCCAGGCGGTCAGAATCTTCGTATCTAAGAATGGCCGGACGCGCTTGCTTCGATAGGCCAACATCGTTTGCTTCAACTGGCTCAGTTTCTTGTTCAGTTCAGCGGGACTAAGCTTCTGCTCGGCGGCAAGTGCATCCAGCTTTTTGTTGAGCCGGAGAATGAAGTATTTCTCTTCAAAGTTTGGTGTTCCACTCACGGAATAGACTGTTTTCAACAACACGGCATCCGCTTTATCCGGCAGCGCTTTGTCGATTTCGGCAGCAGTCCAGACATAGAATTCACCTTCATTCCCGTTGCTGTCGGCATCGAGTGCGGAATAGAACGCGCCTTCGGGTGATGTCATCTCGCGTTGAATAAACGCGAGCGTTTCACGGATGACCCGAGCGTAGTCGGCATCACGTTCGACTTGATAGGCTTCGGCATAAAGCTCAACGAGTTGAGCATTGTCGTAAAGCATCTTCTCGAAGTGGGGCACGGTCCAAGACCGTTCCGTGCTGTAGCGATGGAAGCCGCCGCCGACTTGATCGTAAATGCCGCCCATTATCATCTTGTCGAGCGTCAACTTCACGAGCTTCAGCAGTTCGGCATCCTTCGTCCGCTGGGCATGATCGAGCAACAGGCGAAAGTTCACCGGCGTCGGAAACTTCGTTCCTTGGAATCGATTCTTCTTGCTGCCGATGCCGCCGTGAACTGGATCGATTTCGGTACTTATTGCCTCAGCAGCGCCATTGGCGAGCGCAGGTCGAGCTCGATCAACGGGTTCGGACGCAACGTGCGGGCGAGCGACTCGGAGGTGATTTGAGCGTAATGGTCCGCCTGTGCGCCAATCTCTTTCGGCTTATCCTTCCAATAGCCATTCACGCGATTCAGGACGCTCTTGAAGCCGAGGACTGTTTGCCCGTTGATCTCGCGATCGTCAGCCGGCCAATACGTTCCGCCAATGATCGGCTTGCCGTCCGCCATTAGAAACATGGACAAAGGCCAGCCGCCGCGCTGTTCCATCGCATGGAGGGCGGTCATGTAAATGTCATCGACATCCGGCCTTTCTTCGCGGTCTACTTTGATGCAGACAAAATTCTTATTCATTATCTCCGCCACTTCTTTGTTGGAGAAAGATTCTCTCTCCATGACGTGGCACCAGTGGCAGGAACTGTAGCCGATCGAGAGAAAAACGAGCTTGCCTTCCTTCTTGGCTTCTTCAAAAGCTGCGGCGCCCAAGGATGCCATTCCACTGGGTTATAAGCATGTTGCAAAAGATAAGGGCTGCTCTCTTTGGCGAGTAAGTTTGGCTTCTCCATTTTTTTCGCCTCTTTTGGCTCGGCCGCACCTGCGGCTGTCGCGAACAGCAACAAGGCAGCGCTCGCCACCACGTTTGAGCACAACGAGCGCACGGGAAATTGATGCGATGGCATGGATGGCTCCGTTTCAGTTCTCTGTCGCTTATCATCGAGGTTTCGGGCCGAGACGCCAAGAGGAATCGGGGTGAGCTCGGGTTGCTGACCACCGAGCGGGCGCCAACGGATTCTGCCGAGCGGCGCGGCGTAAGCCCGCCGTGGGTTTGGAACCACGGCGGGCTTACGCCGCGCCGCTCGCCAGAAATTCCGGAAAGAGTTGCGCACCCCCGACTCTCCGCTGCTTTGGCGAGCCGGGAGCGTGAGCGACCGGAGACATCTTTGAAGCTGCTGCTCCGGTCGCTCACACTCCCCGCTCGCCATAATCAGCCAGGCCTCCTACTCGCGCCTATTCGCTTCATCACTTATATAATTGAATCTCTACGACTCATTGCCTTTAGGAGCCACCTCATGCGCCTCTTCTGTACACTCTCCCTGAGTCTCATCATCGTCTCTTCAAGCCAGGCCGATGAACGCAGCGACATGGTCGCCAAGCAGCGCACCACCGCGTTGACGGTTATGAAGAAATGTGACGTGCCGACCCCGACGATAGCCGAGACTGATGATCTACTCATTTGTGGCGAATTTCCCGAGGCGAAGCTGAAGACCATGGGCGAACCGGCTCAGAAAAATTACACGGCAACTCTTAAAGCATTGAAGTTTGAGATGACCGATAATCCGCCAAAGGGAAAGGTGGCGCTCTTCTTTTTTCCGTCGCGCAAGCAGTATGCAGCTTTCGTGGGCGAAGTGGTGAACGACCGATTGGAGCGCGATGAGCGCGCGCATGTCGACGCTCGCGGCAATGATCCTTACGTGGCGATCAGCGTCTTGCCGGGTAAAGAGCCCACCGATCTCGTGGAGGAAGCGGCATATCAAATTTCCGTGGCATTGCTGCAAGCAAAGGCCGGCGCTTTGAAACTGCCTCAATGGATGGAAGAAGGTTTCGCCCGAGCCATGCGCATCCGTTCCAACCCAACGAAATACGCCAACGACCGGGCGAACATGCGGAGGTTGGCAAGCCGAACCAGCATGTACAAAGCAAGCGATGTCTGGATGCCCGGCAACGATAAGGACAAGCCATTATTGGCAGCCAGCTTGATGGAATACTTTGCCTTTGGCCCACAGGCCGCCAAACTTTCCAAATTGTTAGCGGGTTTCAGGCCTGGTGAAAATGACCAGAAGCCAACGGTCGATATGGCTCTCAAAGATGCCGAGTACGACGTCGAAAAACTCGACGCGTCTTGGAAGAAATGGGTAGCGACGGGGAAGTGAGCGCACTGGCAACGTTGCCACTTCGAACAGTTCGAAGTCAAAGTTCAAACGACCGCCACTGAAAACGTTTTCAGTCGAGTGGCAACGTTGCCACTGCTAACCGTTCGAAGTCAACGTTCAAACGACGTTTACTGTAAATATTTACAGTCGAGTGGCAGCTTTGCCACTTCGAAACGTTCGAAGTCAACGTTCAGACGACCGCCAGTGAAAACGTTTTCAGTCGAGTGGCATCGTTGCCACTGCTAACCGTTCGAAGTCAACGTTCAAACGACGTTTACTGTAAATATTTACAGTCGAGTGGCAGCTTTGCCACTTCGAAACGTTCGAAGTCAACGTACAGACGACCGCCAGTGAAAACGTTTTCAGTCGAGTGGCATCGTTGCCACTTCGAACCGTTCGCAGTTCCGTCGGACGATGATTAAAGTGCGAACGGTTGACAGCGGCTTTAGCTTTAAACGATGTCGATATGTCTAATGATTTCAGGAGGCAAAAGCGTCGGCTCGTTATCAATCTCGATGATGACTGCATCGAACGACAGGTCCAAAAGGGCACCGCTCAATTGGCTTCCATCCATCTTTTCCACGACAACTTGGCGGTTGACCAGCCCAAGGCGTTGCTTCCATTCGGCTTCAAGGGATTGTTGATCTCCGTCCATCAAGTGCTGATACTCGGTTTGAAGAGTTTGGATCAACGTGGAAGTCGATTCTTCTACATCAATCGATATGCCTGAAAGACTTCGGATCGAAGCCGCGTTTGGCAGGCCGGCTTGAAAAAAATCGTCGGTCGTCTGCAAAACATTAAGACCGATTCCCGCCACAATATGACGGGCGCCTGCCTCGCAAAGGATGCCGCAAATCTTTTTGGAATCGACGAGAATGTCGTTGGGCCATTTGATAGAGGCGTGAAGCGGCGTCAGGCTTTCGATGGTCTTGCACACGGAGACAGCTGCCCAGGCGGTGAGCAGCGATGGCCGTCTTAATGTCGGCGGTGGAAAGAGCAGCACGGAAAGAAGAACACTCGAGCGCGCGGGCGCCTGCCACGTGCGCTCGTACTGGCCCCGGCCTGCCGATTGCGCGTCGGCTGTAACAATCAAGCCGTGATTAGCCGCGTCGGTCGCAAACGAGCCGGCGACGCGGTTGGTGCCGTCGACCGTATCAAAATGTTGGCGAATGAAAGGACGCAATTGAGTCTGTCTCGAATTAGATTCCAAGTCTCTTCATTTTCGGGTCCGAGATTCCCCTCGTGCGCTCTGGAGCAGGCCCGCCAATTCTTTGGCCTTCTCCGCATTTGTGTCCGCAACATTTTTCGCTTCACTTAGATCGTTGTCGAGATTGTAAAGCTCCGGCAGCCCTTTTCCCTTTTTTCCTGTCTCGGGAATGTATTTCCAAGGGCCTTGCCGAATGGCAAGCCGATCGCCATTGTTGTTCTGCACGATGAGCGTTTCACGGCATGGTTTCGCTGGCTTCTCTGTAAGAAGGGCGGGCAGGATGTTGAAACTGTCGGGCCCGGCCTCATCGGCAAGCGGCTTTTCGAAGAGGGCTGACAGAGTCGCCAGCATGTCAACGTGGGCAATCAGTTCATTCGATGTCTTGCCCGCTGGAATATGCCCCGGCCAGCGCGCGATTAACGGAACGCGATTTCCCCCTTCATACAGCATCCCCTTAAAACCTGCGCAGTGGGCCGTTGCAGCGATGGCCGCTCTTATCCGTCGATGCCCCGTCCTGATAGCCGTCGTCGATGACGCCGCCGTTGTCGCTGGTGACAATCACCAGGGTGTTATCCGCCAGCTTGAGCCGATCGAGCGTTGCGAGAATCTCGCCGACGCACCAATCGAATTCCTGGATTACGTCGCCGCGCAACCCATGTTCGCTCTTGCCCCGAAAGCGAGGGTGCGGCACTCGCGGCACATGGATGTCGTGCGTTGCGAAGTAAAGGAAGAACGGCTTGGCCTTGTTCGTTTCCAAAAAACCGACGGCCTTGCGAGTGATGTCGTCCGCGATTTCTTCATCTTTCCACCGGGCCGCTTTGCCGCCGGACATGTATCCGATACGGCTGATGCCATTGACGATCGTATTATCGTGGCCGTGGCTCGGCTTCTGAACGGTTAGGAGTTCCGGGTTCTTAGCGCCCGTGGGTTCCGTACCGAAAGGTGTCGAATAACTAATCCTGATGGGATCGGCGGGATCGTAACCGACGACTTTGCCGTTCTCGACAAACACACAGGGAACGCGGTCACCCGTAGCAGGGATGACAAACGAATAATCAAAGCCGACTTCAGCCGGCCCGTGTTTGATCTCCCGATTATAGTTCGTTGCCGTTTCGTCTAAGCCAAGATGCCATTTGCCGACGACGCCCGTCGTATAGCCCAGACCTTTCATGAAGTTCGGCAGCGTGTACGGCAGAAGTTCTTTCGGGATGCAGAGCGGTGCTTCGCCGCTGAGAATGCCGGTGCCTTTTTGCCGCCAAGCGTATTGACCGGTCATCAAGGCATAACGAGTCGGCGTGCAAACCGATGCAGGGGCATGCGCGTCGGTGAAGCGCATGCCTTCTGCTGCCAACTTATCGACGTTCGGCGTCTTCACTTTGGTAGCGCCATAACAGCCGAAATCACCGTAGCCGATGTCGTCGGCAAGGATGATGACGACGTTGGGGAGCGGCTTGCCTTCGGCGCAGGTCGCATTAAAGCAAACAACGAAAGCGAAACTAGCAAGCGCCAAGCCGATGCGAAGAGTCATTTGATTATCTCGATGGTACGGAAAAGAGTGCGCCAACGGATTTTGGCAGATCAGAATCTCGCCCGTCCCACCCTCCCCCTGCAAAGCCAGGGGGAGGGTAAAACGGGCTCCGTGTTTATTTCAACAGTTTGCCAGAATCGGTTGGCGTACCCAGTCTCAGATACGCGTTAGTCATTCAATGCTGTCCAGCAATCCTTGCATCTCGCCAAGGGCATGCGTGTTGCCTTGTTTGCCGGCCTCGTCGATGCCTCGGCGCAAGACGGCGCATGCTTCTTCAGACTTACCCAATCGATTGAATAATTGCCCCGCTTGCAGAAACGCGGGCACATAGGCGGATTCGTTCGTTAGGTCGCGCAGCTTCGCGGCTGCCCCGGGCTCATCGCCAGCACTGAGATGTTCCATGGCTAAGAAGTAACGAAGTTCCGGGTCGTGCGGGCTTTCGGCCAACATAGCTTCGATCTGTAACATCCGTGGCGTCTGAACGGTCATAAGCGCAGCCTCTCCGATATGAAAGCAAACTCAATTTATGCGTTGCTATGGGATAGGACAATCTCCATTCGCTCGGCTCAACCGTCAATGTCGGCAAAGCTCCACCATTCTGAATGGGCGGCAAGAGAGATGCGGCTGGAACGACCCGCGCTCCAGCTAGGTTATTGAGGCAAACGAACGGGGAGGAGCATGGAGCATAGAGGCTTGCGAGGTCGATTCCTTCATCTGCGATAGCTGGCGGATGACCGATCGAAGTCGTCGGGGTCTGCCGAATGCTTTCCGCGATTGGGGACACCATGCGCGTGCTGCTCTCCCGCGACAACCGGACCTGCCGATTGTTCGCCGGTCTGCTGTCCATCGGCCTCTTCTGCTCGGCGCTGCCGGCCTTGACGGCAGACGAGGCGCGCCCCAAGGGAGTGCCGGCGAACGTCCTTCGCCGAACGCCGGTCGTCGAGGTGGTCGAGCGAAATAAGAACTCGGTCGTCAACATTTTCAGCGAGCGCACCGTCACTTTTGAAAATCGCGAAAAGCAGCTCGAATTAATGCAATTGCAGCAGCGCGTCAATGGCATGGGCACCGGGGTCGTCATCGACTCGCGCGGGTACATTCTCACCAATCACCACGTGGTTGACGACGTTCAATCGCTGCGCGTAAAACTGCACGACGGCAGCAGTCACTCAGCGCGCATTGTCGCGCGGGAGCCATCGGAAGATCTCGCGATTATCAAGATCGATGCGGCGTGCGCCCTTGCCGACGCCTGTGCTCGGGACTGCGACCGATCTCAATTTGGGTGAATCGGTTATCGCCATCGGCAATGCGTTCGGCTACGAGCATACGGTTACGCTTGGTGTCGTCAGCGCGCTAAAGCGCGACGTTACGCTCAACCGGGAGGTATCCTACAAATCGCTGATCCAGACGGATGCGAGCATTAATCCGGGCAATTCCGGCGGTCCGCTGTTCAATATCCACGGCGAACTGATCGGCATCAACGTCGCGATTCGAGCCGGCGCGCAAGGGATAGGCTTCACCATTCCGGTCGATAACGCCATTCATGTCGCCGCCGAATTGTTGAGCACCAAGCGCCGCACGGGGCTGTCCCACGGGCTGACCATTCGCGATTCGCTCGATGTCTCCGACAATCCGCTCCGGCGCTGGGCGGTGATCGAGCGCGTTGAACCAAACAGTGCTGGCGACAAAGCGGGATTCAAGATGGGCGACGTCATCGAAAAAGCCGGTAATGAGAAGGTGATTTGCAGCCTCGATTTGGAGCGGGCCTTTCTTGAGAAACCCCTTGGCGAAAAAATTCCTCTCTTGGTCCGCCGGGGTGCATCGAGTAAAGGGGACGGCGGCGAAATCATTCGCGGGGATCTCGTCTTACGCAGTACGGAAAAGTGCCCGCGCCATTGCCGATCGACCTCGTTTGGAAGAAGCTTGGCCTGAAACTTCAACCCGCGCCTAACGAGCAAGTTTCCAAGGTGAACCCGCAACTTCACGGCGGCCTGCTCATCCTCGATGTCAATGCAGACACTGCTGCTTCCAAAGCGGGGTTCCAGCGCGGCGATATTCTGATCGGGCTGCACCAATGGGAAACGATCAATCTCGACAACATCACTTATGTACTCAACCATCCCGATTTAGCGACCTTTACGCCGGTCCGTTTCTTCCGGATTCGGGCAGGGCAACTGCAACGGGGCTGGCTGGCTACGCTTGAATAGCACGGTACCGAGGCCAAGCTTTCTACCACAGAGACAGAGCGCGGCCTAACTGCAATAGCCAACACTAACCCGACGCGCCAGCGAGGCCCAGCCCCGAAGCGTTAGGCGAGCGGCAAGAACAATCTACCCCGCGCAATGGGAGCCCGAAGCGCACGCATGGGTAGGCGCTTCCCCTTGCTCGCGCTTTGGGCTCCCATTACGCGGGTATTTTTCCTCTTGCCGTTCGCGTTAGCGTTATTTTGTTCATCCCTACGCTGACGCTTCGGGGAAAACCTCGCTCACGCTTCGGGTTAGTGTGACACGCGTTCTTCCCGGCACGAGAAGAGTGGGCGAATTCAAATCGGCATGTCAGTCAATCCCATATCCTTAGCTTCACTGAAGCTCTGACCCGCCAATGGTGACTGCATGAACGCTCCGACTTCGGCCCCGTCGCCTTCTCAGCCGATCATCTCGATCAACCGCGTCGATCTCCAATTCGGCGGCCAGCGCATTCTGCGCGGCATTGACTTGCGCGTCGAGACGGGACAGACATTGGTCGTCATTGGTGAAAGCGGCTGCGGCAAGACCGTGTTGCTCAAGCTGGTAGTCGGGTTGATTCATCCCACCGTCGGCAATGTGACTTTCGAAGGCAAACCGCTCGATCGCCAGCGCGAACGCGACCTGATCGCCATGCGCCTGCGAATTGGCTTTCTCTTCCAAGGCGCCGCGCTATTTGACAGCTTGAACGTGTTCGACAACGTGGCCTTCGGATTCGCGCATCGCAACGATTGAGCGAAGAAGACACGCGGCAACGAGTGCAACAAAAACTTCAGGAAGTCGGGTTGCCCGCATCAGTCGGGCCTAAGATGCCGGCGGAATTGTCGGGCGGGATGAAAAAGCGGGTGGGACTGGCGCGAGCGCTCGCGCTCGAGCCGGAAGTGATGCTCTATGACGAACCTACCACCGGTCTCGATCCGATCATGTCTGATGTAATCAATGATTTGATCCTGCAGACACGCCGGCTGCGGCCGATCACCAGCATCGTCGTCACGCACGATATGAAGACCGTGCGCAAGGTGGCCGACCGGGTGGTGATGCTTTATCCGTTGTCGCGCCTCGACCACGGTGAGCCTCAGATTCTCTTTGACGGGCCGCCGGATCAGTTGATGCAGCATTCGGACCCGCGCGTCGCCAATTCATCGATGGCGAGGCAGGCGAGCGGGCGCGCGACGTCTCATAACGATCGAGGAGCGAGTCATGTCCGAACGGCAACAGCGCGTACGCCTGGGTTTGTTCGTGGTCGTGTCGCTCGGCCTATTCGCGACGCTGATCCTTCTCTTCAGCGGCGCGCCGCACTGGTTTACGAAGTTCAACGAGTACAGCATCATTTTTAGCGACGCTCCCGGCATTACGCCCGGCACGCCAGTACGAAAGTCGGGCGTCAAAGTCGGCGAGGTCAGCGCCATCGACCTCGATGATATGTCGGGCCAGGTTCGCGTCACTGTCCAGCTCGATCGCAAGTTTACGCCGCGCAGCAGCGATGAGCCGGCTGTTACCCGTGGCCTGCTCGTCGGCGATACCGCCATCGACTTTGTTCCGCGCAATCCCGATAAGGCGCAGGCGGGCGATCCCATTCCCCCCGGCGCGGTCATTCAGGGGGTGTCTCCCTTCAACGCACGCCTGCTGATTGATCAGGCGGCGGGTGTCGTCCCGGAAGCACAGAAGTCGCTCGAGCAAGTTCGGCGTTCCCTCGAAGCGATGGAACGGATGACGCCGCAGATCCAAACGACGTTCAAAGAAGTCGGCGATTTAGCAAAGGCAAGCCGAGAGTTCATTCCCGAACTGCGACGAACGAACGACGGGCTTCGCGATATCCTCGTGACGCCCGGCGACACAGGCGTCGCCTTGCAAAACATCATTCCCGAACTGCAAAAGACCAATGTCGAAATTCGTTACTTCTTGAAAACGGCCTCTTTCTGGGTGGAAGAAGCCGGGGTTACCTTCAAACAGAACGAACCTCGTTTGCAGCGTGCCATTGATGCTTTAGCAACTACCACGGAACGCCTCGGCGCTGTCTTGACTCCCGAAAATCAGCGATCGATAACCGAAATTTTGAAAAACGTGAACCAGGCGAGCTCGCGCTTCGATCAATTAACGATGAGTGCCGACGACTTGATGAAGGATGGCAAAGTAGCAATGAAGACGCTTAACAGCACGCTGGCGCAGGCCGACCAGGCGCTGACGGACGTCCGCCAGTTGACCAGGCCGTTGGCCGAACGGACGCCGCGTATTCTGGAAAACGTCGAGAACGGTTCGGACCAATTCAACAAGACGATGGTTGAAGTTCGGGAGATAGTGAAAGCAATCGGCCGTTCCGACGGTGCGCTGCAAAAGTTCATCGGCGACCCCGCTCTTTACAATAACTTGAACGAGACGCTTGCGCTCGTCGGCAAGCAAGTTCCGCGGATCGAACGGATATTGAAGGACGTCGAAGTCTTTGCCGACAAGATCGCCCGGCATCCGGAAGCGCTCGGCGTCGGCGGCGCGATTCGACCGAGTGCAGGGCTCAAAGAAGCGCCAACGCCGAGCGACCATCGGCCGCTTCATCCGTGATAGGGCGACCATGTGGCGCAGCTACTGCGGCCCAAAACCAAAGCCCGGAAGCGGCAGTATAACTCAGCCCACCGAGACAGGCTCAATCGGTTATTGCACCCGGCGGCCATTTCACGTCAAAATTTCCGGCCGCCGCATCAATTCATGTACTAGAATAATCAAAGATTTCGCTCCCCCTCCTGCTTTGGCTTAGGTAGTCGCAATGACCAATAAGGAATGGATCGACATGCTCCGGTCGGTACCGGAAGAAAATCAGAACACCATCGTGGTCGTGCTGCAAAATGGCTGCGAAATCAACGTCGACACGTTTTTCCGCTTTGAAGGCAACTACGTCATCATGCGTGGCCGCGTTGGTGGAACGACCGATGAAGGCCGTGCATTCTTCGTTCCCTATTCGCAGATGCTTTACTTCCGCATCGAGCGCGTGACAAATCTCGCCGAGTTGCGCGAGATGCTTGGCGGTACGATCGGTGCGCTGCCGGCAACGATTGAACCGGTGCTTCCTATCGTGCCGGTTGCGGCCATCCCCGCCAACGCCCCGGTGACGGAAGCGACAGCCAGCCGTAACGCGCTGCTCGATCGCATCCGTGCAGCCCGTGCCACTCAGGCGGCGCCGCCCAGTCGCAATATGAACCAGTGAACCGCGCTGAGTGAGTCGGCCCCGTCGCATTCGAGCCAAATATTTGACGACAATCACAAAGCCCGGAAGATCAGCGCATGAAAACAACTCTCGAATTACCGGACGCTCTCGTCAAGCAAGTAAAGCTCCACGCCCAGCGCGAAGGCAAGAAGCTGAAGGATGCGATGGCTGATTTGCTGCGAAAAGGCCTCGCGATCGATGGCGAGGCAGAGCTCGATGTGCCGGTGATCATCCAGGACGAAAAAACGGGCTTGCCTTTGATCGTTTGTAGGCAGGCTGCAACACCAGAAGATGAAATGACACCCGACCGTGTGGCCGATATCCTCTTGGCCCAGGAAGTGGAATGGCATCATGCAGCTAATCGATAGTAACATTTGGCTTGCATGATCAAACGGTCCGACTTCTCGCGCTGTTGACGACCTCATCTCCGGAAGTTTGAAACGGTCGAAATCGTAGCACGCTGATTATGGTAAAAAGACTTATCGCGAAATCAAAAGTCGATCGGCGGAAGTGCCGCCAGATCGAAAAGCACGGCAGATAAAAAAGCGATCAAACAAGCCGAGCACTTGCGCAAAGGGAAGGGGGCGGCGGTCGTGAAGCCCCTAAGTTCTTTTTCCAAAGAAATAGCCAAGCTTCGCAAACTTTGCAAGGATTCAAAGTACGACGAGGCGATGGAGCAAGCGGATCGGTTGTGTGAAGCCTTTCCTGGCAACTCACAACTTTATCTCATTTGGGCGGACCTCGTTCAACTTCAGGAACATCCGCAACATTCGCTCGACGAGGCACGCGCGGCACTGGAAACCGCCATCAAGTTGGACGATGGCTCACCGGCCGCGTTGCTTGAACTTGGCCATTATCTTGATGCCGTGGAAGACGATCCAAAAGCTGCAGCGGCAACATTCGCGCAAGCCGCTGCCATTGCCAAAAAAGCCTTTGTCGAGGCCTTAGTTGGCCAAGCCAAATCGTTGCTGCAACTTCACCGCGGCGAAGATGCCGTCCATTATCTTTTGGAGGCGCTGCAACTTGTCGGTCTCAACGGCACCGGGCGAAATGGCAAAGCGAGGAACTCGTCGAATGGGGCTTCAATTCCGGCAGAGATTGAGACGTTGCTGCAGACAGCGCTCAATTAGCTTCGCAAGCCACATGGTTTTGCGTTTAAATCGGTCTTACATCGCTTGGTTGGTAAAAGTGCAGGAGAAACATTGGCAAAAGAAAGTATCTTCGTCGATCTTGCGTATCAAACAGCGTGCGAAATCCTCAAGTTGCCGCTCATAGTCAAGCGCGGCGAAGCTTTACTCTACCAGGTCACGGTAGACAACCATTTGAGCCTTACAGTAAACCCTAAGCGTCCAGTGCGCGGTGTATCGGCGTTCCAGACGGATCTCTGCGTATTCGAGCGGAAAAGTCACGATGTCGTCATTCCTCGCGTCGTGATTGAATTCAAAACAAAGATAACGACGCACGACGTTCTGACATATAGCGCAAAGGCTCGCAAGCACAAACAAGTCTATCCGTACCTTCGCTATGGCATTGTCGCCTCAGATGAAAGCCATGTATCTCGGCGCGTATTTACGCACAACGAGTCCTTGGACTTTTGTGGCGCCGTTGCAAACATGGAAGCGGAGCAACTCAAGATTTTCTTCGCATCGCTGCTTGAAGCAGAAGTAAACTCTTCACGATGTCTTGAAGCAACAGCATTTGGTTCAATCAAGACGCGCCTGTATCGTAGCGAAGTTATTATCGACGCATCGCCAACGAAACACCTAAGTTGATTGCATATGCAACGCTTCGGATGATTTGAAGCATGGAATCTCATGGCGGCGAAATCGTCCTCGGCTTTCGTGATCCAGTCTCGGGTCGACCTTTTCATAAAGCACGATCCCTTTTTTCGTAATCTCTGTATGAAACGACTCATGCTCCGCGAGACGCCAGGCTAAATGTTTTGGCGTGCGAACGATGACATCCGTCGGGAATGGCGCTTCGATCGACGTGCGAATCTTCAACGCCTTGGAAAGCTCGTTCCATGCCGACATCACTACCAAAATATCCACATCGCTATCCTCATGGGGAGTGCCATACGCATGTGAGCCGAAGAGGATGATTTTTTCAGGTTGAAATTTTTCGGCGATTTGGCGCACGTAGCCACGGATGATGCGCATGGGAATATCTGCCCCGCGATGATAGGGCGGTTGCTTAGTCACTGATGGTTTGACCGGCTTTTTGGCCATGAATTAAATTCTAGCAGATCGACAACGAGCTGAGTACCGTCTTCAACGTCTCCCGGTCACCTAACGCCTAGCGGCCATATCCATTACAATAGCACTTGTTCCTGTCCATGACTCCAGGATTGTAATGGCCGCTCTTTCATTACCGATGTGGCAAAAAGCTCATGCAGCGCCGCCTGCACCTATGACTGCGGCGGAGATGCGCGCCGAGGCTGGGATGAAGTCGATATCGTTTTCGTCACCGGCGATGCCTATATCGATCATCCCAGCTTTGCGATGGCCATCCTGCACCGCGTGCTGGAAGAAGCGGGCTTTCGCGTGGCCATGCTCAGCCAGCCCGACTGGCATTCGTGCGAGCCGTGGCGGCAGTTCGGTAAGCCAAGACTGTTCTTTGCTGTCAGTGCCGGGAACATGGATTCGCTTATCAATCATTACACGGCCAACAAGAAGGTTCGTAATGACGACGCCTACTCGCCCGGCGGGCGCATCGGCCTGCGACCCGATCGCGCAACTCTTCCATACTGTCAGCGCGCTCGCGAAGCCTATCCGGGCGTGCCGGTAATCGCCGGCGGTGTCGAAGCTTCCTTACGCCGCCTCGCACATTACGACTACTGGAGCGATACCGTTCGGCGTTCGATCTTGCTCGACTCCAAGGCCGATTTGCTCGTTTACGGCATGGGTGAAAAGAATATCGTCGAGATCGCCCAGCGCTTTGCGAAGGGCCAGAAAGTTACTGACATGCGGAACATGCGCGGCGTCGCTTTCGCACTCGGTGCTCGCGAATCCGAGGCGTTTAGCGGTGAATCCAGCGGGTTCGCCGTCGTCAATCTTCCATCCTTCGAACAGGTCAAAGCCGACAAAGCCGCCTTTGTGCAGGCTACGCGCCTGATTCACCTGAATACCAACCCCTTCAATGCGGCCGCATTGGTTCAATATCACGATCGCCAAGCCGTGGTGGCTACGCCCCCTGCCTTTCCGCTGTCGGCCGAAGAGATGGATCGCATCTACGACCTGCCGTACACGCGTCGGCCTCATCCCACTTATAGCGAGCCGATTCCCGCCCATGAAATGATCAAGGACTCGGTAACGATCATGCGTGGCTGTTTCGGCGGCTGTACTTTTTGTTCGATCACCGCTCATCAGGGGCGGATCATTCAATCGCGCTCGCCCGATTCGATTCAACAGGAAGTGAGGAAGCTCGCTGCCGATCCCGAGTTCAAAGGGGTGATCAGCGATATCGGCGGGCCGACGGCCAACATGTATCAGATGCGCTGCACTCGCCCCGAGGTCGAAGCGAAGTGCAAACGACTCTCTTGCGTTCATCCCACCATCTGCAAACTACTCGGGACTGATCACGGTCCCACTATCGAGCTGGTGAAGAATGTTCGCGAAGAGCCGGGCATCAAGAAGGTGTTTGTCTCCAGCGGCATCCGCATGGATCTCGCTCAACTCTCGCCCGAGTACGTTAAGGAGTTAGCCGCCCATCATGTCGGCGGCCGGTTGAAGGTTGCTCCGGAACATGCCAGCGCCGGCGTTCTCGATTTGATGAAGAAGCCTTCAATCGATAACTTCGGCGTCTTTGCCGAGCAGTTTCGCCAGGCCTCGAACGAAGCCGGCAAGCCGAAGCAGTATCTGGTGCCGTACTTCATTGCCAGCCATCCCGGTTCGAGTCTGCCGGAGATGATCGATCTGGCGGTCTATCTCAAACGCAATGGTTATAAGCCGGATCAAGTTCAAGACTTTATTCCCGCGCCGTTCGATATCGCCACCTGCATGTGGTACACCGGCATCGATCCGATGAGCGGCAAGGAAGTCAAAGTTGCCGGAAAGTTGCGCGATCGCAAATTGCAACGGGCGCTGATGCAGTTTTTTAAACCGAGCAACTGGTTTGAAGTCCGCGAAGCGTTGCTGGAAGCAGGGCGAGGCGACCTGATCGGCAACGGCTGCGATTGCCTCATCGCCGCCCAACCACCGAAAGACGCTATCGAAGCCCGGCGACGTCGGGCGAACGATCCCGACCATTATCACACCGTCGCCAATCCGGCGAAGGGAGAGCCGGCAGGTGAACGTGGGGCGACGCCGCCGTCGAAGGGCTATCGGCCGGGGAGGAAGACGCAGAAGCGGAGGCAGGGGAATAGAAATCCCCAGTGAGTTAGTCCGCGTAGTGTTCAACTGTCTGAGAAGGCTTCATTTCCCAGCAATAGATACAGTGGGCAAGTCGGATGGCTGCTATATTTAAAGTCGATCACTTGCCGTAAATAGGATTTGATGCTGATTCCGGTCAGATCGAAAGGATCGACGATGGATGGAGTTTGGCCGTACCTCTTCAGAGGGACGACCCTCGGCTGGCCGGGCAATAAGTGCCTTGAGAAGCTTAACCTAACGCCTACTTCCACCGATCCTCTCGTGGCGACTTTGTTCGCGCTTGAGTGCAACCGGCATGGCGCTGGTATAGTATATTTTGCTAGATGGGAGATATTCAGGGATCGTATCGGTGGTTCAAACGTCCTTGCACGACAGGAGTGTGAAATAGCTTTGTCGTTACTGCCACTAGAATTTGCCGATGCGGCAAACGGCAACATCGACGCACTGGAAGTGCGCAAGATTTTGCTTTCGATGGGTTTCCAGGTCCCAGAGGCTATAGCAGATCGAGGCTTTTTAAGTGCGTCGATCAATCAAAGCAACCGGCGGCTGACTTTGGCAGAACTTCATCATTTTTGGAATGTAGTAAACGGAGACCAGCAGTGAGCGATGCCAAAACGCAGTTTTTCATTGATGGCTACGTTGCCGGCGAATCCGGACTTCATACTGTCATTGGCCGCAACGGGGATCTGCCGATCCGTTTGGGGGACGTCTTTACGCTAGTGGCGCGCTACCGCCCTCGGTGTTACCCTGACGACTACAGTAAGGCTCCTCAAGTTGAAATCAAGAACCGTGTGAACCTTCAGATAGTATGCCTCCAAGCCTACAGACATGAATTAGATGAATTAAGTGGAGGAATGACAGGCTCAGTGGCTCTTATAGGCGAAGGAACGGACATGTTGGGGCCGGGTTGGGTGTTGGAATCGGCGCAATAGAGTAGTGCTTGCACGGCTGGTCAGAAACTCCAGCCGCATAAATACTGTCTGCCTTTCGAATAGCGGCTAATACCGCGTCAAAACTGGACCATTTTCTTTGACTTCGACTTCGCTCGCATCGTTCTTGCCGAAATGGAACGAAACAGCCGTTGCTCCTTCGAAGCTTATATCGATCCGATCCTTGAAGTAGCACAATTTACGATGGGCGCCGCGTTGGTAATGGATCGTGGCATCAGGCTTGCCCAGTGCGCGGATCACATCATCTTCTGAGGCCCCTTGTTTGAGCCCTTTGTATTGAGCGCCAAGAGTCTCATCGAGCGATGCGATGTCGAAGATCTCATCAAGTGCGCTGCTTCGGGCAAAACGCAAATGGGCCATGCACTCATAGACCGTTTCAAACCAACCGCCCCTTTCTTGAACGATCAGGACAACGATCTCTTTTTCTGAAAAGCGGATGACTTTCGCGGTGGGTGCTGGATCCTTAGCCTCGCCCCACCGTTCGCCGAATCGAGCCGCGGACAGCCTTAAAGTCCTTGGCGTCGGCGGTATTTTCGACGCCTTCGGGAAGGGACGCTTGCCACCCCTTTTGTAAACGATGACTGTCCTTGCTAAACAGTTTGTTTGCGAGTCCAGCCTCGATCCAGACTTCCTTCTTCATCGACACGATTTCCGCTATGGGATCATCAACGTACACCCAACGGGAGGTTGACTTGGGGGTTGTATAGCAGGCGCTGAATAACAACGCCAAGCATAAGAAAGAGGTGGTTCGGATGTTGAACATACTTGCACCTCCCTGAAACTTGGGCGTGATAAACTTCGAAGTTGAACATCATCCGAACGATGGGGCAAGATGAATATCGAATGCAACTCGTTTGGCTGACTGCGCCCCCTTCTTGCAGATTTCACGTTTTCCCGTTAACCTAAATCGAGCCATCTCTCTCTGAGGTTTCCGCATATGCGCTGGTTTGCCACATTGTTGCTGCTGGGTATTAGCTTTAGTTTTCACGCAGAAGATAAGCCCAAAAGTGCTTTGGCCGAAGCGCGTACGCGCTGGTTAAAGGGAAACTACGCGGAAGCGCGGGAGCTTTATCAGAAGCTGTTGACGGATGACAAACTGCAGGTCGCTGCAGCTTGCGGCATCGCCAGAACCTACGTTAGCGAAGGGGACTTGGATAAGGCGACGACCGTAGTCGATGAGGCACTTAAGACGCGTGCGGACGATACTGAATTACTAGCCGCCAAGGCAGATTTGCTTTATCAAGCTGGCCAATGGGATGATGCCCTGCTGTTGGCGGAGCGCGTGATCAAAGCGAACGAAGAGCACTTTTTGGCTCGTTGGGTACGTGCCCGCATCTATCGCGATCGCGGCGATATGAAAGAAGCCGATGCCGAGATGCGCTGGTTCGTGCGGACCTACACGCGCCGAAGCAATGCCGATGCCGATATCAAGGATGTCGATGAACTTCTAATAGTCGGTCAAGCCGGCGCGGAGAACGCTCGCTGGCATAGTCTTAGTGATCAATTCGAGTTTATCTTGAATGAGATTTATGTAGACGTTCTGAAAATTGAACCGAATTGCTGGATGGCCGAGTATCTCGCGGGGTCGATGTTGCTGGAGAAGATGAACCTGCCCGAAGCAGTGAAGGCTTTCGATAAGGCGCTTGTCCTAAATCCGTCGGCGACCGAAGCTTTTGTCGGGAAAGGACGGGCTTCGCTCATCAATTTTGATTTGAAGAATGCGCAGGTCTATGCCGAGGAAGCGCTGAAGTGCAATCCGCAGTTGCCGTCGGCCATGCGCCTGCGAGCGGACGTTCATTTGGCTTCGGGAGAAATAGCGAAGGCGTTCAAGATGCTCGAAGGTGCGCGGGAAGTGAACGAGCGCGACGAAGCGACGCTCGCGCGACTCGCAGCGTGTTCCTTTGAACTCAAGGATAACAAAGCCTTCGAACGACTCACGAATGATGTGCAGAAATTCAACCCAAAGCCGGGTCTGTTTTATCATGATCTGGCTGTCGCGCTGGAAGTCCGCAAGCACTATGTCGAAGCCGAGAAATACTTCAAGTTGGCGCTCGAAGCCAACGACAAGCTGGCGGGGCCAAAGAACGAACTCGGCCTGCTCTACCTGCGTTTGGGCAAAGAGGCCGAAGCGAGCAACTTGCTCGATAAGGCCTTCGCCTTCGACCCGTTCAATGTCCGCGTCGCCAATTCTCGTAAAGTGCTCAAGCACCTGGCCGGCTATGAGACAAAAGAGTCCGAACATTACATCCTGCGCTTCGACGCCAAAAGCGATAAGGTATTGGCCGACTTCGTCCTCGATTTTTTAGAGGAAATTCACGCGAATCTCGCGAAAGATTTTCAATTTGAGCCGAAGGGCAAAACGCTCGTTGAAGTCTTCAACAACCATGAAATGTTCAGCGGCCGGACGGTCGCATTACCCGATCTGCATACCATTGGCGCCTGCACCGGCCGGGTGGTGACAATGGTCTCGCCGCGCGGCAAAGGGCTGTCGCGCATGTTTAATTGGGGCCGGGTCATTCGCCATGAACTCGTCCATATTTTCAACTTGGCGCAAACCGATTTCCAGGTTCCACATTGGCTGACGGAAGGACTGGCTGTCCGCAACGAGGGCATCGCCCGGCCGCCGGCCTGGAACGTCACGCTACGCGAACGGCACGATAAAGGAGATCTCTTCAATCTCGATACCGTGTTGCTCGGCTTTGTGAGGCCTAAGTCGCCGGAAGAGTGGTCGCTCGCTTATTGTCAAAGCCTGCTCTATGTGGAATATCTGATCAAGACGCACGGCATTGCAGCCGTCGGCCAAATGCTCGACGCTTATCATTTAGGGCTTAGCACCCGGGCAGCCATCAAAAAAGTCTGCGGCATCGACCAGGATGAATTTGAAAAGGGCTATCGCGCCTATGTGACGGCTATCGTAAAAGCGCTGCCGGATGCCTCGCCGGCAACAACGAAAGCGATGACGCTCAAAGAACTCGAACAAGCCCATGAAAAGAACCCTGATAATGATGACGCCTCGGTCAACTTGGCGGCCGAATATCTGCGGCGCAAGCAGCCAGCCAAGGCCAAGACTCTGGTCGATGGCATACTCGAAAAGACCAAGGGTCACGCGGCTGCCAGCATCGTTAAGGCCAAATTGATGATCGCGGATGGCGAGGCTCTTGCCGCCCGCAAGCTCATCGAGTCGGCTGTGGCAACGCACGAAAAAGACGTTCGCCTGCACGGCTATCTCGGCAGACTTTGCCTGGAGGCTAAAGAGTATGCAGCCGCCGGGGAGCAGTTCGAAATGTGCCGTAAGCTCGATCCCCTCAACGGCGAGTGGGCACGGCTGCTGCGCGACGTTTTTGAAAAACTGGAAGATGCGCCCAAGTTAATTAACATTTTGACTGAGATTACGGGCAACGACGCGGACGATCTGACTTCGCGCAAGCAATTGGCTAAACTCCTGCTCGAAGCTAAAAGAGACGCAGAAGCGGAGACTGTGGCGCGCGACGCGATTCATATCGACGTGCTCGACGAAGAGGCTCGGCAATACCTGCTGGAGTCGCTCCGACGGCAAGACAAGAATAAAGAAGCGGACAAAATCGCCACGCGCTACGAGTAGGAAAAGTTGCAACCCATGTACACGTTGACTCAGTTGCAGTCGCTCATTCGCGACACGTTCGGCGAGAAAGACGCCGGCCGCGGTGTCGAAGGCACCTTCATGTGGTTCATGGAGGAGGTTGGCGAATTGGCCGAAGCGCTCCGCGGTAAGCACTCGCGTGAACAAACAGCGGCCGAGTTCGCCGACGTGCTTGCCTGGCTGGCGACACTTGCCAACATTGCCGGCGTTGATTTAGATCAAGCCATCAGCGCCAAATACGGGCAAGGTTGCCCAACCTGTGGTAAGACGCCGTGTAGTTGTGGATCTGCGGCAAAACCGTGAGTTAGGAGAGAGTCGCTTAAGCGTCCGGCTCGGATTATCTTACGGCTACGCTTGAGTATTGCTCAACCAACTCCCGCAACGCCTTCTCCAAACTCTCCATCGGCAAGCCGATGACATTGCTGAGCGAGCCATCTTCAATGCGCAAGAATGGGTCGTTCTCTTCTTCAATCGCGTAAGCGCCGGAGCAACCGACCCAGCGGTTCGACGCGATATAGGCATCCAGTTCACCAGGCTCGAATGATTTCATGTAAAGACGCGTGCGTTCCTGCCAGCAAATCTGGAAACCATCTGCGATGCGCCAGAGGCAGACGCCGCTCCATAGTTCGTGGACGCGCCCTTCAAGTGTCGTGAGGATGCGCCGAGCATCGTCGGCATCCACCGGTTTGCCGATCACTCGGCCATCGAGCCAGCCGACGGAATCGGCTGCCAGTACGATGCCATCCGTCACGCGCTGAGCCACCGCTGCTGCCTTCATCCAACTCACGTGCTGGACATATTGCCGGCAGGAACCATGTTCCGCCTCGGTCGGCTCATCGATGTCGGCAGGAAGAACGTCGAAGGAGTACCCCGCCTTTTCCATCAGCCAGCGCCGTCCTTTGGAGGCGCTGGCGAGCGTCAGGCGGAACGGTAATGCCTTGTCCATAATTCAAGCGTCTCGTTGAGAAAATGCCAAAGCCGATCCGGATGAAGTTCCGTCATGCACTCAAGCCGTGAGCAGCGCCGGATATAACTTCCCTGACACCACACGGCCGATTCAATGCCGCCCGGCAAGGCGCCATAAGGGCCATGGCGATTGACTTTGGTGCAAGTATAGGGAGCAACAACCGGCCGGCCCAAAGCAGCGGCCATGTGCAATGGCCCGGTGTCGTTGGAGACCATCACGTCGGCTTTCGCCAGTAGGGCCGTCAATTGCGGCAGCGTGGTGTTTCCCGTGAAATCGCGACAAGGGCCGTTGAGCCTCGCGATGACTTCCTGGGATAGACGCCTTTCGTCCGCCGCGCCGACGAAAAAGATCGTGCCCCCAAAGCGAGCCTGCGCTCGCTGGGCCAAGACGGCGAAACTGGCAGGAGGCCAACGTTTGGTCAGCCAGCGCGCCACCGACTCCGAGAGCAATCCAAGGCCGCGGCAATTCGCGAAGCTGCTCGTAGGCCCATTCTTTAGCGTTCGCGTCAATGGTCAAGTCGAAGCGTTTGTCGAGATGGCCGACGCCAAAGGCCTCGGCCACGCGCCAATTGCGATCAACAGCATGTTCATCGATACCCAAAGGCATCGGTATTAAGTCGGTGCAAAAGTGGCGCGAACCCTCGCGGGCGCTCGCCAGCCCGACACGCCGGGGAGCGCCTGTAGCGGCCATCATTAGACCGGAGCGCAGGAGACCTTGCAGGTCGATCGCCAGGTCAAAACGCCGACGCCGTAGCTGCCGGGCTAACGCGTTGATGGCGACCAGCGCCGGCGTTAAGCCTCGCTTCATCTGCTGGCGATCGACGGCCAATGTTTCATCGAGATCGGGATGAGCGGCAACGAGCGGTTCGTAAGACTTGTTGATGACCCAGGTGATGACGGCTTCAGGGAAGCGCTGCCGCAGCGCGTGAAGAACGGGCAAGGCATGAACGACATCGCCCAGCGCACTCGGCTTGATGAACGCAATCCGTTTGGCGCGAATCTCGGTCAACGGCACTCGCGAACGTCGAAACATGCAGCATCCTTGCCTGAAGGTGTTACTAGCGGCAGTCTTTCTAACTAAGTGTGCTACCTAATTTTAACCGAGCGATTTGCCTAATGACGCGCCTGTCGGCACCCGCAGCCGTTCCCCCCACCCTGCCCTCCCCCGCAAAGCCGGGGGGAGGGTGGGAGCTGTTTCTCCCTTGATTTGTCTAAATCTGCTGCGGCACCCTTTTATCATTTGGGCAAGTTTAGCCTGCTTTGATCCTTGTCAGCAATCCCAAGACGATGGCGAACATGCCGGCTGCCACCGCGTAGGGCAGCATATGCTCGACGCCGAACAATAGCATCCCGGCCACCGGGCCCAAGATACGAGCCAAAGCGGAAAACGACTGGTTGATGCCAAGGATTTCACCTTGCCGATGCGGATCGCTCCGTTTTGAGATCAAGCCATTGAGCGAAGGATTCAGAAAAGCAAAGCCAAACACGCACACGGCCACAGCTATAAGAAAGCCGCCAAGGTGAAGGTCGTGGTCGTCGGAATGATCGACGAGCGCTGTCAAGACCGCCAAACCCGCCAGGCCCAGAAACATGGCGACGATGCCGATGCGCATCAGTTTGACTTCGTCGAGCTTCTTCACCAGCCGCCGATAGATGAAGCCCTGCGTCATCATCAGCACGAAGCCGATATAGGCGAAAATCAGGTAATTGCGATCGTCGGAAAAGTGAAACACCTTCTGCGTCAGCATCGACAAGGTGCCTTCGAAATTCGCAAAGCCGAATGTCGTGAGGAAGAAAGCGAAAACGAGTAAACCCACAGTGGGCGTCTTCAACGTGTCGGTCAGCCCCTTCATATCGAGCCACGAGCGCTTGATCTGCACCCCACCCGGCGGGAGCGTTTCGGGCATTTTGCGGTAAGCAATGATCAAAGCGATTAGAGAGAGAGCGGCTGCGAGATAACCCGGCCCGCCATGCTGCCCGGGAAAAAACTTGACGCCCGCCCAGGCGATGAGCGGCCCAAAGGTGAAGCCGATTCCAAACGCCACGCCGATCAATGCCATGCCGTGCGAACGCTTCTCTTTCGGCGTACAGTCGGCAATAACGGCCGACGCTGTGGAGATCGTTGCCCCGCTGACGCCGGCGCCGATGCGCGTCGCCAACAGCAGAAAAATGACCAGCCAGCCCGATTCCTTCGGCATCTCCGACACCAGGCCGAAGAGCCCGTAGAAAACGACGGAACCGACAAGCCCGATCAACAATATGGGACGACGGCCGACGCGATCGGAGATGCGCCCCCAGATCGGCGCGAAGAATAACTGCATCGCGGAGAAACTGGACAACAATACGCCGATAGCCAGGTTGCGATTGAAACTGGAATCGCCTTGGGGAATGTAGTCGTCTGCATAGCGAGGGAGCAAAGGCAACACGATGCCAAAGCCAAGCAAATCGATGAATGTGACGAGAAAGACGATCATCAATGCGGAACGAGTCTCTTTCGAGAGCGGCACGGAAGCCGGTTTGACATCAATTGTTTCGGGTAGGCTTTGCGAATCTTGCATGACGAGAAGATACCAATCCACCCGGCACAACGGCTAGAGGCCGGTTTGAATAAATGAGCACGGTTCGAATCGATAAAGGCCATTCCCAACCAACCGGTTGGTCCCTAACATAATCGCCGTTCGACGAAAATCACCCGAAGTGAACGCACGCGGGTTTAGTTTCGTAAGACATTAAGTACGTCCCGATTCACGTCTGCCAGAGCATTGATTGGTCGGCTAACGAGGCTGAGAATGGACCACGAGTTTGTCGTCGAAACGCCGAAGCCTGACCAAGGTCTACCGCGACTTTTGGGGGCGTCGCAAGAAGACGGCGTTGAACGCGCTTGACTTGCAAATTCGAAAGGGCGAGATTTTCGGCCTGCTCGGGCCCAACGGCTCCGGCAAGACGACGACCATCAAATTGCTGCTTGGCCTGCTCTTTCCCTCATCGGGCGAGGCCACGGTTTTCGGCCAGCCCGCCGTCGATGTGCGCAAGAACGAGCGCATCGGCTACCTCCCCGAAGAATCGTATCTCTATCGCTTCCTCAATGCCGAAGAGACGCTCGATTTTTACGGCCGCCTCTTCGACATGTCCGCCAAGGTCCGCGAAGCTCGCGCGGCCGAACTCATTAATGTCGTCGGCCTGGAAAACGATAAAAAGCGCACCCTTCGCGAATATTCCAAGGGAATGCGCCAGCGCATCGGCCTGGCGCAGGCGCTTATCAACGACCCGGAATTGGTGATCCTCGACGAGCCGACTTCAGGCCTCGACCCGCTCGGCACCATCTGGATGAAAGAGCTTATTCTTCGCCTGCGCGAGCAGGGCAAGACGGTGATCATGTGCAGTCATCGCCTCGACGATGTGCAGGATGTCTGCGACCGTATCGCCATTCTCTACAACGGCGACCTCATCGAGTTCGGCGAGGTGCAGAAACTGGTCGAGGATGCGAAGCGCATCGAACTGAAAGCCACCAACTTGCAACTGACCGATGGCCTACGGCAGGACCTTCAAGCGGTAATTGCTAAACATGGCGGCGAGCTCGAAACGCTCGGCCATCCGGCGACAACACTGGAAGATCTCTTCAAACGCGTGGTGGAAGAAAGCAAAGCGCGCCCCGGAAGACGTTTCTTGCCTCCCGCAGCCGATCGAGCCAATTAGAAAAATAGAGGCCAACGGTTATGTTTCCCGCTTTGCTCGGCGTCATGGAACTGGAAAAGCGTTCCGAAAGCTGGGCTGATCTCGGCCAACTGGCAATCACCTGGCTGCAGGATGTCGGCGGCTTCGCAGCCGTCGGCTTGCTCTTCTGGGTCCTTTACGTCGTCGCCACACCGGCGCCGGCAATCGCCAGCAGTCGGCGCACGCTTATATCCCACTTCATGGCTTATGCGGGAATTACCGCACTGATCGTCTATCTCGTTGCGTTCGGATTAACGGTTGCTATCCATCTCGACGCTCCTCCTGTCGATCCGCAAGCCGCTGCCAAACAACAGCAAAACCCCGATCAACCGCCGCCGCCACGCGAAGGGACTCTTTTAGAGAAAAGCGCCGATTCCGTGCTGGCGATCGGCGGCCTGTTCGCGATTATCGCACTTGGCGAGCCGTTTGTACTCGACCTCTTTCGACTGCGCGGTCGGCGCATCTATGCCCTGGCCAAGCTCAGTTTCAAGGAAGCGGTGCGCCGTCGCGTCATCTGGGTCTTCTTCATCTTTCTGCTGATTTTCCTTTTCCCTGCCACCTGGTTCGGCTTCAAGCAGGTGAAGCCGGAAGACATGCTGAAAACGACCATTGGCGTTGTGGCATTAGCGATGACCGTCCTGCTGACGGCCACGGCTTTGTTGCTCTCCGGCTTCAGCATCCCGAACGACATTAAGAACCAGACCATTCATACGATCGTGACGAAGCCGGTCGAGCGCTTTGAAATCGTTCTCGGGCGTTTTCTAGGCTATGCGGCGCTCGAAACCATCGCCCTCTTTTTCCTCACGGCGGCGAGCTTGCTCTTTATCCTGACCAGCAACGTGGATGAAGCGGCCAAGAAAGAGAGCATGAAAGCACGGCTGCCGATCTACGGCCAGCCTCGATTACGCACGGGAACGGCTCGAAGAGCGACGCTTGCAAACGCAGACGTTCACCGGTGTCGATGTGGGCCGAGAGTACGGCTACCGCAAATACATCGCGGGCGGTGAGACGAGTTCGCATCGCGCGATCTGGAATTTCTCAAACGCGAGCGAATTGCGTCCGCTGCGAGATATGGCCGCCGTCCCCCTTGAGTTTGCTTTCGACGTTTATCGAACGACCAAAGGGACGGAAAATCAGGGCGTCCTCTGTTCGTTCGATTTCGTTACCTGGAAATGGGATCAGGCGCGCGAAGACGAGTATAAGAAAGAGATAAATGCTGCCTTCGGTTCGAGAAATGTAGTTCCCGAAGATGAGTCCGGTTCCGAGACGGCCAAGCGCGATTGGGAAAAGATGAATGCAATCGCCGAGAAGTTCGGCCGCTACGAATTCCGCAGTTACATGGTCTACGATTATCATACTTACGGTCTCAAAGTTCCCCCCGGTCTGATTATTAGCGCGCTCGATGGGACCCCCGGCAAGGACCGGGCGAAGCCGTCGCCCGTCGAATTACCCCGGCTGCAAGTGAAGGTGAAGTGCGAATCTCCCAGTCAGTTCATTGGCGTCGCGCCGTTCGATCTTTATTTTCTCGAAGATGAGGGGAGTTTCTCGCTCAACTTCTTCAAGGCGGCCATCGGTCTTTGGTGTCGCCTGACCATTGTCATCGGCCTTGCGGTTGCTGCCAGCACTTATCTGGCTGGCGTCGTCAGCATTCTGGTGGCCCTGTTCTTGTTCCTGGCCGGCTATTTTGAAAGTTTCATCAAGAGTCTGGCAGCCGGGGGCAACGTCGGCGGCGGCCCTTTTGAATCGCTTACCCGGCTTGTGAAAGGCACCACATCGGGCGCTGAGCTCGAAAAAACACCGACCATTCAAGCGGGTCTCAACTTCGACGAACTGTATCGCTGGATGCTGCGCCGACTATTTGATGTAATTCCGGATGCCGAGCGGTTCACGTGGTCTAAATATTTGGAACAAGGTTTTAGTGTGAGAACTGATTTTATTGTGCTGAATTTGATATTTTTGATCGCCTATATGCTCCCCTGGGCAGTGCTGGCGTATTATTTAATGCGGTCTCGGGAGATTGCGGCGTAGCCAGAGGGTGGCCCGATGCAAAGCGCTACACTAACCCGAAGCGTAAGCGAGGCAGGCCCCGAAGCGTTAGCGAGGGTTAGCATCGCAATATGCTGCAACCCTCACACTAACCCGAAGCGTAAGCGAGGCAAACGTTAGCGAGGGCCAGCAGTATCGCAATATGCTGCAACCCTCACACTAACCCGAAGCGTAAGCGAGGCAAACGTTAGCGAGGGCCAGCAGTATCGCAATATGCTGCAACCCTCACACTAACCCGAAGCGTAAGCGAGGCAAACCCCGAAGCGTTAGCGAGGTTTGCTTTTTCGGAGAGATGAACATGAAAGCACGCGGGAACGAGCCCCCGCTGCCCGATCCCATTGCTTATTTTCTGACCTGGGCTACTTATGGTTGCTGGCTTCCTGGCGACATGCGCGGCTGGGTGGAATATCGCACAGGATGGCGGCTGCCGGACCCCATTCGAAAGCTCGAAGCCGCGTCCCGAATGACTGAAGACGCTTGTCTGTTAGACTTTGAACAGCGGACCGCCGTAAACATGCAAGTTGCAGAAACCTGTCGCTTTCGAGGTTGGACTCTTCATGCCGTCAACTGCCGGACCAATCACATGCATCTAGTCGTAACGGCTTCGGCGGCGCCAGAAATCGTTCGTAGTCAAATCAAGGCTTGGTGTACTCGCAAACTGAAAGAGTTAGCTCGGTCAAAGCAACCGGTCGGCGATTCGCGAAAAATGGTGGGCCGAACGTGGAAGCCAGCGTTACATCAACGATCCAGCCGGCCTTGCCGACACAGTCATTTATGTTCGCGATTGTCAATAAAACGTCACCTTGCTAACGCTTCGGGGATTGCCTCGCTCACGCTTCGGGTTAGTATAGTTCCTGCCTAGGGATTCGATTTGTTCTCTCTACGAAAGCAAACCTCGCTACGCTTCGGGTTAGTGTGGTTCTACTTCTGTGATAGATTTGCTCAATTGGCAACAGTAAGTCGCAAAGGATACTCTCCATCATGTCTAATTCCTATCAACGGGCGGCGGGCCGGCGAAGCTGATCTACTTCGGCATGATGATCGCCCTTTTTACGCTCACCTTTTTCGCACGCGGCGTGTTGGCGATGCCGACAGCTGAACTTAAAAAGAGTATTGGGCGATGGAGCATTCAAGAACAATCAGATCGGCTCGACCTGAACGAACTGAACCAGGGCGATGCGGAGTTCTCGGGGGCGGCGATCCGCTTATTACTCACCGGTTCGCGCGGCTTTGCCATTTGTGCGCTGTGGATTTCCGCTCAGGAAAAGCAGGCAAGACACGAATGGAACGAGCTCGAGTTAATTATCAAATCAATCACCAAGTTGCAACCGCATTTCGAAACGCCTTGGCTGTTTCAAAGTTGGAATCTGACGTACAACGTCTCCGTTGAGATGGACCGGCTCAACGATATGTATTTCTATATCGCCCGGGGCATCAACCTGTTGGCCGAGGGTGAGACCGCCAACCGCTATAACCCTCAGCTGCGCTACGCCAACGCGACATACTATCAGAATAAATTTACTGTTAGCGATAAGGTCACGACGCTGCGCTCTCTTTTTCAAATGTCTTGCATGCCGAAGGACGAGCGCGACTACCGGACTTTACTTAAAGGCGGCCGGGTTGACTTGAATGCCTTCAAAGCGTTTTGCGAAGCGCATCCTCAATTTGTCCGTCGTCTGAGAGAGACCGCGATCCCGCAAAGTCGAGATGCTCAAGGCAATGAGCAGGATCCGCGCTATCTCGTGAAGACGCCGATGGATGTGGTGCAGTTCCTCAAAGACAATGAGGTCCTGCCGAACCGCTTTCGGGATGATGCGCCGAAAATGTTGGAGGAGCGTCTAAAGCAGTTTCCGGTACTGCCAGCGCGGTTCGATCGACGAGGCGATGAACAATTGAACGCGGACAGCGACATCGGCGATGGACAAGCCTCAGCGGTGCGAATCGCTCGCCTCTGGTTTCTCTACGCCAACGAGGTGGTCCCGCTGCCCGGAGAAAGCAATCTCAATTACCGTGACCCCGAGGGTAAGCGGCGCGTGCCGAAGCAGCCTTCCAGTGTCATTTTCCGCCAAGGGCCATCGCGCGCCCAAACGTTCGTAGCGGACCAGTTGTCGAAAGAAGGCTGGTTCGATCAAGACGACTGGGTGGTGGACGATCAACGCGTCGGCAGCAATCGCTGGTTCAAGGAAGATGTGAAGATCAAACCCACCGGGAATGCGAAAGAAGAGTGGGCCAGGGCCTACGATATGTGGCTAACCCTGAGTCGGGCTGAATATCCTCATTTACAACCGGCCGAACGAATTGCTGCGGAGAAACGGGCGAAGATCTATGCCAACAAGCGTGGCTTCCAGATTGAGAGCGCCGAGTTGCCGCCTCTTCGTGCCGACGAGCAAAATGACCCTGTGCTTCTCGATTCGCTGCGGTGCTCAACGAACTTCGGCAAATGCGCTACGGGCTGAGCATCACCAATGCTGAATTCTTCCTCTATCAAGCGGAAGCAGAAAAAGATGATGGGATGATCAACGCCCGTAAGATTCTTTTCCAAGCGGATCGTAAACGGCGACAGGCGAATCCGAATCGAGCGATCGAACTATATGAGCGCGTTCTGGGAACGTCGGGCAAGCCCGGCCCGTGGGGCGACCTCTTGCTGAAACACGCCCGCTATCGCCAGGTGAACGATAACCTCGCCGGGGAAACATTCGAGATCCAATACAATTACCTGACGGCCCTGCGCGAGGTTTCGACGAGCAAGCTGCAAGCGTCGTTCGTCGTTTTCGATCTGATTGCGCAGCGGTACACCCCTCAGCCAGTCAGCTCCCATCAACCTTGTATGGGGTGTGCAATCGATGAAAGACAAATTCCAGGGCATCATTCCGTACGCTAACTTGAATGGCCCTTACGATGGCGTGGATCCGGAAGGCAACCTTTGGATTCCCCCCGGTGTACGCGAACGCAAACGAGCGGCGCTTGGCCTCGATCGGCCGAGTCGGCCCGCGCAGAAAAACAGTGTTGCCGCAGATGGTTGAAAGGGTTTTCAATACTTCCGGGACTAATGTACTCTTCACGCTCCGCGTTTAGACTTTTTTACGCGGAGCGTGAAGAGTACTCTCAGCCAAGAAAGCGCCCCTAGCCACCATCAAAACACTAACCCCTCTGTAAATTTTCGCAGTGTGCGCGAATTTTGAAAACCTAAAAGTGCTACGACCCGCTTCACTTTTCAAACGCCCCGATAGTCGGCGCTTTGCCCCGAAATGGCAAGCCAATGTCAACGCCTTTGCCGACCAGTTGGCTTCCTTCAGCGGGATGTAGAAACTTGATAATCGGCAAATCGCCGTTCGCTTGGCGCGGCTGGATCAACTCGGTTTCATCGACGCTGAGGAATTCGTTGTCCGTGAGTTTGAGTTCTAAGTCAAACGAGTTGTGGGCAGCATCGCTTTTCACTTTGTCAAACTTAGACAAATCCACTTTGCTCTTGTAGCTCAGATTATTGCGCAATTTATGGCCATAGCCATCGACATCCGTCCGGTTATCCGCCAGGCGACTGAGCATGTTGAAGTTGGTGCCATTGCGATAGGCGGTATTGTTGAACCAATCGCTGCCGCCCACATGGTGGTTCGAATAGAAGCCGCTCGCTTTGTTGCGCACGGCCAGACAAAAGCGTACGGTATGGCGTGGAATCGGATTCGGCAGTTTGTTGGCGGTCGTGGTTCCATAGCCTCCCGCTTTGAATCCATTGCCGTCACCCAGTGATTTGAACTCGGTCGAATAGCCGCTATAGAGCGCCCAGCAATTTTCGAACACGACCGGCTCGCGCGCTCCAATGCAGTCGTAGCCATCGTCGCTATTGAACCACGCCCGGCAGCCCCGGAAGACATTGCCTGTTGCACCCTCAGGTGGGTGACAGCCAAAGCCATCGACGTTGCCCCCTTTGCCGTCCTCAGAGAGGAAATCGTGATTGCGGTAGGCATCGCAATTCAGGAATAAATTGTCGCCGCCGCGTACGCTGTAGATGCCGATGGCCTGGCCGTCGTGCATGCTTAACTGTTCGTAGATGTTATGGCTGCCATCGTTCTCAAAGCAGATCGATTGGGTATGTTCTTTGATTGTGACTTGAACGCCAATCACTTCCAACCCTTTGAAGTGGATCCACGAGCCGCTCGTGTAAAAGGCATCAATCCGCAAACCTAGAGGTTTGACGGCCGAAAAATCAAAGATTGGCTTTTCGTCCTTATAAGCCCAGTAGTTGATGCGCTTATCTTTCGTGCCGCTTTTGTCCAGAAAGGTGACATAAGCGAATATCCGCCGCTTCCTGGCGATTTGGCTTTCTTTCATGAAGTACGTGCCGCCGCGTAGCCAAACCGTGTCGCCGGCAGCGACGGCATCTTGCGCGCTGGATGGTGGCGAACGGCATTGCCAGCGTGCCGGGGTTAGCGTCGTCGCCGGTGGGCGAGACGTAGAATTCAGCGGGTGAGGCGCTGGACGTAAACGCCAGTAGGAATAAGAGGGAGAATCTCATGATGAATTTCCAGGGTTAAATGGTCTGTTAAGGAAACTCATCGGCTTGCTTTCCCTTGCGTGTGATTGCCAACCGCAACTGTGTTTCCTGAACATCTCTCGGAATGGTTTGCACGTGACCATCGGCAAAAAGGCAGAGGAAACCCGACTGCCATAACGTCCCAAGCTTCGGCAACGGTTGATCGTCGTCGTAAGCCAAATCTGCAGGTTTTGTCCACGGCACAGCCTCGGCGCCTTCGACGACTAGGATCGTCCTTGCGGGATCTTTTGTTAGTTTTGCGAGCGAAAGCGGTAAGTCTTGATCATCGAACGTGGCGCCTCGGCCATGGAACAACTGGAGATACGTCATGCCCTCGCTATTTTTCTCGGGCTTCCGTCCTTGCTGATAGTCCCACGGCATACGGGGCAGGAGCTTCAGCTTGTGAGGACTATCCCAAGGTTCGTTCAGTTTAAATTCATCATAAAGTGGTTGCTTTTCGAGATACGGCAGAAGTGCCACTCTCCAGCTTAACAATGGTTTGCCCTGTCCATCGTATGTTGCTGCTCGCGGCAGTGCTCCAAGTTCCGCGTTATAACTTGCGATTGCGAGACCGACGTATTTTAGTCTATTCATCGCATCGAAACGTACGTCTCCCGCGTCTGTAATTCGTTTTTGCATGTGTGCAACGAACCAACCGCCGAAGACAACAATGCAGAGCACGATAGCCAGTCCGCAACGTATCCAGCGACGCTTCACAGGTGCTTTGGGAACGTTCGGATTTTGTGATTCGGCTTCCAAGTTATTAGCAACCTCTTACGCAGCGTCCGCGTCCACAGGCGGCCGTGCCGGCATTGTATTCAATAGGGCTCGCAACACGGCATTCACATCGTCGGAGCCATGGAACACGGCCGCTACCTCTGCAGGCGCTTCAGGTTCGTGCCAGCCTTGAACGGCTTTCACCAGTCTGAAGCGCCTACGAAGATTTCTTTCTTCGCTGGCACTTCTGGCTCGTGAAGGCATTCAACCGGGCTGTCACAAGCCTGGAGCGCCAGCGAAGAATTTTTCACTCTTCGCTGGCGCTTCAGGCTTGCGCCAGCTTTCAACGGGCTCTCACCATCACGAACCCTACTCATCCTTCCCCCGAATCCGCGCTTTGAGCATGTGCCGTAGCCGGTCTTCGATTTTCTTGTGGGCCTTATCGACTTCCTTATCGGTGAGAGTCCGGTCATCGGCGCGATAAGTCAGCGCATAGGCCAGGCTCTTTTGGCCCGCGGGGATCGGCTCGCCTCTGTAAAGATCGAACAAGCGGGCTTCGCCGAGCAGTTCGCCGCCGGCAGCGCACATTTCGACAGCTATTCGTTCGTGTGTCATAGTTTCTTCGACAATCACCGCCATATCGCGCAGGGCTGCGGGGAAACGGGGCAACGGGTTATACGGAAATCGCTCCGGCACAACTGCGAGAATACTTTCGAGATCAAGGTCGGCGACGAGGATGGAACGCTCGCCCAATTCAAAAGCCTGTGTCGCCTTCGGATGAAGCTCGCCGAAACAGCCGGCGACCTTGCCGCCTAGCAATAACTCCGCCGCTCGGCCTGGATGGAGATAAGGAATCTCCTTCGTCCCCCGGTAGGACACTCCCACCAGATGAAAATCGCGGACCAGCGCTTCGACCACTTCTTTCAAATCATAAAAATCGAGCGTCTTGGGCTTCGCGCCCAGTGGATCATCCCAAGCGGACGGCGCGTGACGACCGGTCATAACGATGGCCAGACGACGCGGTTCGGCCGGCAGCTTTTCACCCGACTTCGGCAAGTAAACGAAACCGACTTCAAAGAGCCGGATGGACTCGGCATGTTGCAGATTGTGCTTGGCAACTTCCAGCACGCTGGCCAAAACGCTCTGCCGCATCACCTTGCGGTCGCTGCTGATTTCATTGATTAACTCCACATAGGCGCCGGTGACGCCAAGGGCCGACTCACGCTCTTTTGAAGTGAGCGAATAAGTGATCACCTCTTGCAGGCCGGCGCCGACGAGCAAATCCTTAAGACGCTCTTCGAGCGCCAAGGAGCGATTCGCGCGTTGCGGTGGAAGGGCGCCGGAGAGCATTGTCGTGGGAAGACGATCGTAGCCGTAGACGCGCGCCAGTTCCTCGATCAGGTCGGCAGCGCCGGCCTGGATGTCGGTGCGATAATTGGGCGTCGTCACCTGCCAACCGTCGCCATCGCGAACAACGCGAAATTGGAGAGCACTCAGGATTCGCTCGACTTCGGTAGCGGGAAACTCGATGCCGAGCAAGCGCTTGATCTCGCTTTGCTTCAGCAAAATAACCTGGGCCGGCAGCGGGGCGGGATAGTTGTCGATGGAGCCTTGCAGCACTTGGCCGTTCGCATGGCGCTGCATCAGTTGCGCCGCCCGTAAAGCCGCAGCCTTAACAACTTCGGGGTGAATCCCTTTGCTGTAACGCGTGCTTGCTTCGCTGAACAAGTTGAACTGCTTGGCGGTACGGCGGACGCTCACGAAATCGAAGTTCGCCGATTCGAGCAGAATATTGCGCGTGGCGGCCGTCACTTCGGTTTCCGCGCCGCCCATCACGCCAGCGAGGGCAATGGGCCCAAGAACATCGGCTATCACCAAGTTTTCGGGCGATAGCGTGCGCTCAACGCCATCGAGCGTCTTGAGCTTCTCGCCGGGCATCGCAGCACGAACGCGGATAGTTGGCGCTTGCCCGCCTGCCCGTTGGGCGAGGACATCGTAGTCAAAGGCGTGCAAAGGCTGGCCATACTCGAGCATGACATAATTGGTGATGTCCACGATGTTGCTGATCGGCCTCATCCCGGCATAGGCGAGCCGACGGCGCATCCAGCCCGGCGCGGGTTGGATCACGACATCTCGGATCAGCATGGCCGAGTAGCGCGGACATAACTTGGCGTCCGCGATCTCGACACGTACTTTGCCTTCGATCGACTCGGCAGCATGGGTCGGCTCAGGGTTCGCTACAGTGGCCGTTTCTCCGGTGAGTGCTGCCACTTCGCGGGCAACGCCAATCATGGAAAGGCACCGCGCCATGTTCGGCAGCACATCGAGCTCGAGCACCGCATCGCCCATGAAGTCAGCCAGAGGTGCGCCGACCGGTGCATCCTCTTCCAACAGAATGATCCCTTCATGCTCTTCGTCGATGCCCAGTTCGAAGGTAGACATGACCATCGCATCGCTCGGCACGCCGCGCAGCACGCTTGGCTTCAACTCCTTGATGCTTTTCGGAGTCGCATGGCCATCGAAATAAGTACAGCCGCTTAGGCCGATCACGACCTTTTGGCCCTTATCGCCGACGTTAATGTTGGGGGCGCCTGTCACCACTTGCTTAGGAGCGCCTATCCCGTAATCGACTTGCACCAGCTTCAATTTGTCGGCATTCGGATGCTTTTCGATCGAGAGCACCTGCGCGGTGACAATCCTTTCGCGATCCCAAACTGGCCCGCGTTCATCTTGCTTCGCGCGTAGGCCTTCGGGCGTTGGCAGACCAAATAAGCGCACGCTGGCGACTTCCAGGCCGGAGATCGTCAGACGATCAACCAACTCAGGCAGAGTCGTTGTTAGCGGGATATATTCGCGTAGCCAGTTGAGAGGGACCTTCATGCGTTTTACTCGGGGATGAATAAGCCCAGGCGGCAAAAGATAGTCGTGATATCCTACCGTTCGCAGGCACGGCAACAAGTTGCGGTGCCACGATTCGGGAGTGCGCTTAAGCTAATATGTTGCACCCCGTCTTTGTGCGAAACTTCTACTGCCGAAAGACGCATGGGGCAATATTTCCCCATGCGCTTTTGCGACAAAAACGTGGGCAAACGAACGATGAGTTGTTGGCGGGACGCGCGAGCGAAGTTGAAGATAGAGGACTTCACTTGGTAAATGAATCGGAGCACCTTAAAAAGATTGGGTCAGTGAGTGATTGTTCCGGAGAGAAAACATGGTTGTGAAATCACCGAAGAAACCGCTGCCTGCCTTGCAGAACGGCGATCATCTCACCCGCGATGAATTCGAACGACTCTATGCGGCCATGCCGGAGAACGTCAGAGCCGAACTGATCGAAGGAGTGGTGTATTTGGCGTCGCCTGTCAGTTACGGCAATCATGGGCGGCAGCATTTTCAGCTGAACTACTGGTTGGGCCATTACGAGGCCTTTACACCCGGCGTATCGGGCGCGGACAATGCGACCGTTCGTCTCGATCTCGATAACGAACCCCAGCCCGATGCGCTGCTTATCATTGATCCGGCAAAAGGTGGCCAGGCTCGGATCAGCGCAGATGACTACATCGAACACGCACCCGAACTGGTCCTGGAAGTCGCCGCCAGTAGTGTCAGCATCGATATGAAGAAGAAGCTGCCCGTCTACCGTCGTAATGGCGTTCGAGAATACATTGTTTGGCGAGTTTTTGACGAGGCGATCGACTGGTTCGTTCTCCGCGAAGGAATATACGAGCAAATCCCGGCTGACAGTCAAGGCATCCACAAGAGCACCGTTTTTCCAGGACTTTGGCTCGATGCAGCAGCACTTCTTCGCGGCGATATGGCAACCGTCTTTAAGGTCGTTCAGCAAGGTCTTTCTTCACCCGAACACGAACAATTTGTGAAGCGGTTGAATGGGTAAAATTTTCTCTACGGTGAGGCGCCCTGGCTTTGTTTCGTCGGCTAACGAACTGCCCTAGCGTCTCCTACAATTACGGGTTATGAGCCACTGCCTTCAGGGAGGAAGATCCGTGGGAAAGAATTTGTTGGTTGGTTGCTCATTAGCGACTGTCGCGGCCTGCATCGGTTATTGGCTGTGGTCCGATCCCCCATCAACCCCGCGAAAGCAGGCGGTCTCGGCGACACATAGCGAGACGCGTAAAGTGGCAACCAAGGAAGGTTGCGTTGAGTTGTATGTTTCGGGCGATCGAACGGAGATCATCGACCTTGCAACTACATTTGAAGCGACCGGCGATGAACTGGCGCTGCAAACCCTGTTGAGCACAACTGAGACGGTGGAAGCGTTGCCGCCGCCGCGACTGGCGCCCGTCGTGCTGATTCCAGAGGTCGCAAAGCCGGCGCCTTCGCCCGCCGATCAACTCGAAGAATATGGTAAGCAAATTCTTGCCGCGGCGGTATCGACGTGCGAGGCAATCGTGAATCAGGTTCTACCTTTGATAGGTGATCAAGGCATTCCGCTGGAACTGTATTAGCGATAAATGAAGCTCTTTAAACTCGTCCGAATCTGCCTTGACGCTAACTGGCGACCCGTCTATTTTAATCGATGAAGGGCGTTTAGCTCAGCTGGCTAGAGTACTACATTGACATTGTAGGGGTCACTGGTTCAAGTCCAGTAACGCCCATCGAGCCGATTGGTGAAACCCCGGAAAACGCTTGTTTTCCGGGGTTTTTTTTTGATTTTTGATCGTGCGAATTCAAATATTGCGCTAGTCGTCGACAAGCTCCACCCACAAACGAGGGTTCACGGATGAAACATTTTGCCGCTCTGCTTATTTATTGCTTCTGCTGCACGACGATCGCGATAGCTTCCAATTCAGACCAAGGCATGGGTGCAACGACTTCTGCCCCAGAAAGAGTGACTGCAACCCAGACCGCTACGAAAGCCCAAACCGTTCACCGCAATAACGTGATGCAAGCGCCAAAGTTACCCTTGTGGAACGGGCAGGGGATAGCAGGATGGCCTTTTGCGGCCCCGGCAGCCTTGCCTGTGGCGAACATGGATCCAGGAACGGGCACTGCGACCGTTGCCCCTGCCAAGCTAACAGCAACCCAGACCGCCGTGAAAACCGAGGGCGACTCTCGCGCAAACGTGATGCAAGGGGGTAAGAAATTGCTCTGGGATGGGACTCGGATGGTTTGTGTCCCAGTTAGTGCGCAGCCGGCCGCAACGGAGGCGGGCCAAGTTTCGCGATCACAGAGGCCGTAAGAATTTTCTTTCGGGCAAACTATCACTGCGACCGATGCCTAGTTAGCAGGTATTGGACATCCGAGTTGGACGCGTAGCCGACGCTGCCGCAACGTCATCCATCGCTTTTGCATCCGGCTCAGGCCGTGCATTGAACTGAACCGCGTGACGGAGGAGGGCATGAGCGAATTACCTGTCGCAGTCTTATTCAGCGGCGGTGGAACGACGCTGCAAAACCTGATCGACGCCCGGGCCCGGGGAGCGTTGCCGATCCGCATCGTGAAGGCGATCGCTGGCAAACATCGCATTGCAGGAATCGAACGCGCTCGCGGCCACGGCATCCCGACCGAAACCATCGTGCGGCGGGAATTCGCTTCAACCGAAGCTTACAGCGAACGCGTCTTTGAATCCTGCCGTGAAGCCGAGGCAAAACTGGTCTGTTTGGCCGGCTTTCTGCAACTCCTGCGCATCCCGACGGATTTCACCAATCGCGTGTTGAACATTCACCCATCGCTGTTGCCGGCCTTTGGCGGCAGAGGGATGTATGGCCGCCACGTTCACGAGGCCGTGCTTTCTTTGGCGCCAAGGTGTCGGGCTGCTCGGTACATTTCGCCGACAATGAATTCGATCACGGCCCAATCGTGCTCCAATGCACCGTGCCCGTGCTGAATACGGATACGCCCGATTTACTCGCAGCCCGCGTTTTCGAACAAGAGTGCATCGCTTATCCCGAAGCGATCCGGCTCTTTGCCGAAGGCCGTATCATTATTGAAGGAAGACGGGCGCGAATTTTGTAATCGGTGCTAGCGAGATCCATGGATCATATAGCGAAATCAGGCGTTCAATTGCTTCGCTATCGGGCGTGGCGTGGCGACTTGCTCGGCCCCTGGCATGGTGTCTGGGCCATCGCCCGTGCCTGCCTGCGCCTAGTATTCCGCCGAAGGCTGTTCTGGACACTCTACGCGCTTAGCATGCTCATCTTTCTGTTTTACTTTTTCGGGCAATATCTCCAGATATTTTTAGAACAAAAACTAGGCGAAGAGAACCTTCGTCTAGGCGGCACTTTTACGCGCAATCTCAAGCCCGAATTGTTGTTGAAGAGCATGCGCAATGCCTTGCAACTGAATGGCTCGGCCGATACGTACGGCAACTTTCTCTGGTTCGAAGGCTATATCGTCGTCGTCATTCTGGCGTTTGTCGGCTCCGTGCTGATTGGCAACGATTTTCACCACGGCAGCATGCCATTTTATCTATCAAAGCCGATCGGCCGTTGGCATTACGTGGCAGGTAAGTGCCTCGCCATCGGCGTACTCGTGAACATGATGACGACCGGCCCATGCCTGTTGCTCTATATCGAATATGGCTTCATTGATAGTTGGGACTACTACATCGATCAATCGCAACTGCTTCTGGGAGTGCTTGGCTACGGCGCTCTGTTGACCGTCACGTTGTCCCTGCTTCTGATGGCGACTGCGACATGGCTACGCCGAACAGTGCCGATGGTCATGATCTGGATCACCATCTTCATTCTCGGCCGGCTAATGCAGCGCTGGCTGGTCGATGGCCTTCGCCTTCCCGAACATTGGCGCTTGATTGATCTTTGGAACAACATGTATCTGGCGGGCGTGTGGCTGATGGGCAAAGATCACGACGACCTTCGACCGAGCTCGCAGATTCAGCCTCCTTATTGGGAAGCATGTGCCGTCATCGCGGCTGTCGTTGCGTTATGCGCTGTTTACTTGCATATCCGTATTCGTGCCGTGGAAGTCGTGCAGTGAACTCTTCAGAGTGCCTGGTAGGGACAGTGAATGCAAGTCAGCGAGTCGAAGAGTACGAGCGACACAGCTTCGTCCAAGGTTTCCGCGCCGGTTTTAGTGTTCGAACAGGTTAGCAAATGGTATGGACCTGTTATCGGCGTTAATCATGTCTCGCTCGAACTGCGCGGAGGCATTACAGGACTGGTCGGCTCCAACGGCGCGGGGAAGAGTACGCTGTTGCGGCTAGCCGCCGGCCAACTTAGGCCCACCTTGGGCCGAGTGGCGGTACGTGGCGTCGATGCCTGGGACTGGCAAGCCAAGCGGCTAGTTGGCTACTGTCCCGATATTGATGCCTTTTATGAGGAAATGAGCGGTGCGAGTTTTGTCGAAACGATGGCACGCCTTTGCGGCTTTACCAAAGCCGACAGTCAACAGCAAACCGAACGCGTTCTTGATCGCGTGGGAATGACCGATCGGGCGGAGCGCCGGCTGCGCGGCTACTCCAAGGGAATGCGGCAGCGGATCAAGCTCGCCCAGGCGCTGCTGCACGAGCCTGACTTGTTGATTCTGGACGAGCCCCTTTCCGGCATCGATCCCATTGGCCGGCAGGAGTTGCTCGAACTCTTTCGAGAGCTCGCCGCACAAGGGAAGTGTTTACTGATTTCAAGCCATGAACTGGAGGAGCTGGAAAAACTGACCGACCATGTCGCGATCATGGCACGTGGACGTATTGCCGCGGTTGGCGGGCTGACACAAATTCGCGACCTTCTCGACGATCAACCGCTGACCATCCGCATCGACACCAATAACCCGAGAGCGCTTGCAGCACGACTCGTTGCTCATGTCGACGTAGTGAGCGTCGAGTTTGATCCGAAGGTGCTGCACGCGCGATGGCCAGGATGGTTCAGTCATCGTACGAGCCAGGCAGCCGCTGCGCTTCTTCAAGGAAGTGATGCGACTGGTTGTTGAAGAGAACCTGAGCGTGTCCCGGCTCGAAGCGCTCGACGACTCCGCCCATGCTATTTTAGGCTATTTGCTCGGCGGCAGTGGCAAGACATAAGCTTACCGAAGTTGCAAGCGCTCCAAAGCTCGGCGCGGCTTCGCGCACTTCAGTCTCGCGGTCCGTGCAGGCTTCAAGCAAACTTTGCACCGCATCATCGTCGAGGCAGCCGAGTTGGCCGAGCATCTCGGCGGCGCGCTCGCGCATCAAAGGCTCGTGGTCTACGACCATTTCGATGGCATACTGCACCGCCGGTTGCCCGATCTTCCGAATGGCGGCGGCAACCACCGTACGCGCTCGCAAGTCCGGTTCCAGAAGCAACAAGAATAGGTGCGGCAAGGCGATTTGCGCCGACATGCCGAGCCTTCCCAGGACGGAAGGCGCATTCAAGCCGTACCGGCAAGGAATCGTCTTGCAGACCTGCTGTCAATTGAGGGATGGCGCTTGTCGCCATGGCGCCTAAATCGCCAAGCGACCTGGCGGCCCGCTTGCGCACCATGGCATTTCGATCTCCCAACGCTTTCGTCAGGATCGGGAGCACCAGCGGTTTACCTTGACCGATTTCGCTCAAACCCATAACCGCTAAACCCCTTACGTCGTCGTCGGGCAGCCTCAGCGCCTCGGCCAGCAGGCCGATCGCTTCATCGCGGCATTCGTCCGGCAGCGAACCGGTGATCGAAGCGATCAAAACGCGCCGGATCACGTTCGCCGAAGTCACTGGCGTCATCTTGATAGGTTCCTCGCGTTCGCGGCGACCGCTCGGCTTGGACCGCACAGATGGGCTCGTGAGAGGTTTAATGGCAGATCCTCCGGCATGTATAAACGCTTCATGCGATCTTATCTCACGAATTGTTGCCTTGCTCGGCAAATGAAGAGGAATCTGTGAAATCGGCTCACGATATCTTGCCGAAAAATCCGACACTCTGCTTTTGAAATCGCCGGATGAAAGAATTTACGCTGGCGAATGAATCGTGTCTTTTCATGGACGGGGGTAGGCTGACGGGAGAGCCTTACAGGCTCAATTCAGACAACGCCTGACTATTGTGCAACGAAACCGCCCCCCGGCCTATCGAACTGCAGGCCGGCAGGGCCTACCCCACTAACACAAGTTCCCTTTCTTGCTCGCCGCTCGTTTTCCCACGATTTCTCGGGTTTCGCCTTCGGGAAATATTTCCCGGAGGCGCTCGGTTAGCCGCGTTGCAGCTAACGCGATTCAAATTCCGTCGCCTGCGCGCCCAGCACACGAGACGTCGTCAATCGTCCTCACGAATTCGCACACACTAGCTTAGGCTCGCCGTTTTCGGAAAACATCTTTTGCAGCTTTTATTTCGCTTAGGGAATGAGTTCGGCGCAGATCAACCGATCTTTGCCGCGAAGATAAAGCAGCCCATTGGAAACGACGGGCGCTGCCCAAGTGGGGTCGCCGAGGTTTGTTTGCCACAGCGCCAGCCGTTCAAACTTTTTCGGGTTTGCCTTCAGCAACAACAATTCGTTCCGTTCGCACATACAAAGGAAGTGGCCATCGATCATCGTCAGCGAACATCGGCCAAGCCCTTTCTCGTTCCAGATTACTTTGCCGGTCTTCCATTCAAGGCAGCGGAGCTCGGCCTCGTCTTCATGCCGGCCGCTTGAACCATAGACGTAGCCATCGTGGTAGACGGGCGTATTCCAATGGCACTTCAGATGTTTCGCGCGGTAATCTTCTTCTTCGTCCGTCCAAATTTGTTCGGGTTTGGCCCCTGCTTTCACTTTGAGGAGTGCAGCGCCTTTACCGTAGCATTCGGTAATGAGAATCTGATCGTCAACAATCAGAGGGCCGCTGGCGTTGACGCTCTCGTTGATTTTTGCGCCAGGGATAATGAAAGTCGATTTTGCCCGTCAGCGGCTCGAAGGAGAGTAAACCGCCGCGTGCGAAATAGAATCCTTGCCTTCGTTGGCCAATGGTGGCGACAACCGGACTGGAGTAGCTGGAGTGTTCATCGCCGATGCGGTATTTCTCTTTGCCCGTTTTTTTGTCGAACGCGACGATCGCACTGCCGTTGCTTTGCAGATGCCGCAGGTCGCTCGGACGATCGCCTTTGAGGTTACTGCCGCCGACGGCAACGATCAACAAGTCTCCCTCAACCACGGGAACGCTGCCGACTCCGAAGAAATTTTGCACGACCTTGTATTCGGTCCTGGTGTCGATCTTCCAATTTTCTTTTCCGGTGTAGGCGTCGAGAGAGAAGAGCATCCCTTCGGCGCCCAAAATAAACACGCGGTCGCCATCGACCACGGGGCAGGCGCGCGGGCCGGGGCTATAGCCGTATAGATCTTCGTAATCGGTAGGGTATTCGAACTTCCAAAGCAGCTTGCCCGTTTCTGCATTGCGACAAGTGAGCCGGGCGTTGTCGCCGAACCGATCGAAGTGGAAGAGCCTGCCCTTGGCAACAACCGGCGGAGCATAACCCATCCCCATGGGCGCTTGCCAAAGAACCTTTAGGCCATCCTTCGGCCATTCCGTAATGATGCCTTTTTCAGAGGATGTGCCGTCGCGGGTCGGCCCGAGCAACGTCGGCCAATCGGAACCGGTCTTGCGCGTTCGGATATCGGGACGCTCATCGTTCTCGGCATAGGCGGGCAAGTTGGCGATGAAATAGCCACAAATGATCAATGCCGGAATCACCAACTTTTGCATAGACGATCCTAGAGGGCCTACCGGGCCTTGAGTGATGACACCAGACTTACAATGTAACGATCCATGTATTCGACGTCGCGTTCCGCGCACCAGCCGACGGCTGCTATTAAATGACCGTTCACTTTCGAAACGGAGATGGCATAGTAACGGTTCTGCGTCTTATCGACCTTATTCACCAGGCGAAAGACAGCGACATTCGGCGGGACAGCGGTTTCGGTCGGTTTCTTTTGATATTCTTCAACCGCTACCGTATCGCCATCTTTCATGATGCGTCCCTCTAAGACGTACTTTTTGGCGTCCTCAAGGTTCTCGCCTTTAGGCAAGACAATGGTCATGGCGTGGGCCTCCGGCAGATGGACCCCCTTTTGTTTGTCAGGATACCGGCAGCGCAAGAGAATCGTCGCGTTGGGGTCTTCGTCCGTTGCATCTTTGACGTAGATCCGGAGTTTGTGCTGAATTTTCTTCTCGGATTCGGAAATAGCCCGCTCCCAGATGCCGAATGAATCGCCCACTTCGTAATCGCCGTTTTCTACGAAGTGATAAACAACATTGCCCCCTGTGTCTTTCCACTTCTCCCGTTGGGAGGCAAAAGCGAAGGAATCGCGTAGACCATCCAACTCACTCTTCATGCCCGCCCATTTTTCTTGAGCAGCCCACGTCATCATGACGTAGCCGATCCCTTGGTGGTCGAAGACGTAGACCTGGCCCCAGACCGGCATCTCTTTCAGTTCGCCCTGAAACTGATAGGCCTTTACCTTTTTGCCGCCGACAGTTGCCTCGATCGCCTCACGCTGCGGCCGACTTTTGAACCTCTTGAAGATGTTTTGCATCTCGATGTCTAATTCACCTTCACGCGGACCACGTATGCCGCTGCCGCCGCCGATGTTCACGCAGCGCAGGCCGATCCAGGCATCCGTTTCCGGCGCCTTCATTAGAAAAGCATTGAAACCGAGTTCGCCGCGCAACTCGGTGTCCTGTTTCCACGACCCAAACTTTTTGATGCGAAAGTTGAAGTTGTCGTCCGTGTACGTAGTGCTCGTGTCTTCATCGCGGCCAAGAAAGCCGCGTTTCATCGAGAGAAAAATGGTGAGCAGCACCGTGGCCGACACAAGCGTGAAGCCGATAAGGAGCAACGTTGTCTGCGTCTTATTGCTTTTGGGGACGGCACGCGGGTTCAAGAGTCGATTGACAGGTTCGCGTGTCCGCGTCTGAGTCGGTTCTGCTTGGGACTCGGTCTCGTCAGGGACCGCGCCGTGGTAGGTCTGAGTCGGCACAGCGGCAGCGACGGGCGCAGCCCGATACGGGAAGCGCGTACGGCAGATGGGGCAGGTTACCATCGCGGCAGCGGGAAGTTGCGTTGCATCGAACTGGTAAGTGCAGGCCGGGTTTGGACAAGGGAAGTAATTCGCCATGATAGGCCTCAATATGCAGGAGAGACTTCTCGCTCGGGCCAAGGCCTGTTATAGGAACTGGGCGGCAGGTAGGGCGAGACGAACCGCGTAAGCGGTCGGGTGAAGTGCACCAACCGATTCTGGCAAACCAGCATCACGCCTCTTCTACCCTCCCCCCGGCTTTGCGGGGGGAGGGCAGGGTGGGGGGAACGACTGTGAGTGTCAAGATGCTTGTTCTTAGCTAGGCGCTCTGCCCCCCACCCTGCCCTCCCCCTGCAAAGTTAGGGGGAGAGTAAGACTGGGCTGATGAAAACCAACGAGGTTGTTCATCCGGTTTTTGTTGCGCCTACAGCGAAGGCCAGCTTGCGTTTGGCGAACAGGGTGGTTCCTAGATGCTGCTTACACCACTGGTAAACTTCTTTGGTGCAACTATGTTGCAGTGCGGCTTCAATCACTTGGCTTGTCGTGTCCGCCAACATCGATCCAAACGAAACGATCAAGCTGGTGAATCCGCCGCGCGACTGTTGTTTCTCCAGCACTTTCATCTTTCCAAAACACGATTCCAAGATCTCGGTGCTGCCAGCGAGTCGTTCGCCACGCTTGGTTTGCTTGCCCAGCGATGCCACGAAACACACCAGGTCTATCACCAAGGCGGCCGTGCTGGTATGAGCCAGCGGGCGTGGCATTTCCTGATACAACTCTTTGGCTGCGGTCCGCGATATGCCATGGCGATCGACATGCGTTACGGCGATATTCACGACCTGCTGCCATTGCGACCACTCGGATATCTTGTCGGCGAACTCGTGCAACCAACCCAATTTTTCCTGCAAGCGTTCGGGGCTCGCCCACTGAAGCACCTGAGCAGGCGGATTTTGCAAGACGTCCAGCACGCCGTCCGCCCATACCAACTGCGGCTCCAAATTCATGAACCGCGCCTTGGCCTTTGGCGTCGGCGGCGCCAGGAACGCCAGTTCTGTCTGTTGCACGGCACAGCGCGTCTGCCCGACTTGACGCTGGAATTCTTGCCATTGCGGGTCTTTCTCCAAGCGATGCTTCAGCAGGCAGGCCGCCTTGTGTTTGATATCGTACATCTCCAGCGTCTCGCCATGCCGGGCCTGAAACAACTGCACGCCACCGTACAAATCGCTGCCGTGGTCGTCGACGATCACACGCGGCGTACCGGTGCGCTTGATTGCTGCTTCCAACTCGACATCCACTTCCTGACGCGTCCACGATTTCCGCACAACCAAGGCAATCAAGTGCAAATCGTGATGCCGCAAACACTCGCCCGGCTTGGGCAAGTCACGCAAGCGGATCCCCAAGATCACCAAACATTTCTCCTGACCGATCTGCACCGAGTGATCGATCAACCACGCCCAATCGTCCGCTTGCTCCAAGGGCATCGTCAACGCCGCGTGCCCCAAACGCATCAGCCACAGTCGGCCCGTGGTCCAGTGTGGAATGTTCATAGGCAAACCAAAGGCCTCGGCAATCACCGCCATTACGCGCAATGCGCCACGCAACGAGACACCGTCCATCACCAAACGAAGAAACAGAGAAATCGTGTCGACGCCGTAACCGTGGTGGCCGAGCGGTTCTTCATCAAGCAGGTCCAACTGCCGGGTGCTGTCCATCTTTTTTTAAAGCCGCCAACTGCTCCTGCAGGGCGGCGTTCTCGGCCTCTAATTCGTGGACGCGTTCGGCCAGTTGCTCGGTTTCGTTACGCCACTGTTCGCGACTCTTGGTTACGTCGTTTACCCGATTCTGCAGCCGCTTCGCGTCCGACTTTAGTTGCGTATATTTCAGTTTCCAGTTATCCCGACTCCTACGCAAGAACCAAGCTTGCACACGATGCGGAGTCGAGTATTCTACTTTGGGATCGTCCTGATCAGTTGCGCTCATGTCGATTTCCTTATCAAGGCAGTTGTCGATCCTCCAACATCAAAGCGCAACAAAAACAGCAAAAGCATTCAAGCCCAAAACCCTAGAAACTCGTATCGTTTTCATCAGCCCAGAGTAAGACTTCATTTTTCGCCCGAATCCATTGGCGTACACCTCGGGCGAACAGCAGTACTAGAGCGAACGCTTACGCGGATCAAAACCCGGCAGCTTAGGCAGGCCAGCTTAAGACCAGGGCCCGAGCACCACCGGCTTCTTCGATTCAACCCGCTTGAGCAAGATACCCATCCGCTTGGCCACGCCGGCCGCCTCGGAATATGTTCGCTTGTCGAGATAAATCCAGCGCAGCCAGTTCGTCAACCCTACCACTGACCCGGCTCGATCAAGCACGTCGGCCAGTCGAATCACTTCTTCGGGCAGGGGATGAATCGCAGAGTAAATGGCGAGCGCCTGCCTCATTCGCTCCGGCTGATCGGGGATCATGCTGCCGAGCAATCGCGCGAGATCAACAGCGATGCAATCCGGTTTGACGGCGCCGTAATCGATGATCCCCGTCACCGCGTTGCCTTCATAGAGAATGTGATCGTGCCAGATGTCGCAAAGACATGTTTGAACCGGCAGGATGCGCGTTTCCCATTCCACTAACGTATATTCGGTGCTGTATGTATCAGAGGAAATGGCTTGCCAGGCGGCGCACGCCAGGGACGGAATCGGCTCGGCCCGCGGCATTCGGAAATCGGGCTTCCAGCCCGATTGAAGCAGAGCCCGCCAATCGCGAGGCGCTCGGAGGATGCGCTTCACCGCCGGCGCCGGGCCTTGCCCTTCGCCTAAAGGCAGCAAGTGTCGGTGCATCAATCCGAGTGATCGCATAGCTGCGAACAAACGTGCATCATTCGGCTTTTGGTGGTAGTCGGCCGTGCCGGGCATCCATTCGGACACTTCCCAAAAGGTCCGTTGATGTGTTACCCAAGTCGCGCCAGCCTGCGTTCGCTCCAGTTTGGGCACAAACGCGAGCGCGGCCATGCTTTCCATCCCACGATGAATGACCCCCAGTCGGTCTTCGCTCATCCGCGCAGTTGGCCACTCGCGCAGGCCCAGTTTTCGGCCGTCGGCGGTTGTCGCGCGCCAGAGGCGAGCGCCGCTGAAACCGCCGGCATTGCCGAGTGCAGTCCACGAAGCAGATGTCACTTCCGGTCTGTATTGTGACAGAACTTCGCTAGCATCAGAATCCATATTAGTTGAAGCGGTCATGCCAGCGGTGAGAAAGTCATAATCTCAACCCGAAGAATCAAATTTCACAAAAAATAGAAACAGGCAAGCGGTTTGAAAGGAAAACAGAGACAGAGCCAGCGGTTTATTCTAGCTCTCTGTCCCGAACAACTTATAGATCATTGAAGCTGAATACCTCATCGCCATTGCGGGTGCAGGCGGCCTTCCAAGCCTGTTGATTAGCAGTGTACCGGATGGCGCGTACGCTACCGTCCCCAAACATCACGTTCAAGCTAATTGGATGAGCCGATCCAAACACCTGATGAATGTCCCCGGTCTTGATGTCCTGTTGCGGTGGACTATCGCCGACCCGGTACGCTTCCCAATCTCCGTTCCAAGCCGAGCGCGAGAACGATTCATTATCGTCAGTCGCTGTGCCGAAGGCCGTTATGTTTAACTGCTTCTCAGCGATGACGACCGTGTTCGACGAGCCATCGGTGATGGAACCGAGTGTCACGATTCCTTGGCCCGTCTGAACGATAACGCCATCCTTTGAGTTATTGACATTTGCCAAGGTACCGGCATTGCCGGCGTAATCGTTCTTGGCATAGAAGATTGGCGGGGAAGCCTTATTGGAGACACCTTGCGCAGGCCGACGGCTTGGACAGTAATAGATTTTCACCACGGTTGTATCGATCACGTTGTAGTCAGGCTCGTTGTAAAGATTCTGCTGCTCCAAAAATGGTAGGATCGCATAACCCCAATTCCATTCGTCCCGTTTCAGCGGATTCGATGCCGATCCTCCTGTGTCTTCTGTTCCACCGGGTGGGAACATGCCGAGAGAATCGTGATGGCTATGCACGGCAATAGCGATTTGATGCAGATTGTTTTGACAAGAGGTGCGCGAGGCCGCTTCGCGCACTTTTTGAACTGCAGGAAGCAACAGACCGATCAAAATCGCAATAATCGCGATCACAACGAGAAGTTCGATGAGCGTGAAGCCACTTCGACCGCGCAAAATTCGGCGACACATAAGGCGCCCCGGAGAGAAGAGATGCAAATCCATAGAAATGAGAATTGATTCAGTATTATCCAAAGCGGACATCTATAGCAAGAGAGGTATAAAATTTGGGTGTCCGTTTTTTAATTCGGCTGAAAAATTTTGGCAGAGACTTGATCATCTTAAGGGCGGAGCATTGACTGCTTGAAGCGTCACTTACGTGGTGAGCTATTGCGCGGAAGGATGCGCGTCGATTCTTCGCTTCGCAGCGGGCTGCCCGCAAAGCTTTTTACCTCTGCAAGGAAACGGCCATCCCCTTCCGAGATAGCCTGCGTTTCGATGGTGAAGCTAGTCGTCGTATTTGGCTGCAAGCTGGACAGGAGAGGGAAACTCACTCGCTGTCCCTCAATCTTACCGTTGCCGCTAGCTGTCAGTGCCTTAACTTGCGGCGGCAACTCCGCTGTGATGGCGACTTGGCTCGCCGCCAGCGTACCCTGATTGCGGACCCGAATCGTGTAAGTAAGGCACTGGCCGACCGCCACCGGGTCCGAAGAGTCGAACACTTCGAGTTGAAGCGATGGAATACCCAGAATTTCAACAACTGATTCAACTTTCTCCGATTCCAAGGTTTTGACCATTGATGCCAATTTGAATTCGCCATCATGTTTGCAGAGGGGCGAGCCGCCGACACTCGCGGTCAACACCGCATTGCCCAATTTGGTCGATGCGCCGGTTATTTGTAGATCAGTCCACTGTTTGGGAACCATCGTCGGCAGCGTCCATTCGACTGTCCCGTTCGCATAGCGGCCGTCGTTCGTCGCTTTGCCGAACTTGAAGTCAGCGGACAACGTCGCTCTCACCGTAACGTTCGACAATGGCACATCGCCAGGATTGAAAACTCGCAACGACCATGTGATGTCCTGATTGAGGTAGCCTCGAGCCGGCCCCTGCGCCTGGATCTGGATCTGCGGCCGCTGGCATTCAACACCAATGGCCGGCGCTTCGGCTCGGAGATTGCCATCGGCCAATGCCACCGCCTTAATCGCTGATTTACCGGGCAGCTTTGGCGAAAGAGCCAGTAATATCGTCTGCGCTTCATCGGGCTCCAACTTGTCGATAGTCATTTCGCCGATTTTGGAAGGGTCGAGCACTTCGAGGGACGCATCAAATTGCGCCTTCACTTTGACATTAGTGGCTGTGCCGCTGCCGACGTTTTTCACCGTCATCTGATAGGGCAAGCGTTCGCCGACCAGCGCCGATGATGGCCCGGTCAACGCGAGTTGCAATCGGGCTTCGGTGATCTGAATCATGGTATTGGCGTCGGAACGCAGGCCTTCGCTCGTCCGGCGCTGGCGGTGACGTTGACATCGCCCGTCCGCGTCGGCCGAAAAACGGCTTGAACGGTTTGCTGCTTGCCGCCGGGAAGCGACGGGAGCGACCAGAGCAACTCGGCGCCATCGGCCGTCGCTTTTGGCGTCGCGCTGATCAGTTCCAAGCCGGGCGGCACGGCCGTCTTGAGCACGATCGGCATCGTTTCTAATGTTCCGACGCTGGCGATCGAATATGTGATTGGGAACGCTCGATTGATGAGCGTTGTCTTGGGCACTTCCAATCCCAGTTTGATTTCCGGCGCCTGCCAATCCACCTTTGTTTTCGAACTGGCGACGATGACAAAACCTTCGGCCTGTGTCGCATCCGGGCGCAGCACATCGATGTTGACGACGCTGGCGCCGAAGTCGGGCTTCAGTTCACCGAGAACGACTTTGGCAATGCCCTCGGCGTCCGCGGGAACGATCATCTGCTGGGAGGAAGGCTTGCCATTCTTGATGCTTCCTTCCGCCAATGCAGCAAGCGGGCCTTCTTTGCTCAGCGAATAGCGGACCTTGTAATTCGTGGCCGGCTGTTGATTCGACTGTCGGCTGATCCGGGTTTGCAACATGATCTCAGAGCCGGCCCGCGCGGAACTCGCTTCCGGGAACTGCCAGCGAGCGTCGACCCAATTCGCTTTAATGACGACGCGATTGCGTTCGGGATCGGCAATTTCCGGGGCATAGGCGTGTACGATGGTTTGCCCTTCAACGGCAGAGCTAATGACACACCACGTCTGGCCTGGCCCCGCTATCTGACCCAACGGGTTATCGACGCCTGGCGGTAGTGGGTGCTCGGCCGTGTTGGTGAAGCTTACCGCGGCATTGCTGCCTTCTTTGAAGCCTCGGCCTTGCAGATAGCCGCCTTCATCCACTTCAAGAATGATCCCGGGCCCTTCAATTTTCCAGTCGACTCGGCGCTTCGTTCGCGGCTTGTTGTTTTCGTCGTAAATTGTTGCGAGCAAGACCAGTTGTCGGCCGACTACCAGAGAAGTTTCGCTAGGCCGAACTTCAAGCCGTTTGGCGTGTGGATCGAAATCGACGACCGAACCTGCGCCGGGCAAGGACCAGCCGGGCTTCGAGCCGCCGCCCATACAGCCGGCTAGCAACGCGGCCAGCAGCGGCAGCGAAAAAGCGATACCGACGATTTGTATACGGCGTGCGGACATCAAACCACTCCGTAGGACGGCTCGCTTGAGCTGTCTACTGCGAACAGGGACGGCTCAGGAGAGCCGTCCTACACACATCACTTTCAAGGCGATGTTGGCATGCCAAGACCGCTGTTGCGGCCGCCATTCAACTGGCTCTCAAATGTCGGGTTTGCTTCAGCACGCCGAAGCAGGGGAGCAACCTTGGACAAGTCATCGCCGCTGAAGCCGGCATTGGCGAGGTATTTACGCGAGAGATCGTCGGCATCGGGCGTCGGAAAGTTGGGCGCTGAAGCCGCACGGGGATTCTTCTTTTCCCACATTGCCTGCTCGGCGAGACGGGTGCGATCGGGGTCGCGGTCGCCGCCGACGACATCGCTGCCGACGCTCGGAGAAAAGGGCGGATCGCGATCCATCGGATTGCGCACGCTCTTCGTTTGGCTTTCCGCGACCATCTTGCCTAGTTCGCTGCATAAGACTGCAGCCAATTCTGCATCGGTCTTACACTTATTGCATACGCCATCGCTAACGTAGAGCTCGGTCGTGCCTTTGTGGAAGACAGTCAAATTGGGACTGCCAATGGAAAGAAACATGGGCCGAATGCCTAGCTCGGGATTGGCGCCCAATATCTGGCGTCCAAGCGAATCGATGCGCGTAGCCGTCTCGATGGAGCCTTGCGGCACCGATCCCCGATCCGGCATCGAAACATTACGGCTCCCCATCGCTGGCTTCTTTTCGTCCAAAAAGCAGCCAGTGGACGCCAGCAGAGCCATCGCGATTACACCGCAAACGCGAGCGATCATGGGAAACTCCCGGAGCGAAATAGCCAACATTGCCAATGTCGTCAGCGTGGGGAGATAGCGTAGGTTGCAAGAGTTGTCGAGAGCGGTTGTGGGCAGGCAAATTTAGATGCGCTGATAAATGCATAGACACCAGCGACCGAATCAAGGAATATTTTTTCAAGGTATCTGTAAATACTTTCCTGTCGTAACTTGTTATCAAATAACGTTTTATTTAGTCAAATGTATGCAAAATCATTTATGCGACATCGTTGGTCGAAAAATCCAGTTTTGAACTTGTGGTCTGTTCAACTTCTGATACAGTTTCTCCAGAGCATTCACCGGGGAAACGGCAATGTTAAATTTGATGCGCATTATCACCCTTATGCTCAAATATGGCGACGGCTGCGCTATGGTTTTTGAGCTCGAATGGTACAAGCGGATGATGGCGTTGGACGCACTTGAGAGAGCTTCAGAGAAGCCGCACGGGCTGTCATTTCAATTTACAGGCAGTGGCGCTAACGCTTTCGTAACGCAAATCGGTGATCAGGCAAACGACATGTCGGGTAAAGTGCGTCAGAACTGGATGTTACGTGTGAACGGGCAATTGGTTACTGTTGGTTGTGGCGAGTATGAACTCAAACCTTTTGATACGGTTGAGTGGGTATACATGACATATGACCCGGATGCAGATTTGACCTGACCGACTACCGTCAGTTCCCTGAAAATTGATAAACCAAAAACCGTAATGCATTTTCGCAATCGAGCCGTGGCTGAGGGTGTGGAATGTTCAAGTTTCTTCACGCGGCAGACATTCACCTCGACAGCCCTTTACGGGGTCTCGATAAATACGAAGGCGCTTCAGTTGACGCGCTTCGCGGTGCAACTCGACGAGCGTTTACCAACCTAGTGAATCTCGCAATACAGGAACGCGTCGATTTCGTGATTTTGGCCGGCGATATCTACGACGGGGATTGGCGTGATTACAACACAGGTTTATTTTTCGTCAATGAGTTGCGTAGACTCGACAAGGCAGGTATCCCGGTAGTACTGCTTAGCGGCAATCACGATGCCGAGAGCCGTATTACGGGACATCTGACGCTCCCTGAAAATACTCGCCCGCACCTCTTTCCGACAGCTAAATCGGATACGGTTAGATTCGACCATCTCCGTGTTGCACTGCACGGGCAGGGTTATGCAAACCAAGCAGAAACTAGAAACATAGCATCGAAGTATCCATCGCCGATCCCCGGATACTTCAACATCGGCGTCCTTCACACAGCCCTTGAAGGCCGTGAAGGGCATAAACCGTATGCTCCCTGCACTTTCGCGGAGCTTGTTGCATTCGGATATGACTACTGGGCGCTGGGCCATGTCCATAAGCGCGAGTCGGTAAATGGTTCGGCACAAATTCGCGTCGAGTACCCAGGCAACATTCAAGGGCGGGATGTAGGTGAGACCGGACCAAAGGGCTGCCTGCTAGTGAAGGTCGACGGCCGGAATGTAGCGCGGCCGGAATTTCGCGCTTTGGACGTATTTCGCTGGGAAGAAGTGGCGGTCGATGCAATAAACTCCACCACTCTAGACGATGCGATTGAGGCGGCGGTCAAAGAAGTCGCCGATGCCAGTGCACAAGCGGATGGGCGCACACTGGCTGTTCGTGTCAAGGTTTCCTGTAACGAATCAATTCATCGTCACATCACCGAAAATATGGAGCGATTTCGATTCGATCTTGCAGCACAAGTAGGGTCCGATGTTTGGATCGAAAAGATCAGACCTAAGCTTGTTGTGGAGCGACAGCGAGAGGATTCGAACGGTGGTGGGGACGCCGGTGCGGAACTGCGAACGGTACTCGCCGGCCTGCGATCAAACCCACAATCTATGGATTCGATTTTCGCTTCCGATGACTGCGGCAGACTCAAGAAAGCATTGCCCCACGAACTGCGCAAATCTTTGATAAGTGCCGCGACGACATTTTTGATTTGGCGGCCATGTACTTGAGTAGTGAATGCAGCCGGGAGCAAGATCGATGAGGTTCCTTAACATCACCTATCGCACGTTTGGCCCGTTCGAACAACAGACGCTTGATCTGACCAGCCGCGGCGGCTTGCAGATAGTGTTCGGTGAGAACGAAGCCGGGAAAAGTTCTGCGCTTCGCGGGATGTCAGGGTTTTTATTTGGATTTCCGGGTCAGTCGAAAGACAATTTTCTCTTCAAATTCGAGCAGTTCCGCGTTCATGCATTGATCGAAAGTGCGGCTGCTGCAACCCTCGAATGCATTCGCCGAAAAGGAAATAAGGATACTCTACGGAAGACGTGCGACAAAGAAGTGATTGCCGACCGCCGCTTAACAGAATTCTTGGGAGGACTTGATAAGAGCCAGTTCGAACAATTATTTGGTTTGGACGCTGATCGCCTGAGGGAGGGGGGTACGACGATAGCGGGTGGGAAGGGCGAACTCGGCACTGCTTTGTTCGCGGCTGGAGCAGGTATGAGAGATCTGCGGATCTTGTCTCAGCGACTACGGAACCGGCAAACTGATTTATACTTATCGGGTGGCAAGAAGCAGCCAATTGTCAAAGGAATTCGGGAACACGCCGAGTGGATAAAACAGACAGTCCAATTAGCTCTTGCACCTGCAACTTTCAACGATGCGGAGATTGAAGCCACTGGTGCCCGCGCGCACGCACTTCGCCTTACGAAGGAGCGCGTGGAAATACGTATGAAATTGACTTTATTAAACCAATATAGGGCGTCACTGCCGACTATTGACCTGTTAAGGACGGCGCGAGGGCGATTAGAGGCAGTTGCGGACGCACCGATTCTTTCAAGCGACTTCGATATCAAGCTGGAAAAATCGCGCAAAGCTCGCAATGGCGACCAGCGAAAAGCGCGGTCTGGAATCAGATCAGCAAAAACTTACCGAAGCACTCACACGAGAAATGCCTTCTGCGGCGATACTCGGTGAGGAAGTAGAGATCGGCGAACTAAGGAAATTGGTAGGCGCCGAGTTGAAGGGCCGCGAAGAAGAGGTGAAGGCCCACACTTTCAGCATAGATGAACTCGGCAATGCGCGCGACATCTATCGCGGCTTAACAGGCACGACGAATTGGGAACAAATGGATGGATTGATGCCGCGACAAGATGAACGGAACCGGATCAACAGTTTGGCCAACGAACGCGCGGCCGTGTTTGAAGACGTAAGCCGTCGCGAAAATGCAGTACGCGAAGCGAAGAGATCGCTTGCGGAGACATGCGAGAAGCTGAATAGTTTGCCGCCCTCGACAAACACTTTCCTCTGGGAAGTTGCTATCGACGAAATAGCAGCAGCGGGATCAACCGAAGAGGATCTGGAAAAACTCAAGAAGGTAGTTCAAGCGGAAGAGCGTCGGCTCGCAGACGATTTCGCACGCCTCAACCCGGCGGCACAAGGGCCGTGGCAGAAGGCGGCCGCTCAATCGGTCCCTTTGGCGGAATTCATCGAGTCTTTTCGCCAGGAGTTCGAGAGCGCACACGCCGCAATCAAAAGGATAAGCGACGAAAAAAACGAAATTGCCACAAGAATTGCGGACAATCGGGCATCGCTTATCAAAAAGGTAGGCACTGAATCGGTGCCCACTGCTGATGAATTGACGATCTCGCGACAAGACCGTGATGTAGGCTTGCATTGCATTAGGCTCCGCTTGGACGGGCAGTACGGACAAAAACTCGAGCTGGATTTCACTAGTAGGCATGCTCCGGGACGATCCCTCATCGACGCAGCCGAAATATCGGTCCGCTATTGCGATACGATCGCAGACCGGTTGCGACATGAGGCCGACCGGGTTGCAGCCTATCAGTCATTGCAACAGCAGCTTAAAGCACAGCAAGCTCGCCTCGAATCGCTGGCCGAGGAGCAGCACGTTGCTAATGAGAATCTTGGATCGATCGACGAAAGATGGCAGCGGATATGGCAACCCTTGGGGATCACTGCAGATACTCCGAAGGTTATGCAGGTATGGTTAACCAATTGGACTAAGTTGGTTGAACGCCTCAATCTTTGGCACGGTAACCTGCAGCAATGCGACGATTGCAAACATCGAATCGCAAATTTGCGCGGCCGCCTATCGGAGGCGTGTGCCGCAACGCGGCAGGCCAAGACTCTGACGGAAGCGGTGGGGTTGGCGAAACGAGCAGTCGCCGACGCGCAGTCTCTCGGTAACAAGAGAGAAAAGCTAAGTGATGAAATGAAACGGCTTCAGATCGTTGTGGGGCAGGCGGAAAACGACGAGGCCAAGGCCAAGGGGCGACGCGATGAATGGAATCTTGAATGGACCCAAGCGGTAGCGGTTCTTCGCCTGAGAGACGTTTCCCCATCAATCGAGACTTCTCAAGAATATTTGAAGCGAATCGATCAGATGCAACAGCACCTCCGTGACATGCGAAAGAAGGATGCCCGGGTCCGAGAGATTACTGCCGAAAGAAATCGTTTACTTGAACGTGTCAGTACTTTACGACACCGGCTCGACCCCTCTTCTCGCACTACTACTGCCGAATCGATCGACGCTGACTTTCGCGACCTCGAAACTGCACTTCAGGCAGCCTGCGCACAGCGAACCCTGCAGGAAGAGTTTTCAAAACAACTAGATGATGTCAAGAAAAGGCTGGGACAAACAGATCATAATCTGACTGAGGCGCGGGCGGCCATTGAAGCGCTTGCCTCGGAGGCAGGCGTGGAGGCCGATGCCATCCCTGTAGCTGTGCAACGAGCCCGAGAGCGGGCTGAGGTGGCATTGCAAGTGCGCCAATATGAAGAAGCCTTAGCGCAAATTGCCCTCGGGGAACCGCTAGAGACGTTTATCGCCTCCGCTCTGAGCCATCGCGAAGGTTTAGATGAACAATTAAATGGCCTTTCGCGCCGATTGAATCAACTTGACTCCGAGGTAACAATCGCCGAAGCCGATGCAGGCGAAACGGAACGCGTCATCGCAGGGCATCGCCAGGCTTCCGACGCAGCCGCAGACGCCCAGCAAAAATCTACCTTGATGGTTTCGAGCCTCAAGGATCAGGTTATCGAATACGCGGCACTTCACTTGGCCTTAACGGCCTTGGAAAAAGCAAAAGAAATGTATCGGACACGCAATCAAGACACTCTGCTGCACCGGGCCGGAGCGTTTTTCAAAACGCTTACGGCAGGCGCATTCTCGGGGATCGATATTGACAACGAAGAGGGTTCTGACGTGCTGATCGCAGTGCGGTCGGCAGCGAACCGGACTGATGCGCGTGTTCACGTTTCGGGGTTGTCAGACGGAACTCGTGACCAGCTATTTCTTGCGCTCAGGCTGGCGGGCATTGAACACCATTTAAAAGATCGCGAGCCGATGCCATTGATTGTCGACGACGTTCTTATCAATTTCGACGATGTGCGGGCTCGAGCGACTCTTAATTGTCTGGCGGAATTGGCTAAAAAGACCCAGGTAATTCTTTTCACTCATCATCGACATCTTGTCGAGATAGCTCGAACACTTGATTTTCCGGCTGTCGTACACAATCTTGCACCCTATTTTTAAACATCCATGCTAAAAGACGGTAACATCCGATTTTGCGTCAGCAATCGGGCTTTGAAGCCGAGTGAACTTAAGAATCATCACCCGACTGCTCACGCAGTTCGGCTCGCCTCTGCTCGCCACAGGCGAGCCGAATTGCGTGAGCAATCGGGTTCTGCGAAAAGAGCTAACTTGAGAGTCATCACCCGACTGCTTTACGCCGTTTCACTCGCCTCTCCCTTATCGCGCTTTCGCGTGGATTCGCGGTCGAGGCCATTGAGCGTGTCGGACCGGTGCCGACCAAGGTCTTCTTCCACCTCGGCCGCGCTTTCGGGGTTGGCTGCCAGTTGCTCTTTAAGGGCGCGGCGGCGGTGTTTGCTGCCGGCTCGTTTCACGACGCGCTTCAATTGACGCAACTGGCGTTTCTGTGGATCGGGAGGCATCGCTTACTCTCCGGCAAGGAGTTAAATCGTTGCGTATTCTGCTCGCCACGGACGCATGGCATCCGCAGGTCAATGGCGTCGTCCGCACATGGACGACCACCATTGAACGCTTGCGGCAACTCGGGCACCTAGTTGAAGTCATCGAGCCAACCCGGTTTCGCGGGCTCTCCTGCCCACTTTACCCCGAAATTCGGCTCGGAATGCCCTGGCAGAATGAGATCGTGCGAACCATCAATACGTTCGAGCCCGATGCCATTCACATTGCTACAGAGGGGCCACTTGGCCTGGCGGTTCGCCTTTTCTGTCGGCGTCGCCGTTTTTTCTTCACCACTTCCTATCACACCAAATTTCCGGAGTATCTGCAACGCCTCGCTTTTATACCCACCGCCATCAGTTATCGCTTCATGCGTTGGTTTCATAACAGGTCGTCGGCTATCATGGTGGCGACCCCTTCGCTTGAAAATGAACTGCGTGAGCGAGGGTTTCGTGCACCGCTTAAGCGCTGGTCGCGCGGTGTCGATCTCGACCTATTCCACCCGCGCCCGAAGACCTTTTTCGATTGGCCCAGGCCCGTTCTGCTTTATGTAGGCCGCGTCTCGAAAGAGAAGGGAATCGAAGACTTCTTGAAGCTGAAGACTCAGGGAACGAAGGTGATCGTTGGCGATGGTCCGCTGCGCGAACATCTCGAAGCGCGCTTTCCGGAAGCAAAATTCTTGGGCTATCGCAATGGCGAAGCACTGGCCGAGTGCTATGTCAGCGCCGATTTGCTCGTCTTTCCCAGCGTGACGGATACGTTCGGCCTGGTCATCATTGAGGCTCTCGCTTGCGGCGTTCCGGTGGCAGCGTATCCTGTTGTTGGACCAATTGACATCATCACCCGTCCGGGCATCGGTGCATTAGACAACGATCTTGGAGTCGCGGTTGAAAAGGCATTGCGCGATGGCAACGCTCAAGAATGCGCCCACCACGGCCGTCAATTCACCTGGGAAAATTGCACGCGACAGTTGCTGCAAAACTTAGTGAATGTGCGGGCCTGTTAGCCGTGACGTTGTGCGGAGCGAGATAGCGCTTGACGCATTCTCGCTCCGCACAGCGTCGCGGCTAACCCGTCATTTGCCTTGTCTAACAAGAGCGAATTCATTCCGCGATGCGGTAAAGTGTGCCTCGCGTTCGGGAGAGATCGGGCCTCCGAAATTGAGAAAGACTTTCAGGGCGGCAGCGCCGGCCCGATCGAAGAATTGATAGCTGCGAGTGGACGTGCCGTCCATGTGGCCGGGCTTCTCAACGGCAAAGACGGCAGCTAATTGCTGCCAGCGGATGTGCATGTCCAGCGTATCGGTCTGGACGTTGAAGAATTCCCCGGAAGTGCTGAACCCGCCAAATTGACCGTCAACTTCAATGGTCGTCGCGCCGTTGGAAACCAAGACCCGCATCAAACCCAATGTGTCGAAACTACGAAGTAACTCTTCCCAGCGGGAAATATGAAGTTCGCAAACACGCTCAATCGGAAAGGCTCGGATGACTTCAACTTCGGGTACATCAAGATCGCGAGCCAGCTGCAGCGTCATTTTCCGGGGGTTCTTTTCCACGGCCGCTCGAATGCGATCTGACACTTCCGACAGTTGACTTGATTGGTTTGTTTTCATCTTTTCCTGTCACATAAGAGAAGGGAAACATGCGCACCGGCCTTGGCCACAGAGAGACGGGCCGAAGCCCCTTCCCGCTGCCGCATTCTCGTTTCCCGGCTGAAAAACGTTGGCGCGGTTCTGAGACTGCATGCCTATTCTCGCAAACGCTGAAATGGGCCGCGTGAACAGTGAGTTACGTACCATACAGCGCCAGCTGGCGAAGAAGAACGCCGAGTTGGAACAGAGCATCGCGGAGCGCAGTCGCACCGAAGCCGCATTGAGGGAGAGCGAAGCGCGACTGCTGTTCACTCTTGATGCCACGTTGGTTGGCCAATGGGACTTGGACCTCATGACTGATAACGTCCATAGGACGCTCCGGCACAATCAGATCGTCGGCTGACTCACTTCAAGTGGAACGGAGCTACCATTCACTCGCTCCCTGTTACCGGCTCAGTAACCTCAAGATGCCGCGGCCAAAGCAGCCACTTTCCCAAAAAGATCAATCTCTCGGCTGAGTCACCTTGTTTTTTGCGCTAATTCTTGGACTCCACCACCACCACCATGCTCGCGCTCGCCGCGGGTACGGTGATTTCAATTTTGCCATCGACTTCTTTCGCTTGCTCTTTGACCTCGATTACTTTGTCCTCGGTGTCCTGGTCGAAACGCCATACATGCATGGCGCCTTTCAACTTCGATACATCCAGTGTTACCTGGCAAGGACCGTGAAGGTTCTTGTTGATAACTGCGAAAGTAATGGCCCCATCTACTTTGCGCTTGGCCGCGAAGACGGATAAGTCTGGGTTATCGCTGCTGGAACCCAGGAATTGATCGCCGAAGCCGCGGCCGTTGCCATCGTAGCTGCGGAAGAGTTTCCAAGCGAGTTCCTGCGTGCCGGCAGGGGAGAACCAGATGAATGCCAGATCGATGTTTTCTTGGGCCATGATGCCAAAGGTTTCGGCCTGGGCTAAGCCGCCGGTGATGTTGTCGGCGCCGCCGAAGTTGTATTCGCCGAGGCAGATTTCCATGCCGGGGTTGTGCTTGTCGATCCACTCGCGGACGCGCGGCAACAGCGCAACAGGGGCATAGTTTTCCGTGTTGCGAATCCAGCTTATCCCTTTTTCCTGATCATACTTTTTGTCCCATAGGTCGCGGGTCGAGCGCATGCGGTATTCATTAATCTCAGGCATCAGTCCTTTGCCGAGATAGGCGCCTTGGCCTCTCACTTGTCCTTGTGGATACCAGTGAACGTCAAAGACATCGACCAGTGCCTTGCCATGTTCTTTCTTATACTCGGCACATTTCTTGATGAACCACTCGCCGAGCGGCACTTTGCCATGCGCAGCGAAGTCCGGCTTGGCCTTATAGCCGTCTTTACCATCCAATGCGGAGTAGGAGAGATCGGTGTAGCCCCAACTGCAAAATCCAGCAACCTTGGCGGTCGGGTCGGCCTTCTTGATCGCCTCAGCATACTTAAGCGTCCGCTGCCAGAGCTCATCGTAACCGAGTGGTTCGGGTCGCACATCGCGATGGGTGCCATGCCAGATCATCGGCTCGTTGTCGAGCGCCCAATACTTGACGCCCGGCACGCCATCGGAGCCATCAGCTTTTCCTGCCTTCTTCACCACGAAGCGAACGGCATCGCCAATGAATTCTGGAGGTGCTGGAACTGATGTGTCGAGCGGATCGTTATCGGTAATCAGCTTACCGTCTGCCCGAATTCCGTTGCCGACATCGGGATTGCCTGGCTCCGATTGTTTTTGTCTGCCGTATTTAGCGATCGAATAGGAGTAGCTGTGTCCATCTTTCGCCACCCAGCCAATCATCGGGATCGTTTGATAGGTGGTAGCGCCGATAACCTGATTGCGTTCGATATGGGAGAGATAACCGGTGTCGCTCAAGCGCTCGAGCAGTTTGCCGCGATTGCGGTAGTACCAGTCGGCGCCTGCAGCATCAACGCCTAGCTGCCAGTTGTATCGTGTAGCGGGGTTGCCGCCCCAACGGGTAATCGGGATATGATATTCACTCAACTTTTCCCGGGGCAAGCCGCACACGCCGTAGATGCCATCGCTGACGTGGTGCAACGTCTTTTCGAGATTGACGCTCACATTAGCCGCGTAGCCGGGACCATCTTTGAATCGCGGCGCCGGCACGGTTTCGATCGCGAAGCCGATGCGATCGATCTGATACGTAAGTTCCTTGTTGCCGTAGTTGGAAAAATCAATTTGCCAAAGTTTGCTTAATTGCAAGGGTTTGCCGTGCGTAAAGCGGTTGAGCGGGAGAACCACGCGGCGCCATTCGCCGTCGATCTTGTCAGCCCCGCCATCGGCCACAACGTTCAGCGTATTGCTGATCACGGCGCCTTTGTCTCGCTTGAGGTTGTCCACAAGACCTACAGTCAGGTCTGCATCCTCCACTTTCGTGAGTTGTCGGATATGAAAAACGAGCGCTGTATAACGTGAAGCGTCATCGCACGCTTCGGCCGGATACCAACCCTTCCAGTTCAAGCCGCCGCCGCGATAGCCGTCGCCATCCATATGGAGTTCCAAACCTCGGCCGGTTTCATTGATGCCAGCCTTGGGCGTCACCTTTAGATAGCCCTTGGGCCCATATTGCGACCAGGCCTGCCCGACCGGAATATCGCCGCTCCAGACAACAAGCTCGGCCGGCCGTTCACCCCAGGTTCCGCGCTGGATCAGGCCGCCGTAGTTGCTCAAAAACATACTCTTTCCGGAAGCATTGATGGCGAAGAAGTTATCTTTGATTGCCAGCGACGATGCGACCGGCTGCCAGGTTTTCATCTCATCCGTCGAGTGATAAAGCGTTTTCGGGCCGGCCAGCCACGCGGCGCCATCGGGCGTGAAGGTGAGTGTGTGCGGCAGTTCCGGCGTGGCTATCACCTCCCAGTTTTTGCCTTGATCTTTGCTGATCACAATCCCCTTGCCGCTCAGATATATCAAGGCGCCCTTGTGCTCTTGGAAGCAGCAGCGGTTCGTCGGCGCGGCGGCGCTGGCGTCAGCGAGTAGGTTGAAGGTCTTGCCGGCATCTTCAGTTCGATAGACGCCCGACTTGCCATGCCCCCAGGCCATACCGCCGAGTATCCACGTTTTGCTATCAATGATGTGCATGAACGCCGCCGAGGACACATCCTTGATGTCGATGTTCTCCCAATCTTTCTTGGTCGGCTTTTCAGCGGAGGCGTTGCGATTGACGCGGAAGCCATTGGCGCTTTCGTGTTGGTTGCTCAACACGAGATTCTGCTTCATATCGGTGAAATCGACGGCCATGAAATCGCAATGGCCTAGGCCCAGGCCTTTCCATGTCTTGCCGCCGTCGGAGGTGACGAACGGCGATAGGCCGCCGTACATCGTGGTCACGTAAAAGCGGTTGTCGTCTTTGGGATCGAGGACGACTTGTTGCACCATGCCGGTGGGCCGGGCTTGCGTGTCGCTGCTCAGGTAGTTCCACGTTTTGCCTTCGTCGGTCGATCGATAAACTTCGCCTTTGTTGCAGAAAGCATAAACGGCATTGGTGCGTGGATGCACCCAGATGAATTCGCAGGTCTTCACTTCGGGCGCGATCGTCATTTTTTCCCAAGTAATGCCGCCGAAGAAGCCGCTGCTATCCTTTGAAGCACTGGCGACTTTCGCTACCACTGTCGGCCGAGCGGCGCCCTCTTTAGCGATAAGCTTGCCGAAGCCCCAAACTTGTTGCAAGGTGTCGGCCATCAAGCGATGCCCGGCGTCGTTCGGGTGGATGCCATCGCCATAGCTCATCGCTCGTTTACGCTCTTCCATCAGCTTGCGGAAGGGAGCATAGCAGTCGGCAAAGATGGCCCCTTCTTTGTCGGCCACTTCTTTCGCTTCGTCGCGCAGTTCTTCCAGGATCTTGACCAACGGCAGCATATCTGGCTTTGATACCGTATCGACGCAAGGCGAACTTAAAACAGTGACGGCAATCTTGTTCTCTTTGCACTTCTGCACGATTGCCTGCATGTTTTTCTGATAACCTTTGCGATCCTTTACACGGTCGTTCATGCCGAAACAGACGACGCAAACCGTCGGCTTGTGCTTGGCGATCAGATCGGGCAACCGTTTCAGCCCGCCGGCTGCGATGTCTCCGCTGACGCCGGCGTTGATGAACTTGATCCCTTTGCCGGTGAATTCATCCTTCTGCCACTTCTGATCGGGGATGCCGAGGTCGGGGTACTTATCCTTCAGATCGTTAAAGAGTATCCAATAGTATTTTGTTTCCGCCGTGATGGAATCGCCGAGGAAAAGAACGACATCGCCCTTCTGCAGGTAATAGCGCCTTCTTCTTTCGCGGGCTCAGCAGCGTTTGTTTTCAGCGCGCACAGGGTGCTAAGGTAAAGGGCCAAACCGAACCGAAGTGCCGAATGCATGGGAATACTCAGAAGGATCGAAGAGGTTTTTCCGATAGGCAAGTTTATATTTTTGCGAAGGGAAGTGCAATGAGGGCGGTGGTTTCAAATGCGCGAGCAGATAACCGCGAGCAGGAAGCGTGAGGGCGTGTGAAGAGTTCCTTTTGTAACCATCTGTTGTGGATATAGGAAGAAAGCAACGAGAATATTCCGAAATATTTAGGACCTGCTGCCGAGGTCCGCTTGCGAAAGCTCAGCGAGATCGATCGTTACAGTTTCCGTTAGACCGTCTGGCGCCGCTGGACCATGCAGTGCGACGGATCGATGCGTTCATCGCGGCGATGAAGTTCGGTCACTTGTCGGAAGGGATCAAGGCTTTCCGTCGCTTACGCATCCCGCTCGGACCAGCGGAAACTTCGGCGATGCCGGCTGAAAGTTTTGCATCGAACGTAAGTTTGGTCTATTCTTTTATGCTCATGACGATGATTCGCTGTTGGCAGGGCGTTAATGTGCTACAATTGCAGTCGGGCCAAAGCAGTACGGGTCGCAAGCGCGCGGCAAATGGGCAAGGGGAGGCCGGGGTCATGAAGCAGCCTTTACGGCTTCGCGGCATAAGCGGCGACGTGAAGGGGAAGGTCTGGGAATCGGAGTCCCTTCTCCGGGCCGGCCGCCTTGGCACACTTGAAATCGTGCTCGACGATAGCTCCGTCAGCCGACGCCATGCCGAGGTGCGCAACGTCGATAGCGGCTGGTGGGTTCGCGATCTCGACAGCACGAACGGCACCTACGTAAACGGCGTTCGACTTGGCAACGGCGAACGCCAGCTCCACGCCCGCGACATCATCCAGTTCGGCAAAGTGGCGATGATGGTCGAAATCATCGAGGCCGCCGACGCGCCGAACGGACCCTCTTCCGATCAAATTTTAGTTGAAGCCTCGACCAGCTCATCCTGGGAAGAAGGCTTTCAACGCCTCGCTTTCGATCGAAATCACTGCCCGCGCGCCGGCGATCAACTGATGGCCTTGCTGCGCGCCGGGCATCATCTCGTCACCACCGAAAGCGAAGACGAGCTTCTCCATTCGATCTTGAACGATGCCGTCTCCGTGCTCGATGCCCAGCGCGGTGCTATTGTGTTGGCGGACGCTCCGGACGGCGGTTTGCGCTTGCGAGCTTTAGCTTCAGGCAAGGGAGAAGCGCCGGGCGCTTCCATTTCAGCAAGAAACTGGCTCAGCGTTGTTTCAGTCGTGGCGAATCGATCCTCTGCTGCTCCGTCGAAGACGATGCGGAATTGAAGGCGGCTGTCAGCATTGCCGATGGGGCGATGGCGTCTGTGCTTTGCGTGTTGCTGCGCACACCGCGTCGACGGCTTGGCGTGCTGCATCTCGATCGCAGCTATTGGCAAAAAGCATTTACGGAAGATGATCTTCACTTGGCTGATGCTTTAGCCGCCCACGTATCAGCGGGAATTGAATGCGCCAGCCTTTTGCGAAGGCAACGCGATCTCTTCTTGAACACCATCACGATCCTCGCGCAAGCCGTCGAACTGCGCGATGAATATACCGGCGGCCATACGGCGCGTGTCACCAACTACTCACTGCTGTTAGCGCAAAAGCTCAATCTCTCCGCCAAAGACATTGACCTGATTCGCATCGGCACACCCCTGCACGACATTGGCAAGATCGGCATCGACGACGAAATTCTTCGGAAGCCGGGCAAACTGACCGATGCCGAATACGAGATTATGAAAACGCACACCGTAAAGGGCGCCGCGATCATTTCGACCATTCCCGATTTGCACCCGGTCATCCCGATTGTGCGCTCGCATCACGAGCGTTGGGATGGACGGGGTTATCCCGATAAACTGGAAGCGGAAGCGATACCTCAGCTGGCGCGCATCGTTGCCGTGGCCGACGCCTTTGACGCCATGACCTCCAATCGCCCGTATCACGCGGATAAAAAGGGCCGACCGCCAGAGGTTGCCTTCGAAGAAGTGCGGCAGATGTCAGGCAAACAATTCGATCCGGAATGCGCCAAAGCATTTCTCGAGATTCAACAGGAAGTCATGGAAACGATGACTTCCAATCGGCAGACGACTTTCCTGCAGGTGCGGTGAGCCGTGAAATGGCGCGCCAACCTAACGACATGGATCATTGTTGTCTTGTTTATCATCTGTGTGCTGCTTTTCTCCATTAATTACTTCAGCACAATTCCAGAACGCCCTCTGCATAATCCCTTCAGGAAAACATAACTCCTGTGGAGAGATGGAAGTCTCGTTAGCAGCGCGTTTCCGTTCGAACCACAAAGCCGATCAATTGCATATCTTATTATCACGCGTTTTACTTCAGCCGTTCGTAATAGGCAGTGCAGGAATCTCTTCATGTTTCGACTTTTGTTGGTAGCCGCTGCATTTATCGGCACATGCTCGATCTTGGCTGCAGAGCCCATGGAGACGGAAGTCAAAGGACATAGCGATCTCATTCATTCAATCGCGTTCAGTCCAGACGGCAAAACGTTTGCCACTGGCGGGTTCGATAAGTTGGTGAAACTCTGGGAGTATGCGGACGGCACGATTAAAGAAATCAAAACATTGCCGGGGCATGCCGATCCCGTTTATTGCGTGGCCTTCAACAACGATGGCAAACTGCTTGCTTCCAGCAGTCACGACCGGGTGATACGGATTTGGAACGTTGCCGATGGCAAGATGATCAAGGAACTCAAAGGCCATACTGATATCGTGGATACGATTGCCTTTAGCCCCGATGGCAAATTGCTTGCATCCGGCAGTGGCAACGCGGATAAAAGCGTTCGACTGTGGGACCCAAGCGCCGGCACGGAAACAAAGAATTTGGGGACACATAACGGGACCGTTCACTCCGTCGCTTTCTCGCCGGATGGCAAACGGCTGGCTTCAGGCGGCGCGGACGGCATCATCAAAATTTGGGATGTGCCCGGTCAAAAAGAAATAGCCCAGATGAAAGGGCATGAGCTGAGTGTGACGGGTGTTGTCTTTGCCGGCAGCAACGATACCTTGGTTTCTGTCAGCCAAGATCGAACGATGCGCGTTTGGAATCTGAGTATTGCGCCTCCTCCTGAAGTAAAAGCGAAAGACCCGAAGGATGGCAAAGACCCTAAGGATGCCAAGGATATGAAGGCGAAAGACCCGAAGAAAGATGCCGAGCCAGTCGCGGTGAAAGACCCCCGTGAGGTAAAGCGATTCGGCCCAACGCCGGACGACCTCTATGGCGTTGCGTGGTCGAAAGATGCGAAAAGCATCTTGACTGCAGGCTATGCCGGGAATATTTCCGTCTGGGATTTGATCGATGCCAAGCCGAAATTCACGAAAAAGCTGAAATCTCTTGTCTACTGCGCCGTATTCAGCCCCGATGGCAAGGCAATTTTGAGCGGTCACTTGAATGGGACTGTGGTTGTAACGCCGTTTGGGGTTGGGAAGTAGTATGGCGTGTGTGTGATTGTAAATAATAGGGAGCGCTTCGTCAAAATGCCCGTACAGACCGAGCGGATGGCCGAGTCGGAAGATCGCCTTGCGGTTTCGAGCGCCGATGCCATCTCCCGGCCTACGTTGGTGGAATCGTTGCCCCGATCAGCGCCCCTGCCGTTCAATCGTGGCGACCGTTTTGGTGACTTCCTCATTTTAAGGGAGCTCGGCAAAGGCGCCTTTGCTATCGTCTATCTCGCCCATGAACTGACGCTCGATCGACGAGTCGCGCTCAAAGTGTCGGAAAGCCGGGGCTTGGGCGAAGGGCAAACGCTGGCCGAACTGGAACATGAGCATATAGTTCGCGTCCATGCGCAGTTTAGCGATCCGCAAACGGGCAAACATTGCCTCTGTTTGCAATATGTGCCAGGGACGACCTTAGCCCATGTGATAACTCATCTCCACGATGGAATAAAAAACCGTCCGGCTCACGGTCAGGAAATCTTAGACGCGATCGGCAGTGAACTGCGCGAGGAAGTTCCGTTCGATCCGGCCGGCCTGCGCAATCGGCAGACGCTGGCCGCTTGCGACTATGCCGCCGCCGTCTGTCGCATCGGCGGGCAACTGGCGGACGCCCTGCATTTTGCCCATCGCCGAGGGGTGCTGCATTGCGACATCAAACCTGCAAACGTCTTGATCAATCCCTATGGCCGACCGCTGCTTGCCGATTTCAATGTCTCTGTCGGTACGGATCAAAGCGGCGCGGGTACGCGCATTGGCGGCACCATCCACTACATGTCGCCCGAACAACTGACGCTGTTTCTTCGAGCCGGTGATGCCCCGGTCGGAGAACGAAGCGACATCTATTCGCTTGGCTTGTTGCTCTTCGAATTGCTCACGGGCCGAGTGCCGTTTGCGCTACCGGATGGCGCCGGCCCCCTCGATCTTCTTCGGCTGGAGCAGGCATTTTGTGAGGAGTGCCGCTGGGATGAGCCCGGTATGCCCCCCGTGCTGGAGCGAGTATTGCGGCGGTGTCTCGATCCCGAACCTGCCCGTCGTTACGCGAACGCCGGAGACTTGTGCGCACGCTTTGGTTCATGCTTTCGAAATCACCGTCTACCAGCATGCCCTCCCCTCGGGCGGGCCTTTGACTTCGTTGGCTCTCAGACGGCCCGTGTTCATGCTCATTGCCTTAACGCTGCTGCCCCAATTTGCCGGCTCCATCGTGAACATCGCGTACAACGCCATTGAAATAGAACTGACTGCCGCACAGCAGCATGCTTTCGGCACGATCGTGCTCGCCTACAATGCCATAGCGTACCCGATAGCGATAGCGGCTATGCTGCGACTGGTAGTCCCGGTCATTCGGCAGTGGCGACGTGTCGAACATTCAGGGGCGATGACAGGCGCCGACATTGATGCCTTGCGCCCACAAGTGCTAAAGCTCGGAACTTGGGGAATCATTTTGGCGCTCGCAGGTTGGTTGCCTGGGGGCTTGCTTTTTCCATTGACCATTGACGTTCTCGCCGGCCCTGTTAGCTGGCAAATATACGCTCATTTTATGCTATCTTTCACTCTTTCCGGTTTGATAGCTTTAATCTATTCGCACTTTGGAATCCAGTTTGTCGTGTTACGCGTGTTCTATCCCCGGCTGGCTAATGCCGACACGCATTCGCATGAAAATGTTCGTGCTGAACTGGCCCGAGCGAGCCGATGGTTTGGCTGGTTTCAAAGCCTCGCGGCCGCAGTCCCTTTGGTTGGCGCCATACTGTTGGTTGCAGTTGCCGGGCAGATGACGCTCTCATTCCGCTTGCTCACAACTAGCTTGATCGTGCTTGGCATGGTGGGCGTTGGCATTGCGGTGACAACCACCCAACGGCTCAATGCCATCGTCCGCGCGTTGAGTTGAAGGGATTTGTAAGCTCAACTCGCAATTTCCTTTTCTTGGCGCGACTGAAGCCGACCTATATTCAGGACTAACAGAAACAAGTTCCGATTGGTTGCGTGAATCTGTAGCAACTGAATAACGAACTCTACGCCGCTTCAAGCTGCCAGTCGCGCAACACGGGCTCATGGTGCTTTAGCCCGAAGGACACTTCCACCACACGGTCGCCCGATTCGGCGCCAAAGGTCTCGCGCAGGGCGTTCTTCATTTCTTCGCCTACGGGCAGGTCTTCTCGATGCACTAAATAAGAATCGGACCCGTCGGAGGAGTTCGCAACGAGAGAATCAACAAATTCGGCACAGACACTTCCTTCGATCGCGAGGCCAGGTATGTAGGGGCGGAGCATTTGCGCCACTTGTTCGCCAAGCATTTTCCGAGGCGGCATCACATAGAAGACGGCCATAGCGGGACACTCCGAATCTTTTGGCTAGGAGCGGTTCTCCAACTGCCTGCACCGTTGAAGAAGTGGGTGAGCTTCACCGGTCGAATTAGGTATCGACTGAATTGAAGCGATGTCGGAAGTTTGAAGCAGGATTGGCTAGAGGCGTTCGTTTTCGAGAGCGATACGACAGGTAGAACCGCTATGTCATGCGTTATAGTTTCTTGACGAGGACCTGAGATTTTCGCCCGCTGCGCTCGTAAAGGTCGCGACGGCTGGAGGGAAGATCGTCGGGGGTTGCCAACCGAAAACCCCCTTTCTGTACGAAATAGTTAACGGCCTGCGTGGAGAGGCAGAAGAGTTCGTGGAGCCCATTGGCCCGCGCGAAATCCTCCGCGTAGTGAATCAGCTTGCCGCCGATCCCCTGGTTTTCAAGGCGGGCATCTACGTAGAGGCAGGCGACTTCCGCCTTTTTATCGTCGGGGTAACTATGCAACGCTGCGCACGCGACAGCGTTCTTATCTACTTCGAAGATAAAGAAGTCGGCTATCTGCCGTTCGATCTCTGAGCGCGTGCGTCGCAGGAGTTCGTCTGTCTCGATGCCCCGCTGAATCAGTTGGTAGATGGCGCGAATATCCTTTTTTTGAGCTTTGCGGATTGACTGGTACTCGTTGGCATGGATGAGCGTGCCGACGCCTTCATTCGAAAAGACTTCCGAAAGAATGCCCTCCTGGACCGTGCCATCGATTATGTGAACGCGCGCCACCCCCTCGCGGGCAGCACGCACGCCATTCTCAAGTTTCGAGACTGCTTCCACGGGCATGATGTCAGTGCGCCGCTTTTTAAGGAAGTTGCCGGCTTCGTCGATGGTGACGTGTCGGATGACTTTGCCGTCCATGCGGGGCGGTCGATGCGCGGAGAGATATATGAGCTTGGCCGCTTGCGCGGCTCGGGCGATTTCAACAGCAACAGCGTCAGAGTTTAGCCGATAGGTGTGTCCTTGGCCGTCCCAACCAAGCGGTGGAATTATGGGAATGATGTCCGCATCGAGCAGTGACTTCAGCATCGCCATGTCGATGCGTTCGACCTTGCCCGTGAACAAATGATCGATGCCGCCGAGAATGCCGGCGGGATGCGCGACAATCGCATTGCTGCACGCGCCGCGTAAATCGTTGTCTGCAAGCCCTTGCAGGATTTGATGCGAAACACGATTCGCGGCGGTGATGGAGAGATGAAGGGTTGACTCGTCGGTAATGCCCGTGCCATCGCTTGATGAGACCCGCAAACCTTCTCGGGCGGCCAATTGGCGTATCTGCAGGCCTGCGCCATGGACGATCGCCACGCGTATGCGCAGGCTGCGCAGCAGGGCAATGTCCAGCAGCAGGTTGCCAAAATTGTCGTCGGCAACGACGGCGCCGTCGATTGCAATCGTGAAGATGCGATCGCGAAACTCGGGAATATAGTGCAGGATTTCGCGGAGGTCGGTGAGTCTATCCATTAGCAGTTCTGGTCGCCCCGTCGTCGGTTGAGGGATGCAGCCGTATTCTTCTTACAACGGAGAGTACGAAACGGACAACAGAGCGCGAGGAGAAATCATGTCGCAACAAGTGGAAAAGTTAGTCATCATCGGCAGCGGCCCGGCAGGCTGGACGGCCGCGATCTACGCTGCACGAGCAAATCTTACGCCGCTGGTTTACGAAGGCGCCGCCAACGAGACGAACCGCCAACAGGGAACTTCGCCCCTCGGCCAACTAGCCCTGACCACCGAAATCGAAAACTTTCCCGGTTGGCCTGCAGGCGATGTCCGCCAGTATCTGAAAACTGCGCTGCCGGAAGAGATGCAGCCTTATTGGGTGCAGGCGAATAAGCCGGCGCGATCCCACGGCATCGAAGGGCCCGAACTGATGGAACTGATGCGCCAGCAAGCGAAGAACTTTGGCACTCGCGTCGTCACCGACGACATTGTCAAAGTCGATTTCAAGAAGAAGCCTTTCGAACTCTACACGCTCGGCGGTGAAACGCTGCAAGCGTTGACCGTGATCATCGCTACCGGCGCCCGGGCCAACTATCTCGGGCTGCCTTCGGAAGACAATTTCAAGAACCGCGGCGTCTCGGCCTGTGCCGTCTGCGATGGCGCCCTGCCGAGATTTCGCAACAAGCCGCTCGTCGTAGTCGGCGGAGGCGACTCGGCTGTCGAAGAGGCAAGCTACTTGACCAAATTCGCCAGCGAAGTTGCCCTGGTTGTGCGGCGTGATGCTCTGCGTGCAAGTAAGATCATGGCCGATCGTGCTTTGAAAAATCCGAAAATCAAAATTCGGTGGAACTCTGTTGTCGATGAGGTCCTTGGAAACGACAAAGAGGGCGTGAACGGGGTTCGCATCAAAGACGTAAAATCAAACATTGCTGAAGAGTATGCCGCCGGCGGCATGTTCTGCGCTATCGGGCACACGCCTAACACGACCTTTCTCGATGGCCAATTGGAACTGACATCGAAAAACTACATCAAATGGACAACGGGCAATCGAACCTTCACCAGCGTTGAAGGCGTCTTTGCTGCAGGCGATGTGGCCGACGACTATTACCGTCAGGCGATCTCCGCTTCCGGCACCGGCTGCATGGCAGCGCTCGATGCCGAGCGCTATCTGGGGCATCATGGGTTGATTTGATCTCGTGGGAAGAGCAGGGTAGGCGCGAGAGCGCTCGCCCGTCAACAACGGCCCGCTACAGTCGCTGTCCTTCGCGCTGCGACCGGTAAGGTTACGTTTACAATCGTGCTCTAAGAACGGTGCCACTTTTTCCCACGATTTTCTCGCATTCCAGGTTCTGGAAATATTTCCAGAACCTGCGCGAGACTATCAAGCGGTTGATGATCAACCATTTCCTTTGTCGTTGTCGGCTCTGGCTCACAAGATCGCAGCGCATTTTCCCACGATTTCCTCGCGTTTCGCCTTCTGGAAATATTTCCAGAAGGCGGTCCGTCAGAATGACAGGCGGTTGATCGTCGAGCGTTTGAGCGATGCACAAGCGAGACGCTCGTACTACGGTAATTGAAAGTCGTCGCGCGTTTTCCCACGATTTCCTCGCGTTTGGCCTTCTGGAAATATTTCCAGAAGGGTCTCCTGAGCGCTTCAGTTAGAGAGGCGACTCTTAGAGTGCGTTGGCAACTCAGGGCCGCGACCGCCAGAAAGCGCCAGTTCACGCGCTCCTCAACCGTCGCGGCTCTGGCATGCAAAACGCTGTGCGTTTTGCCACGATTTCCTCGCAAAGTCCCTTCAGGAAATATTTCCTGAAGGGACTTTGCCAAGTCTGGCGAGTGAGTCGCGTAAGCTGCCAAGGCGCCGTCGTTACCCGATGGTAGCACTTTTTTGAGCACCTTTCCTGAAGGTACCCTTTGGTACACAAGCGCGAGCTTGCAACATTCGACATACTAGCTTAGGCGCACTGTTTTGAGAGATCTCTTTTTTCCTTTGCAGGCGAGTGGCGTTAGTGTAAGGCGCACGGCAAGAGGAAAAACACCCGCACAATGGTAGCCCAAAGCGCAAGCAAGGGGAAGCGCCTACCCTTGCTTGCGCTTCGGGCTACCATTGCGCGGGGTAGATTGTTTTTTGCCACTCGCCTGAGGTCCCAATTCGCCAGAATCCATTGGGGCGCCCGTTCAAGCGTTTAAGCCTGCGCCACGATTTGACCTTGCGGGCTAAATTGCGAGCGTCCATAATCTGCCGCTTAGGCAACCACCGTTGAAAGGAGTTCATGTGAGAGTAGAAGTAACAATTCGGGGCTTAAAGTTGATCGGTAGTTCAGGTCCACGCTATTCAGTCGAGGAGCGTCGACGACGGGCCGATGAAATCTATGCGCAGATCAAGGACAAGGTCGATCCGGGCAACAAAGGAAGAATTCTGGCCATCGACATCGAGACGGGCGAATATGAAGTGGACGACTCGGAGATCGCCGCCGTTGATCGGCTATATGCGCGTATCGACGATCCCCAGTTTCAAATCTACCGGATTGGCTATAAATACGCGCACAGGTTGGGTGTGTTGCGCCGGAGATCGATTCATGATTGACGGACTTGTTACGGAGGATCTGACGGTCCAGATCGAAGTTGTTCTTGTTGGCAAAGGCGCTGAAGAAGTAAGACTCCTTGCAGAAGTCGATACGCAATTCACTAACGGCCTGGCATTGCCGCTCGACCAAATCCACTCTCTCGGCTGGAGTTTCGATGTTCAAGACAAAGTTATTTTGGGAGACGGCCGAGCCATTGAAATGGAATTCTATCGAGGCATCGTGCTTTGGGATGGTCAGCCGAAGATCATCACTGCCCTACCTGCGGAATCGACGCCTCTTATCGGTGTTGGGCTTCTCGACGGGTATGAATTGAACATCCAGTTCAAGCGGGGCGGCTTGGTAAGATTGAACTCGTTGCACGCGGATTAGTTAAATAGCTGCTATGATCATCTCTCTCACCAAACACTGCTGGCAATCACGGCAAGCAAAACACCGAGATTTGTTGAGCCCGCATGTTTCCGAGCGCCTCCGCCGTAAGGCCGCCGGCGCCAAGCATCCCGTTCACGATTTTCTCTTCGAGTATTTCTCTTTTCGGCCTGCGCAGGCTATTGCGCTGGTCACCGGGTGCAGGTGTCCTTCTTGAAGGAGCCTTGCCGGGCGATGTCGAGTGGAAAGAATTTATCGCTCACGACGACGGACTCGTTCTGCCGGCAACATCCTTTCCCGAGCATCGATTACAATTCTTAAACTGGGCGATTGGCTATCTCGAAGGGATCGCCCGTCGGCCTCCTTTGTTGAATTGCTTCGGCTTGCACGAATGGGCAATGATCTACAAATCGCCCGAGGTGCGACACAGTCGCACGCCCTTGAGGTTATCGTCGCAGGAAGTTGAAGCCGTCGTCGAGGCCGATGGCGTCCGCTGCACTCACTTTGATGCTTTTCGCTTCTTTACGCCCCAAGCAGCGCCGCTGAATCGGTTGCCTTTGACTCGCGAAAACACGGGTGAACATGATCAGAAGGGCTGCATCCATGTGACGATGGATCTCTATCGTTATGCGTTTAAGATCGCGCCTTGGAGCAGCGGCGAATTAGTCGCCGATACGTTCCTGCTGTCTTGGGAAGCCAGGCAGATTGACATGCGCGCCAGTCCCTACGAGTTATCGGCTTACGGCCTACTCCCGATTAAAATCGAGACGCGCGATGGACGTGAAGAATACGTCGAATGCCAGCGCTGGCTGACACGCCAAGCCGAGCCTTTGCGCGAGAGGGTAATTCATGAATACCGGATGCTGCTAGCCGCTCTTTCCAAAAAGTTATCCGGTGGATGATGCGGTGGAAACAGGCTTCGAGCTGGTCGCTCCGGTTTTGACCCGCAAGCGCCTGCACGAGCCTGAATCGCTAACGAAGAATGACCGAAATCTTCGCTGGCGCTTCAGGCTGGTGAAATCTTCGCTGGCGCTTCAGGCTTGTGCTGTCTTTGCTGTCGCTTCAGGCTTGTGGTCTCCGGCTGGAATTTAAAATCTAAGTGTTCAACCCTAATACTAATTTGTCTCGGCAATGTCTTGCATACTCACCAATTTTAGTCTTCCAAAAGGATTATGCAGGGGAGTGCCGGGGCGCTCGCTCACGGTTTGTTTGATCGCTTGAAAGCGAGGACCAACAAGGTCGCAGAGCACATGCTTGTCTCCCACTGGCTTTTCACCCCGGGCCAAATAGCGAATGACATCAACGATGCCAAAATCATCGCACTCGGCGTCTGCTCGTTTCATGACCACGTCGCATAGGCCGAGTACGTGCATTCCCATCGTCCGGACGTCCGTCTTGCCGCGCACGATGTTGACGAACGCGAAGCTAAGCGCATCTGAGCTGCCATCTTCCGTCATCGAGTACCATTGTTCCCGACCATGAGCCAGCACGCAGTTGTCGATAAAGACGCCTGCGCCGCCCGCGCGCATGATAGCGGCGCCCGCCTCCATCCCCTTTTGCGCTCTCGGCAGGGATCCGCCGGGCGCCATCAAGAAAACGTTCACGGTGTAGCCATTGACAATGGCCAGTTCCTCTTTTGTTGCAGGCTGCCGGCAGGAAGTGCGGAAGATCTCAGCAAACTGTTTGTCGGCAGGGACTTCGCCGAAGCCGATTTCCGTGCCGTCCGGCATCGTCAGCATATCTTCCGCCAGGGTGAAACCTTTGGGCAGCTGCTCGATCAGTTCCCCCGGGTGCGCCCACTTGCCCGGTATTCGCATCGCGATTTCAATCGGTGCTGGCTCATTCATTTGGAACGTTCTCCAAAGTTTTCCGGAAGGCCTTAGAATCGAGAATAGTCACCATTCAATCTAATGTATACTCATGCTACTGGACGTCCCCGGTAGCGGTACAGCATTGCGCCACTTTTGTAATATAACCGCCTAAAGATGCCTGCATGGGTAATCCCCCAAACCGAGTCGCCTTTATGTCCGAATCAACCTACGAGCTTAATGATCGTCGTCCGCTGGCCGCCCGCTCCTGGTCTATTTCACGCTGGATGGCAACCTATCTCGCACAGCATCATGTATCTCCTAACGCTATTTCATTGACCGGCCTAGGCGCCTGTGCGATCGCAGGATGCCTTCTGGCAGCGACATCGGAAATCGCAGACTACGCTCGATGGCTTTGGCTTGGCGCTGCGGTCCTGATCGTCGTTCGCGCGCTCGCCAATATGTTGGATGGAATGGTCGCCGTCGAATCGAAGCGATCATCGGCTCTTGGTGAATTGTTCAACGAAGTTCCGGACCGTCTTTCCGATTCGGCCATGCTGATCGGCCTAGGCTTCGCCAAAGGCGGCCAGCCAATTCTGGGTTGCCTGGCGGCCCTTGCTGCGGTCGGCACCGCCTATGTCCGTGCGGTGGGGAAAGTAGCCGGAGCTCCTCAAGACTATCGCGGGCCTATGGCCAAGATACATCGGATGGCATCGGTGGTGATCATCTGTTGCATCGGCGCCATTGAGCCCAACTTGATGGCAGTTCGTTCCACGTTACTTAGTCTAACGCTGCCGGTAATTGCCCTTTCGGCAATCATTGCCGGTTGCGTGCTGACATCGATTCGGCGGCTGGTTACTACTGCTTCTAAATTAAAGAGCCAAGGCCCATGAATCCCGCCGCACACGATCGCCTATTCGGTTTCGACCACGCTTTCGATCACCCCGTGACTCTCGTCATCACAGTTGGGCTCGTCTTGCTGCTCGGTCTCATGCCCTTGCTCTTTGTTGCCTTGAAACGGCTTGGCCGGCTTGATGGACGGCTGCAGCGCGAACTTAAAAGCCGATATTACTCTTGGTTGATTTTGGTTCCCCTACTACTGATTCCAATTCTTCTGGGAGCCGCATGGACCATCATCGGCGTAGGCATCCTCAGCCTGCTCTGCTATCGAGAATACGCCCGCGCAACCGGTTTATTTCGAGAGCGAACCATCAGTGCCGTTGTCGTATTGGGCATCGTCGCCATCACCTTGGCGGTGCTCGATCATTGGTATATGCTCTTTGTGGCCATCACTCCTCTCACTGTGGCGATCCTTGCGGCTGTTGCCATACTTGCTGATAGGCCAACAGGCTATATTCAGCGCGTTGCCTTAGGGGTGCTGGGCTTTTTACTATTTGGCACGTCCTTTGGGCACCTCAGCTATATGGCCAACGACGTGAACTATCGGCCGCTAATGCTGCTGATATTGCTTGCGGTCGAAATGAACGATGTCTTTGCATTTGCGTGCGGCAAGACGTTTGGCAGGCATAAACTCGTGTCAGTAACGAGCCCGAACAAGACAATTGAGGGAAGTCTGGGGGCCGTATTCTTTACCACCGTGCTCGTCTTAGGAGTTGGCTTTTTCATTTACCCCGAAGAGCATCGGCAGGCCTATGGCGTGACCCACACGATGACATTTCGCTATCTCATCGTATTTGGGATTATAATTAGTGTTGTGGGCCAATTGGGAGACCTGATGCTTTCATCGATCAAACGCGATCTGGCGATCAAAGATTTTGGCACACTCATTCCCGGCCACGGCGGCTTGCTCGATCGTTTCGACAGTCTCATTTTAGTTGCGCCCGCTGCCTTTCATTATGCAAACTATGTCGCCGGCACCAGCTTACACCAGCCGACGCAAATCTTCAGCGGGAGATGGTGATGGAGCCCTGGAAGCTCAAACCCGCTCGCGACCTCAACCTCTCGCTATTTGAACAACTGCGCTCGCCACGCCGTGAGGCGGGCTTGGTCGCCTCCTTTTTCCGGCAGACTTGGAGTTTTTTGACCCGCGCGTATCTTGCTATCTGGCATCGGCTCCGCATACATGGATCGGAAAATCTGCCCCGGCGCGCTCCCTTCGTATTAGTGTCCAATCATTGCAGCCATCTCGATGCGCTAGTGCTGTCGGCAATGCTGCCTTGGCAACTTCGCGAGTGTGCCTTTCCCCTCGCCGCCGGCGATGCCTTTTTCGAATCGCCCTGGTCCGTGGCTCTGGCGGCCAATTTGCTCAACGCGCTACCGGTATGGAGGCGTAAACATGGCAGCCGCACCTTTCAAACTCTTCGGCAACGCCTGATCGATGAAGCATGCATCTACATCCTCTTCCCCGAGGGGACGCGCAGCCGCGATGGCCGAATGGGCCCATTCAAAGCCGGCGTCGGCATGCTCGTCGCTGGCCTGGAAGTGCCCATTGTCCCCTGCCGACTCAATGGCTGTTTCGATTCCCTTCCGCCGGGAGGCAAGCTGCCGCGCCGGCGACCGATCGATTTATACATCGGAACGCCCCTCCGCTTCGGGCACTTGGGAAGCGATAAACCGGGTTGGCTTGCGATTGCTGGCGAGCTGGAAGAGGCGGTTCGCGGCTTGCGATGAAGTGGCTAGGCTTTTGTCTGACCGAAGCCAAGCAGAAATGCGGCCAATCGCAGTGCATTGGTTTGCGAAAGCAGGCGGATGGAGTGCGGGCCATCGAACACTTGAGGTGAGTGGGCATAGGCTTCAATTGATGATCGCCCACCGTCGTGGTAAAGGCCCGACTGTTTGCCATCAAGCGCGACGTGCCACAAGCTCACAAGCTGCTTAAAGCGCTCAATCGCAATCATCCCGGTGAGACGTGGCCCCGTCTGATTCTCTGCGAAATGCTCATCCGCGAGAAACTCGATGAGCAAGCGGTGGATTCGCTATCGAAAGAAATCGTCGCCCTCGATCTACGCCAATATCAGGCTTGCCAGCGGTTGAATAGGTTGAGAGAGGGGATGAAGAAGAACGGCTAATCAAAACCCAAGAACGGATGGGTCAAAGCGCGCCTCCAAGAGACCGTGACAGGGACAAGCAGCTCCGTCATTGCCAGCGAAGGTGGCCTGTATGGAGGCGGCTTCAAGGTAACGCGGAGCGGCTCGCTCCCGGCTAACGCGGCAGCGATCAAGCTTCCGAATCCGATTGCCCCCAACAATGCGGCAGCCCCCAATGGATTTGGCGCGGGCGGCAATTACGACTTTACGCCTGCCGCAACAGCTGCCCAGGCCAGCCTTCGCGAAGATGTGAATACGAGTTTCAACGGTGTGTTTGGAACGGCAATCGCCAACACACCGGGCGTCTACAGAGTCTCGCTCGGTTCGATCGATTTAACGGCTGGCGGCCCTGGAGGCGCACGCAGTTCACTCTCGGCAAGTTCGGCGGAACCGGCAACACCATCACGAATACGAACTTCTACGATTTCGACGCCGCGGGTTCGAACGGTACGGATTCTTGGCTAGCCTAAGTTGCGCACTTCCGAGCTAAAATCATCGATTTTCGAAAATCTTGGGACGAAATTCCCGACGAATATTGCAGTTTGATGCCCAAATGCGATGTAGTGGAAACCCGGCCTGTAGCCTACCCCGGTCGCCCGAATTCGGTTTCCGGAGGTGGGGATGTTCCTCCGCCGCTACACGCGAACCAAGGCCGGCAAGACCTACACGTACTTCGCCCTTGTCGAGAGTGTGCGCACCGAGGCCGGGCCGCGCCAGCATGTTGTCGCCCACCTCGGCGAACTCAACGCCGATCAGGAACGCCGTTGGCAACGCACGGTCGTGTTTCACAACCGGCAAGGCGATACGCAGCAACTTCGTCTGTTCCCCGATGACGACGACGTGCCGCTCCCGGACGATCCCGACATCGTGCGCGTCCGGGTCGGCGAAGTGAGCTGGTCCAATGCTCGCTGCTTCGGCGATGTCTATCTGGCGCGCTGGTTGTGGAACCTGCTCGACCTCGACGCGATCATCAATCGGCACATGACTCAGGGCAAAGAGACCGTGCGTCCCGCCGATGTCGTCGCCATCGAAGTCATCAACCGCTTGTGCACTCCGTGCAGCGAATTCGCCCTGGCCGAACATTGGTACGCATCAACCGGACTGGATGACCTGCTCGGCGTGCCCGACGAAGCCGTCACCAAAGACCGTCTCTATCGCACCCTCGATCATTTGCTCAAGGCGCAAACCGTCATCGAGAACGACTTGAAAGCGCGCTTCCAAGGCTTGTTTCAACTCGATTACGACTTGCTCTTGTACGACCTTACCAGCAGCTACTTCGAAGGATTGGCCGAGGAGAACGACTTGGCCAAGCGCGGCTACTCGCGCGATCACCGTAGCGATTGCAAGCAAATCGTGCTGGCTCTGGTCGTCACGCGCGAAGGCTTTCCGCTGGCGCATTACACGATGGCTGGCAACGCCCGGGACGTGCAGACGGTGCGTCAAGTCGTCGGCGAAACCGAAGCGCGCTTTCGGCAAAAGCCAGCGGGTTTGGGTCATGGATCGCGGCATGATCAGCGAGGACACTTTGGCGTTTCTCGATGAGCCCGGCCGCCGCTATCTGCTGGCGACGCGTCGCCACGAATTGTCGCATTTTCAAGAGGAACTGGCGCGAACGGGCTGGCAGAGTCTTCCCGATCATCCCGGTGTCGTTGTCAAAGCGCTACAGCGCGATGGCGTTCATTACCTCTTGGCTCGCAGTAACGACCGCAAGAAAAAAGAAAGGGCCATCCGCCGTCGGCAGCGACGCATGTTGGCGGCCGCCCTTCGCAAGTTGCACGCTCGCATCAGCAAAGGACGCTTGAAGAACCGCGACAAGATCATGGAGGCGATCGGCCGGCTCAAGGGCCGCTCTCCGAAGGCCACGCCATTCGTGAAGCTGACTGTGAGCGACAAGCCCGTGTCGCTGCTCGTGGAGTGGCACGTCGCCAAGTTCAAGGACGCGTTGCGGCGCGACGGCGCCTACCTGCTGCGGAGCAACCAAGGCGGCTGGACGGCCGAGGAGTTTTGGGAAACATACATGCAACTCGCAGCCGTAGAGCGTGCCTTCCGCGTCCTCAAATCCGAGTTGCTGTTGCGGCCGATCTGGCATCACTACAGCGGCCGGACACAAGCCCATGTCTTCGTATGCGTTTTGGCTTATGCGTTATGGAAGACGCTCGATCATCTCGCCAAGCAGGCCAAACTGCAAACGCTGATTCGCAAACCCGACTTAGCCCGCGGCAATGCTGTCCCCAAGCCTCGGCCCATGACTCCGGAAGTCATTCTGCGCGAACTGGGCCAGATCATGATCGGCGACATCGAACTGCTGAGCACCGATGGCCGCCAACTGATCTTCCGCCGCGTCGCCCGCCCGAACGCCGAGCAGAAACGAATTCTCCAGGCACTGGGTATCCAAATGCCCGAACGCCTGAGTCCCGACCGCGTTTTGTAGTGAAGACTTCGGGGGCCTGCCTATCATATTCCTCGGGATATCGCCTTGCCGACCGCGCCAAGTGCGCAAGATAGGCTAGCGGCCAACTCGTCGAACTTCACCGTCGCGACGGTTCCGGAACCGACCAGCATGTTCCTCACCGGTCTAACCTTCGCCTTATTCGGTTTCGGCAACTGGCGGCGTAGCTGCTCATGGCTCGAAATGCCGCATCATCAACGATGACGACTCCGTGTCCCATCGCCATGTCCTCATTCGCTGGTCGTGATTCCTCGCCTTGGTCCTGCGGCTGCACGGCTACTCCCTCAATCGCTACTTGGATAGATGCTCCCGTTCAAGATACCTCGGCGTTTTGCGATCTATCGGCGCCTTTTGGACGGTCCAAGACTTCTCGCACCTTCTTCGTCAGAGCGGCGAGGCTGAACGGCTTAGCTAGGAAGTTTGCGGTGGCTGACTCCACGCCTTGAAGCACGATCACGTCCTCGGTGTAGCCCGACATGAACAGCACCCGCAAGCCCGGTATGACAGCAGCCAACCGCTCGGACATCTCCCGCCCGGATAACTCTGGCATCACCAAGTCGGTCATCAGCAGGTGAATTGGCCCCCGATGCTGCTCGGCTACGGCAATTCCCTCCAAACCGTTCGACGCTTCGAGCACTTTATAACCGCTTTGAATGAGGATTATTTTGGTCAATGCCCTGACCGTCTCCTCGTCCTCGACCAGCAGGACCGTTTCGTGGCCCTTCGCCGCCAAACGTGTCTCATCACTGTCTGGCGTCGCTACAGCTTCTTCGACTAGTGGGAGGTAGATCCGAAACGTCGTACCTTGACCGACCTTGCTGGATACCTCGATGTGGCCCCCGCTCTGCTTGACGATCCCGTACACCGTCGCGAGGCCGAGGCCGGTTCCCTGCCCGACCCCCTTCGTCGTGAAGAACGGCTCGAAAACGTGGGCCAGCACTTCCTCGGTCATCCCGTTCCCCGTATCGCTGACCGACATTATGGCATATCGACCAGAATTCAGGTCGGGATGCGGCCGAGCCGTCTCCTTTTTTATCTCGGCGTTCGACGTAGTGAGCATCAACCGCCCGCCGCTCGGCATGGCGTCACGAGCGTTCGCCGCCAAGTTCAAGACCACTTGGCCGATCTGCGTCGGGTCGGCCTTTACTTGGGCAAGGTCCGGGGCCAACTTGGTGATGAACTCGATGTTCGACCCGATGAGCCGCTTTACCATCACGCCCATGTCTCGAACGATGGCATTCAGGTTCAGTAAGCTCGGAACAAGCATCTGCTTTCGGCACCAGCCATACATCGTCTGCGCCCCCCGGTTCCAGTAGGTGACTCGGCTCTCGAGGTCACGGACGAAGATGCCGTCGTGAGCCAGATCGAGCAGTGTTGTCTGTCGCTCGGCGACTTCCTGCACCCCTTTGCGTTCCGCCATCTCCCGCTCCAACTCTTCGGGGCTGCGCATCGCCAACACTTTTGGCACGACACGTATCAAGGCGAATACGGTAGCCCAGGAGACCAGAGCGGTGATTAGCTTGATGACACCAGCAAGGCGGTAAGCGGGCCACCAGAAAATGACCGCCTCCATCAGGTGCGTAGTGCCGCACGCCAGAATAAAGGCGCCAAACAACAGAAAAACGCTGCGGAATGGCACGTCCTTTTTGCGAAGGAGATAATATCCCAGGACGCATGGGATAGCGAGGTAGGCCGACCATACGCCCAGGTCAGACAGGATATGCAGCCAGCCGTGGCCGGAAGTCCAAGACCCGCACGTCCACCGGGGCGGGAACCCCGACGAATCGAACAAATGACTCCAAAAATCCCACATTGGTTTATTTCCTTCGACAACGGCATCGTCCCGTGCGGCAAAAGGAAAGTCATCTCCGCTTCCAAAATTCCCTGGCGAAACCTGGCGTCTTCCGTATACCCGGACACGTTTCGTGCGGGGCGGACCAGGCGCCAGAATCGCAGTGACTTAGGAAATTGCAGCACGTTCATTTTCTTCATCACCCCGGCCTAACCGTCCAGCACCTGCCGCACCTTCTGTGGGACTGCTCCTGGTGTATCGGGCTTCTGGAGGAAATGCGTTACCGTCGCCAGAATTCCATGGCGCACCACGGCGTCATCGGTGTACCCGAACGTGAACACGGTCTTGATTCCCCACTACGCAGACAGCCCCCGGGCTGCTTGATGGCGGGCAAACTCGGCCACCTGTTTGTTCAAGCATTCCGGACATACGCCGTGGGTAAAGCGCACGTCCACCAGGTCGCGGATGAACTCCTCCACCCCACGCCAGTAGCCCGGTTCGTCGCGAACTTTCTTGCACCAGGCGCAAATTGGCAGCAAGGCCTCAAGTCGGAGTATCGCAAGCGAGCCGGCCGCCAGCAAAAGTTCCTTGACTCGCTTGGCGTTCTCCACCTCGGCCGGGCGCCACGGCAAGGATCGATCCCGAACGGTCTCTTTCCACGCGGCGAATGACCGCCGCGGCGATAGGCGCCCATTCAAGTCGGACTTGTCGTGTGGATTCCCGCCCCAGTTCACCGATTGCAACACCTCGGGCCGGAACCACAATACATACTCGTCTGTGTCCCGCGACACCTCCAACGCCAGGAGGCCGCTGGCCACATCGGCGAACGTCTTCGCCGGAGCATAAACCTGGGACAATCGATCGGTTGCGATGAGGGGGGCGGCGATCCCCTTGATCCAACTGATCAGTCCGGGGAATGCGTCTTCCGGAGGCGTTTGGCCGATTGGCATGCCGCGGCCGGACCGCCATACCACGGCCCCGCCTGCTCCAACCAGAGCAAGGAGATCGGCCGCGTTTGTCGCCAGGGCCGCGATGGGAGGTGTTGTACTGCCCGCCCTTGCCCCCGTCCTGCCCAGCGCTTCGGTGAGACTTACCATGTACTCCCGATCTTCGACCTCCGAAATGAATGCCAACTGGGCGGAGGCAACGTGGGCCAAGAGGTCGCATGCCTCTCGCACCGCCGGGCCAGGGCATTTGGGCGTCGAATGATGGCAGGCAATCATTCCCCAGAGCCGTCCCCCGATAATCAACGACGCCGTCAGCGAAGCCCGCACCCCCATGTTGTGCAGGTACTCCCGGTGGACTGGCGCGTGCGCTGCGTAATAGGCAGCGACTCAGATCCAGGGGCAATGCCATGCCGCCGTCGGCGCCGGAGATTACCGGGACCGGCTCGGCGGCGGCGTCGGGAATCACTCGAATGCGATTCACCAGGAACAACGCTCGCGACTGGGCGGGTATGTCGGACGCCGGATAGTGAAGCCCCAAGAACGCTTCCAGGTCCGCACGTCGATCCTCAGCAACCACCTCGCCGTTGCACTCGGCGTCGAACCGGTACACCATCACCCGGTCGTAGCCGGTCAGCGACCGCACCTTGCACGCGATAGCGGCACAGAAGTCCGAAGTCGTGCTTGCGGCAGATAGCTGCCCAACCGAAACGCGGATGGCAGCGAGTAAGTCCACCGAAGACGCGGTCGCCTCCTCGGCTGGCGCCAATTCGACGAACACCACGCCGCCCAGGCAATGGGCCGCTCCGTGCCAACGAGCCGCTACCGCGACCGGGAGCGAGATAGGAATTGGGCGATTGTCGATCAGTCCGTCCTTGGCCAATCCATCCCGAAGGGCAGCCGCCGCCGCGGGGCCGAGCAGTTCCGCGGCGGTGGAGCCAAGCAGGCTTGCGGCACCGAGACCGAACACTTCCTGGCTGTTTTCGCTCACGTGCTGCACCGTGAGCGACTTTGGGTCAAGTCCGAGGAGTACGCCGAATGGTTGAATAGAACCGGGGGTATGAATTGGCTCTTTGTCGCAGGTCGTGAGGTCGGACGTTCTAATGGTGGCTTCGCTCATGCGAGGACTCCTTTGGGCGTTGACGTTCGGCATGTCATTCCGATCTCGAGCGAGTCGGCAGGCGAAGCCGACATTACCGCGACTACTGGCCCTGTGACTGTCTCAAAGAAGATCCGAACCAATTCGGGGTCCAGTCCGCCCGCGGCGGCGTTCTCCACCATCACCTGCCGGCAGCGCTCGTGCGGCATGGCCGGCCTGTAGGGCGCTCGCTCGCCAGGGCGTCGTACGTGTCGGCGACCGAAAGGACGCGAACCAGCAGCGGGATTGTTCCACCCATAAGGCCGTCCGGATAACCCATGCCGTCCATCCGCTCGTGGTGCCAGCGAATGAGCGGGATCACGTCCCAAGCGGAGCGGAGGGGCTCGACGATCTTCGCTCCATCGGCCGGATGGCGCTTAATCGTTTCATATTCCTGGGCCGTCAGTCGTCCGGGTTTGTTCAAGATGACATCGGGCGTGCTAATTTTGCCGATATCGTGGAGGGCGGCGCCGCGACGAAGAACGTCGAAGTCGCCCTCGCCAATTCCGATCCGCTCCGCCAACAACACGGCATACTGGGTCACCCGGCCCGAGTGGCCATGGGTGTAAGGGGATTTCGCTTCAATGATGCCAGTCAAAGCGAATACTACGGATGCAGCCGAATCCAATGCATCCACCAGATCTTTCTGGTGCAACAGGGAGCGGCAGCGGGCAGCGACTTCCAGGGACTCGAACGGCTTGGTCAGGAACTCGTCGGCCCCAAGTTCCCAGGCCCGGACACGGTCGTGGACCGCGGCGCCCGTCAATACCAGGATTGGTATCAGGCGCGTGCGCGGGTCGCTCTTGAGCCGTCGGCAGACCTCGAATCCGCTAAGCTGTGGCATATCGATGTCGAGGATCACCAGATCGGGACGGCGCTCGGCCACCCGATCCAACGCTGCTTGACCATCGCGGGCCACGACAACTTCGTCGCCCCCCGCCGTTAATACCAGGCGGAGAAGTTCCGTGACCGCAGCCTCGTCGTCGACGACCAGGATGAGGCGGGGTGTTCGTTCATTTGGGATCATTCGTTGACTCCAGCGGCGCGTCCAACACTTCCCGCACCATGTTTGCCAATACAAACGGACTGAACGGCTTCTGGAGGAAATGCACGCCTTCGCGCAGCACGCCGTGGCGGATTACGGCATCATCCGTGTAGCCGGACATGAACAACACCCGCATTTTAGGTCGCCGCTCGGCCAGCAACTCGGCGGCGGCCCGTCCGCCCCTTCCGGGCATGACCACGTCGGTGATCAACAGGTCGATCAGCCCGACATGTTCGGCGGCGATTCGCACTGCCTCTTCTCCGTTTGCCGCTTCCAGGACTTTGTATCCGCACTCAGTCAGGACGTACTTGGCCAAAGTCCGCACCCCGGCCTCGTCCTCAGCCAACAGGATCGTCTCCGTCCCGCGCGCGGATTCCTGAACCGAGATGGGGCTTTCAAGTTTTCGGCCGACTGCTCCACTCGAGGCAGGTAGATCTTGAATGTCGTGCCGGCCCCGATCACGCTATAAACCCCGACATGACCGCCGCTCTGCTTGACGATTCCGTACACCGTCGCCAGTCCCAATCCGGTGCCTTTGCCCGGATCTTTGGTTGTGAAAAACGGCTCGAATATTTTCGCCATCACCTCGGGCGTCATGCCTGTCCCCGTGTCCGACACGCTTAGAAGAACGTGGGGGCCGGCGCTGGCCACTTTGTTGATGCGAGCGTACGTCTCGTCCAGTTCGACGTTGCGGGTTTCAATCGTCAGCCGGCCCCCCTTGGACATCGCGTCTCGCGCAGTTCACTGCTAGATTCAGAAGAATCTGTTCGATTTGCCCGGCGTCGGCACGGACCGGCCACACTCCTGAGTCCAGGGTCGTGGTTAGCCGGATATCCTCGCCGATCAGGCGGCGGAGCATTTTATCGGTGCCGGACACTACTTCGTTTAGATTGAGAATCCGCGGGGCCAGAACTTGCTGGCGGCTGAAGGCTAGGAGTTGGCGAGTTAGCCCGGCCGACCGCTCTCCGGCCTTGTGTATCTCGGCCACCAGTGACCGGCTCGGGTCGCTCTTGGGAAGGCTTTGGAGAAGCAAGTCGCTGTACCCGTTGATAACGGTGAGGAGATTGTTGAAATCGTGGGCCACGCCTCCGGCGAGCTGTCCAAACGCATCCATCTTTTGGGCTTGGCGGAATTGGTCTTCGAGTTTCCGCCGGTTGGTCACATCCGCTTGTACGCCGACAAAGTGCGTCAAGCGGTTGGCCGTATCTCGGACCGGGGAGATGGATAGCTCATTCCAGAACGTGGTTCCGTCTTTCCGGTAGTTCAGCAATTCGACGGTGCACGATTGCTCCAATCGCACGGCGTCCCGTACCCGGTCGGCCGCGGCTCGGTCAGTGTCCTTGCCCTGGAGGAATCGGCAGTTGCGGCCGACGACTTCTTCAGAAGCGTAGCCGGTTATCCGTTCAAACCCAGGGCTGACATAGACGATCGGGTTGTCCGGCAGCCTGGGATCAGTGATCGAGAGCCCTTGCGTTGCCGCTCGAATCGCACGATCCCGCAGCAGGAGTGCCTTTTCCGATTGCCGGCGTGCCGTGATGTCTTGAGCGAGACCGAGAAAGCCCACGAACTGTCCGCTTGCGGAGGTCAACGGGGTGTTGAACCATTCGCAGGTTATTATCCGACCGTCTTTCGTAAGATTTTCATTGATTGTATTGGCCGTTAAGTCCCCTGCCCGAACTCGGGCGAGGATATCAGTTGCCTGCTGGCGGAATGACGCCGGCACCAGGTCAAACATGCTCATACCGAGAGCTTCCCGCTTGGTGTAACCAAGGATCCTCTCGGCCGTGGGGTTCCAGTCCGTGATGCGAAAATCGGCGTCGAAAAGGATATAGGCGAGCGGCAGCCGCTCAATGTACAGTTGGAGCCGCGCGAGCAGTTCGTCCCGCTCGACTTCAGCGCGCTTCTGGTCAGTCACGTCGGTATGGACGCCGACCCACTCGCTGATTGCTCCGGTCGCATCGAAGATCGGGACGGCCCGGGCAAACATACGGCGGTACACTCCGTCCGCCCGGCGAACCCGGTGTTCGATCTTGTATTCGCTGCGTTCTCGGAGCGCCGTCGCCCATGCCCGCGCGCTTTGCTCCCGGTCGTCCGGATGGATGGCATTGACCCAGCCCCACCCCCGGTGTTGCTCGACCGTCTGTCCGGTGAACGCCGTCCACTTTGGCTGCTCCGTATCGAACTCCCCCGACGCGGGGGAATCCCAGACAATCGCGGCTGTCGCTTCAATCAGCGTTCGGTAGCGCTGCTCACTGATCCGAAGGGAGTTCTCGCCCCGCTTTTTTTCGGTGATGTTCCGGAAGACAGCGACGCCGCCCCAGATGACTCCTTCCTCGTTCCACATCGGTCTGGCACTCACGCTGAGCCAGCGAGGTATGCGGACACTGGTGTGATTGACAATCATCTCGGCGTCGTCGGACTTTTCACCCCGCAACGCCATGACGAGCGGCATTTGCATGTTCGGATAGGGAGAAATGCCGTCGGTTAAATAAAGGCTGTAACGCCTCGACCATTCCTCGGGGGGTGAGTCGGTCTTGCCCAAATTGAGGATCTCTTCCGCCGCCGAATTGAAGAGCAGGAATTTGCCCCGTTCATCGGCCACGATGACTCCGTCGCTCATGTTGTCCAAAATCGACTGAAGGATGTGGGATTGCTGCCGGAACTGCGCTCGCTCGCCCGAAGGGCATCCTCTGCTCGCTTTTTTTGGGTGGTGTCACGGATGTTGCACTGGATGACCCGGGCATTGCCGACGTCGTAGGTGTTGCTGACGAATTCGACCTCAATTTGCTTGCCGTCCTTGCCCTCAAGTGGGTAGTTGTCATAGCGAACATAGCCGATTTTCTGAAGTGCTTGGAACGCCTCCTTGTTTGCGCCGATGTCTCGGAATAGCCCGATCTCCCATAGTTCTTTCCCGATCAACTCTTCGCGGCTATAACCCAGAAGCTTTGTCAGAAACGGGTTCGCGTCAATGATTTGGCGCGACACCGGATCGACAATCAGTATGCCATCCTGTGCCGCCTCGAACAGACGGCGGTACCGAATTTCCGAGGCGGTCAGGGTCTCTTTCGCCCATTTTCGCTCGCGGATGTCGTGGGTAATCTTTGATACGCCGACTATTTCGCCGGCTGCATTTCGGATCGGGGAAATTGTCAGTGAAACATCGATTCGCGAACCGTCCCGGCACAGACGAACAGTCTCGAACTGCTCAATCTCCGTACCAGCCATTAAACGACGTAGTAACCCGGTAAGTTCGTCGGCCTTATCCGGGGGCACCAGTAACGAAATGGGCTGACCGATGGCCTCAGCCGCAGCCCACCCATAGAGCCGCTCAGCCGAGGGGTTCCAACTCGCGATCTCATATTTCAGATCCAGTGAAATAATGGCGTCGTTAGACGACTCCACGACGGCCGCCAGATGGGCCGCCGCCCGCTCCGCTGCCCGTTTCGTTCTCCGGTTATCGGCTACCCTCACCTCCCGGATCATCGCGGGAGCGAGGCGAGTGAGATTGTGCTTGAGGACATAGTCGTTCGCCCCGGCCCGCATCGTGCCGACTGCGACATCCTCCCCCACCGTTGCGGACACGACCACGAACGGCAGGTCCGGATCGGCCGTTCGGACAATTTCCAGGGCGTTGAACGCGCCGAAGCCCGGTATCGTGTAGTCCGAAATAACGGCGTCCCACGCGCCGGCGGCGAGAGCCGCCCGCAGGGCGTCCGCTGAGTCGACACGTTCCCAAACGAGGTTGACCCCCGAGCGGCGAAGACGCCGCTGAATCACTTCGCCGTATCGGCCTCGATGCCGCAGCCATCCGCATCGATCTGAATATTCCGGTGACGATTGATGCCGCAATCGAAGACGTCCTCAAATCCGGTCGTCACATCGACGCGCTGTTAAACAACGCGGGGACCTTGCACGAAAAGCCCCTGCTCGAACTAACGGATGGGGAGATCGCCGAATCCATCGCCACCTGACCGGTCCGCATCGCCTCGTGCGCGGACTCGTGCCGGACATGATTGCGCGTTGCTATGGCCGAATCGTCAACGTGTCGTCCGGCTGGGGATCGTTCACCGAGGGCATGGGGGGACCGGGCCTCTACGGCGTGACAAAAGCCGCGCTCAACGCGCTCACCGTGCGACTCGCGAAGGAGCTTCCGTCCATGATTAAAATCAACGCGGTGTGTCCCGGATGGGTGCGCACGCGCATGGGCGGCCAAGGGGCAACGCGAACGCCCGACGAGGGAGCCGATACGGCCGTGTGGCTTGCGACGCTGCCGGACGACGGTCCCACCGGCAGGTTCTTCCGAGATCGAAAGCCCATCGAATGGTGAACGGCTGAACGCCGCAAATCCGAAGACTTCAAGCGAGAAAGCAAGGGGTAGTGCATGAGCTGGTCGTTCCAAAACAAGGTGGCTCTCGTCACCGGAGCCGGGTCGGGCATGGGCCTCGCAACGGCGCGGGCGTTCGCGGCAGCAGGGGCGGCGGTGACGCTCGCCGATGCGAAGGAGGACGCGGTCCGCTCGGCCGCCAGCGAACTGGTCGCCGCCGGGCACAAGGCGCTTGCCGTCCAGTGCGACGTGACCGACGACACCCAAGTCGCCGCCATGATCGACCGCACCGTGGCCGAGTTCGGGCGACTCGACGCCGCGTTCAACAACGCGGGCATTATGACCCCGGCTGTCGAACTGGCCGACGTCACCCGCGAGGTGTACGACCGGGTGACCGCGATCAACCTCCGCGGCGTCTGGAGCTGCATGAAGTACGAGTTGCTTCAGATGCGCCAGCAGGGGAGCGGGGTCATCGTCAACAACTCGTCGATCGGGGGCCTCATCGGCATCCCGGGCGAGCCACTACCACGCGACCAAGCACGGGGTGATTGGGCTGACGCGGAGCGCGGCGCTGGAGTACGCCGCACGGGGCATCCGGATCAACGCCGTGTGTCCGGGGACTATCGACACGCCGATGGTCGCGGAGATGTTCGCCAAGGAGCCGGAGGCGATGAAGGACGCCTTGCGGGATATTCCGATCGGGCGTCTGGGCCGGCCGGAGGAGATCGCCGACGCCGTCCTGTGGCTGTGCAGCCCGGGGGCGGGCTTCGTGATCGGCCACGCCCTCGCCATCGACGGCGGCTACACGGCGCGCTGAGGATACAGGTCAATGGACGAGCGACGCGCCATAAAAGCGCTTCCATGGCCGTAACAGTCCGGTCGAGGCACGACAACTGGCCCCTAGAGTGGTTCGACTTGAGACCAGAAACTCCCCGACCAGGACTCGAACCTGGAACAAACCGGTTAACAGCCGGTTGCTCTACCATTGAGCTATCGAGGAATGATTGTCTTAGTTGTTTTAATCGACGATTGCTTGAAGGGCAAGAGGACTCGGCGGCCGTTATTGATTTTCCATCACCCATTGCACGGCACGGCAAACCAGCTCGGTCATATTGTGGATATCGAGCTTCTCTTTGATTCGTCCGCGATAAGTCTCGACTGTCTTGTGGCTGATGTGCAGCCGGGTTGCTACTTCCTGGGTGTCGAGGCCGGTGCCGAAAAGGCGAAACACTTCGAGTTCGCGGTCGGAGAGACTTTCGACCGGTGAGCCCGGTTGGGCGTCGGCACGTCCACCGACGGCTCGATTCAGCAGCCGGCCTGCTATGATCGGGCTTACATGCACTTTATCTTCGAGAACATGGCCAATCGCTTCGATAATTTTGGAGGTGGCCTCTTCCTTGTTCACGTAACCCATCGCGCCCGCGCGCAGCGCTCGCTCGGCATAGAGCGATTCGTCGTGCATTGACCAGACGACCATGCGCACCGAACTGTCTCGTGCCTTAATGCGTTTGATCAGTTCGATGCCGTTGCCCGTTTTCAAAGAAATGTCAATGATGGCGACATCCGGCTTGCTCGTGTTGACCAACTGCAGGGCGTCGACGATGTCGCAAGCCTCGCCGCATACCTCAAGATTCGCTTGACGCGAGATGCGCAACACCAATCCTTCGCGCACAGCCGGATGGTCATCTACGATGAGGATGCGATAAATTCGATTTCCGGTGTCAGACTTGTTTTTGACCATTGTCCAACCCCTCTTGCATCAGGTTGCACGTAACGATAGTCCCCTTCCCATTTTCAGAAGAGTTGATTGAAAGCACGGCATTAATGAGTCCTGCCCGATAACTCATGATCTTTACGCCCATCCCCGTTGCACGGTTATTGGGACTATCAATCCCGATGCCGTCGTCTTCAATCGTCAGCGTCAGGCCCCGATCACGCCGCGTTAATCGTATATGGATGCCTGTGGCGCCGCTGTGCTTGAGAGCGTTGGTCACCGCTTCCTGCGCGATGCGAAACAGGTGCGTCGCCTTGAAGTTGTCTTCAACATCGCACTGCCCTTCGCATTCGAAGGAGCATTCAATCCCCGTTACCGTCATTATATGACGAGCGAAGTCTTCGAGCACCAGTTTAAGGCCTTCCGCGTCCACATCAACGGGCACCAAACCACGGGTAAGCGCTTGCACCTGCGTCAGGCAATGTTTCAGGCCGTCGGCAATCCGGGCAGCCAGCGTTGAAACTGAAGACTCTTGCTCGGCCAGGCTTTCGGCTAAATCCTCGGACATCAACCGAAGCCCGGTTAGCTCCTGGCCGACGCTGTCGTGCAAGTCACGGCCGATGCGCCCTTGCTCTTCCGCTGCGATCTCCAAAACCTCTTTTTCAAGCTCTTTGCGGCTGCTGATGTCTCGAACCAAGCCGGTAAAGCGTCGCTGGCTTCCGTCATGGAATTCGCTTACGGCAACGTCCACTGCAAAAATCGTACCATCTTTACGTTGGCCCACAACTTCACGACCGATGCCAATCATGCGCGGAATCCCGGTCCGGACATACGCGCCGATGTAGCTATCATGTTCCCGTTTAAAAGGGGCGGGCATCAGCAACTTGATGTTCTGTCCGATGATTTCCTGGGCATTGTAGCCAAACATCTTTTCGGCGGCCTTATTGAAGGTGTCGATGATGCCTTTTTCATCAATGGTGATTAGCCCTTCGCCGGCGGTATCAACAATGGAGGTTAGCCGGTTGCGGCTTTCGCGCAATGCCTGTTCCATCAAGTTTTGCCGGCTGACGTCGCGGGCAATAGTGGAGAAACCGACGATTGTGCCGGCGCTATTTCGAATGAGCGAATAAGTGAGCGATAGCCAAATCGGCGTGCCATCTCGGCGAAGGCGGTGCACCACCATGTTGCCAACGGGATCGCCGCGCAAAAGGCGAGCGCGGATCGGTTCCAGTTGCTCGATCTCTTTAAACGCCATCGTTAGAAAGATGCTCTTGCCCACGACTTCAGCGGCAGGGAATTCGTAGAGTCGTTCGGCGGCGGCGTTCCAACTGAGAACGGTTCCGTCGAGCGCCGCGCTGACAATGGCGTCTTCGGTCGATTCGACGATGGCGGCCAACCGAGCCGCCGATTCCTTGCTGCGCCGATGCTCCGCCGTTTCTGCCAGCAGCGATTCATTTGCCTGCTGAAGCTGCAGGGTGCGCTCGGCCACTCGCTGTTCCAAATCTTGGTTGAGCTGTCTAATTTCGCGTTCGATTCTCTTTCGCTCGGTGATGTCGCGCTCGGTCGTAGCGATAGCCGTAGTGCGACCGCGTTCGTCGTGCAGAGTCGTGGCCGTCACCCAGATATCGAGCACTTCACCATCTTTGCACTTCCGCTGAGTCTCCCAGGAAGGGATGTTTGTCTCTCGGCGAATCCGTTTCAAAAAATCGCGGGTCTCGTCTTGATGCGAAGAGGCCGTTAGGTCGACGACGTTCATCGCCATGGCTTCGCTTTGCGTGTAGCCGTAAAGTCGTTCGGCGCCTCGATTCCACGATTCGATGCGGCCATCGAGCGCGAGGACGGTGACGGCGTCGTTCGAGTCGATCAAGACCGTAGCCAGACGGCGCATCTGCTCACTGGCTGTCTTCAATGCCGTCACATCGGCAAAGGTGATCACCACCCCTTCAATTCGATTGTCCACGGTGAGATAGGGCAGGATGCGGCGCAGAAAGCAAGCGCCGCCGGCCGCCGGCGCTCACGCTCGCGCGGCGTCAGTTGTTGCAGCACCTCTTCGGCGTCGCGCAGCATGTCCGGGTCGTCGAGCTTCAGCACGATGTCGGCAATAGGGCGGCCGACATCGGTGGCAATCAAGTTCAGAAGCCGCGTCGTTGCCGGCGTGAACGATTTGATGCGGAGTTCCCGATCGAGAAACAAAGTGGCGATGTCCGTGCTGCCCAGTAAGTTGGCGATATCGTTGTTCGCGTTTTCGAGTTCTTCCACCTTTTCGCGCAGCTGTACGTTGACCGTACTCAATTCTTCATTGAGCGATTGCAGTTCTTCCTTGGAAGTTTGCAGTTCCTCATTCGTTGACTGCAGTTCCTCATTGACGGACATCACCTCTTCGTTCGACGCTTTCAGTTGCTCGTTGGACTCCTCAAGTTCTTCGATTGAATCCTGCAATTCATCGCGAATCGCCTTCAAGTCGCTTTCCAGATGATGAATCAAGTCGGATTCCGTCGCTTCGGAGTCGAGCGGCTTGGCCTCGGTCTCAGCCGGGCCGGCAATTTCTTCGAACGTAACGAGCAAGGGACCATCCGTCGCCGACGGCAGATCGAGCTCGCGGACAGTCAGCCGGGCCGTTACCGAGCCATCCTTCGACCTCATCTGAAAGACGGCGGCCGTTGACTTCAGTTTTTCGATCACGATCTGGTTGACGGCAGCACGCAGTTTGCCGCGGATGCCCGAATGGGCGAGCGCCATCAGGTCTTTGGTCGGTTCGCCTGTCGGCTGCTCCAAAAAGCGATAAGTGGGCCCGTAGAAAAAAAGGATCTCGAGCCGGCGGTTGATCAGGACAGCAGCCGGCGCGAAATCGCGCAAAAGAATCTGCTTGGCGATATCGGCCAAGTCGGGCGGGTTCGCTCGACTGCGCACGCTCGATTGGCCAATGCGCGGGCCGTCCTGCCGGCTGCGAATCGGTAGTTCCAGGCGATCGATGCGCGTCGCTCCGGTACGCCGGAAAATGCGCCATTTTCGCGATACCGTTTCGAATAGGCCGATTTCATCGCCGATTGTCTCGGACGATCCGAGCATGAGGTATCCCTTTTCGTTCAAGGCGAAATGGAGTAACGGGAGCACGCGTTTCTGTATCTCGGCCTCCAGATAAATGAACAAATTTCGGCAGCTCACCATGTCCATTTTCGAAAACGGTGCGTCGTGCAAAAGGTTATGTCGGGCGAAGACGACGGTATCGCGCAGCGCTTTGGAGACGCGGTAGTGATGGGGCTCGACTTTGGCAAAGAAGCGGGTCAGGCGTTCGGGAGAAACACCGGTGGCGATCGTATCGAGGTAGGCGCCGCGCCGGCCCGTCTCCAAGGCTTCGTCGTCGACATCGGTGGCGAAGACCTGCAGACGGCAGTTCTTGTGTGCCAGGGCTAACTGTTCCAAAAACAAAATGGCCAGCGAATAGGCTTCTTCACCCGTCGCACAGGCAGGAACCCAGACGCGCAATGAAAGGTCGCCGTCGATCTGCTTGACGATTTGCGGAATGATCTCGGTTTCAAGAACCTTGAATGCGTCGGCATCGCGAAAGAAACTCGTGACGCTGATAAGGAGGTCTGCCACCAACAGGGGGACTTCGGCGTCGTTTTCGCGCAGATAGGCGAGGTAAGCGGCAAATGTTGCAACATTGATCAACCCCATTCGCCGTTCGATGCGCCGGATGAGCATCTTTTTTCGATAGCAGCGGAAGTCGTGATGCAATCTTTGATTTGCATAATCGAGTATCAAATTGAGTTGAGCCAGCACATCTTCAGTGGGCGGCGCTTCGATGGTATCTTCATTGAAATAGCGTTTGACGTATTGAAGCAACGCCTCGGGCATCTGCTCCGGCGGCAGCACCAGGTCGGCCAGGCCTGCCGAGATTGCGCTTTCGGGCATGCCGGCGAATTGGGCCGTCGCCGGATCCTGCACCAGGGCCGCGCCGCCGTTCTCCTTGATGACTTTCAGACCCAGCGTGCCATGAGCGCCCGTGCCGGAAAGGATAATGCCGACCGCTCGCTCGCGCATCTCTTCACCGAGCGAACGCAGAAAAACATCGATCGATGTCTGCAAACCCTGGCGCTTGATCGGACCCTTTAAGCGCAACGCGCCTTCGGCGAGAGTCATGTATTTGTTCGGGGGCAGAATATAGACGTGATCGACCGCGACCGTCATCCCCTCTGAGGCTTCAACCACCGGCATGGTCGTGCAACGGCTAACTAACTCAGCCATCAGGCTTTTGTGATCGGGATCGAGATGGGGTATCAGAACGTAAGCCAAGCCGGTTTGGGCGGGAAGAGCGCGAAAGAATTTCTTGAAGGCATCCAGGCCGCCGGCCGAGGCGCCGATCCCGACGATGATGCCCTTCCCGGCAGTAGCTGCCGGAGAGCGGCCATTGGAGATGGCGGAGCCGACATTTTCGTCTTGAGTAGGCGCCGACATAGGACTCACTTTTTAGTCTGTTCGCCGCAAGGCATCAAGTTTTGTTAGCCGTGACGCTGTGCGTAGCGTTTGCTGGCTAGAAGCGCTCCGCATAGCGTCGCGGCTAACAAAGCATTGCGCAGTTGCGGCCTAACAAAGCATACGCAGTGTCTCGGTTTCAGAAGTATAGCGGTTTTAGACATATGACCTCCAAGACAATTCAAACTTTCTAAGGCCCGGTCAAAAATGTAAGGATGAACCTCACACCAGTCCCATACATCCCCCGATGGTATTGAAGATCGCAAGAGAATATGCTTTGATTGTTGGGCCGACAACGTAGAAGTTCGTCGAGCCGACAACGTAGAAGTTCGTCGGGCCGACAACGTAGAAGTTCGTCGGGCCGACAACGTAGAAGTTCGTCGGGCCGACAACGTAGAAGTTCGTCAACTCGACAGCACAAAAATTTGGCGCTGGATTGAAGACTCGAATTACGCCATTTGGACGCCAAAGAAGTGAAAACCTTAATAAGAAGCCGTGCTTCGGTCAAAGCGACGGCCGGGCTCTCTCTCCTCTTCGCGCATGCTGACCGATCGCTTGCGCTTTGCTTCCAGCTTTTTTCGGCCGATGACTGCCACAAAGTGGCCGTCGCCACCGATGGCCTGGAGTGTTGGAACCGTTTGATACAGGATAGGCCGGACATGCTGGTTCTCGAAGAACGCCTTCTTTGGGGAGGCGCTGAGGGAGTGTTGGCGCGGATGAAGGAAGATCCGCAGCTTCGCAAAGTCCCGGTCCTTCTGCTCGTCGGCGCTTCGCAAGATGATTCCGAGGAACCGAAGATCGGTCGTTTTTGTACGCCCGATAACCTGGCCGCACTCCGTGAGTGTATCCAGCGCGTTGCAGCGGAGCTACGAAACAAACAGCGGAACCGAAAAGGAGATCGGTTAGACAGGGGGCATGGCATCCCCAAACAATTGCGCTTGCAGACCCGAGAGGTACTGAGCGATGTTGGTTCTAACACGCCGAATGGGTGAAGAGATCGTAATCGACGATGATATTCGCATCACGGTGCTCTCACTGCGGGGGAATTGCGTCCGACTTGGCATTGCAGCGCCGCTAAACATCGCCATTGATCGGAGCGAGCTAATTGAGCAAAGCGGGCGAGTGCCGCAAGCGTTGAGGCTGGGTGAAGTGCCGAGAGTTCGGATGGGAGCCAACTCATGATTGAGGGGCCGCATCTGTTTTCTACTGAACTGGACGGCTATTTCGGAAAAGGGGTGATTGTCGTTGACGACGAAAAGGCGGTGCGGGTGCTGTTGAAGACCGCTTTGCATCGAAGGGGAATCCGAACCTGGCCGGCGAGCTGCGGACGCGAGGCCCTGTTTCTCTATCGACGGCATCGCGAAAAAGTGGGCCTGGTGCTTTTAGACACCGAGCTCGGTGAAATGGATGGCCCGGGAACATTGGCCGCCCTGCACGAAATTGATCCCGATCTGAAAGCCTGCTTTATGTCGACGGGAAGCGGACGTCACGATGTGAGCGCCTTGCTGAGCCAAGGGGCGCTTCAAGTGTTCGAAAAGCCGTTCTGTGTCGCTGAGGTATGTGGCTTTATTGAGAATTACTTGAGTGAACTCGCAACCTTGCCCATAATTATTTGATTCGCGGCATGAATCAAACTCGAATTGCCCCCGCTCCCCACCGTGCCGGAAGTGAACGATTGTTGATAATCTCGTGGATTGTCGACGATTCCCGCGAGTTCACTTCTGGCACCGTGCGGAGCTCGGGGCTTTTTTTCCTTTCGCAAATCGCTCAAAAGAATTTTCTCGCGCAAGACGCAAAGGAAAACAAAGCAGAGTGCTTGGTTATAACCACCTCTTGGCGTCTTTGCGCGAGATTGTCTTTCGTAAGATCCGCTAGACCGACATATCGTCCGACGCGTCAGCGAGACAAGCCTCGAGGCGTTAGTGAGGCTCCGGTTTATATCGCTAACGCTTCGGAGTCTGCCTCGCTAACGCATCGGGTTAGTGTCGATTGCGGGCTCGGCCCGCACTATGGCTAAATGTATTTTGCTTGACCGGGCGCATGCTTTGACCGGTTGGCAAAGAAATCCAGATTCTGACGTTGCTTAAATCTGCAAATGGCCGCGGTCGTTCCAGAGTTGAATGGCCGGGTCGAGCGGCGGGTGTTCATAGCCGAGAATGCTGACGGACGCAGTGCCTAGCTGGAAGAATTTCGCCAGGGGGGTCTCGATACCTAGAAAACGGGCGGCCACCACGCGCAGGATATGCCCATGAGCGAAAAGCAAAATCGGGCCTTTCAGGTCGCGTAAGCCGTTAAGCAGGCGGTCGATGCGCGCGGTAGCTGCCTCTACAGTTTCGCCGCCACAGCAGCCAGCGCGGTATAACTGCCACGTCGGCTGTATCCGTAGGATCTCAACAGAGCGAAGTCCTTCGAATTCGCCGTAGTCCCACTCCATCAAGTCGGGTTCGAGTTCTAAGGAATCCGCAAAGCCCGCGAGCTCGGCGGTGCGCCGAGCTCGCTGCAATGGACTGGTGAATACGTGAGCGAACGGAAGTCCCTTCAATCGGGCGCCGAGACGAACGGCATCCTGCTCGCCCTTGGCTGTCAGTGGGATATCGGTACGGCCCGTATGCCTGCCGCTCAAGGCCCATTCCGTTTCGCCATGGCGAACAAGATAGAGGGATTGCACATTCATCTCCGGAGGTTGCGACACACTTTGCCCGTGCTGATTAAGATATTCCGGAATGGGCGGGCGCGCAACCGAAATCGGCCTACGCGCATACGAAATCCCATTCGCGCCGTCCCGCGTCCTTGCAGGGCGTTTCCGGAGCGAAGACCGAGCTCCCCTCCAAAACATCCTTCAACCGCTGCCGGGCAACGTGCAACCGGCGCTTGATTGTGCCGACCGGCGTTTCGAACTCCCGGCTCATCTGCTTCAGGCTACAGCCGCGCAGATAGAAAGCTTCGAGTGTCAAGCGGTCCATCTCCTTGAGCCGTTTCAAGCCGGCATGAAGTTCGGTCTTCGCTTCGCCCCGTTCGATCTCATCGAGCGGCGCACTCGAAAAGGCCGGCACATTGTCGAGCAATTCCGCTGACCCGCCGCGCACGGAACCCCGCCGCATCAAGCGATTGAGCGCCATCCGCGAGGTAATCTGGCGCAACCAGCCGGCGAAACAGCGAGAATCGCGCAGTTGCGGCAGCTTCTTCATGCCGTGTACGAACACTTCCTGTGCCAATTCCTCGGCTTCGAGCGGATCGCGCACTTTTCGTGAGCGCCATGGCGTAGACGCTTCCCTGGAAACGCTTCACCAACTCGCCGTAGGCGAACTTATCGCCCAACTTGGCCCGGTCCACCAAGATCGTGATTTCAGTCCAGCTCATCGCTCGCTCCCTGTCCCGATCCGTTCCAGAGCGCAGGAAGGTTTGACCTGCGCTCGGGTCATGCAACGAGCCGACGGACGATCAACCCCTGGATCAGTGGAAGGGGGATCGAATCGAAAAGCTCGCGCTTCGCAGGGAATCGTAATAGAGCGAACGGACTATTGAAATCCGACGCGCAGACGAATGCCCAGCGAAAACGATGACCGTGTTGAATAACTGCGGGGATGCTTGCTGTTCGGGTCGTTAAGCCCAGTTAAGGCCGAGGCTTCGTCCGCTTTGTCGTGCGGCATCTAACGGAAGCAGCGGACCATCGACCGGCTTAGCTGCCAATACCGCGTCCGGCGACTTGGCCGGCTAGCGTGTGCCCGGTTTGCTCGAACGAATGGGACAGGCTGTCCGTACTCGTGCGTGTAAACGTCGGTAACAGCGCGGGTTTGGTTCTGCGCAAGGCCGAACGACCAAAACGATTCGCCTCGAGCCGACCGGCCCGTTTCACGGTTCCGACCACTGGTGTGGTTGGCCGTGAATCAGGATCGGCCATTGCTGGCGAATCGGGCGACGGGTGTCGCCACTCAAGGGATGGGACCGCCGCCGGTATGCGCAGGGTCGCGCGATAACCGGACGTGACGATCCGACCCTGCTCGACCGCAGCGCGGCTTGGCAAGTTCTTCATCGAGTTGTCCAAGTTGATCGTGGCCATGGCATACCTCCGGCGATTGCGTGGAAAAGCGGGCTACTTTCAATCAAAAGTCTTAAACATCAGCCCTATATGACAATACGTCCCATAGGACAAAAATCCGCATGTCGGTAGAAAGCACCGCTGCGCAGGCTTACCCCACTCTGACGAGATGACAGGCGCAAAGGTTCCGCGCTTTGGCGAAAAAAAATTCCGCGAGCACTCTCTAAAACCGGAAACCGGCGAAGAGGCTTAACACCGGAAGCGGAAAGGGGAAGGCGAAAAAGGAAAACAGACCGACTTTGAGGCCCAGTTCGCCCGACAAACGCTCGTCGTAAACGTGACGCCAACAGAAATCGACGTCCATCGCGATCAAGCTGGCGCCGTGAATATTGTTGTTGGAAGAAAGGTAGCCGCTGCTGCTATTCGAGCTGGCCACCGCAAAAAGACCATAAACATCGACTCCGGGGCTGATCGAAAAGACGTTGTAGTCCCCCGTCCAAGGAAGGCAAGCATAGCGAACGCCGACGCCCGCCATGGGAAGGTAAAATAATCCGATGCCTGCGAACGCTTCGACGATAAACCCGGAATCTCTGCTCCCATCAACAAAGCGCTTGACACGGACACCGGTCGGCAAGCCGATCAAAAAGTCGATCGACCACGGATGAACAGGAGGCAAATCGCTTTGCAGCAGAGCCGGGTTCGCGTTGATTCGATCGGCGGGGGCCACAAGCGGCCCGCGCGTTTCTGTTGAAAAGAGAACCTCTGACTGCGCGCGAACTGAACCATGCAGCGCGGCCGCGAACATCAGCGCTATTCCCCATATCCGTGTTTGCATTGAGTGGCTTGCCTTGGCGACGATGGAAATTTCTAGGGGGCTAATAGATGCAATTCGTCGGCGCGTTAAGGCGGGTCCAAGATTGGTAGATCGGTAGAATTTGTTAGCGACGAAGCGAAGGCGTTGCGCAGCAGAGCGACTTTCAGCCGGGGAGCGGAGCAACGAAAACTGCCGGGTGATGACGGAACCCGACTGCTCACGCAGTTCGGCTCGCCTAATGCTAGCCTCGAAGCTGACTGCCTCACGCTCCCGCGATAACGATGAACGGTCTCTTATCGACAACCGGCTCCGCTCGCCGGATGAGTTCGCGCACCATCCAGGGGATATTGCCTTCGCCGAACAAAAGAAAGCCAAGTGTGCCGGACCAGGGGGTCGCGTCGGTCCAGCCGAAGTGTATTTCAGGTGGCTTGCCGACTTTCGCCATATCCAGAGCGGCTGCTGCGAGCGTGTGTGCAATGGAAGCCGCATGGGAGATCTTCATTACGTAGCGGCCATCTTCTTCGCGGATTTCCAGCCAAGGCTCTTGAATGAACTCGCTGGCGTCCGTTAGTTCAACTTCAACGAAAATAATCATCACGTCGCGCGGAATGCGGTGCTCCCGTCGAATGGCGGCTTCCTTTTCGGGCAACGAGCGTCGTCCGGGTCGATGCGGAACGAGCACCGACAGTTCCAGATGTTTGATCGTGTCCCACATCAATTTGGACATCATGTCGGGGATATGAAACCCGTGAAAGCGTAGCTCACGGACTGCGCAGTATGCGCGACACGAACGAAGTCGCCATGATGGTGAAAATGAAGAAGGCAGCGATCTTGATGCCCTCGGGCTTCTCGATGACAACTGCGAGGGTGGTGTAGATAAACACCACGGTAATGAAGAGAAAACCCCAGGAAATGCGCCGTTTCCAGTTTTCGATCCCTTTGTTTTCGCGCCAGGCGCTCGATGACGGTAGCAATGCACGCGCTGGTGATCAGGGCAAGAACTCCAGTAGCATAGGCGCCGCTTTGGGCCGTCACGCTGGCGTTGAATGCCCAGGTCACGAAGAGATTGATGCCTGTCATCAAAAGGACTAGTGGCCGGATGGCCCGCGCCCACTCAGGCGCCATGCCGTAGCGGGGCAAGTATTGCGGCACGAGGTTGAGCAACCCGGCCATGGCGCTGGCGCCGGCAAACCAGAGGATCACGACCGTGCTGACGTCGTAGATGGTGCCAAACCGTTCCCCCGCCAGGGCGATTTTGTTTGGGCCATCGCCATGCGCCAAGTAAGCCAAGGCGCGATCTAGAGCATACTTCTTAGCGGGGTCATCGGTGTTCGCACGGCTGAAGGCTTCGGGCGGTATCAATGTGCAAACGATAAACGAAGAAGCCAATAGAAACAGCGACATGATTACCGCAGCCGAGATAAGCAGTTTACGCGTGTTGCGGATCCGACCGCGCGGGTCGCTCGGCTTGTCGTCGGGATTGCCGGCAATCAACGGCATCACGGCCACGCCGGTCTCAAAACCGCTCAGGCCGAGCGCCAGTTTCGGAAAAATAAGCACGCTCAGCGCGATGATGGTGAAGATGCCGTTGCCGGGGATAATGCGGTCTTCTTCCTTGATTGACCAATCGCCCGTTTCAACGCGATGAAACCATTGGTGCACGTGCTCGGGATGTTCGATCAACAGCATCGAGCCATTGATGATGATGATCAAGTTCAGCGCGAGGTAGACGGCCACGAGAACCACCGCCAGGCCGAGCACCTCGCGGAACCCGCGCATGAACATGCCGCCGAGAAGCACTAGTAGAAAAAAGGTTGAAACCAGGCGCTGACGATCTTCCGTATGGCGGCGGTTTTCGGTGATAGCTTGCCGTTGCTCTTCGCTTGCTTCCGGGTCGGCCTCGGCTGTTTCCTTCCAAGGCCAATTAGGATTTTGGATCATATGCTCCGCTGCATCCGCCGCGGAGAGCGTCTTGGTGATGACAAAATCGGTTGCCGCAAAGCCAAGCAGCGCCAAAACTAAAATTTTGCCGGCCCAACCGGAGACCAGTTTGGCGAGCATCCCGATCGAGCCTTGCCCGGAAAACGATTTGCGGGCAACATACATGTACACCGGCAGAGCGCCAAATAAGGTGACGAGCACCAGAACGACGGTGGCAAGCGGCGCCAACATTCCTGCATTTTCGAAGGCAATCGAAGGCTGATAGCCAAGGGTGCTAAAGTAATCGACCCCCGTAAGGCACATGACCCATAGCCAAAAACTAGTATGGGGCTTGGCATCGGGGACAGGCGGACTAGCAGGCTCACTCATAGGAAAAAGCATCCAGCCGGCGACATATTATTTCAACGAGCGTTGGTGCAATGGTCTTCTGAAACGATAAGCGCTTCGTTTCATGCTGCCGGACCGCTTGATCAGCTTAGCGATGGCGGAGTAGGCCGGAAAGGCAAAGCGCTCGCCTGCCAAAAATGAAAGAGAATATCCCGATAAAAGAGGCTGCTCATTTTTCCACGGATTGCTCGCAGATTTACCTCCCAACGCTGGTGAATTCATCGCAATTGTCTAAAATCGTCAATGGTTCCTTAAGGATGCGCTCAAAGGGAGATCGGAAATGCCTTCTGGTACGACCGTATTGGAGCCCGAAGCGGCCAGCCGTTCACGGCTGTTGCCGCCTTATAATGTCATCGTGGGCAACGACGACGATCATTCCATGGATTTCGTCGTAGATGTCTTGCGCAAGGTATTCAGCATCAGCCTGGAGAAATCCTTTCAGTTGATGCTGGTAGCCCATGAGACCGGTTGTGTCGTCGTCTGGACCGGCCCCAAAGAAGTGGCCGAACTGAAGGCCGAGCAGATCAGCACCTTTCACGAAATCCGCGAGAAAGACAAAAAGGATCTGGGCCCATTGGATGTGCGGATCGAGCCGGCGGAGTAATTACAGGGAATGGGCGAGCCGAGCAGCAGCCGCCGGGTAAATTACGGAACCCGGCAGCTTAGGCTGCTCGGCTCGCCACTGATTCCAGCACCGACCGCTCGTTCCTCTCCTCGCGGCAGATTGGCCGCGAGCATCATCGCTATAGCTGCCAGCAACAAAGCCAAGAGACTCAGTCCAAGACTGGCCAGATGACAGGCAGCAAAGTCAACCTTGGCCGCGTCGGCGATTGCCTTATCCATCGAAAAACGCGCAAGGCGAAGCGCGCTGACTTGCTGGGAGACGGGCCAACCAACGGCGACACACGCTAATGCAAACGCGATGATGGTGACTCGCCAATGGTTGACCCTGCCTACACTATCCCACCAGCCAAGGGCGGTGATTAGAGCGATAGTGCCGCAGACTGCATGCAGCACGAACAACAGTGGAAAGATCGGCCCGACGGCAGCGCCCGCGAGCGCGTTGCCAAGCTGTTCCTTCTTCGTGTCATCGAGATGTTCGTTGATGGTAATGTAGGCGGTTCGATCGCTCGGCAGGGATTTAGCCACATCCTTGAAGGTTGCAAATATCGTCGGGGCGCTCAATATGTTGCCAAACGCGCTGCCCAGCCATAGCCCGAGGGCTAACAAATGCATGGACCGCTGCAGCGAGCCCAAGGCTGGCCGAACTTCCAATTTGGGCTCCATGCCGCGCAGCAAGCGACCGATATTGGACTGATGTTTTACGATTACGATGGCAGCGGCGGCTAGACAAAAACAGGTAACGATGAAACGGTCCGGCGCCAACGGATCTGCATAGCCAAGCAGCCTGCTGAGGGCGAGCGTTATGGCCGCGACAATCGAGGCTAATGAAACGACGCGCGAGGCCGACAATGTCGCCAGCCAGAGCAGTAAGGCGATGCTCGCAGGACCGGGGGCGAGTACGAACATCGCGCCGGCGCCGGTTGCGACTCCTTTGCCGCCGCGAAATTGAAGGTAGATCGGGAAGAGGTGCCCGAGCAGCGTCGCCGCTGCAACGCAAACCCGTAAGAGGTCGACCGAGCGCCGAGAAGGGCCTGTGCCTGCCACAAGGTTGTGCAGTATTTCTGGAGCGAGCGCAATGGGCAGCGCACCCTTGAGAAAGTCGAGGATAAACACCAGAACGCCAAAGCGACGTCCGACGACTCGGCCTACATTAGTAGCGCCAATATTGCCGCTGCCAACGCGAAAGAGATCGACGCCCTTAGTCTTCGCAATCAAAAACCCGAACGGGATAGCGCCGATCAGATAGGCGGCAATGACGACGATGAAGGCAATGGTTGACTCTTCGCGCATACGTTTTATATCCGACGGCGCCGGCCAATCGTCAACGCCGCCGGATAAATAAGACAAGTCAACCAAGCAAATGTCGCTACTTGACGGATTGCCTTTACACAACTGAAATAGCGGCTAAACTACAATTGGCGCCGCCAAAAGCTCTCTCCTCCCCTGTTCCCCTCAATTACATGCTTAGCCTTCCCTCTCTCCGCCGAACGATGAAGCGACCAACGCTTCGTTGTTCCTTGTTGTTGTCGGCACTCTTGCTTCTGCTTCTACCCCCAACGACTCATGCAGCCGATTGGCCGATGTGGCGTTACGATGCCAGCCGAAGCGCTGCCTCGCCGCAGGAACTCCCCAAAAAGCTGCATCTCCAGTGGTCGCGTTCGTATCCCACGCAACGCCCTGCCTGGCCCGACCAACCGTTGATGCCCTTTGATACGAGTTACGAACCGATCGTCGTCGGCCACACGCTCTACGTTGGCTCATCGCGCATCGATAGCGTGACGGCGATTGATACGCGTAGCGGTGAAGAAAAGTGGCGGTTCCATGCCGACGGCCCGGTGCGCTCTGCGCCTGCCGCCTGGGATGGCAAAATCTTTTTCGTCTCGGATGACGGCTATCTTTATTGTCTCAACGGCGACTCGGGCGAATTGCTTTGGAAATTCCGCGGCGGGCCGAGCGATCGTAAAATCCTCGGGAATGAACGGCTGATCTCGATGTGGCCCGCGCAGGCGCTCCGGTAGTCGCCGACGGCGTTGTTTATTTCGCCGCGAGCATTTGGCCGTTTATGGGTGTGTTTATCCATGCGCTCGATGCGCGTACGGGGAAAGCCATTTGGATCAACGATGGCGATGGCTCCATTTATATCAAGCAGCCGCATCAATCCGATTCCTTTGCGGGAGTGGCGCCGCAAGGTCCGATGACCGTAGTCGGCGACATGCTCCTCGTGCCCGGAGGTCGCTCGGTGCCCGCCTGCCTCGATCGCAAGACCGGCAAGCTGTTGCATTACCTGCTTGCCGATAATTCGAAGAAAGGCGGTGGTTCGGAAGTAGCCGGAATCGGTTCCGTTTTCTTTAATGGCGGGTCTGCTTTCGCGCTCGCCAGCGGCAAGCATCTCGGCTCATTCGTCACCAAGCCCGTATTAACCGAAGATACGATCTATGGCTTCACCAACGATGCCTGCTGCTCGTTCGATTTAAAGGGAGGCGCAGCTTACCCCGCCGAAATGGATGATCGAGAACACCGGTTCCTTTGATTTCAAAGCGGGGACAGGCCTGATCAAAGCGGGCGCCCAGCTATTTGTCGGATCGCGCGATCGGCTGATGGCCGTGGCGCTACCGCTTCCGAAAACCGATTGGCCGGAAGTGAACTGGGAATTCGCTATCCAGGGTACTCCGACGACATTGGTTGCCGCAGACGATCGATTATTTGCCGTCACGCACGAAGGGCACATTCTCTGCTTTGGCAAAGACCCTGTTGAGCCAGTCATCCATCCGATGGAGACACTGATCCCCACGCATGGCGAATGGGCCAAAAAGTCCCTCGAGATCATGGACGCTACTAAAGTTCGGGAAGGATATTGCATCTGCTGGGGAGTCGGCTCCGGCCGTCTCCTGACGGCATTGGCTCGACGCAGCAAGATGCACATCATTGCAGTCGATCCCGATGCGAAAAAAGTAAAGGCGGCCCGCGAACGGTTGATGTCCGCCAATTTTTATGGCGACCGGGTTTCCATCATCCATGCCGACCCGCTGAAAGTCGACTTTCCGCCTTATCTGGCGAGTTTGATGGTCTCGGAAAATCTGTTTGAAGCGGGCGTGACCTTGAATGCCGAGTTCATCCAAAAGGCCTTCTCTTCGTTGAGACCCTACGGCGGTGTTGCGTGTCTTTTGATTCCGGAAGCTCAAGAAAAGAATTTTCAACAAGCGGTGCTCGATGCTAAATTGTCAAATGCCAGCATAAAACTGAGTGCCTTGGGGTTACTGCTAAGCCGGGATGGCGCCTTGCCCGGCGCGGACAACTGGACCCACGAACACGCCAATGCAGCGAACACGCGCGTTTCAAATGACGAGCTCGTGAAGGCGCCGCTTGGAATGCTCTGGTTTGGCGGTCCGCCCAATGAAGGGATTTTGCCCAGGCATGGACATGGCCCGCAACCCCAGGTGATCGACGGGCGGTTGATCATTGAAGGCGTCGATAAACTTCGGGCCATCGACGTTTATACAGGCCGGCTGCTCTGGGAAACGTACCTGCACGGCATCGGAACCTTCTTCGATAATCTCGCTCACCAGCCGGGCGCGAATTCGGTCGGCACGAATTATATCTCGACACACGAAGCCATCTACGTCGCCTTTCGCAATAGCTGCCTGAAACTCGATCCATCAAACGGGCATAAAGTCGCCGAGTTCCGCATGCCCGAAGTCGGCGCCAAGAAGACGACGCCCCGCTGGGGCTATATCAATGTCGCCGGCGATTACCTGATCGGCGGCGCCGACCCGCTCTTGGATTCCGCGTTCGATCCGCGCCGCCAAAAAGATCGGACAACTAAAACTATCCGACAGCGACAGTCTCTCCGCGAGCAAGCACCTCGTAGTGATGGATCGCTACACCGGTAAAGTCCTTTGGACGGCCGCCGCCCGTTATGACTTCCGGCATAACGGCATCTGTGCCGGCAACGGGCGCCTCTTTGCCATCGATCGCCTTTCGGGCGCACAGATCAATCGACTGAAGGGAACCGCTCAAGAATCGGATGTGAAGCCGCGTATCGTTTGTTTCGACCTAAAGAGCGGCCGGCAGATCTGGCAGTCGGAAACCGACGTGTTTGGAACTTGGCTCAGCTATTCAACGAAGTTCGATACGCTCGTCGAAAGCGGTCGGGTTGCCCGCGACACGTTGCTCGACGAGCCGAAAGGGATGCGCGCCTTCGACGCCAAGACTGGAGCAATCCTCTGGCACGACAAACGTTTCCTCGGGCCCGCGATGCTCCACGACGACACCATTTTAAAAGATTGCAGCGCATGCGACTTGCTGACGGGCGAACCGCGGATGCGACCCGATCCACTGACGGGCGAGCTCTCCGAATGGACCTGGGTGCGCAACTACGGCTGCAACACACCGCTTGCTTCGAAAAACTTGATAACCTTTCGATCCGGCGCTGCTGGCTATTTCGACCTCTGTAATGACGGCGGCACCGGCAACTTTGGCGGCTTCCGCTCGAGCTGCACGAACAACCTCATCGTCGCCAACGGGGTTTTGTGCGCGCCTGAATACACGCGCAATTGCACGTGCGGCTACCAGAATCAAACGTCGCTCGGACTCATTCATATGCCCGACGCGGAAATGTGGACCTCGTTCGGCAAGATCGGACACAAAGGAACGATCCGACGCGTCGGCGTCAACTTCGGCGCCCCGGGCGATCGAAAGGCGGCCGATGGCACGCTTTGGCTCGAATTTCCGAGCGTTGGAGGCAGCTCGCCCGCGTTGGATGTCTCCGTTACGGGCAAAGGGGTGCAATACGTTCGACACAATGCGGCGCGGGTGAGCGGCGCTATGAACTGGGTGACAGCGTCGGCAGTCAGCGGCCTCGAATCGCTCACGGTGAAACTTGGCAGCGCGGATGCCAAAGAGCAACTCTATACCGTACGCCTCTACTTCGCCGAACTGAGCGACCATAAGCCGGGCGAGCGTTTATTTGATGTAACCATGCAAGGAAAACCGGTCTTACAAAACTTTGACATCGTGAAAGAGGCCGGCGAAGCCAACAAGACGTTGGTCAAAGAGTTCAAAGGGATAAAGATCGGCCCCGAGTTGAAACTGTTGTTTCAGGCTGTGAATGGTAGAAGCGTACTTGGTGGAATCGAGGTTGTAGCGGAGGGGTGGTAGAGATTCGGCAGAAGCACAAAAAAATGAAAAGCTTCGATGGGCTAGGACCCGAATAGTTATGCCGCGAATTTCACTGACGAAAGAAAGGCAAGTCGCTCATACCAAGATTCGCGATTTCAAAAGCCAAGCGCGTCGGCGATTTTGTGACGGCGCAAGAACGTTCGAATGCGTCCGGGGCAATGATTACGAAATGATTGTCGATCTCGTCGCTTCGTTGAAACGTGAACGTGAACAGCAGGGCTTGATGCAAGCGGAACTGGCAAAAAGACTGGGCATCGACCCAACGGCCCCCTCCCGGCTCGAAAACAGCCGAGCCGAAAACCCGACAATCGTGACCCTGGTTGCACCTTGCAAACCGACTAACGAGATTGATTCCGACAAGTTTACATTGCTTATGAAGGCAAATCAGCGGAGTTACTCTTCGTGGGGTAAGTCAATGCGTGCACAACCCACCTGTATCCCACGGGTCGCGCTAGGCCTCCACTTAATGTATAAGCCGCGTTCGAGCACATCGATTAGCTTCAGCTTGCCTAAGTCCAGCGACAAAATCAATACCGTAACCCGGTCGCAACGTAACGCACCACGGCAAACGGAACAGTTCCCGATGATCACGGACCCCATTTTCTACCGGCTCTTCGCCACCAGTCCCGAGACGTTCTTTCTCCTTTTGGGGATGCCGGTCGATGCTGCCCGCGACATGGCGGCGAGATATCAATACGAGGCTCTCGAATTTAAGGAAACTTCGCATCGTCTCGATGGCGTCTTTCAGCCTAAGGAATCCGGTTTGCCTCTCTATTTTCTCGAAGTGCAGTTTTATTCTTTGCCGAGCGTTTTCGCAGATCTGCTGGTGAAAGCCTACACCTATCTGAAGCGGCATGACCCGACCCAAACTTTTTATGGAATCGTCCTGTTCGCCGAGCGCGGCTTGGAACCCAAGGAATTAGCGCCCTACCAAGCTTTGCTGGATGCGGGAGTGATCCGACGCTATTATCTCGATGAGATGCCCGAGTTCACTGATGCTCCGCTGGGCTTGTCGATCCTGAACTTGATTCGGAAAGCAGAAAACGAAGCGCCAGCGACTGCGGCGAGCTGGTCGCACGTGCCAGGAAGGAAGTTGATGATGAAGCGCTGAGGGCCGATTTGGTACAATTGATCGAGACAGTCGTCATATACAAACTGCCCCGTTTCAGTCGAGAGGAGATTCAAGCCATGTTGCTGATCAACGACATTCGGGAAAGCCGTTTCTATCAGGAGGTCAAGGCGGAAGTCATTGATGAAGAGCGAGCGCGTTATCTCCAGGAGAAACTGGAGTCTGTTGCCAGAATGGCGGCCTTAAAGATGGCGCCCAACCAAATTGCCGAGATCCTAAAGCTTGACCTCGATCTCGTGCGCCGGGAAATGGCGAAACTCCCGTAGGACGATCATTTACGAAAGAGCGGCGATAGGCAATTTATAAAGTACAGGTTATCTAGAAGCAGGGCGCAACAAATATCATGAAACCATTTTGCTCGATCCAACACGTTTGTGTTTGCGTACTGGTCACATCCTTTTTCGTCATCAATCAAAATAGTGCTCGGTCGGCCGAGACGCCTGTAAACATTTTAGCTAATGGCGATTTCCAAACGGATGCCCGGGGTGACAGCTTGCCGGATGGTTGGGCGGCGCCCAAAAACGGCCTGAGTTATCCCAGCGACGGTAGAAATCGGTTCATGCGTCTGGCGTCGCCAAAGCCTGACGAAATGGTGATCACCTATCGCCAGGTTCGCATTCCGAAGGGTGTCCGCGCGCTCGAGATGAGTTGGAAGCAACGCACAACCGACTTGAAGATCGGCAAGCAGGCGTGGTTCGATGCGAGAATCATGTTGCAGTTCAAGAATGCCTCGGAAGAAAAGGTCGGAGGCAGTCCGCCGGCGCCGAACACCAGCAAAAACTCAGACGGATGGACTGAGAAGAGCATCACATTTCTAGTCCCGGATGGCGCTGTCATTCTGGAAATCATGCCGACTCTTTTTCAGGTCAAGAGCGGCACGTTCGATCTGGACGACATCGTCTTAAAGGAAACTGATCCTGCACCGGTCGAGGCGGCGGCTAAAGCTAAGGCGGAAGCCGATGCCGAGAAACTGGCAAAGAACACCGCGAAGCGTCAGGCCACCGCGGCAGCCAGAGCAGGCCCCGACGGAGAGCTAATCGCGAATGGCGACTTTCAGGCGGATGGCAAGGGAGACATGCCCGACAAGTGGGGCAAGCTCAAGGACGACATGAGCTGGCAAAAGGAAGGCGACAATCGCTTCATGCGGCTAATCTCGCCAAGTGCAGGCAAGACGGTGATGTTCTACCATGCGATCGATCTGCCTAAAGGAACCAAGGCTGCCGAGTTCAGATGGTCGCAACGCATCAGCAACTTTAAGCGTGGCAAGGAGAATTACTTCGACGCACGCATTATGTTTCAATGGCTGGATGCCGCCGGGCACAAGATGCCGGATGCTCCCGGGCCGGCGGCAACGTCGAAGAATACAGACGGCTGGGTCGAAAAGAGCAAGAGCTTCCTGACTCCGGAAGGGGCACTGACACTGGTGATCATGCCCTCTCTGTTTCAGGTTGAATCGGGCACATTCGATCTCGACAACCTGTCGTTGAAATCAGTCGATCCGGCGCCTCTGGTCGCGGAGGCCGAGGCGAAAGCGGCCGAGGAGAAGGCGGCCATTGTAGCGCCCGAGGCGCCGAACAAGGTGAAATGGCCCTCTGAGTTGCACGTGGCAGGCAACAAAGTCCTCGATAAAGACGGCAAGGAAGTCTGGCTGCAAGGCGTCAATATCGACAGCCTTGAATGGAACGCGCGCGGCGAACGCGTCATGCGTTCCACCATTGTAGCCATCGAAGTTTGGAAAGCGAATATGCTGCGTCTGCCGATCCAAGACAGGTTCTGGTTTGGCAAAGATGCGAGCCAAAAAGACGAGGGGAAAGCCTATCGAGAATTGGTCGATAACACGATTAACTTAGCAGCTAATCGCGGCGCGTATGTGATGATCGATCTGCATCGATTTCGCGCGCCTAAGAACGAACACATCGACTTCTGGAAAGATGTTGCTGTCAGATACAAGAACCACCCGGCTGTTCTGTTCGAACTATTCAACGAACCGCACGGAACGAGTTGGGAAATCTGGCGCAACGGCGGTTTTGTGGAAGATAGCAAAGCTTCTGCCGATGAAGATGCATTTCTAACACCGGAGGAAAAGGCGCTCAATAAGAAAGGCTTCCATGCTGTCGGCATGCAGGCTTTGGTTGAAGCGGTGCGCGGCACGGGAGCGAAAAACATCGTGATTGCCGGGGGACTGGATTGGGCGTACGATCTGTCCGGAATCGCCAATGGCTTCGCCTTGGAAGAGAAGGGTGGCAACGGCCTGATGTTCGCCAGCCACATTTACGCCCAAAAAACGAACTGGCTTGGCAAGGTGATGATCGTGGCCGACAAGTACCCGATCATCTTGAGCGAATGCGGCGCGAATACAAAGAAATTCACGTTCATGCCTGCCGAATCTCAGGAAGATGCCGAGACCTGGGTGCCGCGATTTCTGGGCTTCGTTCAGAAAAACCGACTGCACTGGACGGCCTTTTCATTTCATCCCAAGTCGGCGCCGGTGCTCATTTTGGATTGGAAGTACACGCCGACCCCCGAATGGGGCGCTCGCAGCCAAACGCGCTTTTATCGGGCGAAAAATTTCCAGAGCCGCAGAAGCTACGCTAAAGTGTTGCTCGTGAGGTTAACCAGCGCTGCGGCAAACTCAACCCTCGTCGCTACCGGGCGCCAACCGCCTTACCCAACAGCCCTACGGCGACATTCATCTTCAGAGTTACATCGCGTTCACCAAAGGCCTGCGCCTGATCCACATAGATGACGGAAACTCGCTCGCCTTCGAATAACGATAGAACACCGGGAAAATGGTTGCCAGTGCTCAGGCGTGTCTGCATTTCTGCTTCGAACACGCCGGTTGAAGGCCCTGTCTCCTTTAAGAGAAGCGTCTCCACCTCGCCCGCTTCGGTTCGAATGATCACACTCACACGATCACACTTCTGGTCGTCGGCATTCATATCCGGATCGACCACCCGTACCCGGATCGGACGGCCGGGACAAACCGTTTCCAGTCGCTCACCGGCATCGTCGAGAACGGACAGAAATGCGTCGGTTCCGAGCAATTGCAGGTCACCCCAAATTTCCGGATGAGTGCTTGGCGTCAACTTCTTCTGATAGGTAAAGTAGTGGCAGGTGTCGCTGCCGGTATTGATCTGCAAGTTGAAGCCGACCACTCGGCCTGACTCGATGTCTTCGCGAGAGAGCAACTCCTTGGGGATGAGGAGTTCCATGGACCAACCCTTGGGAGTCCGCTGGGCGACGCGCCGGATGACATTTGCGGGATAGGCTATCCTTTTGGTTCCTTGCTTGGAGATCAGCAGTTCGTACCCTCCGCTCTCCGAATCGGTGGCATGCCCGAACGGGAAAGCAAAGAACTGGTGCGTATGCGCTTCCGTCCGCTTGGAGAATTTCGTGTCGAGCGTATCGATGAAGACCTCGATGGAATCGTTTTTCCAAAATTCTTCAAGCGGCCTATCGTTTTCGAGTTTGCCCGTGGTGTCGATCACATCAACAGCGATGAGCAACCCGCTACTGCTCCAGGCGATCCAGACTTTCTGCACGGGCGCCTTCACACTGCCAGGGTTCTTGCCTTCAAGCACTGGATCGAGTCCGATGGGCGCTATACCGTTCCAGTCGTCAAGTTTGCCATCAACGACAATCCGTGAAGAAGCGTCAAACGGCGCGGTGGCGAACCGATTGCTTTTTTCCATCGTCGGTAGCCTGCGCACCCTATTCCCCACCAATTTCCCGTTGCGCCAAGGGCGAGGGGCAAGCAAAGCCGACGGCGCGTGCATGCCGACATCTATTTGTTCTGTGGCAGACGCTTCGCCTTGCGCTGCTTTCGCTTGACGACCGAGACTGCGATCAATGGCCCGCCGCCGAGCCTCCGTCAAGGCGGCTTCGTCCGCTTGGCCCAACAGGTCGGCACGGCCGGAGACTAATTGTTTGTGATAATTCTCAACGCGCATCTGCAAATTTGATGGCGGCGATTCTTTGAAAGAACGATACATGAACTGCGAGAGCATCGGGCTGTGCATGGCCGATTGGACGATATACTGCATCGAGCTATTGACCAGGCTATCGACCGATTGCTGTGCAACACCCACATTGAAGCCGTCTTGCCGGCCTGGTGCATCACCGCCGAGTGCGGGCGGCAAGTTTTGTTCGATTGATTGCTGCAGTGCCTTTTCGGCATCAATACGGCTCAATAATTCCAGGCCAAAGAGCCTGTCCAATTCGGCGTTAAGCCGGGCAATCAATTTGCCGTCGGTGATGCGGTCAACCTGCATTCGCTTCATTGAACCAACCTGAAATTTCTTGATCACCTGGTCTTTCACCCGTTCGAGGTAAAGGTGTTCGAACGACTCCTTGATCGGCGCAGGAACTTGCGGTCACGGGCTAACAATTCCATCTGCTTGCGGGCGTTTATCGCCGGATTAGTTTCTTCTTTAAGCCCGAGCTTAATCTGAATAGCTGTGAAGTCCTTGTCGCAGTGCATCAACAATTCATCGACTTTCTTCAGAGTCGTCGAAACCTCATTGAGCGCTTTCCGTTCGGTGAATGCCAATTGAACGGCTTTGCATTCAGCGATGACGTCCTTCAATCGCGCGGCAGCGACTGCCGTTTCGGACATTGTGTCGATCTCGGAGCGGCGAACGGCGAGCAGCTGCTTCTCAAGTTGTTGCCCCTGCTGAAGCAAGGCTGCCAGGTCGCGCGTGATCTGGTCGTTCCTTTTGGCCGCTTCAGCAACTGGATCTTTCTTGTCATCCGGCATTTTAGGAGTCGCGATGCGTTCGCACTGCCGTGCTAGGACGGCAGCCAGTTCCGCGCTCAACGCTGCCTGTTCGCGCAGGGCAGCTATCTGGGTCGCCGCTAGCACCGGCTCAACGGCTTTGGCGGCCTCTCGCGCTCGTTTGGCGCCGCTCACCGCGGCGGTGTAAACCGCATCACTCTTTAAGTCGGACATGGCCAGCGAGCTCTCACGCGAAGTGTCGTGAGCAATATCGAACAGCTTGACGGCCTTTTCCGTTGCATCGCTTAGGACCGGTGAGAATTCGAGCTTGGAACTGACGGCGCCAAGCTTACGTGCCGACGTGCCGAGGGAAAAGGTCGAAGCCGAGAGGGGAGCTCGCAGTTCACGGAGAGCCGCTGCCGCTTTAAGCGCGGCTGGCGAATCCTTCTTCGCCCGAGCAGCGACGAGTGTCTCATAACCATCTTTCAGCTTGTCGGTCAGACCCTCGAGAGTCTTGGCAGCTTCGACCGCTGATTGCGACGCCTCCGACAACGCGGCCGCAGCAGTCTCGAGGTCTTTCAGACGCAGTGCTGAGTCCTTCTGTCGAGTTACGTTCATTCGCTCCGCCGTTGGACGGCCGATTTTTTCGTCCAAATCCTTCTGGAAACGTTCGGCAATCTGCAGGCTGACGTCATTGGCTATACCGCGCAATTCCTCGATCGCCACCCGCTGCCGATCTTTGTGGATGTGATTAAGCAATTGCTCAACCATTCGTTCCTTGATCCGTTGCACTTGAACATTTGCCTGCTGCGTGGAGGGAGCGACGATTAGGGCGGCGCCGCCGACGCTGGCTAAACAATCGGGTTGATGCAATGGATTTATGACGGTAGCTGTCAGTGCCGTCAGTTCATCGGCGAGACTGTCTTGAATACTTTGCCAAACAGCGTTCAATTCGCCTTCAGGAAGCTCGCCGACAACGCTGTTGAAGAAATGATGAAATTGTTCCTCGGCCAACTCATGACGCAGTGCCATCTTCGCTGCTTGGTCAACAACGATCAATGTCATTCTCTTTTCCGCAGGCCGGTATAACGAAGTCGATGCGGCCGCGGGTGCAGGCTTTTCCGGAACTTGCTGGTCGTGCAGAAGGGCCGGCACGTCAATGGCTGCCATCAGGCCAAACAGTATCCCGGCGCTGATCATTAAAAAGAGAATCAACCTGGCGGACGACAACTGTCGGCTCGGCATCGTTCGCCATTCGCGATCGGGTTCCGCCATGAGTGACTCCGGACTTATGTCGGTGGAAAGGCTACGGCGCTATAAAGGTTTAAAGCGTGGTGCGTTTTACAGGCAGCGCGTCACACTAACCCGACGCGTTAGCGAGGTTGGGCCCTGAAGCGTCAGCGATACACTCAGCGCAAGAGGCAGAACCCTGCTGACGTGTCGGAGGCTGCCGCGCTAACGCATAGGGTTAGTGTGTCGATCAATGTCATGCGATTCAAGACAAAGTTGAAGTTAATGATGAAGCAGGTTTGAGATCGACTCTACGCAAAGTGCTCAACCTAAAACAGAAAAAGCCCGCGGAACCTGTCCGTAGGCTTTTTTCGAATGCTTGCTGCAGATGCATGAATTTATTCTAGTGGATCAGCGTTTCGTCGGCCGAGCCCTTGTGGGAGCAAGCGCCAAGTGCCACCGATTCTTCGTCGTGGTGACCGGCATAAACACGAGCCGGAGCATCCTCAAATTCTTTACGGCGGTTATGGACTTCAGCGCGATCAACCGGCACGTCGCCGGGAGCTGCGATGCCGATACGGACGCGATCACCCTTCACGGAAACAACCGTTACGCGGATGTTGCCATCAATGATGATTTCTTCGCCGGGTCGCCGAGATAATACGAGCATGATGAACCTTCCTTGGAGTAAAATTGTGTCAACTCAAAACGTCCTTCGCCTCAACTAATGCAAATCATAGACCACGAATTCAGCAAAAGCGATGTCCGTTGTCAAAATTCCTGAAATAATTCTTGAACGATCAGATAACCTTATCCAGATTACCCATATTAACAAGTTTTCGAGATATTTTAACCTGCCCTTTAGATAATGTGTCAGGGATTTAATGCAAGAGATTTCATCTTGATACACTCTGGGCAAGCTGAATTGAACACCTTGCTCGCGTGAAGTTGTGAATAATGCTGCGCACTCCGAGTTCCGAATGTCCGAACTGGTATCATTTCGCCTTCCGAAATCCGAATTCCGCATTTCCCAAGATGGAAGATTCGATACATCCGTCACAGATTACGCTGATGTTTCAAATTTGTTTTTTTCTTTGGTGACTCAAGTCTCGTTTTGCGGCCATGATTGGCTAGACACTTTTTCGAGCCCGAGAATGGATCATGACGCCGTTAATTCCGGAAGTTGATGCGTCTGTTGCTGCGCCTTTGGCCGTCCCAGGAAGTCCGGAGCCGCCCGGAATGGAGGTGACGGCCTTTGATTTGGCCGACATTGACCTCGTGCCGGCACGAATGGTGAACGAGTTCTGCTACTGCCCTCGGCTGGCGTGGTACGAACTGGTGGAAGGCCAATTCGCCCATAGTTCGGATACGTTGGAGGGCCGGCTGGGCCACCGCAATGTTGATCGGGAAGATCAGCGGGAAACGCCGATACCTAGGCCGAAGCCGGCGCCGAAGAAACGGCGAGGCACCAAGGTGGTGAGTCCCGATCTCTCATCCCTTTTCGGCGATGACGAGCCAACCGACAGCGTGAAGCCGCCCCCTGAAGCCCCGGAACCAGAGCCCGCCGAGGAAGAAGCGCCGGAGTCGATTCATGCCCGATCGATCATGCTGGCATCGGCGGTGGATGGGGTCATCGCCAAAATGGATCTCCTCGAGATTGAGGGAATGGTCGCTACGCCGGTCGATTATAAGAAGGGGGCCGTCCCTACCATTCCCGAGGCGGCCTGGGAGCCCGATCGCGTACAGCTTTGCGTGCAGGCGCTCATCCTGCGGGAAGCCGGCTTCACCTGTAATGTTGGCATCATCTATTACATTGCCTCAAGGCAGCGCGTGCAGGTGGCCATTAGTGAAGCGCTTATTGCTCGCACAAGGCAACTGATTCAAGATCTGCGGGCGATGACGACCGGCAAGCGCATCCCCATGCCCTTGGTGGATAGCCCGAAGTGTCCGCGTTGCTCTCTGGTCGGAATATGCCTACCGGATGAAACAAGGTTGCTGGCCGAAACAGAACAAGCCCCGGCGGCGGAACAAAAGCCGGTGCGGCGGATGTTGCCTGCCCGTGACGAAGCACTTCCCGTCTACGTCCAGGCGCAAGGCGCGAGCATCGGCAAGAAGGGCGAACGCATCGTCGTCCATCAGCGCGATGAGGCCGACCGCGAAGTGAAGATGATCGATATTTCCCAACTCTGCATCCTGGGGAATGTCTCGGTCACAGCGCCGGCCTTGCGCGAAATCGCCTCCGCCGAAATACCGATTCTCCACTTCAGCTACGGCGGTTGGTTCACCGCCATCACTACCGGCCTGCCGCATAAAAACGTGTTGCTGCGCATTGCCCAATACGAGGTCGCCGCGGATGGCGCCCGTTCGCTGATACTGGCGCGGGCGTTCATCACTGCTAAAGCAAAGAATCAACGGACGCTGGTGCGAAGGCACGTCGGCGCCACGTCCGAGCGAGCCTTGGGCCAATTGAGCGACCTGATTGTCGATATCGAAAAGGCCGCGTCGCCGGAAACGCTGCTCGGCTTGGAAGGCTCTGCCGCTCGGCTTTACTTCGATGGCTTCTCCCAGATGATCGGCCCCGATAAAGGCTTCCAATTCGATAACCGCAACCGCCGGCCGCCGCGCGATCCCGTCAATGCGCTGCTGTCGTTCGTTTATGCCATGCTGGCCAAAGACTGGGTTGTTACGCTGACGGCCGTCGGCTTCGACCCTTACCTTGGCTTCTTCCATCGGCCGCGCTACGGCCGCCCGGCATTGGCGCTCGACCTGGCGGAAGAGTTTCGGCCTATTATCGCCGATTCGGTGGTGCTGAACCTCATTAACACCGGTGAGATTCGACCGAACCACTTTGTGAAACATGTCGATTCGGTGGCTCTGACGGAAAGCGGCCGTAAGGCCGTTATTGCCGCGTACGAACGGCGAATGGAAGAATCGATCCGGCATCCCCTGTTCGGCTACCGCATCACCTATCGCCGCATCTTCGAGGTTCAAGCTCGCATCCTCGCGCGTGCTGCTGGGCGAAATCCCCAAGTACTCAGGATTTATCGTCAGATAACTCGGAACTCGGAACTCGGAATTCGGACCGAACGAAAGCCCCGACAAAAAAATTGGGACAGAAAAATAATACCGAAGAACATTCATCTTATTTTTTTGTCCCATATGTTTTTGTCGGGAGCAGAAGAAATTCAGGATTGGAACTCGGAACTCGGAACTCGGAACTCGGAACTCGGAACTTAAAACATGCGGCGAGTTTATTTGATCAGTTACGACATTACCGAGCCGAAGCGCTACCGGGTCGTTCACAAATTAATGCTCGGCGCTGGGGAGCCACTACAGTATTCCGTGTTCCGCTGCGAGCTGACCAATAGTGAGCGAATTTTGCTTTTGGAAAAGCTCCTGCCTGCCATTCACCACATCGAAGATCGCATCATGTTTGTCGATCTAGGACCGGTCGAATCGGACAGCCCCGATCGCGTGAAATTCTACGGTGCGCCACCGCTAACGACTCCTTTTCGCGGGGCCGTCATCATATAATCAATATCGCGTCTCCCGTTAGACTCGGTTCGCTCTTTGACAACTGAGCAGTGTTTTTTTGCGATTTGGGCCTTTCGAGCGGCAAGGTGCGCTCGAAAAGGCCGACCCCGCTCGCAGCGTTTAAGTCCTTGCAGAAGCAGTAATTATGAAATGACTGCTTCAGGAGCGAGTCGCAAAAGAGGCCTGGGCAGACACCCGCTCGAAAAAGCGGTGTTAAACCCGGCCTTTTATTGGTTTTGCGCTGCGAGCGCTATCCACGGCTTAGATGCCGTGGCCCCATTGAAGCCTGAAGCTGCCCGAACTGCCGATGCCGCCAAGCGTCCTATCCACGGCTTAGATGCCGTGGCCCCATTGAAGCCGCAGATGGTGCGGGCGGAGCTAAGCAACTTCACCTTCTATCCACGGCTTAGATGCCGTGGCCCCATTGAAGCGCCAACACGCCTACGGATGGACCGAAACCTATTACCCTATCCACGGCTTAGATGCCGTGGCCCCATTGAAGCCAGTTCATCCCACCAGTCGGTATTGAGAGCGATGGCACTATCCACGGCTTAGATGCCGTGGCCCCATTGAAGCCACAACGGTCGCCCGGTTCCGTGAGGAACAAACAAGTCCTATCCACGGCTTAGATGCCGTGGCCCCATTGAAGCGCCGACATCTTTGCCGCGAAGCAAGGTGAGGGCGTCCTATCCACGGCTTAGATGCCGTGGCCCCATTGAAGCCGGAGCTTCTCCGTATCGTCCACGCTCCCGATGGCTCTATCCACGGCTTAGATGCCGTGGCCCCATTGAAGCGCTCGCGAATGCCTCGATTTCCTCGGGCGCGGGCACGTCCTATCCACGGCTTAGATGCCGTGGCCCCATTGAAGCAGCATGGCGGTTCCTCAGTTGGTTGCGATCAAGCCAACTATCCACGGCTTAGATGCCGTGGCCCCATTGAAGCAACGCCGACTGCCGCGCCGCCCGTCTGGCTGTCGCTTGCTATCCACGGCTTAGATGCCGTGGCCCCATTGAAGCGTTTATATTCAGGCGAATGCTCGGCTAGCTCTCGGTCTATCCACGGCTTAGATGCCGTGGCCCCATTGAAGCTAACTGATCATTTGCTCCAATTGCTCTCGGACGTCTATCCACGGCTTAGATGCCGTGGCCCCATTGAAGCCTCATAACGATCAACGGACGCTTGTTCCGAGAAACGTCTATCCACGGCTTAGATGCCGTGGCCCCATTGAAGCTGGGGGGTTGGAGTGACTACTTCCCCTTCTTTTTCTTCTATCCACGGCTTAGATGCCGTGGCCCCATTGAAGCATCGCCCCGCCGTGGACCTCATTCCAACTCCGGCGAAGCTATCCACGGCTTAGATGCCGTGGCCCCATTGAAGCTGCGCAGACCGATTCGCAGCGGCTGGCGGCCGGGCCTATCCACGGCTTAGATGCCGTGGCCCCATTGAAGCCTTGGCATCGGGCATTTGTGGACGTTGCATACGCTCCTTTCCACGGCTTAGATGCCGTGCCCCAATGAAGCGGCGTGTAGCATTCGATTCGTATTTCCAGCAGGTGGTCGCTGTATCGGCGGGCCGACTAGATGGCCGTTTCTCAAATTGCTGCGCAGTTCAACTTGGCCGCGTTCGTTGGAACGGGCGGATGACAGCATGTACTGGGCGATGAGAAAACAGAATCGTGCAGTGACGAATAGGCCGGCGACTTTGATGCTCTAAAAAACATTTCTTCGGAACAGCGCACCTAAGCTAGTACATGGGATTTCACGCGAGCACGTTCAATGAGACTTCGTAAGCCGCGACGCGAAGGCGTTGTGCAGCGGAATGCTTTCCCCCCAGCAACTCTCCGCTCCGCAATCGTAGTTAACGAAGTAAGTTCAGAGTCCCTTCAGGAAATATTTCCTGAAGGGACTTTGCGAGAAAATCGTGGGAAAACGAACGACAAAGAAATGAAAACTCTTTCGTCAAACCAGCATCGTCATGGTTTCCACCGACCCTTCGGGAAATATTTCCCGAAGGGCTTTCCCGAGAAAATCGTGGGAAAACGAACAACGCTTTGTTAGCCGGACTGCGCCAGCGACGGAGGAAAAAGCGAAACGAACCCGACCGATGGCCGCCTTTCGCTCTGCGAAAGGCGACTCTTGATCCCACCAAGGGAGAAAGCTATCGGTTAATATTCCGGAAATATTTCCAGAAGCTGAAACCCGAGAAAACCGTGGGAAAACGGATCGCCCACATCCGAATCTTGAATTGAAAAGGGCGAACGAACGACGATCGCACATTTAACCTAATCGCAAGCGACTGACTGGAGACTTACGAAACGGAGATCCGGCGCAAGCTGCAAGCTAACGACGGAACGCGCCGGTTACGCTGCTCGGCTTGACGAGAATTTCTGAGGCTGGATCTCGAAGCGAAGTTCGAAGCGGACTTCGCCGACCTGCTAACGCTGCTCGGGTTGCCAAGAATTGCTGAGATTGCGACGCCCTTTTTGGTTTGCGGGCGCGGTCAGCTTTCGGTCGCCTTTATCGCCTTTTTTCTCTCCTCGGCTAAGAATACTCTAGCCCAAACCATCGCGCTTCTACCGAGGTATCCCGTGAGCGACTCTCTTGCTTCCAAGGTTCATGCCGCCAAAGAGTCTCTGGACAAGCAAGTCCGCGAGATCGTCCAATGGCACTTCTCCGAAGAGACTGGCACGCCATTCTGGATTGAGAAAGCGAAGACCTATAAATTCAATCCCCTTAAAGACGTGCAGGGTTTTGATGACTTGAAGCTGTTTCCTCTTTTCGAAGACGAATGGTTGCGCGCCTCGCCGCAGACGAATATTTCGCAATGGGTGCCTCGTGCCTACTGGGGCAAAAAGCCGGTGTACGTCTTCGAAACAGGCGGAACAACGGGCGTTCCCAAGTTGCGCATCGTGGTCGAAGATCATTGGATCGACTACGAAATGATGAGCGAAACCTTGCCCGACGAATACTTTCCGAAAGGGGCGCACTGGCTGATGCTCGGGCCATCCGGCCCGCGGAGGTTGCGCCTCGCGATCGAACACTTAGCCCAACACCGGGGCGGCATCTGCTTCAGCGTCGATCTCGATCCGCGTTGGGTCGTTAAGTTGATCAAAGCCCGCAAGATTGATGAGGCTGAGCGCTACAAGGAGCATGCCATCGATCAAGCGATCACGGTGCTCGCGGCCGGCCACCAGATCAAGTGCATGTTCACTACGCCGAAGCTGCTGGCGGCTCTCGACCAGGCTTTGCGAGCCGGCAAGCTGGAAGAAAAGAGGCGTGAGATCGGCTTCCCCGTTCCCGAAGGCTCCATGCGGTCAATTCCCGATGCGGGCATCACCGGCATTTTTTCGGGCGGCACGGAGTTCACGCCTCAGTTCACGCGGGAAGCGTGTGAAGAAATGCTCGAAGGCCGAACATACATGACGCCGACTTATGGAAACACGCTAATGGGTTTGGCATGTTCCAAGCCGGTCGGTCCCGAAGATGGTTATAAGATCAGCTACTATGCGCCGCAGCCCCGCGCGGCCGTGCAAGTCGTTGATTTCAACGACTACACCAAGTCGGTCGAGTATGGCAAAACGGGCAGAGCTTTACTGACGACGTTGACGAAGGAATTCTTCATGCCTCGTTTTCCGGAACGCGATGAAGGAGAACGAGAGCCCCCATTCGACAAATTCCCGTGGGACGGCATCAGCGGCGTGCGCCCGTTCCATGAAATCGCGGCAACGACTACGGTGGGGGTGTATTAGAAAAGATATGGCTTGACCGAGCCGGAAGTGTGAGCGACGGTTGCGCAACCGTCCCTCAAGCTTCCGACTCGATTTGTGATCTTATTCACGTACTCGTTTGGAGTCGCTCTTCTGAGCGCTGTGCGGCATCGAGCGCGAGTAGCGGTCGCGGCGAAGAATGCCCGGCTCGCCTTTTGGTTCATCGCTGCTAGTCGTCGCTGGGACAAATGCCAGGACCGAAGCTTCGCCTTCTTCCAACGCCTGGCGACGGCGAGCGGCTTGCTGCGTCCGATGGAGTTGCAGGAAGCGGAAGCGATTCCAGAGTTGTTCGAGCTCGGCATCGTGCCCAAGCCGAAAGCGGGCGGCCATCAACACGGAGCGGGCATCTTCTTCCCGGCCCAGGAAACATAGGCCTTCCGTGATTTCATCAATGATTTGAACATCGAGCGGCGCCAGGTCGGCAGCCGCCACGAAAGCACCGAAGGCTGCTTTTTCACGGCCAAGACGTACACAGGCTTGGCCGAAGCCGCTCCAATAGCGGGCGTCATCGGGTTGCAGTTCCAAGGCTTTGCGGAAATACTTCGCTGCCTTTTTCGGGTCGGCGCTCGGGTCGAGGTCTAGCGCGACTGCAAGCCGGTAGTGTGCTTCAGCGGATTCGGCGCAAGCCCTAGAGCGGCGATCAAGTGGCGGCGAGCTTTGCGGTAGAATTCACCGTCGAGATAGATGTCGGCCAACATCAGATGTGCTTCCACCCGGGCGTTGGTTTCCACATCGGGAAAGGAGAGCAATTTTTCGAGCCGGCGACGCGCGTCGGTGCGTCGGCCCATTTGCAGCAGTCGGCGCCCTTGCGTGAGCAGTCGGTCGAGGAGATCGATTGAAGAATTCATGTTGCGGCCTCCGTGCTTGCGGATTTGAGATCGGGCATCATGCCCGCAAGCTACTTATTACAAGATCATCGGCGTTCCGCAAGGGAGAAAATCATTTTCCTCGCACTTTCGAGAAGCTGGGCAAGACGACGTTCTGATCTTACGGGTTTTGACGGCTTCGAGGCTTCACCCAAGTCACTATCCTCCGTAAATTCAACCGAATCGTTGCCTATTGAACGGGAACTTGTTGCATGTCGCTTTCCAGAATTCTTGTCATTTCGAATGAGCCCGTGCTTCCAGCGGATCACCCGGATGCCGCCCAGGAGCACGATGTCGTCGAGGCGACCGAGATCGTCGTCGGCATCTTGCGTGATGCCGGGTTTGCCGTGCGACAACTTTCCTTCGCCTATGATCCTCGCCCGCTCTTAGATGAATTGCGCGAACATCAAGCCGACGTTGTCTTCAATATGTTCGAAGGGCTGGCCACGCAAACCGCGACGGAGATTTCCGTCGTCAGTCTCCTGGAGTGGCTGCGGATTCCGTTCACTGGGGCGCCGTCGTTTGCCATTGCCCTTGGCCGGGATAAGATTCGGACAAAGTATCTGCTTCGCGGGGCGGGCGTGCCGACAGCCGAGTTTGCCGTCGTTGATAAACTCCCTGTACCGGTGTGGAAGCACGCATGGCCGGCGATCGTTAAACCTGCTCTGCAAGACTGCAGCGTCGGCATCGAACAAGCAAGCGTGGTGACCAATCAGAAAGATCTCGAAGCTCGCATCGAACACGTTCTCGGCCAGTATGGCCCGCCGGTTCTGGTTGAAGAGTTCATTGCGGGGCGTGAGCTTCATGCCAACGTCTTTGAGGACCTCGACAGCCACCGACTGGTTTGCATCCCGCTTGCGGAAATTCATTTTGCTTATGAGCCCGGCGAACAATACTGGCCGATCTATTCGTACGACGCCAAGTGGAATGTTGAAACGCACGAATTCAATCGGACGCCATTGTCAACCGCCGTCGATGTTGCGCCGGCCCTTCTTGCGCAGATAGAAGAAATGGCGGGACAGGCATACCGCCTGATCGGCCTGCGCGATTTTGGCCGCATCGACTTTCGTGTGTCGCCTTCCGGTCAGCCGTATGTACTCGAGGTGAATCCAAACCCTTATCTGCATAGCGAGTCGATCGTCGATGGTCTGAAGTCACTGGGCCGTTCGCATCCGCAAATGATCGCGGACATGGCGCGGGCCGCCTTTGCCCGCGGCGGTTCGAGTTAATCGGCCAGCTCGCCAACCAAAACGATTAGAGATATAGCAATAGTGTCAAATCAATCACTTCAAGGAGTCCGCTATGAGTAGGTTCCGTTTTTCCGTCGGCCTATTGGCCATTGCCTTGTTCATCTGCTGCCTGGGCGGCAGTCTGAGCACTGTCAACGCCCAACCCAAAACAAAGGGCGTTTGGACCGATGCAAACGACACGACGTTGCCCGTCGATTTCAAGATTCAAGGCGAGTATGTCGGCGCCGTCAACGGCGGCGATAAGCTTGGCTGTCAGGTCATTGCGCTGAGCGGTGGTAATTTTCAAGCCGTCGTGTATCCAGGCGGCCTTCCCGGCGATGGCTGGGATAGCAAAAACAAGATCCTTCTGAGCGGCAAACTGGAAGGCGAGCAAGCGACCTTCAAAGCAGCGACGGGAAGCCGAAAATATCTAGCCGCCGGCGCCGACGCCTTCTCAGCAACTTCGAAGTTCCCGCCCGAAGGGCAAAAGGATTACTCGGCCGTGATCGGCGGCGATAAAGTGACCGGCAAGACCGAAGACGGCAAGGAATTCGAATTGAAAAAGATTGTGCGCAAGAGTCCCACGATGGGCGCGAAACCACCGGAAGGAGCGGTCGTTCTCTTCGATGGATCCAACACCGACGAATTGACGCGCGGGCGCATCGATAAAGAAACCGGCCTGCTGAACACCGACGGCAACGATATCGCTAGCAAGCGCAAGTTCAACAACTATACGGCCCACGTTGAATTCATGCTGCCGTACAAACCGGACGGACGCGGCCAAGGTCGCGGCAACAGCGGCTTCTATCAGGTTCACCATTACGAATTGCAGATTCTCGATTCGTTCGGCCTCGACGGCAAGAACAACGAATGCGGCGGCATTTACACCAAGCTCGAACCCTCGGTCAACATGTGCTTGCCCCCCTTGGTCTGGCAGACCTACGATGTCGATTTCACGAACGCCGTTGCGGAAGATGGCAAGAAAGTGAAGAACGCCCGCATCACCGTGAAGCTTAACGGCGTCGTCATTCAAGATGATAAAGAGATCACCGGACCTACCGGCGGCCATCGCAACGATAAAGAGGGGACGCCAGGCCCGATCGTCCTGCAAGGACACGGCAACCCATTGCAATTCCGCAACGTTTGGCTGGTGGAGAAAAAGTAGCTTGTACAGGCGAGGAGGCAGGTACCCATTTCGTATCGTGGCGGCAGGCCTCCCGGCCTGCCGTTCCTCTTACGCGCTTTTGCAACGTGGCCGGGATCCCGTATTTCGGCAGCAATGTAATCTGTGGATTAAAGTCGATAACCGCGTTCGCATCCAGCGTGAAACGGTATTTTTGACCCACGCCGGCTAGGATCGTCGCGGCCTCCATCAATGCGAACGTGTTGCCGATGCAGACGCGCGGGCCGCCGCCAAAGGGATAATACGCGTATCGTGGAATACGTTTGGCCAGCCCATCTTCCCAGCGCTCGGGTTTGAAAGTTTCCGGATCGGGAAAATACCGTGGATCGCGATGGTTGACCCATTGGCTCATGAAGACCGTGTTCCCTTTGCGAATGCGGTAGCCTCCTAATTCCAAATCGCAGGTGGCCTCTCGGCCAATCAAATAGACCGGCGGATAGATGCGCATGGCTTCCGTGATCACCATGTCGGTGTAAGGCAATTGCGCAAGGTCGCTTGCGATAGGAGCGCGACCCGAGAGCACCCGCTGCCATTCGTCCACTAATTTTTCTTCTACGCGCGGGTGCTGGGACAGCAGATACCAACTCCAGGAGAGGGTCAAAGCGGTCGTCTCGTGGCCCGCTAGGTAAAGTGTCATCATCTCGTCGCGCAGTTGCGAGTCAGTCATGCCCGTGCCATCTTCGTCCTGAGCAGACACAAGGCGTGAAAGCAAATCGTCGCCCGGTTCCACCCGGGCGCGCCCCTGAGCGATAAAGCCGTCCACCACTTTGAAGAGTTCGGCGGCGGCGCGCTTCAGGCGGATATTCGAGGGTGTCGGCAGCCAACGCGGAAGTTTGATGAGGGTGCGAAAGCGGGCGCTCATCAAGTCGAAGGCGAGCCTCAGCGTCGTCGTGAAGCGTTCGCGATCTCCAGCGTCATCGAGGTCGAACAACGTCTTGAGCGCGATGGCGCTGGTCAGAGCGCTGAACTCGTAATACATGTCGCGCTGTTGTCCGGTCGCCCACGTGCCGAGCATCTTCTCCGTTAGATCGGCCATGATCGGGACGTAAGAAACCACGCGGTTCTTCAAAAAGGCAGGCTGGCTAAGCCGGCGCTGCCGCAGCCAGAATTCGCCTTCGCTAGTCACCAGGCCATTGCCGAGAACTGGTTTATACGCTCGTGCACAAAATGTTTGATGTAATGTTTGGCGTCTGTTACCAGGACTTGCTCAATCAGCTCCGGACTGCTCGCGAGGAAAACGCGTCGCGGGCCGAAGCGAAAGCTGGCCAGTCCACCGTAGTCGCGAGCAATATCGAGAAAGAAATTGAGCCGGCGATCCCCGAACTGCCGAATGTTCCCGCCGACCCATGTGCCCTTCGGTCCCGGCGGGAGTTGACGATGCATCAAAGGAAGTGCTGGCGTATTCATACCCGAATTCTAGACGGCGGCACAAAAGTTCCGCCACGATTTTTCGCAATAGCGAAACGAACAACGTAAGTAAATGGTTTTAAACGCGACTTCAAAAAACAGACTTGGAATAGGTGGCAAAGGTCAGGTGAGGAGCGCTAACGCCATCGCCGAGAAAAGTGAGGTGAAACCAACGAAATCAAAGCGGAGGGAGTGAGATTCGAACTCACGAATACCTTTCGGTATCTCCGGTTTTCAAGACCGGTTAACGACATTCGGAACAATATAACCGGTAACGACTTGCGTCAAGAGGACGACTCCGCATGTACTCCTACATGTACTGACTCGTGGAAGGAGCCATTTGTCGAACTCTGCCGCCGATCCTTATTTGCAAGCCGTCATCGATGCTTGGCCAACGCTGCCGGAAGCGATCCGGAAGGCTATTCAAGTGCTGACCGAAACTACGAAGGGGTAGAGGTTTCAGACACAGGCGATCCGCGATCCTGACGGTTCCTAAATAACAGGAGACTATTCCGCCAGGGATCGGTCCAGACTGCCTTGATCGACCGCTCTAGTCCGATACACTTTTTTCAATGTTGAGCGTGCCAGTCAAGGAGTGCAACGCCAAAATTCGATCATCAGCTAAATTCCTTCCAGAACCTCGCAGTGCAGTATTCTCATCCGATGTTTGATGTTTCGCGCTGATCAGCGTGCTAAACGTTGCCACGGCCCAGACGATTTACACTTGCGAATCATCCCAATCCACGACGCTGCGGAAGGCCCGCTCCGCAATGGCGCGGCCGCTGCATCGGTACAGTAAGCGTGCAACTGGGTTAGATTGAGTAACGACGGAAATACTATACGGCAGCGGGCGTTCCGCAAGATATGTTCAAGTCGTGGGCCCCCCGAATCGCCGAAGAGTTTCTTGAAGGCGGCCAGCACGCCGGACGCGAGTAACGGCCGTTGCGACGGATCGGCGCACGCGAGGATATTGAAGGCCATCGGGAATTCGGCGTCGGCCGCGTCCAAAAGAATCACGTCGTTGGTGCGGGCGGCACGCACTGACCGAAGAACGGCCTCGGTCAGGTCGCCGTGCGGATCGACGAGAGCCATTCCCCGGCCAGCGGTCAGGTCGGACGCGACGAGGTGGTGCAGCAGCGTCGATTTCCCCATGCCGGTCTTCCCGAGAACGATTGCATGGCGAAGGCGGTCGTCCGGTAGAATCCCGAAGCGCTCGCCATGCTCACGGAAGTGTGTGGTGCCGATGATGGTGAGCGATGGGAACGCCGATAGTTTTGGCAGGTTCGTTGGCGGCGGAAATTCGCGGCTTGTGACGATCTCCAGCGTCGGGGAAGAAGGCGTCGCGCTGGCCGGCGGATGCCAAAGTGTGGCGCCTTCAATGGCGGAGAGAAGGAATGAACGGTGCCGTGGGCGCCGCCGACGAATCGGGCCACGCTCGAACCCGGCCGCGTGCGCATCATCGAAGATCGCGAACGCGCTTGCAATTGCTTTCAATCTCGCCTTCGCTGAATCGGCGGCTTTTGATGGGCGGTAACGGAAAGCGTCAGCCTGGCCACGAACATCGGTTGGCTCACCTTCTCCTTGGCGGCTGCGAACACCTCGGGCGATGGTCGGCCCTTCGAGAAGATTCGCGGCAATGGAGCGGCGAGCCAGCGAATGGGACGGACTGGGGAACGTCTGCCAGTAACATAGATCGCCGCGAAAGTTGGCCATCGCCAGAGGCCAGATCGGTTCAGTCCTTCGAGAACCTTCTTCGCCCGGTCCACGTCGTGCGATCGGGCTGGCCGAAGGCTCAGTGTGATCCGACACTGGATGCGGTTGGCCTCCGGTTCGACGGCACCGAGCAGGGCCGCAAGAGGATCGGCAAGCGAACGATCGGTGTCAAGAAACTGGTGATGGTTCTTGCTGGGGAACAGATCGGGGTCAAGCCGGAGCACCATGCTCCAAGTCATCGAACCGGCCGGCGGCGACAAGGCATCGTCCGGCAGTTCGGTGAGCATCGCCTCGGGATAGGCAGCATAAAGCTGCCGCTCCACGATCGTCTTGAGTGTCGACGAGCAACGGATGAACAGGCCGTTTATCCGCCCGCGGTTGCCGATGATGAGTTCGATGCCGCCTCGATGGAGGTCAGCCTGATGGAAGGTGGTGAGGAATTGCTCGGCGGCGAGTGGGCCGCGTTCGTAGCCGGCAGGGACGGACAAGGCGAGAAGCATCGTGGACAGGATAGGTGTTCGCGGGAATGCAATACAATAATTCGATGGCGTTTAACGTGACGGATGTCAAAGACACGTTTTATCGGGGTGCAACTGCGACAGTAGGAGTGGGCCGGAATGAAATCCAAGAGCGAAGAGCGCCATATTGCCGAGATGACGGAATTGGGTGTAGCCAACCGTAGCACGTTGGAAAAAGCGCAGAACTGGTGCAAGCATTTGTCTGTCCAGATGGAGAGCGCCGGCATGCTCGCACACATGACTGGGCTCCCGATCGGTTCGCATAATGTTAGTTGCCAACACGCGGTTGGCGGAATTGGAGGGATGAATCTCCCGTGGATTCTGCCGGATTTCGTGGCAGGCCACTGTAAGGACTGTCCGCACCATGCTCCGAACGGCGACCAGAGCTGGGGTCTTGAAATTATTCGAGACGCCCAGAAAGCGATCGCCGAAGCTGCAGAACGGCAACTGATTGCGGACCAGCGGGTTGAAGAACTCAGATCCCGGCTGAGTTCGCTTCCCCGACAGGCCAAACCGAAGGCAGACATCACCGAGCGTAGAATTCTGGAATGGATCGAAAAACTTTTTAGTTGCGCGGACAACGAATCGGGTGCCGCTTTACTTGAAGCCGCCAATGTTGCACCAGAGCTGTTCCGCGCGGCAGCCGTAAATGCCCTGGTAGCAGGTGCGGCAGTTGAGCCTTTCGGTACGCGGTGCCTTCCCGTTTTGGCCGCGCTCGCACCGCATCGTGCCGACATGGATTCTCAACTCGGGGGCGTCGCTAGGTCAGCGATTTTCGTGGGACGTTGTTTAGAAGACGCATGCAGCATTTTGACCGAAGTTGCCCATCGCTCTGGAACACAAGCCGAGCCGGAGATTGTAACAAAGGTCATCGAACTTCGAAATCATATCCGACCCATTGGCGGCTGGCCTACGAAAGATCCCGACTGCCCTCTTGTGGACTTGCCACCAAATTACTTCGCCAGCAACCGATTCCTAATTTTGGCCTTTGACCAGCAACCGAAGTTGCTCCTCGGCCGACTTCGCGCTGGCCTCGCCGACAATGAGAAATTGAAACGTGTCAACGTCTGCGGAGTGATTGAGTCTCTAATCGCGGATCGACCACAACTCGGAGGACTACTGGTCGAAGATTTACTGGAGTCGTTGAAACTGGACGATGACATTTATTGGGAGAGCGCCGACGGAGCAGCATGTGCTCTTTTGGCCGAGATTTTTCGCCATGATCCAATTCGACTCGATCAGTTAATCGCAAACGGACTGCAAGGTCAAAAGGACGAGATTCAGGAGCTATACGTCGATGTATATCGAAGAGTGATGTCTGGTCGTTGGCGGCAGTCGCGTCGGGAATTGCCGGACAGCGAATGCAATGAAGAGAGGTCTGCAATTCTTCATGCATTCAACAGATGTCTCAATTTAGTGCACGACGACCGGATCGGGCTCGATGCTCGGAACAGTCTCCTGGCGGGAGTGGGCCAGGTTTGCAGAAAATACCCTGATCTCGCCATCACCTCTTTCGAAAGCTTACTTGGGATGCTGGCGACTTTTCACATCCGCGAACTGCCGCCAGACCCTCCACCGCGATTGCTCTTGCCGGGCGAACCAGTCCAGCCGTTAGAACTCGTCGCCATCGAGAAACGCAACCGGCAGATGCAGTGGAATCAGTTGAAACGCTCAGTCCTGGACTGCTTGGAAGGGTTGGTCCAGGAACGCCCGAAACAAACTCTTTCCACCTTATGTGGCTCTTTCAATTCGCTCGACTCGAAAATCCACGCTGCGTTCAAGGCGGACATTCTAAAACTGGTCGGGCTTGCGAGCCAAAATGCGGCAAACAGACCAGCCGCTTTGCCCGTCCTCTGGAAAGGGCTGATGGATTACGATTCGGTGTATGTCAGGGCCGTTGCCATTTCCGCGATTGTCGACGCTTTCCAATGGGCCAAAGTTCCTCCGCCGAACAATGTGATTGAAATCTTGCTCGTCCATCTGAACGACTCGTATGTCATGGTGCATTTGGCAGTTCTGCGCCTTGGCGTGGAACCCCAATTGGCTGAACCCGGTTCAGGCGGATCAAGCGATCAGAGTTGTACATCACTGGGCGCTCACGTATCGCAGAAATAAGCCCTTCGAGCTGGAAACCATTTGCGACGCCTTGCTGTCCCTGTCGAAACTGGCGGCAGACCTCCGCGAACCCGTTGTCAGTGCAGTCGTCGATTTAGTTCCAACTGCTGAACCGCTAGCCGATAAAAAGATCATCGAGTTGCTCGCACGCAGGGTCCGGCCAGACGAACCTGCGGCGCCACGAGTCGCTGTCTTATTTGCTCGGTGGTTGGCAGCAGACGAACCTGGGGAATTCGATTACTCAGGCAGGCAAGAATACCGGCTTGATCTTTTTGGATGGCTTCATCGACTTCCGCCCTTAACGTTTGCAACTGTCAAGGAAACGGTGCTTCAGTTGGCCAGAAACTCGGCCAAACGAAACGTTCGAAACGCCTGCCTATTCGCAAGCGTATTTGGGGCGTTCGGCGACTTCGACGTTGAAGCCGAGCTGCTTGCCAAGCCAGCAACTTACTTGCAACAAGGAAAGCAAAACGAGTCGACCTTGGCACTTTTGAATGAGTTAAAAAACGCTGCCTTGGCGAACCATGTCCGAATGGCGAATTAGTCGATTGATGTGAAACGAGTCAGACAATGAGCTACCGGGCAGAATTCAACTTTGGACATGCGAAGCGCGGAGTAGACTTGGCAATCCGCTGGTCGAACTTCCTTATGTCCATCGGCGCACCAATTCCAAACTGGTCAGCGGCCGCATCGTTAGAGAGCGATATCGAATCTTACGTCGCCGAGTCGGCTGAACAACGGGGTGTCAGTTTGTGGCGCGTCGCGGTCGCTTGGCTTCGGGTGATTGTCGCCGACAAACAGGTTCGGCAAGCTGCCCGGAACCACAGCGGTCCGTTGACGAATCTTCGAGAGTGTCTGGCCGTATTGCTGCAAGATGCGGACGAACTGGTTTCCAACCTCGATTTATCGGAATTGCGTATCCAGTTCGGCCAAAGCTACGACTTAGGCAACGTGAAGGTGCGCCAAGATGCAGTACTCGCGGCGCTCAGACGTTTACCATTGCCGACTCTTTACCTCAAGACGCCGGAAGATCGATGGCGCGGACGGCGTCCAGAAAAGTCTTCTGCGGACAACGCGATTGTGGAGCCCCCACTTCTAAAAGTCATCTGCTTTCTCGATGAATGCCCCCTGGTTACTCCGCAACTCCTGCGTCCTGGTCTACTCTACTCACTCAAATTTCGGGTACGAGGTCTGTCATGGCCTGTGGGGGCGACTTCGCTTCGACTTGACCTCCTCTCGACGGTCCCGGCAGATGTCTACAGCGTTTCGGAATTCGTTATTGCAAAACCGTCCGACGACGGAACATTCGAAGCGGAATCTGCAGGATTTATTCGATTCAGCGTTCCGCAAAGTCGCCTGTCTGGTGATATGGTCTTTTCTGTTCAGGGCGGATTCCTTTTCCCAGACAAAGGCCTCACGGAGACACCGGTGGTCGGTCACCACGAAATCCGTTTCCAGGTTTCAGACACAAATCGGATCGGGCTGGAGAGTGTAAACCGTCAACTCGACCTACATGTGACAGGACTGCTAGAGAAGCTGCTAAAGCAGGCTCCTACTGTGACCGCGGAGTTGCCGACTCTCCAACCCGTCTTGGAAACGTTGGTTGGTATTCTGGCGGTTTTTGCGCAAGAAGGTATGTACAAAGGCCAAGTGAATGTGGACGAGAAGCAGTTCCAGCGAGAGGTCATGCGCTTGATGCGGCTTAAGCTTGGTTCGGAGGTTCAAGAACATGGGCAGCAAGCTGGCGGGATTACTGATGTTCGCTATCAAGGAGTAATCGTTGAATTGAAGGTCGAAAAGAACACCGCAAGCAGGGCGAAAATCGCGGCGAAATATACCGCCCAGCCGACACAGTATGCTGGAAGTGAGGCTCGACAGGTCGCCGTCACCCTCGTCTTGGATTTGACAGAAAAGGACCGCCCGCCGGGCGACATCCGTAACGATATTCTGCTGGTCGACGTGCCTACTCATGGCAACTCTGACCCTGAGACGCTTTACCCTTCTAAGGCATTTGTGTTCGTCGTGAACGGGAATATTCGCAATCCGTCATCGTACTCCTGATAGACGGAAAGTTCGTTCGGTGTCAGCCGGTCAATTTCTCGAGCATCACTCCTTGATGATCTGCCCTCCAATCATTTTCTCCGCCCCCGGTTCGCCTTGCCTACGCTCGCTGCGGGCGGCCTGTCGTTCGACGCGATTCGCTGCCGGGATCGCGCGGGGAGATCGGCGACGGGCTTGCCGTCGCGATTTCGGGGAAGGGTGGCCGGCACCCACGGCTGGCGCGTTCGGCCTCCTCCGGCCGAGAGCTACCGTGTCCCGTGCGCGTGAGTCTCGAGGTCGAGCTTCGGGCGGGCGAATCCACAAATGCGACAGGACCTACAAGGTAGCATACTCCTGAATCGCCTCGGGAAAGAGGGAAGGAGCGGCCGGCGGAGATGGCATTGCCGGCGTGGGAAGCAAAGCGGTCGGCTCGCCCTGGTGGTCGCGAAAGTATCGCTCGAAAAGGGGCAGTTGGCGACTGAGGTAATCGTCGAGGGGCGCGGCGAGAAAGAGCCGGCGTCGCGGATTCTTCGCCTTGTTTGCTGCGAGCTTCAGGATTGCGTCCAAGCGGTGGTGGTTCTTGGTCGAGAGCAGAAGAACGCGGAAGCGATCCTCCGACTGATCGGCGAAGGATTCGTAAAGTTCGACTTTCCGTTGCCAAGCATGCACGGAACGTTCGGAATGAATCGGCTCGGTCCCGCAGTCGATTTCAACCATGAACCGAAACGGAATTCCAGCCGATTCGAGCGTGAACGAGCAATCGGGAAACAATCGCTCCCGGCCGATCTGGAGCTTCAGCGAGTTCTCACGGTAGAAGTCTTGAACAGGGATCTGGAAGTGATGGGCGGCCCGCAGCGTCTGGACGACGAAATCAGCGATGGCAAACGTGTGTTGTTGGCGGCCGACGCCAATCTCGTTGAAGGCGTGTTTCGAGTGAGGACGAATGTCGCGGCCATGCAGCATGCGAAAGCCGAGCGGATTCAGGAAGTAGTAGCTCGGGCTCCCGACGCGGCCCGCAAGCCCACCGTACCGGGCTTGTCGCACCGGGCCGCCGGCAAGTTTGTGCAACCGGGCGCGGACCTTCCGCTCGGACGTGAATCGACCATTTCTGAAAATCTCGCTCAAGGCAAGTAGCTGCGCCGCCGTTAACGGCGTCTTATCCAGTGCGGCCAGAATCTCCTCGTCCCGGGCAGTGATGATGCTTGGCATGGACCGGTATGGGAGTGTAGCATTCCACTCACTTTCCTCAAACTTATGGAACGCAAAAAACCATTCATCAGCGTTGATGAGTTGATGCCGCAGGTCAGCCTCGAACAGGCGGCGGCCTTCTACGGCTTCGTCCTGCCCGAAATTCATCGCGTCGGCGTCGAGACGCGCACGGCCTGCTTTCTCAATTGCGGCAAGGCAAAAGACACCGGCGACCGGGCATTGGCGATCCAAGCCGGAGAACCGGTTAAGAGCTGGTTTTGCCATCAGTATGGCTGCGGCAAGTCAGGGAATCTAGTCTCGCTCTGCGACCTGATGAAGCCGGGGCCGGTTTCGAACGGCCGGCCGCGCGGCGAGCGGTTCAAGGAGATTGCAACCGACCTACAGGCAATGGTCTCCGGCGAGGTTCGGCAGTTGCTGGCGCCAGGCCAAGTGACCCCGCCAAAGCCGGCCCCCGCGCCGAAAAAGGTGAATGTCATTCTGAAGGAATCGGACAATGAACGTGCTCGATCTCTGGTTAACCTTGACGAAAAGTTCATCACCGATATCGCCGCCATGTCGCCGAAGGCCTCGGCCTACTTCCGGCGGCGGGCGTATCTGACTCCAGAAGTTTGTCGCAAGTGGCGGATGGGGTTGCTCCCCCGCGATGTCGGCGGCGAAGATCGCAGCGGCGGCACCATGCGCGGCAAAGTCGTCTACTGTTACGGCGACGACAAGGGCGAGCCGCTGACCTGGTTCGGCCGCGATCCCGAATTCGAGGAAAAGCATCAAGGATGGGAAGCAACCGACAAGAGTGAACGCGAGCCGGAGAAGTTTCACTTCGTGAAGGGCTTCCACCGTGGCATCGAACTATTCGGACGGGATCATCTGACCGAAGAAAATAAGCCGGAGGCGCTCCGCCGGCTGGGGCTGATCTTGGTCGAAGGCTCGAACGATGTAATCCGTCTCGACACGCTGGGCGTGCCGGCGCTGGCACTATGCTCGAATAATATCACCCGCGATCAGGCGGCACTGGCCGCCCAGCTCGCGCGAGCACGCCGGCGGAGTGGTCACCGTCTTCCTCGATTGCGATACCGAAGGTGAGAGCGGCATGAAGCAGTGCCTCGGCTACCTCGCTCAGCTGGCGCCTGTTCGGTTAGCGTGGACGAGCAAGATGTTCGGCGGCAAGTTCAAGGGCCGGCAGCCGGAGTCACTGCGTCCGGAAGAGTGGGGCGAGATTGAAGCGTATCTGGTGACGGGTAAGGCGGAAGGGTGGATAGTCGGCTGAAAAGCGCTTCGGTGGGTCGGACCGAAGCGCGCAAAAAGACTCTCAAGACGACCTAACCGGTTTGGGAATTGTCGCGGTGATTGAGAATGTCCCGCGCCTATCACTTGTGTGCAACGATCTTGTATCTGCTTGGTCAATCCTTTGCGGGTGAGGCTGCCACCGAGAAGGTCCGCTCGATGCGAGTGATATTCCCCTGGCGGTCCTTCACGGATACCGTCAATTTCCCCTTGGACAACTTTGTAATCGGCTCGGACAACGGGAGTTCCCAGCGGCCCTCGGGCAGAACCTTGAACTTCGAGGCCAGATTCGTGCCGGCCGGGACGCCGTCCAGGTCGAAGTCGGCCACTACCTGGAAACTCGCCATGTCCAAACCCGTGTCATAATCATGCATGCCGATCAGGAAGCGCATCACCTTGGGGTTGGCCCCGGCACGCGGATAGGTCAAAGTCAGCGTCGGCCGTTGGTCGTCCACCATCCAGCCGCCAGCGCCGCGCTGGTCCGGATGAGCCGGGTCAAAGGCCAGGTCGATGGGGCAGCCCAGGTCGATCCAGCGCACCAGCGTCAAGCGATCTTCTTCGGACAGCGGCGGCACTTTGATCTTCCGGCCGTCCGCGCCCGCGTAGTTGCCGGCCACGGCCTCGGGCGGCGGCATGGCACTGCCGGTGTAATCCAGGTCTGCCTTTGCCAGGTTTTCTTTCGTCGGCGGCAGCGGCTGGCCCTTCCACGCCAGCGAGTTCTTATCGCCCGGCGCCGTTTCGCTGGGGAAGTCGTCGTTGCTCCAGCCATCCAGCCGTTGGCCGAAGACCTTCCAGATCAGCAAACTGCGCCGCGACTGGAGCTTGCGGATGTAGCGCGACGCCTGCATCGGGTACGACCAGTGGCCGGTAGGCGAGAGGTGGCCGAATTGCTGGGGATGATTCTGACCAATCTGGCCCTGGTCAAGTGCCAGGCGATAATACGTGCCGGGCACTTTCATATTCCCCGACGGCGTGGGCATCAGCTCGTCATCGTCCAGCACGAGGTTGCCGGCCGGCTTTTCCGACTTGTGCGTGTGGCAGGCCACGCAGCTGCGATCCAGGATCGGTTTCACGTCGTGGAAATACTCGACATTCTTGACGCCTTTGACGAAGCGTAAGCCGGTCTCATTGTCGACGTCCCATTGCTTGCCGGATTCGTCATGCTTCTGGGTGGTGAGCAGGGGAGTCCGCTGCGTCAGGTCAAAGGGGACAAAGTCGGGCCGGGCCGCGAAAGTGTCTTTGAACTCGGTCGGCTTCTGGCTGTGGGCGTGGCAACCGCCGCAGTTGTTGCGGATCTCGCCGGGCCGGACTTGATGCCAGGTCTGCGCCATGTTCAACACCATGCCGCGCTTGTCCAGGGTCTGGAACGTCCATGCGACGTCGGCGGGGATCTTCGCCAGGAAACTCGTGTCGGGGTTGCCGTCGGGGTCGAGCGGTTGCTGGCCCTTCACGAGCTTGCGCACGGGGAACTCGCCCAGGATGCGCAGCCGTTCATTAGGAGGCAGGGTTCGCCCCCCGCCGCCGCTGCCATGGGCCACCATGCGCGGCTTGACGTCGGCATTGACGGGTTCGGTGATCAGGATGCGGATGGCATGGATGTCGTCGTTGGCATAGGGCCCGGCGTCGGCGCCCTGGGTTTGCCAGTTGGTCGTCCCGCCGCCCCCGCCAAAAATGCCGCCCATGCCTTGGAAAGGATCTTTCCCGCCGGCATAGGCGCTGGTCACGCTCCCCTTGGGCACCACGCCGTAAGGAGCGCTCTCGCGCTTATATAGGCTCGACGTGCCGACCAAGCCGAATGGCGTCCCCTCGGGCAAATGCGGGCACAGCTTACCGTCGTTTCGATCAAAAGGCAACCGGCGCGGTTCGTCCACGCCGTAGATTCGCTTGTAGGAGACCAGCGCTCGCGGCATCATCTCGTGGTAGTTGGGATCATTCTTGACGAGCAGCAGTTGTCTGGGCTCATCGATGGGTTGGCCGGACTTGATGAGATAAATGCCGCTATCGAAGGGAGGCTGCTTGACTCCATATTGATGGTTGCCCGAAGCGCCGCCGTAGACGGCCAACAAGTGGTTGTCCGGCGCACCGGCGGGGTGCGTAAACTGACCCCAACCGCGATTGGGCGGCACATCGCTGCCGTCGGAGAAGCGCGTCAGCAGCTGCATGCCGTAGGGCGTGAACGGCAGAGGGAGGATGCCGCCGACCGATTCGGTGATGCGCGCGGGCCCAAAAGCCGGATAGCCCTCCGCCGGCTGAGGCGGGAGCGAGAAGAAGGCGCCGAAGCCCTTGGTGGTGGTGCCGGGATAATAAAACTCCACGACGATCCGGCCGTCGGCGAGCTGCGTCTGGAAGTGGAAGACGTTGCCGCTCATCGCACTAACCACGGGCCCCCAGTTGGCGCCATCGGGATGGATGCTCCAGATGCCCCAGCCGAAATAGCCGCCGCGCATGCCTTGCGTCTCGGTGGTGCTAAAGATGAGCCGGCCGTCGGTCAGGATGGTCGGATGATGGGCTGAACCGAGATTGATGTGGCCGATGTTTTCGACGTTGGCGCCGTCCTCATCCATCACGAACAATTGCTGCGCCACCGGCTGGCCCGCGCGGACGGAACGGAAGCCGTTGCGGTCGCTGGTGAAGGCTACCTTGCCGCCCGGAACGGGGCACGGCCCAAGGTTGAAGACAGCGGGGCGCTTGGCGGCCGAGTCATCCGCGGTCCCGGTGTTCGGCGTATACTCCTGATGCGTGAGCCGCACGATCTTCCGCGTGGGGATGTGAATCTTGTAAATATCCGAACCACCCCGGCTGGTCCGGTTGATGCCGTCGCGCTCCGTTTGGTCATGGTACTTGGCGTAGTAGACCCAGGCGGCGTCGAAGGAGACATACGGATCGGTGACCGCCTCGTGCGCCTTGACCGCCACCAGCACTTCCTCGCGGCCGTCAGGATGCAAGAGCATGAGTTCGGAAGCCGGCGTGGCGACCAACGGCGTGTGGGTGTTGGGCCAACGGTTCCGCTGGTTATCCGCATAGCGCGGTGCCCGCACGTAGACGATGGGGTAGTCGTATTTCACGGTCTTGTCCGCGGCGACGGGGACAGGCTGCCCTGGCGGCAAGTCCTTGTTCTCCTTCTTTTTGCCCGGTTTGGGCGTGGGAGTGTCGGCAAGGTTCGCCTTCACGATCACTTGCGGCTCTTCCTCCGCGCTAGCCCAGTCCAGGCGGGCATGCACGAAAGAGAACGGGTTTTTGTCCTTGGCGACGCTGGTGCGCTCCCAGATCGCCTGGGCGCTGCCATTGACCTTCTGCACGGCGAACTGAAGGTCGCCCGCGCTCAACAGTGGCGCCTCGGGGAACTCTTGCCGCAGGCGCTCATTAGCTCGTTTGAGAGCGGCCTCGATGCCGGGCTGGCCGCCGGCATACGACCAATGCACCAGCCGCTGCAGGCGCTGCTGGATGGCAGCGAGCCGCTTGGTCTCGTCAGCGCGGTCGGCATAAGAGTGGAGGTCGGAGCAGCGGACCACGTGTTCCCGGCCGTCGGCGCACACGCGCAGCACCGTGGCGTCCATCTCCACGGTGGATGGGGCCAGCCCGTCCTGCAGCTGGGCTGCACGAATGCACGCTTGCACCTTGCCCGAGTCGAGCGTGAAAAAGCCCTGATCATGGATGACGAAGTCCAGCAACTCCTGGACCTCAGGAGCGGAAAGTTTCATCACAAGCGTCTTGCCGGGACCGTGGGGATCGATGACGGTCAGGCTGCCGTTGGCCAGCAGGCGCACCTGAGGCTCTTCCTTGGATCGAGGGAGGTCCGCGCGGCGAAAATCCCACAAAAGCACGACTTTCTGGGGGTCATCCGGCAGCACGACGCGAGGCTTCTCGGCCCTGCCGTCACCGACGAGCCAAAGGCCGCCCAGGCACAAGGCCGCCATCAACCAAAACGCCGTTTGCAGTTTTTGTTTGCTTTTCCACATAACTTCAATCCTCTCTTTGGCGCTGGACGGCGCTCAACCAGGCGAGCGGCAGATCGTCGCGGTCGGCGAGTGGCGCTGGCACGTCGTTCGAAGTGACGAACGGCGTCAAGCGCGTCATGCCATGGGGTGTGAAACATCAAACTTCGGACGAGAATACGGCACGGCGAGGTTCTGGCAGGAACTTAACTGATGATCAAATCGTGGCGTTGCGGTCCTTGACCGGCACGCTCAACAGTGAAAACACTGTATCGGCACTGCGCGAGGCGATCAAGGCAGTCTGGACCGATTCATTGGACGGTGTCCCGACGTCTGTCCTCGGCGCGTCGGTCACATCGACCGAAGCAGCGAACGGCACATTGTCAGAATGCATTCTTCCATGACAGGGCATCCATTTGGACGGCTAGACGGGCGATGGCGTCATCGCGTGAGCACGGTCGGGCGCCGGCCATCATCGGCGTGTCGGCGTGGGCGGCGATAGTTGCCTGGTCTGTCGTGAGGTTGGCCAAACGCTTTGATAGGCTGGCAAAGATATTGCGCGTTCGCTCTTCAGAGCCGGCGACGACGAGCAACCGGAGTCGCTCCTCGGCTTGGTCGAGCATCCGCAAACTGGGTTCCAGGTCTTTTCGGTCCATTCGATTGTCGATTGCGTACTCATGGTCATTACCCTTTCTTGAGTCTTTCTTGCAGATCCAGCCAAACGGCCGGATTCGACCCGACCCAGACTGCGAGCTTTCCCGCAAGACGCTGAATCTCGCGTTGAAACTCAATTGCGTGCCCCTCGATAGCTTCATGCGCGCATTCATGTACGATGACTCCAAGAGCGTCAGCACCGAGCGGTTCGTTCCAAAGATGCTTCACCCGAATGTTCAAGCCGATTGATCCGTCGGCACGTCGATAAACGGCCTGAATGCCGCAGGAATTGCCGTCTACTGCTGCCCGGAAATGGTGGAATGCAACTTGGCGATCAAGCAGTGCGGAAGCGATCTCCTTGTAGATCGACAGGCACGTTTCCTGGTGTTCCGTCAGCTCCGGGATCAAGCCGGGTGTAAGATGTACCTTACATCGTTCATCGTGCAATTCCTTGACAGTCGGGCATGCGCTCAGAATTTCTTTTATTCCTGCGGGCACATAAGCAGTATTCACGGGCATCATTCCGCCTGCTTCGAGTTCCTGGCTTCGACTTTTGTCCTGCTCATCTAGCGGGTTTCTGCGCCCGATTTCGGACAACGGACGCTCAAAAACCGTCTCCGCGACCGTTTCCTTCGCTTCGTCGCTCAGATTCCTCGCCTTGTCCGGGTCATTGGAGATCTCTGCCGGGACACGATCCTCGGTCTTCATGAACTCTTGGTAAAGGTCGCTCATTGGATTCACCAACGCCGAGATGAGCCTTTCCTTATATGCCGTGGGAAGCATGCAGCGTTCCATGTCCAGGGGCGTCTTCTGGAGAACGTCGATGTCGTACGGCAGTTCCCAGGGAGCAGCATCCACCGGGATGCCGAGTTCGTGAATCATCGGTCTTTCGCCGTGTTTTTTGTAGATTTTGATGTTCGTCTTGCGGGCGCGATTCTGCATTCGCTGCGAGGCAGCATCGTAGATCACCGTCGGCAGCTGGATCCCGAGTACCTCCCGAATCGCTTTTCGTTGCTGGACGATCATTCCGTTGAAAACCACGCGAACGCCTTCGGGAAGCATCATGCTGGCAAAGTAAGGCTCCAGATCCTCAATCCCCTCGCTGGCGTGTCGAATCAACGCCGAAAGCACCATGCCAGCAGTTGCCTTGCGAACTTTCGAGACCTGGCATCCTTCTCGATCGAACTGGATGCGGTTGTCTTTTGTCAGAATCTCCGCTTCATCGCAAATCGCAAGAACGTCAATCAGCCCCTGCCCAAAGCGTCCACGCTTTTCAGGATAGAGATCGCTCGTTAACGATCCGACGCGACGGAAGATTTCTGGGTCGTCGCAACCGCAACCGTTGTCTTTGCATTTCAGAGTGAAAGCGCGATTTCCGTCGCGGTTTGAACGGGTTCCCTCGGCAGGAGAAAACTCAATTTCGATCTGGGTCGCGTTTGCATCCAGCGAGTTGGCCAGCGCCTCGCGCAGAATGAACGGAACGGATAATTCCGGACGCGAGCTGCACGTTTTTCCTTGTCGACAGAAAACCAGTCTTTATGCTGCGCCATAGTTGGACCACCTTACCTGAATTCGATCGACCATGCCGAAAATGGGGTAACCAATGCCAAGGGCGCGTGTTGATTACATCCTGATGACGCAATAATCACCGAGATTGCTACATGAAAACTGCGTCAATTAGGTATTCTTGCGTTTAGGAATGGTCAGGGCGTAGTCACGCCTCGTTCAGAAAAAGAGTTCCAAGCCAGAAAACTTGCCTCGGTGGCCTGACCTGTGTTTGACCGATGCGATCTCGCCGCAGCGTTGCGGAGCCATCCGCACATGCGCGATAAAAAAGGGACCGATCTAGAAATCGAAATCCAGCGGTGCCTCACCGAATAACCGCTGCGCACGCTCGCCTTCAATGGCCCGTTCTTTTAGCATTGCCTCGGCTACGGATTCAATCCTGCGCCAATTCGCTTCGAAATGCATTTGAAGGGCGGTTTTGAGGCTGTCGAGCTTTTCTTTCGGGATGCCTTTGCTGAGCTTTTTGATATCTTTTTGGTCTTTCGCCCAAAACCCATTGACTGCTACCTGGCCGCGTCGTTCAGCAAAAATCGCTTCCGCAGTGCCTCCTCCCAATAGTACGCCGATCCTTTTCAGCAATTTGATCGGATCGTTAGACGGATCGGCCTCAAAAGCGTAGTCGGCTCGACAGCAGCCGCTTAGCGGAGGCGGGGGAATGAGCGCATCACCGGGAGAAGAAGCGAACTGAGGAACAATGGAAACATATTCAACCCGAATCCCGATGCTGAAGCACGCGGCCGCGTGTCCAGACTCATGGTACGCCAACCGCAAAAGAAAATCAGCGTCTCGGGTATCAACGCGATTGTCATCAATTCGCCATGTCTGGCCTGGTTTCAAGTGGTTGCCGACAATTCGCTCGCCATTTTCAATGAAGTACTGATCGCCCGCATTCGACCTGCGAACAGGGCAAACACCGTTCATATTCACGATATGCCCGAGCAGTGGGTCGTTATTCTCATTCATGACGGCATTATAGTGCGTTCCGCATGTTCAACCACCGCTTCGGCCGTCATGCCCATAAACGGGCGAACGCATACAATCGATGCTAGAAACCCGTCGCAATCGAGTTTCATGTTGGCCCGGTCATGGGCCGTGGCAACGCACAAGGAGGCAGACGAAGATGGCCGAAGGAACGGAACGCAAAATCTTCGAGATTCCCAATCCCACGCTGGAGGAATCCAAAGACGTCGGATTGGCATATTTTCAGGAGACGATTTCGTCTTATACCCTACCTATTGCGGCGAATAGTCGAGATGTTCGTACGAAATGGGGATCGGCGGTCCTGATCGAGATCGGCGGTCGTCTTTTCGCTGCGACGGCGAGCCATTGCATTGGCCGGAATCTCTTCTTGCTGCTTAACCGTGCCTTTCAATTGCCGACAAATCCAACACCAACGCGGTCCATATTCAAACTGGACCAGGACATGATGGACATTGCAGCTGTTGAACTCGAAAACGACGCTCGCCTTTCGCGTTGCTCCGTTGAAAACATTGCTGTTGACCGTCCGGTCGTCCCTGCCGATGAAACGAAGCCTGGCCGCCCTTTTTATTATGTGTGCGGCTTTCCGAGCGCAGAATATCGGTGGCAAGGCGGTGAAATACACATCCGGGCAATTAGTCTCGCTACTTTTCCGCAATCGATAAGCCCGGATGTTTACAAGTTCGCCTACCCAACCACTGTTTCAGAAAGATTCGGCGATCAGTTCATCGACAAGCCGGCCGGAACGCCACACGGATTCAGCGGCGGCGGACTCTGGAAATTCCATCCTCCCGAACCGGGGGAAATCTACAGTCCTCGGAATGCACGGCTTTATGGCATTCAGTATGAATGGCACGATAATGACGACATCGACAAGGGGAGACGGATATATTGCGTACCGATCCGCCATTGGATCAATTTGATTGCTTCCAACTATCCCGATCTGCGAGGTGCGCTGAGCCAATTCGCTATGGACGCTTAACTCAGTGATGATTGTGGCTGCCGCGCCAAGTGATCTCGGACGTGGTTCGAGCGGTCGTTAGGGCTGGTTGGGTTTTGGAATAAGAAACCGCCTCGATCAAAGGAAACGAGGCGGTTCCACAGGGCTAGATCTTCCGCCATTCTTGGTTCAGCGTTTGTCGCCCTCGAATGTTCATCGAAATCACCTTGTGGGTGGCTTCGATCCGTGGAATGTGGAGCAACGCCGAGCCGATGTCGGCGTGCGCTGCCTGAATCGGATCATCCTGATCGACTCGGGCATAGAGCTCCCGCACATATTCTTGCGGATTAGTGGTCATCACCACCCGAATCAGGGCGTGCGAATCGAACACTGCCTCCAGGATCGAGGCAGCTGCGCGGGCGAGAATGGTGTCGGTTAGGTAAAGCATGGTCTTCTCCAGTGAGAAACCCGGTCCTGCCGCGAACAAATGCGGAAGCGTTTTGTTGCCGGTCATCTAGTTACCCGCGCGAAGAATTATTCCCGGTGGAAATGGCGGTTTTGGGGAAGATTTCCGAAAAAAGCTGAAACCAATAGGCGAATGTGCACTATTTCTCGTGTGGAACATGTTCAGGAGTTCGGGCCTATCGAAGGAAAGGAATTTCTTGTCAAATTTATGTCTGATAGTAAGAACGAAATGTACGCGCTCTGCCTGCGGTGAAAGCGATCCGCTCCGCTGCTCGGGCGATTGCTCGCGTTGAATAGATCGTGATTCTGAGGAACGGCGAACCTCATAAGCTATCACATGTCTAGCTAGGAAAGGAAAGAGCAGTTTTTGATGATCGTGAGGATTCGACATGGTTAGACCCAAACAATGTGCGTACTGCGGTTCGAGCAAGCATCTGACCGACGATCACGTTCCCCCAAAAAACCCTGTTCCCGAAGCCTCGACCAGCAAATTTGATCACGGTGCCAGCTTGCGAGATATGCCATTGCTCAACCTCCAAAGATGACGAGTATTTCCGGCAGAAAGTTTGTCTTTCAGAGCTGGCCGGAGCGCATCCGGAGGCGAAGCGAAGCATCGATGCGATCATTCGATCCCTGGAAAATCCGAAGGCGCCTGGTCTGCGTGCATCATTCTTTCGTGATATGCGGGAACAATGGGTTCGATCGGGGTTAATGTTCGAGGTGCGGCTCGCATCGAACGTCGATCTCGAAAGGATCTTCAGGGTCGTGCGGCGAACGATTCGTGGAATCCTGTATTTTGAGACCGGACACCAGCTTGAAGATGGCTTTGAATTGGATGTCCATTGCAACGAAACGCTTGCCGACCAGCCATTCGATGTCCTGCAAGACTTGAAAAGCATGATATTTGAGCCGCTTGCATGCATAGAGCCAAAGACGATCGGTGCTGGCATATTCAGCTATCGCTATTGGATTTGCCCAGAGAATAAGAATCTTTCGGTATGGGCATTGGTTTACTACGAAGGGCTGGCCTTCTTCGGAATCAGCGGACCCAGGAGAACATAAAACGCCCCGCCAAGCCGCGTGAACGTCGCTCGGCGACGCTAAACTGCCCTTTTGTAGCGTCAAAAACAAAGCAACTCGGCCAATAGACGAGCCAGCGACGATCCGCCCGCCAAACCGCGAAGATCGGACCGCAACGCGTTATTGACTGCGCTCCAGGTCTCACCGGGGGCGTCCTCGATCGGCTCCGAGGAGCGCGTTGACCAGCACCCGGTCCAGCGAAAATGCGCGTCGGCCCAAGCGAGAACCCGGGGCACACAGTGACGGCAGACTCATGTGATAATGGCGGCCGCGTCGTCTTCGGCAGTCGCGTTGGCGATCTGCCAGCGCCTAATTAGAGCCTCCCGAAATTTCTGCATCGCCAACAAACCAGAGGGGAAAGTCAGTTGCTTTCCGTTGTACTGCCAGTACTCCGTGCCCGCCAGTTCCGGCTGAAGATGGACGCAGTTTGAACGCGAGTCGATCCGTAGAGTGTGTAGATCGAAAAGCGTGTGGACATCGGCGCGCAGCGCAATCCCATTGTGGACCTTCTGAAGTCGGCTGGTGCTGTAAGGGACGAGATGAGCGGCCTGAACCACCCGTTCGATCGCGCAACCTGTGACGAGGCACGTTCCGCCGAACATCACGAGTACCTGCTTTCGAAACTCGCCCTGGCCGGGCCTACCCGCAGTGCTAATGATCTTCTGGCGTTCTCTCCATAGCGACCCGATGTCGTCAACGTCTGTGCGTCGATTTCGGGTTCTCATCGTGACGAATGGCTCGCCCCCCAGCTTGCGGGCCGGGAACGGAACGTACTTTTTGAGGCGCTTATAGTTCCGTAGATCTTCGATCTCCAAGTCTGTCGCGCCCCTGGCTCGACGGAGTTCGGCCCGAAGCCCGTACGGATCCGCATCGTGAGGCCGGTCACCGATGATCTCGGACCAAAATCGCTCTTCCGCCCCCACCCTATCTCCCTCTTCTTGGTCCATGAGTGCCTCAATTTTTGCACCCTGCGTATCATCTAGCATCCAGAAATTCTGGTCGCGTTCTTCCGCCTTGACCCGGTCTTTCTTGTCTTGGTCCATGAGTGTCATAACTTCTGCTTCTGCTCTCTCCGCGTCATCAAATACCGAGAAATCCTGTCCCCGTTTGGTCCGAAAAACGACCGCCGAGCGCAGATCGGTCATGGGGACCGGTGGACTGAAGTAGACGCAGTCCGCTCGCAGTAGGTATGTGCCCTCGTCGTGGGTTTCGACGCCGCGGACGCGGTATCGTTCCCAAACGTGGTATCGCTTCGGAGTGCCGATCCCAGTGATCAGAAGGACAATCCCTCCGATAGGCGGAGCGGGTGTGCGAGCAAGTTCGACAGGTCGCAACGGCCGCCATTTCAGTGGCAGATAATCGAGCGCATCGACATCGTGATACTCGACATAGGTTGTCATGAGCTAATCCAATTTGACGCCCGCACCTAGTGACATTCTTCAGCGTAGGTCACATCGAACGACGTATTGAGGGATCCTCGTGCTAATCTATCGGTTTTTCGGTGGCTATTAGTGTTTCCATCCGACGGCGGATTCGCCTGCTAACTGGCTCTTCAGCTGATACATTGCGTTTGCCGGCTCGCTCGGGCGTGGCCTCGATCATGGTCGCGGATTTGAGCGTTTTGATCTGTTCGGCGAGTTCGGCAGCGCTTCGCCTCAATTCGCTGGCCGTTCTGGGGCCTTTGTCAAAAGGCAGGCTTTGAGCTGGTTGCGCAACGTGGTCAGTTCGGACAGAACGGCGTCGTGGCGGAAGGGCTTGCCGAGGCTGGCTTGATAATCGCGAAGCTGTGATTGGGCGATCGCGAGGTCTTGCCGGACACGGTCGCATTCGGAGCCGTAGGCGCCGGCTAGGCGTTCCACCGCGTTCAGGACCGCGCGCGGGCCGTGGTGTTCGCGGGAAAGCATGGATTGACGTGTCGTGGCACCTTCCAAGTACACCTCGGGCGTCCATTGGGGATAGAGAACCAATCCGAAGCGCAAATCGCAATAGATCCCAAGAGGAAAACGGCCCTGTTCACGGACGTTCCGCGGCAAGGCCTCCAGTTGGCCGGCCAAGAGAGCAATGGCGTCATCGCGTGAACACGCTCGGCTGCCAACCATCATCGGGGTGCCGGCATGATTAGCGGCCGTGGCCTGATCCGCCGTTAGGTTGGCCAAGCGCTCGGACAGGCTGGCAGTGGTCGCCGGCAAATCACGCACGCTACGGCGGGCGACGTATTGTTCATCCAGGTGGTTCTTTTTCAGGACCGAGAGCCGTTGCAACTCGGCATCGGCCTCGGCGAGGGTCAAGATTGCTGGATTGCCGGACGCAATCGCCTTGACCTCGGCATACGAGAGTTCCTGACCACCGATGTCCTCGGCGCGGCGGGCCGTGTTTTGGCCTGAGATAACTTGGCCGATAAAGCGCGCCTTGGTTTCCAGGGCCTGCCACATGTAGGCGTCGAATGAACCCTCGGTGACGTAGCGATAGATTGCCACTTCCTCATTCTCGTTCCCCTGGCGGAGGATGCGGCCCTCGCGTTGTTCAACCTCGGCCGGCTTCCAGGGAGCATCGAGGTGATGGAGCGCGACCAGGCGTTTCTGCACGTTCGTGCCGGTGCCCATCTTCTGCGTGCTGCCCAGCAGCACCCGCACCTGGCCGTTGCGAACTCTTTCGAACAGGGACTGCTTCTTGGCGTCCGAATCGGCTTCCCCGATGGCGGCGATCTGCTCGGGGGGGATGCCGTGGGCAGCCAGCTTCGTGGCGATTTCGTCGTAAGCCGAGTATCCCCAGGGCGTCGGGTGGACGCTCATGTCGCTGAAAACGAGTTGCGTGCCGCGTGTCGCATTGCTCCCGTTCCAGATTGTCGCGACGCTCTCGACCAGCGCATTGACTTTCGATCCGGGGTAATCAGGCGCCACAGCGGAGAGCATCCGTGCGTCGATGGCCAGTTTGCGGCCGTCAGTGGTGATGGCCAGCGCGTTGTCTTCGCGCGGGTCCACCTTCTGCGATCGAAGCCGTTCGTAACGTTCCACAAGTTCGAGCTGGAGGCGCTGCTGCTCCTCGGACATCGGGCAGGCGACGACGATCGGCTTGCCGCTTTCCAACCGGGGCCGCGGCAGGTTGAGCATCTCGGCCGTCTGCACGTCGGCGAAGGCTCGGAACATCTGCTGGAGTTCGGGCAGGTTGGTGAACCGAGCGAAGCGGCTTCGGGGCCGAAGTGTTGCCCCGTCCGGGGCGATTTCCATCGTGTCGATCACTTCGCCGAACGTGGCCGCCCAGGCGTCGAAATGTTCCAGGCCGCGCTGCGCAGGCCTTCAGGATCGAGGAAGCGGGACATCGTGTACATCTCCACCATCCTGTTGGAAATCGGCGTGCCGGTGGCGAACGTGACCCCGTGGCCGGGATGCTGCCGGTGGAGATACCGGGCCTTCATGTACACGTCGAAAGCCCGTTCGCTGCCGCCGGTCTGGATGCCGGCAACCCGTTCCATCTTGGTCGGCGTTTCCAGGTTCTTGTAATACTGTGCCTCGTCAATGAAGAGGCGGCCAGGTATTCGCGGATGGCGGCGTTCTGCTTGTCGAGCGTGAAGTGTGTGGTGACTAGCGCCAACAGTCCACCGGGAGCAAGTTGGTCGACTGATTTCGCGAAGAAATAATCGTGCAGCGACAGCTTTTGTCGTTGGTAATCGAGCTTCAGATCGGCGAAGGGAACGTTGCCGATTACGGCGTCGAACTTCGGCAGAACGGACTTCTGAAACGGCTCGATGCGGATTTGCTGGTTGGGAAACCTGGCTTGGGCAATACGGCCGGAAATGGAATCGAGTTCCACGCCAATGAACTGCATGCCCTTCGGAGCGTGTGCCATGAAATTGGCCGTCCCGCACCCGGGCTCAAGGACGAGTGCGTCATCGGGTACTCCGAGCCGCTTCAGGGCGCCGTGCATCGCCTCAATGACGACCGGAGAAGTGTAAAAAGCGTTGAAGGTGGTGCGCTTGGCACTGTCGTATTCCTCAGGCGTCAGCAAATCTTTCAACTCTTCGCCAATGGCCTGCCAACTTGCGTCCTTGAAGCGGCCGGTGACCGGATTGGGAAAGATCGACAAGGCGACGGGACCGAAGCCCGCGAAGCGGGCGAGCGTCTGTCGCTCCTCGGAAGACGCGGTGCGCTGTTCTTGCTCGATGGTCTTGAGCGTGCGAATGGCGGCGACGATGTCGTGTGCCTTGGCTTTTTCGCCGCTGGCAACGATAAAGGGTACAGGTTCTGGCGGCGGTCTTGGCTCCGGTTCTGGCACCGGCGGCTCCACGATGACTGGATCATCGGGAACGAAATCGAAAGGCGACCGCATGTCGCGCGCCGTCTTGACGCGGGATCAGTCCGGCCGCGACTGAACGCCGTTGCTAGCATCGGGAAACGGTTTCGGTCGTGGGGAAGTGACTGGCAACCCAAAAGATCCAGCGGCGGGGGGAGACGCTTCTTCCTGGCTATGCGGCGGGTCGAAAACTGTCCGCGTCGCGTCCATTTCCGATTGGAAATCGAGAAGGCCCTGTCGCCAGATGCGTGGCTCGTGGGCAGTTGGCTCGTCGTCGGGAAGCTCTTTCGGACTCACGCGCCGACTCTACCTGCTACACTCGACCCATGCGACTGAAAGATACTCGCTTCGGTGGGTCGGCCCGAAGCAGGTTGTGTAATTGAGGTTTGTGACATCGGTCGTTTACACCGAAGTGAGGGAATGTTGGCGCTGCGACGGAACGGCTATTGAATTTTTTTGAAGGACGTACGGTGCTGGAAGGTTGGGCTGCGGCAGAAAACAACCGAAGGAAATTGAGAACTTCGCAGTACTTGCGTCCGGAAATGGCAAGTCATTTGGCTGGTCGTTTAGTGCCCTCGAGATCTGGTCGATCAGCACTTTCAGTTTTCACAATGCAATGACGCGGGGCTACGGCTGTGTTTCAGCAAGTTTTTTCCCCAGTGCTCCCTTATATTTACTATCGATGCATTCTTTGTGTGCTCTTCGGAGATCGTCGATTGCGTCCAAGTCGCCGCGGGCTTTGCGAATCTCAAATCGCTGCTCGAACAAGGCGGCCTTAAAGTTCGTGGCCTTCGGTTCGGCCAGGGCCTCGTCGATCAGTGCCAGGGCGCGGTCGAACTCTTGACTGTGGGTGAGCACCTTGGACAGCCAGTAACGGTTCCAGGGGTTGGGCTGCTCAACGACCAAGGGCTGCAGAACCGCCCGCGCTTTGTCGAATCGCGCGAGTCGACACAGAGTGTGCCCCTTCTGCTGACGAATAAATGGATTTGGATCCGTCAACGAATCGTAGAACTCCAAGGCCAGGCCAAGATATTCCTCCGGTTTGTCGATCAATCGGGCCTCGCCGGCTGACAGAAAGATGTGGCCCCACGCAGCCCGCTCTCTGTCATCGCGCACATCTTCCGGCCGCACCCGGCCGAGCGACTTTAGAACTCTCAGAAACGTCTCTTCGTCGTGATACCGCAGGGCCCGACCAATCGCCGCAAAGGAGACAAAGGCCTGATCAAATCCTCGGGCGGCGGAGGAGGTGACGTATTCGGCCACGAGCTCACCGTACACCTTGAGGGCTTCCTCCAGAGCATTGGGGATCGCCTTGGTGAGCAGCCCCCATCCCAGGGTCTCGATCGAGGCGAGCACCACGGAGATCTCGGCCTTGTCCGGCGCGGTCCTCGCGTCTTCAAGAATCGCCAGTAACAGGGATCGCGCCGTTCGACGGAGGCCTTATCGCCGTAGAGCAGCAGCCGCGCCAGCAGGAGATTGGTCGCCGGGTTGTGGTACTGGGCCGCGATTGACTCGCCCAACTCGGTGGCTTCTTCAAACCTCCGCAGGTTGCGCAGAGCCTTTGCCTTGTGATGCAGGGCCGAGCGTCGGCCATACTCTGACAACCCTTTGGCATCGGCGGCTTTCGAATACAGGTCGAGACGACCCGCCAGTTTGTCACGCGCGGAGTTGATTCCGTGGTCGAGCTTATCCCGGCGGTAGAGGCATTCGACCAGTTCGCAAAACGCGCTGATGTCGATGTCGGCGCGAGTCGCTCCCGTCTGAATGGCTGAGCACAGTTCTTTCGGATCAGGCAGCAGCGCGACGTCGATCTCTTCGTCCGACCAGGCATGGGCGAGACAATACAAGCACGTGCTCCGGCGGGGATTCTGTTTCAATAACTCGTGCAGGTGTTGCTTGTGGAGCTGGCAAAAATTCAGAAAGTTCAGCGCCTCACCGGGCATGAAGGCCAGCTGTTCGATGTGCGTCTCCATCCCGGTCGCGAACTCTGTCACATAGCGATGAACCGGAATGCCTGAACCTTTGAGCGCGGACCAGACGACTTCGTGCAGCCTGACCACGTCCTGGCGGTCGGCCGACAACATGCACGCGGCTTCCAATTTGCGCAGGCCCACGGGGGCCAGGATATGCCGCGCGAATGACCGATCGAGGCGTGCGTCTCCCGACCACAGGAACAGGGCTAGTTCACGCTCTAAGGAAGGTCGGAGCCGCCCCAGTAATCGGTCCGCGAGCCGTTGCACGCGCTGCGCAGTCTTGATATTCGGCGACCGCATCGCAGTCCGCATAGAGGTCCTCCCAGCTGCTCTGCTTGACGCCCGCATTCATGAGACGCAGTGCGAGCGGGTGCCCCGCAACGGTCTCCTTTACCTTGGCTAAGACCTCGGGTGGACAAGGAGTCGCAATGCCTTGCTGTAGAATCTGGCTGGCATCGGCCTCATTCAAATCGGCGATGCGGTGGTCGCCCTCGTGGAATTGCTGACGCGTCACGAGGATGGCCGACTTGGCGTTCGTATGCGCCTTGAGTTGTTCTACTGTCAGCGGCAACCGCAGATCGTCCAGGACCAACAGGCAGGAGCGTTCTTTGAGGAGAGTATCGACGTTCACGCGTCGACCGCGCCGTTCGACATCCAAGCCGCGGAGCTCGACCAGATCCTGCAGATCCGTCGCGACCACCCAGATGACAATCTCAAACTCTCCGGCCAAGTCGGTCGCCACCGCCACGGCGGTTTCGGACTTTCCCGAGCCGCTCACGCCGGCGATGGCCGCCACGCGCTGCTGACGAATCTGGTCCGAGAGGTCGTTGATGATCGCGTCTTGGCGCAGGTAGTTCTCATTCGGCGAGGGAACGAGATTCGTCACGGCATATTCGTTGCGGACCCGCTCCAGCGGTGCCAGCAATGGGGACAGGGTCTGGATGGCCTCGTCGTTGAGCAGCAGATCGTCAACGATGAACTCCGCGATCCGTCGAGCATCATAGACTTCGACGGTGATCTGATTGCGGCGTTGAATCCCGGAGCGAATGTTGGTCAATCGAGTGCCGAGTTTGGGTCCGCATTCCTGCGCGGACAACAAATAAACTTGCGTCGCCTGCGGATGATTGCCGCGAACGTGCTGATAGTCACCGATCAGTTTCTTGAACGGCTTTTGAAAGTAGGTTTGCTCCGCGCTGTATTCAGCGGCGATGTCGCCGTTCGCCGAGTAGCTATCGATGGTATTGCCCACCGGATGCCCCTGCACGTTGAGGCCGCGGTGAATCAGGGGTTCATCGATCAGGTAGTTGGTGATCTTCTGCCCGAACAGTTCGAACTGCGGACCGATTGCCGAGATGCCCCGAATCAATTCATTGACGAGATAGGTACGGTGTACCGGATTCATTGTTGATGGTGGCAGCGACTTCATTCAGTCGCCACGTCTTTCCTCTTTGTCGCGAGAACTGCATACCTGCGCGGTCCGGGCAAACCCGTCGCCAATCCTTCTTTCAGCGGAAACACCACTCACACCCACTGCAACAGTACCGCTGTAGCTCCAAGAGTGGAAGTAGAGGTCCGATGCCGCTGGCCGAAGGGGAATTTTACCAAATTGACGTAGGACTCGCTCTACCAACATGGTCAAACCAATTTCGGACTCGTCATTGGGTGCTCCGGTCACATCGACCGAAGTGGACAGCGAACGCGATTCGGTGGGCAGGACCGGAGCGCGCAAAACCGAGCGAGGTGGAGGGCCGCGGCTTCCGGAGTTCCATGCAGATCGCGATCTCGAATGGGTGGTACCTTGCATATCGCGCTGGACGATTCTCCGGCATAATCTACAACCGGAACCTGAGCTGACGCCGGAGTAACACCGCGTAAAGAGGGAGGACGTTGCAGGCCTCATGTCAACGCTCCGGGGGACTTGGCGCATCAGACTCGGCCACACCGGTAGTGCTTGGTCGTCGGGCTGCAGCGTGAAGCAAGTTCGACAGCAACCGCGTTGCTGTCTCGCATTCGACCTGCCACTCAGCCGGATCGATTTCTGCCTCTTTCACTTTTATTCCTCTAGCATCTATCGTGATCGGCGCCACGAACGCCGCATATGGAAACGCAACATGGTAAGACTCGGCTTGGTTGCCGAATCCTATACCTGTCCGCCAAACGGCGCAACTGTCCTGTTGAAAAGCCAAAGGGCGACTGGCCATCGTCGCCCCTGCGGGCCCGTCTTCGCAGAAGATGAACGCTACACGCCAGCGGTCTTCTTGCTTCGGACGCCAGCCATTGTCTTCTCGAACGCCTGATCGGCGGCCTGCACTTTCAACGTGGTCTCGTGACTGATGAGGTTCATGTTCATGAGCAACTGGACGTTCCGAACCATTGTCCGGATCGCCACAATTGCAATCAGTGCGGTGGAGTTCCGCTCCCTGATTTCAGGCGATGAGTACAGGTGCGTGAAGATCCCTTGCAGGATGGCCCCCGGAGCGCCGTGGGCGTGCATCGAGGTCAGGTGGTAAACAAGCTCATATTCACGCTTCCAGTCCGGGCCAAGCTCCTGCGCACGATCGGCGACGTTCTTGGCTGCGAAGTCCGACTGAATCTGTTCCTTCCCCTTACGATCCTGAAAACGGAACCTGGCCTGCATCTCTGCGGTGGCAGTGTCGAAATCGCCAAGTTCCGTCGCGCCCTTACCCGACTTGATGATGTTCTTCCGGTTTTCGATCAGGGTAAAGTTGCAGAATGCGTGAGAGCGGTCATCGGGATCAATAGCGATCCAATGCATGTTTAACGACACTTCCCACAGCTGCCGAAGGGCGACCGCACCAGTTTCGTGGAATAGGTCAGGCAAGAGGTGGCCGAGCGCCTTGTAGGCGTTGAAGGAATAAACGAATGATCGCATCAAAACGAGCGACTTGAGATCGGGATTTAGCTCGTGTTCGATATGCATCGACTCGCCAATGGCATCCCGAACCGCAGCGTGGTGCGCGACGATCTCGTCGAACGGTAGCGGGACGGGGTCGGCACCGGACATGCCGATGAAGACTGCATTATCAAGCGTGGCATCACTGGCGTTCATGCGCCCTCCGGGTATTTGCTCAAGGGAGGGTCTTTCGAGGGGCGAGGTTCGCCCTTACCCGCCGAACTCTCCGACTGGGAGGTAAGCCTTTCCTTCTTGTGCGGAATGCCTCCGGATGCGCGTTACAACTTCTGGAAGTGTTGCTGTGCCTTGCAGGATGTAATAAACGTGGTTGTAGTCGATCAGGAGAAGAGGGCTTCGAGCATGCGAGGCATCACTGATGGCTACGCTTGAGTACCCTGACATTGCAAGCATGATGCCCATCGTGTTGTCGGCCTTCTTGTTCACCTTCGCAAGCAGGGAGTCGATGTCTGGCCCGTCAGCCTGCCCGACCTGAAACTTCAACTCGACCAAGTAGGTCGTGCCTTCTACGGTGATCGACCCATCCACCTGCCTGCCAGCCGTCTTGTATGGCCGTCGGCTTTCGACATCGAAATGCTCGGCCAGATCGTAGAACCACGTTTCGAAGTCGTAGCCTGCCTGCTGAGTGCCCATCTGGGGATACAAAGCTTCGAGCCGAACCTTCAACTTGTCCAAGTCGGCTTGCGACCTCACGACCTTGGCCTGAGCTTGTTTCCCTTCGTGACGGCGTTCCTCTTCCCTGTCCTCGGCATCCTTCTCCCGCTTCTTCTTGTTCATGTAGGTTTTCAGGTTGTCTACCGCTTCATTAGCCTGCTGAAGCTTGACATCCTGGTCTTCCCACCCCGTGAGGTCGGGGAACGACGTTTGGTCGGCGAGGGCTTGGGCAATTGCATTCAGAGCTGCCGGGCCTTTCGCGCTCTTTTCCAGTTCGGGGAATAGCCGATCCAGGAATGACCGCTTGTACTCATCCTGCCGAAATGTGGAAAGGTAGCCGTTCGAGACACCCATGCTCCGCAAGAATCGCACGAGGGCATTCTTTCGCCAGAACGACTTGAGCAGTGCCTCTCGGATGAGGTCAACGAAATGCGGCGGTGGCTTGGACATAGCTGGTTGACGTGGCTCCTCTGGTGTTGGCCATGCTCCATTTTATCGCCATGACCATCGTTGGGCGATGCCTCCGGCCCGCGTGATGCGCGGGTTCCGTCCTGCGGACACGCTGCGCGTCCGCTCCTCCCGCTATCGCGTCAGCTATCCTTGTCGCCGCAGCAGATCACGTTCTTCGCGTCGCTGTGGTAGACCCACATCTCCTTGCCGTTCACGCCGTGACCGACGAAGACGCCGTGCTCACGCTCCTCGTAATCGGTGATGTTCACCGCACGGTCGTAATACTGCCCCTGCACTGCGGTGTTCCCGATCGGTGCCTCCGGATACCGCTGCTGCAGGATTGCGATGACTTGCTGGAAATTCATGGGAAAGCTCCGAGGGAGTGGTTGGGGTGGTCTATTCTTCCCCTTCGGGTTCGTCAACGCGATCAGCCCCGGTCGAGGTGGCCTTGGACAGCTCAACCAGCTCCCAACCCTTTCGCCAGAAGTACACCTGGGCATCGGACGGTTTCCCGTCCTTCATCTTTGCACGGCTGTCTTCGACCAGCGATCTGTACGCCGCGCGCTTCGTTCGATGGGTCGCAACGAATCCCCGTTGCTTTCCGTAAACGATGTACCGGTTACCCGGCACCTGAACGCCGTCGATCAGCCCAGTGTTGATCGCCATGCTTTTCTCCGAATAGGGGTTTGCCCCGATTTTATCACACCACTTTCAGAAGAACAGCAGGGCTGCCGCCCTCAACCTGCAAGCCCTTCGCTTCGCTCTCTTCCGGCTCCGCTCCGATAATCTTCCCCTCGCCTGCGGCGATTCCTCGCGGACGCTTCGCTCCAAGATTACCTCCACTCCGGGGCTTTCCGGTTATGGACTGCTCAGGAGCTTAAGCAGATTGAAGTATGGGACCGGACGGCTGTAAAGTTCGACAGGGCATTGTTGCTTACCAAGATTTGGGCGCCGGAAAGTAGTGAGCAGAAGATGTATGAAGCATTCAGTAACGAGCCAAGCGCGAAGAGGTTGATGCGTTCGCCCGCGACCTGACGCCCTTGGTCATCGCGCACGCGACAGACGCTGCCCGCGCCCAACTCGACACGATGCACGAACAGATGAAAAAGTGGCGTGCTCGGCTGCCCGCTGAGGAGTGGGAGTCGGTGCACGTGGTCGTCATTGGCTCGGCCATGCCGCGCAAGGGCAGCCAAGCACACCGGAAATCGCTTTGCATTCGGGCAGAATTGACTTGCCTGTCACCGTCCATCGCCGCTAAGCTGCACCACGGAAGCTCAACATGCCGGACATTCGTGGGGAGCGTGCAGCGGTTCAATTCAACCTGAAGCTGACCGCATGCTCACAGCCAACACCGTCGCTAGTGATGTGGTAAGGCGTTCGAGACAGAGCACGAGATATAGACGTTTTCAACGTCGGTCAAGGTCCACAAGAGCTAGACGTGATCTACTTCATCCACGACCGGACAAGCCGCACCGTCAAGATTGGCCATGCCTGGAATCCGCTCAAGCGGTTGTGCACTCTGCAAATTTCAACATCGAATAAGCTGGTTCTGCTCGGATCAATTGCGGGAACGAAACGAATCGAAAAGAAGGTTCACGCTCTTGTATGCCAGCATTGTGCGCCAAACCTGACGAACCCTTTACGAGACCGCTCTGCGTTCAAGGGGAGTGGTTTGACGATCGTATCCTGTCTTTCGTCACCGAGTTGATCAAATCTCCCAAAGCGTATCTGGACTTGGACAAGAAGCAAGCTTCTGCCAAAAGTCGCCCGGCAAATAGGGACGCGTCGTTACACCAGGGCAAGATCATCCTGACGTTCGATTCGGGCGAAACTTTCCAGGAGTCTTTCATTCTGAAATCGGCTTCGCCGGAGCTGGCCCTAACCGTGGGCTGATGAAAACCAACGAGGTTGTTCATCCGGTTTTTGTTGCGCCTACAGCGAAGGCCAGCTTGCGTTTGGCGAACAGGGTGGTTCCTAGATGCTGCTTACACCACTGGTAAACTTCTTTGGTGCAACTATGTTGCAGTGCGGCTTCAATCACTTGGCTTGTCGTGTCCGCCAACATCGATCCAAACGAAACGATCAAGCTGGTGAATCCGCCGCGCGACTGTTGTTTCTCCAGCACTTTCATCTTTCCAAAACACGATTCCAAGATCTCGGTGCTGCCAGCGAGTCGTTCGCCACGCTTGGTTTGCTTGCCCAGCGATGCCACGAAACACACCAGGTCTATCACCAAGGCGGCCGTGCTGGTATGAGCCAGCGGGCGTGGCATTTCCTGATACAACTCTTTGGCTGCGGTCCGCGATATGCCATGGCGATCGACATGCGTTACGGCGATATTCACGACCTGCTGCCATTGCGACCACTCGGATATCTTGTCGGCGAACTCGTGCAACCAACCCAATTTTTCCTGCAAGCGTTCGGGGCTCGCCCACTGAAGCACCTGAGCAGGCGGATTTTGCAAGACGTCCAGCACGCCGTCCGCCCATACCAACTGCGGCTCCAAATTCATGAACCGCGCCTTGGCCTTTGGCGTCGGCGGCGCCAGGAACGCCAGTTCTGTCTGTTGCACGGCACAGCGCGTCTGCCCGACTTGACGCTGGAATTCTTGCCATTGCGGGTCTTTCTCCAAGCGATGCTTCAGCAGGCAGGCCGCCTTGTGTTTGATATCGTACATCTCCAGCGTCTCGCCATGCCGGGCCTGAAACAACTGCACGCCACCGTACAAATCGCTGCCGTGGTCGTCGACGATCACACGCGGCGTACCGGTGCGCTTGATTGCTGCTTCCAACTCGACATCCACTTCCTGACGCGTCCACGATTTCCGCACAACCAAGGCAATCAAGTGCAAATCGTGATGCCGCAAACACTCGCCCGGCTTGGGCAAGTCACGCAAGCGGATCCCCAAGATCACCAAACATTTCTCCTGACCGATCTGCACCGAGTGATCGATCAACCACGCCCAATCGTCCGCTTGCTCCAAGGGCATCGTCAACGCCGCGTGCCCCAAACGCATCAGCCACAGTCGGCCCGTGGTCCAGTGTGGAATGTTCATAGGCAAACCAAAGGCCTCGGCAATCACCGCCATTACGCGCAATGCGCCACGCAACGAGACACCGTCCATCACCAAACGAAGAAACAGAGAAATCGTGTCGACGCCGTAACCGTGGTGGCCGAGCGGTTCTTCATCAAGCAGGTCCAACTGCCGGGTGCTGTCCATCTTTTTTTAAAGCCGCCAACTGCTCCTGCAGGGCGGCGTTCTCGGCCTCTAATTCGTGGACGCGTTCGGCCAGTTGCTCGGTTTCGTTACGCCACTGTTCGCGACTCTTGGTTACGTCGTTTACCCGATTCTGCAGCCGCTTCGCGTCCGACTTTAGTTGCGTATATTTCAGTTTCCAGTTATCCCGACTCCTACGCAAGAACCAAGCTTGCACACGATGCGGAGTCGAGTATTCTACTTTGGGATCGTCCTGATCAGTTGCGCTCATGTCGATTTCCTTATCAAGGCAGTTGTCGATCCTCCAACATCAAAGCGCAACAAAAACAGCAAAAGCATTCAAGCCCAAAACCCTAGAAACTCGTATCGTTTTCATCAGCCCACCCTAACCGCCTTGATGAACATTGCTACTGCACGACTGAGCTTCCTCGCGCACTCCGTGCTGATAACGCAACTCGCCGTTCCGGGTTGCCCATCGAGAAAAGTCAATCTTCAAGGGATTGTCGTCACTCAGAACTGCATCCCGAGCGAGGGCCTATCGGTCATTTTCAATTCGGAACCTGGCAATAGTTTTGCAACATTGGGTGGCATTAGGCAGTATTCAGATCGATGGTTCCACGGTATGCCGTCAGAGTTGTGTCAGGAGGTGACTCCCCGGCAGACTCGTCCAACGATCCACTGCGAAGCGCTTCTAAATCGATTTGCTCAGACTCTCAATCGAAACGAATGCGTAATCAGAGTACAAAATCCGCTAATGGTCAGGAGTCTGTTTGCGAGGGGAATGGGCTTACTACCAAAAGGGAAACTACGAATCAAAGCCAACCAGAAAGTTGCAAACAAACGAAGGCGACAAGGGTCGGTTGGAGCGACTAGTCGCCCAAAAGACGGCGTCGTCTATTTCATCCAAGACGCGGTAACTCTGGCCATCAAGATCGGGTTCTGCCTGAAAAATCCCAAAAGACGGTTGGCAGCCTTGCAGATAGGCAACGCGAACACTTTGCGTTTCCTCGGGTACGTTCCGGGTTCCGAATCGCATGAGAAATGCCTGCACCGGCAGTTTTCGCAATTTCATCTTCAGGGCGAGTGGTTTTCCAACGGAATCATCGCTGAACTTAACGGAATTCTGAAATGTCCGTCCCTGAAAGAATGGGTGGAAGTGCGGGAACCAAGTGCGCCGCCACAACGTGAAGCAACAACAGTCGAACGAGTCGCTGCACCAGATGGCACCTAGGCAGCGAGGTGGCATCTCGAATCGGGCAAGGCCACGCCGAACCAAACACTGCGCAGCAGATAGCGGCTCTTTTTTTTGGTAGCCCATTATGATCGCCAGCATGCCGTCGCTGCTGAGCTTCGACGTTCACCAGCCTGCGTCGGTTTCATCGACCGACGTAGCGAACAGCAATCATCCGTTTGTGCAATGGCGTCGCGCTGTGAAAACCGGGTTGCCGAGCAGGCCCCTTTTGGCGCGCCCTCCTCAACACGCATACCGACGCCAATCGGCGTCGGCGGTGACCCGCTCCGCGGCTGATCTGCGACGCGGAAGAGTGTGGTCACCACCTCGCGGCCATGCCCGGTGACGGTGCTGGGTGAGCTTTGCCCGCGAGCCCCCCTCCGAGTAGCGTCCTGGTGCGGTGTGGACCGCCCGGGCATGGCCGGTGATCGGCCTGAGCGTGTTGAGGAGGGGGGCTCGCGGGCGCTTCGCCTCGCGAGGTGGTGACCCTCATAAGTGGCGAACACGGCTAGTGGAAGCGCCGCCTGGTCGATCTCCGATCGCCGGCGGATTGGGCCGTTCCCTGGGCCGGCTCTGGTCCGGCTTCCGGCCCACCCTCCGGTCCCCAGGCCTCGCACTCATTTCAACGCAAATCGACGCCTTCATTGAGGCGATTCCTTCCGGCTCTCTCTCCGCCAGACAATTCTTCTCCTTGCCATTTGCGCGCGGGCCTTCCTGTCTGTCACGATGGCCGGCGGTCAACGGAATCGGTCGACCGTTCGTCTCGATCGCTCGTTCCCATCACCACAGAAAGGAGAGAATCCCCATGGCTTTCCAAAGCCTTCGCGAGTTTCTGCGTGCCTACTGCAGCGTGACGTTTGCCGTCGCGCGGCCCGTGAGCGAATCGTGGCAGAACATGATCGCCCGCATCCGGCCGCTCGGCCGGGTCAGCGTGGTCGATGAGGAAACCTTCGACTGGTTCCTCGAATGCTTGCCGCCCAAAGAGATGTTCACGGGCGGCTACGCCTTCGCCGAGGGCGCCGAGCCGCTGCGCCTGTTCTGGAAACAGAAAGGCCTCTGCTACGCCCGACAACTGACCTGGGAAGAGACGCAGGAGTTCTGCGCTTTGGCCGGCATCCCGATCCCCGACTGACTGAAAAGGAGAAACTCGATGATCGTTTCCTTGGAAGATGGCCGCTGCCGAACCTGCGGTGGCCAGCTTGAAATCCTGGACTTCGACGATGTGTCACTGCACGTAACCTGTACGGAGTGCGCGGACTCATACGAAACGGAAACCGATGCTTTCGGTGACGGCTGCATGACGTACTTTCTCCCGTTGATGACCGATCGCTTCCTCGGCAAGGAGGACGACGCATGATGCATGCTCAGCGCCGCTGGATGGTCGGCCCCGTCGCCAGTGCCGAGGAGTTGGCCGAGATGCTGACCCAAAGAACCTGGACGCTCTGTAACGGCTTCTACGTCGTCGGGCACGAGGAGTATTTGTTCCTGAACGACGCCACGTGCGAGGACGCGGCGCAGAATTCGGATCGTATTATCGCCTTGCCCTGAACCAGGGCCAGATTGGTCAAAATCATTCCCAGCGATTCGGCTACCTCTCGCCTACCGGCCACTGGTCATACCCGATGCAGGCGTCGCGCTACATCCGCAAGTTCCAGTCGCGGCGCAGCTTGCTGATCTGGAAGGTCTTCGGCCAACGGATGGCTGGCTGAAGCAACGGCGACTTCCCCAGTGAAACGGCGGCCGGACCGCGAAACCTTTGATGCGCTGCAAACATTTTCGCTGGCCGCGATTTGCCGGATTATGCAGAGCGTGCTATGAATTTTGATTGAGAATGAACGTTGTCCCGGAGTGCAAGAGCATGGCTGATCTCTTGATGGGCCGGTATGTCTCGCTGGGCGTTATTGGCCAGGGAAGCATGGGAGAAGTCTTCCTGGCTCATCCGGTGGGCATGCCGGACCGCCGCGTCGTCGTCAAGATGATGCACCCGGAGATTGCCGCCGATCCGCAGACGCGGAAGATGTTCGAAGCTGAAATCCAGTGTATGACGCAACTGCGGCATCCATATATCGTGCAGATCCTCGATTCCTCCTGTCTCGACCCTCGCGGCCCTTGTTTGGTGATGGAATACGTGCCCGGAGTCACCCTGGAAGCGCTTCTGGAAAAGCAGAAGCGCCTGCCGCTCGCGCAGGTCGGGCTTTTGCTTGGGCATCTCTGCCGCGCCCTTTATGCCGCTCACAGCGTAAACATCGTCCATCGCGACTTGAAGCCTTCCAATCTCATGGTCGTCGGCTCTTCCGGCAAATCGCTGCGCGTGATGGATTTCGGGATAGCGCAATTCACGCACAAGCCGCACTTCACGGCCGAGCGGCTGGCGGGTGGCGCACACACGCAGGCGGCGGGCACGCCAATTTACATCAGTCCCGAGGCGCTGCGCGGCGACACCATTGACGCCCGTGCCGACATTTACAGCGTCGGCATCATTCTCTTCGAAATGCTCACGGGCCAGCTGCCGTTCATCCCAAGGGACATGTATGGCATCGTGCACGCCCACGTGCACGAACCGCCGTTGAGCTTCGCCGCGGTCGGCGCCCGGGGCCTGTCGCGCACCGTCGAGTCCGTTGTCCAGCATTGCCTTTCAAAATATCCCGTGGAACGGCCGCGCTCGGCCAAGGAACTCGCCCGGCGATTCGGCAAGGCCATCGGCACCGACATCTGGGCCGCAGTCCGGCCCGCGGAAGCCTTGGTCCCCGCCCTGGCCCGCGCGTCGGCGCCGCCGAAGCAGTCCACCCATGCGCCGGCTGCCGAGCAGAACGCCATCGTTCACCAGATGGCCGCCTACATGCCCGAACCGCTTGCGGTGGTCAAGTTGCGCGGCTTTCTCGAAGACATGGGGGCAACGGTCGTTGCCAGCGAACCTGGCCTGCTGCGAATTCGGCTCGGCCAGCAGACCCCGGGCGGCAGTGCTCCGGTTAAGCTCGCGAACGCGAACGACCAACACCTTGTCGAGATCGAAATGCGCATGGAAAAGGCGGGTCGGCGCGGCGACCGGCTCAATCTCACCTTGATGTTCCGTCCCTTCGCCGATCCTCTCAGCTTCCAGGTTCCCGAGTGGCGCAGACCGCTGCCAAAAGCTCTACACCGAATTGCGGTCGTACCTTATGGTGTAAGCAATGGCCGCCCTTAGCGGTTCCTTTGGGATCCAGCCGCAGAATCGACATTGCAGCCGACAAGCCGAAACCGGTCGTGGTTTTCATCCTGGCCGGCTAATCGAACATGAAAGGTCAAGGCTTTATCGCTGCCGATTGTAAACGCAATGGCGGTAAAGGAAGCCTTGAGTTCTTGGTCAAGGATCTTCCACCACGGCGAAGTTTGTTTATTTGGTGGACAAGGAGGGTAAATGGCGGGTGCGTGACGATGTATTCAATTCCTGACTCGATCGGCAGGATACGCTCACGGTTGGCTTTGGAGCCCGCAAGGAATTGATCGGGCCCGAACTTGGCTTCAATTGGGTAGTGGGCGAGGCATACGATCAACCGGTATTGCTCATCAAATGCGCATGGGGCGGCAAGAGTCTCGCAGTCGATTTTCGTCCCCCCAGTTCGGGCAAACTGCCTAGGCATCGCTCAGATCGGCACATTTTTGACGCTTTGAGCAAGTTTGAAATTGCCCGCATGCTGACGGTAACATCATTTCATGCCGCGTGGACGACCTCTGACGCTGACACAAGAAGTCCAGGATGCGATCTGCGCGACGATCGAAGGCGGTAACTACCGCGAGGTCGCCGCGCAGGCCGCTGGCATCCCCTTACGCACCTTTCAGGGATGGCTCAAGAGAGGGAAGACCGAACCCGAGGGACTTTTCTACGATTTTTGGCGTGCGGTCCTGGAAGCCGAAACATGCGCAGAAAAGAAGATGGTCGCGGTCATCATTGCCGCAGCAAGCACCGATGCCAAACATGCTGAATGGTGGCTAACTCGTAAGTTCCCCGAGCGCTCGGGCGCGGACCGCGAAGGCATCAAACAATTGCTCAAAGAAGTCCGCGAGATGCGCAAGGAGATCGATGAACGTAGTGCAGCAAGCGCGGCGGGCCCTCAGCAAAGCAAAGCAAAAGCTGGTCGCGATCCCGTCTGACGCTTTAGGGATCAATCAGGTCGAGCAATTCGCGCAGTACATCGACCGGCCGGTCGAATTCTGCGAGGAAGTCTTGCACGTCGAACTCATTGCCAAACAGCAGGAAGCGATTCGAAGCCTGTTGATTCCACCATATCGCACGCTCTGTCCGTCGGGGAACAGCCTCGGCAAGTCGCATATGGCGGCTTGCTGCGTCCTCTAGTGGTTCTGCACGCGGTCGCCCTGCAAAATCCTCACGACCGCCCCAACGAAAGAGCAGGTCAAACTGGTGTTGTGGTCGGAGATCCGGACTCTCGCTGAACGCTGCGACCTCGACCTTCCATTCATGCCTCGTGCCTGCAAGATTTCTCGGGGGTCAAATGATTTCGCCATCGGAACCACGGCGCGCTCGGAGGAGGGCTTTAAGGGCAAGCATGGCCCGAACCAGCTCTACATATTTGACGAAAGTGTCGGAATCATGCCCCAATTCTGGCAAGCGGTCGAAACGATGTTCGCCCACGGCGGCGGTCACGGTTGGCTTTGTCTTTACAATCCGTCGGATTCGTCCAGCCGTGCGTTTGCCGAGCAGAACGCACGTCGTGTTGAAGGCAAGTCTCCTGAATGGCGATCAAGATTGATTGTGACGGATTAGGCGGCACCTTGGCCAGCTTTCTCGCCAACGAAGGTTACAAAGTGGTTCGTATCGGCGCCGGCACGAATGCTCTCGACAAGGAAGCGTACCCAAATCGTCGGTCGGAGCTGTTCTTTACGGTTGCGGAGAAGGCGTGGACGGATGAACTCGACCTATCTCGGTTGCCCGAAGAAGTGTTAGACGAAATGCATCGACAGGCAATGTCTATCACTTGGAGCTTCGATAGTCGCGGGCGTCGCGTTGTGATGCCGAAGGACGAAATGAGGCTACCGAAAAACATGGGGCGCTCGCCTGACACTCTTGATGCGCTGAACCTCGCTCATGCCGTCGCTCCTACTTTTTGTGATGCAATGCCAGAAATCTTAACCACGCGAAGGAAGCCAGTGGGCCGACGCTATGGCTAATAAAACACACACTCGTCCAAATCCGTTCAAATCTTTTGTACATTAGTCATAAACCAACGATCGCTTACTGTTGCTGGCGATTAAGACCGTTGTAAGCGAAAATCGCGAACGAAAACTGTACGTAGACGAACATCTACGTACACACAATCTAAAATAAATACCGAACGGTATTGACTCTAATAAACTGTGAGGCATGTTTCCTTTGGCGGAATCGAACTCGCTGAAGGGGCTGTGCCGTGAAAGTCATCGGATACATTCGGGTTTCGACGGAAGAACAAGCGACCAATGGCCAGAGCCTCGACGCCCAGCAAGCCAAGCTGAAAGGCTACGCCGCGCTGTATGACTTGGATCTTGTCGAGACCATCGTTGACGCTGGTGTTTCCGCGAAGAGTTTGAACCGGCCTGGATTGAAAGTCGCTCTGGCTAAACTGCGAAGAGGCGAAGCCGATGGATTGCTGATTTCGAAGCTGGACAGGTTGACCCGCTCCGTCGGCGACTGGCAAGAACTTATCGACGGCTATTTCGGCGAGAAAGCCGGCAAGCAGCTGTTGAGCGTCGCGGATTGCATCGACACGCGAACGGCAGCCGGTCGTTTGGTTCTCAACGTCCTCTTGAGCGTCGCGCAATGGGAACGGGAAACGATTGGCGAGCGGACGCGCGACGCCCTTCAATACAAAATCACCCAGGGCGAGAGATGCGGCAAGGTGCGGTTCGGGTTCGACTTGACGGAAGACGGCAAAATGCTCGTACAAAATTCGGTGGAGCAAGAGGCTATCTGTTTGATGCAGGCGTTGCGTGCCGCGAAGCAGAGTTACCGGCAGATCGCCGCTGAGTTAAACGCGCGCGGCATCCAGACGAAGGAAGGCAAGCCGTGGATTTTCACGAGCGTGAAGGGGATTCTGGCGAGAGCCGCATAAAACGGTTGTACGACCGACTCGCGGCGATCTTCCGACGCTTGCCTGCGGATCGTCAGCAGGCTTTCCGCGAGCACCTCGATGAGCAAGCAAAGAAGGAGAACGACGATGACGGAAACCCTGAAAAGAGCGATCCAAGAGAGCACTGAGACCGTGGCTGCCATCGCTCGCGAGGCCGGCATCCCTCAGCCCGTTTTACACCGATTCGTCGCGGGTGAACGAGACCTGACGATGAAAACCGCTGAAAAGCTGGTCATCTATTTCGATCTGGAATTGCGATCCAAAAAAGCAGAAGAGTGAATAAGGGCTGCGGAAATGTTTCGCGCGCGACGCGGCACTTAACCAAATTTGGATCGATGAACAAGTACGTCTAGGATTTAGGTCTTTCCCCGAACCAGCGGGAGTCTGTTGGATTTGATTTCCGCTCACGCTTGAGAGAGAAGGGAGGCGCACTGACCCCGCGAAAAGCAAGGTCGGAGCAAAGTCCCGCCGTCGAGATCAGTCGGCTATTCTGTTCGCGTGACAGTTATTTTTCGACGCCCACGCTCACCCCACGTCGTCGCAAGCCGATCTCTTGCCAGATCGACACCCCGGCCGTTCGTCTCACCACTCCGGGTCCGCGAAGCACGTTGTTGTTACCCTCAACGTGCAAAGGTCCGCACGGCCTCGACCGTGGCTAATCGGTGATTTGCAAACTGGATGTCGTCGATGGGAACGCCATCAAGCATCTATTCGCATCCATCCAAGTTGATCGCCCGGGGTGCATAGGCTTGCAAGGCCATCTCCGGGGGCAACGCGAACGGACCGACCGAGTATAAAATAAAACCGGGGCAGAAGGCGAAATGAGGCGATCAGGGGTGTATGTTCGCGCCGCCGTCGGATCATTTCAAAAAAGAATTCCTGCTAACCTCGCATTGTCGGGCGCTTTGCGGATAGAATCAGCGAAGTTCAACCAGAAACATCTCAATCCAAGGTCCGCCCATCATGCCCGACCGACCCTCATTCAGATCCGCGACCACGCGACTCGTTTCGACATGCGAAAAAAACGCCGTTACTACAGGTGAGAAGCCTCGGCCTCGATGGTTGCTTGGAGGCGATTCACGGCATGTTCGGCGGCCTGCTCGCCGAGGCCAGGGTGATCATGGGAGAACAGAATGATGAGCGACGAGATCGAAACGCTGAATGAAGTTGGCCGCTGGCGAGCTAGGGACGTAGCGTACTACGGCGGCCGCTGGGACCAAGTCAAAAGGCATATACCACGCTTCGAGGCAACCGAGTTTCGAGTGTTGCCCGACACGCCGTCAAATCCGCACATGAAGGTTGTCGTGAGGACGCCGCGAACCAAGTTTGAACAGATGGTCCCGGTGGGAACAGTGTCAAACACCTACACCTTGGCGCAGCACGATGAGGTTGCCGCGAAGTGCTTCGAGGGAATAAAGCACGCCGGGATCGAAACCGATGACCTGCGGTGCGAATTGGGCCTGACGGTGTTGGGGGAGTGGATGAACCTTCGCATCTACTTCCCCGACAAGTACAGCCACACGCCCAAAGATGGGCAGAAGCTCGCTCTACGTCTGGAATGCTTCAATTCCGTGGACGGGTCGAGCCGTCTTGTCATCCTGCTTGGCTGGCTGCGGTTTGTCTGTTCAAACGGTTTGGTTATCGGAGAGACAAAGACGGAACTACGCGACGTTCACAGCAAGAACATGAACCTGGAGCGGATTCCGGGGATTATTCGCGAATCGCTCGACTTGGTTCGCGACGATTTGAAACGGATTTCATCATGGGAAAGCCATTTGGTGAAAGACGAGTCGCTGGAGGTTTGGGCCAACAAAGTTCTCTCTGACGCATGGAACAAAAAGGCAGCGTGCCGAGTGTACCACATTTGCCAATCCGGCTTTGACGTGAAACTCGCTGATCCGTTTGCCCCTGGCGATGCAACGGACAAACACGTGCGGCATATTCGTCATGTTCCCGGCTCAGCCGTGCCCGCGAAAAACCTGTACGACGTGAGCCAGGCGCTTTCGTGGGTGGCAACGGCGCGCAAAAGCACCGACGAAAAAGTCGGATGGCAATCGGCCATTCCGGGCTTGATCAACTGTCTTGGTGGCATCGCGTAAAAATAAGCGAGGCGGTAATGATCTCGATCGGCGACCGCTTGGATAGCAAGTATCGCGTTACGCGCCGACTTGGCGGCGGCGGATTCGGTGAGGTGTTTCTTGCCAATGATGAGAAGATCCCCGGTCATCAGGTCGCAATCAAAGTGCTTTCTCGCGCGGAAGACGGCGATCACAGCGACCTCATGTGGGAAATGCAGCAACTGGCGAAGTTCAACCATCCGCACGTTGTTACTTTCCACCATCATTTCAGCGACGAAAGCCGCTTGTATCTTGTGATGGAGTTCTGCTCTGCCGGAAGTTTGCATGACCGAATGAAAAGCGCAGGGCATTTTCCCGAAGAACAGGTTTTCGCCTGGGGCCAGGAATTGTGCGAGACCCTCGCTTTCGTTCACGGAAAAGGGATCGTGCATCACGACATCAAGCCGTTGAACATTCTTTTCGCGGCCGATGGAATCATTAAACTCGGTGACTTTGGAGTGGCCAACCGCAATATCGGTACGCGAGTTTACATGCCGCCAGAGATGTTTCTCGGCGAACCAGTGTCTCATCTGGACCAAAGGGTCGATGTCTACGCTCTTGGTATAACGTTGCTCGAATTGTTGACCGGTTGCAATCCATTTGGTCGTCTCAAAGAAGTCGAACAAGTTCTATCCCAAGTCTCGCACGACTTCATCCCGACAAGTTTGCCGCGCTGGGTGCAGGATGTGCTGTTGAAGGCAACTCATCCGACTCCGGAATTACGATTTCAGACTGCCGAGGAGTTTGCAGAAGCGATCCGAGACCGGGATGTTGCCTACGTGTTTGATGGCAATCGGATCAGGTCGGCCGCGATGGCCAAGAAGTCCGAGGCGGCACTCGCGCGGAAGAAATGGAAAGCGGCCGAGGAAGCCGCATTCTTCGCCGTGAAGCTCAGCCCTGGCTGCGTTGCGGCCTTGCTGGCTGCTGGTCGTTGCCAGGTTATGATTCATCGCCTTGATCGTGCTGCCGAGTACTTTTACAAAGCCTTGTCGATCAGCCCACGCACGGCCGTCCAGAAAGAACTGGGATGGATAAGCCTTGAACGAGGCCGCGTGCCTTCCGCAATATCGTTGCTCACTGACCATTTGCAGCGAAATGCGTCCGACTACGAAGCCTATAATTTGCTGCTAAAGTGTTTTTACATGACCGATCGCTTTGAGGCGGCGGAGTCGCTTGCCAGTACGATGATCGATGAAAAGGCGCCGAACGGTTGTTTCCGCAACAATCAGATCCTATGTCGCTTATTGAAGGGTGATGTTGCTTCTGAGGAAATGGACGCACTCTTTTCCGCCGACCCCCGAAATCCATTTACGCATTACAACCGGGAAGTGGCGACTGAGAAGCCGCGAGCGTGGGGTGAAGGCAAGCAACCATCCCTGAAGTCAAAACTCTTGTTTGAAGAGTATTCGTTTGGCAGTGCAAGTCGGGCTTGCAAGACTAATGCGCTCGCTATTACCACGGCCGATGATGTGCGTCGGGATTTCAAAAGCCCGATTGTTACGATTGGCTCATCCAGCTCGAACGACGTGATATTAACTGATTCCAGCGTCAGTCGCCGACACTGTGCCATCGTGAACTACCCCGACTGCGTTTGGCTCTACGACCTCGAAAGCACTGTCGGCACGGTGGTCGATAAAGAGCGTCTCGCCGGCCGAATGCTGCTTAATGGCCGATATGAGGTTGAAGTAGGGCGCAATGCGCCTTCAAATTGCTTCCAGTAACGATCGGTTGTTGTGAGCATTCCAAGGTATGTCATTTCAAGCTAATCTCCTTCCGTCTCAATAGAATGGCTCGGCAAACAAGCCGTGATGTGCGGCCGCGCCCTGCATCTCGACCACTGCGCCGACGGCTCCCGGAACTGACTTAATGGCCATCAAGAAATCTGATCTCTATTCGTCCCTCTGGGCTTCCTGCGATGAGCTACGCGGCGGCATGGATGCCAGCCAGTACAAAGACTACGTTCTGTTCATGCTTTTCATCAAGTACATCTCCGACAAATACGCCAATTCCAGTGACTTCGCTCCACCTGTTACCATCCCGAAGGGCGCTAGCTTTAAAGACATGGTGGCGCTCAAGGGCAAGAGCGATATCGGCGACCGCATTAACACCGATGTGATTGCTCCATTGGTTCAAGCGAACGTTCGCCTTGCCCGCACTGACTTTCCCGACTTCAACGACCCTAACAAGCTCGGTGAAGGGGACGCGATGGTGAAGCGTCTCGAAAACCTCATCGGCATCTTTGAGAACCCCGCGCTCGACTTCTCGAAGAACCGCGCTGACCACGATGACATTCTCGGCGACGCCTACGAATACTTGATGCGTCACTTCGCTACGGAGAGCGGCAAGAGCAAGGGGCAGTTCTATACCCCGTCGGAAGTGAGCCGGGTTATTGCGCAGGTTATCGGCATTTCACCGCAAAACACCAAGGCATCTACCACCGCCTACGATCCAACGTGCGGCTCGGGTTCGCTGCTGCTGAAAGTCGCCGCTCAAGCCGGCAAGCGCATTACCTTGGAAGGGCAGGACAAGGATGTAACCACCGCCGGCCTAGCCCGCATGAATATGATCCTGCACGATTTTCCGACCGCGAATATCCTGGCCGGCAACACGCTGGCGGCGCCCAAGTTCAAGGATGGCGAACAGCTTCGCGTCTACGATTACGTCGTCGCCAATCCCCCTTTCTCCGACAAGACTTGGACGACGGGCATCATTCCCTTGGCCGACGCCTTTCGACGTTTCGAATGGGGCACGCCGCCTGCCAAGCAAGGCGACTACGCCTACCTGCTGCACATTCTCCGCTCGATGAAGGGCAAGGGCAAAGCGGCCTGCATCCTGCCGCATGGTGTACTGTTCCGCGGGAATGCCGAGGCGGGTATTCGCGAGAAACTGGTTCGCTCCGGCTACCTGAAGGGCATCGTCGGCATGCCCGCGAATCTCTTCTACGGCACGGGCATCCCCGCCTGCATTCTGGTGCTGGACAAAGAGAACGCCGCCGCCCGCAAGGGCCTGTTTTTGGTGGATGCTTCAAAGGAGTACATCAAGGACGGCAACAAGAACCGCCTCCGCGAGCGCGACATCCACAAGATCGTGGATACCTTCGTCAATCAGATCGACACGCCCGGCTACGCCCGGATGGTGTCCTTCGACGAGATCGAGAAGAACGAGTTCAACCTGAATTTGCCGCGCTACATCGATGGCGCTGAGGTCGAGGATCTTCAGGATATCGAAGGCCATCTTCGCGGCGGCATCCCGGTTCGCGATGTCGATGCGCTCGAACGCTATTGGGCCGTCTGTCCGAACCTGCGCAATGCCTTGTTCGAAGAGTGCCGGGCCGGCTATGTCGCGCTTGCCCTGGCCCCATCGGAGATAAAAGCCAAGATTTACGAACACCCGGAGTTCGCCAAGTTTATTGCCGGCATGAATGCCCATTTCGAGCGCTGGCAGGCCGCGAGCGTGAAGGCGCTCAAGAGCCTCAAGCCCGATTGCCATCCGAAGCAAGTGATCGCCGATCTGTCGGAGGGATTGCTGAAGCACTATCACGGCAAGCCGTTGATCGATGCATATGGCGTCTACCAGCATTTGCGCGACTATTGGGCCGACACGATGCAGGACGATTGCTACCTGATTGCCGCCGAGGACTGGGTAAAAGGGGTGCAGCCTCGCGAAATCCTGAAGGTGAAGAACAAGGACAACAAGCTTGTTTGGCTGGAAGAGCACGACTACCTGAAGGAGAAACGGCGCTTCAAGTCCGACCTGGTTCCCGCAACAATCCTCGTAGCTCGCTACTTCGTGAAGGAACGGGATGCGATTGAGGCGCTCGATGCCGAGGTAGCCGCGCTGGGCCAACAGCTCGATGACATGCGCGAAGAGAACAGCGGCGAAGAAGGCCTGCTTTCCGAAGCGATTGAGGGCGAAGGTGACAAGCAGAAGATTACCGTCAAAGCGCTGAAGGATCGCCTGAAGGAGATCGGCATCGACCCGAATTTTGCCGACGAGAGCAATGCGCTGCAGGCCTATCAGCAATTGCTGGACAAGCAGACGGCCGCCAAGGCCCGGCACAAAAAAGCCGTCGAGGAACTCGATGCTAAGATCCACTCCAAGTATCCCAAGCTGAGCGAAGACGAAGTCAAAACACTGGTAGTGGAAGACAAATGGCTGGCCGCGATCGGTGCCCGCGTCCACGGCGAAATGGACCGCGTCAGCCAGCAACTGACCACGCGCGTCAAGGAATTGGCCGAACGCTACGAGGCGCCGCTGTCCCTGCTGACAAGCCGCGTTGCCGAATTGGAAACGAAGGTGAACGGCCACCTGGAGAGGATGGGCTTCGCATGGAAGTAGTTCCAATAGGTGCGACAGCGTCGCACCTATTCAGGCTGTTTCAGGAATGCCTGATTCACGGGCTACCGGACAAGGCCCGGTATTGTCTGACTTCATGCGTGCGCGGGTGCCTTAGCGACTCGGTCGGCGAAACGGAGGCCGGCGAATGACCGATGTAAAGCCCGGTTACAAGCTAACTGACGTGGGCGTGATTCCAGAGGATTGGAACCTGACTCCACTCGGTAAATTGGTTCACTCAGTCGAGTATGGCTCGGCAGCAAAATCAGGCACGAAGGGCACAATTCCCGTTTTGCGAATGGGTAACTTACAAGATGGCAAAATCGATTGGAAAGATCTCGTTTACACCAGCGATGTGGCTGAGATCAACAAATATATGCTGCGAGCAGGAGACGTGTTGTTTAACAGAACAAACACGATTGACCTTGTTGGAAAGACATCTATCTATGAAGGCGATCATCCTGCGATTTTTGCCGGTTATCTGATCCGTATCAACTTGGTGCCTAAACTATTAGATTCGCGCTTCCTCAACTACATTCTTAACACACAATTTTCTCACCAATACGGGGCCAAGGTTCTAAGTGTTGCTGTCGGGCAAGCGAATATAAATGGCCAGAAGCTAAAGACTTATCCGATTCCTCTTCCCCCTACGAAAGCCGAGCAGGAAGCGATTGCGGCAGCGTTGGGCAATGCGGATGCCCTGATCGAATCGTTGGAGCAACTCGTCGCCAAGAAACGGCAGATCAAGCGCGGCGCGATGCAGCAACTGCTCACCGGCCGGAAACGGCTGCCGGGGTTTTCAGGGGAGTGGAAGACGAAGCGATTTGATGAATTATTCACTGGCCTTCGTAATGCAAGCAACTCCCGCAGCGAACTTGGCAGCCACGGCGACGTAGCCTATGTTCATTACGGCGACATTCACACGCACCCAACAGCCTTTCTGAACCCCGCTGCACTCCGAACATACGTCCCCCGATACAAGGTGAGAACCGTGCCGCGTTTGGCCGATGGCGACCTGCTAATGGTGGACGCTTCAGAGGATACGACGGCCATAGGCAAGGCGGTCGAGGTTTTCGGGTTAAACGGAACGGAGGCCGTCGCGGGCTTACATACGATGGCGTTACGAGGTAGCAATAACTACCTCGCCAATGGGTTCAAAGGTTATATCCAGTATTTGCCCAACGTGCGTGCTGCCTTGGTCCGACTTGCGACAGGCGTCTCCGTCTACGGGATCACGAAGTCAGGTGTGAAGATGATTGAAGTCACCATTCCGAATCCCGCCGAGCAAACCGCCATCGCCGCCGTCCTTTCAGACATGGACGCCGATATCGCAGCGATAGAAACAAAGCTGGCCAAGGTCCGGCTGGTTAAGCAGGGAATGATGCAGGAACTGCTGACGGGAAGGAGGCGACTAAGATGATTCATGAGATCGCTGCTAGCGTTCCAGAATTTTCGCTAAGCTATAGCATCGAGAAGCATAAACATTTATTCGCAGCCTGGGCAGCGAGTCGTGCCGCGTCCGTCAAAGGGTGCCGGTTCAAAGTTAAACAAGGCCGCGAGATTCTGGAGTCCACGGGCTTTATAGCAGACTTTTGTCAGCCGACGCAGTTGCCTTCTCCCGCGAAGATTGACGATCAGCATCAACAGTGGAGAACCCGGGCAATCAACGCTGCAAAGTCTCGTGGCTTACCGTTCACTCATGGCGTTGCTGCGAAGCTCGTCAACGTTTACATGAAGGGTCGTTTCGTTTGCGGCGGGCACCATGAGCACGAACATGTTCGTCATCTACACCCGCCGATCGATGATGAGCTATTAAAAGCCCTTATCCTAAAAGACGCCGGCGGATTTAGAAAGCAATGGCGGCAGGCGCGGAGCTGGCGTTGGTCGAAATTTACGTCAGAACAGTATGAGGATGTGATTGCGAGGATACGGCAAAGCCTCGACGACGAACCACTCTGGATGATTGAAGAACATTGGAAGGGCAACCAATGAGCAACATCGGCCGCTCCGAACGGGCGACGCAGGATCGCGTTATTGCTCTCTTCACCGATGTGGCACGCCCCGATTGTCTGGGCTACCGCTACCTCGGCGACTGGCACGAACGCCCCAACAACCGGGGCATCGAAACCGCTCTGCTCAACGCCAATCTGAAGCAACGCGGCTACTCGCCTGCCCATATTTCCGCCGCGCTGCAAAAGCTGGAAACCGCTGCCGACAGCACGGGGATTTCGCTCTATCAGGCCAACATGCGCACCTACCAGATGCTGCGCTATGGCGTAAAGGTGCAAGTCGCTGTTAGCGAGCCCTACGAAACGGTGGACCTGATTGATTGGAAACAACCGGAGCGCAACGATTTCACGCTGGCTGAGGAGGTGACGCTGCGCGGCAGCTATGAACGCCGGCCCGACCTGGTGCTTTATCTGAACGGCATGGCCGTCGCCGTCATCGAACTGAAGCGCAGTTCAGTGGAAGTCGGGGACGGCATCCGCCAGTTGATCACCAATCAGGAAGAGATTTTCAACAAGAGTTTTTTCAGCACTGTGCAGCTGGTTCTCGCCGGCAACGACGCCCAGGGACTGCGCTACGGCACTACTGGAACATCCCAAGGGTTTTTCGTGGACTGGAAGGATGAAGCCGGCAACGCCACCGGCGCAGCGCCCGTTCCCGGAGCGCTGCTCGACCGGCCACTGGCGCAGATGTGCCGTAAGGAGCGCCTGCTCGATCTGATCCACCATTTCATCATCTTCGATGGGGGCTTGAAGAAAGTGCCCCGGCCGCATCAATACGCCGGGGTGAAGGCAGCGCAAGAGCGCATCCGCCAGCGCGAAGGCGGCGTGATCTGGCACACGCAAGGGAGCGGCAAGAGCATCCTCATGGTGCTGCTCGCCAAGTGGGTGCTGGAGCACGATTCGAACGCCCGGGTTCTCATCGTCACCGACCGTATCGAACTCGATAAGCAGATCGAAGGGGTGATGAAGAACGCCGGCGTGATCGGTGGGGAATCTCCTTCGCCGCGCGTTAGCTCGCGGGCGGATTTCGTCGAGAAGCTCGGCGCCCCTACGCCTCGGCTGCTCTGTGCGCTGATTCACATGTTCGATACGGCCGATTTCGAGGGGCCGCCGCCTCGGCGTCACGGCGCCTTCTACGTATTTGTGGACGAATGCCATCGCACGCACGGCGGCCAGATGAACAAGCAGATGAAGCGCTGGCTGGAAGGGGCCATCTTCATCGGCTTCACCGGCACGCCGCTGCTGCGCCAAGACAAGACGCTGACGCGTCACGTTTTCGGCACCTACATCCACACGTACAAATTTCACCAAGCGGTCGCGGATAAGGTGGTGCTCGACCTTAAGTACGAAGCCCGTGCCGTGCCCCAGCGGCTAACCTCCAAGGATGCGATGGATCGGCGGTTTGACCAGAGGACGCGCGGCCTGAACAACTTCCAGAAGGCGGTTGTCCGTAAGCGCTGGGCGACAATGAAGGAGTTGATGAGTTCCGAAGATCGCAAGCGGCGCATCATCCTCAGCATCATTGAAGACTTCGACCTGAAGCCGCGTTTAAATACCAATCGAGGGACGGCGATCCTGGTGGCCGCATCAATTTACGACGCTTGCCACTATTATCGAGTGCTGCAGACTACTCCGTTCGGACCGTTCTGCGGCATCATCACGTCCTTCCAGCCCAATCACAACGCGATCTCTCGCGAAGCTGCTAACAGCGACGAACGTTACAAGTTCAACACCTATACTCAACACGTTCTCAAGAATAACCAGACGACGAAGGAATACGAGGACCTCGCTAAGAAGCGGTTCATCGAAGAACCGGCAAACTTGAAATTGTTGATCGTGGTCAGCAAGCTGCTCACCGGGTTCGATGCGCCGAGCTGCACGTACATCTACCTCGACAACGAGTTGCACGACCACAATCTTTTCCAGGCAATTTGCCGCACCAATCGGCTGGATGGCGTCGACAAAGACTTCGGCCATATCGTCGATTTCAAGGAACTGTTCAAAGACGTGGAGGAGGCCATCGCGGTCTATAACTCGGACGAGTTGGATATCGATACCGACTCCGGCGGGGACAACAACGTCTACCTGAAGGACGCGCTGGAAGAGGGAGAAAAGCAGCTCGACGCGACGCAGGAAGTGCTACGGCACCTCTGTGAGCCAATATCCCCACCGCGCGAAGTGGAGCAATACGTGCACTACTTCTGCGGCGACAGTGCGAAGCCAGCGGCCCTGAAGGAAACCGAGCCGCTGCGCATCGCATTCTACATGGCGGTGGCACGCTTCGCGCGGGCCTTTGCCGACATTGCCCAAGACCTGACAGAAGCTGGCTACACCGATGCCGAGGCGGACGAGTTACGTAGGCAGGCCGAGTTCTACAGCGAAATGCGCATGGCCATCAAGCGCGTTTCAGGTGAAGAGCTGGACATCAAGCCGTTCGAGGCGGACATGCGCCACCTCATCAACACTTACATTCAAGCGGACCCGGCTGACGATTTGGGCGATATGGGAGCGATGTCGTTGACCGACCTCATCATTAAGAGCGGCATTCACGACGCCATCGCCCGCAAGCTGAACCAGAAGGGCAAACTATCCAAGGACTCGATTGCGGAAGGAATTATCAACAATATCCGCCAGACGATCATCCGCGACCAGCTTACCGATCCAAGGTTCTACGAGCAAATGTCTAAATTGCTGGAGGACTTGATCCGCCGGAAACGCAAGGACAGCATTGAATATGAACAGTTCCTACGTGATGCCGAGACGCTGGCCAAACGGCTCGGGCGAAATCAACCTGAAGAGGGAGTCCCTGCGATACTGCACGGCAAGCCGGAGGCGATCACGCTCTACAACAACCTCGGCTCAATTCAGACAACGGCCTTCCATTGCCCGGCTGGAGACGAAGAGCGGGCCGAACTCGCATTGAAGATCGACCAGGTAGTGCGCGAGTGGGCGCCGGCCGGTTGGAAGGGAGACGATACCCGCGAGCGGCAGGTGCTCAACGTATTGTTCCCCGTCCTGGATCGCGACCGAGAGGCGACGCTCGCGCTTTTTGAAATCATCAAAAAACAGCCGGGGTACTAATCGTGGAAACGATCCGGATCGCTGAAATCGTGATCGAACTGACGAGGAAGGACGTTAAAAACGTCCATCTGTCGGTCTACCCGCCGGATGGCCGCGTGACCCTGGTCGCGCCGACCGCGACGCGCTTGGACGTTGCCCGAGCTTACGCCATCTCCCGGCTTAGCTGGATTCGCCAGCAACAGGCGAAGCTGAAGAATCAAGCCCGCGAAACGCCCCGGCAGTTCGTCGAACGTGAAAGCCATTACCTATGGGGCCGACGGCACTTGATGACCATCAAACATCGGGAGGCCAAGCCTGCCGTCGCGTTGGACCATAAGCGCATCACCCTCACCGTACGGGCCGCAAGCGATGCCGCGAAGCGGGCGGCCGTCATCCACGAATGGCATAAATCACTGTTGCACGAGGCGGTTCCACCGCTTATCGAAAAGTGGGAGCAGCGGCTTGATGTCAAAGTTAAGCGTTACTTCCTGCAGCGGATGAAAACCAAGTGGGGAAGCTGCAACCACCGCGCCCGGCATATCCGGCTGAATACCGAACTCGTGAAGAAGCCGAAGGATCTCCTCGAATACGTCGTAGTCCACGAACTGATACACCTGATCGAGCCCACTCACAACGAGCGCTTCATCGGCCTGCTGGAGAAGCACTACCCGACATGGCGCGAGGCACGTGTTGAATTAAATGAGTTACCGTTGGGGGCGGAAGTCTGGATACTGTGAGTGCTCTCTCTATTCGGAGATGCTTATGAAAATAGCGGTCGTTACGCCTTCTTGGAAAACGCCATATCCCTGGCTCGAGCAATGTATTGCCAGCGTTGCGACGCAGACCGTTACTTGCACACATTTCTTGGTTTTCGAAGAGGACCAGTGCCCGAAAACAAAGATTTCACACAGCGCTGAGGTGATTCGAACGTCTCGTTCACATGGCGATTCGGGCAATATCGCGCGAGCCATCGGCTCGATATCTGCAATTGGCCGTGGGTTTGACGCTATTGCATACCTGGACTCCGACAACTGGTATGAGTCGAACCATCTTGAGCTTATGCTCCGAACAACGCAGCGCAGCGACGCGGCAGTCTGTTCATCTGGGCGCAATCTTTACGACTTAAGCGGCAAGTTGATGGGAAAATGTCCCGAAGTCGACGGAGAAACTTTTGTTGACACGAATTGCTTATTTTTTACGCGCAAGGCGTTTCCACTTGTATCGACCTGGTATCTGATGCCCCCTCACCTAGCAAGCGTGGGTGACAGAGTTGTTTGGAAGGCCGTTCTCCAATCCAGGCTAGTACGGGCGCATCAACCGCTTCCTACTACGAATTATCGTACGTCCTACCGTGCACATTACTTGTATTTTGGCGTCGCTCCTCCCGTGAATACAAAAGAGACAATCCAAGTCACGGCCTGATCGCAGTACCGCTTGTAACGTCCCTCGATAAAAAGTTGTTAGGGGAAACATTTAGATGCCGGCATCTGGACGCGTGTTATAATTCTATCATCACCAAGGGATGGTGGCATATTTAAGTTTGAGTCGGCCAAATTCGGCTTTGGATATAATCTGCTCCAATCTTTGCGTAGTGAGCTGCGCAACACTCCCGAACTGATTGACGGTGCGGTCTACCAGAGGCAGCGTAGTTGGTATTTCCACGACCTCGCTAAATTGACGCACCCGATTGAGCCAGGGCCGGTTTTTCACTATCGCGCCGGCTTCGACAAGATGAATGCGGGAGACTTGCTGCAACCCCATTCGTCCCAAATATTCATTGTCTAGATGAAATCGATAAGTTTCATCTAGCGGCCCCAACTTTTCCCAGACCTTTCTTCTGAACAGCCATCCGCTGGGAGTTGCAAAATCATTGATGCGAATGAACGAACCGTTCACGTCTATCTCGCGTTGGTTGGAGGTTACCACCGCAGCGTTCGTTAAAAATGGAATCGCAATGCTTAAACGTTCAGGCAACCAAAAGTCATCATCCTCCAAGAACGCGAACACATCTCCGTCTGCCATTGAAGCCGCTGCATTGAGGGCATATGTATGTCCGGGCGCTATCCCCTGGGCCCATCGAACATCAGGAATGTTCGGCCGGAAATTAGTCCCCGGATCGACGCCCACGATGATTTCCACTCGCCAACCTGGGCCTAAGATTTGTTGTCTAACCGAATCAACCGCCCGGCAAATCCATAGTTTTGAGTCCTTACTTGCAGTTATCTTTTGCAGACGGCTCGGGATTAGGACAGATATTTTCATTTATGACCTGTTTGTCAATGCAACCAATGTACACGTGACTAATGGAAGGCAACCGCGAATTGAGGGGTCTTTTAATCACAACAGGAGCGTCACTCAGTCTCAGGGCGGGTTACCGCCGCCGACAAATGCAATGAGCGGATGTACCTTCCAAACAGCCCTAGCTGCGGTCCAAACGTGGCTTCAGCACCGTGGTTGGCGTTCCAGAAGATGTGGAAACAAATTTCGTTACAGCGGCGGGTGTTTTGACAGAAGGCAAGGCCTTTGTCTGGTTCAATCTGCCGCGCAATAGGGTTATTCGCTTCTCGGTCTGTGGATCTGCCGCCACCACCCGATCAAGAAGAGCAAGGGCTTCCGAATGCTGACTGCAGCTGGCCGCTATTTCCGCAAGCCCGACCCAGCCCGCAGCGAAGCGAGGCTGTTCCGCTAGAGCCACTCGCCATTCGAGCGCTGCATCCTCCAGCTTGCCTTGTTCTTGCAACAGTTCGGCCAGCGCATTGCGAGTCTTGAAGCTTCGCAAACCTAGGTCGAGTCCGACGGGATATGTTCCAGGGGGGAAAGCCAAAATACGTCGAAAGCAATTTTCTGCCTCATCGTACTTCTTCTGTTTTCGCAACAAAAAACCATCGTGCAAAAGTAATTCAACGTCCCCGGGGAATAAACGCCTTCCAGTTGATAAGGCTTCGAGCGCCTCATCCAGTCGACCCAACTGTTCCAATACTTGACCGAGAAGCCGATACACTTTGGGGGTGATGGAGACTTGCGGCGCCAGGCTTTGACGGCATAGTTGCAATAATGGTAAAGCACGCTCGGCTTGGTTAGACTTTTGATAAACCCAGCCAAGGTTGAATGCTAATACCGGATCTCCCGGCTTCTCGGCGTAGGCAAGTTCAAGCAATCGCATATTCCGCTCGAATTTACGACTCCGCAATGCCGGGTCTTCGTATCCGTGATGATCGATAACAATCTCGGTTGTACGGACCGGCGCACCCGTGCGGCGAACGGACAATAGGATCTGCTCGTGGATGCGGTATTCCCAGCGAACGTCGGGCCGATTTCTGAATAAACGAACTTGATCCACCGCGGTTGTCGATCCCGATGGGTCGCGCGATTGAGACAACTGGCGCAAAAAGGTAAGCGACATTTTCGTTTCTTAATCCCTCGAATAAGTGTCTGGCCTTCATTCGATTAGTTGGATTGAGACGTTCGTCAGCGTCGAGCCATAGAATCCATTCGCCATGAGCAGCTTCGATAGCTCTGTTTCGCGCTGCAGCAAAATCATCGCACCAGGGAAATTGCACGACCTGGGCACCACTTTGAACCGCTATTTCCATGGTGCGATCGGTTGAACCGGTATCGACGACGACAATTTGATCCACCAAATCTCGCACCGAATCCAGGCACGCAGCCAGGTTCACTTCCTCATTTCGGACGATCATCGTCAACGTGACCCGTTGCCTTTTAAGCGCTGTCGCAGGCCTCTGCTTAGCCGACGTGCTTGCAACAGGGTCAGACATTGCTTTCTTGAGGAGTTCCTGTTGGCGCCCAACTCGGTCAAGGTCTGCACCGGCACCCTGCTTTTTAAGAAGTGACTCTAATTCCAATGTTAACTTGGCATCAAAAGGATCGGCACTGCTGGCGCGCTCGAAGCATCGCAGCGCATCTGCTGCAGAACCGGACTTCGCTAGCGCGACGGCCGCTGCTTTAACGATTGATGTAAGCTCTGGGGCAATGGTTGCTGCTTGTCCGATTCGCAACGGGTCGCGGCTCAGCTTGCCAAGCAACCATTCGCACCGGCCGCGAAGCAGCTGTCGTTTAGCGTGCATCTCTGCGTGATGATCGTTTGCGTGCGTGAAGCCAGTTCGCTCCCACTCAACCCGAAACGGATTAAAACCTGGCGTGAGAGAACCAAAGCCAAAAACTTCGGATGGAAGAGTCTCGGCATTCGCCAGTTGTTCCTGTAAGGCGCTGATGAGCCGGATAGCTTCATCGCTTGAACCTTGTCCGGCAAGAATTTCTGCTAAGTGAAGCGATGCCGCGAAACCGATATCGGCGCGCGTTGATAATGTTCGAAGCACGTCAATGCAATTTTCTACACGGTCTTTCCGCCAAGCATTACGAATTGCTAATGCAAGTTCTGCGGACGAATCTGCCGGGCAGAAGGAACCGGAGGGAAACCACTTCCAACTAGTTAAATGTTGCCAATGCTGCAGTTCCCAATCCTCTTTATTTGCGGCTGCCGATTGTCGAAGCATGGCTGCCGTCGCCAGTTTGTCCCATTCGTCATCTAGTAGGGCTTCCGCCTTTGACCACATCGAAGGGGTGGAAAATTCGGCAGTCCGGACAGAGATCTCGGTCGCCATCGCTTGCCGTCGCGGCTCGTCGTGGAGGAGCGACTCGATCACCGTTTCCAAATTTTCGTCGTCGAAAGCCAGGTAATCGCGGTCAACTTGCAGAGGTCCAGTCCCTCTGCCCAAGTCGGCATCGCGAAAAACTACGGCGCCGGCCGCCATCGCTTCAGGAACGAGTCCATCCCAACCGCCATGAAAAGTTGGCAGAAAAGCTGTTCGAGACCTGCGCAAAAGTGGGCGATAACGAACCGGGTCGAGCGTTGATGCAATGAAAACCCGATGGTTTTCTCCAAGCTTAGCCACTCTCTTTACCCAGCGATGTCGCTCTCGATGGATAACTGGGTTGAAATTTCCAACCCATAAAAGATCGATATCGCGTTCCATTGCAACCGCTGTCGGAAAATTTTCGACCGGCCGACCAAACGGAATGATGGCGCGTACGTTTGCGATTCCCGAACTTCGAAAAAGTTCCGCACCCTGAAAATCCATCCAGAGACAGTCGAAGTGGGAAGCGAGCTTTCGATAGTAATGCCAGTGCAGTTGCCAATCCGGCGCGTAGCCAATCAAGGGAACCGTAGCGTGACTAAAGCCAGTAGGTAGAACGGTGTACCCCAGATGCAAGAGAATCGCATCAGGGCGCCAATCCGACGGCAGTCTTGAAGTGAGCTCCGCTAGAGATTCGCCAGGAGCGAACGAAATATCAGTGCCGTCGCCGCCGAAGGTTAAACAAGCGCCTGTCGTACGAAGTGTACTCAGGTGATCGGCTGCAAAACGTCCGCTGACCGGTCCAATCAGGTAACGACGTTTCATATTAGTTCTGGTGTCAGACTCTCAACGGGGAATATCCGAACAGTTTTGATAAGTAGAGTAGCCGAGAACGCCAAGTAGCGAACAGCAATGGTTTTTCGGAAAGTTGATCGCACTTCGACTCCGTTGCGACGAGGTTCTCGAGCAACCTTAGCGACCTCGTTTAGTCCGGTTCCTGAACTTCGAATTTACCATCTACATCAACTTCCCCGTTTGTCGTTTCCGATTTTCGTTATCAATTTTTTTGCTTGCTCGTCGTTCGGATCAAGTTTCAAAATATCGTGTAAAACTTGCAGCCCCGCAGTCGGATCAGGACATACCTTGAACGTGATCTGCGCGAGCAAGCGTTTGATGCCCAGAGACTGCGGAAAACGCGTTGCAGAGTCCATCAGAAGCTGGCGTGCCTCGGTCAATTCGCCTAAGTGCATCTTGCCGAGTCCACGTAGGAGCCATGCTTGTTCCGCGCCTTTCGTTCCGAACTTTTCTATAAGCTGAGCATGTTTTTCGAGTTTCGGCGTGTTTTTAGTTTGAGCGTAAAGTCTGCCGAGACCGGCTTGAGCAGGAATGAAAGCAGGTTCATCATTCAGCGCCGCAAGCCAATGGTTCTCCGCTTCGGCGATTCTATTCTGTTCCATACAGATAATTGCCAAATTATGCCGCGCTTTGAAGCCCCGAAGGCCGACATCGACACTGGCGAAATGAGCGGATTCCGATCCGTCGATCAGGCGGTGCAATCTTTCTTCCGCACTTTGGTTATCGCCGGATTGACGTAAGAGAACGCTCTCCAAGAAAAGAAGTTCCGCATCTTCAGGATAGATTTTCCTTCCGTTTGAACATGTCCGGAGCGCCTCCCCGGCCTGGCCGAGGTCTCGCTGGCTCTGTGCGATCAACGCATAGAGCTTGCGAACGATTGAATCACTCGGACGCGAAAGCTGGAGGCTGCGGCTCAAAGCCGCCAAAGCCTCTCCCGGCTGATTCAGTTCGCGAAAGACTGAGCCAATGTTGAAAAGGGTGAACGGCTCGTCGGCTTGTTCTGCGCGTTCGCGCTGTAAAAGCTTCAAATCCCGTTCGAGCTTATGTCGACGATGAACCGGGTCGACGTATCCGGTGTGAAGGATCACGACATCCGACCAACATAGTTCCGCTTTGGTCGTGCGAAGAGCCGGAAGGATTTGTTCGTGCACTCGATATTTCCAGATGTGCCGCGCATCGTTGCGGAACAGGCGAACGTGGTCTACCACTGTGGCCGTCTCGCCAGGCGCAGATGCCACACAAAGGCATTTCATAACGAATGCGCGGTTACGATCATCGAGAGAACTGAATAGCCTTTTGAGTTTGGCAATATTAGCTATGTCGATCCTATCATCGGCATCCAACCAGAAAATCCAGTCGCCACTAGCCTGCTTTATCGATGCATTGCGGGCAACGGAGAAACTGTCCGGCCAAGACGTTTCAAATACTCGAGCGCCCAAGGAAGCCGCTACCTGTCTCGTATTGTCGGTTGAACCTGTGTCAAGCACTACAATTTCATCCGCCAATCCCCGTAATGGTTCCAGGCAGGCTTTGAGATTCTTTTCTTCATTCTTGACAATCATCGTTAGGCTGACCCGCTGCCTAGGCAAGACCACAGAAGCGTTAACTGGAGAGGGGTCAATTCCATTGCGCGCTTTATTGAGAAGTTGTCGATCGCGTTGAAAGCGTTCGATCTTCACGAGATCATTCACAGAATGAAGTGCTGCAGCAACTGAAGCCGCCATTTTTTCGTCAAATGGATCGGCGACTAATGCCCTTTCGAGCAGTGCCAGGTCGCCCTCTGGATTAATGGACTCTGAAACAATAGAAGCCGCCGCTTTCACGACCGACAATAGGTGAGGAGCAATTTCCGCTGCACGCAAAATCCGAGTGTGATCGGGAACCAGTCTGCCAAGCAGTGATTCGCAATGCGCTTGAAGTATCTGACGCTTAGCATGAGCCTCTGCGGCCGGATCGGCAATGTTTTCAAAAGCCGCACGCTCCCATTCCATTCGAAAAGAGTGGAAGCCCGGACGTAGCGCTCCAAAGCCATAAATCGGCATTGAACTGTCCAAATTATCTAGCTGTCTCAAAAGTTCAACGATGTGAGAAATCGCCTTTTCCGTTCGTCCACGTTCCGCAAGCGCACCGCCTAAATGGAGCCTTGCCGATGAACCAGCTTCTGGATGACTCGTAAGCCCAGCCAGCCGCCCGGCCCTCACGGTACCACCCTTGACGCCCCATACTTCACGTATACCTAGTGCAAGGCTCTCTAAAGCGCCATTGATTCCACTTTGCTGGCAGTCGACCGCAGTGCGGATGTTCAAGTATTGCCAGTGTTGGACTTCCCAGGAATGTTTGTCGGTTTTTGTCAGGCGAAGCTTTGCTGAAGCGACTAATTCTTCCCAATCTTTTTCAAGTAAGGCACACGCCGTTGTCCAGGTACTGACTGTAACCATCTGCGAAAGCTTCGACTGAGCAGCTTGTGTCAAGCCGCTTAAATAGTGTTCATCGGCCAGCAGTGTTTCAGCAACGGATTCAAAATCTTGTTCGTTGAACAACGCGTATTCGCTTCCGGCCCTGAGCATCCCTCCTAAGTCTTTGATGATAGTATCGCGCAGTATCACAGACCCGGCCGAAATGGCTTCGAGAATCAGCGAATCCCAGGCGCCGTGGAAGCTCGGCAGAAATGCGATTCTAGCGCGGGCTAAAAGTGGACGAAACCGAGTCGGGTCAAGAGTATCAGCTAACACAACTCGAAAACGTTCGCCAAGTCGCGTAATTCGCGTTATCCAAGGGAGGCGGTCACGATGAATCGCGGGGTTGAAGTTGCCAATCCATAAAAGATCTATGTCGCGTCCAGTTCCTCTATCTAAAAAAGGCACACCTGCCGGTAAGCCGAACGGGATAACCCCACGTACGTTGGTTATACCAGCTTTCATCAAGAGATTTGCCGCATCATCGTCAGTCCAAAGCTGATCGAGAGAGGAGGCAATTCGGCGGTAATAATGCCAATGGAGCGGCCAATCAGGCGCATAACCAATTATTGGAATCGCAGCATTTTCAAATCCAGTCGGAAGTGAAGTATAAGCAAGATTTAGAATAAGAACATCTGGAACCCAGCTGACGGGCAATTTAGACAAAACTTGCAGCCAAGAAACGCCGGGTCTGATCGGGATATCGGTTCCAGCGCCACCAAAAGATCGAGTTGAGTTGTCTTTGCAAGGACGTAGATGTTCCGCTGCAAAGCGAGCACTGACTGGGCCGATCAAATAACGACGTGACATGGTAATGCACCAGGGTATGATTGAATGCCTGAAGAACCGGTATACTGGGGGCCTGAACCATGCAGCAACAAACCCGACGTTCATTATTGCTGTCGCCTCGCTAGAGACCGCCCATTATTTTTATCGGGGCTTCGAAACCACGGTTTAAGCGGTGCGTTCCTTTGACATTGAACGCATGCCCGATCGATTATCCGGACCTACGGCTGTTATCGACGCCCTTCAAAGAAGCGATTTCCAAGTTGGCCATGTCGCTTCAAACTCGGTTAAACGTAGGGGGCTCTGTTACCCGAACTTGGCTTATAGTATCTTCAAAAATCTCAAGCTAAACCACCTCATATTCGTTCAATTGAGATTCAAAAGCCACAGCGTTGCGACTGCTGGAATATCTAGAAGTTCGCACGGCGAATTAATATGGGGATGCTGCCTTCGGGAGGGTATCGAGAGACTACGACCAGATAACCTCCTCCGCCTGCACCGGAGAGTTTCCAACCGAGCGCGTCAGCTCGAATCTGGTCAATCGCTTCCATTACCTCATGTGTGGCCATACTGGGAAACATAGAAATTTGGGCTTCAAAACTTGCACGGCAGCTGCGACCAAATTCGATAAGGTCGCCTTGCAAAATGGCTTGCCAACAAGCTTCGGCCGACTCCGACAGCCAGCAGGCTCCGCCGAATGAAACCCGCGATTCTTTCAGGGGATGGTACAACTCGCTCCGAGGCCGGAGCGGCATCAAAGCTACATGGCGTTCCAAAAACGTCAAAATCGACTCGCTAAGTATAGTGTCGATGCATCGCGGCCAGTAGGCGCCATCGTAAAATGCACGACTTACCCCAGGGAACACGAGACCGATCGCGTCTTGCGACCCCGAAACGTCAACGGTCCCTGGCGGATTTTCGCAAGCAAAAAGGGTTTTGGCTGTCTTTTCTGGGGAACCTGCAGGAAGGTGGCCGCCCCAAAGGTCCCAGGCGGTTTTGCGGGTGCTTGTAGCCATGCCGCTACGATCATTGAACTCGAGCGTCGGCTCAAGTGAGATGGTTAGCACCGGTCCAGCACACAATGACGATACAAATGGTTGATCCAGCCAACCGCCAGCCAAGTCAAGGCGATACGGCAATCGATTTTTTTCACGCAAAGCCGTTGAAGATCGGATGGGCAATCCTTCGAGCGCGACTCGCCGCAATACAAAGTATTCAATTCCCAGCCGGCGGCAAAGCTGTTCTTTCGCATCCGAATGGCCATCGTCATTGACGATAAACCGATCTGGCCTCAGCGAACAAAGTTCGTCTGCAAAATCTAGTTCGCCCGAACCCGCAGCAATAAAGGCGTGGCTCACGCACGCCAGCGCTTGCACCATGAACAGTCTTTCTGAACCTGAGAAAATGGGCGACCTTCCCTTCAATTCGAAAATGGTGGCATCAGATCCGACCGCGACAAGCAGCTCGCCGTAGGAGCTGGCATTTTGAAGAAACGTCACATGTCCGGAGTGTAGACCGTCGAAACATCCGCTAACAAGAACTTTGTGGGGCATAGGATTGAACCGGGGAGAAAAGAACGCGGTACGGTCAAGCTATATCAGCTTCAGCAAAGTGGCACCGGGAAAAGAGAGATGACGCCCCGTTAGCATTTGCTAGACTCGGCTTTGCAATAGAAAGCCATTTTGCAAGAAAACCGTCTATCCTGCAAGGAAACTCCTGAACTTGCAATGAAACATGGGAAATTGCAATAAAACCGAAGAATCCTGTAAAGTCCAACTGGGACGTTCAAATTCCGACTACATCATGTTTTTCACCAGACTTTAACCCAGCGGTGATGTCCATGATCTCGCCCGCCTGCGTCCCATTCGGTAGAATTGCAGTAAGGGCGTAATTGTCGATCATTTCCTGCAACGACCCATAATGCCCGTAACACGGATCAAATTGCACTTCCTTCATGGCCCTCCCTATCCAGTCCTCCGCGAGAGGCGAATAGACTTCCTTGTAGCACCATTTAATCATTCGTTTGTTCATTGTGCGGGTGAGCGAATGGCCGAAAGTATCCCTCTGGACGCCGCGATGCTTCCACGTCCACAATAACCCCTTCTTGTATGAAATGGGGAACCAGATTTCCGCATCTTTCACGCCGATGCCGGGATTGTTGGGTTGAGAACCGCAATGGACAACCACTGGATTATCGCTTGTGATGAAAAATGACTGGTAATGCGAGCCGCAAATCGTGAGGCCCATCTTTGAAAGGACATTGATCCACATCTCTTGAAGCTGCATTGCTTCAAACCCAAGTTGCTTCCAGTTCTCCTCGCCAACATCGACCACCAATTCGCCTTTCAACAAAGCCACCCGATCTTCTTGAATCTTTTTTTCCCAGTCATCCCCATATGCTTCCGTGTACAAGTCTTTCGCGTCCACTGTGTTCAATTGATTCAGCGCATGTGCTTGGCAGGCGAAAAGGCCGAACATAGCGGTGTTATGGATTTGCACTGGGGAGCCAGTATGCAAAAACGCTGCTGCGCCTGCCAATATGGGCCGATGTTCCGCTGTCGGCGAAAAATCGTCGTCGTAGACGCATTTCGCGAGTGGTCCAGAGGTACGCTTGCCGCTTGCAAATACGATGCTCTCGACGAACTTTCTGGCATCGTCGAGCTTATTATGCCATTCGCCGTTCTCTTTTTGAGCGTAGAAGCTTTCGGCACTCCCGAGTTTTTTCGTCCCCTTTCCAGCCGCCTTGGGGATTCGGTCGCCCCTTGCATACGGGAAGAGAACTTTATCTTTCGATCCGGGATGGACGAATTTGTCCAAATATGCCTTCGTAATATAATGATCATTTGCCATGTCAGGTATCCAGTTGTTCGTTTGCCAAGAATTCCCATCCGCGCGGGCTATGGCACAAAAAAGAGCTTTGACGATCCGAACAGGTTCGGGCGGTTCCGCGAAAAATGTAGCCTATCGAGCAAGCAGATCGCACAGATGCTTGATCGGTATGACCTTCACCCAGCGCCCATATTCCGACCATGAACACTGAATTCCGTGTAACTTGTATTCGATAATCTGAACACCACTTGTAGTTCCAACAGTCACGCTGAAGCAACCGCCGCCACTAAACCCTTCAGGCGTTTCTGGAAACGCGGATGGTGTCCACCCGTTTTGAGTCGGATCGAATTTGCCTCCGACTTTCGGGTAATCGAACTTCAAAAACTCATCGGCCTCTTCGAGCAATGTCGTTCCGAATGAACCGCCCAAAACGCTGACGTTATTATTCGGCCAATCCACAAAAGCCTTGACGCTTGGAAAACCGATGACGTGAACCATTTTGTCGGAGATGCGATCTTTGCACAACTGGTGCGACCCCACTTCACTGCCACCGGGATCTTCGATTTCCAAGAAGCCGATGTCGAGCGTTTCATGAAACTCAGTCCGAACGATTCTAATTTGCTGGGTACTCGTAGGGTCGTCTGGTCGAATTCGGGATACAGGAAGAAAAACTCGCGGTTTATTTTCGATGCAGTGCCTCGCGGTAGCGACAATATGACGGCCTTGAAAATTGACCAGCACACCTGAGCCGAGTTCCTTATTGGCGTTAAGGATAGGGACGACGTAGTTGAACAGGTCGGGCAGATAGTTTGCCGAAAACTCGACGTACTGGCGTAATGATTCGTTCATATCACATATGCCGATCAAATGAGGCCCACCATCCGGGTGAACCATATATCTCCTGATTTCACCCAGCGTTCTCGTAAAAGATGCAGTTTGCCCTGCTTGTCTTGCCAGCGAAGAAATCAAGGCCGACAGACCAATAAGCACCTTGAATATCAGGGTTGTCCTGCGTTTTTGGCATCCCCACATGGTCCTCGGCGTGATAGAAACCGAGCAGTTTTTGCGCCCTTTTGTCGTTATAGGTTGACGTAATACCTGCATAGCCGTTGTCGAAGGACGTTTTTGGGCCGGGAGTTAGCACTGTGCCGACGAGAATCGCGGTTTCTGGCTTGTCCCCTTCCATCAGGATGGTGGAGTTGCCCGCAACCATGAGGGCGCAAATGGCTTCTTTTTAAGGATGCTGATTGGTTCGTCGGGGAAATAATTCAATTCGCGGAAGCCAGCAGGCATGACGATCTTGTGCTCGCCTACGGTAGCCTTGATGGGTTCATCGGCTGGCGCTGCTTGCAGAATCATGACGAACGCCCAGATTGCCGATAGAACCGCTGTATGGAGCCGCATAGTCGTTCTTCCGTAGTCAGAATTCATTCGTTCTTGGTGCGGAGTAGGCTATTCGCGCAGCAGATCGGAAGCAAGGGGCAGGCAATCTTGCGCTTTTTCGCGCATCACGCTACGATACAGATGTGAACAGAACGCTCGCGGAAAAATCGCCCCAGCCAGTTTTGCAAGGAAACTCGCGGGGCTGCATGGAAATTGCGTTACTTGAAACGAAAAGGACTGTCCTGCAAGAGAACTACCTGTCAAAATGGCTTTCTATTGCAAAGCCGCTAGACTCAACGAATTGAAATCAAACGTCCCTCATTCGTCGTATTCGTACAAAGGTGCATAGTAACAAGCTATTGTAGCCAGCGCGGAACAAATCGTCTTCCAGCCATCGAACGCATAGTTCGACACCGCAACCACGGACAAGCTGCCGTCGTACTCCGTTCGGCTCAACCGGTCGCCGTAGACATCGTAGGTGTAGTCGATGCGTAGGTTCAGTGCCGCTCAGATACTGCTCAACCCGCGTCAGGTGGCTGGCGTTGTCGTAGGCATAGGTCCAATACTCACCCGTTTTCGACTTGCCGGTCAAGTCGCCGGCGGCATCGTAACTGTAAGTCCACGTGCCATCGCTGGTGATCTGGTTGCCCGTGCCCACCACGTAGCCGCTGCTGTCGCGGTCGCCGTTGGCGTCGTAACTTTGCGTCGTCGTGCCGTCGCCGGTCAACTGCTGCGTGCTATCGTAGCTGAAGGTCTGCGTCGTGCCGTTCACGGTGGCGCTGGTCACCAACTCGTCGGCATCGTAGCTGTAACTGGCCGAGCTAATCACCGTGCTCGTCGAGTCCTTCGACACCTCGCTAAGCACTTCGCCTTCCGCGTTGTACGCGTAATCGGTCTCGCCGATCAAGCTCGACCCAGCCAGGTCGCTATAGCGCTTGATCGTGGCCACCTGGTTGTCGGCCGTGTAGGTGTAATCGACCCGCAACGTCCCCCCGTTGCCCGTCTGCTCCCGCGTCAGCAAATCGTTCTCGGCATCGTACGTCGAAGTCTGCACCCCGCCCAGCGAATCCTGCACGCCCGTGCGGTTGCCGTCGGCATCGTAAGTGAACGTCAAGCTCAACCCGAACGGCTCCTGCACCGTCAGCACCCGATTCTCGTCATCGTAGGTGTAGGTGTAGGCCCCGTTGAAATTCGCCGCCGACAACTGATTGCCATCGCTGTCGTACGTGAACGTCTTCACATCCGTCACGCTGCCCGACGCACTCTTCCACGTCTCGCCCGTTTCCTGGCCCTCGGCGTTGTAGCTGTAGGTCGTCGTGCGCCCCAGGGCATCGATCTGCGACGTCATCTCCCCGTCCGCATCGTAGGCAAAGGTGGCCGTGCCTCCGGCCGGGTCCTGCTCCCCGATCTTCTCGCCCTCGGCGTTGTAGCTGAAGGTGGTGAGGTTGCCGTCCGGGTCGGTCACCGTCTGCACTTCGCCGTCGGCATCGTAGGCCGTGGTCGTGGTGCCCGTGGCGGTCTGCACCGTCGTCCGCTCGCCTTCCGCGTCGTAGCCGTAGGTGGTGCGGTTGCTGTCCGCATCGGTCACCGTCTTCACTTCGTTGTCGGCATCGTACGTCGTCGTTGTCGTTCCTGCGGAGGTCTGAGGCAGAGAAAAGGATAGCATCGCTTTCCTGGGGAAAATCTACAGTATTCCCTCCTCTCTGCCCTTGTCTACTTTGCTCACTATTTTCTCAATAAAGCGAGCAACGTGCGTTGAGTCGCTTCTTGAACCAGCCCAATAAAAAGACCATTTTCTTCTAAACCGACCATTTTTAACGAGCAAGTACTTACTTTCCGGTTTTTTGAGTAGCGAGAAGTTTCTGCGAATTTTACTAATTTCGTCGAACTCAGCTTGAAGGCCAAGACGGTCGAAAAACGCTAAACTATGATCCGCCGGCAGTTCAAACACGGCGTGGTCAACAATTGCAAATCTAGTCCGGAAAAAAGAAAAGCATAAAATAAATCGTTGGCCATATATGTGACTGTCACGCTCGAAAATCGCATCGAACATCCAGTTGTCATTCGCAGAGTATTTTAGTCGTCTTCCAACGATGCAATAATGGTCCAGCGTCGTGTTCTCACGAAGAAGGCAACTCTCAGCCGCATTAATTGCTTGCATTTGCGACCCTATTCGTTCACATTTAAATAAATGATGTATGATGGAACGCCAACAAGTGCTGGCACCTCAAAAATCACCCGTAATTTGTTTATTCCTTCGTAGTTCCAGGCGTATTTCAATCCTTGGGACACGCTTTCTGTTGAGTAAGCCGCAGCCCGATACTCTTCCACAAAACGATAGGTATCGAAAAATCGCATCATCACCTCCCGTGTTGGTCGTAGCGATTGTCGAGTCGCCAGAATTCTACTCTGATGTGATATTTCCTCAAAATAGACCCGTGCCTTTTGCGCGTTAGTCAATGTTTCCCAAAAATTAGCGTTTATGTAAATTTCACCGGTTATCGGGTGTGTACCGGCGGCTTCTGGAAGTGCCCGTAAACCCGCTGGCACGTTATCACCGGTTCGAAAAAATTTGACTGTTGTGTTTACATCTGCGGGGAGCGGCCGGCCGCTGGTCCCGACTGTGGTGCCAAATCTTGCATTGATTAAGTTACTTCCATTATTTTGCGCAAACTTAGCCTCTCCTTGTAGCAGGTATTTACCCGCTTTGGCAAACTTGCCATAGCTGAGCAGTGCGATATCTGGCAGAGCGTTTATTGGCGTACCAGCCGCGAATTCCGTGGCGATGCCGCCGGCGATTCCGATCGGCGCCAACGGCGGTATCAACGTGAGCAGCGCAAAGCCGATGCGTGCGTATTCATAGGGAAGCGCTTCTTCTTCCAGCCGCAGTTGTTCGTTTTGTTGCGAAAGGAGGTTGGCGACAGCTTGCTGCGCCTGACGGTCCCCTTCTCTTCCCGAGTTCACTACCACAGAGTAATAGGCGGTCTGGTACTTCACTCGGTCCAGCGCGACTTCGATGGTTTTTGCATAGAACGGAACGAGTGTCTCAATGCCGGACAGTTGTTGCTTGATACGTTTCTGCTGCTCTTCGTTGCTGGCCGGCGACGGCGCTGGCGTCGAAAGCGATGATGCCGACGACCAGTTCGGCTCGGATGGGGTCGCTCCGCTGAAGTAAGACGGGACGGCTTGCACGCTCGACCGTCCGGAAATCCTGTCGTTATCGGCGTGAAGTTGTAGCACAAACAAACTGTCGCGCAACTTCTTATGCTCTTCCGCCAGAAATTTGATCTGCTCGGCCGCAGCCTTGGCCAATGCAGTGCTCTGAATCGTCTGCTTGCGGTCGTCGAATGACCAATGCGAGAAGCTGACATTCCCCAACAACGATGCATGAATTTCGTTATCCGTTCGCTCATATTGGCGTCGAAGATTTTCGACGCTCGGAGCTGATTTAAAGTTCAAAGTTGAAAGGAACGATAGACTGCTCAGATTCGACGAAATTTGCGCTGCGTCCGCATCGGCATACGCAGTGGCCTGCCCCGCCGTTCGCTCCGCGAAGTGATCATGAAATGCTTGGCTTTCGACAGAAGAGGGCGTATAGGACTTAAGCGTCCATCCGTCGGTCGAACGGTTATAATTTTCACTCGACAATGCGGTGAAAGCGGTTTTTTCCCACTCAGAACCGGCGCTCGCTCGTTGATCTAGGATGGCGCCGAGCGGCGAAGCGATCAGAGCGTATTTGTCGCCCACTTTGATGGAGCTAACATTGTCTACGCCAGGCAAGGAATAGAGGTAATTCACCCATTCCTGCTTATTCTCGTCGGAAACAATCAAATATTTCCCACTCGGATCCGTTCCATTCTCAAACCCATTCCCCGCGTAGCGGTAGAGATCCATGTCGCCAGCGGCGAAGCCCATGCGGTCGGGGGTCATGAAACGGCCAAGGCTCAGGATCAGCACGCGGTCGCGGTCGTTGTAGAGGCCGGCCGCGGCTTCGAGTTCCCGCCCGGTGTACTTGTAGCGATCGCTGACCGACGAGTTGGTTTCGCTGACGACGTTGCCGAAGCCATCGTAGGCGATGGTGTCGCTGAGCGCGCCCGACGAACTGACCAGGCCAAGCACCGTGCCCTGGCGATCGGTGAGGTACCATGCCACCGCCGTGGCGCCGATGCCGCCCGCCGGCGGCGTCACCCGCGCCACCAAGCTATCCACCGAGTTGCCAAAGACCCGACGCGTCGTCAACGCGTTCGTTGCATCCAAATCCGCCCACGCGTCCCAGTTCTCTTGACCCACGAAACTAGCGGGATTCCCGGATGCATCGAGATTCGTCTTCCAGCCATCGAACGCGTAGTTCGCCACGGCAACTACCGACAAGCTGCCGTTGTACTCCGTTCGGCTCAACCGGTTGCCGTAGACATCGTAGGTGTAGTCGATGCGTAGGTTCAGACTGCCGCCCACGAACTGCTCGACCCGCGTCAGGTGGCTGGCGTTGTCGTAGGCATAGGTCCAATACTCACCCGTTTTCGACTTGCCGGTCAAGTCACCGGCGGCATCGTAACTGTAAGTCCACGTGCCATCGCTGGTGATCTGGTTGCCCGTGCCCACCACGTAGCCGCTGCTGTCGCGGTCGCCGTTGGCGTCGTAGCTCTGTGTGGTCGTGCCGTCGCCGGTCAACTGCTGCGTGCTGTCGTAACTAAAGGTCTGCGTCGTGCCGTTCACGGTGGCGTTGGTCACCAACTCGTCGGCGTCGTAGCTGTAACTGGCCGAACTGATGACCGTGCTCGTCGAGTCCTTCGACACCTCGCTGACCACATCGCCTTCCGCGTTGTACGCGTAATCCGTCTCGCCGATCAAACTCGAGCCCGCCAGGTCGCTATAGCGCTTGATCGTGGCCACCTGGTTGTCGGCCGTGTACGTGTAATCGACCCGCAACGTCCCCCCGTTGCCCGTCTGCTTCCGCGTCAGCAGATCATTCTCGGCATCGTACGTCGAGGTCTGCACTCCACCCAACGAATCCTGCACGCCCGTCCGGTTGCCGTCGGCATCGTAAGTGAACGTCAGGCTCAACCCGAACGGCTCCTGCACCGTCAGCACCCGATTCTCGGCATCGTAGGTGTACGTGTAGGCCCCGTTGGAATTCGCCGCCGACAACTGGTTGCCGTCGTTGTCGTACGTGAACGTTTTTACGTCCGTCACGCTGCTCGACGCACTGATCCACGTCTCGCCCGTCTCCTCGCCCTCGGCGTTGTAGCTGTACGTCGTCGTGCGCCCCAACGCATCGATCTGCGACGTCATCCCCCCGTCCGCTTCGTAGGCAAAGGTAGCCGTGCCCCCGGCCGGGTCCTGCTCCCCGATCTTCTCGCCCTCGGCCTTGTAGCTGAAGGTCGTGCGGTTGCCGTCCGGGTCGGTCACCGTCTTCACTTCGCCGTCGGCATCGTAGGCAGTGGTCGTCTGCACGCTAGTGCTGCAGTCACGCCAAGCCTGCTTCAGATCGGCGATCAAGGTCCAGAGTTACTCACTACCTAGAAATCTGAAGTAGCAAATAATTTATCGACCCCATTGTATTCGATGATCCCTCTAGAAAATTGCAAGGTTCCTTCACTATCTAGATCAACGCCGAACAAGATTCGACTTCCAGGAGCTTTCCACACAAGTGTGTCAAGATTGCGTATCATAAAGTCCAAAGTACCAATCAGACATGGCTGCGAAGGATTGTACAACAATAACCCATAGGGCATGATCCCAGACAATGTGCTTGAAGCCCATTTTGCGGCTTCGTCGTCTGATGCATCCATCCAATTTAAGCTCTTATGAGCCAACCTGTCCCAGCTCACGAGCGTCATAGAAACGCGGAGCGGAAACATTGACTCTAAGTATCGCTCTGCCTCCGCGGAAACATCGCACGAAAGGCATTTGACGAAGCCCTGCTCAATGAGTGCCTGAATGTGCTCTGAGTCAACATGATAACTCATGTTTAGTTTCCAAATCCGTGTTTAAGGAGTTCGATGTAGTCATGCCAAGTTCCCCCCTCAATCTTTTCAGCCCCATAGATCCAGTCTTTACGCTTAGCTCCACCTGTCTTATCCCACCAGTTTACATGGTAGCCTTTATCTGGATCCCAATCCATTCTCCAGCCGCGTAGGCCGTCTTTCGATTGTCTGCCAATAGTCCAGCCTTTCTGTGGGCCTAGTTCCGAAACGAACGGGATCGAATCTTCACCTAAGCCAGCGAGCTCCGCTGCTTTGCTTCTCGCCGCAATCGAGCTTGCTGAGCTATCGATGTGTTCAAAGTTTGGTCTGAACCCCCGTTGTGCAGCACTAGAATTATTATGCACCAGTGCCTGCACATGCCCCACCGCGTAGCAGTGCAGTTCCTCGACGTGGAAGTTGTACACCGGCAGCCGGGCGTGCCGGATCACCAGCGCGGTGATCGCGGCCAGCTCGCCTGACCGCAGGAGGAGAACGTCCCCGACCCGCAGGTCGATGGCGTCCACCCAACGCCCTTCACCGCGATACGCTTCCGGGTTGCCGGGGACGTGTTCCGGTTGTGGGCGTCCATCCAAACTTTCGCCCCGGACTACCCACCACGGGTGATGGCCGGTCGATTCAATCACCTCTCCGGCCACAGTCGCGGCGACCACATCGCCCTCATGCTCATGCTGGTATGTCTCGATGACATGGCGTAGCTTCCACTCGCCAGCGACAAGGTCAAACGCCCACACCCGATCCGACGCTCGCACATCCTGAATTGCCCTTAACCCAAATTCGGTGCCGACTACTGTGTCCGCTAGAAAACAGTTGGTGTAACCTAACCCCTTGTCATCTGCCCAGATTTCAAGCAACCGCTTCCCTAAATTTAGACGATTGACGGCCGAAACGCCGTCTTTAGCTAGGGTATGGAACGCTCGAGCTGCGGCAGGCAGGCGTGTGCCGGCAAATCCTAACGACTTAGCGAGCGCAAGGTTCCACGCCATTTCCCCCAAGAAGCCGGATGGGTTTGACTCCACCGCAGAGGCTATTCCATCGACAGTTCCATTGAAATCTGAGAACAGAGCTACGCCAAAATGCACTGGGTCGCTGATGATGGTGTCGGGCTCGGTGATGGTCCGCACGGCAGCATCCCTGAAGCCGGTAAGGAATCGTTGCACTTCTGTCGGACGCGGCCCCACATTTTGCACCGCCTGACCATATTCCAGAGTGAGTTCCGTCTCATAATTTGACTGAAATACAACTATGCCTTTTCGGAGGGCTTCTGACCCGACCGAATTGTCGAGGAAGCTTGCAAGCCCTTTCTGCAATTCTTCCGAACTGTGAGTGCCGCTGTTGGCCGAGTTCTTCTGCAAGCTCAGGAGTGACTTAGCCGCTAAAATCCAGGTGGGCAACGCTTCTTCAAGCAGTTTCTTGTCCGCGCTCGGGAGTGCTGCCAGAACACCAAAGTTTTGCTCAGCTGTGGTACGCTTCAGAGTGGAGGAAATGTTTGCCCATTCTCGAAGAATGCTGTGATTCGGCAATTCTTCCAGGGTGTTCTTTAATAGCGACAGTTGACTGTGAATGATGGCACCGCGTTCTCGGTCCCTCGGTGTTAGAGCACTCGGCAATACAATTGCAGAATTCGCCGCTGCACCGATGCCGAGTGCGCCGGCTTTCTCACCCCATAAGCTCGTGTCGGCTTGGTAGATTTTCAGTTGCTGCTCTCTGTTGAGCCGCTGGTTGTGCGAATAGTCGGAAATGCTTAAGGTCGAACCATCGCTCTCGATGATTTTGCTCTTGTGCGCGGCGTCCCAGTTCAAGAGCGCCGCATACATCACTTCATCGAAGCCGCCACCGAGGGTGTCGTGAACTGTTCGTGCTTTCTCAGTCGAATTTTTTAGTTGGAGGTAATAGACGTCATCGCCGCCGCTCCTGTCCGGCCCTAAATTCGTGTGAACGACATCAATCCCGCTTGCGGCAAGCTCATTTTGGATGTTTGTAGCGGTCTGTTTTCCCCGAACAAACAACTCATCCCCACTCGGATCCGTTCCATTCTGAAACCCATTCCCCGCGTAGCGGTACAGGTCCATGTCGCCGGCGGCGAAGCCCATGCGGTCGGGCGTCGTGAAGCGCCCAAGGCTCAGAATCAGCACGCGGTCGCGGTCGTTGTAGAGGCCTGCCGCTGCTTCCAATTCCCGGCCGGTGTACTTGTAACGGTCACTCACTGAGGAGTTGGTTTCGCTAACCACATTGCCAAAGCCATCGTAGGCGATGGTGTCGCTAAGAGCGCCGAGGAACTGACCAAGCCGAGCACCGTGCCCTGGCGATCGGTGAGGTACCACGCCACCGCCGTGGCGCCGATGCCGCCCGCCGGCGGCGTCACCCGCGCCACCAAGCTATCCACCGAGTTGCCAAAGACCCGACGCGTCGTCAACGCGTTCGTCGCATCCAAATCGGCCCACGCGTCCCAGTTCTCTTGACCCACAAAACTAGCTGCATTCCCGGAGGCATCGAGGTTCGTCTTCCAGCCATCGAACGCATAGTTCGCCACGGCAACTACGCTCAAGCTGCCGTTGTACTCGGTTCGGCTCAACCGGTTGCCGTAGACATCGTAGGTGTAGTCGATCCGTAGATTGCGGCTGCCGCCCACGAACTGCTCGACCCGCGTCAGGTGGCTGGCGTTGTCGTAGGCATAGGTCCAATACTCGCCGCTCTTCGACTTGCCGGTCATCTGTCCGGCGGCATCATAGCTGTAAGTCCAGGTGCCATCGCTGGTGATCCGGTTGCCCGTGCCCACCACGTAACCGGTCTTGTTGCGGTCGCCGTTGGCGTCGTAGCTCTGCGTCGTCGTGCCGTCGCCGGTCAACTGCTGCGTGCTGTCGTAACTGAAGGTCTGCGTCGTGCCGTTCACGGTGGCGCTGGTCACCAACTCGTCGGCATCGTAACTGTAACTGGCCGAGCTGATCACCGTGCTCGTCGAGTCCTTCGACACCTCGCTAAGCACTTGTCCTTCTGCGTTGTACGCATAATCGGTCTCGCCGATCAAGCTCGACCCCGCCAGGTCGCTATAGCGCTTGATCGTGGCCACTTGGTTGTCGGCCGGGTAGGTGTAATCGACCCGCAACGTCCCCCCGTTGCCCGACTGCTTCCGCGTCAGCAAATCGTTCTCGGCATCGTACGTCGAGGTCTGCACCCCGCCCAACGAATCCTGCACCCCCGTGCGATTCCCGTCTGCATCGTAAGTGAACGTCAAGCTCAACCCGAACGGCTCCTGCACCGTCAGCACCCGATTCTCGGCATCGTAGGTGTACGTGTAGGCCCCGTTGGAATTCGCCGCCGACAACTGATTGCCGTCGTTGTCGTACGTGAAGGTTTTCACGTCGGTCACGCTGCTCGACGCACTGATCCACGTCTCGCCCGTCTCCTGGCCCTCGGCATTGTAGCTGTACGTCGTCGTGCGCCCGAGGGCATCGATCTGCGACGTCATCTCCCCGTCCGCGTCGTAGGCAAACGTGGCCGTGCCCCCGGCCGGGTCCTGCTCCCCGATCTTCTCGCCCTCGGCGTTGTAGCTGAAGGTGGTGAGGTTGCCATCCGGGTCGGTCACCGTCTGCACTTCGCCATCGGCATCGTAGGCCGTGGTCGTCGTCCCCGTGGCCGTCTGCACCGTCGTCCGCTCGCCTTCCGCGTCGTAGCCGTACGTGGTGCGATTGCTGTCCGCATCGGTCACGGTCTTCACTTCGTTGTCGGCATCGTACGTCGTCGTGGTCGTGCCTGCGGAGGTCTGGACAGTCGTCTGGTTGCCCGACGCGTCGTAGCCGTACGTCGTGGTATGACTGAGCGGGTCGGTCACCGATTTGACTTCGCCATCGTTGTCGTAAACCGTCGTCGTCGTGCCCGCCGCCGTCTGCGCGGTGGTTTGCTCGCCTTCCGCGTTGTAGCCGTAGGTAGTGGTATGGTGGTCGGCATCAACGATGCTCAGCACTTCGTTATCGGCATCGTAGGTTGTGGTGGTCGTTCCGGCGCCCGTCTGTACGGTCGTCTGCTCGCCTTCGGCATCGTAGCCGTAGGTGGTGGTATGGCTGTCGGCATCGGTAACGCTGGTGACCTCGCCGTCATCGTCGTAGGTCTTCGTCGTAGTTCCGGCTGCCGTCTGAACTGATGTTTCTTCGCCTTCTGCGTTGTAGACGTAAGAGGTGACCCGACTCATGGCGTCAATTACTTCGGTAACTTCGCCATCACTGTCGTAAGTGGTGGTTGTAATGCCCGCTGCAGTCTGAACAGTGGTCTGCTCGCCTTCCGCGTTGTAGACGTAGGTGGTCACCCGGCTCATCGGATCGGTGACCGATTCGACTTCGCCGTCATCGTCGTAGGCTGTCGTCGTGATTCCGGCTGCTGTTTGAACTGAGGTTTCTTCGCCTTCCGCGTTATAGACGTAGGAGGTGACGCGACTCATCGCGTCGATCACTTTGGTAACTTCGCCATCACTATCGTAAGTGGTGGTTGTGATGCCCGCTGCAGTCTTGAACAGTGGTCTGTTCACCCTCCGCGTTGTAGCCGTAGGAAGTCACCCGGCTCATCGGATCGGTGACGCTGGTGACTTCGCCATCATCGTCGTAGGCTGTTGTCGTGATTCCTGCCGCAGTCTGGACGGTTGTCTGTTCGCCTTCGTCGTTGTAGCCGTAGGTCGTTACCCGACTCATCGCGTCGATCACTTTGGTGACCTCGCCGTCGCTGTCGTAAGAAGTAGTGGTGATTCCTGACGCTGTTTGAACGGTGGTCTGTTCACCTTCCGCGTTGTAGCCGTAGGTGGTCACGCGGCTCATCGGATCGGTGACCGATGTGACTTCGCCATCGTCGTCGTAAGCGGTTGTGGTGATGCCCGCTGCAGTCTGGACGGTGGTTTGTTCGCCTTCGTCGTTGTAACTGTAAGTCGTAACCCTGTCCATTGGGTCGGTAACCGATTCAACTTCGCCGTCACCGTCGTAAGCCGTCGTCGTAATACCTGCAGCAGTTTCAACGGTGGTCTGTTCGCCTTCCGCGTTGTAGCCGTAGGTTGTCACCCGGCTCATCGGATCGGTAACCGACTCGACTTCGCCGTCATCATCGTAGGCTGTCGTCGTGATTCCGGCTGCTGTCTGGACTGTGGTCTGTTCGCCTTCCGCGTTGTAGCCGTAGGTTGTCACCCGGCTCATCGGATCGGTAACCGACTCGACTTCGCCGTCATCATCGTAGGCTGTCGTCGTGATTCCGGCTGCTGTCTGGACGGTGGTCTGTTCGCCTTCCGCGTTGTAGCCGTAGGTTGTCACCCGGCTCATCGGGTCGGTGACTGATTCGACTTCGCCGTCATCGTCGTAGGCTGTTGTCGTGATTCCGGCTGCTGTTTGAACTGAGGTTTCTTCGCCTTCCGCGTTATAGACGTAGGAGGTGACGCGACTCATCGCGTCGATCACTTTGGTAACTTCGCCATCACTATCGTAAGTGGTGGTTGTGATGCCCGCTGCAGTCTGAACAGTGGTCTGTTCACCCTCCGCGTTGTAGCCGTAGGAAGTCACCCGGCTCATCGGATCGGTGACGCTGGTGACTTCGCCATCATCGTCGTAGGCTGTTGTCGTGATTCCTGCCGCAGTCTGGACAGTTGTCTGTTCGCCTTCGTCGTTGTAGCCGTAGGTCGTTACCCGACTCATCGGGTCGGTGACGCTGGTGACTTCGCCATCATCGTCGTAGGCTGTTGTCGTGATGCCTACCGCTGTTTGAATGGTCGTCTGTTCGCCTTCCGCGTTGTAGCCGTAGGTCGTTACCCGGCTCATCGGATCGGTAACTGACTCGACTTCGCCATCATCATCGTAAGCGGTCGTCGTGATGCCAGCGGCCGTCTGCACTGTTACCTGCTCACCCATCGAGTCGTAGCCGTAACTTGTAACCCGACCCATTGGGTCGGTGACTGATTCGACTTCGCCGTCATCGTCGTAAGCTGTCCTCGTGATTCCGGCTGCTGTCTGGACAATGATCTGTTCGCCTTCGTCATTGTAGACGTAGGTTGTCACCCGGCTCATCGGGTCGGTGACTGATTCGACTTCGCCATCATCGTCGTAGACGGTGGTCGTGATTCCGGCTGCGGTTTGGACCGTCGTCTGTTCGCCTTCATCGTTGTAGCCGTAGGTTGTCACCCGGCTCATCGGGTCGGTGACTGATTCGACTTCGCCATCATCATCGTAGACTGTCGTCGTAATGCCTGCTGCTGTCTGGACAGTGGTCTGTTCGCCCTCTGCGTTGTAGCCGTACGTCGTTACCCGGCTCATCGGATCGGTGACGCTCGTCGCTTCCTCATCGTCATCGTACGTTGTGGTTGTGGTGCCGGCGGCCGTCTGAACCGTGGTCTGATCGCCCATCGAATCGTAGCCGTAGGTCGTGACACGGTTCATCGGGTCAATGACCGATTCGACTTCGCCGTCACTATCGAAGTTAGAAGTCGTCAGACCCGCTTCTGTCTCGACGGTGTTTTGGTCATCGACAGCATCATAGCCATACGTCGTGACCCGGCTCATCGGGTCGGTCACCGTTACCGTTTGGCCATCGGCGTTGTAGGTCGTCGCCGTGATGCCGTCAGCCGTTTCGACGGTGGTTTGATCGCCGGCATCGTCGTAGCCGTAGGCCGTTGCCCGGTCCATGGGATCGACAACGCTCAGCATCTCCTGATTGGCGTTATAAGTCATGGTGGTGAGGCCCGCAGCCGTCTCGACGGTGGTCTGGTTGTTAACCCCGTCGTAACTGTAGGCCGTCACACGACTCATCGGATCGGTGACCGTCGCAACATTGCCGTCCGTCCCATACATATACGCAGTAGTTCCGGCAGCATTTACAGAAGTATCCTCACGGTTGTGGGTATCATAGGTGTTGGTAGTGAGGCGCAGGAGCGGATCTTGGATTGTCAGCACGTTGCCGGCCGAATCGTAGGTTGAAGTCGTCGTGCCTGCCGAATTGGTCGCGGTCGAGCTGGTCGCGCTCGGCATCGTAGCTATAGGAAGTAGTCCGATCGAGTGGATCGGTCACGGAGAGGACGTTGTTGTCCCCGTCGTAAGCGGTGGTGGTGACACCGGCAGCGGTCTGCATGGTCGTCTGATCGCCGCTCGAATCGTAGCTGTAGCTGGTGACACGATCGAGCGGATCGGTGTCGACGAGGACATTGCCGTTGCCGTCGCGCGTCCATGTTTCGATGCCGCCATCGGGGTTTTTCTTAGCCAGCAGTCGTCCGCTCTCATCGGGCTCGACCACTGTTGTAAGCCCCAAGCCATCGGTGGTCGTCGCGACGGGAGCGTCTTGGAACACATCGGGAACGACCGCCAGATAGGTCGGGCCGCCATCGGCCAGCCAGAGTTCGACCGCCGCCGGGGTGACATCCAGAGTTTGACCATCACCGCGATTAATTGTTTTAACGGCGCCGGTCGACCCATAATCGAACGAGGTAATCTGCGGATTCCAGTTGTCGAGAGTGAGCAGGTTGCCGGAGTAAGAGAAGGAACGTTCAAAGCCGGCAGCATCCACAAGTCCCGTCAGGTTGGCGACACCGTCATAGGAAAGATCAACCGTGCGCTCGCCCGGCTCGGTGATCGTGTCGGTCAGACCGGTGCTTGTGTTGTTCGTGAAAGTCGTGGTGGCGCCGTCGGGGGTGTCGATCTCGTCGAGGAGCCCGCCATCGTAAACGTACGTGGTGGCGAGATCGTGGCTCTCTTTCGTCTCTTGGAGTTGGCCGTCGCCGTCATAGATCGAGCGGTTGCCATAAGGATCGTCGTATTCGAAGCCGCCGTCGACGGTGACAGTCAGCGTGCCGAAATCTCCCGCTGGTGAAACATAACTCGTTAGCGGGGTGCCGGTGAAGACGTTGACATCGCCGTTGCCAAGGATGCGCATAACGCTGTTGGCGCCGACGATTAAACGACTGGTTTCCGAAAGACCCCAGCCAGCGCACGAACTGGCCGACGTTTTGTACCACCGGGGATGCAACTCCTGTAACCGTCTGCGTGCGAGTCGATCCGTCGTCAAGCTGAACCTGCAAATCGACCGAATAGTCGTAACTCCAAGCGGCGTCCACGGGCTTGGAACTCGGCAACTGAATGATGTATTCGCCGAGCGGCGATGCATCGCTCACCATGACGGTAACGGGGGCTTCGGCTGAGCCGCCGTTCCAAGTCAGTTGACCGGTGATCGAAGTGACTGAAGTTCCTTCCGGAAGTCCGGCGACATCGATGGCTACTTCAACGACCGCTCCATTGCCTACCGTGTCGGAGTTGTAATTCAACACCGGATTGCCGCCGACCGATGTGCCAGGGCTCATGTCGAAGTCGAGCGTCTGGCCCAAGCGCACGCCGCCGGTATTAACCGCGATGAAAGCATTGCCGAAATTCATCAAGTCGGCTCGGCTCGGATCGTTCGTCCGCACGATGGAAGTTGCGCTAATTGTAGGAGTTGACATCTCATCAATAGTTGCCGAGCCTGTCGAAACGAGCGTTGCCCCGCTGGCATCCGAAACGATCACGTTGACCGTGTAGGAGCCGGCATCCGCATACATATGATCGCTGTTCACCGTGTAGGGCGAACCGCTGCCTCCATCGACCAAAGCGGTGTTAAATGATCCATCGCCCCAGTCGACGAGCGCTGTAAAGAACGAAGCCGAAGTTCCCGGATCGGGGTCGGTGAAAGAGGCGACCGCACCGGACAGTTCTTCTCCGGCTGTACCGGTAAGATCGGCCGCCGAGACAGTTGCCAGAGGTGCGTCCGCCACCAGGAATGAAGAACTACTCTCGAAATAGGACTCGCCATATCCGTAACCGGCGCCTGCATCCGAATCTTGGACGGAGACGCTGATGAGATTCCAGCCTGCCACTCCAAATGCCTGGCCGCTGGCCGCGAATGTCTGGTATTGGTTGTAGCCATCACTTGTGACTGAACCCTCACCCGACTGAAACATTGTGGTTTCATCAAACCAACTGACCGATGCTGTAAAAGCACCAGCGCCGGCGGGATCTTCATCGTCTCGAACATCGGCAAACGTGGCGAGCGGCAGATCGGACGGTACTGACTCTCCTTCCGTCCAGGCGGTGGTTGTCACCGGAGCGCTTGCCGAAACCGCGTTGCCGCTGAGCGATGTGATTACCACCGTTAAAGTCAGTTGGCCGACTGTCTGTTCGCTGTTGGGGGTGCCATCCGTATAGGTATGACTGCCAACTATGTAAAATTCGCCGCCCACTTCCACCAACCGGCCGATGGTGGGCGTCGTGCCGTCATCGCCCCAGTAGATGAGCGCCTGGTAGTCGTCGGGCGATTGGGACGGTGGCAGCGAAACCGTGCCGACGATAATGCTGTCGAGGGGCAGATTCGTCGGTACCGTCAAAGCATTCGCGCTCACCGTGGCGCTTCAGTCGTGATTATCGCAGTGGTGCCTCGCAATTCGGATCGGGTTCCATCCTGGACTTCGACAAGAACCAAGTAGTTCCCAAAGGAATCATAAATGTGATCGCCATCGACCGAGAACGAACCTCCGCCTCCCGAGATAGATGCCGTATCCCAGCCACTGCCATCTCCCCAGTTGACCAACGCAGTGAAGCTGCCGGGAGTCTGCGATGTCGATCCGGTAAAAGTAGCCAAAGTCTCTGAAGCCGTCGTTGCCGACGTACCATAAAACGGAGCAACCTGAAGGGCAAGTGTGCCATCGAGCAGCGGATCAACAACGATCGTTGTGTAAGAATCGACTGAATTGCCGCTTTCTTCTTGCGTGTGGGTGTGAACCAAATAGGTTCCCGGAATTTGATAGGCATGAGCCTCGGCTGACACCTCGTACTCGCCCGAGCTAGAGCCTGCGGTAACTGCCTGAGAATCAACTGCGGTTCCATCTCCCCAATCAATCGAGGCCGAAAAGTTACTCGGATTGGAACCTGAGTCATCATCGGCAAATGTAGCAACGATCGATGACGTCGGCAGCGGTGCACCGACAGCAACTTCGAGCGGCTCAGCTCCGATATCGGCCAGCGGCACTTCCCCAACCGTTGCGGTGGCACGGGTGATTTGGGTGAGATTCGTGGTTTCATCGGTGACCGACACCGTCACCAGGTACGAGCCGGCGTCGGCGTACATGTGATCGGCAGTCACCGAGAAGTAGCCGTCGGCCCCTTCCGCCACTACTGATGTCGCCAGCCCATCGCCCCAATCCACCGAAACGCTCAGATTGTCGACGGTGACGGTCGTGTCTGAAACGGTGAACGATGCCAGTTCGACGCTTCCTGTGTCTGCTCCCTCAGTCGCCGTGAACGATTGGCCCACGGCATCAAGATAGACCGGCGTTAAGAGAGCATCGTCAACGGTGACCGACCCATAGACTAAGACGGATGTATTCGTCTCGTTATCGTAAACGGTCGCCACGACCGAATACACTCCATCATTTTCGTAGGTATGCGTGCCGTAAACCGAATTGCCATCGACTACCACTGTGCCATAGGTATCGACGCTCGAACCATCGCCCCAATCCACTGATGCCGTATACGAGTCGATGCTGCTGGAAGCGTAGGGATCCGAGTCGGAGAACGTCGCCACTTGTACGCTTGCCAGCGATGTCCCTTCAATGACCGTGGTGTATAAGCCGTCCCCGGCATTGAGTGGCGCGTCGTCCACCGTGATCGAGCCAAAAACCGCCGTAGATGAACCGTATTCCTCTTCATCGTAAATCGTGACTGACACGTTGTACGTGCCAGGAGTTGTATACGTGTGATTGCCTGAGACTGAACCGCCATCAACGGTCACAGCGCTATCGGTATCGACAGGAGTGCCATCGCCCCAGTCAATCGAAGCCGTATAGGAGTCGACGCTGCTCGAAGCGCTGGGGTCTGTATCGGTGAAGATCGCCACGGTTTCCGTGAAGGCCGCACCTTCAACCTCGTTCGGCGGGGTGCCGAAGGAAGCCGATAGGAGCGCATCATCCACCATGATCGAGCCAAAAACCGCCGTATATGAACCGTATTCCTCTTCATCGTAAATCGTGACTGACACGTTGTACGTGCCAGGAGTTGTATACGTGTGATTGCCTGAGACTGAACCGCCATCAACGGTCACAGCGCTATCGGTATCGACAGGAGTGCCATCGCCCCAGTCAATCGAAGCCGTATAGGAGTCGATGCTGCTCGAAGCGCCGGGGTCGGTGTCGGTAAAGATCGCCACGGTTTCCGTGAAGGCCGTACCTTCAACCTCGTTCGGCGGGGTGCCGAAGGAAGCCGTCAACGGGGCATCGTCCACCGTGATCGAGCCAAAAACCGCCGTCGATTCTCCACCTACTTCATCGTAAATCGTAACTGTCGGGTCGTACGTGCCAGGAGTTGTATACGTGTGATTGCCCGAGACGGAACCGCCATCAACGGTCACAGAGCCATCGGTATCGACAGGAGTGCCGTCGCCCCAATCAATCGAAGCCGTATAGGAGTCAATGCTGCTCGAAGCGCCGGGATCCGTATCCGTGAAGATCGCCACGGTTTCGGTGAACGCCGTCCCTTCAACCGCCAACAATGGTGTGACGATGTCAGCCGTGAGTGGCGCATCAGTGACTGTTGCATCGACTGAGCCCGACAACAAGTTGCTGGAATCGTCGCTGAAGGTCACTTCGACCGTATAACTCCCCTCTTCGTCGTAGGCATGCTGGTCCATCACGACCAGAGTTCCGTCGGAGTTGGGAGTTATGGCCGGTTCGCTCTCGGACCCATCTCCCCAATCGATTGTCGCGGTAAAGTCTGCTGAACTTGGGAAAGATGCATCCATCCCGTCCGCAAGCGCCGAAGCAGTGATCGAGACCAATGATCCTTCGGATGCCCCGAAAACCTCGATGGATAATGGACTTCCCGTATTCAGAGTCGGGTCAATGATAAGGGTCTTTTGATGGTCGTAGGCGCCTACCAAAATCGAGACTTGATCATTTCCTAGCAACACAAAATTGCTCGACACCGACTCGCGTATCGCACCACTCATCTGGTAACTGACCGGCGCGTCTTGCGTCACGACTTTACCGTCGGCCAGCGTGATAAGTAGATTGCCGTTTGGATCAAGCCGTAGAAACTTGCCGCCGACGTATTCCAATTGGATCTGTGATGCATCCGCGCCGGGGTGAACGGTAAAATCGAACTCCAGTTGTTTTTGCGAATTGCCGTAGTATGAAATGTCGATTCCATTCCAAACATTAAGATAAACGATCTTGCCGTAGGCCACTCCTCCAGCTTGTGACTCTTGACTGGTCGAAGCCCCCGCAATCTGGGAGGAAATCGGATTTTCTTCGATGGCCTTAGCGGTCGAGTTCGCGCCGACAAGATTCAGTCGAAGGACATCGGGAAGCGCGTCCGGAGTAGCACCGTGCAAAGTCAACGACGCCCCAGTCGCCCCAAGCGCTAACTTATAGCCAAGCCCTGTCGCAATATAGTCCGCCCCAGCCCCACCAGTTCCAAAACCGACTGAAGAACCATTTGCTAGTTTCGTATAGGCATTCGGCTGTGAAGTTGCTGTAGAGCCGGAGCTCGGCGGGGTGACTGCCGGCGCGGCCGGCATCCTCGCCAACCCCGGTGTGCTATGCGTCGAAGTGTTCGGGCTGACGGTAAACGGGGACAACTTGAAATGTGATAAGCCAGCGGCCGACGTACCGTTGGTCATCACCGGTGCTTGAATTCCGCTGACTTTCGAAGTGTTCGAAAGCGGAACCGGCGAACTTGACGCTGGAACCGAACTCGACTGAGCTGCACCACTCAGTGCTCCTGCGGTTCCGATTTCCTGGTTCCAATGCGCCGCACCAGGCCCGGCCCCGCCTCCACTACCTCCGCCTCCGCCTCCGCCGCCTCCGCCAGTTCCGGCCCCGCTGCTGCTCCGTGATCCAACAGCGTCGCTCGCATCATGAGCCGGTTGAGTTAGATCTGGCAAGGCAAGAGAAGACCCGTGATTTGAGGGAACACTCGCAAATTCTGAAGCCGACTCTTTAGTCTTCCAGGCAACGACTGGGTGAGCATTCGAAGACTCGATCTCAGATGAGGCAAAGGCGACGTCAAAACGTGCAGGAGGCTTTTCGGATGCAACCCCTGCTCCGTCCAACCAAGACGCTAAACCGCCTCCTTCGCTCGAAGAGTGATAACCTTCATAACCTATTGAAGCCATGTTCGCTGCAATCATCGGTGCGCCAAAACTCGACCACATGTCCGAGGGTGCCATTCGCGATTCCAGCAACTCCACATTCAATCGGACTTTTGGAGGCCATGACACGGACGAGTCCGCGCTCGCGCCTGCCCGTGCCCGTTTAAGCAGGCTTGCTAACGTATGACTCAACGCGTCCGCATGCCCAAGAGGCCGTAGCGAAACAACATTCGCCAACGTCGACTACGTTTTGCAAGGGATGGATCACGTTGACCGGAGCGTCGTAGCATACAACACCAGATTGGGGACGTAGCGGAGAGGCAATGTCGTGCGTACTGAAACGTTCGAATTCAAAAGTGCATTTGCGACGTAAAGGGTGAGGCAAGGTACTTACCTGAGGCTACAGTGTAATCCGCCAAACCAAAATGACAAGCTCGCGGTAAAAAAATGCGCATATTATCTAAATGCTTTAATTGAGCGATCCTTCCAAGTGTTTCGTCAGCACTTGCTCTTCAGGGCCTAACTCCGGCATAAGGACGCTAGTTCGTGGTGTGTTTGGTCGTGATTTCCGAGGCTGTATCAAGAGAGAGTGCATCAAAAGAAAAGCGAGTATTGAAATCGTAACGTCGCAAATGGGTTCAATGGGCACGAATAACGCTCGGCATATAATCCTCTATAAAACTCGGCATTCGTGATCCCGATAGTTCGCCCGTGGCAAGTTGCCTGGTCAGCAACTATTCGAGCTACGACTGAACTATCGCCAGGCCTGCTGCATGCACCACATCTTGGTTGGGAGCGCAGATCGAACTGAATGATTGCCGTTGGCGCGGACATCTGGAATAAGGGATAGCAGTGTCAGATTAGAATAACCCAATGCACATTTTTTACTTCGTATCGTCAAACACATCGAGCCCATCGAATGAAATCATATCCGAGCCGGAAAATTCTTCTTCATAGCTTGCAACCGATCTTATTCCGGTTTAACTTCACGTTGATCGGGTAGTCGTCTGTTTCGAAACGGACGGCTTATGGCTGGTCGAGGATGGTGTAACTCTCACTACACCGCCTCGACCGGCTGGCCTGATTTATGTGAGAGAAAACAGATGGCGACACCGGACATTTGCAAACCAACCTGGCAAGTTCCCGCTGTTGGTAGCCCAATTCGAGAAGACATTTCCGAAGCGTACTATGGCGCCGGGAACCTTTTGCTCGCCGCCGAAATCATTCGAAAGTCTATTCTTGACGTATCAAACGCTGATACCCGTCCCGGCACTGCACTGTTGATTCTTAATCAATGGAATTACATAAGGTTTAACAGCTCTTTTGCATGGAATGCAATTCACAAGGTGAACGTTGTGTTGAACAACGTGTCTAGGGGGAGAGCCTTCGGAAGCGTTTTTGGTTCCAGCGCCGACCGAGCAGCATGCAATTTCGCCGGGAACGTTCTAGCAGCGTTAGACCAACATGCGGCCATGTCCGACTGGTCGAAATGGCTCTCCGAAAACGGGATGCAAAGGATGCCAACCCCAGAAGAACTCATGTGGATCAACGAAGACGTTCGCAAAGCCGCCAGCGCTATTCAGATGCTCAATTTACCCGACATAAATGCAATTTACGAACATATGCAAGATGAAGCAACGAAAGGATCAAAGGCTAATTCAGTAGGCAATGGTGAGGATCACAGTCTACTACCCGGATCGACAGCGAGCTCATCCCAAATTAACCGGGGAGGCGAAGGCCGAACGACTGGAGAGACCAACGAAGCGAAATCGTGCAAAGCAAAACGAAGCACTAACCCAGGCGAAGCCCGGCTGAAGCTCATTGCTGCCCTGACAAAACATCACCAATACGCCGATGGTGGTTGCTTGAACATGGAACCCATTGGCGTCAATGAACTGCAAAGGATGGCGCAAATCGGATCAAGTTCGACATCGTCCAAGTTCTTTGAGAAGGAATTCCACGGGCACGCAAAGTACAGGGCTGCTTGTCGTGATGCCACCAAACTCGTGTACTCGCTCAAATTGTTGAACGGGGAATTTTCGCCCTATGAACTTTTCGGTAGATCACCGCAGGATGAAGATGATCGCGCCGCACGAAACGACGGACGTAGCGAATAGTGGCGTTAGGGTGTTCGATCGTTCGATCTGCATTCGTCGAACATTTGTCGATTTTTCATCTCCGTGCTTTTCAACGCATCTTACGGCGATTTCATGCAATTGATTGATCGTTCAGCAAATTTGGATTATTTTGGCCGAACGCTGCGCCAACGTTTATGCGAACCGCACTCCGCGTTCGCGCTTGTTGGAACAGCATTCTAATGGTTACTGAACCCGTTCAATCTCGCCTCTCTTTGCGTCGCTGCGACGCTGCCAAGGTGCTTGGCATATCGCCCCGCCTCTTATGGCAGCTGACCAAAGACGGTGCAATTCGGTGCGTACGCGTTGGCAAGGGGAAACGGCAAATCGTGCTTTATTCCGTCGCCGACCTCCAACATTTCCTGTCGCAAAAGCCTGAAGCAGTGCAGGAGGGCGACAATGAATGACTTGCTCAACATGCGTCAAACTCTTCCCAGCTTGGCGGCTGATTCATTGGCTGAAGTTCTCAATGAGCTGCGAGCAATCCGCAATGCGCTTGCCGAGTGTCGTTTGGATGACCGTCTTGCCATTGATGCGAAAGGCCTAGCCACAACACTTGGCATTTCGGAACGTCTGGTCTGGACCATGCATAGTACGGCGGAGCTGCCAGAACCATTCCGGTGCGGGAAACGAACCCTTTGGGACGTTGCCGAGCTTAAGGGATGGATGGCCGCTGGACGGCCCCTTCGCCGAGAGTGGCAACAACTAAAGCACTGCCGGAAGGCCGGGACATGAGCGAAACACCGCTTACTTTAGTTCTTGGGATACTCGAACGTCGAGGATACGGGCCCATCATTAAGACTGGGAATGAGCATCGCTGCCGTTGCCCGGCGCACAATGACAAGAAACCTAGCCTCGATGTTTCCGAGAAAAACGAACGCGTCGTCCTTCAGTGTCGTTCTCAACATTGCTCTTATCAGTCGATAATGCAGGCGTTGGGGCTCAAAGAATCAGACGGGTTTCCCGCCAATGGACGGGGCCAAAACTTGTCAATTTCAGATCGCATTATCGCCGCCTATGACTATCGCGATGAAGAGGCCCGATTGCTCTTTCAAGCCGTTCGCCTTTACCCGAAAGACTTTCGTCAACGGCGACCGGACGAACGCTACGCCGAGGGCCTGAATTGGCATTGGAACCTGAACGGGGTTCGCATCGTGCCTTACCGCCTCCCGGATTTGTTGCGGGCGTCATCGGGTAGTCATGTCTTTGTGACTGAGGGGGAAAAGGATTGCGACGCACTCGCAGCTATTGGCCTAATCGCAACGACAAACCCGATGGGCGCCGGTAAGTGGAAGAAATTAGACTCTAAGACGTTTGAAGGATTTCGCAATCACACTGTTATTGTGATTCCAGACAACGATGAAGCAGGCCGTAAACATGCGGAAGACGTTGTCCAAAGTCTAAGGATGATGGCAGCTGAAATTGCGATACTCACTCTCCCAGGCCTGCCCGAAAAAGGGGATGTAAGCGACTGGCTTGCGGCCGGCGGCTCGGCGAAAGCGTTGCTGCAACTGGCGAAGCAAGCACCGCGCATTGGCGATGCGTGGGAAGGGAGCGGCGGAAGTTCGACGGCGTTGGAGCGAAAGGAACCGGCAAAAGAGACGTACGCGTTTCAGCCTGCCAGTTCCCATTTCGCAGCTTGTCCGGCCCGGCCCCCAGTCGTGGATTTGGGATGGTTTCCTGAAGCAGGACGGCGTTACGCTTCTATCCGCGCTCTGGAAAGTCGGCAAGACTACGCTGACTTCTCGATTGCTTCGCGCACTTCAGCAGGACGGAGAGTTTCTCGGATTGCCGATTCGAAAAGCGCGCGTCTGTTACGTGACCGAAGAGAATCAAGGCGTCTGGGCTGATCGACGCGATGCGCTCGGATTAGACGATTCAACATTCATGCTTGCGCAACCTTTCCAGTTCAAGCCATCTGTAGGCGACTGGTTTGCATGGCTTTCGTTTCTGACGGAATGGCTTGAAGGCAATCCGTGCGACCTTGTCGTGTTCGACACGCTCTCGGCAGTATGGCCAATCAAAAACGAAAACGACGCTGGCGAAGTTCAAGCCGCTTTGATGCCGTTGCGAAAATTGGCGGCCGGAAGATCGCTCGTGATTATTCACCATTTGAAAAAGTTCGACACCGGCGACGGCACGGGAACGCGAGGCAGCGGTGCCTTAATGGGATTCGTTGACATCGTGGCCGAGATGCGCCGCTACGGCAAGCAGGGCAACGCCAAGGACGTTGACGACGATAGCGATGATCGGAGGCGCGTCATTACGAGCGTTTCACGATGGGACGAAACGCCGAAAAAGCTGGTCATCAGGTTGAAAGATGACAGCTCCGATTACACCGCTGAAGGCGACGGGAAGGAAATCGAACAAGCTAAGCTCCGCGATTCCATCTGGAGCTTACTTCCATTGGTCCCGGGAAAAACTGCAGACGAGATCCACGAACTACTACCCGAAAATCGGCGGCCTAAACGCGGCGACGTTTCAAAAACTCTGAATCAGGGGGTTATGGAAAGCCTTTGGCAGGGTGAAGGATCGGGAAGAAAAAACAACCCAAGACGGTTTTGGAAGGCGGGTTAGAATTCTGTTCCATTCTGTTCCAAGCCTGTGGAACGCAATCCGCAAGGCGTGCTGTATTCTGTTCCACCCCTAATAGGGGTGGAGTGGAACAGAATCCAACAGCGTTCGCCCCGGCGCGGAGAAACGCATTCCGTTCCGGTTCGAGTGGAACAGTATCGGAGCAAGGTCTACTGGGAGTGAGAATGCCGCCAACCGCTCTTAAGCTTAACGCTCTTTCGTAACTTTGGGATTATCGCGGTGCCTGTAGAAAGGTGCGTTCCGAAAGGAGAGCCGATGAGCGCGAGCGTCGGCGGCTAAAAGATCGCGATTTGTGACGGCAGCCTTGAACTGGTAGATGTGAGGCCGAAAAAGCGCCTGGGGGGCTTTTGTCGATCAGATCCGGACCTTTGAGTGAGGAATTACAGTGCATGATAAAGCGGTTGCCACAAAAAAAATGCTTGAAGCCAGACGAAATGGTTGCAGCTTACGCGAGTCTGCCGAGTATGCTGGGATTCACCTGGCGACGCTTTGCCGATGGCAGGTAGCAGACCCCCGTCTTCGTATGAAACTGGAACGAGCCGCTGCCAAGGTGCGACGACTTATTTCTCTTTGCAGCTTGCTTCCACGGCCGCCAGTTCAATGGCATCCAAATTGTCCGATCTGCGGTGAACGTGTTGAAATCTTGACGGCAGTCAGATGGGCGAAGTTTTGGCGGTGCAGCCAGTGGCCTTCCTGCGACTGGGCGAGCTGGCGCCCGCGAGTAATGACGAATTGCACAAAATGCGGGGGAGTACGCTACTGGTCGCATAGCCGAAAAAGCATTTGGTGCAGCAAATGCAAAATGCGAATATTGCGCCCTTAGCGCCAAAAAGGGGGAAAAAGCTCTGGAATCTCGCTAATCGCTAAATGACTACATTTTCGAATGGTTTGTTTTTTCACGTGGTTCCAGCGGCTCTGAGTGATCGCGACGTTTCGATCATGCGGGTTCAGGCTCAATACCGCTTAGCAAGTCAAGCAAGAGAGCGTCGATAAGAATCGTGAACCGGATTCACAAGGCACTAACGGCAGGATGGCAAAATGAACCGTCGTGACAATGGGGCCGACAAACGAGTGAACGCACTCCCGCTTGGCGATCTGTTCCGAGTAGAAGCCCTGCGGCTTTCAAAGCTATCGGCTGACGAGCGTAAACAGGCCCTGGCAGTGCATCAACGTATCGCTGACGATGCGCGATTTTCTCTTGCGACGCGGAATCATGCCCGGCATGTTGCCGATACGCTTGAATCATTGATCCAAGCAATAATTGAGGCAAAAAAGGTTTCTTAACGAATCTTTTGACGGACAACGAAAGATGTGTTAAATTACCCATGTGAGCTAAGAACGTGACTTACTAGGGATTTCATTATGGCCGACATAATCGCTTACTACCGCGTCAGCACCGCGAAACAGGGTCAGAGCGGATTGGGGATGGAAGGACAAAAGGCAGCGGTCGAAGCGTACGCGAGACAGACCGGTGCCCGCATTCTTGCGAGCTACCGAGAAGTAGAATCAGGCAAACTCGCCGAGAGGCCGGAACTGGCGCGAGCTATGTCTCACGCGAAGAGGAATAAGGCGACGTTGATAGTCGCAAAACTGGACAGGCTTGCGAGAAATGTCGCGTTTCTGTCAAAGCTAATGGAAGCGGGAGTTGATTTCATCGCCTGCGATAACGCTGCCGCGAACAAGTTGACGGTTCATATTTTGGCAGCGGTTGCTGAAGATGAGGCCGAACGAATCTCCGCTCGGACGAAAGCCGCCCTTCAAGCGGCAAAGGTTCGAGGGGTTCAACTCGGCTCTGCCCGACCCGGCCACTGGGACGGCCGCGAGCAGGCCCGGATCGATGGACTTGCCAAAGGGCGAATAGTTGCCGCCAAAGTCGTTTCAGCAAATGCATGCGAAGCTTACACGGACTTGGCGCCGGCAATGAAACAATGGCGAGATGAAGGCATGTCGCTTCAAGCCATTGCCGACAAGCTAAGTGCTGAAGGACATACGACCCGTCGCGGCAAGCCCTGGAACCCGATGCAAGTTGCCCGTGTCCTGGAGCGCAGCAAAGCGAAGTAGCACTACGCTATTCGTCCTTTATTGATCGTCAAATGATAACATTTTCAACGTTCTTAAGTTTTTGAAGATGTAGTGTTCGAAGTGTTTCTCAGAGAGAGATTTTTACCATGGCATTCGTCTATAAGCCTACCTACCCGAAACTGCTTCCTGCAAATGCTGTAATCGTCGAGAGGCGCGACGATTCGGGAATAATGCGACCGTTCGTTCGCATGACAGAACGCGGCCGTGCGGTGTTCTACAAGCTGAGCAAGGATGGAACGAAGTACCTCAAGCCCGTTTCGAAGTGGTACATCCGGCTGTCGAGTGAATCGAAACCGATTCCCGGCTTCAAGGATAAGGGTGCGACTGAGCAGCGAGCGGCCGAACTAGAACGCCGCGCTTCGCGTGAGTCAGTCGGCCTAACCGACCCTGCTGAAGAACATTTGAAGCGACCGCTGCTTTTGCACTTAGAAGACTTCGAGCGATCGATGCTGGCAGATGGCTGCACTAACGAGTATGCAGCGTTAGCCACGTCTCGATGCACGGCAATGTTAGAGGGTTGCAAGTTTGCACGTGTCGCTGACATCTCAGCGTCACGTCTGGCCGAGTGGCTTGCAGAACAACGAACATTGCCAGTCACAAAAGGCGCCAGCCGAGGTAAGCGATCAGGCGGTTTAAGTATTCAAACTTCCAATCACTATCTGACCTCGATGAAGTCATTCCTGAACTGGATGGTAAGTGACCGACGAATTCCGAGCAACCCGATCAAACATCTCCACGGTGGTAATGTGAAACTCGACCGTCGCCATGATAGACGTGAGTTGACGGCTGACGAACTCACCCGGCTGTTAACCGTGGCCCGCGACAATGCAAGCGTCATTAAGGGCCTGAACGGGGAGCAGCGGTATCTACTTTATGCGACGGCAGCCGGGACCGGATTCCGAGCGTCAGAACTCGCCTCATTGACACCCGCACACTTTAACCTAAATGATGGTTCCCCCGTTGTCGCGTTACGTGCTGAGGACGCCAAAAACCGCACTGCTGCGTCGCAGCCAATTCCTCAGGACCTTGCTGACGAACTTCGGTCCTTCGTCGCGAAGATTCGAGCCGATGAATTCCTTTGGCCGGGAACATGGGCTAGTTCAAAGAAAGCTGCCTACATCCTTCGGCACGATCTGAAGCCCGCTGGCATCGCTTACAGCATCGACGGGCCAACCGGAACGCTTTACGCCGACTTTCACGCGCTCAGGCATACGTTTATCACTTTGTTGGACCGTGGAGGGGTCTCATTACGAACGGCTCAAGCAATGGCCCGCCATTCTACACCCACGCTGACGGCCAACTATTCGCATCCGCGACTCAATGACCTTGCGTCAGCCGCAGAGAAGCTTCCTAAATTTCTACCAGCGCGTTCACCACTTCAGGAGCGAGAGATTTTACTTACAACCGGAACGCACAGCGCGCATGTTTCGCATGTACTCCCACATGTACTAGATGGGGTCGCCGACACGCACTCCAGTGCGTTTATGTGCAGTAATGAGGGGAATAAAGGGGAGTCAGGACTAATACAGCAAATGCCCGAAAATGCTCGGAAAACCAACGAAATCCAAGCGGAGGGAGTGAGATTCGAACTCACGAATGCCTTACGGCATCTCCGGTTTTCAAGACCGGTGCAATCAACCGCTCTGCCATCCCTCCGGTTTTGCTGGTTTTATTCTACATCTCATGACCGAACTCGCAAAGAGCGGTTGCCAGAGCGAGCCGACTTCGGCGAAAGGGTGTTCGCTATTCTTTCATTGCTTTAAGGGACGGTTTTTTCCGTTGCCGGCCCAATTGTTAAATGCAGAATCTCTTTCCCAGCTATTGCAATTTTCCGGCAAAACATCTTCAATAGATTTCGGGGCGTCTGCTTCGCCTTTTTACGGGTGTCCCGCGTCCTGAAAGGTCTTTCATGAATCCTTATGCCGCCTTGTGCGACGATTTTGGCATTTTCGCGTATTTGAACACCAAACTCGATTTGCCGGCCGGTACGGAGACAGTGCTGCATTTCTTCGAGGCGATTCAAAAGACGTTTCCGCAGATGACGGAGTTTGAACGTCGCGAAAATGGCGAATTCGTTCTGGAAGAGGATCGGGATGAAGGGAAGTCTGCGCTCAGTCACGCTGGAGCCGCGCCGTCTCGCTAGTGCCCATATGAACCCGGATACGCTCGAAGACGCCGATCGCCAACACGAACGGGTACTGGACATTGCGCCCTATCACCTTGACTTGTCTTCGCTCAATTGCGAAGCGTTGGATGTTGTATTCACCTTCGACTTTCTCTATCAGGGAAATCACGATGAAGTGGTGGCGGAAGCCCTAGCGCAAGGCTCGCCATTCGAAGGAATACTGCAGCTTCCCGGCAGTAAGGTGACCCATTTCGAACCATCCATGATGGTAAACCTTGACGAGCAGGGTTCATTACAGGCAAGGCTTTGGGTCGAATCGCGTACGACAGCCTTCCAAGTGCAGTCGGGGCAGTACACGGAACTTCCGATCACAGTCTACTTCCAGCTGCACCAGCTTTGGAGCAAGTCTCCTTTCAAAACATTCAGCGAGGCGTATTGGAGCCGTCGCCGGATGGCCCAGGAACTTATTGAAAGCCATGTGCTGCCGGGCATCCTGCTGCCGTTGCATCAGACGATTACAACTCGCTAAGCGGATCAGGATTGCGGAACAGGGAGATCCAAATGGTCCCATTCAGTCGCTTCGCGCACTCGCTGCAGGCGGAGACTGCTTTTGATGTGTTGGCCGTCGCCAAAAAATTGAAAGCGGCTGGCAAAGATGTCATCGAGTTGCAAATCGGCGATAGCCCCTTTCCTACTACGAAAAATGCTTTGGAAGCCGGCAAAAAAGCGATCGACGACGGCGCGACGCATTATTGTCCCTCAATGGGATTGCCTGAATTTCGCGAAGTGATCGCCGAGAGCGTACGCACAGAGTTTGGTATCCCAGCCAAGGCCGAGAACGTGGTTGTCGCAGCAGTGCGCCAAGATCTTTGAAACCTTTTTTTGCGAACTGTTTTTAGAGCCTGGCGATGAAGTTCTGCTGTTTAGCCCGCAGTTTCCAACGTTTGTGCCGAACATTGCTCGTCGGGGCGGCGTGCCGACCTTTTCCGCACTAAAGCAAGCAAACGCCTTTCGGCCCGACCTGAACGATGTCGAGCGTTTCATAAAGACGTCGAAGAAGCCGAGGGCCATTTTCCTCAACTCGCCGCACAATCCAACCGGTGGCATCGCCACTGTCGAAGACTTGAAGACCATCGCCGATCTGGTGCGCGGTCGTGAAATCGCCGTTTTTTCCGACGAACCTTACTGCCATATGACCTGGCAGGGCAAGCATTGTTCGTTGCTGGCGGAACCGGGGATGCTCGACCAATGCATCGGCGCCTACACGTTCAGCAAGTCGTACAGCATGAGCGGTTGGCGCGTCGGCTATGCGGTCAGCAGTACCCGGATCGTAAATGCGATCGGCAAGATGATCAATACGACGCTCTCATGCGTGCCGCCGATTACCCAGTTGGCGGGCATGGCTGCTTTACAGCATGACGCAACCGAACGCGATGAAACGATGAAAAAATTTCAGCGCAAGGTCGAGCTGTTGGTAAACGAACTTAGCCAAGTGAAAGACGTTCAAGTCTTGATGCCGGCCGGCACCTTTTACGTTTTCCCGAATGTATCCGCCATATGCGCCCGACTCGGCATCCGTTCGCACGGGCTGGCGATGTACTTGCTCGAAGCTGCCGATGAACAGTTGGGCGTCGCTTGTTTAGGCGGAGAATGTTTCGGCGATGCGGGTGAGGGCTTCCTCCGGCTGAGCACCGCCGAGCCAGACGAACGCTTGATTCAAGCGGTGAAGTTCTTGGCGACAGCGGTGTCCCGGCTTGATCGCGTGAACGCCTACCTGGAAGTCCATCCTAAATACCGTAAAGAATCTTAACCGGCCTCACCTGGCCATCGTCGCCGACGGTCCCAACGCCAACCAGCGCGTTATCGATGCCGTACATCGCGCAGAGCTTACTGCCGGTTGCAATCAAAACGGCGGGCGCCGGCACACCTTGGCCATGGCGTAGAATGTTCACTTCGACTTCGCCGAAATGGACCTTTGGCAGTTGGGAGACGGCATCGTCAACGGGGCGCAGTCGCTCCCGCGCCTCTTCCTTGGAGGCATCGAGGTTGAGCGTCTGGCCTGCCTCGAATGGTCCTACGTGGGTGCGTCGCAGCTGCGATACATAAGCGCCCACGCCCAGTGTCTCTCCTAGGTCGCGGGCAAGCGAGCGGATATAGGTCCCTTTGCCGCAACGAACAGCCAGTTCGAGTTGGGGCCAGGCGTATGCTTTAATCTCGATTCCATGAATCTGGACGTTGCGCGGCTCAATACGCAGTTCGCGCCCCTTGCGGGCGATGGCATGGGCGCGCTTGCCATCAACTTTGACGGCCGAATAGTCCGGCGGCGTCTGCATGATTTCGCCGACCGATGTCGCCAGGAAATGTTGCAGACTTTCAAGTTCGACAGGCTTAGCGTCTAGAGTATGAACGATCGTTCCATCGCGATCGTCCGTGTCGCTGCGGGCGCCGAGAATGATCATCGTCTCGTACGTTTTGTCCATCCTTTGCACGAACTCAGCCAACCGCGTCGCGCGACCGAGGCAAAGCACCAATACGCCGGTGGCCAGGGGATCGAGGGTTCCGGTATGGCCGATACGCGTCCGCCGTGGGAACCAGCGCATCGCCCGGTCGCAAACTTCGCGTGAAGTCATCCCACCCGGCTTATCGAGAACGAGCAAGCCGTTGATTTCTTCTTTCATTGAATCTGTTTTACGAAATCGGTTCCGTCAGCGAGGAGTACGTCCTAGCTTAGGCGGGCTTGCCGAGGTGCTCGATTTTTTTGGCTATTCGCACCATGGTCGGCTGATCCGTCGTAGTCCGATACACAAAACAATTCGTGAACGGCGGCATTTGAAGTCCATAAGATCAACCGAGTCGCCGACCTTCCCACCCTTAGGCGAGAATAGGATCGCTTCCATGTCTTTCCGCAAACTGGCATTGGTTATTCTTTGCTTAATTCTGCTGCCGCATTTGTCACAAAGCGCGGCTGATCCGGCTGACGGAGCGCCAAAGGGGAAATTCTCAAGTTCACGTTCGACCAAAGCAAGATTTTCCCGGGCACTTCGCGCAACGTCTCGGTCTATGTGCCGAAGCAATACGACGGCAAAACGCCCGCATGCGTTCACGTCAATCAAGACGGCATTCAATTCAATGCTCCTGACGTGTTCGACCAGTTGATTTACAAGAAAGAGATACCAATCTTGATCGGTGTTTTCGTAACGCCGGGTGTCGTCAAAGCGGACAGCGATAAATCCCTTGCACGGTTCAACCGTAGCTACGAATACGATGGGTTAGGCGACGACTATGCCCGTTTCTTGCTGAAAGAACTGCTGCCGGAAGTGGAAAAGAAAACAACTGCGGATGGCCGAGCCATTAAGCTCTCCAACGTCGGCAACGATCGCTCGATCGGCGGCACCAGCAGCGGCGCCGTTTGCGCTTTCACGGCAGCTTGGGAAAGACCCGATGCCTTTAGGCGAGTCTTCAGCGGCATCGGCACCTATGTTGGCTTACGCGGCGGCAACGTCTACCCGACTTTGATCCGCAAGTACGAGCCCAAGCCGATCCGGGTATTCTTGCAAGACGGCAGCGGCGATCTGAACATCTACGGCGGCGATTGGTGGATGGCGAATCAGGAGATGGAGCGCACGTTGAAGTTTGCCGGCTACGAAGTGGAACATGTTTGGGGAACGAGCGGCCATAATAACAAAGACGCCGGCATCGCTTTTCCCGATGCCATGAAGTGGCTTTGGAAGGACTATGCAACACCCTTAAAGCCGGGCGCGGGCTCGCCGCAGTTGCGTGACGTTCTGCTCCCGGCTGAGAACTGGCGCTTTGTTGGATCGGGGTACAAGTTTACCGAAGGCTCGGCCGTCAACGCCAAAGGTGAAGTCTTCTTCAACGACGTGCCTAACAGCAAGACGTACAAGATTGGGCTCGATGGCAAGATCAGCACCTTTTTAGAAGACTCCAAAAAGGGCGACGGCCAAGCGTTCGGACCGGATGGCCGCTTATATGCCGTCGCCGGCGGAGAAGAAAAAATCATCGCTTACGATACCGAAGGGAAGCCGACGACGATAGCTGAGGGATTTCGCGGAAACGATATCGTGGTTAAAAGCGATGGCGGCATCTACGTCACCAATCCTGGATGGGATGGCAAAGCGCCGAGTCAAGTCTGGTACATCGATCCGAAGGGCGAGAAAAAAGTCGTAGATAGCGGCTTGAAGTTCTCAAACGGCATTACCCTTTCTCCGGATCAAAGCTTGCTCTACGTGGCCGACAGCCGTAGCCATTGGGTTTACAGCTATCAGATCAAGCCGGATGGCACGCTTGCCCATAAGCAGAAGTATTACCATTTGCATGTTCCGGACACCGCTGACGATAGCGGCGCCGACGGCATGCGCGTTGATCGCGATGGACGTTTATGGGTGGCCACCCGGCTTGGCTTACAGGTGTGCGACCAGGCGGGGCGCGTGAATTGCATTATCCCGACGCCGAACGGCAAAATATCAAATCTCTGCTTCGGCGGTGAAAACGGTGATGTCCTCTTCGCCACCTGCGGAGATGCTGTTTATATGCGCAAGGTGAAAGTAAAGGGCGCCAACGCGTTTCAGCCGCCGATCAAGCCTGGCGCCCCGCGATTGTGAGAACGCATGGCCAAGAAAATACGTTGTCCGTGCAATAAGAACCCAGCCTGTAAGCTCTGCCACGGGATGGGCTTCTACGACTATCAGCCAGGGGAACTCGGCTGGCTGCCGATTCCTTGCCCAACGTGCAGTGGCAAGAAACTCTTGCCCGATGGTACGCGCTGCTTTACTTGTCTCGGCGCAGGCACAGTCGATCCCGCCAACCCGCCATCAGGCGGCTTGTGGGATGACATTTGCAAGCTGTTGCTCGGCGCTTGATTTCGAGCTGATTTACGTTCCGCGCCCGGAAGTCGTCAGACTTCCAGGGCGTTCAGCGGAAGTCTAACGACTTCTGCTACGGGACAGGCATTCAAGCGTAGCGGAAGTCGTCAGACTTCCGGGACACTAAGGATTGCAATCGCTCAAAGCGCTGTGAAGACTTCGCATCGCGACTAATGACCTTTCATCAGCCGATAGGCCTTCAGGCAGTACTGGATGCCGCTGCCCACGGTTGCCGCCAGCATGGTCCCGACAATGATTTGCTGGATTACCTGAAAGGTCTCAATCAATGCGTTGGCCCACGGTTGCGTTCGCAGTGTCATGACCAACAGGATGGCAATTAAAGCAACGCACTGGAGGATCATTTTCAGTTTGCCGAACCAATCTGCGCCGAATTTCTTGCCGAGCGATTCGATATAGCCGCGGATCCCAGTGATCAACAGTTCTCGGCTAATGACCACCGTCACCATCCAGGGCGACAGGCCTGCTTCAGGAACTGGCATTAGGTACACAAAGGCGCCCGCCACCATCACTTTGTCGATAAGCGGGTCGAACGTGCGGCCAAAAGCCGACATCTGGTTAAACTTGCGGGCCCACCATCCATCGAGCCAGTCGGTAAGCGAGGCAACGCTAAACGTCAGCAAAGCGAGCGCCCACCAACTGGAAGCGATGCAAAAGAAGAGCAGCACTGACAAAGGCAGTCGGCTCAGTGTGAGGGCATTCGGGATGGTCCAGAGACGTTCGTTCGCGCCATCGGGTTTTGGCGAGCCGGGAGCGTGAGCGACCGGAGTAGCAGACTTACGTAGTTTTTCCAGGATTTCTCCGGTCGCTGACGCTTCCGGCTCGCCGAAACTGTCGTTATCCGCTGGAACATCCTTCATATCCGGTCAATCCTCTAGCGGCGCCTACGCGTCACCTAGTAGAATGGCCACGAACCATTCCAGGCCCCATAGGTACTTATATGAACCCGATCCACCGCATCACCGTCATTGGGATTCTTGCGTTCGCAGCGCCGGCGCTGGCCGAGGACAAATACAAATCACCCGAAGGTCAATTCAGCGTCGCCTTTCCAGGCAAGCCGACGGAATCGACGCAGGAAGTCAAGACGCCCATTGGACCGCTGACAATGCACATCATTGGTTACGAGAAAAAAAACGAGTTGGGCATGATGATCGCCTACAATGACTACCCGGCCGCGGTTGCCAACGAAAAGCCGCAGGCCGTATTGGTCCGCACTCGCGATGGAACAAAGGGGCCTGACGGGAAGGTTCTGGAAGACAAGGAAATTACTCTCGGTAAAGATGCGGTACCGGGGCGAGCATATACACTCGTCAAAGGCGATGACCATTTCTTACGAATTCGCACCTACCTGAAAGGCCCCCGCCTTTATCAGATCATTGTCTCGGGTTCGAAAAAAGAAACGGTGATGTCGAAAGAGGCGGAGCAATTTCTCGACTCCTTCGAGATTTCCAAGTGAACCAATCCCGCCTTTCCAGCCTCTGTTGAATACGATAGACTAGTCAAAAGAATTATCGGGGTGTAGCGCAGTCTGGCTAGCGCGCCTGCCTTGGGAGCAGGAGGCCGGCGGTTCAAATCCGCCCACCCCGACTGATTTGATCGAGAAGCCTTTCGTCGAGAGCCGAAGGGCTTCTTTTTTTCTGCGTGACAACGATCTCATGAACCACACGGAATTTGTTGCGAAGTGTCCGAACACCCGCGTCTTTGTCCGGCGGCCTTTCTTCAAATCGCTTGACCTTCACCACCCCTCGCACAGTAGAATAAAACGGTGTTCTACTTTCGCCGCCCTTCCCACCTGATCACCACACAGCTTAACCATGGAAAACCTAACCATCTCGATACCGCATCAGCTCACTCGCGATGAGGCCAAGCGGCGGATTCGGGAGCAGATGGGGGCGGTGCGCGGGCAGGTGAGTGCCATCGGGAGTTTGCAGGAAACTTGGGAAGGCGACAAGATGGTCTTCTCGCTGAGTGCGATGGGACAACCGATCTCGGGGCATATGACGGTGGAAGACCACAAAGTAAACGTAGAGGTGGCGCTCCCCTGGCTTCTGCGGATGCTGGCAGGTACAGTAAAACAAAACGTGGAACAGCAAGTTCGAGGGTTGCTCGATAGGCCGGGCGCTAAGTAACTGCGCGCCCAGAGAATAAGCGTACAATGTACCCTTGGTTACTTTCGGGCTGACTGCTGCGAGTTTTTAATGCGTGTTACGAAAAAATCCGCCGACGCGGGCAAGGCATTAGCAAAACCTAAAGCTGGCCAGCCCACGCCGCGCAAGGAGCTATTGGCTGAATTACGGTCCCTGATTCTTGAAGCACGGCAGCGCGCCGCGCAGAGCGTGAACGCAGGCTTAACTCTGCTCTATTGGAACATAGGCACACGTATTCGCCAAGACATTCTGAAAGAGAAAAGGGCGGAATACGGAGCGGCGATTGTCGCTACAGTGTAGCGACAACTTGAAGTGGAATTCAGTCGCGGCTTTGGAAAAAAAACTACTCTGGATGGTGCAGTTTGTTGATCAGCAGATTGTCGTATCGCTGCTACGACAATTGGGGGAAATTCACTTCAACGAAAGCATTCGTCCAATGCGACTTCTACACTAAAATGTGTCGGATTGATGTCCAGTGGGTTGCGCAAAGCCTTCACCCACCCTACAAGAATAGCGCCTTTTCAAAGCCGCGACCGTTAGGGAGTGGACCGCTGACTGTCCCGAACTAAAACAACAAGGCTATTCATGAAGACGAGCTATACGACGAGACTCATTCGCTCAGCGGCCTTTGTCGCAGTCCTCCTTGCCGGCACGCTGCCGCATTTTCGCGAAGCCGGCGCAGCCGAGAAACCTGCGCCATCTACCGATGTAACGGCCAGCCCGTTTGGTATTGGCAGTTGTCATGCTCGCAACTGGGGGGCGGAAGCGAACGCGAGTTATATCCCACAAATGGTCGAGATCGGCGTCGCAAACCATCGATGCTGCAATACAGGTTGGAGTGAAGTAGAGCGCACGGAAGGGAAGTGGACTTGGGATGCGTTCGACAAGCAGATGACTTATCTGGAAGGGCGGCACATTGCATTCGGCGGCATATTAGCTGGAAGTCCAAAGTGGAACACGAAAGACAAGCCCGGCACCCTGCCGGTGCACAATCTTGCGGGCTGGTCGAAATATGTCTCCGAAGTCGTTAAACACGCCAAGGGGCGCATCAAGTATTGGGAAGTGTGGAACGAGCCGCCGAACGGCACAGGCCGTGACCAGACGGCGGCCGACTATGCCAAGATCGTGATGGCAGCCTACGATGCTGCCAAGGCTGTCGATCCCGATTGCAAGATCGGCATCGCCGCCAAATCCGTGGCCATCACCTATCTCGACCAGGCGATCGCCGCCGGTGCGAAGGGGCACTTCGATTACATCACGCTGCATCCGTACGAAGTCGGTGGATGCACCATCACCCATCCCGGCACCGAATTGGTTTACTTGCAAATCCGAAGCACGGTGCAAAAGATGCTCGCCGCTCGGGATCCGGCGAAGGTCGGTTGCCCGATCATCTTCACTGAGCTGGGCTTCGCGGCGGGTGGAGAACACAGCCATAAGATCGGCGAATTCAGCGCCCAGAAATTCAAGCCCAGGCCCTTGTGAAATACTATTCGATGGGGATTGCGCAAGGCATCAATACCATCCAGTGGTTCGAGGGGCGCGACGGTGACAGCGGCCCGATGGGGTTGCTCGATGCCAAGGGAGTGCCGCGCCCTGCCTACACAGCGTTTGCGCAAGTGATCAAACACTTCGGGCCACATCCAACTTATCTCGGCTGGCTACTGCTAAACGACAAGCACTACGGCTTCGTATTTGAGGGCGCCAAAGGGACGGTGCTCGCAACCTGGGCAGCAAGTCTAACGACGGATAAAGTCGATTTCGGGCGTGCCGTCCAAATCGTTGACCCATTGACGGGCAAAGCCGTTGAAGCAACCACTTATGCGCTGACCATCGCCCCGATCCTCGTGGATGGCGTGCCGGAGAACCTGGTGAAGTTGGCCAAGGACAACAAGGCCAAACCGTTCCCATGGGGCGGCGACTATACAGGCGCAAAATCAGTATCTGTGACATTCGGTGAGAAGAACGCGGAGAAAGGCCTGCACACTAAGTCGGCGGAGTCGATCGCCAAGGATGTGCTCGCCTACGGTGGCTCAGCGCGTGTGGGCACGGTTCCGGGCGGCAATGTTTACATGGTCGATCCGAACTTTCTCTCTTACGAAACAACACCGATTGAAATCAGTGTTATAGTCCGCCGCAATGCCATGAACGATCCGGCGAAGCTCACACTGACCTATGAATCGACGAGCGGCTACAAGAAGGCCGAACCCTACGATGTGCCGGACAATAAAGAATGGCACACAGCGAAATGGAAAATCAACGATGCCCAGTTTGTTAGCCAATGGGCCTACAACTTTACACTGAACTCGGGCAAGTATAGCATCCAGAGCGTGACGGTTACGAAGCTAGACAAATAGCTAGCGAAGCTGCGCCTGAGACCAACGAGAAGTTTCTAAGTACGAGACAGCCAGTGTCAAATCGAAACCCATCAGCCACGGATTAAACACGGAAGAAACGCGGATAAATCAAACATCCGACGGCGTGCTCGACGACCCGCCTTGATTTAGCTTCTTCGGTTTATCCGTGTTTGTTCTGTGTTCCATCCGTGGCTAAATATTTTTCGCTTTGTTGAGTCCGCGCTTCTCGGCCGAGAACTCCTTATAATTCCTTTCGCTCCCTGGTTGACAGCGGAAGGAACCTTTGATGCCCGTTGCGGACATGGCCGCCAGTGCAAATTCCCTAATCGATCTGCCGCGTCTTTTGGAAGACGCCGAGGGTTGGGCTGCGCTTATTGATGGGCTCAGCCATAAGCAAAGCGGCGTGATTGACGGCGCCTGGGGTTCATCAGCGGCGCTGGCCGCCGCTGCACTTGGAAAACAAGCCCCATCGGTATTGTTGATTGTGCTTGCACATCCGGCTGATATTGACCCTTGGAGCTACGATCTTCAAAGTTTTCTCGGCGCAAAGCACTCCATTTCCCGGCGTGGGAATCTTGGCCGCCGGAGCGGACTGTTCTCGATGAGGTGCCGGGCCAACGGCTGCGCGTGTTGCAGAAACTGGCCGCCGGTTCGAAACAGATTGTATTGACTACGATAGCGGCCTTGATGCAGCCTGCGCCAAGCCGGGCCGACCTTTCGAATCGCGGCAAACGCTTACGTGTGGGCGAGACGATTGATGTCGCTCAGTTGACGGAGTGGTTCGTCGAGAACGGCTTCAAGCGCGTTGATGCGGTTGAAATGCCGAACGAGTTTTCCAAGCGCGGCGGCATCATCGATGTCTTTTCGGCCGACGCCGAGGCCCCATATCGGCTCGAACTATTTGGCGATGAAATCGAATCGCTCCGTTCCTTTTCGGCAGCCAGTCAGCGCAGTTTGGGCGACGAGAAAGAAGTCGTCATTCTCGGCAACGGGGCTGCGCGTGTCGCGGCCGATACTGGTTCTCAAACGGCCTGCCTGATGGATCATCTCCCTGCCGATAGCTGGGTGGCGCTGGTTGAGCCAGGCGACATCCAAGAACAAGGCAGGTTCTTCCTCGAAAGCGTCAGCGATACCGTTGGCCTGTTCACGGTCAACGGCGTTTTCTCTTTGTTGATGAAGATGCCGAACGTTACGCTGTCGGCCATGCCGAGGCCTTCCATCGAACTGGCCGTCCATCTTCGCGTTGAATCGATCGAACGCTTCAGCGGCAACGTAAGCCGGGTGCGCGATGAACTCGATGCGGTGACGGCGCAGGATCGCGTGCTCATTGCCTGTCAGAACGATGCGGAAGTGCATCGCCTGAAGCAGGTGCTGGAAGCAGGTAAACTAGCCGAGGACAAGCGCCTAAGCTTGGTTACCGGCTCCGTGCGTTCCGGCTTTCGACTGGTCGAAGCGGGCGTGGTCGTCATCGGCAGCCACGAACTCTTCCATCGCGAACAAGCGCCGGCTGGCGAAAAGGCAGGGCCGGCGGCTGGCTTACCGAAACGGCGTATTGAATCGCGGGCCATCGATTCGTTTCTCGAACTCAACGAAGGAGACTTGGTCGTTCATATCGTGCATGGAATTGCACGGTATCGCGGGATGAAGATGCTCTCTCGAATTCGGAACGATTCCGAAATGCGGAATGCGGAATTCGGAATTCGGAATGAAGAAAAGAAGGAGGTTGGCGACAAGGATGAGATGCAGGAAGAGCATTTGTTGCTTGAGTTTCGCGATGGCATCAAGATGTATGTGCCTGTTTCAAAGATCGACTTGGTGCAGAAGTATGTCGGCGGCAGCAAGAGCGATCCGGAGTTGTCGAAGCTTGGCGGCACTGCTTGGGGTAAAAAGAAGGATCGCGTTGTCGAAGCGGTGCGCGACATGGCGGCTGACATGGTTCAAATACAGGCCATGCGCGCTTCGCAGGCCGGCTTTGCTTTCCCTGCCGATTCGGAATGGATGACCGAGTTCGAAGCAACTTTCCCCTACCAGGAAACGCCCGATCAATTAACCGCTGTCGGAGAGATCAAAGAAGATTTGCAGAAGGCCAGGCCGATGGATCGGTTGCTCTGCGGCGACGTCGGTTATGGCAAAACCGAGCTGGCCATTCGCGCCGCTTTCAAAGTGATCGACAGCGGCAAACAGGTAGCGGTGCTGGTGCCGACAACGGTGCTGGCCGAGCAGCACTTCCGCACCTTCTCGTCCCGCCTCGGGCCTTATCCGTTTACCGTCGATGTCGTCAGCCGTTTTCGTTCGGCGGGCGAGCAACGCAAAGTGTTAAAGCGCGTCGCCGCCGGGGAAATCGATGTGATTATCGGCACGCATCGCCTGGTTTCGAAAGACGTTCAATTCAAAGACTTGGGGCTGGTCGTCATCGATGAAGAGCAACGCTTCGGCGTCGAACACAAAGAGAGACTCAAACATCTGCGGGCGATGGTTCATGTCCTCACGATGACGGCAACGCCGATCCCGCGCACGCTGCATTTGGCGCTGCTGGGCATTCGCGACATCAGCAATCTGGAAACACCGCCCCCCGAACGCTTGCCCGTTGAGACGCGCATTATCCGCTGGGATGAGAAGCTTATTCGAGCTGCAATCTTGCGCGAACTGAATCGCGATGGCCAAGTCTATTTCGTCCACAACCGCGTGCATGACATTGCGGTGATCGCCAACAGAATTCAGACCATCGTGCCGGAAGCGAAGATAACCATCGGCCACGGCCAGATGGGCGAAGGCGAACTGGAAAAGGCCATGCTCCAGTTCGTGCGCAAAGAAGCGGATATCCTGGTGGCGACCACCATCATCGAAAGTGGGCTCGATATCCCAAACGCGAACACCATTTTCATCGATCAAGCGGATAACTATGGCTTGGCCGACTTACATCAACTTCGCGGACGCGTCGGCAGGCAGAAGAATCGGGCATACGCCTATATGCTGTTGGACAACCAACGAGCCATTGCGCCCAACGCCGTCAAACGGCTGAAGGCCATCGAAGAATTCACTGCTCTCGGCGCCGGCTTCAAAATCGCCATGCGCGATTTGGAAATCCGAGGCGCGGGCAACATTCTCGGCACCGAGCAATCGGGTCACATCGCCGCCGTCGGCTATGAGCTTTACTGTCAATTACTCGAAAATGCCGTGCGTTCGATCAAAAATCTGCCGCTGAAGACGTCTTTGGAAGTTAGCATCGATCTCCCCTGGCCTGCCTTTCTCCCGCGCGATTACGTACAGGGGCAAAAGCTACGCATGGAGGTTTACCGAAGACTGGCCCGCATTCGCGACTTTCGCAAGGTCGACGATTTCCGTACCGAATTACGCGACCGCTATGGGCCAGTGCCGAATGCCGCCGAATGGCTGTTGCGCATCACGGAGTTGCGCTTGCTCGCGGCCAACTGGCAGGTGACGACGATACATCGCAATGGGCCGGACATCGTGCTTACCTATCGCAGTGAAAAGCGCATGAAGCAACTGGTCGAGAAGAGTGAGCGCCGCCTCAAAATCGTTGACGAGCAAAGCGCCTACTCGCGCTTGAGGGATGGCGAAGGCGAACAAGAAAAGCTCTATGAACTTCTGAAACACTTGTTGAGTTGAGCCGTCCGCGTCAACAAGTCGCGAAGCGGCAAATGCGGTTTCGCGTGCTACCAGCGTTTCGAGGCAATATGTGAAGATCGCGTAAGTTGATTATTGCTTCTGGCCCGCCATCACATCGAAAACGCTTATGTCTTGCGCTCGTACATGTTGCCGGGCAAACGTCGGACGAGCCGTTTCAACTCCATGTTCATCAGCAGACGGCTCAGATCGGCGATGCTGAGGTTGAGGCTGCTCGAAATAGCATCGACCGGTTTTGTTTCATCGAGAAAATCCCAGATCCGTTCGTGAGCGGTCTCCATGCCGAGCGGCTTTTGTGCGATTGGCGCGGTCGGCTTTTCGTCCGCCACCGAACTCGTGCTCATGCTCGGAACCGGAATGCCCTGCAGATCTTCTAGAAGATCGTCAATATCCCGAATAAGTCGAACGCCGTTGCGCAATAACTTGAGACTGCCAGCGCTTGTCGGGCTATCGACGTTGGCCGGCAGGGCATAGACTTCTCGGCCCTGCTCGGCGGCATGTCGTGCTGTGATGAGCGCGCCGCTGCGATCGTTCGCTTCAATAACCACGACTGCTCGCGCTAACCCGGAGATAAGGCGATTGCGCGCATGAAACATCCCACGTTGTGGCTGCATGGACATCGGCGTTTCGGAGATCAGTGCGCCCGCGTTGGCGACGAAGTCCGCCAACTGGTCGTGCTCGGGCGGGTAGATCGAAGATAGCCCGCCAGCCAGCACCGCCAGCGTTCGGCCGCCTGCATCGAGCGCGCCCTGGTGAGCACAGCCATCAATGCCTCGCGCTAAGCCGCTGACGACCGTATACCCGGCTCGAGCAAGTCCGCCCGCCAGTTTCTCCGTCATGCGTTTGCCATAGGGTGTGCATTGCCTTGAGCCGACAATGGCGACTGCATTCGAATCACCGGCCGCAATAGTTCCCCGAACATAAAGAAGCCGCGGCGGATCGTCGATGGTGGCCAATGCCGCAGGGTATTCAAGGCCATTGAGAGAAATGAGACGGATGTTCGCACGCTCGATTCGTTCGAGCTCAGCAGCGATATCGACCGACTTCAGCGCTGCCGCAAACTTACCGGCGAGGCTGGCGCCGATGTGCGGAATTTGCCGCAAATCGTCCGAAGACGCTTGACGGGCCGCCGTTGCCGAGCCGAATCTTTCGAGCAGCGCTGCGGTCAGGCGCGGGCCCAAACCTGGCACGAGAGTGATCGCAAGCAGGTCGCGCAACTCATCGGAAATGGAAAGGGGCATCAGCTTCTCATCAGCTAAATTAAGGGTTTCGAATCGTACGCATCAATCCATCGGAGCCGTCTGGAAGCGGTTGAGTGCTGCAAAAATTCGACTTTAGAGGGCAAACCATTTGCTCTCTCAGCCTACGTTAATATAGTGGCCTCGGTCGTCGTGCTGTCGCACTTGCGAAATTTCACCTAGTAGGAGAAGATCAAGTCATGTCCATGTACATTGGGGAAGCGCTCGTTATTGAAGGAAGCGATCTCGACAACGTTTCCCACATCGATCTGCTGATTGGCGACAAAGAAGGCCCCGTGGGCGTGGCCTTTGCCAGCGCCCTGGCCCGGCAATCGGCCGGCCACTCGAATCTGCTGGCCGTCGTCAGTCCGAACTTGATTTGCAAGCCCGCTACGGTGATGATTACCAAGGTGACGCTGAAAGGCAGCAAGCAGGTCATGCAGATGTTCGGGCCCGCCCAAGCGGCTGTCGGCCGAGCTGTAGCCGACTCAGTGGCCGAGGGCGTCATTCCGCGCGATCAGGCCGACAAGCTGGTGATTGTCTGCGGCGTATTCATTGCGGGCAGCGCAAACAGCAATGCGAAAATCTATAAAAACAACTACGAGGCCGTTAAACTGGCCATCAAGCGGGCGATGGCCAACGAGCCGAAAATCGACGAGATCATCGCCAAGAAAGAAACGAAGCATCCCTTTGAATAAGCGGCTGTCTCTGCCGCAATACGCGAAGTTGCGGCAGTGACTCTCCAGTCGCAAAGGCGGATGAGATGAGCAAAGTCCTCGTTGTCGACGATTCTCCCGTCGATCGGCGTCTGGCCGGCCGACTGCTGGAGATGCGCCACGATCCTGTCTATGGCGATGAGCCAACCGGGCTGCTCGTCGTCTATGCCTCAAACGGTAAAGAAGCTTTGGAAGCGATCGCAGCCGAAGCTCCGGACGCGGTCGTCACCGACTTGCAGATGCCTGAGATGAATGGTTTGGCCTTGGTCTTGCAGATTCGCATTCGCTATCCTCTTTTACCCGTCATCTTAATGACCGCCCACGGCAGCGAAGATCTAGCCGTGCAGGCTCTCCAGGGCGGCGCCGCCAGCTACGTGCCGAAGCGCGAGTTGCGCGAGAACTTCTGCCGACGGTTGAGACGCTGATTGAGACGTCACACGTTAAACGCAGCCAGCGCCGGTTAATGGACTGCCTGACCCAGACCGAATCGCATTTTGTGCTCGATAACGACCCGGCGTTGATTCCGCCTCTCGTTGCTTATCTGAAAGACAATGTCTTTCGCATGAGCGGCTCGGACGAAACCGGCCTCATTCAGTTAACGGTGGCTTTGCGCGAGGCGTTGCTAAACGCCATCGAACATGGCAACTTGGAGCTAAGCTCCGAACTGCGCGAACAGGACGACAGTTCCTACCATCGCCTAGGCCAAGCTCGGCGCGGACAAAAACCCTACGCCGACCGTCGGGTCCATGTAATTCGCGCGAGACCGCACGCGAGGCCACTTATATCATTCGCGATGAAGGGCCAGGATTCGACATTTCTACAATACCTGATCCGACCGACCCGGTGAATCTGGAACGTCCCTGCGGCCGAGGGTTATTATTGATGCGGACGTTTATGACCGAAGTGCGCCATAACGACAAAGGAAATGAAATCACCCTGGTACGTCGAATTTGAGCTAAACGCTAATCGATCATTTCTCCCCGCCGCATGGCCAGACAGCTTGAACCACCGGTTAGAAAATCGCGGCAAATCTGAGGTCGCCACTCGTAATTGCCGCATCCGCCCGTTGCGGCGTCGTGCCAAAGGCATGGAACGATTTCCACCGAGCGATCAATGGCCGTGCCGGCGGTTACGGCTCGATCGTAGGCAATTAAACCATCTCGAAGCTCCGAGGGCATCGAACGCCAGCGAAGCCCATCCACGGAAGCCCAGTCGGCTTCCGTAAGCTCGGGCATATTTTCGAAGTAGAATTTGCCATAACCCGGAGGCAGGCCGACATAAGTGCAGCAAACCCCACACCCGGAACAGGAAATGACCGGAACAATTGGCAGACTGGTCGATGACATATAGGCAAATTACCGAAGGACCGGATAGTTGACCACAAGAAAACTGCCTCGAAATATAGCGCTGGGCTGCGCTAATCCTTTCTGACGAATCGGCAGCGAGCTCTTCCCGCCCGGCTTTGCAGGGCGATGGCAGGGTGAGGGAAGGGCCGCGAGTGTCCCCTACGATTCCACGCAAAGCGAAAAGCAATTTCGTAAAACAGCGTGTCTAAGCTAGTATGTCGAATGTTGCAAGTCCGCGCTTATGGGTGACAAGCGCGTGCCATCGAGGAAGGTGTGCCCATGAGGAGGTGTGCTGCCGGGCAACGACAGGACGCGGCAGCTTGTGCTGCTCGGCGCGCCTTTCTCAGTCAAGTCGCTTATGGAAATATTTCCAGAAGCGACTTTCCAATTAAATCGTGGAAAAACGAACGCTGTAAAGTGCAGAATTTGGATTGCGGGATGAAGCCAAGGTCAAACGCTCGACGCTCATCGCCCGTCATTCTGACGGGCCGCCTTTGGAAATATTTCCCGAAGGCGAAACCCGAGAAAATCGTGGAAAAACGCGCAAGAGGTTTCAAGCTTCCGTGACATAAGCGTCTCGCCTGTGCGTTGCTAAAACCTCGAATGGGATAAAATCGTGGGAAAAGTCAAAGCCGCGAGTTACGCATCCGCCTCGAACGCGTCAACGGATTCGTCGTTGATTGGCCAGAGCGCGACGCCGCCGACTCTGCGCCTCCCGTTGCGACGCCTAGGGCAGGATGAGATGCGCCATGGCGCCGGTTTGGCTCTTTGCCCGGAATCGGTTGGCGCACCCCATGGCGCTCCCTAAGGATGCGCGGGGATAAAAAACTCGACCTGATGACTGACCGCAAATGCCGATGGTTTTCCGTCGCGTTGGCCCGGCTCGAATCTCCACCGGCGGATTGCATAAATGGCTGCTGCATCCATCGCGGCAAAGCCGCTGGAACGAAGCAATATGATCTCGTCAACCGTGCCTCGTTCATTAATGTTTAGCTGAAGAAAGACTTTGCCGGCGTGCCGTGCTCGATTCAGCTCCGGGGGATATACCGGGGCGACATTGCTTGTCAGCGGGATCGGCAACTTGTTGTCTTTCACGCCTGTTGACGCTTGGGAGGCCGATGAAGCGGCCGATGAAGCATCGGCTAAGTCCATTACCTTCTCCTTACTGGTCGATGGCTCGCGCTTGGGCTCGGGCTCGACCTCGTTGATTTTTGATTTGGGAGGCGGATCAGGCAAGGGGAGCTTCGCAATGAAAGAACTTTGCTGTTTTACTTCATTCGGCTCTTGCAAAGACTCTGACGCCAACGGCTTCGGAGGCAATACTTTCGCCGACTCTTTGGGCGGGTTGAGTTTTTCGAACGGGGCCGGAATCTTCGATTGCTTGGCCAACCGAGGTGCGACTAATCTTTCAATTGCTTGAAGGTTGGAAGTCGGCTTTACATTTGGGTTCTGGATCGGTGCTTCGGATTTGGGCTGTTCCCGCTTTTTGGGTGCTGTCGCTTTCACGGCACGTGACTCGACGGAAGCCACGCCGATCTGAACTGAAATTCGCGGCGGCTTTGCCTCACGCGGCGGAGCGTAGTACCACCAGCCAAGCCCTGCGTGGAGCAACACGCTTGCGCTCAACGTCAAACCAAAGGTGAAATTTCCAGGCATAAACGCGCAACACTATTGATGCAAAATATTCATGTGAACGCCGCCCGCAGCTCGGACGGCGTCAAGGGCTTTGATAAACGCGGTGTAGTCCATTTTTTCATCGCCGCGGAATGTAACCACCTTATTGTCCGATTTTTCGATCAACGGCACTAATTCGGAGACTAGATTATTGATGTCCACCGGCCGATTATTCAAAAAATACTTGCCGTTCGCGTCAACACTAAGGATGAGCTCCTGCTTCTTCTCTATATCGCGGGTTGCAGCCTGGGGAAGCTTAAGACCGAGCGAATCCGGGGAATGAAACGTAGCCGAAAGGAGCAGCACAATAAGCAGGGTGAAAACGCAGTCGATAGGCGCCAAACATGCCGGAGTAATCCTTTCAGCGTGGCAGTCAATGCAGTGAAATCGTGTGAGGACGTGTCCGCCAGCAGCGTTGGTTATTATACGAGCAGAGAAGCGTTCCTCAAGCGTAGCGTTAGAAGGCTCATGAGTCGACCGTAGAATTGATGCATTCGTGCCGAGCCCAAAGCGTTATGAAGTACGGATAACTTCATTGTCGCCTCAGGCTCGGCTATTGTAGCCGGGCACTTAGAACGTGAACCCGACCATCGCCCGTACGTTGAAGGGCATTCCCGGGTAAACCGTGAATTGATCGACCGAGCTCGTGTAGTAGCGCTTGTCGAAGATATTCTCAAGGTAGAGGGATGAGTTGAAGTCGCCGCGCTTGTAGTAAAGGCCCGCATCCCATCGAGTGTAGCCCGGCAGCGTAAAGGTGTTCTGAAGGTCGCCTACGCGTTCGCCGACATATACCAGGCCGACGGCCACGCCCAGAGTCTGCTGTCCGTCATCGATCAGGTTATAACGCGACCAGATGTTGACGTTGTTATAGGGCACGCCGCGAAAGGGCGTGCCGCCGGCGATGCCGAGCGCTTCGCCGCCGAATACGCGAGAATCAGTGTACGCATAATTCGCGATGACGCTCCAGGCCTCCGTAATCTTACCCGTCAAGCTCATCTGGAAGCCCTGGCTGCGCTGCTCTGCCAGTTGAGTAGCGAAGAAGAAGCTATCCTGCGTGGTGACGTTGTTCTTCACCGTATAGTATGCGGAAGCAAGTAGGCTGAGACGTTGTTCGAACATATCCCACTTCAGGCCAGCCTCGACCGAACGACCTGTCTCCGGCTGCAGCGGGTTGGCGTTAAGGAATGCCCCGCCTGACGGCGGATTGAAAGACGTACTGAACGCCGTGTAGATCGAAAACTGCTTTGGCAATGGCTCGAACACGAGACCGACACGCGGCGTCCAACGGTAGTAGGTCTGGTTCGTTACGGTATCGGCGAACCCGATGTTGAAACCACCGAACGGACTGTTGAGCGACCGATCAAAATGAGTGTCCACAATATCGGCACGGGCGCCGGCGAGCACTTTGAACATCGGGCCGATTTCCATCAGATCTTGCGCATAAAACCCGAAACGGCTTTGGTCGTAACTGGAATTGAATGTGCCGGGGGTGCCCGGCGGTATCTGGCCGTAACGGGGCGCGCTGATGCTGATCGGCGACGACGGCACTGGGATGGGGAACGGGAAAAAAGGAGTAACCGCGAACGCCAGAGGGTCCGACAACTGTGTTGTAAAATTCTGGCTATTGAATAGGCCGAGCTCCGTACCCAAAACCAGATTATGCTTCACCAAACCTGTTTCCAAAGAACCTGCCAGGTTCGCGATCATCGAATAGTAGCGCTCACTGAAGATCGACGTGTTTTGCACTTGGCGAAGCAAGGTATCGGGGCCGAAGTTGATTGGGGCTAAGCTTGGGCTATTTCCTGCGAGAATCGGCACAGTCCCATAAGACGGTGCATCGTACCAGTTGGCAAAAAAGCCGATCTTCGCAAACCAGTCGTTTTCAAAACGATGCACAAGGGTCGCTGAAGTTTTGTAATCGTTGAATCGTTGGAAGTCGCCCGGCTCATTGAACGAACGGCTAATCGGCGTAGAGTTCAGTGCGCCGTTGGCTGCCACAAGGCCCGTATCGAGATGCTGATTTTGGTAGAGATACGACCCCTCGAAGGTTAATGAGGTGTCTCGATCGATCACCCAGGTGAGCACCGGTGCGGCAAAAGTGCGTTCACTATAGCCGAAATCGCGGAAGCTGCCGCGCGTTTCGTAGGCGGCGTTCAACCGGTAAAGAAAACGGCCGTCTTCGTCGATCGGCCCGGTGGAATCAACGGTCGTGCGGAAAAGGCCGTAGCTGCCGCCCATGAAAGTGAGCGCATTGTACGGATCCGCTTGAGGCCTTTTCGTAAGAATGTTGACCACGCCGCCCGGCTGACCGCCGCCGTAGAGAATCGAGGCGGGCCCTTGAAGCACTTCGATGCGCTGGATATTAGCGACATCGCGCGGGGCATAGGTTTGGTCGAGAAAACCATTCCAACGGAAATCACGCGACTGAACTTCGTAACCGCGGAGGGTGAATGAATCGGGCCTTTGCAAGTTGCCTAACTTATTGGCGCCCGGGATATTGCGCAAAACGTCGTCGATCCGAAGAGCCTGCTGATCGCGGATCACCGTATTGGGCACAACGTTCAGTGTGCCCGGAAAAGAAATCAGGGGGACGTTGACGATTGTACCGGTCGTTCCATCGCCGGCGTTGTATCCCGTGGCCGGGCCGCTGCCGAAGATGCCGCCTGAAGCGATTGGCACGGCGTCGGCGGGTGGAACAATATCCGGCATGGGCTCCGTCGGAGCTTGCGTCGGCGCCGTGGCGCTGAGGGGAGTGCCTTCGACTTTTGTCGGTGGTAACACGGGGATGGTATTGTCTGCCTTCTTGAAATCGTCGGGCTTCTTATCCTGGGCATGGGTTATCGAAAGCGACGAAGCGAAAACTGCAAGCGATACCAGCGCGACACACAATCTTTTCCCGCATCCTTGTGGGACGAACGCGACATCCATGTCTATTCCCCGTTTCCTAATTGTGATGGAGCGTCAGTATCATCGGCTCAGTCGCGCGGGATGGGTTCGCGCACGGTGGGCTGAACGAGGAACTGGAGAAAGATGAGAAGAGCAATATCCGAACGTTCAGCGCATCCGATAAAATGCGAATTGCGAACTGTTATAACAGTTATGCGAAGTATTCAGCTTTGAGGGTCTGCTTCTGTCGCTTCTTCTCAAAGCCCGACATGCCAGTGCATCTTCCCACACACTTAATTCTTAAAACCATTTGATGTAACGGCATGCTCGCTCGGCAGGTGCTGGTCGCCCATTTCCCCAGCTCACGCGCGATTAAACGGACGGAAATTAAATTTTCATGAAGATTTCGATTGACTCTGCCTGAAAGTTGGACGACAATCCCTCTATCTCTGTCGGACGGGTCGCCTCTTCCTCCTACCTCATACCTATCCCGGAGATAACGTTTCAACTTCGGTTGAAGCGAATACCTTTCAAGGGGAGCTTCGTTATGCTCGAAATCAGGGGAAACGCGCAGAGATTCTGCGACGGCGTCTCCCGCCGCAACTTCCTACGCATCGGCGCTCTTGCGCCGGATTGACGCTCGCGGACATTCTCCGCGTCCAAGCTACTCCCGCCATCAAAGGCAAACCGACCCGTACCAAGTCGGCCATTATGATCTACCTGCCCGGCGGCCCGTCGCACATGGATATGTACGACCTCAAGCCGGATGCTCCGTCCGAATTCCGCGGCGAATTCAACCCGCTGGCCACGAACGTTCCCGGCGTGTCCATCTGCGAACACTTCCCGCTGCAAGCGAAAATGTGGGACAAGATGGCCTGCATTCGCTCCATCATCGCCGCCGGTGAGCATTCGGACTCAAACGTCATGACCGGCTATTCGGAAAACGTCAATCGCACAGGCAACCATCCCAGCTTCGGCTCAGTCGTTTCGAAACTTCGCGGCGAAGCCGACAATCCCGTGCCCCCATTCGTCAGCCTTCGTGGCATGAGCCGTGGGACTGAGCCTGGCTTCCTCGGCATCGCGCATCGTCCCTTCACCCCGGGCGGCGCGGGCCAATCGAATCTTAAGCTCGCTACGGGCGTTAGCAGCGATCGCCTCAGTGAACGCAAGAATCTCCTCGACGCCATGGACGATGTGAAGCGCGACATTGATGCCTCCGGCACCATGAACGGCCTCGATTCGTTCAACCAACGCGCGATCGAGATGGTCACCTCCGGCGTGGTGCGCACAGCGCTCGACCTGGAAAAAGAAGATCCGGCCGTTCGCGCTCGTTATAAAGGGGCGGAGCAATTCCTGACGGCACGTCGGCTCGTTCAAGCGGGCGTCGGCTGTGTAACGCTGTCCATTGGCGGCTGGGATACGCACGGCAAGAACTTCGACTCCCTTCGCAAGCAGCTCCCGCTCGTCGATCGTGGTCTGGCGAACTTGATTCAAGATCTGCACGATTGCGGCATGTCCGACGACGTCGTCACCCTCATGTGGGGCGAATTCGGCCGGACGCCGAAGATCAATATGAACGCGGGCCGTGACCACTGGCCGGCCGTTATGTCGGCCTTCATTGCCGGCGGCGGCTTGAAAATGGGGCAGGCGGTCGGCGCCAGCACCGCACGCGGCGAAACTCCCAAGGATCGGCCGTATACGGCTTCTCAGGTCCTCAGCACGGTCTACCAAACCATTGGAATCGACCCGGCTCAAACCTTCCCGAACGGCAACGGCCGTCCGATGTACGTCCTCGATGATCGCGAACCCGTTCGCGAATTAATTTGAACCCTTTTCGATCCGTTTACGTTTCGTCCTTTACGGCGAAACGTAAACGGTTGCTTTTGACTACTCCCACCCCTCTGCCAAATCTCGTCGGAAGGAGACTCTTCCATGCGGCTTCTCTCCATAGGCCTGCTCTTTTGCGCATGCGCTGCTAGCGCTGCCGAGGTCGATCGGTTGCCGAAACCGAGTGAAATCAAAGAACTCCGAGTTTATCCCGCAAGCTTAACAATCAAAGGCGGCGATGATGCACCGCAACTTGTGATCACCGGGCTGCTCAACGATGGAAAGTTAGTCGATCTCTCAGGCGATGCTGAGTTTACGGTCCGGAACGCGGCGATGGCCCGTATCACCAAAGGCGGGCGAGTGATTCCTCAAACGAACGGAGCAAGCGACATCACCATCAGCTTTGGTGGAAAGTCAGCACAAATTCCAATCGTCGCCGAACATGTCGGTGAAAATCTGCCGATCAATTTTGCCAATCAGGTCGTGCCGATCTTCACCAAGCTCGGCTGCAATAGCGGCGCTTGCCACGGCAAACTGAGCGGGCAAAACGGCTTCAAGTTATCGCTGCTTGGCTTTGAGCCGGAACTTGATTACACGACACTAGTGAAAGAAAGTCGGGGGCGGCGCTTGTTTCCGGCAGCGCCGGAGCGAAGCCTGCTGTTGATGAAAGCCAGCGGGCAGATGGCACATGGCGGCGGACGTAAGCTTGACCCCGCCTCGGAAGAGTTCAAAGTGATTCGCCGTTGGATCGCTTCGGGAACACCTTATGGTCGAGAGACCGACCCTGTCGTCAGCAAGATCACCATCTATCCGGAACAGCGCGTGCTCGGTAAACAGGATCGAATGCAAGTGGCGGTTTATGCCCACTATTCCGATGGCACAACCGAAGACATTACTCGACGTGCCCAGTACGAAAGCAATGAACAGGATATTGCCAAGGTAGATGAAAACGGACTCGTATCTTCGTTTGGTCTAACAGGCCAAGCTGCCATCATGGCCCGCTTTCAGGGAAACATGACCGTCTGCCGAACCGTCATCCCGTTGGGCGTGCCGATCCCGGCTTATACATTCAAGCCGGCTAATTACATCGATAAACTTGCTCGAAAGAAATGGCAGGAACTTGGCATCGCCCCTTCCGAAAAGTGCAGCGATGAAGTTTTCATTCGCCGGGTTTACCTCGACATCAGCGGCACGCTGCCTATCCCGGCCCAGGTGCTTGCGTTCGTTGCGGACAGAAGTAGCGGCAAGCGCATTAAGCTCGTCGATGCCTTACTCGAGACTCAGGAGTACTCCTATTATTTCGCGAACAAATGGGCCGACATTCTGCGCGTGAAGCGAGGCGCCAACCAAAACATTGGCGGGCGTGCCTTTGGCACGTTTGCTTTCCATAACTGGATTCGCGAATCGATCGTCGCCGATCGGCCTTACGACGACTTTGCTCGCGAGATCATCGTCGCCATTGGCGATGAAAACAGAAATCCGCCAGCCTTCTGGTGCAAGGATCTTTTAACGCCCGATCAATTCGTCGACAATTGCAGCCAGGTTTTTCTAGGCCTGCGCATGGCCTGCGCGAACTGCCACCATCATCCTTACGAAAAGTGGAGCCAGGACGATTACTGGGGCTTCGCGGCGTTCTACTCGCGGGTCGGTCGAAAAACTTTGTTGCTCCCCGGCCAACAAGGTCAGGGGCAAGGGAACAAGCAGGTGCTTTACACAATGCCTAATGGCTCGGTCGTCAACAAGCGATCGGGTAAAGTAGCTGAGATGCACGCCTTGGATGGCGAAAACCTGAAGAGCGCACCGGGAACCGATCCGCGCGTGCAACTCGTCGATTGGATGGTAAATGCCAAGAATCCCTTCTTCGCCAAGGCGGTCGCGAATCGCTATTGGGCGCACTTCCTTGGCCGGGGAGTCGTCGATCCCCTCGACGACATGCGTGTGACCAATCCGCCGTCAAATCCCGAGTTGCTCGAAGCCTTGGCGACAGATTTGGTGCAGAGCAAATATAGCCTGAAACATTTGATTCGCTCTATCTGCACGAGCGAAGTCTATCAACTCAGTTCGACGCCAAACGACTTCAACAAGCACGACAAACAGTCCTACGCGCGGTATTATCCGAAGCGTATGTCGGCCGAGGTGCTCTTTGACGCCGTTTCGCAGGTCACCGACAGTCCGGCGCAGTTTGGCGGGATTCCCAGAGATCGTTTCGCGCCGAATCGGGCGCTGATGCTTCCCGATGAATCGTATGCTTCCTATTTCCTTGACGTCTTCGGCCGACCGCAACGTCTAAGCGCGTGTGAGTGCGAGCGAGTCAGCGAAGCCAACCTGGCTCAGACGCTACACCTGCTCAATTCGGATGAGGTGCAAACCAAGCTCTCGCGACCGGGCGGCCGTGCCTATGCTATGTTGAAGGACGAACGGCCGGATCAAGAGAAGATGGCCGAACTCTTTCTCTGGTGCTGGGGCCATAAGCCAACGGGTGACCAATTGAAGCTGGCGCTAGAGAATTTGAACAAACACCCGGAACGCAAACGCGAGGGGTACGAGAATGTGCTTTGGGCGCTAATCAACAGCAAAGCCTTCGTGTTCAATCAGTGATTTGATGCGGTCGTTTCATGGGGAACCCTTGCCGGGTTCCCTTTTTTTACAGCTTGAAATAGCCATTCAGCCAGAAAGTCAGCACGATGATCGCGGGAACGATCAGGATCGTGTAAAACCACATCAGGCCGGCTCGAATGGGCTGTTTCATTGAATTCCCTCAATTGCAGAGCCTGTCGATCATTGCAGGTCATCTAAAAAAGGCCTTTCGCTCGGAATAGCGGGCCGAGATCTCGTTACACAGAATGTAGGAAGTGTGGGCGCTTTTGCTTCGTGAAATTTCAAACAAAAAATTCCAAAAAAGGTTCAAGTTCACTGGCTAGATGGCCGACGCGCGGTTATAGCCCCGCACGGAAACGCATTCAGAATAGACCTCAAATCAACCAACCGCATTCCTTTCAAAGGATTGAATATATGCGTCACGAATTTGCCATGTGGATTGGCGTGAACATCGGCATTGCCGTAATTTTAGTTCTCAAAGGCGTGGGACTTGCCCAGAGCCCGGCACCGGTGGTAAACCCTCGCGCTGCGCTGGTCAACGGCGATGCGATAACCTTGGCCGAGGTGGACGCCGCGCTCAAAGCAAGACCGGCCGCCCTTCAGTCACAGTCCGCCATGCAGCTTCGTCAACAGCGGACGGACATGTTGAGTGCGATGACCGACGATCTGCTTCTGCGACAGTTCTTTCGCACCCAGTCGGCCAAGATCGAGCCGAGCGACATCAAGCGGATGTCCACCTCTTTGGAAACGAGTCTCAAAGCCCAGAACAAAACGATGGCGGACTATTGCCGGGAAGTCGGCCAAACCCCCGAGCAGATTCAAGCGAATATGGTGATGTTGTTGCAGCTCGATCAATACGTCAAAAGCCGTACTAGCAATGATGAGATGAAGAAGTACTTCGAAGCGAACAAGGATTACTTCGATAAAACGACTGTTCGTACGAGCCATATCGTGATTCGTACCGGCGCGGGCGCCTCACCGGCTGACCTTGAGAACGCCCGTAAGAAATTGCGGAACCTGCGAGAAGAGCTTGCGGCCGGGAAGATCAATTTTGCCGATGCTGCCCGGAATTTTTCGCAGTGCCCGAGCGCCGCGCATGGCGGCGACATGGGGACGATATTGCGAAAGTTTCAACAAGTGGATGAAGCCTACGCTCGCACTGCTTTTGCTATGAAAGTCGGCGATATCAGTGACGTCGTCGAGACAGACTTCGGCCTCCATCTGATCAAAGTGACCGAGCGCCACGAAGGCAAGCCTTCGAAATACGAGCAGGTCGTTGAAGAGGTCCACGACAGCTATGCCGAGGAGGTTCGGCTATCGCTCCTCAGCCAACTGCGCAAGCAATCGAAGATCGAGGTCACGCTGCCTTAAAATGGAGTTGCATTGAGCAATGTTTTGCCGGGTGGGTGAAGGCTTTGCGAAACGGGCGTCGAGCGTGCAGCCCGCGACGAAGCTAGGAAGTTTTCGTCGGTTAAGAGGCTTGGAATCGTTGAAACGAGCAAAATTGAAAATTCGATTTTGAGCGCCCCTAAGCTAGTATGGAGCTTAATAGACGAACAGGCCTGTGGCCAAAGGCCGGGGCGGCCTGTTGGTCCTTACTCCGCCGCTGGCGCGTCGGCTAAACTGCCGCCAAGCAGAGTGCCTTCGGGAAATATTTCCCGAAGGCACTTTCCAATTAAATCGTGGGAAAACAAACAAAAATTTTGCGCTTTTGCATTTTGTTGAAAATATTTCGTGAGGCAAATGTGAACGCATTTAGGCCAACGGTGGATTTCGCAGAGCCTTACCCACCCTACGGGAAACAGGTGACGGTTCCCACAGGCCGGGAGGCCTGTGGCCACGCTCAATGCAGGTGAGGGGCAGGACACGCGTCTCGGCAACCATAGCCTTCTCCCACCCATCCCTCCCCCAAAACGCTGGCGGAAGCGGGTGCCACAGGCCGGAGGCTGTGGTGGGAAGGGCCGTCTGCGTTTTTGCCAGAACCGGTTGGCGCAAACCCTCGTTCTTCTCGTAGCGGTATAGTCTTGTCGTTGCCTTCTGGAACGCTAAAACGTTAAGTTCTAAAACATCACCGCGAAAATCTCCCAATAGGGATTAGTACCCATGAGCATCGATAAGAGTCTGAAGCGAAAAAGCGCTCTAGCCCGTTCGCGGGGCGTTTTGACCCGCGCCGAGCGGATCAAGACGTTGCAAGATCAAGAAAAATGGAAGGATGGCCGCAGCCCGTTCGGCCTGCCGAAAGTGCGCGTCATCAAGATTGTCTTGAAGAAGGCGAAGAAAGAGAAGGCGGCTGAGGGCGAGGGCGAAGCTGCAGCGGCGCCGGCGGCAGGTGCAGCCAAGAAGTAAAGCGAGGATCAATAAAAGTCCCTTCCGAGAGCCCTCAGACGAGGTAAGGGTTCTCGGAACGGCGTTCGTCGCTGAGACCGCACGAATTTTTGCTGCGCTCTACCGAATCGAATCAATCATGTCCCGCTCTTATCTGGCACTTGGCAGCAATCTTGGTGATCGGCAAGCGCATCTCGACCGGGCGATCATGCGCTTGCGTGCCGAACCTGGCATCACAGTCCGGCGAACCTCGTCCTATTTCGAAACGGCGCCGGTCGGCGGCCCAGCCGGCCAGAATGCTTATTTGAATGCTGCTGTTGAAATTGAGACGCCGCTCGGGCCGGAACTCCTTTTGCAACGTTTGCTGGAGATGGAGCAATTGCTCGGCCGAGTACGCTCGGAACGTAATGCACCGCGAACACTCGATCTCGACATCCTCCTCTTCGATGACCTGATACGGCAAGCGCCTGATCCAATCCTGCCCCATCCTGCGCATGCACGAGCGCCGTTTTGTGTTGACGCCGTTGGCTCAGATCGCGCCGTCGATTGTTCATCCCGTACTGCAAAGAACCATCGCGGAAATTCTCGAGAACTTGCCCACCGATCCTGAGCCGCCGAGAAAGTTCGTGGCTGGTCCTAGAACGAAAGTCCTCTCTGGCTTACGTGCAGTCGTCACCGGTTCAACGAGCGGCATCGGCCGAGCGATTGCATTAAAACTGGCAGACGCGGGCGCCGACGTCTTTGTGCATGGGTATCGTTCGAAGGAGGCGCTCGAACGGACAATCGGCGAGCTTCGCGCTCATGGTTCCGATGCGAACGGAATGCTGGCCGACTTGCGCGATCCGAACGAATGCAAGCGCTTAGCAACGGGCGCCTGGTCCAACCAAGGCGTCGATATCTGGGTGAATAATGCTGGCGCCGACCTGCTTACCGGCGACGCGCCCGGCTGGCCCTTCGAGCGCAAATGGGCCGAGCTGATGGCTGTCGATGTTACAGCCACGATGTCGCTGTCGCGTTCCATTGGCGAGCGAATGGCCGCAGTCCGTGGCGGTGTCATCTTGACGATGGGCTGGGATCAGGCTGAGACCGGGATGGAAGGAGAAAGCGGCCAACTCTTCGGGACGGCGAAGGCCGCGGTTATGGCCTTCACGCGTAGCCTGGCGCTGTCGTTGGCGCCGAAAGTGCGCGTCAACTGCATCGCCCCCGGCTGGATCAAGACTGCGTGGGGCGAATCGGCGTCGCCAACCTGGCAGGAACGAGTTAGGCAGGAAACGCCACTTGCACGCTGGGGATTGCCGGAAGATGTCGCAGACGCCGCTCTCTGGCTTGTCTCACCTGCAGCGTCTTTCATCACCGGTCAAACAATCCGCATCAATGGTGGAGCGGTTAGGTAGGCTGGGCAGTGTTTCAGTCTCATCCGTCGTTTATGCGTCCGGCCCGGATTTCCCATTTCCTAAAGTTCGGCTCGGGTTGTTCCTGCTGGCGAAAGTCTTTAGACTTCGTCAAGGATTCCGACACTGATAATGGGAAAAACGGTTCATGGATGAATCGCGACGGCTCATTGCCCTGCTGCTCGTGGCAGCCGCTATGTTCTTTCTGCGCCTCGACTGCGCATTGTTGGAGCCGGAAGAAGCACGTTATGCAGAGATCCCGCGCGAGATGTTGGCGGCCGGGGAATGGGTCGTTCCTAGCTACCACGGGCAGCCCTATTTCGATAAGCCGCCGTTGCTCTATTGGCTAGTCATGGGGAGCTATTCCCTGTTTGGCGTTCACGATTGGGCGGCACGTTTAGCTCCTGGCATTTGCGGCCTGCTTAGCGTGCTCGCCGTCTACTGGTGGGGATGTCGGGTATTTAATGCACGCACTGCTTTTCTAGGCGCCTTAGCCCTGGCGCTGATGCCTCGATTCATTTACTTGGGGCGATTTCTTGCGACTGATGCGCCATTAAGTCTTGGTGTCCTGGTCGCACTCGCCTGTGCGCATTGCGCAATCAAAGGCGCGCGTCGTTGGTGGCCAGCAGTTGGTCTGGCGTGCGGCTGGTGTTTGTTGGCGAAAGGGCCAGTCGCGCTGATTCTTATCGCGCCGCCCGTGTTTGCGTATCTTTGCCTCGATCGAAGCGTCAAGTGGCCGAAAGCGTGGGATATCGCGGCAATGATTCTGGCCATGCTGGCAATCGCCCCTCCCTGGTATGCGTATATGTTGAACGAGCCAGGTTTCGCAGAACATTTTTTTTGGAAACATCACGTCCAGCGTTTCCTGGCGCCATTCGATCATCAGAAGCCTTTTTGGTTCTACCTCCCCGACCTCATTGCAGGCACGATGCCTTGGTGTTTGGCACTGATTCCATTGGCTGTCATGCTCTATCGAATCCGTGCCGAAATTTATAATCGCACTTGTCCGTCTGTCGCATTCCCGCTTCTCGCATCGGCTTGGTGCCTGCTCTTTTTCTCGGCTTCCGGCTGCAAACGCGTTGGCTATATTCTGCCGATGCTAGGCCCTCTCGCATTAGCCATCGGCTGGCAGATCGATCGGCTTTTGCATCGTGAACTGTTATCGAAGCGGCGACTAGTTGCGGCAACTTGCGTTACCGGCGCTGTCTGCCTGCTCGCTGTATTGTTCGCGCTGCCGTGGTACAACGATCGCTTTTCGCTGCGTCATCAGGTGATCGAAAGCACGATTCAGTCAACGCCTTCGACCGCAATAGCGTGCTATCCGCGCGATTGGGACTCAATTCGTTTTTACACGCGACGCGACGACGTACATGTCTTCTCTGCAACACAAAGGCATGAACTCATCGAGTTTGTACGGCAGCAGCCGGATGCTGTTGTTTTCTTGCGCGACGACCAGGATGCCGAGCGACTTTTGGCAGACTTCGCGCCGCTGCAAACCGAATCGGTATCGCGACATGGTTTTCACCGCGCCGTGAGGATATCCGGCGTCGAAAAATCAGCAGCGCTGGCAGTTTCAGGTAAATCGCAATAAAACGAATCGCATCTCGATTATTGGTTTGAAAGGAGCACTACGCATGCAATTCCGCGATGGCACGATTGATGATGTGATCTGGAAGCCGTTGACGATCTTCAAGGACAAGCGCGGCTGGCTCTGCGAGCTCTTTCGCCATGACGAGCTGTTGGAGATGTTCCATCCCGTCATGTGCTACATCTCGATGACCGAGCCGGGCATTGCGCGGGCCGCACGAACACGTTGACCAAGCGGACTATTTCTGTTTCATCGGGCCATCCAATTTCAAAGTCTATCTTTGGGACAATCGGCCCCATTCCAAGACTTTCGGCCATAAAGAGGTCAAGGTCGCAGGCCAGGATGCACCCTTCGCGCTGGTCGTTCCCGCCGGTGTCGTGCATGCTTATCAGAACGTCGGGCAGGCGCAGGGCATCGTTTTCAACGCTCCGAATCGTCTCTATAAAGGGGAAGGCAAAAAAGATCCCGTTGATGAGATTCGCCACGAAGAACACGCCGATTCGCTTTACAAATTGGACTGAAGTAGTTCAACAATCCGAGCCGGTGCCCATTAGCCATCGCTTACGTGTTTAGCTGACACAAGCCTGAAGCGCTAGCGAAGAAAGACTAAATTCTTCGCTGGCGCTTCAGGCTCGTGTGAATCTTCGGCCCGGATGTTCTCGCTTTTAGCGCATTGCTTTAAGCAGCTTTCGGCGGATGTCATCGGACGCTGCAGCAGGCGCTTCGGACCATAACCTGGCAGCGAGTCCGGCGGCTTGTGGCGCTGCAGCCGATGTCCCGGTGAAAGGCTGCGCTCGAACACGACTTTCGAAAGGCACGACCGCAAAGCAATCAGGTTTCGGCTTTCGGTCGGTTTCCCCAAAGCAACTCGAAGAAAGCTTTTGCCCTTTAGCGTCTATCGCTCCAACGGTGATGATGTCGCGGCCGTCCCCTGGAAAGACCATTCCTTCGCCGGCAGCAATTTCCAATTCGGCGCCCAATACAATCAACCTGAGCGGGCCACCGGGCCCTTCAATTAGCTTGACCTGCATTTGGTAGCCACGGCCTGATACCGGCTGAAAGCGGAGAGTTGTGCCATATCGTTCTGCGGTTGACGCTCTTTGTTCGCAGTTGAGCTCATGGCCCAAGTCGTCATTCAATACGATGCGATAAGTCGAGTCGGCATCGCCCCTGAGTTCGATCGAGACAGGATGAGTGCCCCACGGGGTCAGCCTGTTCACAGTTAGCCCCGGGCGCCATTCTTGACAGTTGTCGGCCCCGTTGCGAAAGGTTCCTTGCCATTGGCGTTTGGCTAGGTTGCCGGCACTGGCGAAGAAGATCGCCGGGCCAAGCGCTTTAGCCAACTTCAAGTGCGTCTCGCCGCCGCCTTGTCCATCGCTCCAGCCGGGCATCACAACCGAGCATGTGACAATCATCGCTCCCTGATCACGGCACCAGCGAACGGCTTGCAGAAATGATTCGGGCTCATCGGGCTCCCAATTGGCAAGGACGATCCTCGCTTGCGGCGCAATACTGTGTATCACCTCCGCGCAAAGAACTCCGTGCAGGCTATCTTTCGCTTCGATGTCTTGATCGCCACGGAAAGATTGTGTTCGTATACCCTTTGGGAGTGCGCTGCCGACATGGTCGCGATAGCCGCGAAAACCGCAGTCGAGAACCCCGACGGTGATGCCTTTACCGCCGCTGCTTTTGGGGCAGTCTTGCGCCTGTAAATTCGGTGGGCAAATGGCCAGGATAAACCAGGCAGCATGTCGCCAACCAATGTACATAAATGCTCCGCGCGGAAGGAAGGGCGTCCTTCAACACGAATCGACACGATTTTTCGATGGTGCAAGTGGATTCCACCACTATTACGAGAGATTGGGCTCAGCGAAATCAGAATGGAGCAATGGAATCAAAGGTGCGGATAATTCACGTTGAGCTGATTTTCGCGAAAGGTCGCCCTTTCGAGTTTTTGCCGTGAAGAATCAGCATGTCAGCGCTTTTCATGCAGGACCTTCTTCAGTTCGGCAACGGTGTCTGCAAATTTTGCCTCACCCGCAAGATTCACGTATTCTTTGGGATCGTTATCATGGTCGTAAAGCTCTACAGCTTGGTCACCCCACTCGGTGTAGCGGAAACGCTCAGTACGTACTGAACGTCCCACGACTTCTTTGCCGCGCGTCACTTGAGTGAAGGCGGCCTTTTTCCATGGTTGAGCGGGCTCGCTCAGCAATGGAACCAGGCTGACGCCTTCGCACGTTGCTGGTGTCTTTAGGCCGCAAAGCTCGGCCAAGGTCGGGTAGATGTCGATTAGCTCAGCAAGGCGCTTGGTCACCAATCCGGCTTTTTTGCCAGGCGCCGTCACGATCAACGGGATGCGAGCGGACTCTTCGTAGAGAGTCATCTTTTGCCATAACCCATGTTCGCCGAGATGCCAGCCGTGGTCGCTCCAGAACACGATTACGGTGTTTTCCGTGAGATTGAGACGGTCCAACGCTTCGAGCAAGCGTCCCACTTGTGCATCTGTGAAACTCGTACACGAGTGGTACGCTTTGATGCAATTGCGGCACTTCTCATCTTCCAGCCCATAGTTGGCTGGCTTGACGGTCAGGGCGACAGCCGGCTTGGCTTCGCGCTCTCCAGCCGGTTCCTTCGGCATCTGGATTTTGTCGAGATCGTAAGAATCGAAGTATTTCTTGGGCGCAAACCATGGCACGTGGGGCCGGTAGAAGCCTACTGCCAGAAAGAACGGCTTATCCTTATTTGCTTCAAGCAACTTGATTGCTTCAGTAGCGCCGATGCCATCGGTTTGTTCTTCGTCCGTCCCTTCGGCGGCATGCCAAGCCAGCGTGGCGCCAAGGCCTTTATTCTTCGGCTGGTAGTTCGTCAGTTTGGCTTCTTCTTTCTTGTCGCGGCCAATCGGGTTGACCACATGTTCCCACGATTTGACATCATCGAGCCCGCTAGTGCCGATGCCGTTTGGCACGCCATAGTGATATAGCTTGCCTACGCGGGCTACGTAATAGCCGTTGTCTCGGAAGAGTTGGGGTAGCGTAACAATGGCGGGGATGGTATTACGAAAATGAGTGAGATTCTCATAAACCTTCGTCGTGTCGGGCCGAGTGCCCGTTAGCAGTGACGAACGACTCGGATTGCATAGCGGAAACTGGCAGTAAGCCCGGTCAAAACGCGTGCCCCGTGCGGCCAGTTTATCGATGTTGGGAGAATGCACGATCGGGTCGCCGTAACAGCCAAGGCGGGTGTTGAGATCGTCGGCGGCGATGAACAGCACGTTCATCTTTTTCGCTGGCTCGGCGGCGGATGCGAACGTGACGGCGAGAAGGCACAGGGCCAGACATAAGATGCGCGATAGCATGGAATTGGCTCCCATCGAGAGGATTGAATAGAGTGAAGTATATTGCGCCGATAAAGCGCCGATATCGAATGAGGTTGCTCTGATGTCAGTCTTGACCGCACCACTGAAATACGGAAATAAGCCGGCAACCGAGCCGGCGCAACCGCAGCGCGTCACCGTAGCAGAGTTCCATCAGCAATGGGAAGAAGGACGTTTCGAAGGCCGTAAGCCGATGCTGCTTGATGGAGAGGTATTCGAGATGCCCATGCCGGGAGCAAAGCACAGCAAGGGTATATGCTTGCGCAAGAGACCTTGGTGCAAATCTTCGGAAAAGGATACTCGCATCGTACTCAACTGCCTCTTCCTCTGAGCTTATGGACTGATCCGGTGCCCGATTGTGCGGTGATTAAAGGCGCCACGCGAGATCACGATGCTCATCCAACGACGGCTCTGCTAGTTGTTGAAGTCTTGGATTCTTCGTTATCGAACGACACGCGTTTGAAAGCGGCGCTCTATGCAGCAGGTTCGATCGCCGACTATTGGGTCGTCGACACGAACAATCGCAAGCTGATCGTTTATCGCAACCCGCAGGCCAACACGACGAACCCTCGTCAATCGACTTATGCCGATGTCGTTACGTATGATGAAACCGCGAGTGTTTCGCCCTTGGCAATGCCCGATGCTGTTGTTCGAGTTTTCGATTTGTTGCCTTGATACCTGGTTATCGTTTTCTTGAGGACGATGCTGCGATGTCAGTCTTGACCGCACCACTGAAATTCGGAAATAAGCCGGCAACCGAGCCGGCGCAACCGCAGCGCGTCACCGTAGCAGAGTTCCATCAGCAATGGGAAGAAGGACGTTTCGAAGGCCGTAAGCCGATGCTGCTTGATGGAGAGGTGTTCGAAATGCCGATGCCCGGACCAAAACACAGTATGGGTATTGGGTTAGCACAGCATGTCTTAACAAAGATCTTTGGAACAGAATACTGGCTCCGTCCCCAACTGCCGCTGCCTTTGAACTTATGGTCTGATCCGGTGCCCGATTGGGCAATTGTCGAAGGTTCGCCAAGAAGTTATGCCCTTCATCCAACTTCGGCCTTGCTTGTCGTCGAGGTGGCTGACTCGTCGCTCCAAATCGATTCGGGAATAAAGGCCGCACTCTATGCAGCAGGATTAATTGCTGACTACTGGGTTATAGATACGAACAACCGCAAGTTGATTGTTTATCGGAGTCCGCAGGCCAACACGACGAACCCTCGTCAATCCAGTTATGCCGATGTGGTCACGTACGATGAAACCGCGAGTGTTTCACCTTTGGCAATGCCGGGTGCTGTTGTTCTAGTGTTTGATATGTTGCCTTGATGCCTCGTTATCGTCTTCTGAGGACCATGTTGCGATGTCGGTCTTGACTGCACCGCTGAAATTCGGAAATAAGCCGGCCATCGAATCGGTACAGCCGCAGCGCGTAACTGTTGCCGAATTCCATCAGCAGTGGGAAGAAGGAGGTTTCGAAGGCCGTAAAGCGATGTTGCTCGATGGAGAGGTTATCGAGATGCCGAACCCGGGCCCGCCCCACGATCAAGCGCTCGGGTTGGCCGATTACTGTCTCAAAGCCGTGTTTACCGCAGGATATTGGGTTCGGATTCAGCAGCCTTTGCTGCTCAGCCTTTGGACAGATCCAGTGCCGGACTTGGCCGTAGTTGCTGGATCGCCGCGAAAGAACAAGGCTCTGCCAAAAACGGCCTTACTAGTGGTCGAGCTTTCGGATTCGACGCTGTCGATCGATACTGGGATCAAAGCCGCTCTTTACGCGGCGGCGTCAATCGCCGATTATTGGGTTGTCGATTTAAATGCTCGAAGTCTAATTGTTCATCGTAACCCGCAAGTGGATTCGGACAGCCCGCGAAAGTCGGCTTATGCCGAAGTCGTCGTTTATACTGAGACCGAAAGCGTCTCACCATTAGCCATGCCGAATGTTTCCATTTCGGTAGCGGAATTTCTTCCGGATTGAGTAGGTTTCATCATTCAACCTCAAGGAGGAGGTTTGCCATGATTGCTCGCTTGTCACTTACCGTATTGCTTCTCGCTGCCGCACTGGTTCAAGCGGGCGAAGAGAAGCGAACGTTCAGCGTTCAGGTCGATAAGAAACACGCCGGGACGAACCAGATCGTCATCGAGACACGCGCGGACGGCACGCAAACCATGACCTGCCAAGCCGAGGTTGTCGTTAAGGCAACGCTCTACACATATAAGTACACTTTCAAAGGTTCGGAGACCTGGCAGGGCGACGTTCTAAGCAAGTTTTCCACCAGCACGAACGACGACGGCAAGAAACACACTGTTGCTGCCGAGGTCGGCAAAGACGGGCTCGACATGACCGCTGATGGGAAGAACTTTCTCGTCAAAGGCCCTGTGTGGACAACGACTTATTGGAAACTTCCCGCGCAAATCAACCGTGGCCCGAACGTAACGCTCATCGATGCCGACACGGGCAAGATCATCAACGCCAAGTTTGAAAAAATCGGCGTCGAAAAGACAAAGATGTTGAATCAACAGGTGGATTGCGTTCACTATCGGCTGTCCGAAGGCGTGCAGGTCGATCTCTGGTACGACGGCGACGACCGCCTCATCCGCCAGGAGTCTATCGAGGAAGGTCATAAGACCGTGCTCGAAATTTCACGCCTTCAGCGGGACTGAAGTCCGTCTCTATTCCGATCCTCCGTCATAATTACTCGTTCAAGGAAGGACGAATCATGATCACCCGCGCCGAACTTCAACAAAAGCTGGTTGAATTCCTGGAAGCCGACAGCGACGTTCATCTCGATGAATTGAACGACAATCTTTCACTGCGCGAAGGGCTTGGCCTCGATTCGGTCGATCTCGTCGGCATCATCATGCGCATCGAAGGCCATTATCGCGTGCGTTTGTCGCATGCCGAGCTGGAGACCGTCGCGACGGTCGGCAACCTGCTCGACCTGATCGAAGCCAAAATCGCCGACAACTGCGTTGTGGCTACTCAAGCGCAAGCCGCTTGAGGGTGCGAAGATCTGTACGCGTTCACGACGTTGCCGGCGGCGATGACGACGGAAGTCTGACGACTTCCGCTACGAGGGGGCGCCGCGTAGAGCGTAAACTTCCGACGCACGGCCATTCCGCCAACAGAAGGCTTTGCATGCTTCCGCCAACACGGACTGCTGTCTCGCTGCTATTGCTCTGTCTATGCAGCGGCTGTTGGGCGTTCGGTTTTGGACTCGAATGTCCGCTCGCTTCGCGCTGGCTCCAGATCAGCGGGGAATCGACCACGGCCATTGGCATCAATACGGCCGGCCACTTCCTCGGCGCCTTGCTTATCGGCGGCTTCACGCCTTACTTGACAAGGCGGATCGGGCGAGGCTGCGTCCTGTCGGGGCTGGTTCTCTCAGCGCTAGGCATTGCCGCTTTTCCTTGGATGAATGGAACAGCAGGCTGGCTGGCGCTTTGTCTGATCGCCGGCGTCGGCGGTGCGCTGACGATGATGTCCCTGGAAACGCTAATCAATTTGAACTCCCCAGTTGATCGACGGGGGCGAGATTTTGCTTTCTATGCCTGCTCAGTGGGCATTGGCTTTGCCGTTGGCAGCGCCGTTGGCCTGCACCTTTTTGCCGACTACCCGAACTACAGCTTTTACGTGGGCGGCCTCGTTACGATAGCGCCGTTGCCATTGATTCATCGGCTGCCGCCGTTTCCAGTCCACCCTCGACGCTCGTCCTCAAAAAAGCCTTTCCAAGCGCCCTTTCTGTCGCTGGCCAGCTCCTGGTGTCAAGGGCTTCTGGAAGTGGGCATGCTCGCTCTGCTGCCGCTCTATCTCATCGGCATCGGATTCGATGATGCAGCAACGGGTTCATTGCTAGGCGGGGTATTGATCGGCATCCTGCTCTGTCAGATACCCATTGGCTGGCTCGCCGACCGCATCGGTCGAACGAGAGTGCTGTTTGGTTGCTATGTCATTGCTGCTCTCGGGCTCGCGTTCATCACATCGGTAGATAAAAGCGTCGGCCTGCCCATCTGCCTTGTTGCGGTCGGCGCTTGTTCCGGCGCCTTCTATCCCCTAGGTCTTGCTCTGCTCGGCGAGCGGTTGCCGGCCTCGGAACTTCCACGAGCCAACGCCTGGTTTCTCGGCATGAATGCGTTCGGCAGTTTGGTCGGCCCACTTCTCAGCGGCCCGATAATGCAGCGTTTTGGTCCGCAGGCGATGTTCTGGATGAGCGAGACAATGGTGCTTGGCATACTCGGCGTGGCACTTATGCTGAGATTTTTGCCAACGTCTGTCTACCCTGCTGAGGCCGGGTCGTCAGAGCCGCGATCGTTAGAGGGCGAAAGCCACCGCGCCCTAAAGGCCGTGGCCGTGGCAGGCGCTTCAGACGCGAACAACGATTCGTAAACCCATCGCACGTAATCCCACGATTTCCTCGCAAAGTCCCTTCCGGAAATATTTCCGGAATATTAACCGATAGCTTTCACGCGTCATCTTGTAGGGTGGGTGAAGGCTTTGCTAAACCCACCCGTTCGACTCAATCTGGCGCTTCGGGTGGGTTTCGCAAAGCCTTCACCCACCCTACAACACCGCAGACACGAACGGCGATTCATAAAGCCGCCGCACGTTTTTCCACGATTTTCGCGCAAACACCCTTCGGGAAATATTTCCGGAATATTAACCGATAGCGTTCTCACGTAATCTTGTAAGTAGGCGAAGGCTTTGCGAAATCCACCTGTTCGACTCAATCCGGCGCTTCGGGTGGGTTTCGCAAAGCCTTCACCCACCCTACAACACTCGACAATCGAGGCTCTGAGGCGCGCAGAATCCCCGCAGACTAGCTTAGGCGACACTTTTTTGGAAATCTTCTTCTAGAGCATCAAACAAGCTAACCGCGCCGTGGTGCAACGAAAATGTTTCTTCCATCATCTTTCGCAATGTAATAAACTAAAACAGCCTGGTCGGACCTGCCGTGCTTCTGCTTTTAGCAGGGATTCACTTATGCTGCGACAATTCACGCTTCGCGCGCTTTTGCTTATTTCTTTTTCATTCAGTCTTCTGAGTTCTGCCAGAGGCGCTCCCACAGAAAACTGGCTCCATTGGCGCGGCCCTTTGGAAACGGGTTATTCGCCCGATAAGAACCTGCCGGACGAATGGGATCCGCGCGTGGCGGGCAAGAAAAATCTGGTGTGGAAAGCGCCGTACGGTTGCCGCTCGACGCCATTGGTAATGGACGGGCTCGTTTATGTCGCCGGCGCCGACAATGAGCCGCTGAGCGTGCCGACGGCGAAAGAGAAGCAGCTAATCGGTGAGCGCGTTACCTGCGTCGATGCCGAGACCGGCAAGATGAAGTGGGAGCAGACATTCAACGTCTTCCACACGGATATCGTGGCCAACCGGCTCGGTTGGTCGCCCTTAGCCGGCGATGCGAAGAATAAGCGAATTTTCGCGCACGGCACTGGCGGCACCTTGTTCTGCTTCGATGCACCGACAGGAAAGATTATCTGGCAGCGACAAATGACAGAAGAGTTCGGCCGTGTTTCGGGCTATGGCGGGCGTATCGGCGGCGGCCCGACTTTTGATTCGGGCTTGGTTATTGTTGGTGTTGTGAATGGCAGTTGGGGGAATCAGGCGATCGGCGCCAATCGCTTCTACGCGTTCGATGGCGAAACCGGCAATGTTGTCTGGACGGCAGAGGTCGGCAATCCCATCCGCGGTACTTATTATTCCAACCCGGTGGTTGCCGTCATCAATGGCGAACGCCTGGTCATCTCCGGCGGCGCGGATGGCGCTCTTCACGCGTTTCAAGTGCGAACCGGCAAACCGGTTTGGAGCTATCACTGCGCCGTCGGCGTCATCAACCCTTCACCGGTGGTCGATGGCAACTTTGTCTATATTTCGCACGGCGAGGAAAACCCCGACGGCGTCGGCGGCGGCATCGGCCGTGTTGTCTGCGTCGATGCTTCGAAGGTCGTCAACGGCAAGCCGGCACTCGTTTGGGATTACAAAAAGGGTATCCGCTTCGGCCTGGCTTCCCTTGGCTTTTATGATGGCAAACTCTATGTGCCGGACGATGCCGCGAAGCTCTACTGTTTCGACGCCAAGAAGGGCAAGCTGCTCTGGAAGTACAACTACGGCATTGCCTCCCGCAGCGCACCGGTGATAGCCGACGGCAAGATCTATATCTCCGAATCGATCGGCAAGTTTCACATCATCAAATTGAAGGAAGATGGCAGCGAACCCGACGAGGCCGACACGCATACAACGAAATTCACCAACAAGGTAGGGGCGAACGGCTTTGTCGAGTCGAACGCAACTGCGTCGATTGCCAATGGCAAAATATATATCGCCAATCGCGATGAACTCTTCTGCATCAGCAAAGGCGGCAAGGTAGAGATCGCGTCGCTGCCAACGATGCCCGCTGAGCCGGAAGCGGCTGAAGGCGATGCCGTAGCCCAATTGCAGATATACCCTGCGGAGATCACGTTAGCGCCCGGAAGCACGGCCGATTTCGAACTACGGGCTTACAATGCCAAAGGCCAGCGGATTAAGAACGCCAAACTGTCTGTCAAATGGACTCTGCCGACGCCGCCGTTGCCAAAAGGCGCGACGATGCCGCCGCCCCCGCTCGATGCAACCATCGACGCGGAAACCGGCAAGATCACCATCAATCCCAAGAAGCCAAGCCAGCAAGGCTATGTAGATGCAACGATGGAGAAAATGACCGCGCGAGCGCGCGTGCGTGTTGTCGCTCAGATCCCTTATCAGCAAGATTTCGAAAAGGTTCCCGTGGGCGCGGTTCCGGGCGGTTGGGTGAATACGCAGGGCAAGTATCGCGTACTCGAATTAACTGAAGCTGATGGCACGAAATCAAAAGTTCTTTCCAAAGTGAACACAGATGCTAGGCCGCCAATTGCGCGGGCTTTGGCCTATATGACAGCGCCAAACGCGACCGACTATACGGTCGAAGTCGATCTGAAAGGGGTTGCCGTCCGCGGCAAGCTCGCCGAAATGGGCGTTTGCGCCAATCGTTACTTGCTCGCTCTTGATGAAAAAGGGGGCGGTCAACTTCGGCTCACCTCTTGGCAGGCATTGCCCACGCCCCTTCCCCCGGGTCGCATCGGCGTCGAGCTTGCCTATAATTGGAAGTCGGATCAATGGTATCGCATGAAGCTGCGCGTCGAACAGGGTGAGAAAGAGGCAACCATTCAGGGCAAGGTCTGGGAGCGCGGCCAGCCAGAACCTGCCAAGTGGATGATCGATGTCAAAGACCCCCGCCCCAATCGCGAAGGCGCTGCCGCCCTGTTCGGCTACGTCGCCAATACCACGGAGACGGAAGCGGGATCCGAAATCTACTACGATAACGTGCTGATTTCGCCGAACGCGGCGAAGAACCCCGCGCCACAGAGAAGATAGAGATAGGGGATTAATTAGCCGGCTCATTTGTATTCGCCGCCACCCCGCTTGCCGGGGTGGAGCGCGGGTTCGTAACTAGAAGCGGGCTTGCTCTGTTGTTTTCGCCGCCACCCCGCTTGCCGGGGTGGAGCGCCGGTTCGAAAGTTTGAATGCTGGTTACGAACCGGCGCTCCACCCCGGCAAGCGGGGTGGCGGCAAGAACCGAGTGCTTTCCGTTCTAGCGACGAACCGGCGCTCCACCCCGACAAGCGGGGTGGGGGCGAAGCCTACTGAAGCCGGCCCGCATTCCGAAGAATGCCGCTACGCTACCAAACACTGCCCTTTTCGCTGAAGGAAGATTGCTATGTGCGTGATTGCTCGATTGACTCGTTCGCTTTGTGCCAGTGCGGTTGTCCTCGCTGTTGGCGCCGGCGTTTGGTACGTCACTAAGACTCAACCCAAGAGCGTACCGCTCGAGCCGACGGCAGCGGCGGCAGCAGCGCCAACAAAAGAAGGCGGCGATGCTCCGTTCGCCCAAGCAGCTAGCGGCAAAAGCGACCATCTGATGTTCGGCGGCACGAACGGCCGCAATATGGTCAATCTGATCGACAGCAATGTTCCAGGCTCTTTCAAGCTCGAAGAGGCAACCAAATGGAAGGCTCAGCTTGGCTCGCGCGCTTACGGCGGGCCGATCGTTTCGCAGGGCAAAATCTTCATCGGCACGAACAATTTTTACCCGCGCAACAAGCGCGATCGCGGCAAGCCGACCGATGATGCTCCCGATGGGCCTCCGCTCGATAAGGGCGTCGTCATGTGCTTCACCGAAAACAGCGGTGACTTCCTCTGGCAAGCCATCCACGATAAGCTGCCGCGCGGCCAAGCCAACGATTGGCCCTTGGAAGGCATCTGTTCAACGCCGATCGTTGAAGGAAACCGCGTCTATTATGTTTCGAATCGCTGCACCGTCGTCTGCGCCGATGTGAATGGGTTCTTGGACGGTAAGAACGATGGAATGGCTAAGGAGAAATACCAGGACAAAACGGATGTCGATATCATCTGGGAATTCGACATGATGAAGGATGAAAACGTCTATCCGCACAACATGTCGGCCTGTTCCCCGCTGATTGTCGGCGACACGATTTTCGTCATTACTGCCAACGGGGTCGATGAAGAGCACGTATTTATCCCATCCCCTGAAGCGCCCAGCTTTATCGCGTTGAACAAAAATACCGGCAAGCTGCTTTGGAAAGACAGTTCCCCCGGCAAGCGTATCATGCACGGACAATGGTCGAATCCGACCTACGCCGTGATCAAAGACGTGCCCCAAGTAATTTTTCCTGGAGGCGACGGTTGGATCTACAGCTTCAATCCCAAAGATGGCAAGCCGCTCTGGAAGTTCGACGCCAATCCGAAAGGATCCAAATACGAGCTCGGCGGCAAGGGCACCAAGAGCGATTTCATTGGTACGCCGGTTGTCTACGACAACAAGATTTTCATCGGCACCGGCCAGGATCCCGAACATAGCCCGGGCGTCGGCCACTTCTGGTGCATCGACCCCGCCGGCAAGAATGGGGACATTTCGCCTGACCTGGTGACGGACGACAGCGTCGATCCACCGGTGACTAAAGTGAACCCGAACTCTGGAGTGGTTTGGCACTATGGCGGCAACGAAACTCGTAATTTCGCCAAACGCGATTATGTCTTCAGCCGAACCATGAGCACCGCCTGCATCGTGGACGATGTACTCTACATCTCCGAACTCGATGGCTACTTCAATTGCATCAACGCCAAGACCGGCAAGCGCTATTGGATGTATGATCTCAAATCATCCATTTGGGGTTCGCCTTACTACGTGGACGGCAAAATTTTCATCGGCAATGAAGACGGCGACCTGTTTGTCTTCAAGCATGAGAAAGAGCCGAAGGTGATGGATGAAGACGAAGAAGCCTCGATGCAAGCCGATGAAAAGGCGGCCGGCAAAAAGCGCCTTGAAGTGAAAAAAGCGGTCGAGAAGCACTACCGCATCGACAAAATCGCCGTAGATCAACCAATTCGCAGCACGATCATTGTCGCGAACGGAATTCTCTACATTATGACCGAACAAACTCTGTTCGCGATTGAGAAGAAGTGACCGATAGTCGCCTTTCGCTCCTTGAAAGGTTATCCTTTCCCGGAGCAAAAGGCGACTCTTTGACGACGACTTAGCGCTAACGGGCGGAACAAACTGCCTGGACACAGCGCGGCCGAGCTGCATTAGACACACTAACCCGACGCGCTAGCAAGGCTCGGCCCCGAAGCGTTAGCGAGGTTTTGCTCGCTCCCTCGCTGAGTATAACGCTAACGCTTCAGCGATTGCCTCGCTGACGCGTCGGGTTAGTGCGACATGCTGTCTACAAATTTGCGTAGCGCGCGCAAAGTGTAAGCTCAGAAGTGCAGGCTCCGCAGAGCCCTTGGCTTGTCTCGCGCCAATTCGTGCGCCTGGATGAGTAACCCAAGGTAAGCCTGGCATTGATGAAGGCGATCACCGCCGGCCTGTTGGCGTTCGCACTGCGCAAGCCTGCATCAACCTGAATGTCAATTTTCTTTCGCCAGTCGAAGTCGGCGGCAGCGTTGTCGAGCGCGGCGATGCTATCGTCCGTAATGAAGTTTCCGGTTAGGTTGATTGATTCGAGCGTCTCGGGCAGGCGCGATCGAGCCAACCCGATGACGCCGACATCGCTAATGCGGTTTTCCAGTACGTTCAGCGCTTTAAGGTTGCGGACATAGCGAGATTGGGCCAAAGTCGTCAGCCCGGTGTTGCCGATGGAGTTCATGGAGAGGTTGAGGGCCTGCACGCCCTCAAGTGCCGGCGCGTTGGCCAGCGCTCTAACTCCGATTGGGCCGATCTGGTTACGGCTGAGATCGAGCGCTGGCGATCGGGCGAGCATCCTTTTGAGCAGATCGGAATGAGCGAGGCTTTCGAGGCCGGCATCGCCGATCGGGTTGCCGTGAAACAGCAGGGAGTCGAGCTGCTTGAGCGACTCGCCGTTGATGATCACGCGCAAGGCGGCTTCATTTAGGCTGTTGCCGCTTAGATCGAGCAGCCGCAATTGGGAAAAGTAAGGTGAATCGGCCAAGGCGCGGATGCCCGGCGTGTTCAGTTCGCGGTTATCGTCGAGGTAAAGGTCGCGCAAGTTCGTGAAGTGCGAAATATCCGCCAAGGAGCGTAGCCCTTGATCGGTAAGGTCGTTGAAACCGAGATGCAGCACCTCCAGGTGCTGTAATTGACGAGCTCGGACCAGAAGGTTTATGCCGCCGTTGCCCAAGTAGTTGCCGCAGAGGTCGATCTCGCGGATTTTGCCGAGCAACGGCGAGTCGACCAGCTTGGTGAAGCAGCGGGCGGCATCGAGGAAACGAACGCGGCGGATAGGGCCGTGCCGAAAGATTTCGACGCCGCGTTCGAGAAAGGCTTCCGCGTCCACCGCGATCGTTTCGATAAGGCCACGGCGATAGGTCCATGCTGCAGCCAGCCCTTGCAAGCGGGCGCTCCAAGCCGCCTGATGCTTTTCCTGCAGCAGTTGTTCCCGTTGGCTCAGATCCGCTCGGCGCGGATCATCCGGCGAAAGACGGGTGAGCGCGCACTGGAGACGGATGAACTCGCCGCGAGGGTCGCACTGTTCGTCGAGCCAGTCGGCAAACATAAGCCGAGGCGCATCGTCTTCCGGGCATTCGCGGATGCGCGCCAGAAAGGCCAGTTCTTCTGCGGTCGCCATGGAGGAATTCTATCCTGCCAGGCCAACGTGCGCTTGCGAAATAAACGCTGACGGGTTAGGTTGACAACGACGAATTTTGACGCTTGCCAAGGAGAACCGAATGGCCGTTCCGCAACCTGCTCCGAATCAACCAACGCCTGAGCCGGCGTATCCGCCCGTGCCGCAGTTCTCCGCGAGCGGTCGCCCGAACACCTGGGCCGAACGGACAGCCTTTCAAATTTGGGTGATCATGTTTTTACTGGTGATTGTCGTCACCCTGATCAGCTATTTAGCCGGCTGGTTCTTCTAAGTGGCTTAAGATTCATCGTTAATGAATCCGAGTTCTATATACAAGCCTGAAGCGCCAGCGAAGAATTCAGTTGCTCTTCGCTGGCGCTTCAGGCTTGTGTTCCAGCGACGAATTCTCGCTCTTCGCTGGCGCTTCAGGCTTGTGTTGGCGTTGACGGAATCTACAAGCCTGAAGCGCCAGCGAAGAAACAGCGCTCACACTTTTGAACCTACTTCACCGGCATCGCAATAATCTGCGCCTCCACTTCGGGCGCCTGTCGATCTCGAGGGGCGCCGCCGAGCAACAGTCGCGAGCCATCCTTTGAAACGGCCACGCTGCAAACGGGGCCGGTGGGCACATCAGAGCCAAAAAGCAGTTTGCCGTCGGCAACGTTCCAGACGGCCAGATAACCGCCATTCTTGGGGGCGGACCCCACGCTGACGAGATGCCGATCGTCGTTGGCAAAGCGCAAACTGTAGACCCAGCCGGGATGAGCTTCCGGCGATTCGGGGGCGGGCAGTTGCTTCAGACCCGGATTGGCGAACTCGCGGACAACCGTGCCATCGGCCACGTTCCATAATTTGATCATCTTATCGCTCGAGCCGCTGGCGACAAACTTGCCGTCCTTTGTAAAGGCTGCACAAAAAATCTGATCCCGATGCCCCTTGGGAAAGTCTTTCTCCGCATACGCTTTGAACTCTCGCATCAGGTTGCCGCTGGCCACGTCCCACAACTTCATTGTCTTGTCGTAACTGGCGCTTAACACCTGTTTCCCGTCGGGCGTCCAAGCAACGGCATAGATCTGGAAGACCTTTTGTTCGGGTTGCGTCTGGATATGAGCATTGATGCTCTTCAATACGGCATTTTTCTCAATGTCGAAAATGCGCAGCACACCGTCGTGGCAGCCGGTTGCGAGATACTTGCTCGTCGGGTCGAAGGCGACGCTATCTACCAGATTCGGATGGGCAAAATTGCGTACCGCCGTATCCGATGCAATGCGCCACTGCTTGATCGTTTTATCCGCGCTGGCGCTGAAGAGATTTCCCTGGTCGGAGAATGCTACTGCGCTGGCCGCGTCAGCGTGATGAAATGTCTGTATCGTCTTGCCAAACTCCGCAGGCAATGGCTGTCCAGGCTGAAAGGCAATGTTGCAGGCGGTCACCGTTTTGTCGTCGCACGCGATGGAAAGCATCGGCAACGTGGGATGGAAGGAGAGCCCTCTGACAACCCCGGACGCCGGAAAGGCGCCGACAAGTTTCGCATCGTTGAAGGTGTAAACGCGAACGGTTTTGTCCGCCCCGGCCGTAGCGAGAAGTTGCACGTTTTTCGAAACAGCCACTGCATAGAGCGCGCCTCGGCGCCCGCAAAGGTTCGATCATTAACGCCATTGGCGGCGTTCCAAGCTTTGACGAGCTTGTCGTCTCCCGCCGTGATTGCATGACTGCCGTTCGCCGTGACTGCCACGGCTCGCAACGGTGACGCCGACGCCGAAGTCGCCCGAATGATAGCCTGTTGATGCCCCTGCACGCTCTTGTCCGCGCTCGCCGTGAACACGACCGGCTGAGTCGGATGAAACGCCACGCCTCGCACAGCGCCTGGGAGTTGAAAGGTTTGCAAAACACGGCCGGAAGCAAGATCCCACACCCGGGCAACATTGTCTGCCGCGCCGGTGACAAGCCTTGTTTTGTCGGCATTGAAGGCCAGTGCCAATACTTCTGCGGGATGAATTAATGAGGCGATTTCTTTGCCGTCGGCCGCCTGCCAAACCTTTGCCAGTTTCCCGGCCGCAGCGGCGACCAACACAAAGTCACGTGACGCAGCGAGCGCTGCAACGGGATCGGCGAGCGCTCCATATGCCTTGACCTCTTTGCCCGATACGAGGTCAAGAAGATGCACTACTTTGTCTTTGCCGCCGGTCAGCGCCTGCAGACCATTGGGACTATAGACAAAGCCTGTAACCCCGCCGGGGTGAATAAGCCGGGACGACTGCACTGGAGTATCATAAACTCCGATGCTCTTGCCTTCGCCGCCGACGAGCAGAGTTCGATTGTCGGCCAGGAAAGCAAGATAGTTAATAACGCCCGCGGGCTCGGCAACTGTTTGAAGTTCTGTTCCCGTAACCGCATCGAAAGTCTTAACGCGAGTTGCGCCATCGATATATGCGATCACCGCACGTGCACCACTCGGTGAAAAGGCGATTGCTTGTGCGGCGGGCAAGCTAATAGTCGCTGTCGCTTTCCCCTCGGCAAGGTTCCAAACTTTGACGGACTTGTCGGCACTCGCCGTCATGGCCTTTGTCAGGTCGGCACTAAGCGCCAGCTTGGTGATCGACGCACCATGAGCCTCGATTGCTTTCAGTTCTTTGCCGGTCTTGGGCTCCCAAATGCGCAAGAAACGGTCGTCGCCCACGGAGAACGCCCTGTCGCCTTGGGGCGTCAGTATCACCTGTCGCACAGGGCCTGTAAGGTTTCCTTGACCGAGAAAAGCAGGCGTCCAAAGCCGCGCGGTTTTATCCGCACTGGCTGAAAGCAGCCGCTTGCCATCAGGAAGATAGGCGACATCCCTCACGGCGCCTTCATGCGCGAAGGTCTCCTGACTTTTGCCGTCGGTTCCCAAAATCCGGACTTTGCCATCGCTGCCGGCTACCGCAACTTTTTGCCCGTCGACACTGAGTGACAAACCCTTAATCTCGGAGGCAACGGTCAAGGTACCAATCAATTTCCCATCACCGAGATTCCAGCGCGAAAGGGTACGCTCGCCTCCCGCTGCGACCTGGGCGCCATCTCGGCTGATTGCCAGCGCCGCGACCGGCGTGCCAATGGCTAATTCGGATTTAGAGGTTCCATCGCCGGCATTCCAAACGCGGCACCGTTTTGTCCGCGCTGCCCGAGAGCAACAGATCGCCTTTAGGCGTGTACTGCAAGCAAGTGATCGGGCCTTTGTGGCCGAGAAGACTTTTGCTCTCTTTGCCGTCAACTACGGTCAGCAAGCGAATCGAATGATCGGCCAACGCGACCGCAATAGTCGCACCGCTGGGAGCGAACGCCAGACTTTGAACTGCGCTGGAGAAAGGAGCAAACTTTTTGAACTCTTTGCCGCTGTTCCAAATGGTTAGCGATTTATCGATTCCAGCAACGGCAAGCACGTTGCTGTCAGGCCCGAACGCAATTGCGCCGATCGGGCTGGCGCCAGCGGTATAGGCACGCTCCATTTGCCTGGACGCGAGATTCCAAACACGCACCTGCTTGTCGCCGGCAATCGTAGCAAAGCGAGCCCCATCGGCAGCAAGCGTTAATGCGTTGATGACATCAGGATGAGCAAATGATTTTGGTTCGCTGACAGGTAGCTGCCAGAACTTGACGGCGCCGTCGTTGCCCGCCGAAGCGAGAAGGTTGCCGGCGCCTGCCAGCGAAAGTGAATCGATGGCGCCCGTATGGCCGCTGATCTGGGATGATTGACCGCTGTTCACGACATTCCAAATATGAATGGTTTCGTCGGCGCCGGCCGAGACGAGCGTTGTTCCGTCTGCGCTGATTGCCAAAGCGGTAATGACACCGGTATGCCCGGCAAACTGACGTTCAAAAGCGCCGGTCGCAGCAGCCCACGAACGGATGATTTTGTCCGCTCCCGCCGTGAAAAGGCGCTTGCCATCGGCCGAGACGACTGAGGCAACAGTTCGATCGGGGGTTGCGATGTTGCGCGAAGCCACAAAAGGCATCGACCAGGTCTTGCACAATCCGTCCGCGCCAACCGTCGTCAACATCGGCTGCGAAGGATGGAAAGCTACCCCGGTTACACCCCCAGTGTGCGCATTTGTTTGCAGCAGAAGCTTTCCATCGTCGCTTTTCCAAACGGAGAGTTTGCCGTCGGCGCCGCCGGCCGCAATCATGGCAAGATTGGCGGAGCTGCCGACCGCGCTGATGGCGGAACCCGCGCCGGTAAATTCGCGCACCAACTGTCCGTTGGCCGCGTTCGACCAGCGCACGATTTTGTCTTCCCCGCCTGTGAGCAACGCATTGCCATCGGCCGAAAGCCAAAGCGCCGTCGCGGGCGCGCTATGTGCCAGGAACACACGCGGAAGAACCGGCGGCAGTTGCCACCACTTCAAATAGCCATCGCTGCCGACGCTCACTGCTTGCGTATTGTTCGGCAGCAGGGCGACGCCATTCACTTCGCTCTCGTGCGCGCCAATCTGACCGAGCATTTGCCCATTGGCGGTGTTCCAAAAGCGGACTGTCCGATCCGTGCCGCCGCTTACCAGCATTTGCCCGTTGGCACTGAATCCACAACTGGTGGCGCTGCCGATGTGTCCAAGGCACTCGCCGGCCGCTTTACCGTCCAAGGTGTTCCAGAGTTTGATCCCGCCATACCTCCCGGCGCCGGCTGCCAGCTTTCCATCCGTGCTAATCGCAATGGCATTCAATTCCGATTGATGAACGAGATCGCGAACTGCCAACTGCGTCGGCACGTCCCAGATGCGAGCCGTGTTATCGGAGCTGCCGCTGGCCAGACTCTCGCCGTTGGGCGCGAAAGCGACACTCAGAACGAAATTTTGATGGCCTGTTGGACCCGCGAAGGCACGAATGCTTTTCCCCGAATTCGCATCCCAGAGTCGTACGGACTTGTCAAAACTTCCGGTTGCCGCCAAAGCGCCATCCGGACTGTAAGCGACCGCGTAAATGGTGTTCTGATGGCCTTTCAAAAGTACCAACGGCGTTAGCTGCTGTGGAGCAGATGTCTGCGCCAAGAGGCTGATACCGACGAAAATCGCAACGGTAGACACGGTCCGCACGATAAGCCATTGGCAGAGAGGCATTTGACGAGACCCTTGAAACTGAAGGCGAATCGGGCGCGGGCGGAGCAAAAGGCAGGATAGTAATTGTCGCAGTGAATGGTGGCCGCGTCAATCACGCGCGGTCTCATTCCCGGGTGATTTGCAACGAACGGCGAACGAAGTAAGCTAACGATCTTCCGGGAGTGGTTTCAAAGAGTAATGCAATTTAGCGCGACAGCCTTTAGCGTCTGGTGCGACGGCTCGTTTTGCTGTCACTACCTTCGGCACCGGGTCGCGGCGCGGGCGCTCCGCGAAGCAAACCTTCCGTGCTCAGGTCTTCGTCGATGTCCGGTCAATGTATGCCGTAGCCGCCCCCGCTAACCCGCCAGTTCAAGCGCTCGGCCACGGAGGCGTTGAACAATCGTGGATACCACGCGAGTGGAACGGCAATTGTTCGCCCGTCGCCAAGGGATACGCACAAGGTGTCTTTCGTGAGCTTCACGCCGGCGACTCGCTCATCAGCCGTTAGCGATAAAATGCCCATGACAAGCCTTCAAGAAAGTCGCTTGTTGTTCTTCTGCTCGCCTTTGGCTCGCCGCTAAACGGGGTTTTTGAGGGCTTTGTGGTGCGCATGCGCCTCTTCCAGTTCGCGCTCGTATTCGGCATCGAGTTCGCGCATTTCAATCGTGTCGCGCTTCGATTGCCACCAGGCCCAGCCAATGGCCAGTAGGCCCACGGCAACAACTACGTAGCCAATCAGATGATCGCCGTCTTTCAGGTTGTACATCATCACCAACGGCAGCACGAGCAGGCTGACCATGTTCATCACTTTGATCAGCGGATTGATGGCCGGGCCCGCTGTATCCTTGAGCGGATCGCCGACCGTATCTCCCGTCACGCTGGCTTTGTGCATGTCCGAACCCTTGCCGGTTTTGGCCGACTTCGGTTGATCTTCGATCATTTTTTTCGCGTTGTCCCAGGCGCCGCCGGCGGTAGCCATGAAGACCGCTAACAGCTGCCCGACAACGATCATGCCTGCCAGAAAGCCGCCGAGCGCGTAGGGCCCCAGGATGAAGCCAACGGTGATCGGCGTGAAGATCGCCAATAGGCCTGGGCCAACGAGTTCCTTTTGTGCCATGTTGGTGCAGATGCTTACCACTCGTCCGTAATCGGGCTTTTCCGTGCCGTCCCAGATCTTTGGATTTTTGAACTGCCGTCGACATTCATTGACGATCAGGTAGGCAGCCCGGCCGACGGCTCGGATCGTCATGCTGCTGAACAAGAACGGTATGGCGCCGCCGATCAACATGCCGATGAAAACGTCCGGGACGGCGATCGATAGATTGCCTGCCTTGGCGTTGAAGTCGGCTACCGTCATCTGGTTAATCTTTTCTTCGCTTCCCGTTACCAACACGGCAATAAAGCTGGCAAACAGCGATACGGCGGCAATCACGGCCGAGCCGATGGCAATTCCCTTGGTGATGGCCTTCGTCGTATTGCCAGTGGCATCGAGATCGGTCAGAATCTGGCGTGCATTTTCGTATTCAGCTTGAGGCAAATGGTCGGGATCGTCCTCCCGCAATGGTTGGTTTTGCGAATCACGGTTGTAGCCCATCTCGCCGATGCCGTTGGCGTTGTCGGCCACCGGGCCGAATACGTCCATGCTCAAGGTATCGCCCGTTAAAGCGAGCATGCCGATGCCGCAGAGCGATACGCCATACGCGACAAAAATCGGATTGGTTCCATGAAAGATGAATACAGCCGCCGAAATGGCGGCGGCGATAAGCATGACCGCCCACACCGTACTTTCATAGCCAATGGCGATGCCTTCAATGATGTTGGTCGCATGACCGGTGCGCGAGCTTTTGGTGAGCGAGCGAATCGGGTTGAAATCTGTGCTCGTCCAGTACTCGGTGCAGAACATCAGCGCTAGGGTAAGCAAGATGCCGACAAAACAAGCAATTACGGGGCGTAAATCAGTCCCTTCACGGACTGGCACGATCCGCTGGGCCGCCTGCGTCAGCGTCAGTGATTCGGTCTCTTTCGAATTAGACTTCGGTACCTGAACCGCTGTGCTTGCCAAGTCGGCTTTCACTGCGCTTGGCAGCTTAGCCCAATAATGCGAGAGCCGCACTTGGTCGTTCAGTTCTTCGTTCGTTGGGGGCTCGGCATCGCCCTTGGTATCGAAATGGTGAACGAGGACATCCTTGACATTGCCTTGCTCCGCCAAGCCACGCTGCAGGCCTTGCTGCACGATGTAGGCGCTATCGAAGTTCAGGTAAACGACGCCAACCGCAAAGAAGCCGAGCGTGCAAATGGCTGCGCCGATGCGGAAGCTCTTGTTGATGGTGCCCATCGCGGCCGTCGAACCGGTCGCCTGAACTCCGCGACCAACAAGGTTCACGCTGACCATGCTGCTAAGCACGCCAACCGCTTGCATCACCAACGGCAGCAGCATGGCCTTAGGGCCAAAAGCCGCATAGCCGAGGATCATCGACGCCACCATCGTGACGGTGTAGCTTTCAAAAACGTCGGCGGCCATGCCGGCGCAATCGCCGACGTTGTCGCCAACGTTGTCCGCAATAGTTGCAGCGTTGCGCGGATCATCCTCGGGGATGTTCTGTTCCACCTTGCCGACAAGGTCCGCGCCGACGTCGGCGGCTTTGGTGTAAATGCCGCCGCCGACGCGCATGAAGAGGGCAAGCAGCGAGCCGCCAAAGGCGAAGCCGAGCAGGGCTTCGTAAGCTTTCTCGCCAATGACGAGCACGATCAAGCAGCCGCCGAGGAGGCCGAGGCCGGTGGTCAACATGCCGGTGACGGTGCCCGTCTGGTAAGCAAGTTTCATCGACTCGGCAAAGCTTTTTCGGGCTGCGGCGGCTACGCGCAGGTTGCCGGTTGTGGCCAACCTCATGCCGAAGAAACCGACCGACGCGGAAAAAATGGCGCCGACGAAAAACGCGATGCCGTGCGCAATGGCTAAGACCCTTTTCTCTTCGATATTGCTTTCGCCGGGATCCCAAGGCCATTTCGCCAACACGATCAACGCCGTCAAAGCGATCAGAAGAACGCCTACGGTAGTGAATTGCCGACGGAGGTAAGCGTTCGAGCCATCGCGGACCGCTTGCGCGATCTCCTGCATTCGCGAAGTTCCTTGACCCGCCGCGAGTACGCGCTGAGCAAGCACCCAGGCATAGACCAATGCGGCAATGGCGACCGCCAAACAGAGAAAGACGCCGACTTGCTCCACCCAGTGAAAGGTGGTGCTGTCCGTAAGGAATGAAAAGGGCGCCCAGCCATGCCCCGTCATCTCCTGGCCAGATTCCGTCGGCATGGCGCCGACCAGCAGCGCGATGATCGTCGCGGCGATGCCGAAGTGGAACCACTTGCTTAGCGACCGATTGGGGATGGTGGTTGAAGCGAATCGCATGAAATGGAGATCCCTGCCGAGACGGAGAGAGAGCAGCAAAACCGCCTGTCGCGAGCAGGTCGTCGGTTCTGAAGACAGTACACACACAATAGAAGCAAGAGCGGGGTCCGTCTAGGTTCCTTATCCATTCGAACTCATCGTGAATCAGTCAAGTTTTGGATGAGGCGCCAAACTAACCAAATCATTTAGCCACGGCTGGAACACAGAACAAACACGGATTAAAAGCGAAGGCTCCTGCTCATGGGGAATCGTCGAGCATGTAATAAGACGATTGATTTATCCGTGTTTTGTCCGTGTTTAATCCGTGGCTGATGAATCTCGATTTCACACGCGCTCGACAATCATCGCAACAGCGTTGCCGCCGCCCAGGCAAAGGCTGGCAAGGCCGCGCTTCAAGCCGCGTTGCTGCAAAGCATAAATAAGCGTCACTAGAACCCTGCGCCCGATGCGCCAATCGGATGGCCAAGCGCGATCGCCCCGCCATTCACGTTGACACGACTTTCATCCAAGTGAAGTTCCTTCAAGCACGCCAGCATTTGTGAAGCGAAGGCCTCGTTCAGTTCGAAGAGGTCAATATCCTTCAAACTTAATTTTGCTTTAGCCAGAACCATCTGGATGGCAGGAACCGGAGCGATGAAAATATCTTTAGGGGCAACTCCGCTGGTTGCATACGCAATCACTTTTGCCAACGGTTTAGGCGCAAATTTACTGGCTGCCTCCTCTGAAACTACAACCAGGGCGGCAGCGCCATCGCTCATCTGCGAGGCATTGCCGGCCGTGACCGAGCCATCTGTTTGAAACACGGTGCGCAGCTTGGCCAAAGCGGTTTCATTGGTTTCCGGCCGGATTCCTTCGTCCTGAGAAATCGTCTTTAGCTTAGCCCCACTGCCAACGGAAATTGGGATCATCTCCGCAGTAAAACGGCCTTGCTCCCGCGCGGCAGCGGCCCGCTGGTGGCTCTGCACCGCGAAGCGATCTTGATCGCTTCGCGAGATGGAGCATTTCTCGCGGCGATATATTCGGCCGCCTCGCCCATCGGCCAGTTTTGGAAGGGGCACCATAGGCCATCCTGGCTCAAGGAATCAATCAGCTTGCCATCGCCAAACTTGGTGCCTGTTCGACTATTCATAAGTAGGTGCGGCGCCCGGCTCATGCTTTCCATGCCACCGGCCAACACGACTTGGGAGTCTCCCGCCTTGATCGCCTGGGCCGCTAGCATGACGGCCTTTAAGCCCGAGCCGCAGACTTTGTTGACCGTGTAAGCCGCGATGGAATCGGGAAGCCCCGCAAACAAAGCCGCCTGTCGCGCGTGGATTTTGCCCGACGCCGGCTTGAACGACATTGCCGAAGATCGCCTCATCGATCTGGTCTGCACTGACTCCTGCACGCTTGAGCGCTTCGGCTGCCACTGCTGCCCCCAACTTCGGTGCGGGCACTTCCGACAACTCCCCCAAAAACTTGCCGATGGGAGTCCGTACCGCGGAGAGAATGAAAATATCCAAAGGGAAAGCTCCTCAAGAAATGCGGCAGGCTGTATCCGCTCTTAACTTCATTCTACTCTTCATAGGGTGTAGCGCGTCAACAACAGGGTTTTGTAAGCAGCGACGCGAAGGCTTTTGCGCAGCGGAGCGATTTCGGTGGCGAGCCGAGCGGCGTAAGCTGCCGTGTAATGACGGAAGCCGACTGCTTACGCAGTTCGGCTCGCCTAACTTAGTGCTCCGCTGTGCAAAGCCTTCGCGTAGCGGCCAACAAATCCAACTTCACGTGCGCGGGTGAAACTTGCGGTGCATGGCTTTGAGGCGGTCGCGATCGACGTGTGTGTAAATTTGTGTGGTGCCGATGCTCGAATGTCCAAGAAGTTCCTGCACGGTGCGCAAGTCCGCGCCGCCGGAGAGCAGGTGCGTGGCAAAGCTGTGCCGTAGTGTGTGCGGGCTGACCTTACCGGGCAAGCCCGCCCGCCGAACGTATTTTTTCACCAAAACCCAAAGCATTTCACGATTAAGCTGGCGTCCGCCCCGGCTGACAAACACCCAGATGGCGGAGGGGTCATTCGTTAATTCGGGTCTGCCTTCACCCAGGTATGTGCGCAGAGCGCTGATCGCCGATCGACCGAGAGGAACAATACGCTGCTTGTTTCCTTTGCCCAGGCACTTGCAGAAAGCGGCATCGAGATAAAGGTCAGCGAGTTTTAGGCCTACGACCTCCGAAGCTCGGCAACCCGTGGCGTAAAGAGTCTCCAGAATCGCCCGATCACGTAGGTAAAAGCGGTCGCCCGCTTGCGGCGCCAGCAGCAGGTTTTCCACGTTGACCGGCGAGAGCACTTGGGGGATGCGTTCCCACAACGTTGGCGACGAAAGCAGTTCAACCGCACTCGATTGCGCGTTCTTCCATCTTCAGAAAGCGGTAGAACATCTTCAACGCGACAAGGTGCCTAGCAATGCTCGGCGAGGCGAGTTTTTCCTCATTCAGAAAGACGATATATCGGCTTAACTCATTGAGAGTCGGTGCGCGATAGTCTTCCATGCCGTCGGAGATAATCCAGTTGGAAAAGCGCTCGAGATCGCGGCCGTAGGCGAGCACCGTATTGACGGCCATGCCACGCTCGGCCTGCAAGTAATTGCGATAGGCGGTCAGGTCTTCGTTCAGTTCCAGAAACTGCGTCTTCCGTGACATGATTCTCCCACTCGATTTCGCTAGGCAATCTTCCGCAGCCAGGGCCTCATTGCCGTCACCGCTCGACCCCGATGGCTCAAGGCTTGCTTGACTCTGAGACTCAGTTCCCCGAACGTCTGATGATACTCGCGCACGAGAAAGAGAGGATCGTACCCGAAACCGCCTCCTCCCCGTCGCTCGCTGATGATAAGACCATGGCAACGACCTTCGGTGATGGCCACTACTTCCCCGTCTGGATTGGCTAGGGCTGCGACGCAAATGTAATAGGCGCCTCGCTTGTCCTCCGAAAGGGGCGCCAGCTCGGCGAGCAGCCGGCGATTGTTCCCTTCATCGTCGCCGTGCGTTCCGGCATAATGAGCGGAATAGACTCCCGGACGACCATTCAGCCCCGGTACCACCAGACCGCTGTCTTCGGCGAGAACCCATTGCCGCAAGGCCGTCGCGACGCCGCTCGCTTTGAGGCGAGCGTTCGCTTCGAAGGTCGTCCCCGTCTCTTCAATCTCCGGAGCTTCCGGATAGCCGGAAAGATCGACGACCTCCAGATGAGAGAGATCCTTGAGAAGATCGGCTAATTCGTCTCGTTTCTTGCGGTTGCGTGTTCCCAAAACCAATCGCGGCATGAGGTTGCCCCTCCCAAACGGTCGTATTCGCGCAAAAGTCACTCAGGCGATGAGACTTTCTTGCACATAACGGGCATAATGATCGAGAGCCATTTCGACTTATCAAGTCAAACTCATTGCGAATGAGTCAAGTTTTAGATAAGGCGCTAAACCAAGCAAAATCACTTAGCCACGGATTGAACACGGAACAACACGGATAAAACCGAAAACGCTTATTCAAGGCGATCTGTTGCGCTTGCAATAAAAAGTTCTGATTTATCCGTGTTTCGTCTGTGTTTCATCCGTGGCTGACGATTAGAATTTCATATTGGTCGCTCAGTGCGTCTGAGTAAATAGACTATACAAGATGAACGCGAAACTGCCGATTGTGTCTGAACAACCATTGTTGCCGGGCTTGCTCGATCAATCGCCCGAAGACTTCCGCGCATGGCTATCAGAGCACGGACAGCCCGCCATGCGCTTCAAGCAGATTCGACGCTGGATCCTGGAAGCGCGGGCCGAGTCGTTTGAACAGATGAGCGACCTTCCCAAAGAACTTCGCAGCACATTGGCGGAATCATTTTCGCCCCTCGGTACGCGAATCGAAAAGCATCTGCAAGCAGCGGATGAAACCCACAAACTGCTGCTGCGTCTGGCGGACGATCGAATGATCGAATGCGTGCTTATTCAGGAGCCGCCACGAAGGACAGCCTGCATCAGCACGCAGGTCGGCTGCGGCATGGGATGTGTATTCTGCGCCAGTGGCCTGAATGGGGTCGCCCGCAATCTGAGCGCCGGTGAGATCCTGGAGCAGTTGGTACGGCTGCGCAATCTGACGCCGCCAGGTGAGCGCCTGAGCCATGTCGTCGTAATGGGAATGGGCGAGCCGTTGGCTAACCTCGACAATCTCTTAATCGCGCTGGAGATTGCCGGCGATAAGAACGGCCTGGGCATCGGCGCCCGGCACATTACCATCTCCACCGTTGGTTTGCCTGCCAAGATACGACGGCTGGCGGAAACAGGCAAGCAGTACCATCTGGCGGTGTCTCTGCACGCGCCGAACGATCCGCTGCGTACGCAGATTGTGCCGACCAACGAGCAAACCCTCATCGGCCCAATCCTCGAAGCGGCTGATGCCTTCTTCGACAAGACAGGCCGACAGGTGACCTATGAATACGTGCTGCTCGGGGGCCTCAACGACTCGACGCGCGAAGCCCGCGAACTGGGCAAGTTGCTCCAAGGACGCAAGGCCCACGTGAACCTGATCCCCTTCAATAATGTCGAAGGCCTACCCTACCAGCGCCCGACCAATGAAGCCCAAGCGGAATTTATCACCGCCCTGAAAAATGCGGGAGTGAGTGCCAAAATCCGCAAACGCAAAGGCTCCGAAATCGACGCCGCCTGCGGACAGCTAAGGCGGCACGCTGGAAAACGCAGTGGATGCCCCTATCGAACAAATTGCTATACCCCTCGTCTGATGCTCCGCATTCTTCTCGTTTGACGCTCCGCCGTCCTTCTCGTTTGACGCTCCGCATCGAACCCCAGGATGACGCTCTGCGTCGATCAAGACGTAATCGTTAGCCGCGACGCGAAGGCTTTGCGAGCGGAGCGCTTTCGGTAAGAAATCGCTCCGCTCGCAAAGCCTTCGCGTCGCGGCTAACGGCGTTGTAGAATATAGATTGAGGTGATTTTAACAGTAGCTTCCGGTTCGACGCTCCCCGTCGAACGTGCGAATCACGGTTTCTTGAACGGCAGGCATCGGCTTATACCTATTTCGCCCGCGAGGTCGCGCCAAAACTCGCCGACAACCTTGATGGTCTGCCCAACTTTGATTTCGTTCGTTAAATCCTTTTCGGATGCGGCAAAGCCTAAGTTGATCGCCACATTTCCAAAACCTTTGACTTTAATATCAGCCGACCCTGCGCTGTTGAACTTCTTCTCTAAGACGACTCCCGTGACAATTAATTGTTTTTTATTGTACTTTTTGGCGGTTGCATCCGCGTTCGCAACATATTCTTTAGCCAAGTTGGCTGCGGAAATGGTGATGACCTTGAATTTGCCTGCATCGACGATAACGCTGTATGCCAATGCAGGACCGCCGGCGCCGACGGGCGATTTACCCTTTAATTTCACCGTTTGCCCTTCCGCAACCTTGGCCCAGGGCTCATCGTCGACGGTATAACATGTAACCCCAAGTATTTCCTTGGCTGCATTTAGATTGATGAAATTGCCGCTGCTGGCCGATCCGCGCACGACACTGTTCACGTCGCCTGTCAGTTCAATAATCTTGTTTTCATATTTGAGCTTTGCTTCGGCCGGATTTTCTTTCCAATCGCTGTTGTACTTTTCCGCAGTAAGTGAGAAATCGGGCGCCATCTTCGAAATGTCTTCCTGCACAATTTTCAGGCCTACCGGCTCCTTCTTATCGATGCTTACTTCATTGCCGGCTCCGGCTCGCACCGAAAGTTTTGGCCGACTCTTTTTGAGTTCGAGCGCCACCCCATCGGAAACTTGAGTGCCGGTTAGGTTGATTTGTTGAAGTTTGGCGAGGTCTTTGAGCAACGGCACGTTCGCATCGACGACTGGATTGCCGTTGAGTTCGAGTTCCGTCAATGCTGCCAAACGAGTAAGTTGTTTAATGCTCGCGCCGGCAATCTTACAGTCGCTTGCTGAAAGTTCCTGAAGTTTCGTCAGGCCTGCCAACTGGGCAAGCCCTTTGTCGGTGATGTCGTTGTTGGAAATATTTAGTTTCCGCAAATTCGCCAAACGGCCGATATGCTTTAAGCCTGCGTCCGTGATGGCCGTGTGCGATAGATCCAGAGATAGCAGCCCGGTAAGGCCGGCCAAGTATTGCAGGTTGGCATCGTCGACGCGCGAGTAATTAAGGCCGAGTTGTTCGAGACCCGTTAGCCCTTTGACCCCTTTTAGTCCATCTTCACTAACGTTTCCAAGTGAGAGTTTTTTCAGTCCGCTCAATCCGCTGAGATAGAGGCCTGCTTTATTATTGACGTGGACGCCAAGTATTAAGTCGAGACTGCGAAGATTTGTAAGACCTTTTATAGCGGCCATCCCCTCGGCTTCGATGCCCGGACAAGAGAGAATTGTTAATTCTTCAAGCTTTTTCAGCGATGCTAGACTTGCTGCGCCGCGCGGTTACATTCGGCGCGTCCACTCGCAACTTGCGCAGGTCGGTCAGATTCTTCAGGTAGACCATACCGGCATCTGTAAGTTGCTGGCCGCCGATCGTAAGTTCTTTGAGTTTCGTCATCCCCTTCATATGCCGAAGCGATTCATCGTTGCAGCCATTGCTTCCCGGGCCAACATTGAGTTCTTCTATTTTCGTCATGCGCGCCAGGTGTGCGTAACCCTTGTGCGTGATGGCCTTGGAAGAAATGGAGAGGCTTCGAAGATTCGTCAATCCGGCGAGATGTGCCAACCCGGCATCGGTAATTGCATCGTTTGAAAGGGACAGTGCGGTCAAGGTGGTCAAGTCGAGCAAATGCTTCAACCCATCGTCCGTTATTTTCTTGCTTGACGTGTACAGAGCAACTGGCATAGGCGATTGCTGCAGCAAAGGACGCAACCGCTCCAGATCGCCGGACTGGATTTGCACGTCTCGAAAATTGATCTGTAACACCGTCAGATCGGGGGCTACCCGCTGAATGCTGGCTTCTGCTTTCAATGCTTGGACGGCGGCAACCAATTCCTTGGCGTCGGCGAGCGTCGCTGCTTTGGTGGGCGGCTGTTGAGCCTTTATTGCGGGATCGTTCGTCGTCGGTTTTACAGGAGACGGCGCCTTATTCGGAGTCACTGGTTCAACTTTGGCCTGCACCGTCGGCGTCTCCTTTTTCGGAGCGATCGGATCGCCTTTCGCGCGAGCCTTAGGCGCCTCGTTTTTCGGAGCAACAGCGACTTCACCGATGATCAAACAGTTCGGGATTGCGGCCTTCATTTGGGCAACGCCTGCGGCTGTGATTTTCGAGCCACTTATATAAATCCGGCTCAAGCGCTTTGATTCAGATAGTTCTTTCAGGCCGTCGTCGCTAACAATCGTGTTGGAAATATCGAGTGAAGATAAGAGCGGAAGAGTTTTCAGGCCCTTAACCCCGGCATCCGTAATCTTGGTGCCTTCCAGGCTGAGCCATTGCAGATTTTGCAGAGTTGCAATTTCTTCCAGTGCATCATCTCCGGCCCGTGTCTTGTTTATGTGCAGTTGCCTTAGCCCCTTGAGGTCTTTTAAACCCGCGCCGGTGATGGCCGTTTCGTTGAGATCGAGCGCGGTAAGCTTACTTACATCGGCAAGGTCCTTGACCCCCGCATCGGTGATGGCCGTGTAGCTTAGGCTCAGCGTGTGAAGTTGCGTGAAACCTTTGAGCTCCTTAAACCATACATCAGTCACTGAAGTCTTCCAAAGCCGAAGCGTTTCAAGTTTCTGCAATCCCGCAAGTTGCTTAAGCCCCGCATTACTGATCCGAGTATAGTTCAAGTCGAGCGCTTTCAACTCCGAGAAACTCTTGAGGTATTTCATTCCCGCGTCGGTCACCTTGGTGCTTCTAAGGTCGAGTTCCCGCAGATTTTCAAGGCCTTCCAATTCTTTCAGAGTTTGATCGGCCGCCAGCGTAGCGTGCAAGCAAAGAATGCGAAGTTTTTTGAAATCCTTCAGATTTGCGAGCCCATCGTCACCCACCTTCACGCCAAAGAGATTGATGAGCTCGATATTTTTGAGACCGGCGAGATGCTTAAATCCCGGATCGGTGACTTTAGTCGCCATGAGATTCAACATCGTGAGGTTGTTTAGATTTTCGAGTGCTGCTAAATCATCGTGCGTTATCTTGCTGTAACTCAAATCGAGACCAAAAGGCACATCAACCGCCGGCAACTGCTTTGGCAGCTTTTTCAGTGTGTCTGGCTTGAAATGAAATCCGGGAAGCCGACCGAACGGCGCCGGCTTGAGAACCATGAAACCCGCCGACTCTAATCGGAATATGTCGAAACATCCATAAGTTGCGCCGAATTTCTCATAAGCCGCAACCGTTGCCGGGTCGATGGGTTTGTAACCAGCCGGTTCTGCCCCCGGAAGCGCGGCATTGGAGAACTGAAGCAAAAGAAGCGTGGACAGAAATTTCTTGAACATTGGTTGAGTTTCCCGACAAAGTGCCCGTTGACCAGTTGGTTTCAAAATATCAATTACAATTTTTGAGACAAGAATCAGCTACGACCAGACATCGTAGAAGGGATGCCTTTATAAACAAATTTTTTGTCTTCGGCGCCATGCGTCGGTATTCATCACGGCTATTGTTCTGCCAACTTGCCTTAAGAGATTGAGTGCGCTTTGTCATTCGAGCACTTCTTAGGGCGAAAGCCGTTCCATCAACCAGGCCGACTGAGCCCGGCGATAGCGAAGCCGGTCATGCAACCGGTTGGGTCGGCCTTGCCAGAATTCAATGGCGCTTGGCAGCAAGCGATAGCCGCCCCAATGCGGCGGACGCGGCACGGCAACCCCCTCATAGCGAGTAGTAAAATCGCGCAGCTGTTGTTCAAGGACTTCTCGCCCTGCAATGATCTCGCTCTGCGACGAAGTCCACGCGCCAAGCTGGCTGCCGCGCGGTCGGCTTGCATGGTATTCGTCCGACTTGGCATCGCTGACCCGTTCGACAATACCTTCGATGCGGACCTGGCGTTCGAGCTCCGCCCAAAACAGAACGAGAGCCGCTTGCGGGTTTTCGGCAAGTTCCCGCCCTTTGCGGCTTTCAAAATTCGAGAAGAAGGTAAAGCCGCGTTCGTCGAAACCTTTCAACAGAACGATGCGCGCTGAGGGTTGACCTGCCGCAGTCGTTGTCGCTAACGTCATCGCGTTGGGCTCATGAATGCCCGAATGAATCGCCTGCTCCATCCAGAGATGGAACTGTCGAAAGGGGTCGGCATCCGCCTGGCTTTCCAGCAGACCCCCTTGCGTATATTCCTGACGCAGATCGGCAATGGACATAGACGGCCCTTCCGCAGAATCACAGTTAAGAATCGCTATTCTATGGCAGAGAATGGCGTAAGACTTTTAAACCTTGACGCAGATTGTACAGTGAAGCGACGAGAATCTCATGTTTCGCGCTTGACAGGCCGATAACTACCTGTATACTTTGCAATACAAAGCAACATGGAAGCGGAGCGTGGAATGGAATTGCGCGAGGCTCTCAATCAGATTGCGGAGATTCGGCATCGGATGGCCGAGTCGGAGCTGTTTCGCGGCTATCGAGCGCTGCCGGTCGCCTTCTCGGGTTTGTTGGCTTTTATTGCCGCTTGGCTGCAGCCGCTTTTGATTGCGAGCCCGCTTAGTGAGGTGCGCGGCTATGTACTCCTTTGGTCGTGCGTCGCCTTGGGCAGCGTACTAATAGCCGGGCTGACCATGGGCCTGCGCGATTGTCTGGCGCAACCTTCGCGCACGCGCTTGCTGACGTGGATTGCCTTCCGCCAACTGACGCCTGCCCTGGCAAGCGGAGCAGTGGTTACCGGCGCCGTCGTCCGATATTCGCCCGAAGCGGCCTGGATGCTGCCAGGCCTTTGGCAGCTTTTCTTTGCCCAGGGCGTGTTTGCTTCGTGCCGGGTGCTACCGCGTTCTGCTTATGCCATCGCGGGCTTTTACATGCTCGCCGGCTCGTTGCATTTCGCTTTTTTTCGCGATGGCGATGCGCTAGCGCCGCTGGCGATGGGCATCCCTTTTGGTGTCGGCCAGTTGTTGTCTGCCGCCATCCTCTATTGGACTCTGGAGCGCCGCGATGCCATCGGAACCGAAAGCTGATGCCGGCCGTTATTCCTACGACGGTCTCGACCGAGTCATCCACGAGAAAGCTCGGCTGGGAATTCTTACGGGCTTGCTAACCCACCCGGCTGGATTGCTCTTCAACGACTTGAAGGATCTCTGTGCCTTGACCGACGGCAACCTGAGCCGGCACGTGCAGATTCTCGAAGAAGCGGGCCTGGTCGAAATCTGGAAAGGTTTCAAAGGCAAACGCCCGCAGACGCTTTGTCGCATCACCGCGCAAGGAAAAGCACGCTTCCGCGAATACTTGACCATTCTGGAACACGTCATCAACGATGCGCTCCCCGACGAGACCGAGCAACCAGCGCCCTCGCCTCAAGAAGGCTGGTCGCCAGCGTAAAAATAACGTTTGCCATCGCTTCTTAACGGTCGCGGCTCTGCCGCATAAGAGGGAGGATACTGGGCGCGAATGGACACGGCGTGAGGCTTTTTCGTCACACACAACTTGATTCGCCGAGCACTCTGAGCCTGAAAGGCTCATTCTACCAGCCCAGGCCGGAGACCCGGCTTGCCGGGTCGGAGGCCTGGGGTTCATCGGGAACCCTGACCCCTCGGCCCTGTAAGGGCCGTTCATTGGCAACCGCTCGGTGAAACAAAATTTGTCCACTCAGAATACCGGATAATCAATGGCATTGGACAATGCGATCGGAAGTAATTCAGCCGGAACGGCCCTTACAGGGCCGAGGCGCGGGGGTCGTTGCATACCCAGGCCTTCGTCCCTTTCAGGGACTACGACCTGGGCTGACAGAACGAGCCTTTCAGGCTCGAATTTAAAAACTACGTAACTTCTGTGTAACGGTGAAGCCGGGAACCCGTCCCCTCCAGAACACCCCTACGGCGTTTATTAGAATGCAGTAATGGGAAAAAGAATCAAACGCCCGCTTTGACTACGCTTGCTTTGCATTACCAAGTTATTTGTAACTCAAGGAGAAATAGATGAACGTGATTCTCGCCGAGGAAATGGGGATGTGCTTTGGTGTTCGCGACGCGCTTGCGATTATGGATGCGATCGAAGAGCCGGGCGCTGTGGCGATTCATGGCCAACTCGTACACAACGAAGTCGTGCTGGCACGGCTCAGCGCTCGCGGCTTTCAGATGACTTCCGAAAACGATCGCCAACGACTGCCGAAAACGGCCAACATGCTCATCAGCGCACATGGCATCAGCGACCGGGAGCGCGTTCGCCTTGAGAAGGCGGGTAAAAACTTGATCGACACGACCTGCCCGCTTGTGCGCCGAGTGCATCACACGGCGAAGCGGATGGAGGCTGAGGGAAACTTGATCGTCGTCATCGGCCGGCCCGGCCATGTCGAAGTTCGCGGCATCGTTGAAGACTTGCAGCAGGCGCATATCGTCGAGAAGCCGGCCGATGTACGAACTTATGCGGCCGAACGCTTGGGCATCGTCAGCCAGACAACCATCTCGCCGCGGATGGTGACCGCTATGCACCTTGCCATCGCGGCAGCAAACCCGCAAGCGCGCATCGAGTTTGTGGACACGACTTGTCAGCCGACGCGTAACCGCCAGAAGGCGGTCGAAGCGCTTCTCCCTCAAGTGCAGACGATGGTGGTTGTCGGCGGAAGGCATTCAAACAACACGCGCGAACTCGTCGAACTCTGCCAACTTCGGGGGATGAGAACTTTCGCTGTTCGCGATTCCCACGACCTACTGCCGGAATGGTTTGACGGCATCGAACGCGTCGGCCTGACTGCCGGCACCTCCACGTTGAACGAGACCATTGACGAAGTTCATCAATGGTTGAAGGCCCTGCAAACGGAGAGCCCGGAGCAGCGCCATTCGAGTCGTTGGGCCTCGCACTTCGTGCGCAACCGCGATCGTGGCCTGCCGCTGCCTTGGAATTTGGCCATTACACTTTCGACGAAAGAACGCGAAGTGTTGATCCCATCGCTGCAAGATTTCCAGTTGGGCGAAAGCTCCGATGGAAAGAACGGCTTAGCCCTGGCCGGGGCTTATGCCGAGCGGGTGGGCGATCCTCAATACGCGGAAGCGATGCGCTTATTCTGTGCGGAGGAAGGCCGACATGCCGCCATCCTCAAACGTTATCTCGACGCGACAGGGGCTGGCTGCATTCAACATTCCTGGACCGACTTTTTGTTCAGGCGCCTGCGCCGTTTAATGGGCTTGGAGACACTCATTACCGTCCTGCTCACGGCCGAGCTGATAGGTAAGATCTATTATCGCGCCATCCGTGCCGCCACTTCGTGTCCTTTGCTTCGTGCCATCTGCACCCAACTGCTTCGCGATGAACAAAGGCATCTCCAATTCCATATCGAAAGGTTGCACCTGCTGAATCGTCAGCGCTCCAAAGGGCACAAATTGATCACATCCACCGTTTGGAAAACCCTCATGCTGGCGGCTATCATCGCCGTCTGGCGCAAACACCGCCGAGCTATTAAACTTGGCGGCTATAACTTCCGACCATTTTATCGTCTTGTGTGGACTGAATTTCGGATTGCACACGGCAAGTGTGTAGGGGTGTGACTGGCGTGGCTTAATGGGAACGAAAAAATCATCGGAAGACCCGACTGCTGATTAGCTGGCCAAATTTTCGACCCAACATATATAAGGGGACAATGGCGTTCCCATCAAACTGTTGAAGAGACGCTGGTCCGCGGTAACCATTCGTCCGCCAAGTTCGACTGCTAACGATAGGTAGAGGCAATCGTAAACCGTTCGTTGAGTGCGCTCTGCCAAATCGAAAGCCGGAACCAGCAGTGGGGAGTCCGGACACCGCGTGACTGGCAGCGCAGGAAGTAGGTCGAGAACCTGCTCGGCGTCGGCTCGGCTAATTTCTGCTCGTCGTACTTTCTTCCAGAGGATGCTGGCTATTTCTAAGTCGAAAAAAAAGGCGGGTACGCACAGCGTGCCCGGCACTTTACGCCACGCGGCGCCTCAGCGGAATGTACCTCTGGTACGAACCACTTTGCCCCGACGCTAGCATCAATGATGATCGCCTTCAACGATCACGGTCCTCTCGCAGTAGATCAGCACTATTGCTGAAAGTTCGGCCTGATTGGGCCAGTCGCTCGAAGATGGCGTCAACGGGCGCCCAAAGATCTGAACGCTGAACGTGCAGCGTGTCCGCTACAATCGCTCTGGCTTCTTCGGCCGGCAGGCGTTCATGTCGGATAGCGCCCTTTTGCAGATCGTTGAGAATCGTCTCACCTACATTGGTAAGCACTAATTCCGACATTTCCAACTCCTTTTACAATTAGGTACCTCAGAGACATTCTACTCGGCCAATGCCGCCTTGACGACCGTTTGTTCAAGTCTCGCGATGTTGGCTCACTCGTCACCCTTCAATCTCGTTGCCACGACAGCACCCCGGACTGTGTTGAACTGCTCGAGTTGCAAGCCCAGCGCATGAATGATAAAGTGGCACAAGCATAAGAAGGAGAAACGTCTGATGCTTCCCGCAACGGCTCGGCCTCGCTTTGAAAATCTTGGCGATATCGTTGAATCGCTCGGCAACATTTCGCCGAAGTGCATTTGCTTTGATCCGGTGCCGGGTAAGGCCACCGCTCGAGACTTGATCCGGGTTCTTGACAGTGGCGACCGGTTATACGAACTTGTTGACGGCACGCTTGTGGAGAAAGCCGTGGGAGTGCCCGAATCACGCCTCAACAACAAGCTCATTCGCCAGATTGATGGTTATGTCGAAGACCACGGGCTTGGCTTCACGCTTGGTCCCGATGGACCCGTTCGGCTCTTATCGCATCTCATTCGACTTCCCGACCTCACCTTTGTCTCGTGGGAGAAAAGGCCGGGCCGAACCTATCCCACTGAGAAGGTGATTGAGGAAGTCCCCGACCTGGCCGTTGAAGTGATAAGCCGGGGCAATCGACGTGGCGAGATGAAGCTGCAAGCTCAAAGAGTATTTCCTCGCCGGCATCCGGCTTGTCTGGTACGTATACCCCAAAAAGAAAAAGATCGAGGTCTACACCGCTCCCGATGAAATGACCGTCCTAACAGAAAAAGACCACCTCAACGGCGGCAACGTCCTCCCTGGCTTCTCCCTCGAACTTCGATCGCTGTTTGCGGATTCGCCAGCGCCGAAGAAGGCGCGGAATGGGAAGTGAGGTAGGAGTCATCGGCGATGCGCAGGCTTTGCGCAGCGAAGCGTTCAGCAGCCGAGCGAGATTTGCGGTTGAGGTTGAGGAGGAATACCATGGCCGCCTCGCGCTCGCCGAGCTCCAAGAGTTCGATCCAATCGGCGTTTGCTTTGGTTAGGTACGAATGGTCGGAAACGGGTGTTGATGTCAAAGCTGAACTTCGCATGGCGCAAAAGTGCATTTCCGTTTTCAGCGCGCCTAAGCTGGTATGTGGAGTTATTGATGCAGAGCGTCAATCAAGACGTTCGACGTGTGAGCGTCAAGCGAGGCGCGGAGGCTACCCCCACTCATCTCGTTACGCGGCTCTGCCGTGCAACGGGTCGTCGAGGCTCTGCCTCGCGGGTGCTCGGCGCGGGCGCCCCGCCATACAGAGATACCGTGCCGCCCGTTCCCGTCTGATGCAAAGTGCCTTCCGGAAATATTTCCGGAAGGCGAAACACGAGGAAATCGTGGGAAAACGAACAAAAGTTTTTCGAAAACGCGCTTTTTGCAAAATGATTGGCCGGCGAAAGTACCCAGGCCAGAAACCCGTCGGGGGACGGCCAACGCTTCCGGAATTATTTCCGGAAGCGAGAATGCGAGGAAATCTTGGGAAAACCAAACTGCACAAATTCGAATTACTGAACAACCAAATCGGGCTCTTGATGATAAATAGTTCGTCATTCTGACAAGTCTATTTTGTGGGATCGATCCCATAGTGATCCGAGTCATACCCGCAACGTTGCAGGTATGAATTACGATATGACATGAAAATGTGAACCGTTCGAAGTGGCAACGTTGCCACTTCGAACGGTTCGCAGTCGGGAAGAGTTTTGTAGGATGGGTGAAGGCGTTGCGGAACACATCCATAGCTACAGGTCGAACCGGGTGGTTTCGCAAAGCCTTCACCCACCTTACAAGATCAGGCGTAGAGCTATCGGTTAATATTCGGGAAATATTTCCCGAAGCTGGATTACACGAAAATCATGGGAAAACGCCGGACGGCCAAGCCGGGAGGCCTGCCCCCACGGAGTAAAAGGGCCTGGAGGCCTGCCCCACCTTTAGTCAGATTATCCAAAGAAGACGGCGCTGGCGGTGAAGCCGTGGATGAAGTTTTTGCCGCCTACCGGGCCAAGCTCGCCGGCGGCGAAGAAGCCGGCGAGGGGCAACGGCCCCAGTTCATTCTGAATCGATCCCGCATCGTGGCTTGGCTCGCTGAATAGGCGCGTGCCGCGACCATTGCAACTGAACAGGAGACCCGCCTTCGCTTGCAGTCCCGCTTCGCGCTCGTGGATGAGCATGAGCCGGAGGTCTTCATCGGCGCTGAGAGCATCGCGGACATGGAACTGGACCGTCTGGCCGACGCGAATACGATCGGCCAAGGCCATCGCGCCGTGAGCGCGATCAAGTCCCAGGAGATTGCGGACAAGGAAATCGCCGCTGCGGAATTCATCGCGGTATTCGTTCATCGCGAGGCCAAGCAATAATCCTTGCTCGAACAGGGAGCGGTCGTGCGCGGGCAGGTCGTCGTACAGGCCGCGAAGATAATCGAGCGGCCGAAGGCCCCCGACTTCCGAAATGACGTTTCCTTCGCCCTTAGTAATAACGAGCGGTCGGCCAATCGGTCGACACCCTTGGGAAACCACTGCCCGCCAGGGAAAGTTGCCTTGCAAGAGAACGCCGACCGCTCCTTCGGCGACGACTTCATCGTTGAGGATCAATCCGCCGGCGCTGGGCCCCGTCGGGTTGCTAACCATGCCGCCGATGGCCGATAAGCCCGGGTAGTCTTCATTCAAGCGCGGCAAAAAGAGTTCCGCTGCGGGAAAAGTGTAAGGATCGCCAAAGGTGAGCAAGAGCGATTGTTTCGGGTCGGCATCGATAATTCCATCCGGCCAGCCGAGCAAGGCGATGCCCTCGGAAGTTTCGGACATCGCCAACTGAAAGGGCTCAATAGTAGCTTGGCCGTTCCAACTGCCCAGCCATAAAGAGAGGGCCGGATCGCCTTCGACTTCGCGCCGGTTGCCGATTATTGTCTCGCCCAGACAACCAATCAAGCAGCCGGGCTGCAGCTTGCCATGCAACAAGCGAGCAATTGGCCCCACGGAATCCGCATGATGGGGCGAATAGAAGACGATCGCCAATTCGGGGCGGGATTCGCCGAATTGCCGTTTGGCCTCCCAGCAGACTTCGTCCACCGCCTGACGAGCGTCGAGGGCCGTCGATAGCGCGGCCGCGAAAGGCATTGGCAAACTCCTTGAAGGGGTAAATTGAGCAAACCGAGGTAACCGCCACCTGTGTTACATCAGTAAGGCGAGTGTTGGGTTTGGGCACATGTTAGAGAATACAATCTTTAGCCACGGATTGAACACGGAACAAACACGGATGAAAAGCAGCTATTCATAATTACTGGGGATTATCCGTGTTTATCCGTGTTTCATCTGTGGCTAATGTGTGTTTCACTTGTTCAGTTCGCGTTCGTAGACTGGGAAGCTGCCTTGTTTGCGGAAATACTTTTGATAAAAGCCGAGCAAGTGTTTGGCATCGCTGGGCGCCTGGGCAGCCAGAACTTCAATCGTATCGTCTTGCACCCGGTGCAAGGCATAGGAAAGTAGATCGAGGCCGACGGCCGAGGCATCGCGCTCATCGCCGACGAGGAAGCTGAACAGGCCGTTGATCCGTTTAGTTGTCATCCCTTCAGTGCCAAACGCGCCCAGCCGGAAACAGGGCGTGGCCGAATCGACCATCATCGGGTTGGCATAGTCGGGATTGCTGATCAGCAAACCGACGCCTTGAGGGGAACCATCCCCCTTGCGCAATACAAAGAGCGAATCGACCGAGAAATAGCGGTTGGCGAAAAAGTACGAACGTGCCTGATCGAGCGACACACGCAACAACTGCGGGGCCAGAGCCAGAATGGCAGGCAGGTCGTCGTCTTTTAACGGCGATACATTCAAGCCACGGCGGATGACCATCGTTGGCAAGTCGAGCAGACTTTGGGCAAAGTTGACGTACTCACGCGATTTGTGAAAGCCATTGGCTTCGAAGAAAGCGGTCTGTTCAGTCCAATCGGCACGGTAGGCCGCAAAGAGTTGTTTCAAGCCCATAGCGCGAGATTTGGCCAGGGCGGCGTCGAACAACCAGGCGCGAGCGTTATGTTCCGGCAGGCACCAGGGAAAGCTGATTCGGCCATTGGGTTGAACGGTGCAATAGCCCACAATCTGATTCGAGGCGACGGCATAGATGCGCGTTTCCGGGTCAAAGCCCGAGTCGCCCGAGCGCCGGCGGATATCCTCACTGGTCGCGGGTTTGAAAGCCGGCAGCTTGGCGGCTGCAGTATTGTAAACGTGTGCTTGGCTTGCTTCGTCCCCCGACTGAAACGTTCGAATCGCCAAACTCATCGGATGGACCTCAAAGAGGAGTGCGTGCCGGAGGTTTCGGGGATAGGCCATCGACTTGATGTTGATCGGCCCTTCACTCTATTATTGGCATTCGGTTCGTTCGGGCAAGGTCATGTAGTCGCGAGCTGTTGAAGACCTGCACAAGCATGAAGCGCCGGCGAACTCTTCGCTGGCGCTTCATGCTTGTGGGTTCCGCTAAGATGACCCCTGCTTAAAATTGCTAGGAACCCTGAGACCTGTACCCAGTGGATGCCCCAACTTTGCCATCTCCCTCGCCGAAGAACTGGATCTGGCCCATCGTCGCCGGCGCCGTTCTGTTTGGAATTGCGCATACGCAGGCGCCTCTATATTTTTCGAATCAGCATCAATACTTCCTGCACGGCATGGCCGAGGGCGGTCTTGTCGACCTTCACCGCGATTGGCTGGCTAATACGGCTGATCCCGTACCCGTCTTTTCTGCGCTGGTTGCCTTCACACAACGACATTTGCATGTTTACCTGTTCCACTTCATTTTTTTTCTGCTGCAGATGGTTTACTTCTTCAGCCTCATGGCTATCGGCCGGCAACTGGTTTCGGGGCGCGTTCCTTTTTATGTCTTGGGTGCCTCTCTTATCACTGTGCATGCCGGCATCGTACGGCTGGCATCGGTAAAGCTTTTCGGGGTGGATTATCCCTGGTATTTTCAGACGGGTCTGGCGGGGCAGTACGTGCTCGGGCCGGCGTTGCAACCCTCCGCCTTTGGCGTGTTGCTACTGGCCTCAATCGCCGCGTTTGTCTACGATCGCTGCATACTGGCAGCACTCTGCGCTGCGGTCGCCTGCATCGTTCACGCTACCTATTTACTCCCCGCCTCGTTTTTCATTCTGTCCTATTCGACTGTGCTAATCCGCGCGGCCCGAATGCGAATGTCTTTGATGGTTGCCGGCCTATGGCTGTTGGCGGTGCTTCCGGTCGTGATCCACTCGGCTGTTACTTTTCAACCGACGAATGTCGAGATCTTCAACGATTCCCAGCGAATTCTCGCCGACTTGCGAATTCCGCATCACACCAAAATCAACCGTTGGCTGGATGTGATCGCCGCTTTGCAGATCGCCTGGATCTTGCTCGCGCTGTTTCTACTGCGACGTACATCACTCTGTTTACTATTTGCTATTCCAACCATGTTGGCTATTTCTCTTACTCTATTGCAGTGGATCACGCAGAGTATCTCCCTATCACTGTTATTCCCCTGGCGCACATCAGTATTGTTAGTGCCAATCGCCACAACTGTTATTTTCGCAAACCTAGCTCAATGTTGCGCCTTCAGCGCCGCGACCCTTAGGGAGCGGTTGTCAGCGATAGCCGCCGTTGCCATTGTGAGTATTCCAGTCGCCGGAGGATTGCTCATTCAAACCAAAGGCTGGGGCTACCAACAGGACGACCGCGAGCTTGCCGTCTTGAACTTCATTCGCGACCATTCGCAGCCTGGCGATCTCTATCTGCTTCCCGTGCGCAGCCCAACCCCCTCGACGACAAGGGGGTCGGTCTCTCTAAGCTTTACGGCGCCCCCACTGGGCAACGACAGACATTTGATCGCAGTCGATCTCCAACGCTTTCGACTTTATACCGGCATGCCGATATACATCGATTACAAATCGATTCCTTACAAAGACACGGACGTGCAGGAATGGCGCCGACGTCTGCAACTGTGTCGGCACTGGTATGAAGAAAATGATTGGGAGAATCCCACCACAATTGCGCAAATGCGGCACGAAGGAATCAACCACCTGTTGCTTCGCGCCGATCAGAAGATCGAAGGCGAGTCATTTGAACTCGTCTATGAGGACCGCTACTATCGCCTCTATTTGTTACGTGAAAAGTAGTCGATATAACAATATTCAGGGCTGCCCATCACAGCCCTGAATAATCCAAAATCAATCCAACTGCTTCACGAACGGCACCACCGGCGCGTAACGCACATCCTTGTAATTGAAACTAGTCTGCGGGCCAGGGTTGCCGAGGACGTTTTGATATTGGGTTGGAACCCCGTTCACGTTAATTGTGTAAAACGCATTGAGTTGCATGATGCAGCCCCGCGAATGCACGATCGGGGGCGTAGGCCTAGCTGGGAGCGTCAGCACTACATCAGCACCGGTAGAAGGACTAATCAAGGTCGCGCTTTGAACAGTAACCTTTTCCTGCTTCGGTCCAATATCTAAGAGAATGACATCGTTTTTTACCAGCGTCCACGATTGACCGTCGTAAATGCCGCTAATTCCTGACTGCCCATTAACGGTTACAGACGACAGCGCGGGGAGACGAACAGTCATTGTTGTCACTTTGGAAGTATCAGGATCGTCCAGCCGAAGATCGGCCGTTTGCGGTTCATAGGAAAGAAACACGGGCCGGTGTCCCTGGACAACCGGCGCAGGAGCGTACTTGCTGGAGTTTGCGGGGTCTCAAGTGTCAGATTCGTGCGATCAATCAAAGCGAAGAATTTATGCCGGATGTTCGTACCGTCATCGCCGCCTAGTTCTTTACCTAGCTTGGGCCGATTAGCGGCGCTATAAGGCCCCGGGTTGGTCACTTCGAAATAGCCGATCGTACACCAAACGGAGAAGCTGTTGCTGCGCGTGGTTACCTTGTTGTAAATCTTTGTCAACATTTCATTTGTCTGATACGGATGTTGAGGGGCAGCCAAGGCAGTAGGCGCCGGGACCATGCCGACTATCGTGTTTTGCACGCCATGAGTCGCATCACTATAGTCAGCGCCGAGCGTCGGTAATATTGGATTGTCAGGCAACCCGTTGGGCCGGGGCGTTCCATTCCAAATAGTATTACCCGTGATAGAACGCGCGCTGCTAATTTTTGTCCAAAATGCCTTCACATCGTTGGCGGTAAAATCATTCACTCCAGTCACGTCTGGCGTAGCGAGCGATTGGAGCACCGCTTCATCCCAAACTGTATTGAGGTTAATCATTCCCGGGACGCGGCCGCCGAAACCCAAGCCATAGGTGCGGTTGCGTGTTTCTAATAAGCCGAATGCCCGATAGAGCCGTTGCGCATTCGCATCGCCTGCATTGGCCACTGAAGTATTATTCCAATTCGCCATGTGTTGCTGCGACTGGCCGTTGACGACAAATCGTTGGGTCAATTCATGCGGCTTCCATGCTGAGACACAGGCGATTTCGATAGGACTAATCAATGTTCGATCGAGATGGACAAGCCAGTCAAATGGATTTTTCAAAGTTGTCGCATCGTTATGTTTGTAGAACGTTTGATTGAAATGCGTATCCTGGCCTGCGGTAGGCGCTGGATTGCCAGTTTGCTTTCTAAGCTCTGAAGCAGCGGCGGCGAATGGCTGCGTTCGCCCATAGCTATATTGATCGCCAAATTTCTGTTGAGCGTTATTCGTTCCGCCTCCTTCTTGCTGAGACAGATACTTACGATGATCCCAGATCGAGGCCTTTTGGCCCACCGCCGGAGGTGTTGTGGTTGTGGGATCCATGAAGAAATAATCGACGGTGATATATGGATTGGTTGCGGCGGAGGGCGGCAAATGGGGACAGAGCAATCGGCGCAACAAGAGCACCTGCGGCTTGGGCCGGCTGCCAAATTGAATAGGGGCAAGGCTCATTTGCGGGCACTCGAAACTCAGAGGGATCTTATTATCGCCCGGCAAATCTTGCAGCTGGTTTTCTACATTCTTCGGCCCGATTACGTAAAACGCCGGGTTGCCGCCCTTCTGGCCATAACCGGCCGGTGCGCTGCCGATGGTATGGTTGCTGGTTGGCACGACGATGTTATTGTTAGCGTCCTTGAAACCTGCGGCGCTGGCATCACCGAGGGGCGCTACGGTCGTACCCGACCCCACATTATCAGGATCGCCCAGCACGTTGTCCGCGTCATGGATTTTCGTTGCGTTCGTTGGATCGATGATAACCAACTGATAAACGTTTTGACCCTGATACACCAGCGGAGCTCCCCCTCCATGAGAGATTTTCGCCTGGTAGGGACTCGCGTAAGTGCCGCCCATTGTGAGAGGATTATGCAGCTCCGCATAGATCTGATAGGGATAGGGTTGGTCGGCGAATGGCTTTTTGGGCATTCCCATCATCGGCGGGTTCGTAAGATTTGCGTTTGTGTTATCCCACATGGCATAAACTTCATTGATAACGAGTCGCGGCATCTCGGTCCCAAAAACCCAGCCGGCTTTGACATTGGCTGCAACCGACATATTGGCGTAGGCGGGGTTATTGTTCCAATTGAATGGAGTGACGTAGTCGTCGAGATCCGTGTAATCAACGATATTAACCGCAATTTGAGCTAACCGCCGGCAAGCATCAAGTTGCTGTTGCGGCAGCGGCAGCAAAGCCTTATGAACGTTCAGCGTGTCAATTAAAGTGCGCGGATCGGCGACAGCGCCAGTAGCCACAAGCAGCCGGACGAAGATATCCATCGCCAACGCCTGACGATCAGCGACAGCTCGAGCGGCGCTGGCGGCAGTCACGTTGCCCGGTGTTTCGAAAAGGCCTGTCGGATCGCTGCGATAGTCGCTCAGTTTCCGGTTCAAGTCAATCGATCCTAAGGCCGAAGCAATGAGTGAACGCCATGACGGATCGAAGTCGCCCCTGGGCGAGGTCGCTGCGGCCGTAGCCGCCGGAATAGGACCACCCACCGGGAGCGTGCCAGCAGTCGCTTGTTGATAATTTGCCCCTGCGGGAACTGTATTCGGCACCCAAGCCCTGGCGCCGGGCCGTTGCAAATCATTCGTGAAAGGCGAAAGCAGGTAGCGGTAGTTAAGGGCTGGACTGGGGACCGTGGACGCCGTCAAGCCGGTGTCCGGGCCCAGTTTCGATGCTTGATAATTTGTTGAATCGCCGTAGAACTTGTAATTTAGATAAAACGCATCCGTAAGGTCATATGCTACGTTTTTGGTGCGTGTCCCACCTATCCGGTCGGATAAATAACTATTGTACATCGATAAAGAATTGGCGGCCTCGGCAGAGTAATCAAAATCGTAGCGACCACCCCACGTTGGAGACGAGAAGTACTGAGCTAACGGAAAATTATATTTTGTACTGCCGTAGGAATCGAAATCGATCCCGGAATAAGCCGGCCCCGTGATACTAATCGCGGACGTTGTCGCGCCGCCATCAATAGAGTACGAGGCAGTCGGGCCTGCGCCGTTGGAACGCCTATCCAGGACCTTCTTCGTTTGTGCCGTCCCGTTCATTACTGGGCCTAGTGCCATTTCCCAAGGTCCCCAACCCTGATTCGAGTTATCGTAAGCAGAATTCTTGACATTTCCCGCAACGTTCGGATTAATTCGGCCATCCATATCGGTGACCAGAAATGCAAACATCGGCTTGTACATCCGGCCGCGCCAGTGTCGTACAGGCGCGTCCAGGTCGATCCAGATGCTATCCAGCTGGCGAGACGATTTGCCCTCGAGATTTTCAACGTCGCCATAACTGTAATTATCCGCATTCATTTGCACTAGCGGAAAATTTGGATTGTCCGCGCTATTTGGACGAAGGAACGTTCGCTTGTCAGCCGTCGCCAGATTAGGGCCCGTGAGCCAAGGACGGTGAAATGAGGGGACCCAGACCTTGCCCGTGGTAGGATCGATTGCGGCTAGAAAGCAATTGTTTTCATCGGGGTACGTGTAAGGCGCATTCTTGGCGATGTACCCTCCATATTCCTTTTCCGGCGCCTTGGATCCCACCCCCGTGTAATTGATATAGCCATATTGCGCGGTTCCATTACCGGGACGGCCAAAGCCGTCGTAGGGAGTCGTATTGCCTAGAGGCAACGTCGAATTCCAGCCGTACATCGACCGTGCCAGACTATGCCCATACATTGCGCCGAAAACACCATTTGCATCATCCGGCACATCGTAGATGAGTTGCCCCAAGGCCATGTTGAATAAGTCGGTCGGCAACGGCGGTGCTTCATCGGTGCTGCCGCGGGTGCCCTGGTTGACATAGGAGGCCCGACCGCCGCCGCTGGCCTCGCGGGAATATCGCATCGAAATGGCTTGCTGATTGGCATAAAAGACAAAGGCGATGCCAACACTCAGAAAGAGAGCGAGACAGGCAACGACGACGAAAAGAATAGCGCCGGGCCGATGTTGCTGTCGGAGATGAGGCATTGACACTTGATATACTCCTCGAACTTGGGCGTGATTGCTTGTGAATGCTTAGGACCGCGTGTGCTATGCCGATCGTAAACAGAAGATCTAGTCCAACTGCTTCACGAAAGGCACCACCGGGGCGTAGCGCACATCCTTGTAGTTGAAGCTGGCTTGGGGGCCTGGGTTGCCGACCTGGGCTTTTCGGGGATTCATCTGCATAATGCAGCCACGGGAATGGCGCCTTTTGCCGGAAATCGTTAATGTGATATTTCCTCCTTGGCCCGCCCCATTAAATGTTAGGTCGGTTACGGTTGCCGTTTCCGTTTGGGCGGGGTCCACATTCAGTTTGAACATGGTGGGACCATTCGCATTGTTCGGATCGCCATTTTTATACACTGTCCAATTTTGGCCATCATAGATGCCCGAAAGGGAGACCCCCGAAACACCTGTAAGTGCGGGAACGCGGACCGTGACGCTTGTGACTGCAGTCGTGTCCGGATCGGGTTTTGTCAGATCGCTTGAGACGGGATCAAATGAAAGAAAAATGGGCTTCTGCCCTTGCAGAGCAGAAGGAACGGCAGCTCCGGCCACTGGCACATTTGTTGAATCGATACTCAAATTAGTGCGATCGACGAGTGCAAAGAACTTGTGGCGAATGTTGGTGCCATCCTCGCTGCCGAGTTCCTTACCGAGTATCGGCCGATTATTTGCGGTATAAGGTCCGGGGTTGCTCACTTCAAAATAACCGATTGTGCACCAGATGGCGAAGCTGTTGCTCCGCGTCGTAATGTTGTTGTAAATCTTCGTCAATAGCTCATTTTTCAGATAGGGATGCGTTTGCGATGACGCAACTTTGCTTAGGATCGTATTTTGGATGCCATCATTTTTATCCTGAGAATCATTAGCGTCCGTATATCCTGCGCCAAGGGGCGGCATGATCGGGGCATCGCCAAGCCCGTTTGGCTGGTTCATCGTCCATAGGTTCTTCGTCGGCGAACCTATGGAACGGGGATTATTGATCGCATTCCATAGATTAGTCACATCGGCGTCCGTGTAATAATTGCCCCAAAGACTTGTATTCGTCGAGTAAATCGGCTGGAGCTCGGTATCGCAGATTGCCTGCAGCACTGGCTTGTCCCACATGGTATTGATGTTTACGCGTCCGGGCACTCGACCGCCGAACCCCATCCCAAGGGTGCGTGAGCGTGTCTGAAGCAGCGAAAACGCCCGGTATAGCCGTTCATGATTTGCATCGGTGGCGGCGCCGGCGGCTGTTCCCGGCGCCGTATTGTTCCAGTTCGCCAGATGTTGCTGCGCGACGCTGTTTTGCACGAATCGCTGAGTGAGTTCATGCGGTTTCCAAGCGGAAACACACATCATTTCCGTGGGGCTGATAAGAGAGCGATCCAGGTGCACCAACCAATCAAAAGTTGCTTTTTGCGCGCCGGCGCGTCAAAGTTGTGCTTGTAAAACGAATTATTGGTATGAGTGTCTTGGCCCGCTATTACGGCGGGGTTTGTTTGCTTTTTATATTGAGGAATTTCACCGGCATAGGGTTGGTTGCGGCCGAAGCTGTACTCGTCGCCGAAAGCGATTTTTCGATCGTTAGTCCCCTTGGATTGGCCTTGGTCGGCAGGAAGATATTGACGATGATCGTAGACTTGGCCTTGATTCAGGACAACGTAATCGACCGTGACATACGGGTTGGTCGGACCGGCCGCCAGATGCGGACAAATCAGCCGCCTCAACAGCACTGTCGAAGGGATGTTGGGCGCAGCCAACTGCTGCGTGGCATTGGGCACCGTCCACATCATAGCCGAGTTGTTGCTTGCGTCAAGCGGCTCGTAACTAACCGGAATCGCCGGTGAATCGTTCCCCGGGATGGTCGCGGCAGCGCCGGTTTTCAAGTTGGCTACATTCTTCGGCCCGATAACATAAAAACTGGGATTGCTGCCCTTAGACCCCGCTGCTGCCGGCGGAGAGCCGACTGTCGCAGTGCTGTATGGCACGACGCCGTTGAAGGGGCCTTTGTTCAGATCGCCAAGCTGGCCGATGATCGGGTAGGTCTGCGTACTGGCAGCCAGATGGCCATCCACATTGTTGGCGTCGGTAAGTGTTGCATCCGGGCTTTTGGTCACGATCAATTGATAGACATCGTTCAAGTTCCCACCGGGGACCTGATAAACGAGCGGCGCGCCGCCGTTGTGGGATAGAGGTGCGGAAGCATCATTCGAATCGCCGATGGTCAAAGGATTATGTAGCTCAATCCACATACCTAGTTTGTAATCTTTGGCGGCATACTTGATTTGCGCCTTGGTGGCCGGGTCTACCATTGTGGCCGGATCTGCGGGGTCATTGTCCCAATTAGAGAAAACTTCGTTGATCACCAGACGTGGAACTTCCGTGCCAAACACCCATCCTCCTTGAAGGTCGCTCACTTTAGTCATGTCGGGGAAGGCGGGATTCCAGTTGAACGGCGTGATGTAGTCGTCGAGGTCGATGTAGTCGACGATGTTGACAGCGATTTGGGCCAGCCGTCGCAGGGCGTCGTATTGGGCTACGCTGGTCGCCGCCGGAAATGCTTCTTGTGGCTGCTTTGCCCCTGTAGCCGCCGCCAGCCGATCAAAAATGTCTTTCGCCAACGCTTGGCGATCGGCCAGTGCCTGCGCATAATTCACGCCAGCGCCGTTAGCCTTGCCGCTAATGGCTGCCTCGTACGGTTGAGCGGGGTCAGTGCGATAATCGGTCAGTTTCCGGTTCAGATCGACGCCGCCCAAAGCAGATGCTACTGTCGATTTCCAGGTAGCGCTAAAATCTGAATTGCCGCCGACCGCTCCAACATTAGGCGAATCGATTACCTGGCCAACGGGCATAGCACCCACAGCCTGGGCGTAGTCCACCGCCGCGGCTGTCCGCCACGGACGAGCGCCAGGCAGATCGAGATCATTTGAAAACGGGGTAACCATCCAACGGCCATTGGCCGTCCCGGCCGCATAGTTCTGCTGCAGCCCAGTCACTGCCTGTGCTAATAATGACTTGGCGTAATTGGCCGGATCGCCGTTCACTTTATAATTTAAGTAAAATACATCTAATAATGGCAGTGCCAAATTAGGTGTTCGCGGCGTCGTCGTAGGCGCTGTGTCGGCAAAGTAAGGGTTGAACAACATCGCATGATTCGTACGCTCGGCACTGTCGCCGTTGTCGTAACGAGCGCCATAAGAGGGCGTCATTCGATACTGTGTGAACGGGTAGGTGAATTTGGCCGATGTGCTAAAAGCATCCCAATCGACGCTGGAGTATTCAGGAGCACCGGTGCCTGGCGGCGAAAGGTCGAGCGAGCCGCCATCGACCAGCATATAGGAGGCGCGCGGGTGACTGACCGACCCTGCCGGCGTCGGATAGCGATGCTTGACTCCGTTCGCCGATTGACTAGCTCCTAAGACAGGATCCAAATTCATTTCCCAGGGCCCAAACCCCTGTAAGGAAGTAAAGCGCGCGTTGCTTCCTGAATTGTTGCCCGCCATATCCACGTTGATGCGCCCGTCCATATCCACGGCTAGGAACGCAAACAACGGCTTGTACATTCGGCCGCGCCAATGTCGAACCGGTGCATCCAGGTCCATCCACATGCTGTCGAGTTGTCGAGTCGGCTTCCCCTCAAGGTTCTCGACATCGCCCCACGAGCCGTCCGCATTTTGCGTCGGCGGCGGAAAGCTCGAGCCGTTCGCCCGCAGGGATGTCAACCCCGCCGCCCCCCAGTTATTTGCACCGGGCAACCAGGGCCGATGAAATGAAGGCACCATTACCTTGCCGGTTGTGGCACTTATCGCTGCCAGATAACAGTTATTTTCATCCGGATAAGTGTAAGGGGCATTCTTGGCGACCCAGGAGCCCGATTCGAATTCGGGCACGCGCTGCGCCCGTTCCTGAGTATGCATAATTAATCTGGCCGTACTGAGGAGTCCCTTGACCCGTGCGCCCAAAGCCGCTGTAGGGCGGCGACGGCGCCGGGGCCGCTCCAAAAGTTCCCCCATATATGGCTCGTGCAAGGCTATGCCCGTACATCGCGCTATAGACATGCGGATCTGCAGACGTCGCAACGGCATCGGGCACATCGTAGATAAATTGCCCGAGAGCCATATTGAATAAATCGGTAGGCAACGGCGGAGCTTCATCGGTGCTGCCGCGGGTGCCTTGGTTGACGTACTGTGTTCTCCCGCCGCCACTTGCTTCGCGCGAATCGCGCATCGATATCGCTTGTTGGTTAGCGTAAAAGACGAACGCGATGCCAACACTCAGGAAGAGAGCGAGACAGGCAACGACCACAAAGAGAATGGCGCCGGGCCGACGAGTGCTGGGATGAAATCGAGACATGTGTGAACTCACTCTTAGCAATGGGGCGAGTTTCTCGACGTCGGTTTAGCCGCGAGTCTGTGGCGGGCGCGAGGGCTTAGCGCTCGCCACAGGCTCGCGGCTAACGCGCGCATCATATATGCTGCACGATCGTTATCTGTCGTGCCTGTTGGGCGTTGGCGTCCCAAATGCGGATGCGAATCTGCAGTGCGTTCATGCGGACACGCATAGGCGGAACCCCAGCGCCAATGATTAAAAACTTAGTCGGATCATTCCAATCAGTTACCCCCATAGCCCCCGCATCAAGCATCGATCCGGTATCAAAATGCGAGAACGTATTCTGTAAATCATCAAATGGCCAGTCCGGATTATTTGCAATCGTTCTAAAAGGGGTGGCGAAAGCTGCACTACCCGCTGGAGGCGTGCCAACCGTCCAGTTTGCTTTAACTTCGAAAGAAATTACGTCTGTGAGAAGAATATCGTCGCCTTGAGTAGCCCCTGGGATGATTGTGGGATTTGGCGCCGGCGTCGTTGTAAAGCCTGCCCCGCCATTACGTGTCGCTGCCTTTGCTACCGAAGCCGGAGTTTGAAACCCGTTTGCAGCAGCGCCATTAGTGCCTAGAAGCACACGTTCCTGCCGGTAGAGCGTATAAAGAGGCGTACCATTCGCACTCGGGTTTCCCGGTGGCGGCGCGAGGAAATAGTAAATCTCGGCCCAACGGCTTGCCGCTAGAGTACCGGTTGAGAAATTAACGTCAGCACCTGGAGTCGCGGACGTACCATTCACAGAATAAAACCAGTCCTCGTTTCGCTTGCCCGACAGTTTAGTTGTAAATCGCAGCTTATGATTGGTAGCCATATACGATGGTATGCCGTCTGAATCGACTCCTTCCTGCGTGGAGGCGGCCCCCTGCTGGATCTCAAAATATCCCTGATCGGGCGGGGTCCAGCCGCTTAAATCCATGCGTTGGTCGTGGACAAAGGGGCCGTTGTAGCCGACGCGGAAGTTGCCGTCAAAGTGTTCGGCGGAGAGATCGCGCTTCAAGACCATGTCGGCCGACTTCAGCTTCTCCTGCATCTGGCCGACGGAGCGCAACACCCGGAACGTATCGACGCCCTTTTGAAACGCGACGGCAATGATCCCCATAATGACCATGCTCAACGCGGCAGCCACCAAGAGTTCAACCAAGGTGAAGGCGGTTCGCGGAGTTCGGTTTCGCATATTAGCACTGTCTCAATAAAGCGGGCGAGGCGTGATGCACAAGCGAGACGCTTGTGCTACGGGGCCGGCACTTCGTAGGGTGTGATGGTTCCGCGATCGAAGACTTCGGCCACGTTTTCGAGCACCGTGGCATGGGCTTGCGGGACAGAATAATGACGAATGGGAGGCGATACGCTGACGGTTGTGCCGCTCGATCCGACAATGCGATAAAAATCAGCAAAAGGCGCCGCTGAGCCAAGAGTGGTGGGCGTCAATAATATCCACGAACCTTTGCGAAGTGTTGGGGCCGAAGTGAGTGAGATAAAATCATACCCTTCGGACATGGATGCAACCCCGAGGGAGGTTTCGGTGGGTGGTGTGTCGGCCGGCGGTCGTCCTTGATAGACGACAACCGTCAAATTGATTTCATGCCGTACGTTATTCTTAGGGCGTTGGAGCATCCACGAGGCATTGTAACGGTTGCCGCGGTTGACCGGTGTGGTCGCCGTCCCCGTTGCACTAAACGAGATGTCGTCCAGTAAGGCAAAGAGCCTGATGCGTTGTGGGATGCTGATTCCATAGGCGCCGCTGACGGTAATCGACGAGCGCACGCCTGTCGTGCCGACAGCATTTCCCAAGTAGGGCTGACCAATTGGGTCAACCAAAACCGGGACGCTCGGACCCGACGAGCTCGCTAGAACTTGCGGTGACTCGAGCGACTTCAGTTCCGCATACTGCGCGTTAATTTGAGCGTCTGTCTTTAAAGTTCCATCGGTATTCAAATAAGCATCGCGCCGATAGATACGCGCCATGCCTTCCTGAATATCGGCCAACTGAGCGCAGCGCTCATCTTTGACCGCCTGAGCCATTTGCGCGGCGCCGAGCGGGAACAAAGCAAGGATTCCCATCATCCCAATAGCAAGCACAAACATCGAAATAAGCACTTCAGCGAGTGAGAACGCCCTTCGAGATTGCGGAATGCGGAATTCTCTCAAATGCGGAATTCGGAATTCGGAATTCGGAAAAGAAAACGCAGAGTATTGTTTCGTTGTATATCGCATGTGTCACTGTCTTTCTATCACTTTGATTTCGCAATCCGAACTCCGCTTTTCGTCACTATTGGCCTGAACTGCGTCCATCCAGTGTGAATCCGAAAATTCCGCCCGGTGCAGTTGTCGGGGCGGCTGGATGCGCGGCAATACTGCCGGTGCGTGTGTAGACGGTTAAGAGAGTCGGCTTACTCACGCTATTGTCATCAGTAACCCACAAAATAATTCGCCCTGAAGTTGCGGCAATAACTTGGCCGGACGGAGCAAAAATTATGTCGCGAGCGCCGGGCACTGTTGATCCTGGTATGTTTTGGGATCCGGGAACAGTTGTCGAAACTGCAGTTTGATTATCCATGACATAGACGGTGTTTGGCAATTGCAGTGTCGGTTCTCCCATGAGCGGTCGCGCTTGACGAATAAAGCGATAGTTATTCGTAAGCGGAAGTGAAGTGACCGCCGCACCGGGTACAGGTGTTGCCAATGCAATGGGAGGTCCAAGCCCAGTAACCTTATGAACACTTCCTCCACCATAAATAACTTCTAAAAGGTCGCCCGGCTGCACATCACCCGGACTCGGAGTGTAACCTGTTGCAGTCGCAGTTTGCGCAACATTGGGTGGAGCAGGGACATTGGCCAACGTGATCGGAGAATTCGGCGCCAGCGCTTCTGGAACCTCCAGCAACTGCACTTCGCGAAAACCGGCGCCAGTTCCATCATTTAGCAGCCGCACTCCACGCGGCGCCTGGTCCCGCAAAGCTCTCGACCGTGCTGAAGCAATGAACGTTTGCAATTGGTCGGCGCCTTGGGATGCAAGGCGGCTCTGACGGCTGGGCAGAAACAGCAGGGTGATAGAGGCCAGGGCCACCATAATGGCCATGACAACGAGAAGTTCAATGAGTGTGAACGCCCTTCTCAAATGCGGAACGCGGAATTCAGAATTCGGACGTGTAAATCCGCAAGATTGTCGCGCCGTTCGTTGAAGCTGCATAACTCACCGATCTTTCTTCTGATCCACATTCCAAATTCTGCATTTCGAATACTAATTGCCTCGCTGGCCTTCCTTAAGGAGTCGCCAGCTATAAATATCGTCCTTGGTGTAATCCACACCATTGATCGTACCGGTCTTCTTATTTGGACCCGCGCAGTGTAGGTAAGGGCCGCGATTACGCTGCGTATTGGTATTCGCAAACGGATAAGGTGGATAAGGTGAAAACGGGTGGCTCAAGAGTGTAGCGGCGGTTCCCTGCTGGGCCCAGGTTGGCTGTGCCAGCAAACCCGCAGGGTCCTCGGCGTCTCTGTTGCCCATAACCATTCCCATCTCAGCAGCCAAAGTATCATCGGCCGTCCACCGCGCCCACCAGATCGTGTTACCCCAACTATCGAAAAAGCCGTTAATCGTCGACCCGCCAGCTATTGTCGTTAGAGGCTTTACCGTACCCGGTCCCAGATCGTCAGCGTTGAAATTAGCACCGCGCCGGTTCTGAGCAAGTGCAAGATAGAGACAGGCAGACGACTCATCCTGTGTGCTGGAGCAGGATAAATTGTTAAAGGCTTGAACGTAAGCAGTCTTAGCCTTTACATTATAAAGCGAAAAGGGCGAGTTGATTGCTTCCTTAAACGTCATCGGAAATTCTTGTTGCAAACGCATTTTCATATAGAGCGCGTTTGCTCGGTCCTGATTGTTCCCCGATAGAGTCCAGAGCTGTGAGTTGTTGGACTGAGACGTCTTCCCATTCTTGATTTCATCTTTCACATCATCAATGACTGCATTCCATTGGGCGTGAAGGCCGTTGTACATTTTCTTAACCGTCGTCTCGCTGCGCTTTAGCTCCTGACTATTCATCACACGGAAATAGGTTCCCATCGCGATCGCCGCAAGGGTAGCCAATATGCCGATAACCACCAGGATTTCGATCAACGTAAACCCGGCGCGTTTGCGAACCGGAAGCAAGTGCAGTCGCATAGTTCTCTCCAGGTTCAGGGTGCGCCTAATTGTTTGTCGTAGAAGTTCGAAAGATCATCGCCACCGCCATTGATCCCGTTATAAGGGGCAGTGCCAGGATTCCAGTTCCCACCAGCACCCGCCACGCCATTTGGACCTGCAGAGATGATCTGGAACCCGTTGTAATTTACTTGCTTGCCAGTTTTGTCCACAAACGGCTGCATACGGCCATCGGTGTAGTAGTCGCCGCCATTACGGGTCGTCATGTAATAGTATGGGTGCCCCCATGGGTCCACAAAATCAGGAACTGACGAACCAGCGACGGCGACTAGCTGCTTTGCTCGGAAATCCATGAAGGGGGAGATTCGCGTACCGCCCGCGGTGAACGGAGCAGCCGAACTATCCGAGAACCCTTGACCGAATAGGTTTCCGGTAGCATAACCCCCCAAGAAAAATACGAGACACTGAGAACCCTCCATTTTTCCGAGTGAGGGAAGCGACGCAACGGCAAAACGAGGGCCAAAAAACTGTTGGACGTCACCAGTATAAGGGGCAGTGATCGATGGCCCCATGTTGGGAATATAACAAGGCACATAGCGCGCGGACATGGTCGTCTTTGCGCTTGCTATCGCCGTACTCAGCTGTGAAATATCAGAAAATGCCTGCGCCCTTTGCGCTGCGATACGCACGCGCTGAATCGCCGGCAGCAGGATCCCCATCAGGGTAGCAATGATGGCAATGACGACGAGCAGTTCGATGAGAGTGAACGCCAGGCGTTTTCGAACGATATTCATTTAAAATCTCCAAAGTAGCGCTCGCCAGAGGCGAACGGCTAACAGTCTCGCTCGCCAGAGGCGAACGGCTAACGAATTATTTACTTAGGCCGTCCAACAGTTTGATCAGCGGCAGGAAGAGTGAGATAACGATGGCGCCGATGATCAAGCCTAGCACAACGATCATGATCGGTTCGAGCAAACTGATGAGGCTTTTCACCAGGGTGTCGACTTCTTCGTCGTAAAAGTCGGCCACTTTGTAGAGCATGGTGTCCAGGTCGCCCGTTTCTTCGCCGACTTCGACCATGTTGGTCACCATGTCGTCCACCAGTTGGCTTTCGCGTAGCGGCTCATAGATGGTGTCACCTTCGCGGATCGATTCATAAACGCGCTGGAACATGCGCTCAAAGACAAGATTGTTCGCCGTCTCGCGAACGATGGCCAAAGCCTCTAATATTGGCACACCGGAGGCCACGAGCGTACCCAATGTGCGCATCGTCCGCGCGATAATCGCTTTTCTCACTAAGGCGCCGACCACGGGTATCCAGAGCACCGCCCGGTCTAAGGCAAAGCTCCCCGATTTATTCATGCGTATCAGTTTCAGCAGGAAGAACACACCCATGGGGAAGAGCGGCAGACACCACCAATAGTCGGCGAACCACATGGAGGTGTCGATCAGCACCTGAGTAGCGTAGGGGAGCTTCATGCCGAACTCGTCGAAGATCTTCTTGAACTTCGGCACGATGGCGACCATGATGAACGTCAAGATGCCGACAGCCACGAAGATAACCACCGCCGGGTAGACCATGGCGCCGATGATTTTGCGCTTGAGCGTCTGGGCCTTCTCTTTGAACTCGGCCAGGCGCTGCAAAATAATTTCGAGGGCGCCGCCGGCCTCGCCCGCTTTCACCATGTTCACATAGAGTCGATCAAAGCACTTAGGGTGTTTGCCCATCGCTTCGGAAAGCGAACTGCCCGATTCCACATCTTCAACTACGTCTATGAGGGAATTCTTCAGGGCGCTCGGCTTCATCTGGCGTTCGAGAATGCGGAGCGAACGGAGCATCGGCAGGCCGGCGTCTTGCAACGTGGAGAACTGCCGGGTAAACGTACAAAGCATCTTGTTGGAAACGCCGCCGATAACAAACGTCTTGCGGGATTTTCCGGTCTTTTTCTTTTTCTTACCTTTGGCGCCGGCGCCGCCGACTTGCGTCAGCTTGGTGACGAAATAGCCCAGCTGCTTGATCTTCTGCTGCGCTTCTTCTTCGTTGGTTGCTTCGATCTCATCTTTGATCTCATCGCCGGCCGTGTCCATGGCCTCGAATTTGTAACTTGGCACGTCTTATTCTCCTCGTTTCGCCGTTGACTCACCGCTAAACGAATTTACCGATCACTAAGGATCCTCGCGAAAATAACTTACCGAAATTTTAACTCATGACCAAGCTCGTAAGTTATTTGAAGCAATGTTTAACCACAGAGACACAGAGGCACAGAGAAGAACCAAAAATCCCTTTGAATCCTTTAAATTCTTATATGGCTTTTGCTTCTCTGTGCCTCTGTGTCTCTGTGGTAAAAAACGCTTTGCATAACTTGAACTTTTAACTCAATTCGGTAACTTATTTTGCGCGGATACTAACTAATCACCCTTCATCATCCAGAACTGTTTCTCGGACGACTTCGTCGAGTGTTGTCACACCGTTATAGAGGGCGGTTAGGCCTGCTTCGCGTAGGCCGCGGACGCCTTTGCTGCGGGCGTAGTTGCGCAGTTGATCGGTCGAAGAACCCTTGGAAACCAAATCGCGCAGTTCGTCGTTGAACATGAGCAGTTCATAGAGGCCGCTGCGTCCCTTGAAGCCGAGGTTGTTGCACTTGTCGCAACCTTCGCCGTAGTAGAATTTCTTGCCGCGAACGTCTTCGGGCTTCAGGTTCAGTTCCATCAATTGATCGCGATTCGGGTCGTAGGGCGTCCGGCAGTTTTGGCAGACTTTGCGTACCAGGCGTTGAGCCAAAATTCCTTCAACAGTGGCAGTAATCATATAGGGCTCGACGCCCATATCGCGAAGGCGGGTCACCGTGCTCGGGGCGTCGTTGGTGTGCAGGGTGGAGAAGACCATGTGACCTGTTAGGGCTGCCTGCACGGCGATCTGTGCCGTCTCCAGATCGCGAATTTCACCGATGAGAATCTTGTCGGGGTCTTGTCTAAGGATGGCTCGCAGGGCAAGCGCGAAAGTCATCTCGATTTCGGCATTGATCGGCACCTGGATGATGCCATCGATTTCGTATTCGATCGGGTCTTCGGTGGTGATCAGCTTATCGGTCGGTTGATTCAGTTCATTCAGTGCGGAATAAAGAGTGGTTGTCTTGCCCGCGCCGGTTGGCCCGGTCACCAGGCTAATGCCGTTGGGCCGGCTGATGAGGCTGCGGAAGTCCGCCAGCAGATCGGGCTGCATGCCGATCTTATCGAGATCGAGACTGACGACCGAGCGATCGAGTACGCGAATGACGACGCTCTCGCCAAACATCGTCGGCAAAATACTCACACGCATATCGACCGAGTTGCCGCCCAGGCTGAGCTCAATACGGCCGTCTTGCGGCATACGCCGTTCGGCGATGTCGAGATTGGCCATGACCTTGATGCGCGAGGCGATGGCCAAGGCAAGATGTCGGGGCGGCGGCACCATTTCGTAGAGTACGCCATCGCAACGATAGCGCATCTTGTATTCATCTTCGAACGGCTCGAAGTGAATGTCGGATGCGTGATCGCGAATGGCCATCAGCAAGACCATGTTGATCAATTTGCGAACCGGGGCGGCGTTCGCCATTTCGTCCAGTTCGTTCAAGTCGATGCTCGTCTCGCGCCGGCTTGGCTTGAGCGAGCTATCGGTCTCGAGACTGGCGATCAAGTCGGCGATCGATTCCTCTTTGGCAGTCGAATAGTATTTAGTAATCGCTTCTTCAATCTTGATCGCCGGGGCTAGAACCGCCTGGACCTGTTGGATCCCTAGAAAGTTGCGGATATCGTCGAGCGCCTGCAAGTTGTTCGGGTCGGCCATCACCACAGTGAGAATGTCGTTCTCGTACGACATCGGCACGATCTTATAGAGCTCGGCCATCTGCTGTTGAACCATCGCTATGACAGCCGGCTGCGGCTTCACCTCGTCGAGGTTGATGACGCGCATCCCCATCTGCTCGGCGACGGCTTGGAGCAACTGGTCGTCGTTCACCAAGCCGCTGGCCAAAGCCGCCTGTTCGAGCGTCTGGTCCTTGGCCAGCGTGGCTTCGAACAATTGCTCCATCTGGGTGTCGTCGATGAACCCGAGATCGACGAGAATCTGCCCGAGCTTGCGGGTGCCGGAACCAACTTGAAGCTTGGCGACTTTGGCGACAGGCTTGGCGATCTGTGGCTTCGGCGCCGCCGGCTTGCCGGCAGGCTTGGTCGGGCCTGCGGAAACGAGTTTGCCGGTAGGCGGAGTACCGCCTGGCTTCGCGGGCGTTTGCCCCGGAACCGCCGGCTTCTTCGGCGGGTTGGGGTTGTTCGGGGTTGGTGGTGTCGGGGTCGCCATGAAATCTAATACCCGGTAGTTGGTAACGTCCGCCGTTATTTCGCCGTAGCCGATAAATTCAGGGTTTCGGGGTGATCGAATTCGTAGTTCATCACATCTGACTTATCTTTTGCTTCCTTCGGTGTCATAAGCATCAGCACGCTAATGCTGCGTTGAACGTCTTTGGGCAAATTGTCTAAAATATCTTCGATCATCGCTTCGCGTTCTAAAAAACTCTTGTGAGCAAAGCTAGCATCCACAACACGCACTTTGATCAAAGTCCTCCAATACCGATATACAACTTGTTCAATGTCATCCGGCAATGAAGGAAAGCGCTCTTTGAGTCGGTTATAGATTAAACGTGTTGCCTGATCCTGTTTCTTTTCGATAGCGCGCTTTTTCAACATTTTCAAAAACCAATCGAGTTTCGCCGTCGTGTCTTTACATTACCCTTGCGCCAATAACACCAGCCACTCACAGCCTTTCACCCGTCGGATCATCGAATTCTAAATTCATCAGTTCTGAAGAATCGTTCGCCTCTTCAGGGGTCAGAAGAAGCAACAGTGTTATCCAACGTTGGGCCTTTTCGGGAAGCGAATCGAGTATGTCGTCCACCACCACTTCGCGTTCGCTCTCAGACATACCAGCAAAAATCGGATCGATCAGACGAATACGATACGCTTTTAGATGATAACGATAGACAACCTTCGAGATTTCTTCCGGCAGGTTCGGAAAACGCTTCTTCAAGCGCCTGTAAATCAGCTGGGTCGTCCGATCTTGTTCCTTTTTCGCAGCGACCTTTAACATTTTCATTTCCCTTCGGACCATTCCGCGATTTCTTTCACTATCAGAAAAAATTCAACTGCTGCTTCGGTCTTTGACTGTTTAGCCAGGTACCGCATCTGTGACGACCACCTTCTAATTCGTCGAAATCGCCTTGCCAAGGGTGCGGGCATCTGCAAAGAATTCGGCGAACGCTCGAGGAAAATACGAAGGTCTTCGACATTATGTCCAATTGACTCTTTCAGATATCTTTCCAACTCGGCATGTTTTCGCGGACGCACTTTCGAAAACGCTAGAGCCTTCAACAAACATTCCGCAACGTAACCTCCCAGATAGATCACTTCAGTAGCAAGTGTGGATTCTTCTCCCCGAATGCAACGGACCAAAATAACACTGCAAGCTTCTAAATGCATGCGAGCAGCGCTATGAAACTGTTTCACCTTAGGCCATTGTAAGTTCAACATCCCTCACCGCCGCTTGCGCTTCGGTTCATCATCTTCATCCTCATCAACTTCTTCGAAATCATCGTCCTCGGTGGCGTCTTCGTCCATGGCGCCCCGTTCGTAGGCAGCGATCTTGGCGGCGAGATCCTGAGGCTTTTTCGCCCTTAGGAGAATTTCCTCTTTATCGACCAAGCCATCCTTCCAAAGTTTGAACAGGCTGTCGTCGAGCAGGAACATGCCGTATTTACGGCCTGTTTGGATGCTCGAATCGATGCGGTAGACCTTGTTTTCTCGAATGAGGTTTTGGATGGCGTCGGTAACCACCATCATCTCGTAGGCGGCCACCAGTCCATCCGGCTTTTTCGGCAACAGCGTTTGGGACAGCACGCCAATAAGAGCGGTCGATAACTGCGTCCGAACCTGGTCCTGTTGATCCTTCGGAAAGACGTCGATGATGCGGTTGATCGTGGAGGCAGCGCCTGAGGTATGCAGCGTGCCGAAGACAACGTGGCCGGTCTCGGCTGCCTCGATCGCCGCATGAATGGTCGCCAAGTCACGCATTTCACCGACCAGGATGATATCGGGGTCCATACGCAGCGCCCGGCGGATTCCCTCTTTAAAGTCGGGAACATCGACGCCGATCTCGCGCTGGTTGACCGTACACTTCTTATGTTTGTGGTAATACTCGATCGGATCTTCGAGCGTGATGATATGCCGATCGTAATTGTCGTTGAGAAAATTCATCATCGACGCCAGACTGGTCGTCTTACCCGAACCGGTTGGGCCGGTGACAAGCAACAGGCCGCGTGGGCGCACGATCAGGCCTCGAATCGCTTCGGGCATGCCCACTTGTTCGAAAGTGAGAAAGGTGCTGGGGATACGCCGAAGCACCATGCCGAGCGTGCCGCGCTGTTTGAAGACGGCGACTCGGAAGCGGTAGCCATCGACGAATTCGATGGCGAAGTCGGAACCGCCTTTCTCCTGCAATTCTTGTTGGCAACGGTCCGGCGTAATCGATTTCATCAACGAAGTGGCGTCGTCGTTATCGAGTATCTTCGTTTCAAGCCGTTTCATACGGCCCTGGTGCCGAACGACCGGCGGCTGGCCGACGGAGATGTGAAGGTCCGAGGCCTTCAGCTGGATGACCGTCGTCAACAGTTTGTCGATAACAATAGTGGAAGCCACGGCCATTGCCTTTCAAAATGGTTAAGTCGCCGACCAAAATAAAATCGACTCAACCAGAACGCGTGCGCGTTGGGATCGAAAGATAGGCGTTCGAGGATCCCGATGCCACATTATGTCGGCTACTGTAAGACTTGCCAACTTTCCATCCGTTTTGACGTCTTCGGATGAAAACGTCCCGAAGCAACCGAAGATCAAATCGACGATGCCTGTAGGTCAGTCACCTCAGCGTGGCAGGTGCTTAGGACTTCATCAAGCGTCGTGTTGCCCTTGATTGATTTCATCACGCCGTCTTCCAATAACGTTCGCATTCCTGTTTGACGAGCCACTTTTCGCAACGATTGCGTTGGCGCTTGAGCGAACGTCATTTCGCGGATTTGCGTGTTCATTTTCATCATTTCGTAGATGCCGATGCGTCCCCGATAGCCGGTTTGATTGCAGTGGTTGCAGCCGCGTCCGCGGAGGAACGTCGCCTTTGAAGCCATCTCCGGCGTCACAGATGCAGCTCGTAATTCGCCCTCGGCGGGCGTGTACGTTTGTTTACACTTCGGGCAGTTCACCCGGACGAGCCGTTGCCCCATGATCGCGATGACCGAGGACGCGATTAGAAACGGCTGTACACCAATATCGCCTAATCGAGTTACCGCACTGGGCGCATCGTTCGTGTGGAGTGTACTGAAAACCAAATGTCCGGTCAAAGAAGCCTGTACCGCGATCTCGGCCGTCTCCTTATCGCGAATTTCGCCCACCAGAATGATATTGGGTGCTTGTCGCAGCATGGCACGAATGATTCGCGCAAAGTCGAGGCCGATCTGGTGCTTCACTTCAACCTGGTTGATGCCCGGCAGGTAGTATTCAACAGGGTCTTCTGCAGTAATGATCTTGCGGTCGGGTCGATTAAGTTCATTCAACGCTGCGTAGAGCGTTGTCGTCTTGCCGGAACCGGTTGGTCCGGTAACCAAGAAAATACCGTTCGGTCGTTTGATGATTTGTTGAAAGCGAGTGTAATCGTCTTCACCAAACCCCAAGTCTCGAATGTTCACTTGGATGCTGCCACGATCAAGGATGCGCATAACCGTCGATTGGCCATGCACAGTGGGCAGCATACTAACACGAAGATCAAAATGTCGGCCAGCTACGGTCATCTTGATACGGCCGTCCTGCGGACGCCGTTTCTCGGCAATGTCCATATTGCCCATGATTTTGAAACGTGAGGTTAAAGCCGATTGCAGGCGTTTGGGAACGGAATCCCGTTCGACAAGTACGCCGTCGATGCGATAGCGGACGCGGACGCGATCAACGAACGGCTCGACATGGATGTCCGAGGCGCGATGATTGACGCCCTCTTGAATGATCAGGTTGCAGAGCTTGACCACCGGCGCGTCGGAGTCATCCGCCGCCGCCATTTGGGAGGCGCTTTCCGTCTGCGTGAAGTCGATGGCGGTGTCGGTGAATTCCACCAGCATCGAATCCATCGATTCCGCTTCGACTTGCCCGTAATGCCGGTTGATCGCTTCTCGGATTTGCTCGTTGTCGGCAAGAACGGGTTGGACGTCCATATTCAGGATGAACGTCAGCTTTTGGATGGTGTCGTAATTCGAAGGATCGCTGGTGATCAGCTTGAGGACGTTGCCCTCGACGGACAGGGGCAGCACGTTGTGCTCACGCGCCACCGACTCCGGCACGCGTTCCGTAATGGCCTTCGAGATTTCAACGTTGCTCAGATCAACGAACTGGAGGTTATGGAACTCGGCGATGGCGCTCATCACTTCGGCTGGGGTGGCATAAGTCAACTTCAACAGGGCGTCCTGAAGTTTTGTTCCGTTCTGCTGACTAAGGCGCACGGCCTCCTCGAGCTGGTCGGAGCCGAGAACGCGATTGCGAATCAAAACGTCCGAGAAATCGCCGCGCGCCTTGGCCATGCGTGCAAGCTCCTGAATTAAGCGGAATAAGGGGTGCGAGCCGCGATGAAACGTGGACCGTTTCGAACAGCGGTTCGCAATTTTGACTCAATCAACAATAGAGAAACGGTCGATTCCGACTTCGCAAGACGGGAAAGAAAGAGTCTGATGATAGATTATGAGGTGAAAGGCAGGCAATCTTCAAGTGTAAAAGGGCTCAGATTAAAGAAAAATGAGTTGGCAACTCTCCCGCCCCCCATTACCTTTTTGATACCTTTATCGCGTTTGTGCCTTGATCCGTCGCGACGCGATGGCCAAAAATGCTGGGTAACATGGTGCAGCAACAACCTTATAGTCTGGTCTACGCGCGGCGTGATAAACCACCTGAAGGCTATTGATTCCAAGCACCATAACCTGATTCGCGATAAGATTGCGGAACAGCTGCTATTCGAACCGAGCGTCGAAACTAAGAATCGCAAGCCTCTACGGCAACCGACGGCTTTCACAGCGCAGTGGGAGATTCGCTTTGGACCTGCAAATCGCTTCCGCGTCCTTTACGATATTGATGACAAGCTTCGCGAGGTGCAGATTGTGGCGATTGGCGAGAAAAAAGCTAATTGCCTGAGAGTTGGCGGCGAGGAGATCGAATTATAAAAACCGCATCTATGGCAGAGATCAAGTCGCAATTTAGCGCTTTCGTGAAAGCCAGCGAGTCCGTTCCGGTGGTAGTCACACGAAATGGCAAGGCTGTGGCGGTGCTAGTGGGTGTCCAGGATGAAGACGAGATCGAGTGCCTGCTTATGGCCTATTCGCCTCGACTGCAAGCGGTTTTGGCAGCATCACGCGAGCAAATTCGTGATGGTGACGTGCTTACCCATGAGGAGTTTTGGGCCGAAGTCGAGGAGTCCAGAGCTTCGAGACCGGCTGGCCGGACGCGAAAACCGGTGAAAAAGGTGGTACAGCCTTCTCAGTCCGCCCGGTGACCGGAATCAAGCGTCCGCAAATTCAGTCGAAAAGGGGTGTGACATTTCATATTTTTAATGACTTTCAGTATTTGCCGGCGCCGATCGAACATCCCGCGCAAGATCGAGCTCTAAACCCTACATAATATTATCTGCCAGACCTATTCCACCACCGTAAGAATGCCCCTGCCCCCATCGACGCGCAGGCGTTGACCGGTGCGCAACTGGCGATGGATTCCGGGCAAGCCGGCGACGGCCGGCAAGCCAAATTCACGCGCGACGATGGCGCCGTGCGATAGCGAGCCGCCCGATTCCATCACCAGCCCTTTCGCATGAACGAAGAGCGGCACCCATGCCGGGTCGGTCGATGGACAGACGAGAATATATCCCTCTTCGGCCGGGGCGGCGCTTGGTTCAGTCAGCACCAGTGCCAAGCCTTCCGCCACGCCCGCCGACAACGCGACGCCCTGCCATTGCATCGCCCCGGCAGCGACGGGCTGTGGTCGGCCGATCGCGTCGAGATTATCGCTGAACACAACAGGAGGGACTTCCAAGCTCAAGGCGACGCTGCGCTGCTTGCGCCGGCCTTGAATGACGCTTTGCATGTTTTTGCCGGCCAATAGCTCGGGCAGTTCTTCCGGCATCAGATAGAAAATGTCGCCTTGCAATTTGAAACGCCGGTCGAGCTCGACAAGGGACTGCCGAATCAGGGCGTAGCCCCGAATCAAATAATGCTTCGCCGTTTCGCGCAGGCCGAGATACGTGTGCAATCGCTCGACCTGTTCGGCGGAATACTTGGCGACCATGGAATTCAGTTTCGCCTCGGCGGCAATCTGATTCCAACGCTCCAAAGGCGGCAGCGTGTGGCGCCCGGCCGGCTTTGCACCGGCGCCGCGAAGCATTCGATCAATAGCTTCGTCGTCCTCCCTCCAGCGCGGCTTGGCGAGTTCCATCTCTTGGCTGCCGCGATGGCCGAACTTGGCCAGAAAGCCAGCGCGGTCCAAGCTGCCGGCTTGCAGATCGCGTATTCCTTGCGAAAAATCGGCGACGGCGTCAGGCTTAGCACCAGCACTGAGTTCGGCGATCGCTTCACGAGCGCGATCGACGCCGAGCGGCTTTTTGAGCTGCTGTTCCAGCACTTGCATCGAAAATTGAGCGAACAATGTCGGCTTCAGGCTGTCACGCGCGAACTCGACGAGCGTTCGTTGAACCCAAAAGTTGAAGCGTTGAAGCGGCGTGGGGGTTCGAGTCGGCTAACGTCCTCCTGCTCTGCTTTCTCCAATTCCGCCACGAATGCAGGAACGAGCTTATTGCGAAATTCATCGGCGAACGTCTTGCTCAAACGGGTTACCGTCTGGGCGAAACGTATCTGGCGCCACAAAAAGAAAGGAAGCCGAAGGCAGCGCCCGATACCACGATAGATGCTCTTCATATCCACTTCAGGCGCAGCGCGAGCAACGGCTCGGCATGGTACCGTTGAAAAGGATAGTCCGCCTGCGGCCGGCGCGCCTGCATGTAAGGTTCACGGCTGAGGTTGCAGTAGGGTCGGCCGCCGATCAAATCATACACCGTGCAGTCGTCCAGCAAGGGCGATGGCGTCAACCCAAGGTCACGGTACATCAATCCGGAGCCGCCTTTGCCGGAGAGCAATTTCTGCACGACTCCCCATGTCATCGGCGTCGGCTCGGGCAACACCTCGATCAGATTGTACCGGCTCCAAACGGTGCCTCGCGAATCCGACAGCTTTTTGAGCTTGTCGATCTCCTGCACACGCACCGCCTCACGCTCGGCGGCGGTGGCTGTTGTAATCGGTCGAGCCTGCAGCAGCCAAAATCGGCCTTCCGCCCATGCCCATTCGACGTCACGCGGCTCTTGGTAAAACTCTTCAACCTTGCGTCCGAGGTCACTCAAGCCCGCTAACTGTACATCACTCAAACAAAAACGCTGCTGGTCGCCATCGGCTACCGCCTCTTCGCCCTTGGCCGTAATGCGCAGACTCTTTGTCCCCAGACGCCGCTGCGTCACACTCCCGTCTGTCAATTTCACTTGGAACGAATCGGGCGTCACCCGTCCCGAGACAACGGCTTCGCCCAGGCCCCACGATGCCTCAATGAGCATATGCTCGTTGGCGGCATCATTCGGATCACGCGTGAATAAAACGCCTGCCGTCTCCGCTTCGATCAACCTTTGGACCACTACGGCCATCGCTAGACTGGCATCGGTAATGCCCTGCTTGCGCCGATAGGCCTGCGCTCGTTCGGTATGAAGAGAAGCCCAGCAACGTTCGACGGCAGCGATTAGGGCATCGTCGCCTTCAACGCCAAGGATCGTTTCCTGTTGGCCGGCGAAGCTCGTGACAACGCCATCCTCCGCAGTGGCCGACGACCGTACGGCCACCAAGCCGTGGCCAAGGCTTCGATACGCTTCGAGTAGCTGTTCGCGAAGCGTCGTCGAGATCGTGCCGCCCGCATTGCGATAGGCGTCGGTGGTAACGCAAAAACCGGATGGAACCGGCAAACCGGCGGTGGCCATCAGGCCTAGACTTAATCCCTTGCCGCCGACCAGTTCGCTGTCGTCGGCGGCAATCTCAGAAAAATTGCGCAGTTGGCTCATGAGAAAGATGATAAGGAAAAATCATGTAATCGGCGCAGAGTCTTTCTTACCCTCGCTCTGGCTTTGCAGCGGCAGGGGTAAGAAGTGCGCGAACTCCTGCAAACTCAAAACGAGCGCCCATCGTCTATCTTTTGCTGCAAGCTATATTGTCGGCTTACAGACATTGAGCAAGAATTCGTTGAGGTTGAACAACCATGGCCAAGCGATTGACCCTAGCCCTCACCCTATTCCTACTTCCCTTCGGCGCCTTTGCCGCCGACGCGAAGAAGCTGAGTGTGCACGAATGGGGCGTGTTCCGCATTCACGACGACCTCGATATGGCGAACGCGAGTGTACGATCCACGTGGGATGGTTTACCGCCATTTGTTCATGGACATATTCGCGGGCGTTCCGTGCCGCAGCATTGGGGCGCCCTTGAAGAACGCGATAGGCCCATTCTCTTCTTTCATGCCGACAGCCCCGTCGAGGTAACTGTTCGCGTACAGTTTCCGGGTGGGATGCCAGGGGTTTGGTGGCCGGGCACCGAAGAGCCGGCCCTGTTCGGCAATCAAAAACAACCTCCTGTCGGCGACCATCTCCTTTGGCGATTAGGCGTCAAACAACCGCCCAGGATGTGGTACCCGAAAACGCCCGCGCCGCCGGAAGTGGAAAAAGGCCATTGGTTCGAAAGGCTGCGCGAGGTGAAGTCGGATGAAATATTTGCCAGCTTCGGACCCGGCGGCCGTTATGTCGAGCGTGAGAAATTCCTCTATTACGATGGCCTTTTTCCCCAAGGTCGATGGGTAAAAATCGAAGTTAGCCCCGAAAAATTAAATCTGACCAATCGCGTCAAACATCCTCTTTACGACGTTACGGTCATCGATCGGCGTGCCGACGATAAAGTTCGCATCGGCCGGCTTGCGTTGCTTGAACCCGGCGACCGTACAGAGATCGCGCTCAAAGAATTTGACTCGTCAACCCTTGTCTCAACTGCGACCGCCGCCTTGACGACTCAGCTTGTTGCCAGCGGTTTGTTTCCCGATGAGGCAAAGTCGCTAGCGGATCTATGGCGGAAGGAGATGTTCGAAACGCCGGGCCTGCACCTTTTCTATCGGATACCATCGCCCGAATACGACCGCCTCATGCCGTTGACCATTGAACCAAAGCCCGAATCGGTTGTACGTACGGGCTTAGTGTTTCATGGTCATATCGAAACCGACTTTCCGGAACGCATATTAGCCTTAGTCAAAGACCTCGATTCGCCTCGGTTCACCGTCCGAGATACGGCTAAAAAGAAGCTTGTCAACCTCGGCCCGGCCGCCCTAGGACAATTAGTCAAACTGAAAAAGGGTGATCTCTCAACCGAAGTCTGGAAACAGTTGGAAACGCTTATTAAACAGTGGAATGCGCGCGAGGCGTTTGAGTGAAACTGTTGCCGCGAGGCGCTTGAGTAACACTGTTAGCCGCGACGCTTTGCGAGCGCTCGCCGATAATTGTCGATTGTCTACAAGCGCAAGTTGTACCCCTTAGAACGTTGCAGCGGTGGAGAGGTTGGTCATCAATGCAAATTGCAAGAGCCGACTTCTCCCTCAAACCAAAGGGTGCAACATGATCCGCGTACGCTATCTTCTGTCCGCCCTGGTTGTTGGCGCCAGCTTGTTTGTAGGCGCTTCCAGCGCTGAAGCCCGACCGTTTCATGGCCGGCCTGTCAACTGCGCTCCGGTAATTCAACCCACTTGTGTGGCGCCGATAGTAACCTGTGCTCCCCCGACCTGTGTGCCGCAAGTTGTATGTCATCATCACTATCGGCACGCTCATCGCCGCTGCCGTTGAGCCAAAATTAGGGTCTACTACCTACATTAACCCGATGCGTTAGCGAGGCGGGCCTCGAAGCGGCAGCGAGAGTGTTAGCAAAATAACGCTAACGCTTCAGAGACAACCTCGCTTACGCTTCGGTTTAGTGTAGGTTTCAGACCACGGCCTCTAACCAATGATAGCCTCAATCGCTGCCGCCAGTGAACTCTCCGGTAACGTCTGTTCTTCGCGCTTCGCTAAATTCTTGAGCTTCCAGACCCCGGCGGCGAATTCGTCGGGGCCGGCGATAAGGGCAACCCGAAAACCTTTCTTCTCGGCGTATTGGAGTTGCGCTCCTAATTTTTTCGCATCGGGATAAACCTCACAGCCGATGTTTTGGGAGCGCAACAGTCGGGCCAGCCGTTGATAGTCGGCATAGCGATCGGCTACGAATTGGGCGATGAAAACAGGTGCTGCAGTGCTTACTTTTGGCAGTAGGTTCAATTTCTCCATAGCGCCCAGCAAGCGGTCGAGCCCGAGAGAGGCCCCAACGCCCGGCAGCGCCTGCTTCGTGTAGCGTGCCGTCAAATTGTCGTAACGGCCGCCCGAACAGATGCTGCCAATACTGGGAAGATCGTTCAGGAACGTCTCATAGACCGTGCCGGTGTAATAGTCTAAGCCACGACAAATAGACAAATCGACCTGGAGCCGCCCTTCGGGAATGCCGACCGTCTTAAATGTCTCCGTCAAGCTGTTCAAACATGCAACGCCCTTGAGAACCGTTTCGTTGCCGGCAAACCGTTCGGTGAGCTGGGCGATAACCTCGGCATTGTTTCCTTTCGTTTCGGCTAATTTGATGACCTCTAAGGCTTGCTCGGCGGAAATGCCTGACTCGCGCATCATTTCATCGCGGACGGCTTCACGCCCGATTTTTGGCAGTTTATCGAGCGAGCGCAACAACGAGGTCGCGTGTTCGCCGAGATTCAGCGCCGTTAGCAGGCCGTTCAATACAAGTCTGTTGTTGACGTGAATCGTGAAGCGTTCAAAGCCAAGCGCGGCCAGCAAGTCGTGGATAACCAAGGCGATTTCGACATCCGCGGACTGCGAAAGCGTGCCGATCGTGTCAAAATCGCACTGCATGAATTCGCGATAGCGCCCTTCCTGGGGACTTTCGCCGCGCCAGACGGCGCCGAAATGATAGCGTTTGAACGGCATCCCCAAGGTGCTGAAGTGTTGCGACACAAATCGCGCAAGGGAACGGTCAAGTCGAATCGCAGCGCCACATCGCGATCGCCGGCATCTTTGAACCGGTAGAGTTGCTTGTTGATCTCCGCGCCTTCTTCCACCTTGGCCAGGAGGATCTCCGTCAGTTCCAGCGCCGGCGTGTCGATTGGTGCGAAGCCGTACGAGCGAAACACCGTGCGGGCAGCTTCCATCAAGCGCTCGCGCGGAATCATCAATTCCGGCGGATAATCCCGAAAGCCCTTCAACGTCCGAGGCTCAATCAGTTTCGACACCGGTACTCCAAGAAATTCGGAATGCGGAATTCGGAATGCGGAATAAATACCAAGGAAATCAAAACCACTGCGTTTTGGTTTTCATTCCGAATTCCGAATTCCGAATTCCGCATTAAGAAGGATTCCGCATTTCCCTATTCTGATCGATTCCGATAGCGCGCCGAGACGCGGTCCATGAAGCGCCGCTCGTCGTCCGAGAGCGACTCTTTGCCGTGATGGTGGATCTTGTCGAGCAGCTCATCCATCCGGGTGTCGTCGGCCGCCCGCTGCTGCGTTTCGCGTAGAAGTTTCCGTTCACGGCGTACCTGCAGCCAGCGCTTGAAAGGTCCGACTGGTTTACGAGGCGCGGGGCGAGGTTCGTCTTTTTCGAGCGAAGTGTACCCTTGCGAGAAATCGTATCCGAACAGTGATTCCGTCTCCGCCATTTCGAGCGCCATGAATTGCTGCCGGCAATAGATCCAGATGAAGATGGCCATGCCGAGCAACAGAGGTTCGGTCGTCATGAACGAAACGACAATGAACCCCAGGCTTATGACAAAGCCGGCATAGACAGCCAATGTGGTAGCGCGCCGATAATCCCCAGTGCGGCCCCAGATAAAACACTGCATCAACCTTCCACCATCCATTGGAAAAGCGGGCAGGAGGTTGAAGAGGAACAGAAACCAACTGAGCCAGAAGAGGCGGGCGACCCAAAGCGCCGTAGCGTCGTAATGCTTAGGAACTGCCTTGGCGACCGGAATCATCTCCTTATTGCCTTCCACGCTGACAAACTCGACGCCGTTGAGCCGAATAACATGAGTCGGGCTGTCGATCACTTCGTTCGTGCCTTCCCGTACATACACGGTCTCGCCCGGAGCGTAATAAGTGGCGCCATCCGCCCAGCCATAGAGCCTCGGCTTATAGAGTTGCGGCTTATAGAGTTGCGCAAAGTCGAGCGGGTTAAGAGGCGGCAGCACTTTAGCAATGGGAACGAGCAGACAAGTGCAAAGAGCGCAGATGATCACGTTGACGAGCGGGCCGCCGGCGGCGGTGTTGAAGTTCGCTCGGGGAGTGTGCGGCACCTCGCAGAAGGCTAGGCCGCCGAGCGGCCACATCAAAATTTCGTTGGCATCGCCGCCTTCCCGTCGGGCCGCGAAGCAATGGCCGAATTCGTGCAGCAGCACAATGACAAAGAGCATCAATACCCAGATGAGGGTATATTCGACCCAGAACTCGGGCGCCTTGGCGACGACGCGCAGAATCATCCCCAACGTGATGACGATGTAAAGGATGTGCAGGCGGACTTGTATGCCGAACGCTCGGAAGAGCGGGATCGACCAGCTCAGCGGATCGCGCATTGCATACCCCTGCCTCGCGTTTTAGTCGCTACCACGGTAGGAAATTATCCTACCAAGAATCGCGCAAATCGGAAGTCTGCGATGGACGACAATCGCAGGTTGTTAATCTTATATTTCGCTGCCAACCTGTTTCGAGGGGCCACCGGCCTGCCAAGGCAGCGTTTACCAGAAGCGCTCCGCGCCAGGTTCGGACAATCACTTGTCGGAAGCCGCAGCGAATTTAACCCGCTCGTAGACATCCGCCAGATTGAGCCGACAGCCGATGGAGTCAATCACCATGCTTGCTTCGAGTCCGACATGGCGATGGTATAGCCAGGCGCCGTCCGTCTGCTTGCTGTAATGCTCAATCTGCGGCTGATCTTGAGAAACCAATAAATAATCGCGCAGCGTTGGGTTCCATGTCTGGAATCGGGTAAACTTTTCGCCTCGATCAAACGCTTCGGTTGAAGGCGAGAGAACCTCGACAATAACAGTCGGGTTGAGCACGACATCTTTTTCGACGTCGTGATATTCCGCCTCACCGCAGATCACGACAATATCGGGATAAGAGAAAATACCGCGTGTCGTTTGTCCTGCCGACAACATCGGCCCGCCGCGCACTTTCGTGTCTTTTGTGCGACCCTGGCAGGGCTTCCCGCGTAGCTGCGAGAACATTAAGCCTGCAATGTTGAATGACGCGACCCCATGGAGCTCGCTTTCTCCCGCCATTGCATGGATGTCGCCATCGATATAATAATGACGATCCGGTGAAGCCCGTTCGATTGTTAGATATTGCTCGACGGTGTACTTCGGTTCCGATTTCGGCAGCCTCATCGTTTCTCCTGCGCGTGTTTCAGCTGCGGTCATGAGATACGATTTTACCCAAGTACCCCATAGTCGCAACCAAATATTCAGCAAGACGCTCGGCTCGCCTGCAGCCATCAATCACTTCGCAACCTTGATGCGGGGCATTCTCAGTTCCAAGGATCCGGCCGTAACTTCGAAGGCGACGGCAGCCGGCTCTTTCGACACCGGGCTTTCGCTTACCACCGATCCATTCAGCCAGACGGTTGCTTTGTCCCCGGCTACCTTCACTTCAAGATAGTTCCATTGTCCCAATGGATAATCGTTCTTTTTTAGTACTTTGCCATCGACCACCGCGCCCGAGCCCGTGGGGACGTCGCCGAACACGATCGCCTGTCCATTGCCGGAAGAACGGGGCCAGAATCGGGCGATGCTTCCCTTGTCCACGCGCCATTCAGTGCGAAAAATGTAGTCTCCAACCGGGGCGGATGTTATCGGCTCCGAATCTTTACCGGCGGGAAAGACAAGTGCGTCGTCCTTCTTGCCGCCGTCTTCCTTCGCTTTGCGTCCGACAGTGGCCGGCTCGAAGCCGATCGGCTTGATGCGGATGTTGCGGAATTCAATCGGCGCGCCTTCGGCCTGGAACCCCAGGAAGCCGCGCTTCGCTTGGAAGTTCGATCCTTCCCACGCCAATTTGCCGTTGCACCAGAAAGTGATTTTGTCGCCGACCGCCAGCACGCGCCATTCGTTCCATTCCATTGGCTTCTTTTGCAGATCGGGAACGGGTTTCGCACCGTCGATCTTGCCGCCGACCAAGCCTCCTTCACTCCCTTTTGCCAGATTGATTTGGTTGCTGCCTACATTGCGGCCGCTGCGAATATAAAAGCCGCTGTTGTAGTTCGGCCTCATCGCCCGCCACTCGAAGCGAACGTCGAAATCGTCGTAATCCCATTGCGAAGCCAAGTGGGGTTTGCCGCCGCCGGAAAGCTTTATGACGCCATCCGCGACTTTCCAGTTCTCGGCCGTCGGGGAATTATCGCTGAAACGCCAACCGGAAAAATCCTTGCCGTTGAAGAGTGAGGTGAAGCCTTCTTCTTTGTCGTCAGGAGCTGCTGGCTGAGCAGAAGTTGTTTGAGTCAACGCTAAGACGGCAAAGCTTAAACTGATGATGGTCCGCACTGGTTGTACTCCCGTGAAATTGTCGATGCCCGAAGACGAATCCGAGCTGGACGCGTCGGCGACGGTTGGCGCTACGGAACCATCGCTGACGCGTGCGGCTCGCATGATCACAATCAATCATCAACCGAATAATAAACCGCCTCTCCGGCTACGCCGCGAAGCGCGTTGATCGTCTTGATCGCATCGCGAAAGCCACCGGTCGGCGCATAGTGTGTCATGATAACCAATGGCACCACCTGGCCGACGTGCCCTTCGAGCGCTTCGTGTTGGATGACTGATGCGATGCTGATTTGATGAACCGCCAACGCCCGAGCGACATCGGCTAGAAGGCCGGGCTCATCTTGAACAAGTACGCGCAGATAAAAGCGGCTCCGCACTCCCTCGGATTGCTTCAGGCGATAGCCTCGATCTTTGGCAGACCACAGTTGCGCGGCAGCAAATGTGCGTTGCCCCCGGCCGATGGCAATGTCCATTAAATCGGCCACGACGGCGCTGGCGGTGGGTAAGGCGCCAGCGCCAGCGCCTTGGAACAACATCTCGCCCACGACGTCGCCTGTCACTTGGATCGCATTGTACGCGCCGCGCACTTGCGCCAACATATCTTTGTGGCGCAACAAGACCGGAGCAACGTGCAGGGCAACCTCGCGCTCATCGAGCCAAGCTTCCGCCAAGAGTTTGATCGTATAGCCTAATTCCTGGGCGAAGCGCAAATCCATCGGATGCAAGTCGGCGATGCCATAGCGCTCAATGCCCGCAAAGGGCGCGGCCACGCCAAAGGCAATTTGTGCCAAGATCGCCAACTTATGGACCGCATCGCTGCCATCGACATCCAGAGTCGGATCCGCCTCCGCATAGCCGAGCCTTTGCGCTCGGCAAGCGCGTCGGCATAGCTCTGGCCGCTCTCCGCCATAGAGGTCAAAATGAAGTTGCTGGTTCCGTTCAAGATTCCTTGAATGGCGGTGATTTGATTGCCGGCCAACGATTGAAGAATGGCGGCGATAATCGGGATGCCGCCGGCGACACTGGCTTCGAAGGCGACGACGCGCTCGCTTTTGCGCCGCTTCAAAGATCTCCGCGCCGTGCTCGGCAAGCAGGTGCTTATTGGCCGTGACGACATGTTTGCCGGCTCGCAAAGCGGCCAACACGTAATCTTTGGCTGCATTCACTCCGCCGACCAGTTCGACAACAACGGAAACTTGAGGGTCGGCCAAGGCCTGAACCGCGCTTGTGGAAACGACAACGCCCGGCACATGAAGGCGTGCCTTGGCAGGATCGCGCACGACGATATGGCGAAGTTGTAAGACTTTGCCGCAGCGAGCCGTCAGCCGATTCTTTTCCTCGACGAGTAATTTCGCCACCCCGCCGCCGACGGTTCCGCAGCCTATCATGGCGATGCCGATCGTATCCATTGATTCCGTTCCCCGCACGTGCGAACTTCATAGCGAGTTGATGTCTTTGATTTACGATTCACGGTGAAGATCGGACAACCGGGTTTAGGAAACAAACTGTTCCAGGAAGCGCTTGCTTTGTCGCAGAGCGCGCTTGCGGTCTTCGAGCGAACCTTCAAATGCTCGGTCTTCCACTTCAATGCAGACGGCCCCGGCATAGCCGGTGTCGGTCAACGCCGAGAAGAAAGCAGGCCAGTTGACATCGCCTAGCCCGGGAATTTTGGGCGTGTGCCAACCCATGCCGTTGCTGCCCACTTCGTGAAGCTTGTCCGCTTCAATGCGCGTATCCTTCGCGTGAATGTGAACGAGGCGATCGCCGAATTCGCGGATGCAGCGGGAAGGATCGATATGCTGCCAGATGCAATGGGAGGGATCGAAATTCAGCCCGAGCGTGTTGCCCGGGTACTCTTGAAACAGCCTGCGCCAAGTGCCGGGATTGCTGGCCAAATTCTTGCCGCCGGGCCATTCATCCTTGCTGTAGAGCATCGGGCAATTTTCGATGCCGAGGCGAACGCCGGCTTTTTCAGCGGTGGCGACGATATCGGGCCAAACTTCGCGCAGCACGCTCCAATTCTCATCAACGGTTTTAACGGGATCGCGACCGATGAACGTATTGACGATGGAGACGTCGGCTAAGGCTGCTGCCGCGATCAGCTTCTTCAGATGAGTCGCGACGAATTTTCGATGAGCGGGGTCGGCATCAAGCGGGTTAGGATAATAGCCAAGCCCGGAAATGGAAACTTGATGGATATGCACGAGATGTTGAAACGAGTGCGCCTGTTCTTCGCTGAAGTTTGAAACATCGAGATGACAAACCCCGGCATAGCGACGCGTATCGCCATCGTTGGGCGGCCAACACATCAACTCGACGCAATCGAAGCCTTCCTCCGCAGCGAATGCAAGGACTTGCTCGAGCGATAGATCGGCCAGGATGGCGCTGACGAAACCGAGTTTCATTCTTCAACCTCTGGTGAATTATCGAAAACGGCTCAATCCGGTTTACCCGACTGGTCGATATAATCGCTACCGTCCGCCTAACTGGGCGCTTTAGAGAGCGAGAGCTGTTATATTAGCTTGCATGTGCCGTTTCCCAGCGAAGTCAAAGTCATTAAGGCAAGCGGTTTACACGTGGAGTAATCGCATGATTTGGATCACCCGCCGAATGCTGGCACGGTCGTTCATGGCCGCTGGCGTTGCCTTGTGGTTGTCCGCATCGGGGGCGCAGGCGCAATTGGGTGGCGCCTCTAGCGGCGGGGGCCTTGGCGGAGGCGCCACGGGTGGAGCAGGTTCTTCTAGCGGCGGCGGACTCGGTGGCGCTTCCAGCGGCGGAGGGCTCGGCGGCGGCTCAATGGGTGGAGGCGGTGGCGCTGGTGGCGGGGCAGGCGGCGCGGCATCGGGCGGGCCCGGCGGCGCTGGTGGCATGGGCGGCGGACCGGGTGGCGGTCTTGGCGGTTTAGGCGGCGGCGCAGGCGGCGGAGCCGGCGCGGGCGGCAACAGCGTTGATCAAACAAACTTTCTGCGCAGCACCTACTCAAATCCGCTCTATATGGGCCGGCCCAATCAACTGACGCCGGCGACCCCTTCGAACTCGACAGGCACAGCGACCACCACGCAGCAGGCAGGCGGCTTCGGCCAACTTTCGTTTGGTGCCACGGGCGGCGGTGGCGCGGCCAATGTCGGCGGCGCGGGTGGCCGACCCGGCAGCGCCGGCGGGCAATCGGGCAGTGCGCTGAAGGCGCCGGGCCAGTCGCCGTCGAGTGCTTCACGCATTATGTATTCGACGACGGTGAAGTTTCCGGTCAAGGTGATCGCGGTCTCGCAATTGCAATCCGACCTGCGCGGCATCATCGATCGCTCGACGACGCTAAAGGATCCATCCGCCATCCAGGTTGTGATCGAAGATCAGGTCGTCGTGCTGCGCGGCAGAGTGGCCGACGAGGACGAGAAGCGTTTGGTCGAAGGGATAATTCGACTCACGCCAGGCGTGCGCATGGTGAAAAATGAATTAGATGCGCGCTAATTGGCTGCGTGCAACTCTGGGTTCGCCCACCAATTCCGGCAAACGGGAGCATGTCCTTCCACTCTCCCTTGCGTTCTGGCGAGCACTAAGCGAAAATCAGCCCGTGTCACCCCGTTTGCCGACGGCGAGCGCGCTGTTTTCGTGGAGGTTGGGCGTCTACAGTATGGACGACCGGGACTTCCAAAATGTTTTGCCGACGTGCGGCGTTTTCCGCAGCGATCTGCAGGAATTTTTCCTGGCTGCGAACCAGCACTTCCCCATCGACTGGCGTGGATCGACGGTAGGCGCCGTCCGGGCCGAGCTCGCGCGCTTTAACGTTGTCCGCCAAGCTGATCGCGAGAATCTCTTGTATCAAGCGCTGCTTCAAGTCCGCCTGCTCGATGGGGAAGACGACTTCGACACGCCGGCTTAGGTTGCGGTCCATCCAGTCGGCCGAGCCGATGAGAACGAGAGGATCGCCGCCATTGCCGAAGAAAAAGATACGGCTATGTTCCAGAAAGCGATCGATGACGGAGACGACGCGGATATTTTCGCTCACGCCGGGAATCCCGGGCCGCAACGCGCAGATGCCACGACAGATCAGATCAATTTTCACCCCGGCCTGGCTGGCCCGATATAGGGCTTGAACCACAGCGGGCTCTAGGAGGCCATTGATCTTCGCGATCACCCGGCCTCCCTTGCCAGTGCGCTGGCAGTTCTGCTTCCCGCTCGATCTGCTCAATCATGAACGATTGGAGGCGCGATGGGGCCACCACCAATTTTTTCCATTGAGGCAATTCGCTGTAACCGGTCAAGTAATTGAAAAGAGCCGAGGCGTCTTCCGCGTATTCCACCGTGCTGGTGAAGAGGCCTAAATCCGTATAGACCCGTGCCGTCTGCGGATTGTAATTGCCAGTCGCCAAATGAACGTAACGACGGATGCAGTCATCATCTTTACGGACGACAAGCGATACCTTGCAGTGCGTTTTGAGGCCGATGAAGCCGAAAACAACATGAACGCCCGCTTTCTCCAGTTCGCGAGCCCAAACGATGTTTCGTTCTTCATCGAGCCGGGCCTTTAATTCGATGACGGCGGTGACCTGCTTGCCCGCTTCGGCCGCCCGAGCCAAGGCGCGGCACGATCGGCGAGTCCGAACTGGTGCGATAGAGCGTTTGTTTGATGGCGAGCACTTTATCGTCGAGAGCGGCCGCCTCGATGAACTCGACGACCGGATTGAAACTCTCGTAGGGGTGATGCACGAGGATATCGCGAGCGCGGATGGCCGTCCACATGCTCGACGCCGAGGCAAAGTCGGGCACCGGTTGGGGCACGAACTGCGGATCGCGAAGATGCGTGAAACCCGGCAGATTGTAAATCTGAAATAGCCCAGTCGGATCGAGCAGCTTGGGCATCCGAAATACATCGGCCGCTTCCAGGTTCAAAGCGTTCATCAAAAATTGTTCGATCTCCACCGGGGCGTCGGCCTCAATCTCCAGCCGAACCGCTGCTCCCCTCTTCCGCTTGCGGACTTCCTCTTCGATGGCCTTCAACAAGTCTTCCACTTCGTCGTCGTCGATCTCGTATTCGGAATCGCGGGTTACTCGGAAGACGGTCGCATGAGATAGCTCCATGCCAGGAAACAGTTCGCCGAGATGCAGCCGGATGGCCGTTTCCAACAGGGCGAAGGCGAAACCTTTCTCGGCCGGCAACTGGACAAAGCGCGGCAGCATGGCCGGCACTTGAACCACGGCAAAGAGTTTTTCCGGATTGCGCGGCCTTTTCAGCACGACTGCCAAGTTGAGCGACTTATTCAGCAGATGCGGGAATGGATGCACCGGATCGATCGCCAGTGGCGTCAACACGGGAAAGAGTTCATTGCCGAACATGGTGCGCAAGTGCTTGCGGTCGGCATCGGTCAGGTCGCGCGTGCGGCGGATGACGATTCCTTCGGCATCCAGTGAAGGCAGAACGTCCTCAGCCATGATCCGGTAGAGTTCTTGCACTTGCTCGGCAACCGTCAGACTGATCCGTTCGAGTTGGACCAAGGGCGGCATCTTGTCCGCGCCGAACGACCGCGTAATCCCGGCCAGGACTTTCTGCTGCAATCCCCCGACGCGGACCATGAAGAATTCATCGAGATTAGCCGAGTAAATGGCGAGAAATTTGAGCCGTTCCATCAAAGGAACTTTGGGGTCGCGGGCTTCTTCGAGCACGCGCCGGTTGAACTCCAGCCACGAGAGTTCCCGATTGATGTATAACCCCGGGTCATCCAAGTTCGGCAATGGCATGGGAATGACGTTCGCCAAGAGGATTTTAGGCGCGAGCAGCGATCATTTAGTCTATTGAGCGAGGGCGTAAGCGGTTAGACGGTCGAGGGTTGGACGCAGCCCGATAAGCGACTGGCGCTCTCATGGCGTGACCATGCCCATGGCGCACGGCGCTTAACGAGAGCTAGCTCCCGAGCACAACTACGCGACCGCTGCGGTAATCTGACTATAATATCATTCAGCAAATTCTCGGCTGTGGAGTGTCGCAGTGAATCGGGCGGAATTGCAACAACTTGCTGAGGAGCGCGTTCGCGATGCGGATGCCCTGCTGAAAGCTGGTCAGTGGTCTGGCGCTTACTATCTGAGCGGCTATGCGGTCGAATGTGGTTTGAAAGCCTGCATTGCGAAGTTGACCAGCATGTTCGACTTTCCGGACAAGGATCGGGCACAAAGGTGCTTTACCCACAATGTCGATAGCTTGATCCGAATTGCCGGACTGGAACTTCGGCGCAAGATTGAAGTGAATTGGAATGCGGCTTTCGCGAGAAACTGGCTGCTCATTAAAGATTGGGACGAGCAGGCTCGTTATCAGCTTTGGACCGAATCGCAGGCTCGCAAACTTTTTGCAGCCGTGGCGGATACTACCAATGGGGTGCTGCAATGGATCAAGGGCCGCTGGTGAACGAAGAAATCAACGCGGGCGCTCAGTTGGTTCTTGACTTTGACAAGTACAAACCTGTCGAAGTTGCTTTCTGGCTCAAAGCAAGTAACGATGAGTTTCGATATCTATACATCGCTTCCGACAGGATCAAAGATACTAACCTTGACGTGGCGTATGGGGAAGTCTTCCAACTGGCGAATGGGATGCAGTCGCCTTACCTCGACCCGTTCCGCGTGAAGCTTATTAATGCGAAACACCCGTTGGCCAACGCCGCCGTGGATATCAATCAACGCTTTCCCAGCAGCAAGGGAACACGTTTCGGCGGGACATTGTTTGGCGGCATCCTAGCCGACGATGTCTATATCTATTCATCGCCGCTGCCCGTGGCAGCAAGCTAATTGAGCACTGGAGAAAGCCTGCAACGCTGTCACTCCCGTCGCTCACATCACGCTCTTGGCTCGCCAGGATCGGTTGGCGTATTCAGCGGTGCGCGTTTTAAGCGGGACGTACTGTTCAACCTCCGCGTGGAGAAGTCTGCACGGACGGACAGCACAACGCTTGAGCGGTCGCGTTGAGTGGATTTTAACACGTGAACAGGTCACTCCTGGTAGAACGTTATCTCATAGTCTTGAAGACATTCGCAGTCGTCGTCCGAAAGGGAGACCACGAAGCGCCGGTCGGGGAAGTCGCGAGCCAGCTTGGCTGTCCACATTTGCCGCAGCAGGCGGCCCAGATGCAGCACCTGGGTCCTCGATACTTCAGCGCCACGCTCGCCGAACAGACTTGTAATGTGGGTGTGATTCAAAACCCCCTCGAGCGCACCTCGATTTCCTTTCGTGGATGCCATCCAATTCTTGAAATTAGCAAGTTTATACCCTTTCTCTAGAAGAACGCATCCATCGTACTCGACAAATACCGGCCAAAACAGGTCAGCATAAGCAATGGCTTGGCCAGCAGTGCCGGTAAACCAGAGCCAGCCAAGCGCGTCTAAGTCACTTACCCATTCGAACTCGCGCTTTCGGGGTTCAAAGTAAACAACGCTTCGAGGTCGGCTGACTCCATTGTGGAAGTTTCCTTTCCCAATTCTCAGCCTTTGGGGCTATGTCGTCCGCTGGCGCTTCGGGCTTAAACATTCCGCTATACGAGCTCAGGCACACTCAAAACGCTAATCTTACTTTCGAATCACATCAGGTCCTGAGCCGGCTGTTTTTTCGTAGTAGCCGTTGCCCGCTTTCTCATACTTGGTGAAGCCGAGTTTGCCGAGGCGGTCGTTGCTCAATTTCCCGGTCGCGTAGTGGGTGACGGCATTTGGCGAAGCAATGAGCTTCTTTACCGGTTTGCCGTTCTGCGGGTGGACCGTCAGCGCTGCATCGCTGAAGCGCTGCAAGACTTCGAAGGTTTCTCCTTCGCTGCCGTCGGTTTCAATCACCTGGTAGACATAGAGAGGCATAAAAAGGCTCCGAAAGCGGGGCGGTTCAACTGTATTGCTGCCGGATCGTCGGGATCAGGTAATCGCGAAAGGCGCTTTGCAAGTCGTATGCGGGCGCGTGGTCCCAGTCGGCCGCGCCGGTGTATCGTCAACATCCGCGGGCCAGGAATCAACGATGCCTTGCCGGCGTGGATCGGTCGCCATGGTGATGGTCGCATTCGCGAAAGTTCGAAGGACGACGTCGCGGACTTCTTCCGCCGACGCGCTGAACGCACTGATATTATACACGCGCCGGCTCAAACGCGCTGGTTTAGCAAGAGCCAGCCGAATGAGCGAATCAATCGCATCGGGCATTACCATGAACGGAATGCGCGTATCCGGCCGTACAAAACAGGCGTAAGGCCGATGCTGAGCGGCGGCATGAATCATCTCGGGTGCGTAGTCGGACGTTCCTCCGGCCGGCAGGGTGATCGCCGAGATAAGACCCGGAAAACGGATAGATCGGAAATCGACCTTTGAGCGGATGGCGTCCACCGCCAGCTGCTTGTAATGAGTCGAGTAGTAAGCGCCAAGTAGCTCGCCGTATAGCTTGTTGCAACCGTACATAGTGGTTGGCGTATTGAACTCATGTTCTTTGATTTTGCCGGCTTGCTGCTTCACGGCCAACGTCGGCAATCCATAAGCGGCGATCGACGAAGGGTAGAGGAAGGTGACGGTTCGCCCATGGGATTCGCCCTGTCGCTGGGCAAACTCGAGCATCGCCAGCGTTCCCTCGACATTAACTTTGTGAGCGGTTACAGGCGCGAATTCCCCACGAGTCGAGAGAACTGCTGCCAAGTGAAAGATCAGGTCGATTTCGTATTCGGCCAGGATACGATCGAGCAACTGAGGATCGAGAATGGAGCCAACGTAATGCTGCCGTACGAACGGGCTTAGTTTGGCATCGAGCGGCGCCAGATCCAGCGTGACCACTGCCCGGTCGAGAGCGCCGGCTACCCGTCCGATCAAACCGTGCCCCATCTCGCCGCTGGCGCCAGTGATCAAGACAACGGGCTTTCGAGACATGGGGGTTACCTGAGAACGTGCAGGGATCCAATCAAAGCGTGAGGATCACGCTGCCCCACATCAGGCCGCCGCCGAAAGCGACGAGCAAGACGGTGTCCCCGGGCTTGGCCCGTCCATCGGTCAGGGCTTCGTCGAGAGCGATTGGCACGGAAGCAGCCGAGGTATTGCCGTAGCGGTCGAGATTGACCACCACTTTGTCAGCCGGGAAATCGGTCGATTCGAGTGCGGCGTCGATAATGCGCTGATTGACCTGATGCGGGATGAGAAGGTCAATCTTGCGCCCCAAACGGTGCGATTCCAGAAGCGCTTCCTCAATCAGCTCGATCATGCGGCAGACCGCGAAACGAAAGACCTCTCGGCCATTCATGCGCAGATAGTTGTTCGGTTTTTCGCCTTCGGGGAACAGGGTGACGGTTCCGGGAACTTGAATCAAATGTTGATTGGCGCCGTCGCAGAACAGGCGAATTTGATGGATGCCCCGGTTCGGTTGTTCGGAGGCCGAGAGCAAAGCGGCGCCCGCGCCGTCGCCAAAGAGAATGCAGGTGTTGCGATCGGAGAAATCAATCGAGCGCGAAAGAACTTCCGTGCCGACGACGAGCACATGTTTGGCCGAACCCGTCCGGATGAATTGATCGGCGATGGAGAGTGCATAAAGGAACCCGGTACAGGCAGCCGAGATGTCAAACGCAGGCACCGGTCGGCAGCCGAGAGCGTTTTGAATCGTGCAGGCATTGGCCGGGGTCATTTGATCGGGAGTCACCGTTGCGCAAATGATCAGATCGATGTCGCTCGGCTGCAGTTTTGCCTTGAGCAACGCGTTCTTCGAGGCCAGTACGCCAAGACTTGCCGAGGTCTCGCCCGGGCCGACGAAGCGACGTTCGCGGATGCCCGTGCGCGTCCGAATCCATTCGTCCGACGTATCGAGCGTCGTGACATAATGGTCGTTGGACACGATCCGCGCTGGCACGCTACTGCCCGTTCCACTCAGGACGCTACTGATCTTCCGATTCATGCCGTTCACACGGGCGGACTAGAAACGCAATCGAATAATGTGGTGATCTTAGGAGATTGTGGCGGCCGATGCCACTGGAAAATGAGGGGAAATGAAATGCTCGGGTGCGCCAGCGGATTCTGGCGAGCGGCGCGGCGTAAGCCCGCCGTGGTTCCGAACCCACGGCGGGCTTACGCCGCGCCGCTCGCCAGAATTGCCGGAAAGAGTTGGCGCACCCAATTGCTCCAATTGATTCCGGCAAATGGATGGTACTAAACGCGCATCCATCTCGCCCGAACGCGTTCATTCACCCTACTTCGCTTCACCTTGTCGCTCCGGGCGCAGCGAACGAACTTCAGCGCCAGCTCGCCACATTTCACTCTGAGACACTTCTTTCAACTCTTTCTCGAGTTGTTGGCGATAGTCGGGCTTGCCGCACGAGTCGAGAACGCGACGTGTTTCTTCACCCGATTCCACCGACTTGTAAAGCGCTTCAAAGGTCGGCTTGGAGGCGTCGCGGAACTTCTTGAACCAGTCCAGCGCGCCGCGTTGCGCGGTCGTCGAGCAATTCGCGTACATCCAGTCCATTCCCTTCTCGGCGATCAAGGGATAGAGGCTTTGCGTGGCCTCTTCGACCGTCTCGTTGAAAGCCTCGGAAGGGCTATGGCCATGTTCGCGAAGGACTTCGTATTGGGCGAGCCAAAGGCCATAGATGGCGCCCATCAAGACGCCGCGTTCTCCGGTTAAATCGCTGACGACTTCCTTCTTGAAAGTCGTTTCGAATAGATAACCCGAGCCGATGGCGATGCCGAGCGCCAGGCAGCGATCGCGGGCTTTGCCGGTCGCATCCTGATGAATGGCGAAGCTGGCATTGATCCCTTTGCCTTCGAGAAAATGCCGGCGAACGGTGGTGCCGGAACCCTTCGGAGCACAAAGGATCACATCGATGTCTTTCGGCGGAATAACGCCGGTCTGATCGGCGAAGACGATGGAGAAACCATGCGAGAAATAGAGCGCCTTGCCGGCCGTGAGCAAGGGCTTAATCTTCGGCCACATCTCTTTTTGGCCGGCATCGGAGAGCAGATACTGCACGACGGTGCCGCGGGTAGCAGCCTCTTCGGGATCGAACAACGTTTCGCCCGGCTTCCAGCCGTCGGCGATGCAGGCGTCGTAGGCTTTTCCGCCCTTGCGCTGTCCGACAATCACTTTGACGCCGTTGTCGCGCATGTTGAGCGATTGGCCTTTACCCTGCACGCCGTAGCCAAGCACGGCCACGACTTCGTTGCCGAGAATCTTCTTGATCCGTTCGGGCGGATAATCAGATCGTTCCACACAATTCTCGACCGTATCGCCGATCTTGATTTCTCTCATGAAAGTCTCCTCTAGAGATGTATTTGGTTTCAGGAGCCGCGACCGTCAGGAAGCAGGACACCCGACGCTCCCCTAAGGGTCGCGGCTAAGTAAGAATAGAAAAAGATAGCTTCACGTCAAGAATCTTGACATCGAAATATCAAACGCTACCTTGAATATCATGAAAGGCGACATCATCGACGAAATGAATGCGGCATGGCAGCGCGAACTGCCTGACCTCGATCCCTCGCCGCTGGAGGTGGTGGGAAGGGTTATCGTCATCGCGCAATATCTCGAGCGAAGTGTGAACGCCGCCTTGGAACCGCTCGGCCTCAGCCTCGGCCAGTTCGACATCCTGGCGACGCTCCGTCGCCAAGGCGCGAAAGGAAAGATGACACCCAGCCAATTGATGAAGAGCGTGATGCTCTCTTCGGGAGGAATGACTAACAGGATTGATCGCCTCGAACAGGCCGGCTGGATTCGCCGTGAAGAGGATCCGGAGGACCGGCGCGGCGTCGTCGTCGGCTTAACGAAAAAGGGTTGCGAGCTGATCGAAAAGGCAACGGCAGCACGGTTTGAAGAAGCACGCCAATCGCTGCCGCCCTTGAAGGGGAAGGAACTGAAAGAATTTGGTAAAATGCTGCAAGGTTGGTTGTGTGTGCTAGGCGGCGGGTGCGTTGAGGAAGACCGGTGATCATTCACGATAAAGACGGGACGATTCACTATCGCAAGAGTCGTCTGATGCTCTACATCGAAGCGCTTGTTTTTGCCGGCCCTTGCGCCATGATGTTTTGCGCGGTCGGAATCTACAGTCTCAAGCGAGGCGTTCCAACATTTGTCGCAGTCGTCTCCATTCTCAGCGGTGTTACGGCGATTATATTCTGTCTCGACATTGTATGGTACGGACCTCAATCTAGAGTCTCGCTATATCACAACCGCGTCGCATGGCGCAATGGATTTAACAAAGGAAGCGTCCTCTACGTCTCATTCAATAGCGTTGAACGAGCCTTTGACGACATTGCATTAAAGCAGAAGGGGCAGTTCGATCAAAAACTAGTGGGGAATATACCTGAAACCATTTTCGCTTGGCATTGCGACATCAGGCATTGTGTGAATGAATTGAAAAAACGGGTTGGAGATCAAAACCTGCAATTACGTTAGGCGGATTTGATCAGGTTATCGCCTACCGAGAATGATACCAGCGGCGCCGGCGATCAACGGAGCCAAAACCATCCAAAGGCGCTGCCCCCAACGTTCTTGATTCTTCTTCAAGTCTTCGACCTCTCTTTTCAAAATCGCGAATTCCTTATCGAACTCACGACGCACATCGGCCAGTTCGCGAGCCGTCACCGACTGCAATTCGAAGAGTTTGACGATCTCCTTACCTGCGTTGGCCAAATGAGCGGCCCATGCTGGCAGTCAGCTTTTCGAGCTCATCGATCTTTTTACCGTCGGAATCGCGCGGCATCTTTATTCCACTCCCGCAGGGATGAGACGCGCTTGCAGTAATCGATCAGTCCGGGCTTGCAGCAATTCACTCCAAAGGTGGAGCATCTGAAATTGGACTTCAAGAGGTGATTTCAATTGCTCCTCATCGAAGGAAACGGCAGCCTGCTCCGTTGAGTCTTTAAGCTCAAGAACGTAACGAGGCATGCCGTTAGCTCCCATTAAAATATCCCATTCTGCCGAAACGAACCGCTCGGATGCCCCAACAATTTCAGGCAGCCGTTGCGAAACTTGTTGCAGCCGAGGAAATTCTTCTGAACGTTTGGCACTATCGGAATATGTGATTTTCATCGTCACTCCTTTAATCTGTTGCAAGCAACGGTTTTGACAATTAGTACCTCGGCTGCGGCTTCTTCCAGTTCGGATCGTAGTCGAGCGAAAAGATCTTCTGAATGCGCTCGGCCCGCGCTTCTTCCGTGCTCAGCAGCACTTCGAGTGCCTGGCGTATTCGGGCCAAACGGGGATCGGCCGCGACAGTTCGACTTTCCTCTCCGCGATCGATGCGATCGAGCGCGGCAGCCAGATCGAGTAGTCGGCTGCGGGTATCGAGAAAAAATTGGTCGAGCGCTTTAGGTGCTGAGAGAGGTTTCATATTCAACATTCCTAGCTTTGCGCAAAGCGGGTTTTCAGCTCCAGACTAACAAGACTATTCAAGCTGCCGCTGCGAAAGCCTTCTAAATCGAGCGTGATGAATTGAAAGCCAAGCTCGCGGAAGCGTTCAGTTAGACGCTCGCGAATATCAGGCGCTGCGAAGCGAGCAACTTCGGTCAACGGAATTTCAATGCGTGCTAATTCGCCCTCATGCAGCCTGACTCGGCAATCGCGCAAACCCAGTTCGCGCAAGTAAACCTCCCCGGCTTCAATGCGCGCGGTTCGCTCAGGAGTAACAGCCAAGCCTGGCGCTAAACGGCTGGAGAGACAAGGCGAGGCTGGCTTGTCCCAAGTCGGCAATTGCCACCATTGAGCCAACGCCCTTACATCCCCCTTGGTGAACCCGGCCTCTTGTAACGGATGGCGCACCTGCCTTTCGGCCGCGGCGGTCAGCCCAGGCCTGTAATCACCAAGGTCATCCAGATTGGCTCCGCTACATATGACCGCGACTCCCAAGCGAGGCAAGATCTTCAAGATGGTATCGTAGAGTTCGCTCTTGCAGTAGTAGCAACGCGCGCCATCGTTGCGCAGATAGTCGGCATTGGCAAACTCATCAGTGCGAACAACTTCATGGCGGATGCCGATCAACTTCGCCAGTCGCCGCGCGTCTTCAAGCTCTGTCCGGGGAACGCTTGGGCTGTCCGAGGTGACGGCAACCGCACGTTCACCCAGCGCTTCATGGGCGGCCTTGACTACCACCGTACTATCGATGCCGCCGCTAAATGCGACGGCAACGTCCTTCATCTCACGCAGCACCGCAAGCAAGCGGTCACGTTTGACGATCAGGTCAGAAGTAGCAAGAGAGACATCCACAAGCAGATTATAGCCTCGTTCCGTATGGAAGCGAGGGAGATACGGTCGTATGCGGTTGACAGGTGCTGTGGGCGTCTAAAAAAAGAAGTCCGAGCTTAGACGCGAAAGCTAAGCCCACTGGCCGGCAGCGGATTCTGACGCGACGGGTGGGAGATTTGGCAACCCGCCCAGATTGCTTAGACTTCGTTCCAAAGCACGTTCGCAGCAAACTGTCCCAACAAATCAAGAAATAATCCAGAATTTTCTCCATTTCTCTGAATTTTACTTAAACCATTATTTTGCCGAATGTTACGACATTTTGTCAGTGCAGGATCGAGGCATTCAAAATGGGTAGTTTGTGCCGTAAGTGCTTGACGGGTATAATAAAGCCGGTTACGGTGAAATGCACGGACAGATTGCGCTCAAGGTGTCCAAGACAGCAAAACCGGCGCTTGATTTGATCTGCAGACTAGCAAACGGGCGTTTGTGTATCACACGACCGTATGTTTTTAACCAAAGCACAATAGGCACTCAGAGGGCCTGAAGTACCTGTTGTGATGCCGCTTTGAGAGTAAACACCTCAGACCCAGAGAAGGATATAAAGCGATGCTCGTTTTGTCTAGGAAGAAAGATGAAAGCATCGTGATCAACAACGTTATCACGATCACCGTCGTCGAAATTCGCGGAGATAAAATCCGCCTTGGAATTGTTGCGCCGAAAGAGGTTCCGGTCCATCGGCAGGAAGTTTGGGAAGCGATTCACGGTCAGCCGGCGCCTACCGCGACCCTAAGCGTTAAATAAGTATGCCGAACGTCTGGTTTTCTTAAGGCTGCTTCGACGCATTCCTTCGAATCGTGCATTTTCTTCAACTTCAGCTATCTTCCGTAAAACAAATTGAACGGAGGAAGCATGCGAGTTGCACATTTCGATTGTTTTAGCGGCATTAGCGGCGACATGACATTGGCCGCCCTTGTCGATAGCGGTGTCGATCCGGAAGCCATCCGGGCCGGCTTGTCATCTCTTAATCTGCCCATCGAACTACATATTGAAAAAGTGAAACGCAACGGCTTCGTGGCCACTTACGCCAATGTCGTAGCGCCGGAAGAAGAGAGCCATCGCCATCTGCCCGAGATCGAAGCGATCATCAATCGCGGTAAACTATCACCTTCGCAACGCGACTTGGCACTCGCCATCTTTCGCCGTTTGGCCCACGCAGAGGCTGCCGTTCACGGCCATCCGGTCGAGAAAGTTCACTTTCACGAAGTCGGCGCTCTCGACAGCATAGCTGACATTGTTGGCGCTGCGATCGGGCTTGATTTACTCGGCGTGTCGCGCTTTACTAGCCGCTCGGTGCCGCCGGGTTCCGGCACTGTCAAGTGTGCGCACGGAATCATGCCGATCCCCACGCCAGCGACGGCCGAACTGCTCAAAGGCGTACCGCTGGCGGCAACTTCAGTCAAAGCGGAACTCGTTACCCCGACGGGCGCCGCGATCTTGACCACCGTCGTCTCCGAATGGACCGATTCACCTTCGATGACGATTGAGCAGATTGGTTGCGGCGCCGGCAAGCGCGATTTCTGGGAACAGCCGAATATCTTGCGCCTCTTCGTTGGTGAGGAAACGATTCATCGTGTCTCGCCGGAACAAGATACGGTTACCGTCCTGGAAACAAACATCGACGATGTCTCGCCGGAAATCGTAGGCTATTGCGTCGAACTGCTCTTTGCCGCCGGAGGCGCTGGATGTCTTCAGCATTCCCATCCAGATGAAAAAAAATCGACCGGCGATCCTGCTAACCGTGATCGCCAGCGAGGCCCAAATTCCTGCGTTGGAGACCATTCTGTTTCGAGAGACGGGAACTTTCGGCATTCGCCGGAGCACTGTCGCGCGCTCGAAATTGCAACGCGAAGCAGTGGTAGTCGCTACGCCATGGGGGCCAGTCAAAGCGAAAAAGGGTTGGCGCGAAGGACAAAGCCTGTTGACGCCCGAGTACGAAGATTGCGCTCGCTTGGCACGCGAACAAGGCGTGGCTCTGCGTGAAGTTTATCTCGCGGTCCATAGGGCGGGTGCGAGGAATTAGAAGGCCATTTTATCTGTGCCGGAATCCGTCGACACGCGCAGTAATCGTGGTTAGATTACAACGAATCTTTACCGCGGCGGCATCGCGCTGACGAATCGCGAGGCGTGTTCGATCGCTAGTTCCAGTTGCCGTCCCTTTTCGGGTTCCACGATATGCGGACTAACGCCCGCGCCGCTGATAGCTTGACCGTTCGGTGAATAGAAGCGAGCGAGCGTGATGCGCAGGCCGCCCGACCGGCTCTTCGGCTTACCCGTTTCGTCGGCTTCCTCGGCCGTTTGAAAATGGAGGATGCGCTGGATCGAACCTTTGCCGTAAGTCGCGGTTCCGATCAGCGTAGCCCGTTGGTGGTCGCGGAAGCGCCGGCTAATACTTCGGCAGCACTCGCGGTGCCTCCGTCGACGAGAACGACCAAAGGTATTTCAATGGCGCCCATCTTTAAGCCGGCGCTGAGGATCTTATTGAACTCATCGAGCTGCCCTTGCGTGCTAACGATGACCCCAGCCGGGATGAAGCGATCAGCGACTTGCACCGCGGCAGAAAACGACCCGCCGCTGTTGCCTTGCAAATCGATAACCAATGCCTTGATGCCCATTAGGCCGGAGGTCATTTTGAGCATGGCGATTGCCGCGTCAACCTCTTCCGGTGTAGTTTCACGGAAATGCCCGATGCGGAAAAAGCCGATTCCTTCTTTGACGAATCGCACTTCCGTCACGGAGGCGTCAGCGCCCATGCGCATCTCAAGTGCCAGTTCGGCCGGCGAGAGATAGCTAGTGTACTCGTCGAGTGAATTGCACGCGCCACCGATGAATTCAAGAACGATTACGCTCGTTTGTGAAAGCTGAAGATCACGTTTCGCCGTTGCTGCAATCTGCTTGACGAGAGCGAGCGCGTCGGGAATTGAGTCGACCACCCGCACCGAAACGTACTCGCGCAGCCGGCGTTGGAACTCGCGAACGTCGCGATCACGCACGCCAGGCATTTGTTGTTTGCGGAAATTGGGGTCATTGAGCGTGAGCAGGAACTCTTCCACCCCTTGTTGGAACAGGCGGCCAGGAGAGACTTTTGCGCGATCAACATAGGCGGTCTGCAAGGTAGTCAGCACTTCGCCGTAAAGGGCAAGCGCCTGCGAGTGCGTTAACGAAAGAACCTTCTCGCGCAGCGATTTATCAATCTGCCGCTGAGCCTGGAACATCCGCCGTAGACAATTCTGGATATGCTCGTTGGCCTCGTCGTTTTGGCGATTCTCCCCGTAAGCCTTGCACCAAATTGGCAATGCATCGCTCCAGCGCCCCTCGCGTTCAAAAGCGATTGCCCGGCTGCGAAGTTCCTCCGACGAATTAGCGATGACCGGAGTGGTTTGAGCGGATAGTGGTGAGGGCAGCCCGAAAAGGATGGAGATGCCAATCCCGCAAAGCAGGAGTTGTCCACGATGGCGAACGGTCACTAACCACCTCCCCGACGAGAGCGTGACAACCGATCTTCAGCTAGATGGGAGAGAAGACTTTCGACTACTATAACGAAGGGGCAATGGCGGAGTCAAATGCGGATTGCACTTTTTTACAACGCGGTTACATGCGGGCCAGTTACTTCCCTCTTTAGTTATAGACGATTCGGGCAGCAAATGGTTGGACGATTTCACTTATCTTCGGCTCGGAAGCTCCTAGAAAAATACTCATCTTGAAACAGAGCCGCTTTCGTTCATAGAATTCTCTTGCTATCGAAGCCGGGTTTTTTACCGGCGACATGCGGTTAATCGGGCCGTGGCGCAGTTTGGCTAGCGCGCCTGAATGGGGTTCAGGAGGTCGGAGGTTCAAATCCTCTCGGCCCGATTGCTAAAGCCGAAGGCACGCGCCTTCGGCTTTTTTGTTTCATCGCTCGCCAGAATCGTGCGTTCTACGCCACACCTTCGGTCTAAGCGACAACTGCCGTTCCCGATGAAGCCGTCTCGCATATACTAAAAGATTCGTCCGCCTTTTGAAAAACGGCGCTTGGCCGCCTCTTGTAAAACGACATGATTCAACTTTCCACGCATACTCCCTCCCGGCCGGTTGCTTCGCCTCCTGTCGGCAAGGGTCGCTTCGCCTTTGTCTCTTTGGGCTGCCCGAAGAATACGGTCGATTCCGAGCGTATGCTCGGCAAGCTCGCGCAAGACGGTTACGCACTGGTGCCCGATGCCGACGGCGCCGATGTGGTGGTCATTAACACCTGTGGCTTCATCGAGCCGGCGCGGCAGGAGTCTCTGGCTGTCATTCGCGAGATGCTCCAGTTGAAGAAGGATGGCAAAGTCGGTTCCGTGGTCGTGGCCGGTTGTTTGGCGGAGCGGCAGAAAGAGATGCTGCTGGATACCGTGCCGGAAGTCGATCAGATCGTCGGCGTATTCGGCCGCGAAGAAATCAACGATGTCGTCGATCGCGCGGTCTCCGCTGCAGGACGCCAACGCGGTTCGGTGATTGATGAACAGCGCAGTCTCTTTCGCCCTGCGCCAGTCCGAGCGCTCGAAGACACGGCACGCTTGCGCATCACTCCTCGGCATTATGCTTACCTCAAAATTTCCGAAGGCTGCGATCGCCTTTGCACCTTTTGCGCCATCCCGAAGATGCGCGGCAAGCACGTCACCAAGTCGATCGAAGAAGTGCTGCGGGAAGCCCGGGAACTGGCCGCCGATGGCGTGCGCGAACTCTTGATCGTCGCCCAAGACAGCACCTACTACGGCATGGATCTCTACGGCCGGGTGCGCTTCGCCGAACTTCTCCGCGAGCTCGAGAAAGTCGAAGGCATCGAATGGATTCGCATCCTTTATGCCTACCCCGAACATATCAACGACGAACTTCTATCGACGCTTTCGGCTTCACGTAAAATCATTCCGTACATCGATATGCCGCTGCAGCATATCAACGACCGCGTGCTCAAACGGATGCAACGTCGCGTCAACCGCGATTCAACGCAAACTCTCATCGGCAAACTGCGCCAGGCGATGCCCGCTCTCGCTTTCCGCACGACGTTTATTGTGGGCTTTCCCGGCGAGACCGAGGCCGAGTTTGCCGAACTCGGGGAATTCGTGCGCGAGCAGGCATTCGAACGGGCCGGCGTTTTCACTTATTCATTCGAGCCCGACACGCCGGCTACCAAGCTCGATGGCCATATGCCTGAAGAAGTCAAACACGAACGCCGTAATCGGCTGATGGAAATTCAGCAGCAGGTCGCCTTCGCCTGGAGCCAGAAGCAGGTCGGCCGTGAGATCGACGTCATTGTCGATGGGCCCGATCGCGAAGTCCCCAACCATTACCACGCCCGCAGCCATGCCGATGCACCCGAGATCGATGGCCTGGTGCGCCTCAAGGGAAAGAACCTGCGCCCCGGCGATTTCGTCAAAGCCAAGGTGACTGCCGCCGACGGCTACGACCTCGCCGCTCGCGCCATCGGCGCGGTACACTGAATGAGCCTGCTCGATAGGTGGCAACAGGCCTCCCGGCCTGTTGAGACTTCTATATACATTTAGGAGTTAACATGCCGCTCCAATCCCGCTTATTCAAAGGCGATCGTGCGCTCGAAGAGTGCTTGATCAAAGACTCCGCGCATATCACTCCCGGAAAGGTCGGGGAGGAAGTCTCAAAAATCCAGACGGCGCTGCTCGCGCTGGACGAAGTCTCGGTTTCACCGCAAGAATTAAAAACGAAACGATACGGCCCTTCCACCGCGGCTGCGGTGTTGGCATACAAAACGCGACGCCGCATTATCAACACCGCTTATCAAAAGACCGCCGACAACATCGTGGGCAAGATGACCATCGCTGCAATGGATCGCGAAATGGTCGTAAATGAGAACCGACCGCCCATTCCTCCGCTTGATCCAAGCCAGAATCCGACTGCCACGTGAATCGGACAGTACAACAACTGAGTCGCGATCTTCCCCGCCGGAAGCAAGCGCGGACATGCGGAGTCCGGTCTTTATAATTCCGGTTCAGATAGACCTTTCAAGCTGAGGCACGGCCATGGCTGCAACAATCCTGGACAACCAACTGAAGCTCATCATCATCGATGACGCCGCCAAGCCGGATGTCTTTATCAATCCCGTAGGCAATGTCATCGTCCACCTGACCCAAGGCTTCAACTCCGCCACTTTTCCTCTTGGCCAAGGCAACGCGCTTACGGCCGGCGCTCACGTGCCGCTGAGCGGAGGCTTGGGCGGCTCAACGTTCGGTTTCGTGCAAATAGGCCGTTCCAACTTTTACGGCGCCTTTTACTCGGGACGCATCGCCAACGAAGGGAGCGTCGGCGTTCTTGGTCATGTGCCGCCTGCTATGGCCAATCCGGTGATGCTGGACGCCTCGGGCGATGCGCCGATTCCCTTTTTCCAAGATCCGGCGCGTAGCTCTTTTACCGCGCCTACGGTTAACTCGACTTGGGGTGATCACCCAGCTTCACGAGTCCCGACCAAATTGAACAATTCAAACGCCCACAATATTCCCAATTACCTTTTTCACTTGATTGACGATCGTGAATTCTGGACGATCTTCACGGCTCAAGATCCCGGTGGAGCGCTGCGATTCATCGCCCATTTTCGCTGGCAAGTACGTTACGACGTCGAGTTCATGTGGCGTGCGGGCGATGTCCAGGTGCGAACGTCGAAGTCGTTCTTTAAGGTTCATGAACGAAATACGAAGGGCCGTCCAGCCGATGCTTCCATCCAAGCCATGTTGAGCAATCCCGTCGGGCCGTTGGCGAATGTCGCATTCCTGGCTGCCATCAACCTGGCATTCAAAGGCCCGCGCGGCTCTAACCGGAGCGAAAACCCAAAACAGTTCACAAATGTCCCGCCGGATTTCTGGGGGTAGGCACGGGGTTCGCGTCGAAGGTTTACGTTTGGTCGTGACGCGTTTTCCCACGATTTTCTCGCAAAGTGCCTTATGGAAATATTTCCATAATATTAACCGATAGCGATCAAGCGTGATCTCCCACCTTCTCGAGCCCGACGCGCAAGCAAGGGGCTTTGTAGCGAAACCCACCCGATTCACTTGCCCACCCTCCGACTGCGAACCGTTCGAAGTGAAAACGTTTTCACCCGAGTGTGAACCGTTCACATTTTCATGCCGGATCTCAATTCTCACTAGCATTGTTGCTAGTGAGGCTCGGATCGAAGTCAAATCGACTCCACTGTAAACCGTTTGCAGTCAAACTCCGTACTGACTGCGAACCGTTCGAAGTGGTAACGTTTTCACTCGATTGTGAACCGTTCACAATTTCATGCCGCATCTTAATTCGTCCATGCAACGTTGCGTTAGCCGCGACGCGAAGGCTTTGCGCAGCGGAGCGCTTTCGGCAAGAAATCGCTCCGCTGCGCAAAGCCTTCGCGTCGCGGCTAACAGTATTTTCGTTTTCGCGTCGCGCGTTTTCCCCCGAAATAATTGGAAACACCCTTCGGGAAATATTTCCCGAAGGGTCCGTGAAAACCCTTCAAAGTCGCCTTTCGCTCCGCGAAAGGGTTTTCGTTTCGCGGAGCGAAAAGCGACCATCGCTTTAGCGCGCAACGTCTCCCGCGAGGCAGAGCCTCGACGACCCATTACGCGGCAGAGCCGCGTAACGAGGTAATCTTTTTGTCGGCATCTTTTTGTCGTGTCTTAGTTTCTTTGTTTTCATTCCGCGTTCCGAATTCCGCATTCCAAAATTCCCGACATACCAGCTTAGGCGCGCTCAAACTCGGAAATGTTTTTTCGCGCTGCGCAGACGCCAGCCACCTGACGCGGGTCGAGCAGTTCGTGGGCGGCAGCCGCAATCTACGGATCGACTACACCTACGATGTCTACGGCAACCGGCTGAGCCGAACGGAGTATGACGGCAGCTTGTCCGTGGTTGCCGTGGCGAACTACGCGTTCGATGGCTGGAAGACGAACCTCGATGCATCCGGGAATGCAGCTAGTTTCGTGGGTCAAGAGAACTGGGATGCGTGGGCGGATCTGGATGCAACGAACGCGTTGACGACGCGTCGGGTCTTTGGCAACTCGGTGGATAGTTTGGTGGCGCGGGTGACGTCCGCCGGCGGGCGGCATCGGCGCCACGGCGGTGGCGTGGTACCTCACCGATCGCCAGGGCACCGTGCTCGGCCTCGTCAGTTCGTCGGCGCGCTCAGCGACACCATCGCCTACGATGGCTTCGGCAACGTCGTCAGCGAAACCAACTCTTCGTTTAGCGATCGCTACAAGTACACCGGCCGAGAACTCGAAGCAGCGGCCGGCCTCTACAACGACCGCGACCGCGTGCTGATCTTGAGCCTCGGCCATTTCATGACTCCCGACCGCATGGGTTTCGCCGCCGGCGACATGGACCTCTACCGCTACGCGGGGGAATGGATTTCAGAATGGGACTGATCCGAGTGGGGATGAGCTGTTCGTTCGAGGGTATGAAAACGTTGACTATATTCAAAACCGGCTTTCAGATGCGGGCATCGTCTCGCGTGCAACCCTGTTATTGAACGGTCCCTTGCGCGATCAGGGGAAGGCAAATGATCTGTACTACGTGCAGTTAGCCCCGAAGTCACAAGCACAAGCAGAATTAGGACAGAAAGCTGCCGCGTTGACAAGTGGTGGGTTCAGTGAGGTCATGTATGCCGCCCTATTGAATCACGACGCCGCAGGAAAGAGCAAAATTATAACGAGCGATGCCTCAAGCTATTCCATCAGCGATTTTTCACATTACGACAATTTGGATACTTTCCAATTATCCCAAATCTATCAGCTTGATCGAACATTTTATGGGCCTAACGCCGCGAAGTTGGGAATCGGCGAACTGAACGGTCAGCGCCCGAAAGCAATCTATGGCACCTGGCCAGAGCGAACGACTGCGGCAATCGAAAACTTCGTTAAAAAAATGCCCCCGGAACAGAAAGAATCATTTAGACAGCTTATAATTGCCGCTGAATTGATGGGATATTACGCGGAGGTTGTCGCCGGTGGAATTCTCGTTCTTTCACCCGAACCGTTCGTCACTAAGGCGCTAGCGCTGCAATGGTCGCGCATGGGAGCGATAACATTGCAGCTTTTGTTCGACATGAACGTCCCTTCACGGCCCAAGGCATTACTTTCGGACTGAAGCAAGTTGGAGCTAACGAGGAAGACGCCAGAAGAGGGGGTGATATTGGAAATGCTCTGGTTGGTGTGGCTCTGCCAACTGCGGCCGCAGCTGTAACGTGGGCCAATGGTGCGATCAAAGGGGAGGCGTATATTTTTTCTTTGGCGGAAGCCAAGGGTGGCTCCTCGGTGTCAGAAGCGGCCGTCAGCCTTGAAGAATTAGCGCTGGCGCAGGGAGAAATGAGAGCGTCCACCGCCACTACCAGTCTCAAGGGCGAAGTGCTCCCAGAGTCTGCCGGATTATCTGTACCAGGGAGAGTCGAACAATTAGTGCAAGCTGAGCGCGGCTTCAACGCAACAAGCAAGCCATTCGACGCCCACGCCGAGCAGTTTCTACCTGAGATGCGGTTTGACCAGCTTACTCGCCGAGCGCGAGCGATTGTAGAGCACGCAGATGGTTCTCAATCCATGAATTTGCCGAAGGGCGGAATTCCTATTTCAACTTTGCAAGAGGCATCAATTTATCTAGACAGAGAGCTAGCGGTTGTGCAAGGTGCTGATGGTCGGCTAAGATTGCTTATCGGTGAACACGATAATATCAAATCTCATCTATTTAGAGAGGGCGATCGTACTCTAATTCACACTCATCCCACCCAGGTTGAGCCAGAAGCAAGCCATTTTCAGAAAGATTTCAGGGGCAAGACTATGGCAAAAGACAAACGTGTTGAGGCGGTTGTAGACTGGAATGGCCGGGTGACCTTCTTTAACGATGACAAAATTGGCCTGCCAGACCCTGGCAACATTCTTGACGCTTCGGGCAAAATAGTTGTTGGCTCAAACCAATAAATGCAAGATGTGTGCTTGACTCAACTGGAGAACTTTATGGAACAGTGCTTTCTGTGTGGCAAAGCGGTCGTCGGTTTGCGAGGCGAGAGTGATGTGCTTGATACTGCTATTATAGACTCCACCGATGAAGCACTTTCTGCTGAAGCCTGGGGGCCATGTCATTCAAAATGCCTTTCTTTATCGCCGTGGGGTTCAAAGTGGGGTGGATACCGGTTGCGGCGTCGGCAGGCGAGCTCCGCAGTTATGACGCGAATATTTGATCCCGAATTGACTGTTCAATTCAATCGAAACAATCGTGACGTAATGATTATGCGCGCAGACGGTGTTCGCTGGACGTTCGGGGATCGAGATGCCCGCACAGTTGTGCCTGAAGGTAAGCAAGGCTGGTCGATTCCTTTAGAGGGGGAATTTAATCTCGCTCTTTGCAATTTCACGCCAGCTGTTGTAGAAATTCAGGATTGTCTACGAAAAAAAGGAACTTATCCTCTAACTACACTAATCCACACATTGGGCATTGAGGACAAGATTCTATTTCCTTTAGCACTAGTTGGTGGAGAGTTGCATTTTCGTAGTGAGCTTACTCAGTTTTGGACTGAATCGTCAATTTCAGTTCATATTACGTATAATTGTTTCGTGCCATTTGATATTTATTCCGCTTGGATGACTACGCGAGATGAAAATAAAGCGTTGACCACCTTCATTTAAAATGCTTCTGCGTTCGGTTGATTTGGAAAGATTTAAGTGGCTGGTGATGGCCTAGGATGTTGTGCAGTTTTAGCGAAGACAGGGGCACGAAAAGAAAGCAAGGGCGTAGTTTTGGCTTAATTCCGGGCGATCTACGATGTGCCCTTTTCTGTTCCCTAGGACAAAAGAAAGGCACTTTACAAAGAAAAGCGACTGGGTGGATTTTTTTGGCATGATTCTGGGCAAATCTGCGATATACCTTTTTCTTTATCCCGGATGACGGTGCAGACGGCCACGGGGACGACGACCACGGCCTACGATGCCGACGGCGAAGTGAAGACGGTGACCGATCCGGACGGCAACCGGACGACTTTCAGCTACAACGCCGAGGGCGAGAAGATCGGGGAGCAGGACCCGGCCGGGGGCACGGCCACCTTTGCCTACGATGCGGACGGGGAGATGACCTCGCAGGTCGATGCGTTGGGACGCACCACGACGTATAGTTACAATGCCGAGGGCGAGGAGACGGGCGAGACGTGGATCAGTGCGTCGAGCGGCGTGACGGACGTGAATACGCTCACGTACGACAACGACGGCAATCAATTGTCGGCGGCGAATTTCAACGGGGCCTACACCTACACCTACGATGACGAGAATCGGGTGCTGACGGTGCAGGAGCCGTTCGGGTTGAGCTTGACGTTCACTCACGATGCAGACGGGAATCGCACGGGTGTGCAGGATTCGCTGGGCGGGGCGCAGACCTCGACGTACGATGCCGAGAACGATTTGCTGACGCGGGAGCAGACGGGCGACAGGGGGACGTTGCGGGTCGATTACACCTACACGGCCGACAACCAGGTGGCCACGATCAAGCGCTATAGCGACCTGGCGGGGTCGAGCTTGATCGGCGAGACGGATTACGCGTACAACGCGGAAGGCGAAGTGGTCAGCGAGGTGTCGAAGGACTCGACGAGCACGGTGATCAGTTCGGCCAGTTACAGTTACGACGCCGACGAGTTGGTGACGAGCGCCACCGTGAACGGCACGACGCAGACCTTTAGCTACGACAGCACGCAGCAGTTGACCGGCGACGGCACGACGACGCAGAGCTACGACGCCAACGGCGACCGCAACAAGACCGGTTACGTGGTGGGCACGGGCAACCAGATCACCAGCGATGGCACGTGGACTTACAGCTACGATGCCGCCGGACAGATGACCGGCAAGTCGAAGAGCGGCGAGTATTGGAATTATGCCTACGACAACGCCAGCCACCTGACTCGGGTCGAGCAGTATCTGAGCGGCAGTCTGAACCTGCGCATCGACTACACCTACGATGTCTACGGCAACCGGCTGAGCCGAACGGAGTATGACGGCAGCCTGAGCGTGGTTGCCGTGGCGAACTATGCGTTCGATGGCTGGAAGACGAACCTCGATGCATCAGGCAACCCGGCCAGTTTCGTGGGTCAGGAGAACTGGGACGCCTGGGCGGACTTGGATGCAACGAACGCGTTGACGACGCGTCGGGTCTTTGGCAACTCGGTAGATAGCTTGGTGGCGCGGGTGACGCCGCCGGCGGGCGGCATCGGCGCCACGGCGGTGGCATGGTACCTCACCGATCGCCAGGGCACCGTGCTCGGCCTCGTCAGTTCGTCGGTGCGCTCAGCGACACCATCGCCTACGATGGCTTCGGCAACGTCATCAGTGAAACTAACTCTTCGGTGAGCGACCGCTACAAGTACACCGGCCGGGAATTGGAAGCAGCGGCCGGCCTCTACAACGACCGCGACCGCGTGCTGATCTTGAGCCTCGGCCGCTTCATGACGCCTGACCGCATGGGCTTCGCCGCCGGCGACATGGACCTTTACCGCTACGCAGGGAATGGGTTTCAGAATGGGACGGACCCGAGTGGGGACCTTCTTTACGCCGAAGGTCGCGCGGCCGCTCAGGACTATATCAATTGGATAGCGAAACAAAAGGGAGTCTATGATGAGCATTTCGCGCCGTATAAGGGTGAGGCCGTAAGCCTTAGAGCCGTTCCGGTTGGGAACGATTACTATCAATTCGTTATGCCGGTAGGCAATGAAGATAGTCGCAAGATTCGCGCGGCAATTCCCTTATACGCTGGCGACTCCTGGACACAAGACAGCCTGAAGGCACTCGATACAGGCTACACCTACAATCGTGCCATATTTTGGGAGAAGGCTAATTCAGACGACCCGAAAGCCAAAAAGTATTCGGATGGTCAGTGGTGGAATCTGAGCATGAAAGAGTGGCGCCCGCCCGACACGTCACCGGCGCCTAAGAGCACCTTCGACATCGTCGCGGAGGAGACGGGGAAAGGTCTTGATGAGTTGGGCTCGATGACAGTGGAACGAGCGAAACAAATCGCCCATACAGCCGAGAAAGCGGCGGAATTCGCAGGCAAGGTCGTCGACGATCCGCGACAGGCAGCTTTAGACGCTGTCGATGGCATCCGCAACGCTGGAGCCGCAGCCTCAAATGCGCTCTCCCGCGCTGAAGGAAACTACGCTCGCCCTCGCGGAAGCCTATGCGAAGGATCCGGAAGGTTTCGTTCAAAATGTAGCGAACATGGGTGAGGACAAACTCACCGAGCTTTACGAACAGCTCAAAGATCCGGAAAAATCCCGAACATTCTTTTTGAAAGTCGGGCTTACGGCGGCCGAGACAGCCGCGTCGATGAAAGCGTTTGAGGCCTTGCAGGGGCTAGGAAAGCTTACTTCTGCGGACGTCAACGCCGCGAAAGTAGCAACCAACGAAGCCGAAGCGGCTGCGGCGAAAGTGAAGCCTTCGAGTGGCACGGCGGCCCCTAAGAGCGAACCTTTTCCGAGCAAAGGTGAAGCGCCAAACCAGTCCGGTTCCCCTAAATCGCTGAGTAGGACTGAGAAACAAGGTTTACCAAACCCGACTAACTGTTTCCCTGCCGGAACTCTGGTTCCAACGCAGGTTGGACTGCGCCCCATTGAAGCGATTGGTTCAGGAGACACGGTTTGGTCGCTTGATTTCGCGACGGGCAATTGGGTTGGCTGCCGTGTGGCAGTTTGTCATTCAGCGGAGTACGATGGCCAATTCCTAACCATTGTGATGGAAAGCGGCACGAAGTTTGAGGTGACCGCAGATCACCCGATTTGGGTAAGTGAGGGAGATGCTCTCACCGAACGGCCGCAGCTAAAACACCGAGACGCATACGAAGACAGCGGGCTGGCGCTGCCGGGCAGATGGGTTCATTCGCAATACTTGCGCGTCGGCGACCACCTTCATAGCCGAGAAGCAAGTAGGCGTATCCAAGAAATTCGCTCGCGCGAGGACTGCTTGCCCGTCTATAATCTTTCGGTGTTGGGCCTGCCGTACTATTCGGTCAGTCCTATCGGAATTCTCGTACACAATTCAGAAACGGCCGGCGAAATTGCACAGCGACTGGAAGAAGTAAAGAAATCACTGGCTGACGGTGTTAGCCCAGCAACGGGGAAGAGTCTCACGGAGACAGAAAGACAGGTTCTCCGCCAGGAGCAGAAGTTGCTCGACGGGCAGCTTGGGGCAAATGCCCCAGCCACGGGTGGCCCCGCAGCCCACAATGCGGCCAACCTCGCTAAGTTGAACGCACAACTTCGGCTTGAGCAGACAGTAGGCTTTGGCCGGATCGTTGCTCCGAAGGGCGCACCCATCGCGGTCGGTGAACGACGCATCGCTGTGTTCGACACCCAAACGGGTAAGATCTACCACTCTTGGTCTTCGGGGGGCCGTCACGCGGGCGTACTCGAAGAGCATGGCTTGCCCCTGGCCGACAACCGTTATGTTGGGGGTTGGGTGAGCATCGGTCAGGATGGCAAGGCGACCTTCATCCACAACAGCGGCACCTTCCCTCCGGGCGACCTCAAGATCCCGCGTGGGCGTCTTGATGATATGATCCGTGGCACGGGAGCGAACCCGGTCGATGGATATTGACCATACTTCTGACGTGGGGATACGATTGCCTACGCTTACTGACCAACTTGCCGATCTTGTCCTCGGCCCCGACCATCCTGACGACGCCCTCCTTGAGTGCGGGCGATTGCCGTACGGGTGGGCCGGGGCGTACTGCTCGTTGCTCCACAATCTCGCCGGTTCGTCCCCCCCGGAATCCTTCTGGGACCGCCGCGTGGTGCATTCGGTGCATCACGTCTCGTTCCACCTCGGGTTCCGCTACCGGACATGGGCCGTTTCGAGCGGGAGCCACAACCCCGATACCGAAGCCCTGCTGGGCAGGCTCCAACTTGAAAGTGAGTTGTTCTTCTGGGGTGCTTCGGCAGATGCCGGGAACACCCCCGTGGAGGACTTACCGTTTGTCGATCTCTGCTTGACGAACAACCCGCTGCTGCGTGATGGGCCGACCGACGCACTGCTCTCGCAGTGGAGAGACGAGTATCGTGCGGCCCTGCACGGCCTCCGATCACGCTGGGCTGACTCAGCCCGCTGGTGCATTTGGACGGTGAATGCCGTCCGGTTCGCGTCGTTCTGCCTCGATCTCGCCCTGCTTTCCCCGGAGTTCCAGACCCGGTGCGACCAGCAGGTTGGTCTTGACCCTGGCCGAATCGACCCAGTTCTCGACGGGCTTTCGCGCCGTCTACACCCTCCCACCGTTGCGGTCATTCGCCGTTGGCTATGTTCATCCCATCTCCCACGCGATTCGTCGGGTTTACCCCGCGTCGTGGCCGTCGATCCGAACCGAATCCCGCTCGGCGCTCGCTCGGCGAGCGAAGTGACTCTCCAGACGGGATTAGGGTGACTTTGCATCCTCATTCCGCCCGCCCTGCACCCCCGCCGGGTCCAGCGGCAACTCGTTCCCGTACAAGCCCATCGGAGCGGCCAGGGCCACGGAATGGGAAGGTGGTGGGAGCCTGCCGCCGCCCTGACCTGCACGCCGTTGTTCACCGCGTCCGACGTGTTGCAGAACCTGGGCGACATCTTCAAGATCTCGGAAATCGAGTTGCAAAAAGGTCTGGCGGGACTCCTGCCAGGGCCGGGTACTCTTCCCTCATCGACCCCTTCCTTCTTGTGGGACTCCTCCCGCCCACGTCTACGCGGCCCGCCACGCCCGCCCGCCGGCCCACTCGTCCGTCCGCGTCAGGCGGTTAATAGCGGCCAGGACCGCGTCGTCGCCCTGACGCCGTGCGAAGGCGGTGGCCGCGTCCCTGATCCGGGCCATCAGCCGGCGGATGCGCCATTCGCCCATGTCCTTGAACTCCGGGTGCCGGACCAGATCCCGCTGGGACAGGTCGTCGTCCATCTTCACCACCAGCAGCTTCACCGCGTCGTCGCCGACCTCGGCCTTCAGGTACGCGAGGAACGCGGCCAGGATCTCGTCGTCGCCACCACGTCTTCGATCCGGCACGGCCTCGACGCCGGTGCCACCGACCGCCCTGGACAGCGGCTCTCGGCGTCTTCGTGACCGCAGCACGTTCAGCACCGCGTTCCTGACCGACAGGGCGAACCTCGCCTCCATAGGCCCGGATCTGTCCGGGTTCGAGTCTGATCGGCGAGACCGATTACGCGTACAACGCGGAAGGCGAAGTGGTCAGCGAGGTGTCGAAGGACTCGACGAGCACGGTGATCAGTTCGGCCAGCTACACACTTTCTTCGTGTCGCATTAGAAAAATTGGAGGCACCACAACCATGATTAGGAAACTTGATGTGATTAATGATTTTGTCGCGACAGGAAGAATTAAGCTCGGAATGACCCGAAAAGATATGCAGGCTCTACTTGGCCCTGCGGAAAAAGAAGGAGGCACGTCCAGGAAATATCGGCTGCCTTCAGTGTACTTGTATGGTGATGTCCAGTTTGTTTTCCCGCAAGCCAGAACTGTTGCGGACTGTGAAATACAGGGTCTTCGATGCATTTATGTTGAAGACAGCCTTGATGAACTTAAGGAGCCGCTTTTCTTATTGAGTTAACGTGTAAGATTGTATGCTGTCGAAACACACAAACCTACAACTTCGAAACTACCACACGAGTCGGGAGGTGTTCTAAAAATTCCTGAAGTATACAACCGGGCAATTTGTTGACAAAAATTTCAACGTCATAAAAGTACCAACCAACGGGCATAAAGCGGGTTTTGAAAATCGCCGAATCGTCGCAGCCGGTGAAAGGCTTGGGCTGAACCAAGAGCAGTTGGACAAGTTCGTAAATGCGCACCCGGACTACTTCTTCATCGAAGAAAAGGCTATAAATTTAAGCCACGTAAACGAGATTCCAGGCAACGGAAATCTTGAGCCGATCATTGCGGATATGACCACCTTCTTCAACCTTCCAAGGTAATCATGTCAAAAGTGTCTCCAATATATCGGGCCATCCTCGATGGCGACTGTAAGAGCATTGTTGATCTACTTGCTGGGCGCGATGTGAATATGAGAACCGACGACAGCGACAAATGGAATCTGCTTCACATGGCGTTAGTATCGGTGACTAGAGAACCTAGGCTTGAGGTAGTTCAACAGCTAATTGAACTTGGGGTCGACGTTAATGCAAAAGACCGTAATCGGTGGACACCATTGCATTTTGCTGCGCATAAAGTGTTCGACCGTGGTCCAAATGTTAATCAAGGCAGGGGCGGACGTTAATGCCAAGGACGACGAAGGGATCACGCCGCTTCATCAGGGATTACTTCAATACCCGGTCAATGTGCAAATGACTGAAATGCTGTTAGCGGCAGGTGCCGAGACAAACGCACTGCGCAAATACGTAAACGTAGTTGCGAGCCCGGACAAGGACGCATTGCTCGGCCTGCTGGCAAAATACGATAAGACATAAGACTTCTTGCGCCGCCTGACTGGGCGCGCACCTCTTCCCCAGACTTCGAGCCGAACACTGTAGATTGTTGGTTTTCTGCAAACGTATAAGGCATAAGATTTCGGCTCGGTGACAGCGGGAACAAATGTGCTGGCATAGAGACCAGCTTGATTATAGCCTTGTTGCCTCGAATTGGGTTCTGTTCGACAACGACGGCGAAGTCAAATCGGTGACGGACCCGCTCAGTCATACCACGACCTACGGCTACGACGCGGAAGGCGAGCGGACGACGGTACAGACGGCCACGGGGACCACGACCACGGCTTACGATGCCGACGGCGAAGAAAAGACGGTGACCGACCCGGATGGCAACCTCACCACCTTCAGCTACAACGCCGAGGGCGAGAAGATCGGGGAGCAGGACCCGGCCGGGGGCACGGCCACCTTTGCCTACGACGCGGACGGGGAGATGACGTCGCAGATCGATGCCCTCGGGCGCACGACGACGTACAGCTACAATGCCGAGGGCCAGGAGACGGGCGAGACGTGGATCAGTGCGTCGAGCAGCGTGACCGACGTGAAAACCTTCACGTACGACAACGACGGCAATCAGTTGTCGGCGGCGAATTCCAACGGGGCCTACACGTACACCTACGATGCCGAGAATCGGGTGCTGACGGTGCAGGAGCCGTTCGGGTTGAGCTTGACGTTCACTTACGATGCAGACGGGAATCGCACGGGGGTGCAGGATTCGTTGGGCGGGGTGCAGACCTCGACGTACGATGCCGAGAACGATTTGCTGACGCGGAAGCAGTCGGGCAACGGGGGGACGTTGCGGGTCGATTACACCTACCCGGCCGACAACCAAGTGGCCACGATCAAGCGCTATAGCGACCTGGCGGGGTCGAGCTTGATCGGCGAGACCGATTACGCGTACAACGCGGAAGGCGAAGTGGTTAGCGAGGTGTCGAAGGACTCGACGAGCACGGTGATCAGCTCGGCCAGTTACAGTTACGACGCCGACGAGTTGGTGACCAGCGCCACCGTGAACGGCACGACGCAGACCTTCAGCTACGACAGCACGCAGCAGTTGACCGGCGACGGCACGGTGTGAGTGCCCCTTCGGGCAAATGATCAGGAAAAGGGGGATACATGTTACCGGACGGTCAATCGTTGGAAGAGGTGCTGCATATGCGGCCTGAAGAGGCTCTCGCTTGGGTAAAGCGGCATGTAGATGCCATTGACTGCGGTGAGGATTGGCAGACCCTAACCTACGGCTGGAGTTCAAGGGTCGCCACCGATTCTGGCAAAGAAAAGGGGACAGCGTAGATTTTCCAATCATTTCCGGCGAAAATCTACGCTGTCCCCTTTTCTTTGCCCGAGGGGCTTAATGCAGTTGGCCGACGTAAGACGGTCATGAGCGGCTTTTTCGAGGAACCTGCTGTAACGCTGTATCACCAAGGAAATCTTTCTTCCGGAGTCTCCGATTTCCGGTATCTTTCTACTAGCACCTCTTCCGAATTGTTGCATTACCATCCTGAAGGGCAGTTGTATCGATTTGAGGTGCCGGGCGAAACGTTTCGGCTATGGCGGGCAGAAGGCTCTGCCCGGCCGCTTAGAGATCTGCACCTGCCGAGCGGTATTTATACTGACGAATGGCGGATCTACCCACCGGCTGCAGGTGGAATGAACAAATATTTGCGCAAGATTATTGACGCCTCTTCGAAAAACTGGACGGGCAGTTTGACATCTCGAAATAGATATTGCGAATTTTGAGAGATCATATAAAACGTGATTCCAGTCGTGTCCGAATTGTGGGTATTGACATTTTACTTAGAAGGTGGGAATATTTGATCAGCTCAAATTTTGACCAGATTTACTGTTGTACTGGATTTCGAAATTTCGTTTCATGCGCAGGCGAGCGAGGTGCCGCAATTCTCGTCGCCGAGGTTCCGTCTGGAGGTGTTGAATTTGTGTGTCAAACTCGCGGCTTGGCTTTCGATGATGAATACAAGTTGAAACCGACACCGATAGAAGTGGTGATAAATGTATCTTCTGAGATGGGGTTGCGCTTTTGCCCTTTTTGTGGACAAAAACTTGCGGACATGATTAAGCATTCGCCTGACCATTTCCGAAAGCTTGCTAGCCAACATAAGAAGTATCGCACAATGGAGGCGGACCGTAAGTAGACGGGGAGAAAAAAAGGGGGACGGGAGTAAAAAGGCCAAGAAAAGGGGCAAAACAAAGGGGACAAGGCTGGAAAAGAAGACAGCGTACTTTTCGCTTGTCAAACGGCGAGTGAGGGTCGATAATCGTCTGGCCAAGAAAAGGGGACAGCGTAAATTTTCGCCCGAATCGGTCGGCAATTTTATGTACCATTTCTTTGCGTTGACGCACCAATCGTATTATAGATCACCTGCCATTTGATGACCTTGCCATTGTCATCCAAGGCCGGCTAGATTCATCGAGACGCCGCCATGCGCATTGCTTTCGCCGGCCATCGCAAAGATTTCGCCATCGAGATATTCATGGCGATCGAGCGCGGAACGTTCGAACGTGAGATACTGATCGACGGTGAAGATCGTTTTTGGTCGTGGCAGCCCCATCGCAGCGTCTCCTGCTGGAATCAACTTTCTTAAGTATAGCGATAGCTTTGCGAAACCACCTCTCTACTGCCGCTTTGCTATGGGCGCCAAGCAACGTAGGCTGCTGGCTTCTGGCATCACCCCGCAGCTTACGTTGCTCGGCTCACCTTCGTTATCGCCTGTATACAAGGAGCGCCCGGATCCCTTCGAGCGTCAGGAATGGTCCCGCCATTTCGGGACGGCAGTCGAGCTTCTTCAAGAGCGGCGCGTCGCCGCCCGCTATGAAAACTTTTAGTTGGCCGAATGATTGTGCCAGGCGTTCGATGATGGCATTGATGCCGCCATGCACTGCAAAATGGAGCCCCGCGTTGATCGCATCAATGGTATTGGTTGCCGGCAGAGCGGGCTCACGTTCCGGAAACGAAGTGATAAAGGGCAAGCGAGCCGTGTAATCGTTCAATGCCTTGGCCATCAGCCGATAGCCCGGCATGATGGCGCCGCCGCGAAAGACATGATCTGCATCAACGAAATCGACCGTGATCGCCGAGCCCGCATCCACGATGGCGAAGGGCGTTCCGCTCGGAATTTTCTTTAGCAGCGCAACGGCATTGAGCAATCGATCAATGCCGACCTTTTGCGGCGCATCTACTTGCACGGCAAGCGGCAGAGAGCGGTAATCGTCGATGATGGACACCTTATGGCCGTCGCATCGCAAGTGGTCGGCAAAGCGGTCGCGCACTTGCGGGTTGGTTCCCGCGATTATCCAACCGGTAGGCTCTTTAAGGCCCTCCCGGCGAAACTCCAAGGGAACGGCTTCCGGCTGGAGCAGGCCGGCTTCGGAGTGTTCCGCGATCTTGATGCGCGTATTGCCAATATCAGCGACGAATTCACGCATCGACGGAACCTTCAACCGGCACGGGCAAGGCCCATTCGCGCGTAGGGCCGGCTTCAAAGGGAACTTCGTTTTCCTTTTTCTCCTGCTCTTCCAGCTTCAGTTCATCGAGCCGGGCCACCACGGCATTCACCAACTGCGGCAGGCCTTGACCCGTGACGGCTGAGATGGCGAACACGGGGTTGCCAGTCTCTCGAGCCAACCGTTCGCGAACTTCAGGCGCTGTCGGTCAACTCCGACTTGCTGATGGCGATGAACTCGGACTTCTGCGCCAAGGCGGCGCTGTATTGTTCGAGTTCGTTGCGGATGACGCGATAATTGGATAGCGGGTCGCTGTCATCGGTGGGAAAGGGTTCGATCAAATGGATAAGGACGCGCGTGCGATCGACATGGCGTAGAAACTCATGGCCCAGGCCGACGCCGCTGTGAGCGCCTTCGATCAAACCCGGCAAGTCGGCAAGGACGAACCCTCGGTCACCGCCCAGCGTCACTAGGCCCAAGTTAGGATGCTTCGTCGTGAAAGGGTAATCGGCAATTTCCGGCGTTGCCCTCGACAAGCGCGAGAGCAAAGTCGATTTGCCGGCGTTGGGCAAACCGATCAGACCGACGTCGGCAATAACTTTGAGTTCGAGGGCTAGCCAGCGCTCTTCGCCGTCGCCGCCCGGTTCGTATTCGCGCAGGGCGCGGTTCGTGGAAGTGGCGAAATAGCGATTGCCGCGTCCCCCGCGCCCGCCCTTGGCGATGATCACTTCCTGGCCGTCGGCGGTCAAGTCTTTGATGATGTTGCCGCGTTCGCGATCGCGGATGATCGTGCCCGGGGGCACCAAGATCACCAGCCCTTTGCCGTCGCGCCCGTGGCAGTTCGAGGAACCGCCCGATTCGCCGTGCGTCGCTTTCCAAAACTTGCGATGGACCAACGGCGACAGGTTATCGGCGTCGGCATCAGCGCGAATGATGACGGAACCGCCATCGCCGCCGTCGCCGCCATCGGGCCCGCCTTTGGGAACGTATTTTTCCCGGCGAAAGCTCGACATGCCGCGACCGCCATCGCCGGCCTTCACAAAAATTTCAACGCGATCAACGAACATGTTTCTAACTCGAAGTCATCGGGGAAATGTTCATCTTATCATTTCCACCCAGCCATGGACGCAGGAGTTGGCTGAGCGTCGAAGGATTTCCGGGATTTGATAAGGCCGGGGGATAGGCTGCGAGTGTCCCAGCCGTTTCAGATGCGCAAGCCTCAACCCCCACCATGCGCTCCCCTGCAGGGCCAGGGCGAAGGCGATTCCTATAATCATCCACTCGGAGACTTCCTCGCTTTTGCACAAGGGCTCAACCATGGCGGAATGGCAACGGACACATACCTGCGGCGAACTGCGCGAGGCGCATATCGGCAAGGGAGTTGTTCTCAACGGTTGGGTCAACACGTTTCGCAGTTACAACGACCAGGTTTTTGTCGATCTCCGCGATCGCTATGGCCTCACGCAGGTCGTTCTCGATGCGGACAACGCCGACCTCTTGGCCGTGGGTAAGGAAATCGGTCGTGAGTTCGTTCTATCGGTGAGCGGCACCGTCTCGGCTCGCTTGACCGGCAAAGAGAACGCTAAACTGGAGACGGGCAAAATCGAGGTAAAGGCGGAGAAAGTTTCAATTCTCAATCGATGCCCGACCCCGCCGTTCGAGATTACCGAGTTCGGCGAAGAACTGGCAAACGAAGATCTGCGGATGCAATACCGCTATCTCGATCTCCGCCGTAAATCGCTGCAGCAAACTTTGGCCATTCGCCATCGGCTCAACAAGGTGATCCGCGACAACCTCGATGCTCAAGGGTTCCTGGAAGTTGAAACACCGTTGCTCGGCAAGAGCACGCCGGAGGGCGCGCGCGACTATCTGGTGCCAAGCAGGCTCTTCCACGGCGAATGGTATGCCCTGCCGCAATCGCCGCAACTCTACAAGCAACTGTTGATGGTCTCCGGTTACGACAAATATTTCCAGATTGCCCGCTGCTTACGCGATGAAGACCTGCGAGCCGATCGCCAACCCGAGTTTACGCAGCTCGACGTCGAAATGTCATTTGTTGAAATGGAAGATGTTTTCCGCGTGATCGAAGGCTTGATGGTCGACATTTTTCAGCGCGTGCTCGGCATTTCGATGCCGGTTCCGTTGCCTCGGCTGAGCTATGCCGATGCCATGCGGCGCTACGGCAGCGATAAACCCGACCTGCGCTATGGGCTCGAAATCGTCGACGCGAGCGATCTGGCCGGGCAATCGGATTTCAAAGTTTTCCATGAAGTCTTGGCTGCGGGCGGCGTCGTCCGAGGTCTAGTGGCGAAGAACGCCGGCGATAAATTCTCGAACACCGATCTCAAGCCGGGCGGCAAGATTGCCAAGTTCGTCAACCTGCATGGCGCCAAGGGCTTGGCCTGGATGAAAGTCGCGGGTGACAAGCTGACCAGCACGATCGACAAATTCTTCAGCGCTGACCTGCAAGCGAAGATTCGCGAACGATTTGGCGCCGAGAACGGCGATTTGCTGCTGTTCGTCGCCGATACGGAAGCCGTGGTGTGCGACTCGCTCGGCGCCTTGCGACAGCACTTGGCTGCCCAATTGAAGCTCTACACCAATTGGTGGGAACGCGGCCCCGACGCTAAGCCGACCGCGAACGATTTCAAAATCGCCTGGGTCATCGATTTCCCGTCGTTCATGTTCGATGCGGAAGAGAAACGCTGGGTCGCAAATCACCATCCCTTCACCGCGCTGCGCGATGAAGACGTGCAGCACCTCGAAAGCGATCCGGGACGTGCGAAAGCCAAAGCGTACGATCTGGTCATCAATGGCTATGAAGTCGGCGGCGGCAGCATCCGCATCCACGATCCCGAAATACAGTCGCGCGTCTTTACAGCACTCGGCATGCCTCTTGAGGATGCCAAACAGCGCTTCGGTTTCTTACTCGATGCTCTCAAATACGGCGCCCCACCGCACGGCGGCATAGCCCTCGGGCTCGACCGCTGGGCAATGATGCTTGCGGGGACGACGAACATCCGCGATGTGATCGCCTTTCCGAAGAATCAACGCGGCCGCGATTTGATGACCGGCGCGCCGCGCCCGTGGAAGCTAGGCAGTTGAAAGATCTTGGATTGAAGTAATGCAAGCTTCTTGAAGGTGCAAATTTAGCCAAAGAATTGTGTGTAGCCCCACCAGATGAGCAGTGCGAGACCGAAGACGACAAAAGCTTCCAGCAACACGCGCACGATGGGGTTGGCGAGCAAGCGCCTGGCACGGGCGCCATCATCGTGCCGGCGGCGGTGGTCCCGTCGTTCGGCCATGGGTGTGCGATCGGTCGTGCTTGCCATCCGCTTCGTCTCGGCGTTGGGCCGTGCGGAAGGGACCATCGGATTGCCGGAAGGCATAGCCGGGAAGGAATCGCGGATTGCAGATGAGCCGGCCATTTGATTCGAACGCCCAGGAGGTGGCACCGGCGGGGGCGCCACAGCCGTCGTCGAGTTGAGGCGGCCGCTCGAAGACCCTCCAGAGCGCCCGGTCGTCCGGGTCAACATTTCTTTACGTATAACCGCTGAGTCTTGTCGGTAAGCGCCCGCCGAGTTTCCGGAAGCGCCGGATTGATCGCGAGCGGCCGGGCTTAGTTGCGGCATCTCTTCTTCGGGCGGCGGCGCCATCTCTTGATCGACATACGGAAGCAACGCCTGATAGATTTCCTCAGGCGTCTGGTAGCGCAATTCCACTTGCTTGGCTAACATCTTCCTGAGAATTGCCGCTAAACCTTCGGGAACTTCCGGCCGTAGTTGTCGAATCGGCGCCGGCTCGCGCGTTTGATGCGCGATCAACTTTTGCGCGATCGTGCCATCTGGAAAAGGAGGATGCCCCGCCAGCAGAAAATAGAAAGTGGCGCCAAGGGAATAGAGGTCTGCGCGGACATCGACATCGTGGCTATTGACGGTTTGTTCGGGCGCCACGTAATCGGCCGTGCCCAGCACGCTTTTTTCATCATACTTCAGGGTGAGCATGTCGTCGTCAGTGTGATAGAACCGTGCCAGGCCCATATCGAGGATCTTCGAAGCCCCGCTGCGATCGACCAGGATATTGCCCGGCTTGATGTCCCGATGAATGACGCCGACGCGGAAAGCGTGGTCGAGCGCCTGCACCGATTGCCAAATGTAATTGGTCGCACGCCGAATATCCATCGGCCCAGTTTTCTTCACGATGTCCAGCAGGCTGCTGCCATCCACATATTCCATGACCAGGAAATGAAGGTTGCCATCCTGGTCAATGTCGTGCGTGCGAACGATATTCGGGTGATCGAGCGCAGCAGCGGCGCGTGCTTCGCGATAGAAGCGGCCGAGCGCGGCCGGCTCTTCCGCCTTCGCCGGCGGCAGAACTTTAATTGCCACCCGCCGCCGCATATAGAGATGTTCGCAGAGAAAAACCTGGCCCATGCCGCCAAAGCCGATGCGCTCCAGCAATTTATATTTGCCGATCGTAAAGCCGCGCCACTTTCCCTGCACGAATTGTTCAGCTTGGAAATAGGTCAGCAGGCCATCCTTCACCATGGCGCCGGCGAGCTTTTTCACATCCGACGTAAGGCCGCCGTTCAGCCTCAGCTTCTCGAAGTACGCATCGAGGCGCGGCTCATCAACCATGCCGCTTTTGCGGATGAGTTTACTCAATTCGTCAATAGACGCAGGTGCTGGCATCGGGTTGGCCCCATCGTGCCGTCAACGGTCGCAAGGAAAAGAACAGCAGGCAATAAGTTGCACGGATACGCGAGTTTAACTACGCCTAGTATAATCTTTATTCGGGCCAGAGGGAAATGAATTTGTGGAGTAATCGCTGTAAACCTTCCATTGCGAGTTCGATTATAAGGTCTTGCCTTAAGAATGTCTTGGCGAGCCAGAAGCGTGAGCAACCGGAGAAATCAGCCCACTTGAACTACAAAACTCACTCCAGACGCTTACGCTCCCCGCTCGCCAAATACCATTCGTCATGCGGCAACGCGGAGAGAAATCGCATTTTACTTTGCCAACAACGTCTGCTTGTGTAAGATTTCCGGGAACGACATATCGCGTCTGCATCCTCGAAAGGGAGAAGCCGTCATGAGTTTCAAAATGGATCGCGTTCACGTCTGGTCTTGTGAAGTCGCCGACGTACCGGGCGGAGTGACCGAGAAACTGGCGCTGCTCGATAAAGCGGGCGCTAATCTCGATTACGTCTACACCCAGCGCTCGCCTGATAAGCCAGGCCATGGACTACTCTTTGTCGCGCCCTTGATCGGCGTCGAACAAGTGAAAGCGGCCAAAGCCGCCGGCATGCACGAAGTGAACGAACCGACCGTTATGCGCGTTGAAGGCGACAACACAGCAGGCCTTGCGCATCGTCTCAAACACGAATGGGCCAGCGCCAACATCAACCTGCATGGCGCGATTCTGGCAACGCTCGACACCAAATTCGTCGGCTATGTTACTTTTGACTCGGTGAACGACGCGAACAAGGCCGCGCGAATTCTGGCGGAGCTCGGCATCGAAAAGCACCCGATGCCGGCGATGAAAAAGCGATAACATGAGTCGGCGATTCGATACAAGATAGCTGGTCTCCCACCTTCGCGGATATGAACGAGGCAAGGATGCTTCGTCGGAATGGGCGCTTGCTCTTTCTAACACTCCGTCAACCGCATCTACCTGAAAACGCTCATGGCCATCATTAGCTGTCCAAACTGTCAGGGCAAACTGAAATTCCCCGACGACTCGCCGCCACGACGCGTGAAGTGCGCAAATTGCAGCCACTCGTTCATTGCCGGCCCGAATGGTCCGATGCCCGAAGGAAAGTCTGGCGCGGTCGCCAAAACAAAAGCCCCGCCGACCAAGCCGGCGGCGAAGACGTCGGCGCCGGAAGACGCGTTCCGTTTCGACAATGACGACGCCGCACCGAAGAAACGCGATGATGACGACGACAATGATCGGCCGCGCGTCAAACGCCGTCGCGAATTGGATGACGAAGTCGAAGAAGAGGAGCGCCCGCGGTCGCGACGGCGTGCCGAAGACGATGATGAAGATGATCGGCCACGCGCTCGACGTCGTAAACGCAACGACGATGACGACCTCGAAGAAGAGGATCGCCCGCGTTCCAAACGGCGCTCTCGTGACGACGATTATGAAATGGACGAACTTCCTTCTCCGAAGCAAACAAAACTGCAATTCCGAAACGCACGAACGGGAATCAATCTCATCGGCATTGGCTTCTGGTGCCAGGTCGGCGCGCTGGGCATCGCGTTCTTTGTCTATTTCCTTCTGGTCGTGGCCGGCGAAAACGTTTATGAGCTGAATATTCCGGCCGGGTTAGCGGGGCTCGCCAACTGGATTCTCGCCTGCATTGGCTTCAGCTTTCTGCTAGCTGGAGTGAAGAAAGGGAACTTGCTGGGCCTGTCCATCGCGTTGATCGCTGTGACGGCAATCCACCTGATCCTTGTCATTTACCTGACGTTTCAAACCGAGACGACGCTGTTTGGCAAAAGCTCTGGAAGTATCCGGTGGAGAGTGATTGCGACTCAGCTCGACACTCTGCCTACGATGATTGTGTTCAATTTTTTCTACGACACGGCCACTTTAATTGCAGCGGTATTCGAACTGGCCCGTTTCATCCTCTTCGCGCTGGTGATTAAAGAATACGGCCGAGTCTGCAAAGACCGCGACGTGAGTAAATCCGCTTCGATGCTCGTGATCCTGATGCCCGCCGTCCTCGGCGGCAGCTTGATTCTGTTCTTGATTTTACGACTAGTGTCGAAGAACGCCGGCATGGGTTCCGAAGGAAAGTACATCGGCCTGTTTATGTTCCTACTCGAATACGGCGGCTATATCTTCGTCTACAGCATGGCTGCCCTACTCTGCGGTAAAACCAAACAGGCCATTGCTTTTCGGAAGAAGTAGGGGGTAGCCGGCCCGTTTAGCCGCGACTCGAAGGCTTTGCGCAGAGTCGCGCGGGCTGCAACAAGTAATGCATCGCGAAAAAATGGATTCAGGCGAGCCGGGATTAGGGACTGGAGTAGTAAAACACGCAGAACTCCAGTTGCTTACGCTCCTGGCTCGCCTGACAGATATCGTTCAACCTACAGAGCTGCAAGCGACTCTTCGCAAAGCCTACGAGTCGCGGCTAAACGAATTTTTCACCGCACAAACTGGGTAAGATGTTTCGAATTTAACGGTTGTATCGGTTACGCTGACCACTTTTGTAAAAAATGCCAGTCTCAAATGAGCGGACAGCTTTGATTCAGCAGAGATCGGGATTACGCTTGAGGTACGAGAAATGATGGTCGGACGGATTGCCAGTCCGCCTGTTGTGCCGTTTCGAACGTTTGAGGAGAATGCACCATGAGAATGGCCGCTGGTTTTGTAATCGCCTTCGGTTGGCTTTCGGTGGGAGTCGGAACGGCGTCCGCCGCCTGGGACAACGTGTTTCAAACCTGCTGCAACGGTTGCCGATCGGCGCCTCGCTCGAGCTTCTTCGCCCCAGCGCCGAGCCCGTGTTGTCCTTCCGTCTCTTATCAACAGCGCTGCTACTATCAGCCCTATACGGCCTACAAGCAGGAATCTTTTTACGAGCCGGTCACGAGCTATCGGACCTCATACTTTTGGGAACCCGTCACCAGCTACCGCTATACGAGCTACTACGACCCCTGCACCGGCTGCAGCCAGCAGGTGGCTACGCCGCAGACTTCGTATCAGCTGCGTTCGCAGTGCAATGCTGTCCAAAGCTATGTGCAACGTTGCCGAGCCGTTCCTTACACTGCCTATCGGCAGTCGTGCTATATGGAGCCGGTAGTCGCTTATGCACCGCCCGCTTGTCCGACTCCTGCATGCCCGACGTGCCCTTCGAGTGGAGCGCCGAGCGTTGCCGAGCCGCAAATGGCCCCGAACCCTGGCCCCGAACGCAAGCCATTGCCGGGGATTTCGGAAGAGAAAAATCTGCCGCCTCAAGGGCTTCCAAATACTCGCAATCGGACGCAGCCCAACGGCGCGCCGACCCGCATGGACCGGATCGCCAGCACTAGCGATGGGCGTCTTCGCGGCACAGTGGTCTCCGACGATCGGATCACTCCCAAGGCTGGAGCGAAAATCTTTTTCGCCAACGTTGCCAAGCAGGGGACCGAGTTGTCTGCTCAGGCTGATCCCGCTGGCCGTTTCGCCATTGAGCTTCCTCCTGGTGAATGGAATCTCTTCATGACGGGCGCCGACGGAAAACCGGTATTCCACAGCCAAATCGCCATCGCCCAGAACGATCAGCGATTGGTTACCGTAGTAAGCCGATAAACTGAAACCGTGATTGTTTTCAGACAGCGTGAGACTTGGGAGAGCGATTTGAATCGCTCCTCCTAGTCTCACGCTTTTTTTGTTTTTAACGAATTTTCTCAGAGACAATTGACAGAGTCATCAAAAGACGATACGCATAATAGAATAAGTGTGTGTGTGCGCACGGCCGTTGTTGCGTGCCGAGGCGCATACTTTCCGTTATTCAGCAGAAGGAGATTGTGTATTCCCCCACCATCAGACCGCAACGGCCCGCCGCGTGCGGGAGACCGGAACACCGGCCCGCGCATCAACGAACAAATCCGACTGAGTCCCATCCGACTGATCGGCGCCGAAGGCGAACAACTAGGCATTATTCCAACTGCGCAGGCCATGGAAATGGCTCGCGAGAAAAATCTCGATCTCGTGGAAGTGGCAGCGACCGAGCGTCCGCCCGTCTGCAAGATCATGGATTACGGCAAATTCCGTTATTCGCAAACCCGGAAAAGCCACAAAGTCAAAACGCACCAGCAAAAATTGAAGGAAGTTCGCGTCCGTCCGAAAACGGGCGAACACGACGTTGAAACGAAAGTCAATCAGGCGCGCAAGTTCCTCCTGCACAACGATAAAGTGCTGGTAAACGTGCTTTTTCGCGGCCGTGAAATGCAGCATATCGAAGAAGGCCAGCGCGTCATCCAGCATATCCTGGAACTGCTGGTCGATTGCTGTAAGGTTGAAAAGGCGCCTTCGATGGAAGGCAAACGCATGACCGCGATGCTGGCGCCCAAAGGAAAGTAAAACGAACTCGGCTTCGCGCAGACCGCGAAGCCGAGGTAGGCAGTGATGGCTTACGCAATTCTTGATTAAATCGTGCGTACCGGCTGGCCGGGAGCGGCCATCGGCATTTGATTCGGAACCTGCGGCTGCATCGGTATCTGAGCCGGCATGGCCGCGCTTGTCGGCGGCACAACCAGTGGAACGCCTGCTGCTGCGGTTGAGGCTTGTGCGCGAGCTAGATCAGCGGAAGCCGACCGTGCTAAATTTTCTTCCGTCTTTTGAGCGTTGCGGCTGATAGCGCCTTGCATGATGCCGATCACGATAAAAACAAATCCGGTCAACAGAAGCCCTAAAATCCAAAACTGGCCCGTCGGCGATAGCTGATGCTCGCCCGGGCGGTCGATAGTAAAGTAATAAACGGCGACCCAGACATCGAGCAAAATGCCGCCGGTGAAGAAGAGCAGCCCGGTCCGCGACCCTTTAGTCCATTGAGTTTGGCTAAACATGAAAATCTCCTGAAAGAGGGAAGTTTCATGTACTGCATTCCGTGCGCCAAAAATTCGTCGCATCGATTGTTGAACTACAATCACCGGGCAGCTAAGTCGCTTGTAAGCGCCAAGCTTAAGCGAGACAGCATATATCAGAATTCGCTTTCACGGCTGACGACCATTCACTCCGGCATATAACGTGCTTTTAAGTGCAGACTCTTTCCCTCCCCTCTGCCATCAGGAATCTATCATGAAGAAGGTTACTTTGAGCCGTCGCCAGTTGGAAATTGCCTACGAAGATGAAGGCACGGGCGAGACGGTTGTATTGCTTCATGCCTTCCCCTTCGACCGCGAGATGTGGCGGCCTCAACTGACCGGTCTGGCGAGCGACTATCGAATGATCGCGCCCGATTTTCCCGGGTTTGGCGAATCCGGTGCGCCGACCGAAGGGTTCACGGTTGAATCGATGGCCGACATCGTCGCCGATTTTCTTGACGCCATCGGCATCGTCGGAACCGTTATTGTGGCTGGGCTATCGATGGGTGGCTACGTCGCCTTGGCGTTTGCCGAACGTCAACCGCAACGACTCCGCGGGCTGATTCTGGCCGACACTAAAGCCGAGCCCGATGATGAAACGGCGAAAGCAGGGCGCGATGCGCTTAGTGAAGTTGCCCGCAGCCGAGGCGCTTCCGAAGTCATCAATACCTTGCTGCCCAAGCTCGTGAGCGAGCGCAACAAGACGGCAGTGGGAGATGAAGTCCGCCGAATTGCCGAACGTCAGAAAGTGCCCGCGATCGTTCAAGCGTTGCTTGCGTTGAAGGAACGCCCCGACGCTACCCCGTGGCTGACGCGTATCACCGTGCCGACGCTGGTCATCGTTGGCGAGCAGGATGTTATCACCCCGGTCAAATTCTCCGCTAACCTCGTCGAGCGAATTCTGGGTGCGGTTCAAGTGACTATCCCCGACGCGGGACATCTCAGCAGTCTTGAAGCGCCGCAAGCGTTCAATGATGCGATCCGCAATTTCTTGCATCATCCGAAGAAATAAACGTTCTTAGTAAGAAAAAAGAGCCGCGACCGTCAGGGAGCGAGAGTCGGCTTCCACTCCCCGACTGTTGTGGCTGTGATGGCCCATTACCGGAGTTGAAGTTATGAAGCGGTTACTTGTTTATGCTGCTGTTCTCGGAGGCTTGCTGCAAGCGGCGCCCTTCGCCGACGGGGCCGATGAAACGAGCGTACTCAGCTTAATCCCGCGCGACGCCGCCGGCTTTGTGCATGTTCGCGTCGCCGACCTGTGGAACCATCAGGCGATGAAGCCATCGCGCGACTATTTGGCCCAAACCGCGCCGAAGCAGCTCCAAGAAATGCAAAAGGCGATTGGGTTTCTGCCCGATGATATTGAGTCGATGACTGTTATCATGCCGACCGTCAACACCATTCTTGATCGCGGAGCGCCGCTCATTCTGCTTCGCACTACCAAGCCCTACGACAAGCTCAAGCTCATCACGACGTTGCAGGCTCAAACCTCAGCCCAGATCGAAGGGCGAGAACGCATTGGCATCCGGCGCGAAGCGGAACCTCGACCGGCGCCCCCTCAGCCTGATCTCAACAGGTCAATCAAGCCGAGCCTCAACGCTCGGCACTATTTCCTCGACGACAGCAGTCGCAAGCATATGTTCCTTGTCGATGACCGCACGGTCATCTATGTCTTTGGCGAACTGGATTGCATGTTGGAGTACAGCATGCAGATGCTCAAGCCAGCCGAGAAAGGCCCGCTGGATGCTGCACTCTTACAAGCGGCGAAAAACCATTCAGTAGTTGCCGGCGTCAATGGGGTGGCTATCGCCGCTTATCCTGAGTTGGCGCCAGCCATCGGCCAGCTTGGTCTGAAATCACTCCTCGCAGCTAAAACGGCTACGCTCGTTATCGATGTCAAAGAGACGATCACGGCGACAATGGATGTAACCGCAACTGACGCCGCGTCAGCAAAAGCAATCAAGGAACTCGTGTCGGACTATCTCCGACTGGCAAAAGCGGCGATGCCCAGTTACATCGGCGAGGCTAAGAAAACAGACGCCACTGAGACCGCCAGCTATTTTTTAGGCCTGCTCGAATTAGGGTTATCTAAGGTGGAATATAAGCTGACGGACTCGTCGGCGACTATCACAACAACTGTTGCATTTGATGGCGAGTTTGCAAAGAAAGCGGAAGCGTTCGTTAAACTTTCGCAGTTGCGCGCTGCGCGAAGCATGGCGGCTAACAATTTGAAGCAATTGGCCCTTGCTACTCATAGCTATCACTCCGAAATGAACCAGTGTCCATTCCCTGGTATCGACGAAAAAGGAATATCCAAAAAGCCGAACCTCAGTTGGCGGGTCGCCTTGCTGCCGTATATCGAGCAGCAAAATCTTTACAACATGTTCAAACTCGATGAGCCCTGGGACAGCGAGCACAACAAGAAGCTGATCGAATTGATGCCTAAAATTTATGCGCCCTTGAATGGCGCCAAAGCGGGCAAAGGAGAGACCTTCTACCAGACCTTCACTGGACCTGAGACCTTGAAGCCCGGTGATGGTTTCACGGCAATCACCGATGGCTTGTCTAACACAATTATGTTCGTCGAAGCAGGAACTCCCGTTATCTGGACCAAACCGGACGACCTACCTTACGACGCTAAGAAGCCCTTGCCCAAGCTCGGCGCCCTTTACGATGGGGATTTCCATGCCGCCTTCTTCGATGGCTCCGTGCGTTACATCCGCAAAACAATCAACGAAAGAATACTACGAGCGTTGATCACTATCGCCGGCGGCGAAGTGATTGACCCGAACGATTATTGATCGCGAAGAGATCTGGCGAACAGTCTTTCGCCTTTCCCGCCCTCCCGCCGGCTTTGCGGAGTAAGGGCAGGGTGGGGGAATACTGGGGGTTGCGTAGACGCTTGTTGATACTTAGGCGCTCGGCACCCACCCTACCTACCCTTCAAAGCAACGGGGAGGGTGGAAATGGCCGAAGTCAGTAGTTGTTGCAGGGGATTCGAAATCTTACAATTTCGATTAACGCCCCATACTTGAGGGACTTTCATGCTTCGTACGTTCCCGATCATCATCAGTTTTTTCTTGACAATTGGGACGCTGCTGCAGGCTGATACGCCCTATCCTAATATCGCGCCGACTGGTCCAAAGAGTCCGGAGGAAGAGCGCCTGACCTTCAAGCTACCGGCCGGGTTTGAAGTGCAGCTGGTGGCAAGCGATCCCGATATCTGCAAGCCGATCCAGATTGCGTTCGACGCGAAGAATCGCCTTTGGGTAACGACGTCCGAGGAGTATCCTTTCCCTGCCAAAGGTCGGCCAGGTAAAGACCGCCTTTACGTTCTTGAAGATTTTGGGACGGATGGCAAAGCGAAAAAAATATCCATTTTTGCCGACGATTTGAACATTCCGATTGGCGTGTTGCCCCTGCCCGACGGCAAGAGCGTCATTGTCAGCAGCATAGATCCCGGCGATGGCAAGGCCAAGCTGGAGTGCTGGATTTGGAAATTGACCGATACCGATGGCGACGGCAAATACGACAAGAAAGAAAAACTTTATGGCCCCTTCGGTTGTGACGACACGCACGGAATGAACAATTCCTATACTCTGATGCCCGATGGCTGGGTTTACGCCTGCCACGGTTTCAAGAACGACTCCCGGCCGAAGGGAAGCGATGGCCACGCGATCTCGATGAATTCAGGCAATACGTTTCGGTTCCGACCGGACGGCACGCGCATTGAAATCTGGACGCGCGGCCAGGTGAACCCCTTTGGCATTGCCGTCGATCCTTGGTTTAATCTCTACACGGCAGATTGTCATAGCAAGCCGATCACGCAACTTATTCCGGGCGCTGTTTACCAGAGCTTCGGCAAAGCGCACGATGGACTCGGCTTCGCCCCCCACGTCACGATTCACGGCCACGATTCAACCGCGCTATGCGGGCTCGTCTATTATTGTGCCGACCACTTTCCACCGGAATATGCCGACAGCATGTTCCTCGGCAACGTAACGAGCAACTGCATTAATCTGGACAAAATTGAATTCACTGGCGCCACGCCGCGTGGGATCGACAAAGGGCAATTCCTCAAGAGCAGCGATCTTTGGTTTCGGCCTACCGACATCAAGCTGGGTACGGACGGTGCGCTTTATTTCGCCGATTTTTACAACAAAATCATCGGCCATTACGAAGTGGATTTGAAACACCCCGATCGCGATAAACTCCGCGGCCGCGTTTGGCGCATTGTCTATCGAGGCGTCGACGGCAAAGCTGATGCGCCGAAGATGAAAATCGACGCCGGTGCAGCGACGGTAGCCCAGCTCTACCAGGCGCTCGGAAGTCCGAACCTAGCAGCGCGGTTGCAATCGCTGCATCAACTGCTCGATCGCGGCGAAGCCATCATGCCCGAACTTCAGGCATTGTCCAAGGACGACGCCTCCCTTGAGAGGACGGCTTTGTACACGTGGATTCAGGGTCGATTTGATCACAAGGCCATTGAACTGCCAAGCGCCGAGCTGTTCGAAAAACTCGCAGCGATTGAAAACCCGATGATTGCCGTGCACACGATCAAAGTGCATAATGCCTTCGACTTGGGAGCGGACTTCGACGCGAAATTCGCCAAACTGGCTCTCGAATTCAAGAACGCGCGGTCGCGTTTGGCTGCAGCGCAATCGCTCATCCCTCATTCGACGTCGGACAACATCCGCGCTCTGCTTGCGGCATTAACCGTCTGCGACAAGAACGACGTTATTTTACGTTTGTCACTTCGTATCGCGTTACGAGAGGCAGTTTTATCGTTGGATAACTGGGAAAAGGCAGCCGAGCCCGATCCTTGGACGGCGGATCAGCTCAAGCTATTGGCCGACGTCGCCCTGGCGGCGCCCACTCGCGCATCAGCCGAGTTTCTCGCCTTTCATTTAGGTAGTCTTTCAACGGATATTACCAAACTGGCGCAATTCATTGAACATGCTGCGCGCTACAGCGACGATGCCGATGCTAGGCACGCGATTTTGACATTCATCAAAATCCGGTCGGAGGCTGGTGCGGGGGCAATCAAATTGTTCGCTGCGCATCAACAAGGTTTGCAGAAAGTCGGCGAGACGCTCGACAAAAAGGCATTGGTTATGGCAGATGAACTAATCATGGAAGCAATCTTTTCCAAAGAGACTACCGAGCTACAGTCAGCGATCGACCTGGCGGTTTCGCTTAAAATGGTACGTTACGCTGGCCGGATCGGCGACGTAGTCCAAGATCCGCAATACCCCGAAGCGCTAAGAATGTCCGCTTCCGCTGCGTTGGCAACGCTCGATCCTTCTGCTGCCACTCCTATCTTGGCACGGCTATTGAATAGGGCGGACTTGTCGATGGCTCTGCGCGAAAAAGCAGCGCAGACACTAGCAGCCACGAATGACGATGCCGCTTACGAAGAACTGGTCAAATCCTTCCAAACGGCCCCGGCTCGGCTGCAAACGGCGATAGCCGTCGCCATGGCCAACAACAACAAAGGAGCAGAGGTTCTGTTGAAAGCGGTCGAAGGCGGAAAGGCCTCCGCCCGTTTGCTGCAAGACAATGTTGTGCAAGCGAAGCTGAAAGAACGCAATTTGCCGAAAACAGCGGAGCGTATGGCCGCACTTACAAAAGGACTTCCCTCGCCCGATGAGAAAATGAACAGACTGCTGTTGGCGCGGCGCAACGCATTTCCGAGCCAAAAAGGCGACGCCATTTTAGGCAAGCAAGTCTTCACGAAAAACTGCGCGATCTGCCACCAGATCGGCAACGAGGGAACCAAGATCGGTCCGCAACTCGACGGCATCGGCGGACGTGGCCTGGACCGTCTGTTGGAAGATGTGCTCGATCCGAATCGCAATGTCGATGCCGCGTTCCGCACCAGCATTATCACCCTCAACGATGGCAAGAACCTCAGCGGCCTGGTGCTGCGCGAGGAAGGCGAAGTCCTCATCATGGCCGACGATAAAGGCAAAGAGGTGCGCATCCCCAAGAAGGAGATCGAAGAAAAACGCATATCTCCGCTCTCGCCGATGCCCGCCAACATCGCCGAGGCGATATCTGAAAAGGATTTCTACGATCTCTTCTCTTACCTGCTGACTCAACGGGCGAAGTGAGGGAACACAAACGGTGGAGCTGATCACTTGCACAACATCCAATGTTCACGACTTGCGCTCTAAGCAACCAAACGATCTCGCGCAAAGCCGCAAAGACGCCAAGAAGAAGCCGCTAACCAAACGCACTCTTCTTAGTTTTCCTTTGCGACTTTGCGCGAGCATTCTTCTTGATGAATACTGAATCCATCAACACCATTAGTGAGACGCCTTGATGCGGCGGCTGCGGACCGAGTGCGGGAAAAGCGCCTCCTGATCGACATTGCCCTGCGAATCGAAGGGTATCGGCCGGGGCTCGCCGACGACTTGTAAATGAGGATTTGCGCGCGCTTCAGCCGCCAGCGCATTCGACACCCAGATTTCCGCTACCTCCAACGTATTCGGAATGATGGCAAATTTGAGCTTATCGGCTATCGGCTGCCAGCACGTTTCAATTCCCGTGGCGATGCAGGCTCGATCCGTCGGGAAGCCAAGCGGTAATTTCGAACGCCAGAGAAAACAAGCGGTCAGATTATTCATCCGAAAAGGAACAGGGTCAATTGACTTCAGTAGCCGATCGGTGGTGAGATCGGCGATGCCGACGCCGGTGCCGTTGCCGTGACTCTCCGGCGACAAATCGAGACAACACATCCTGGTAATCTTCGGCTTATTGGTTTCCAGTTCCGGCGCCGCCTCGATCAACAAGCGGCCAACGACATTGGGGTCGATGCCGGCGCCGGAATAGTTCTTGCCGATCTCACCGACGACGAGAACATCGAGCTCATCGAATGGCAGCCGGCCCATCAAGTTCCGCGAGCGCTCGAGCAAATCCGGCTCAAGTTCAAAGACATCGTCGCGATCGACAACTTGGAGATGAGCGGTTTCCTCGTTCGCGTTTTCGAGGATGCCCAGGCCGCCAAGGTATTTCGTTTCTTTCAGAATCACCTTGAACGATTCGGGCAGCATCTGCTGCAAACCTTTCCAACCCCAGCGATGATGCTGCGACGCCCCTTCACGTTTGCCCAAACCGATGACGCACATCTTGGCCAGGCCCGATTCGTATTTGCCGCGATAGTCCGTATGCGGCTTGATGCGTGAGACCGTCACAACGCCGTCGGCGGCCAGGGCGTTCTTATCCCACCAGACTGGCTCGTTCCACGAATTGACGCCAATTTGCTGCGAATCCATTTCGGTTTTCACGGGCACGCCGAGGTCGGCCTCACTGATGCCATAACTGCCGAGAAGATCGCGCTGCCCTTCAAGGGTCGCGCCTCCGTGAGAGCCCATGGCCGCGACGACAAATGGCTTGGCGCCAAGTTCCTTCAGTGCATCGAGAGTTGCGCGTACGATGACCGCAACATTCGCGATCCCTCTACTGCCGCAACCTACGGCGATACGATCCCCCTTCTTAATCCGCTTCGCGATTTTGGAATGGCGCCACTGCTGCCTTACCTCGCCGGCGACGTCGGTCACTACAGGCTGCTGGGCGATTTGTCGGATGAGCGTGATCGAAGGAATGGTCACAAAAGGAACCTCAAGTTGAAGCGGGAATCGATTTATTCTAGGTGCTGGCCACTTCGCAGAAAACCCCTGCGAAGTCGGTCTTGAAAGAGCCTCGCACGAAGAAAGCACCTGGTGAAAATAAGTGTCGCCTTCGCAGAGCCGAAAGGCGACTATAATTTCCCTCTATGAGCTTCTTTTCCTCCTCGGCGACTGGTGCATTGATCCTCTGGTGTCGAGCGTTGAAGCATGGGCTTGGCGGGGGGTTGTCGCTGGTTCGCATTTTCGAACTGCAAGCGAAGAAGGGGCCTCAATCGCTCAGGCCGATGGCGGATCGACTCGCAGCACGTTTGAAAGAGGGCGATACGCTTGAAGATGCGCTCGACGCGGAAACCGATCGGCTTCCGAAATTGTTTTGCCAGTTGGCCACGATCGGCGAGCGCACCGGTCATCTTCCCGAAGTCTTTGCCGAATTAGCCGACTATTACGAAATGCAGCAATCGTTGCGACGTGACTTTGTTTCGCAGATCACCTGGCCGGTATTTCAGTTCTTTGCCGCCGTTTTCGTTATCGCGGGATTGATCTATATCCTCGGAATCGTCAGCGCGGGAGGCGAGGCCGAGCCCATTGCACCTATCGGCTTTGGGCTCACTGGCACGAGCGGGGCGATTACTTTTTTAATCGCGATAGCCGTTTTCCTTGCGCCTTGGGCGGCGTTTATTACTTAGTCACGAGAAATTTGAGACAGCGGGCGGCCTTCGAGGCGTTCCTGCTGCGGACTCCCGTTGTGGGACCATGTACCCGAGCGCTGGCCCTTGGCCGCTTCTGCCTGGCCCTGCGCATGACTCTCGAAACCGGAATGCCGACGGTGGAAGCGTTACGGCAATCGCTGCGAGCGACTGGTAATCAGGCATTCAGCATGGCGGAAGATCGGGTTGCAGCCATCGTAAAGTCGGGTCGCGAGATCCACATCGCCCTACACGCATGCACCGCGTTCCCGGATGAATTTCTTGACATTCTGGCTGTCGCCGAAGTGAGCGGTCAGATACCGGAAGTAATGGTTCGCCAGGGCGAACATTACCGCGAAGAGTCAGCCAGGCGATTGAAGAATTTGGCCCGCTTGGCGGGGTATGCCGTCTGGTCTTTCGTCGCCATCGCGATGATCTGGGCGATTTTCAAGATCGCCAGCATTTACTTTGGAATGTTGAACCGATTTTAGGGGTCGGCTATTCGCGCATTTCGGCAAGATCGGCGAAGTTCCGACGTATACCCTCAGCGGCATCAAGTGTAGAATGTAAGTGCGTAATTGGAGTCGCCTTATCCGAAAACCAGGCAGGGCCTAAATGATGGCCGGCATATTCTCCCGCTTAATCGATTTCATGGAAGAAGAAGACTGGAAGTACGAAATCCTCGAAGGAGAAAGCGTACTCCGGTTCAACTTCAAAGGACGTTCCGGTCGGCTGCTATGCTATGCCGATGTCGAGGAACAGAAAGACTGGCTGATCTTCTATTCTTATTTACCCGTCAACACGCCGTCGGATAAGCTGCCGGCCATGGCAGAGCTCATTTGTTGCGCCAACCGGGGCATGCGAATCGGCAACTTCGAGCTCGACTTCGAAGATGGCGAAATCCGCTACAAAACGAGCATCGACATCGAAGGCGGCGAACTGACCGACAAGATGATCCACAACCTGCTTCAGGCCAATCTCTCCACCATGGACCGCTACTTCTCCGCCATCATGGAGCTCATCTACAGCGAAAAGACGCCGAAGGAGCTGATCCAGAAAATCGAAGGCATCGAAGAGAGCCTCTTCGCCGGCCTTGATGACGACGCAGACGACGATGAGGAAGAATCCGAATTCGGCAACGAATTCCGACCCGAAATTGACAGCGATGAGGACGAAGACGAAGGCAAAGAACGGCATATCGGGTGAGGGGTTTCGGCGGCGGGTATCTGATTCGGATGAGAGACTCGCGTAAACTTGTCGATAAGGAATGGCTTAAGTAGATTGTTGAATAACAGCAGTCGCTTTTCAGCGGAGGTCTTCATGAGGTCGACGCTTCTAGAGTTGAAATCGACCGTTGCAAGCTTAGAAGTCCTCGAACGGGCCGAGTTGTGCACTGATTCATTGCGCACGCTGGAGACTCCTGATGAAGGCGCTGCCGCCGAATGGTTAACGCTTGCCGAGCAACGAATGGCCGATGTACATAACGGACAGGTCGTCGGCATTCCAGCCGAAGAGGTGATGAAGAGTCTACGGAGGCCGCGGCTTTGAAGCCCACCGATTTTCACGCGGACGCAGCACGCGAAGCTAACGACACAGTCGATTACTACGATGATTTAAGCATTGGTTTGGGCGACGACTTCCGGGTAGAATTGAACTCGGCACTAATTCGCATTCAACAGAACCCGCGACTGTATGCTGCGGAGTCTGGGTCGATTCGGCTCTGCCGGCTGCAACGGTTTCCTTATTCAATTTACTACGAAGAATTGGCAGACAGAATCTGGGTGGCTGCGGTTGGACACCAGAGCCGCCGGCCTGGGTATTGGGCACGCCGTAAACCGAATTGAGATCAATGCAGCCGAGTTCAATCAACTTAAATCATCGCAGTGCGCCGGGAGAGTCCGATGAGAGCCGAAGCAATACAATCCGAGATTGCCCACATGGTCCGCCGGGCTCCCTTTCACCCCTTTGTTCTCAGTCTCAAAAATGGCGACCGCGTCTCAATTGGTCACCCGGAAAACATCGCTTTCGATCCCGCAGGCGCTTCAGCCGACTTCTATGTAATTTCGGGTAGAATTCACCTGTTCGGCACGTTTGAAAGCGTCACCAACGTGGCAACGGCGGATTCGGTAGGCTTTTGACCAAACAATGCCGGTTGAAAAATTCGGGAGGCGTCATAATCTCATGAAAAAGGTGGTGCTCCTTGACGATAATCAGAATTCTGGCATTGTTCGGTTTGTTTGCAATGTTTGGCTGCTCAAAAGAGAGGCCTCCCGCTCGGGACGAAGTTGCACCACCAAAAAACGAGTCCATTGAAAACGTTGCTGAAGTTAAAGTTGCTGTAGTTAAAATGGAATCTGTCGGAGTGTCGGTCGGTGAATTGTATCAGACTTATTCAGACGACCCGATTCGAGCAAAGTTGCTGTATACTGGAAAGCGTTTGCGAGTGAATGGTGTTGTAGATCGCGTTTACGTATCACCACTTACAGGAAGAGTTGTAATTAACTTCGGCCTGGTACTTGCGGATGTGGATACTGAGTTCGATGAGGAATTTGTAGATGTCAAAAGTGGTGCTCTAGTTATACTTGATGGCTTGTGTACTGGTGGGTGGGTAGAGGGGCGTGCTTCTGACGTGATCTCACTGCGGCACATTAGGCTTGTGTCAATGACGCCGAAAAAACAGAGTGAGGGAAAGTAAAGGGCTTTCATCGTCTGGCTCGTTAGGTAAATATGATAAACCATTGGAAAATCGACCGACACCAAATAGCAAAGAATCTGCGGCGATATTGCAATCCTTGATTTCAAATCTGCACTCAAGACTGGCCTCCTGAATCTGCTGACGTAGCGTTATAGGGGCTAGCTATTTCTTTGTTTGGCACCAAAAATGGGGGACTTTTTGATGACGATCCAAGCACTTGTCCATGAGGTTCGTCGCATGCGGCGGTACGACAAAGGATTTGAAGGTCTCTCGATCGAGGACTCTGCTCGACGAGTTTTAACAAATTCTTTGAATCAAGAGCCGACCGATGTAGACGTCGTTGAATTGGCCGAAGCTATTCGCGTCTCAATCGCTGCAGATCGGCAATTCTTTGACGATTGGGCAGGAATCAAAAATAGTGACGAGAATAAGTATCCTGGAACCGGTGGTGGACAACGAATTATCCGAAAGCCAGAGGGATTATAAAAAGGTGGATCCAGTGTTTGAATTAATAAACAAAAATAAAGAGTGGATATTTTCCGGGGTGGGGGTGTCTTTTGTTACATGGTGCATTGTCAAAGCTCGTTATCAGCTGTCTTTATTCAACCGGAGTGGTCTTTTGAAGGTTGAGGCCGCGATCATTAAACTGGGAATGGGCGGGGTTATTGATGCAATCTCGCTCACGGTGCGCAACACGACCAAGCAACCACTTTTCTTGCACAACTTCTTTTTAGAGCTCGACACCCGAGAGCAATTACTCCCATTAATTGACGACATAACTGGCGAAAGTCAGCGTGAACGACAGCTAGCGCCGGGTCAAAGTTTCAGCTTCCATATAACGGTAGCCCGCTTACGTTCCTCCGGCATTTCGCCCCAGCGTTTTAGGTGTGCAGCCGTACGCGATGCATTAGGTAATATTCATCGCTCCTCAAGGCGCGAATTGCTCGGGGTCTTAAATGCTATGTTGCGGTAATGCAAATTGCTCTATGCGGCTGGTTGCGACGACGGCACAATTTTGGCACGCAACAATATCACCTTCATTGCCTTTGATCGCGAAGCCGATACGCTCGAATACGCGATTCTCTCAGCGACCGCTGACGTCCGGGCTGCCGGATTCTCTTGCTAGCGCTCCAACCTCACACTTTTTAAAATTGTATAAGCGCCGTCACTTCTCCGCGCACCACCTCCGGAAATTGGGCGACAACTGCTGGTGTTGTATAGTGCAGGGTGAAATCTTGGGGCAGTGTCAAATCGCACACGCGCGTATTCAGGCCGACGAAATAGAGGATGGGCTCTTCTTGCCAGTGTGAAGTTTCCATCGTGAAATGGCTGGGCCGGCTTTGATCGGGAAATTGCTCGGCGTTCACTTTCTGAAAGCGGAGTTGGCTCGTCATCTGATAGTTCACGGCATAGAGACGTACATCTCCAGCTTCATGCGCCCAACGGCTCACCTCGGCTACCGCACTATAACGGGCTTGCAACTTGCCCATCCGATCACCCCCAGCCGGCAGCGGCAGGGAAAGGAATGCATGAGCCAACACAAAGAGGGTGACGCCTAAGGGAATGGCAAAAGCGGCCTTGAAGCCCCAGCGGTTGAACCAGTGCCTTGCAGGCTTAGTATTGGCCGCGTAGAGAGCCAGCGGCATCAGTGTGACATAACAGATGAACGGCCAATTGCCTTCCACTCGGCCTAGTGTTCCTTTGAGGAGAAAAAAGAGGGCGGGCGCCAGAAATAGGCCTAAGCAGATACGCAGTAGGGAGTTTTCCGCCAGTGTTCGCCAATGGGCAATGCACCAAGGGAGCAGCAGAAACGGCAGCGTCCCGAACAGAGCGATTTGCACGCCGGCATATTCGAAGATGCGAAAGGGTTTGAAGCCGTTGTTGTCGTCAGAGGCGCCGGCGGCATGGAGAAACTGATACCGAAAGGCGACAAAATCGTGCCAATAATTGAATAGCAGCACGGGCGAAGCGACGACCATCGAAACCAGCAGGTGGAAGGCGAAGCGGCGGTAAGGAAACGCTCGCCCGGCCAAGGCGAAGGAAGAAACCGCTCCGGGCAGGGCGAAGATCATCGTATATTTGCTCAGCCCGCCAAGGCCCAGCAAGAGTCCGCCCAGCAGCCAGTGTGCGTATGAAGGATTCTCGGCCCGCTGCATTTGGACGAGCCAGACGGCATATGCAGCCCAGAAGAAGAGCAAGGGAGCATCGGGCGTCATCAATAGCGTGCCTAACGCGAACACCGGCGTGACGAGCAAAAAGCCCAGCCCTCTTTTGCCTGTTAGCTGCGCAATCAATAACAAGGTTCCGAGTGAACAAAGGCAGGCGCCGAAACGGACGCCGAGCAGCGTGTCGCCGAAGATCGATGTCGAAGCGCGAATCAGATAGGCCGTCATCGGCGGGTGATCAAAGTAGCTCGCTTGCAGCGTGCGCGACCAACACCAGTAATAGAGTTCATCGTCTATGGGCGCGAGCCGCGCTGCGAGGAATAGCTGGGCACTGAAAATGAGTGCTAGCAGCGCATAAAAGCGTAGGGAGCTTGGCGCGGGGTGGGTCGGGGGAGTCTGTTCGAGGGCGGTAGCTCGTTGCAGCAGCTGCGCGATGCGGGAAGGATAGAGGAGACGGTGTTGTAATTGTTGGTCGTGCATGAATTTTCCTGCGGGTCTGACAACTGTGACCGCTTGTTAGCCGCGACGCCCGTTAGCCGCGACGCTCTGCGGAGCGTCGCGGCTAACGGGCGTCGCGGCAAACGAGAAAGTTACTTCATCACGTGCATGATCGGTTCGAGCAGCCAGCGGAAGCTGCCGGATAGCTGGGCGGCGAGGATGCCTACCGTAGGAACCACATATGTCAGGAACGAGCCGACGATTCCGGAATCGAGGGAGAACTTGCCCGGCGTCGTTTTCAGAATACGGGCGACCACTTCATCGCGGTTCATCTCGATCAATACCCAAAGCACTCCGGCGATACCGATGGCACTCAGTCCCAGCAGGCAGATAAGAAGCAGTCGTTCGGGGTGGAAGGTATAAGACGTCGCCGAGAGCAGCAGCAGTGACGTGCACACCAGCGCTGCGACGACCAATCCGCGCAGTTGAGCAAAGAACTGGCTGACGTAAACGATAATCTGTGTGGCGACGACGTTCTCCGCGGGCGCTATCCAGGCGGGCTCTTCTTTCAGGTCGGCCGCCTTCTCGTCCTTGCTTTTAGGAGTTCCTTCACCGTAGGCGTCTTCGACAGGAAGATTCTTCCAGCGAGGCGCCAGCGCCGTCAAACAGTTCGCGGCCACCGCACTGAGCTTGCCGCGCAAGTCGCGCTCCGCCCTTTGGGCATTCATCTTGCCGGCCCCTTGAATGAGCCCTTCTTGGAGTCGGCGGTCGAGCGCGTCTGCAATTTTATCCAGGTCGGCCAGTTCCTTCGGGGCATCCGCATCATGGGCCAGCGCCTGCCAACAGGCGCAGTTCGTGTAAAGGCAGTTGCAGATGTTCCAGTTTCGGGCGCTGGGCGAAGAGGTATTTTCCAAATAACGCAGAAGCCTTGGTCGGCAGCCGGCCAAAGGCGCGCATCATCGGGACTAGAGCGATCGCATCGAGCAAGCGCTTCGTTCGCCGCCAGAGGTAGAGGAGTCGAACAAGGATCGATAGATTCAAGGCGAATAGCGCCGCGAAGCCGGTGAAAAAGAGCCCATCCCACGTGAAGCCTTCCACGCTCGGCAGCGATTGCAGCCACACGCCTAGCGCCAGGGCAAAGAGGGCCATGCCGCCAAGCACGACCGCTTTCGAATGCCGCACCGCGACATTTTCATGGTGCACTTCTTCTTGCGCGGAGCGATCGAGATTGTTGATGCGGGCAAAGGCGCCGTGAGTGGGGCCATCATCCGCGCCGGCTGGAAAAGGCGGCGGCACGACATAACGATCGATCTGGGCGGAGCGCCGTAATTGAAAGAATGCCCAGGCGGAGAAGCCCATGCTCATGAAGAACAGCGGAGTAAGCGGAGACATTCCGGAGGTAAGGTCAACCGCACGGATATAGAAAAGCGTCCGTCGCGTAGGGCCGCCGTAGGTCCAGAAGCGGCCGATGAACAATACGGCGAAACTAACAATAAGAGCGACAAGGGCGATGTTGACCGCCGCCCAACTCCATTGTTCCAAGCGCCCGCCTTGCAGTTTACGCGGCCTTAGCCAATTCGCAAATTGCCCGATTCGCGATGGCGGCCAGCAGAGTGGCTTGATCATGCCGAGCGCAAAGCCGGCCAGGATGGCGACGCCGAGCGCTACCAGCACCGACATCCAGATGGAGCGAAATTCGTTGGCATGCGCATGTGTGCAGATCAGCAGGAACATCGGCAATGCCAGCACAGCCTGTGAGCCGAGCAGGAGATTGCGGTAGCAAAGTTGCGGCAGCGAGAATTCGCCCTGCGCCCAGCGGGTTCCCAGAACATGCGCGAGGAGCGCGTGAAAAGCGCCTGATAGATAAGGAACAACCAGAAGGCCATGAGGCTGACCCCGACGGGCAACATGGCGCCGGGATAGGTAAGCGGCACATGCTGGCTTTGGCCGGCAGGCTGGGGGTTAAGCCGCATGATATGGCTGGAATCGTCGTATTCCGTGAAGACCTGCAAAGGCACCATGGTTCCATTAGGAGATACGACGCTGATCCAGATGGGCGGCCTTTGCAGGCTTTGGGCATCGTCCCCCGCATCGCGCTCCACAAACGTCGGCGGCGCGTATTCGAGCAGTTCCTTATAGAGCCCCAAGTGCATCGCCGTTGCGTTGTAACATCCTTGCGCGCCTACGGTGGCGAAGAGGATGCGTTCGCGCTCGTCCGGCTTCACCCAGCGCTGATTCTGCGCGAGCAAAGGATAGGTTGAGCCGACGATCACGCCGCGCATGTGGTAGCGATAATCGGGGTGCAACAAGAGTTGATCTGCATCGGTGACAAAGACGTGGACATCAGGGCAGAACTCGCGAATGAGCCGAATGAGGAAGAGCTTGTCGCGCGTATCGCTCGCTACTACGCCGACATAACGGCACTGTTCGCGCACGATCGTCGCCAGGATGTTCGATAGCACTTGCGCATTGACGGCCGTCGTCGTCGCTCCGCCTTGGGAGGGCACGCCTTCACTGGCCGGGTGGGCTTCCTCAAAGCGCGAAGGCACCAACAAGTCGTCGTGCTTCACCCCCTCTTGCTCATCTTTCTTGCGGAACGCCTGCGTATATTCCGTCTTCACGTGCGAGATGTGCAGGGGAAAACGGAGCATCAGAATGTCTTGTCGATTGATGCTGTTCAAGCTTTTGCCAAAGCCGGTGTTCGATTCGGTAAGCAAGGCGACTTTGCCGGGGATATGCGAAATCCCTTTGGCGATCGGCTCGTTCGATCGACAACCGTCGCGCCGGGTCAGGTAGCGCAGCATCGCGGAAATCACTGTCTTTGTCGGGATGACGGTAGCACTCAGCGAAAATTTATCCGCCTGCCAGGCAGGCTGCCCGTCGGCATAGGGATCGATCTTGAAGTAATCGTTGAAGTTCAAAGCGGTGGCGTTGCCGCTGATCACGTCGAAACGAAACATCGGATTGAAGGGTGGCCAATTCTTTATCCCCGTCCAGACATCGCCGCTCCAATTGCTCACACCGGCCCACCAGTCGCCGATCACGAACTGCAACGAAGTTTGCGAGCCCGAGAAATAAGGCCCGATGATGCGAACGGGCTCAGTCGTCGAATGTCCGGCAGAAGCCATCATCTTCAGCGCCTGGGTGAAGGCGCGCTTGTTCAGGCCGCCCATCGGTGTTTCACCGACCAGAAACACCATGCAGAGTCCCGCATGGTTGATCTTCTTGTCCGCATGCTTGCTGTGTCGAAAAAGGAGCACACCGGGAAAGGCTTCGCGATAGTTTGTCCCGATCTTGTCGGCATCGTCGCCCTTGCCGCTTTTCGGCTTCTTGTCGATTTCCCAAGGCAGCCAGGAGCGATCGAGTACGTACCCGTTCTTTTTCTCAACCGCGCGCTGAATCGCGTCCACCACTTGATCGAACGCATAACCGTAAGGCGTGTCGATCGGGTCGGGCACGGTTGCAATCAAAAACTCGACCTGAAAGTTATGCAGATTGCGGCGGAGGTCGTCTTCGGGATCCCAACGGCCATCGTGCGTCGCATAGAAATCGTAGACGGGCTTCAACGGATTTTTGCCCGAAATGCGAAACGGTGTCGGGTCGGCCGGCGCTTCTTTCTTCTCGGGCTCCCTCGGCTTGGCCGCGTTGTTGACCGCCGGCGTGCCGATCGCGAAAATGCCTAGAAAACCGCTGAGAATCACCCAAGGCAAAGGAGTCCCTTTGCCACTGTTCTTTTCGGAAGTGTCTGACACGAAGAACCACGCCGAGGGGAACCGGCCATCGAACGCAAACCTAACCACGCACACCATGCGCAACCAGTTCCCCGATGGGACGCATCCATGCGTGGGCATCACTCGCGGTCGGCATTTTGACTCGAAACGGCAATTCGAGCAATGCCGATTGCGGGTTTCGATGAACGATTTGCTTTGCAAAAGAAAGCGAAACAAGAAGAGACGACAAAAAAATTTGGTACAAAAAAATAAGAGTGAACGAACGCATTTCAAACATGAACAGCCGAAAAAGGAGATAACCGCGCCGCACACTAACCCGAAGCAACCATGCAGTCCTGTATTCATTCTTATTTTTTTGTCCCAAATTTTATTGTCGGTATGTTTGTCATCGTCTGCAGCAGCAACGGTGCTGTAAAACACTCTCTCCATGTCATTTTTACAAACTTTAATCAAAGTTCCTGATCGTCTTGCAGAACTTACAAACCGGCTACAAAGCGTGGTGCAATCGGTCTTAGCGCTGCGATCCCTAAGTGTGGCACGCGCCTTGCCTTCGGCATCGCTTCTCCGGCTTTTTCGTTTCCACACTTTCACACGGCTCAACTTTTGCGGTTAGACTTGTCTCGGCTGCGTCTCATGATGAGGCTGCGGTTACCTGACTTGGAGGTCTTGAATGGCGATCCGCCACTGGGTTCCGGGAATGCTGGCTGCCATCTTCATGGCCGCCGGGACAGTCAATGCCGCGAGTGTGCGGTCCCCTAATTTCATCGTCGAAGCGCCTACCCAAGAATTGGCCCAAGAATTCGGCAAACTCGCCGAACAGTATCGCAAGCAAAAAGCGATTGAATGGCTCGGCCAGGAGATGCCGCGCTGGGGCTCCCCCTGCCCTCTGCGTGTGACCGTGACGATGAGCGGCGCGAAAGGCGCCACGTCATTCACCTTCCCGGAAGGCCAAGTCTACCAAACCATGTTCATTGAAGGCCCACTCGACCGGCTGCGCAATAGCGTCCTGCCACACGAGATCACCCATACGGTGCTAGCGCACCATTTCCGCCGGCCAGTGCCGCGCTGGGCGGACGAAGGGGGCTCAGTCTATTCGGAAGACGAGCTCGAGCGAACCCGTCACGATCGTATGTGCCGTGACATCCTGAATGCCGGCCGAGGCATGCCCTTGCGTCGCTTGTTCAACCTGAAGGACTACCCAAGCGATGTGATGGTCCTCTATGCGGAAGGTTATTCGATCAGCAAATTCCTGGTGGAAACGAATGACCGCAAAACGTTCTTGGACTTCATCGGCCACGGCATGCAATGGGGTTGGGATGATGCCGCGAAGAATTATTACCAATACAAGAGCGTGGATGAGATGGAGCAAGCTTGGCTCGACCATCTTCGCAAAGGCCGTAATGCCGACGTCGCACGCAACCCCGGCAACAATACGCTGCCTGACGATGCCCGACTCGTAGTTCGGCAGAGTGCCCCGCCGGCCCAACCGCAGCTTGACCCCCTTCCTGTAAGCCGAGGTCTGCCTCCTACCATCGCGAATGAACAGCGCTTCGGCGACCGCACCTTCGCCGAGCCTGCTACACGCCTCGGCGATCCGATCCCGCTTACCTCAACAGTCTCGGCCTTGCCCTCGACGGCCTCCGCAAATCAGGCGCGACAAATGCCGCCGCCGGTTGTACTCTTCCCGCCCGAACCACTGCCGCTTCGGTAACGGCACGCTAATCGAAATACTTCCACATAGGACGGCTTTTAAGCCGTCTTTTTCACGTTGGTTCAACCCAGGCGCCCCTCCACATCAGCCACTTCTATTTGTAAATGTTTACAGTCGGCTCAGATTAGTAACCTCGTCAATAATCTGGGGTGCGCCAACCAATTCTGGCAAAACGAAAACTCGCCCTTCCCACCCTCCCCCCGGCTTTGCGCGGGAGGGCAGGGTGGGGGGAATGGCTTGAAATATCGCGACGGTTGTTGATGGGCGAGCGCTCGACCCCCACCCTGCCCTCCCCCTGCAAAGCCAGGGGGAGGGTAAAACGGGCTTCACGATTATTTCAAAGTTTGCCAGAATCGATTGACGCACCCAATAATTCACCCCGCCTAAATCGCCATTGCGAATGCCGATGCCATCGTGCTATCATCTTCTCCATTCTCCATATTCGGGCAGGGAAGCTCATGGAATGTTTGGTTACCGGCGCTGCCGGATTCATCGGATCGCACTTGTGTGAACGCCTTCTTAACGATGGACACCGCGTCACGGGCATCGATTGCTTTACCAGCTATTATCCGCGTGCGCTGAAAGAGCGCAATCTCAGTTCCTTGCGCGGCCGGAAGAACTTCAACTTTCAAGAAATCAACTTGGTGGAAGATGCGCTCGAGCTTGCAGTCAGCGGGGCCGAGTGGGTCTTTCACCTTGCAGCCATGGCCGGCCTGGTCAAAAGTTGGACGCACTTCGAACAGTACGACGCTAACAACATCATCGCCACGCAACGATTGCTCGATGCGGTCAAAGATTCTGCGCATCTCAATCGCTTCATCTACGCTTCAACATCTTCGGTCTATGGCCGTTTTGCTTCCGGCGATGAAACCTTGCCGCTTAAACCAAGCTCACCCTATGGCGTAACCAAGCTCGCGGGCGAAAATCTTTGTCGTATCTATGCGGACGAGTTCGACGTTCCTTCGGTGATTCTGCGCTATTTCTCCGTTTATGGGCCCAGGCAACGGCCCGACATGGGCTATCACAAATTCATCGATGCCGTGCTCGCAGGTCGACCGATCATGCTCACTGGCGATGGCTCCCAAGTGCGCGGCAACACATACGTTTCCGACTGCGTTGAGGGAACGGTGATGGCCGTCAACACCGTCGTCGGCGAAACCTTCAACATCGGCGGCGGCGAACTGGTTTCGGTAATGGATGTCATCCGCAAGATCGAAAAGATCACCGGTCGCACTGCGAATGTTCAGCGCGTCGCCGAACGCAAAGGCGACCAGAAGTACACCGGGGCGGATGTTTCGAAGTTCACTCGGCATACGGGTTGGCAGCCAAAGATTGGCTTCGAAGAAGGGCTGTCGCGTCAAATCGCCTGGCAGGAAAGGCCTGTCTTGAGCCAAGCCGCCTGAGGATACTCACCATGATCAATCTTCTCAACAGACATGTTGCCCAACCATTGATGGCCTTGCGTTCCGGCAGCCGTCATCTTGAATACTTGAAGGTGCTGCGCGACGGCAGCTCGACGAGCCTGCTGTAATCCGCGCTCGGCAATTCGAAGCTATTCAAAAGATGCTGCTGCACGCTTACGAAATGCGCCTTACTATCGTCAGATGTTCACGGAAATCGATGGGCATCCGGGCGATATCAAGACCTTTGAGAATTTTGAAGCGCTTCCGATATTGACGAAGAACGATATCCGCAAAAGCTCGAAGCAATTGCGTTCCTCTCAAGTCGAAAATGAGTCGCTTTTCATTAAGAGAACGTCGGGCTCGACGGGCGTTCCTCTGGAAATTGCGGTCGATCGCGACAGCATGCAGTGGAAGACCGCATGCACGATTCGCTCTGACGAATGGAGCGGCTGGCGTCTCGGCCGAAGGGTAGCCAAAGTGTGGGGCAATCCCGAGTACCGCAAGCAAGGATTGAAGGGAAAGGTCCGTAATTTCCTGGTCGATCGAGCGCGCTATCTCGATACGATTGGCTTGGATCAGGAACGCATGCGCGAGTTTGCCTTAGCGCTGCGTGCCAAGCCTACCAGCTTGCTCTTCGGCCATGCCCATTCGCTTTATCTCTTTGCTTGTTATGTACGGAAACATTTCGCGGGCGCCATTCGGCCTGATGGGATCATCTCCACCGCCATGTTGCTGCACGATTGGCAACGGGCCGTCATCGAACAGGCGTTTAATTGCCGGGTGACCAACCGCTACGGCTGTGAGGAAGTCAGCTTGATCGCCAGCGAGTGCGAAGAACATCAAGGTCTTCATCTGAACTCCGATTCGCTCTTCGCGGAAGTGCTAAACGACCGGCCCGGCGACGGCAACGAAGGCTCGCTCGTCGTCACGGATTTGACCAATCGGGCGATGCCGCTAATCCGTTACAAGGTGGGCGACGTGGTCGTTCAAACGGAACGACGCTGTGCGTGCGGCCGAGGCCTGCCGATGATCGAGAAGATCGAAGGCCGAGATGCCGACTACGTTTTAACGCCCGCTGGCAAATTGATCTCTGGCATCTCGCTGACGGAAAATTTCGCGCTGCACATTCAGGGCGCTGCCCAAGTTCAGATTGTGCAAGAGAGCGAACGGCAGCTCTGTTTACGCATCGTTCCCGACGAAGATTTCGGCAGCGATAGCCATTGGCAAATCGAAGAACTGGTGCGCGAGACATTTGGCAATGAAATGGAATACGAGGTCGATCTGGTCGATTCGATTCCGCAGGAAGCGTCCGGTAAATATCGCTTTTGCATATCCCACATCGCGAACGACTATCTGAAAGCATTGGCGTCGTGAACGTATCGTTGCCTATCCCTGCCGTCAGTGTCGTTGTCGCCGCGCGCGACAATGGTTGCTTTCTGGCCGACACGCTTGGCTCAGTGCAACGGCAGACGTTCACCAATTGGGAATTGATTCTTATCGACGATGGCTCGCGCGACGACACCGCCGCAGTGGTTCAGCCGTTCTTGCACGATCCCCGGTTTCGCTATATTCCTTCCGACAATCTCGGACCCACGCGGGCAAAGAATCTCGCGTTTCGCCATTCGCGAGCGCCGTTAATCGCGCTGCTCGACGGCGACGATGTCTGGCTTCCGACCAAGTTGGAACGACAGGTTCGGCTGTTGGATGCCGAGCCTGAAGTTGGCGCCGTCTTCTGCCGGCGGTTCCTGATCGACCCCCAAGGAGGTCTACTGCCGTCCACAGATTTCGCGTTTCATCGCGGCGCCATCTTCGACGACGTCTTGCTCGATAACTTCATCTGTTATTCATCGGTATTGCTGCGACGTGAAATTCTCGATCACGTCGGCTCTTTCGACGACCGGCTCGATCTGGCGCTCGACTACGATCTCTGGCTCCGCGCAGCCAAGCATTATCGCTTCGATTACATCGATGAACCGCTCGTAAAGTATCGCACAGGTCATGGGAACCTATCACGGCGAATCATCGATCGGCTTACCATCGTTCTATCGATCATGCGTCGCAGTCTGATCCGCCGAGGCAATGCCGAACACTTGCCGCCGAATGTTCAACGACAGGCTTGGGGATCCACCTGTCGAACAATGGCATACGTCCAACGCGACCAAAGCCCGGCTTTTTCAGTGCGCTGGTATGTATCTGCCGCTATGTGTGATCGAGGTTGGTTGGGCACCCTACGCGCCTGCGTACGCTCCGCATGGCGCGGATTAACAAAGCGGTCATAGCCTAGCGTCTGGTGTTGTCATGCGCTTGCCCAGCCCATCGATAGTCACCGTCTGCCGATGTACGGCATTTTGCTTCCACGATTTCCTCACCGACGCCGAGCCAGTTCCGGTTGTCATATGCCTTGCCGCTCACAGGGCAAAAGCAACATACACTTTCATAGGTCTTGCTTCATGCATTCGGAATGACTCCCGACCCCTTTGTTTTTGCCCTACTGTTTAGTTGAAACTTGCTGGACCCATTGTAATATCTCCTGTTCCTCAAGGTGAAGCACTGCACTTAAGCTGCGTCGAACCCTCGAATCGTTGATTCGCTCAATTTCAAAATCAGGATGCGTTACTATTCTCTTAAGTAGTTCCGCCCCCCCAAGTTCGTGCAAATCATCTAGCATAGCTTCAAGTTCAAATTCAAATCCGCCGAATTTCGAGTCGGGATCGACCGCTTTTCCCAGATATCGGGATAATAGTACTTCAATAGCGATTTTTTGATCAATCCGGACGAGAAGTCCAAAAGCGTTGACTGGATATATTCGGCGATATATCAGATCCCGAAGCAGTAACATGTCTTCAGGGGTGGCGGTTTGCACGAGTTGCGCTTCTTGAACGCCCCTCCAAACCATTAGAAGCGTATCGTGAGCCATCAACGCTTGGTTCCCGGCATCTCGGAGCTCATCGAATGTCGAAACGGACACAATATTCTCCTTTCACGATGCGTAAAGAAGGCAGTTCAATCCTCGCTGCTCAATCTGCTTTTCCTTACTCTACCACTACCAACGATATCCTCTGGCTTTGATGTCCTCTTGTACCACGATCTCTTTATTACCTGTTTTTGTGGTCCGGCGCACCACCTGCTTGCCTGTAATATCAATATCAACATGCGCTTCAGCGCTACTCGCACCAGTCACGCGTCGAATCGAATCAGGATTCACAGGTTCGATGTCTGTGGTAGTTGTCGGAACGCCATTACCCTTCTCTGCGTTATAGGCAATGCCGTCCTTTTTAGCTGCTTTGATATTTTTGGTGCTGTCAAACCGCCTAACAATTTCTCTCGGTTGGGTTGTGGCCAGACTATCAGATGGCGGGGCAACAACCGCTTCCTCGCTGGAATTGGTGCCTTTTGCCGCAACAATGTACGCTTCAACATCCTCCAGTTTCAGTTTGCCAGCATTTACCGCGTCGGCAATCTCTTGGGCCTGTTGATCGCTAACATTGTTTTCGCCCGCCGCCTTCTTTACGTCCTCCACCGTGCATTTATTATGCACCCAAACATGGAAGCCCCATGTCGGATCGCCCACAAAATAGGTATGCCATTCCGCAACCTCAAAATTGTATACGGTCTCCGTTTCCGTGGTTTGGACGACACTCGTCACTGTCACAGACTGGCCGACTTCGGCAACAACCAGCCGATCGCCGGCCCTTAATTCTCGAACCGCAGTCCAGCCTTGGCCCTGAACGAAGAACGGATGTTCGCCCGTTGCGCGAATCGATTGACCCTCGACATCGATCTTCCAAAGTTGACCCGTTCGTTCGAAAACACGCCTTACTGGTTGGAACTTGGTTGCCGCAGATGGCTCAAACTCGTGGCGAGAGAGCACAAGATCCCCTGCAACAATGCTCTCGATGGGCTTGATTCCTGTTGCCGTGGCAACTGGCGTACCCCTGGGAAAGCATGATTGAAAGATTCGACGCAAGCCCTCGACGCCATGCTTGCGATAGACTTGTGCCATCCCGCCGATATCTTTCAGCCCCTGACCAAGGAAAACCGCGCTGTTGAGTGTCTTCCCGGCCTCGATGGTGGCACGCTCGTAATCCTCCTCGTAGACCGCTACAGCCACATTGGCAGCATGATCGACAACTTCAGGCAACTGCTCCGCAGTCAGGTAAGCGCCAGTCCCAGCCAATGCAACTTGCCCCGTTGTTTTGACCGCGCATATTGTACTCTCTCCTGCTTTAGCAAGCTCCAATCCTCCTTTGACCGCTTTGGAACCGTATTTGAGTCCCGTTCCAATCACCTTAGCGCCTACGGCTGCTTCGAGCGTTTCCTCGGCGACTGCACCGAGGCCACGAGAGACGGCATACGCTCCGCCGTTTTCCGCGATTAGCTGATCTGCCTTGGCATGCAAGGACTCGATATTTCCACCAGTGAACCCATCTGCCACCAATACGGCACCATGTCCAAGGCCTTCGCGTGCAGCGCTCCAGGATCCTTGCGGAACTTCAGAAGTGTCGGGCGTGCGCCACTCTTTCATCTTCAGATTCCATCGCTGTCCATCGGAATATTGATGGACCGTCGTAGCTCCTTGATCTGCCTTTTCCCAAAATATGGCGCGGTTGTAAGTGTATCCAAGAGTGAGGGCGGTAAGACTGTCCTGCGTCCAAGAGTCACCAGCGTACAGAGGGATTGCCTCACGAATTTTTCGGATGTTTTCATCCGTGGCTACGATTTGATAATAATCATTACCGACGGGGACGGCTCTAAGGCCTACTGCGGCACCTTTGTATGGAGCTGAAATCTCGTCAAAGGTGCCCTTTTGCTTCGCTATCCAATTGACATAGTCCTGTGCGGCCGCGCTACCGTGTGCATAAAGAATATCCCCGCTCGGATCACTCCCATTCTCGAACCCATTCCCCGCGTAGCGGTAGAGGTCCATGTCGCCAGCGGCGAAGCCCATGCGGTCGGGCGTCGTGAAGCGGCCAAGGCTCAGAATCAGCACGCGGTCGCGGTCGTTGTAGAGGCCTGCCGCTGCTTCCAATTCCCGGCCGGTGTACTTGTAGCGATCGCTCACCGATGAGTTGGTTTCGCTGACGACGTTGCCGAAGCCATCGTAGGCGATGGTGTCGCTGAGCGCACCCGACGAACTGACGAGGCCAATCACCGTGCCCTGGCGATCGGTGAGGTACCATGCTACCGCCGTGGCGCCGATGCCGCCCGCCGGCGGCGTCACCCGCGCCACCAAGCTATCCACCGAGTTGCCAAAGAGCCGACGCGTCGTCAACGCGTTCGTTGCATCCAGATCCGCCCACGCGTCCCAGTTCGCTTGACCCACAAAACTAGCTGCATTCCCGGATGCATCGAGATTCGTCTTCCAGCCATCGAACGCATAGTTCGCCACGGCAACCACACTTAAGCTGCCGTTGTACTCGGTTCGGCTCAGCCGGTTGCCGTAGACATCATAGGTATAGTCGATGCGCAGATTCCGGCTGCCGCCCACGAACTGCTCGACCCTCGTCAGGTGGCTGGCGTTGTCGTAGCGCGAAAAAACATTTCCGAATTTGAGCGCGCCTAAGCTGGTATGAGGGTAATTTCGGAATGCGGAACCCGGAATGCAGAATCAAAACAAAAAATTAAGACACGACAAAAAGATGCCGGCAAAGATTACCTCGTTACGCGGCTCTGCCGCGTAACGGGTCGTCGAGGCTCTGCCTCGCGGGTGACGTTGCGTGCTAAAGCGATGGTCGCTTTTCGCCCCGCGAAACAAAAACCTTTCGCGGAGCGAAAGGCGACTTTGAAGGGTTTTCACGGACCCTTCGGGAAATATTTCCCGAAGGGCGACTTCCAATTATTTCGTGGGAAAACGCGTGATGAGAATACAAAACCGGTTAGCCGCGACGCGGAGGCTTTGCGCAGCGGAGCGATTTCTTGCCGAAAGCGCTCCGCTGCGCAAAGCCTTCGCGTCGCGGCTAACGCAACGTTGCATGGACGAATCAAGATGCGGCATGAAAATGTGAACGGTTCACACTCAAGTGGCAACATTACCACTTCGAGCGGTTGACTGTAAATGGTTTACAGTGGCATCGATTCCAGTTCGATCCAAGCCTCACTGGCAACGTTGCTAGTGAGAATTGAGATCCGGCAGGAAAATGTGAACGGTTCACACTCGAGTGAAAACGTTTTCACTTCGAACGGTTCGCAGTCAGAATGGTTGGGGAGTGGTGCGGGATGGGTTTCGCAGACTTCAGCCACCCTACAAATCCCTTGCTCGCGCGTCGGGCTCGAGAAAGTGGCAGATCGCGCTTAATCGCTATCGGTTAATATTCGGGAAATATTTCCAGAAGTCACTTTACGAGAAAATCGTGGGAAAACGCTTGGGGGAAATGTGGAATCGGATTGCGGAATGAAGAATAATCAAGCGTCCGTCATTCTGATGGGCTCGCTTCGGGAAATATTTCCCGAAGCGGGAATGCGAGAAAATCGTGGGAAAAATGAACGATCGTTCAGAGCCCCGACCGTGAGGGAGTGGAGGCGCTCTCACTCCCTAGCGGTCGCAGCTCAGACGACCGCCTGAAGTCTGACGGCGCAGCTTGTGGAAATATTTCCACAAGCTGGAATGCGATAAAATCGTGGGAAAACGCGCGGCGACTTCTGAGCGACGACAATCAGGGAGCATCTAGCCGATCAGTTCCTTAATCGGCTCGCCGGAGTTCAATATCTTCAACGGCCGTTGGGCCTCATTGAGGAACTCGCGGTTCTGGTCGATTCCAAGAACGTTGTACATCGTCGAGAGGACATCTTCCGGCGAGATCGGTCGCTCTTTGGCATACTCGGCCTTGGCGTCCGATTGGCCGATCGCCTGGCCCATCTTCAAGCCGCCGCCCGCGACGACGACCGACATGGCGCCGGGCCAGTGATCGCGGCCGGCGTCTTTGTTAATTCGAGGGGTTCGGCCGAATTCGCCCCAGACCATCGCCAGCGTGTTTTTCATCAGGCCGCGTTGGTGCATGTCTTGAACCAGGGCCGACCAGGCCATGTCGAAGTCGGGCAGCTTTTTCTTCTTCAGCGCTTCGAAGTTATTGGCGTGCGTATCCCAACCGCCAGCATTGACGGTGACGAAGGTGACGCCCGCTTCAATGAGCCTTCGTGCGAGCAACATGCTTTGGCCCAGCGATGAACGCCCGTAAAGATCGCGTGTCTTGGCGTCCTCGCGGGTGATGTCGAACGCTTGCAATGCGGCGGGACTGGTAACCATCTCGAAGGCTTTGCGGGTGAAGGCGTCGAAGCCTTCCATCAAGCCGGTCTGATCGACCTGGCGCTTCAGCGTGTCGACGGAAGCAAGGAGCTTCTTGCGGTTCTCCAGCCGGGCCATGCTGATGCCATTGGGCAGCGTTAAGTTCTTGACGGAGAACTGATCCAGATTTGGATCGCCGCCGACGGAGAATGGATTGTAAGGTACGCCAAGGTAAGCCGCGGCTGTGCTGCGCGGCGGAGTGGGCACTGCAATATACGCAGGCAGGCCGGGCTTGCGCGGACCTCGCTCTTTAGCGACGATCGAGCCGTAGCTTGGCATCTCCTGGGCGGGGATGTCGTTCGTAGGCCGATAGCCGGTAAGCAGATAATGGCTGGCCGATTCGTGGCCGGCATCGCCATGCGTCACCGAGCGCAAGATCGAAAATTTATCCATCTGCCTGGCGGAGAGCGGCAGATGTTCGCCAATCTGGATGCCGTTGACGTTGGTCGCGATCGGTTTGAATTCACCGCGATATTCCGCCGGTGCATTGGGCTTCATATCCCAGGTATCGAGGTGGCTTGGCCCGCCGCCCTTCCAGATCAAGATGCAGGATGTGTCCGGCGCCGACGACTCGCCCTGCTCCGCTCGAGCCCGAAGCAGATCGGCCAGCGACAGTCCGGCGAAGCCAAGAAAGCCGGCCTTCAGGAAGTTTCGACGGGTCGCGCCATCGCAGGTGCGGTAATTCGAGCCGGTAATCGCTAACACAATTGCCTCCGCCGTGAGCGGCTTAGAGAGTTTGCCAATTCTATTCGATCTAACCGAGCGTCGTGCCGTAAGGCCGACGTGCGCCGCATCACGTCGGCCTTACGGCACGACGCTCAGGGAGTTTCGCCATTCCATCCATCAATGGTTGAACAGAAACTCCTTCGTGTTCAACAGCGCCCAGAGTAGATCTTCGAAGGCCGACTTGCGATCTTTCTGCTCGGCCACGTAGGCGTGAACCGACGCCAATTCGCTCGCTCGCGGCGGTCGGCCATAGGCGAGAAGGTAGAGTTCATCAATCAACGCGTCGTCGTTTTTCTTTTCTTTCAGCATCAGCGCCAACCGGCCTTGCGGGGCGGCGATCTTGTTTTGCAGGTCGGGTGAGTTCACCAGCTGAAGCGCCTGCGCGAGGTTGGCGTCGCGAGGCCGTTCACACTCGCAAGCTGTCTCGCGCGGCGGCCGGCCGAAGGTATCGAGGAAGTTGGAAGCGATTGATTCATCGGGCAGTTGAATCGCCAATGTCCCTTTGGGCATCCCCTGGTAATTCTCCGGGCGCCGCTGATTTTGCACATGGCATCGAGCAATACCTCGGCCAACAAGCGGCGAGGATAAGCACGGGCGTAATTCTGCTGATCGTGGATGTTGCCGTCGTTCGGTTCCGACGACAACTGATACGTGCTCGACAACATGATGGTGCGAATTAAATGTTTGATGTCGTACTTGTGTTCCACTAAGTCAACGGCCAGCGCATCGAGCAAAGCCGGGTTGCTCGGCGGATTGGTGACGCGCATATCGTCCACCGGTTCCACGAGACCACGCCCCGTGAAGTGCGCCCAAAGCCGATTGCAGATCGCGCGAGCAAAGTAAGGGTTCTCCTTCGCCACCATCCAATCAACCAGCTTATGCCGAGGATCCTCATCTTCGCCGATTTTTGGCTCGGGGCCGTCAAGCCCACGGGCAGTCATAAGCTTGTTCGTAGCCGGGTTGCGCACGGCGCCGTCGGCCTTCACGTAAATCGCCGGCTCCTGGGCAATCTCCCCGGCCTTGCGACCCATACGGCCAAAGAAAGCTTGCAATTGGTAATAGTCGTCTTGGCTCCATTTCTCATAAGGATGGTGGTGACACTGGGCACACGCAATGCGGGTGCCGAGGAACAGCTGAGCGGTGTCGTTGGTTTGGTGCGTCAGGTTGCGAACGCTGCGATACCAAATCACCGGCGGGTGTTGATCGACAGTACCTTGGGCCGCCACGATGTCGCGAACGAAGCGGTCATAAGGCATGTTGGTTGCGAAGGCATTGCGTATCCAAGCGTGGAAAGCATAGGTGCCGCGCTGGTGATCCTTTTGCCCTTTGCGTTGATTGCGTAGCAAGTCACCCCACTGCATCGCCCAGAAGTCGGCATATTCATTGCGTGCTAGAATCCGGTCGATCGCCTTCTCGCGCTTCTTCGGATCGTTGTCCGCCAAGAAGGCCTTCGTCTCTTCAATCGAGGGCAGCGTGCCGAGACAATCCAGAAAGGCCCGGCGTAAGAAGGTGGCGTCATCGCAAAGCGGGCTCGGCGTCAGTTCCAGGTCGCGCCATTTCGCTTGTACGTGCTTATCGATGAAATTTTGCGTCGGGGGCAATTTCGCGCTGCCGGCATTGGCATTGCCCATCGGGATGCTGATTCGGCAAACGTCGACTTGGCCCATATAGCGAGCCATCACGCCCGTATCGCCGGTCGTTTCATCAGTGCGAATCAGGCCATGATCATCAACGGTGGCGATGTTCGGCTCGTTGCTTTTAAACTGGGCTTCGCGGGTCACATCCCGCTGCGTGCCATCGGAGTAAAAGGCGGTGACGAGCATCTGCTGCGCACCATGCCGATTAACGATGACGGAGGCCGGCTCGACGGCAATGCGGACGACGGAGCGATCTTTGGTCGAGCCGCGTGGCATCCCCTGGTTCAGCCAGCGGACCATCATCGCGTAAGCGGCTGAATCGCGCGTGAGTTTACGGCCGCCCCCATGTGGGACTGCGCCGGTCGCTTTCAAAAGCAAGATGCTGTGGTCGGGCGCGGCCGGGAAGACCCGACGGCCGCGCGCTTCGGTAACGATCGCGTTGTAATCGAAGTCGGGCTCGAAGCCAAGCAGCGACAACTTGAAGCCGTTCTGTCCGCTTGCCTTGCCGTGGCAGCCGCCGCTGTTGCAGCCGAGCTTGGTGAACATCGGCACAATCTGATTGCGAAAGCTGACCGGCGGAGTAACGTCAAAGTTCTGCACCGTCACCTTTGCGGTCACGGTCTGGCCATTGGCCACTGCTTTGAGCTCGCAAGTGCCATTGCCTCGCGGCGTCACAACGCCATCGGCGCTAACAGACACGACTTTCGGGTCGGAAACACTGTAAGCTGCCGAACGGCTTAGATCGACAGGCCGACCATCTTTGCCGATTCCCTGAACCAGCACGCGCTGACTTTCATCGGCGCCGACAATGGTGAAGTCACCGGGTTTGATCGTTAAATCAGCGGCAAAAGCCGCTGCAGGAGCAGCAAGCAAGGTAAAGGCGACAAACGCAAAATGGCCGATCTGGCGCATGAATCACACCTTGAAGACGGCGTTCATCGCAGCACGGAATGCTTTGATAACCAAAAGTTAAAAAGTCGCAAAAGAGGCGGCAAGGCCGCAAAGCCGGCAGGAAGTCTGTGAAGAATCTTACTCTTCTATCGGCCATTGTTCCAGAGAGCTTGCCCCGGTTCAAGTGAAATTTCAACAAATGTTGCGGTCTGGCTAACCCGGAAGTCTGACGACTTCGAGTACGCGTAGCGGAAGTCGTCAGACTTCCGGGCAGGGCCACGAGTTCGCAGCCGATCCGGAAGTCTAACGACTTCCGCTACGCGAAAGCGCAGCGCTCTTGGCGCGATTCGCCGCCCTCTGTAGACTGACTACCGACAGAGGCGACCAACCGCCGCCCTGTCAGACCACTTTGGGGAATAGTGTAACGGTAGCACAACTGACTCTGACTCAGTTCGTCTAGGTTCGAATCCTAGTTCCCCAGTCATTTTAACTGCTTAATTTGTAATGGTTTGTGTCAATTCTTGGATTGGACTTCTGCAGTTCTTCGGCAAATCCTCTGGCTGCATGGGAATGATGTTGGGTCATGCAGAACGCGCAATCCATGCATAGAGCAACGCGAATTGAAAACGAGTGGGCAAATGAACCTGATCAATTTCGGCAATAAGCAATGGCACATTGAAGGAACGAAAGAGCATTGAGGTGTGCGCCGACTTCAGGAAGTGGCCAAGCGATTTCAGGTATTCGTCCATGGCAAAGCCATGACCAGACGATCGCGTCCAAGATCAAGATCAGGCTTTTGTAGGTCTCGAGCTCGACGCCAAGCAGAACCGGGTATTCGCCAAGACGAAGCTTGCCATGCCCGTCCTCGCTCTGGGTGGCCGACAGGGGGCGACGCCGAGCCTCGCCGAGGCCATGCGGGCGGTCGCGGCTCAGGTCGAAGGCGAACCGCTCGAGAATTGCGGCCACTTCCTGCCGGAGGAGCAGCCCGCGCGGCCGGCATCCCCATGGAAGTGCTCCACCGAGTCGCCGCCATGGCCAGCGGCGGCATGGACACCCTCCGCCACAACGGCGCCGTCATCACACTTCTAACAGTCACCGGCCTAACCCACCGCCAATCCTACCGCCTCATCTTCGCTATTAGTCTTATTAAGACAGTGGCTGTTTTTGTGGTTATTGGGAATATTGGGCGACGGGGATTGTGTGAGAAGAAAAGTGTCCGCCAACGGCTCACTTATCCTTTCATTCGATCGTTGCATGTCCTTCGGCTTTTGGATATGATGCGATCATGTCAACTATGTTCAACAATATTCAGAGCCCCGTTCCCCCCACGGCTGACGAAGCGCGAATTGCACAGGAATCGGGCCGTAAGCTAACCCGTTTCCTAACAGCCGAACCGCGTAAAGGGCTTCAGGTGCGAGTAGCGCCGGACGATGAGCCGGAGGAAGCTATTTCGATTCCCATATCTGCCATCCAACTGCTCAACGATATCTTAACCGAGATGGCAAAAGGCAATGCCGTCACCGTGTGTCCGGTTCATGCGGAACTGACGATGCACCAGGCTGCCGACATGCTGAATGTTTCCCACCCCTTTCTAATTGAGCAGCTTGACAAAGGCGCTATCCCCTACCGAAAGGTCGGCGACCATCGCCGAGTCATGTGCAATGACCTGATGGCCTACAAGGAAACGATGGATAAGAATCGGTTCGAGGCTCTCGAAGAGTTGTCGGCCATCGACCAGGAACTCGGGCTCGGTTATTGAGCATGGAGCAACTCACGGTCGTGTACGACGCCTGCGTCCTGTATCCGGCGCCGCTTCGCAGCTTTCTGATGTATCTTGCCGTGACCGATGTTTATCGAGCACGCTGGACGAACGATATCCATGAAGAATGGATGCGAAATGTCGTCGACGACCACCCGGACATTACTCGCCAACGGGTAGAACGCGTCCGAGACCTGATGAACTCGAACGTCCGAGATTGCCTTATCACCGGCTACGAATTGCTGATTTCCTCGCTGCACTTACCAGATGCGAATGATCGACATGTTCTTGCGGCCGCTATCCAATGCGCAGCGGATGTTATCGTGACGTTCAACCTGAAGGACTTCCCGGATGAGACGTTGATGCAATATGGCATTAGGGCACACCATCCCGATGATTTTCTCACTTCGCGACTGGAATTAACTCCAGATGTTGTTTGTGCCGCCGCCAAACGACAGCGGGAGAGTCTACGAAACCCTCCAAAAACCGTCGAAGAATACCTCGAAGCGCTGGAACGCCAGAGACTTCCCCAAACAGTGGCAGGACTTCGAAGGATTGCCGATCTTCTTTAGCAGTGATGAAGAAATAGACCATCTTGCTCGACCAGATCGCCGGAAGTGCTGCAATGAGTCGCCGCCATGGCCAGCGGCGGCATGGACACCCTCCCCCACAACGGCGCCGTCATCACACTGCTGAGGTTCACCGGCCTAAATTCGCACTTGAATAAATTGCATCGAAATTGTGACTCAGAAAGCTTCAAACAGGTCGGGTGGTGTTTGTAACCCTCTATAGACCGAGAGTCCTCTGCGCTGTCCCGGATTTCGGCGCTTTAATCCAGTCTTCTCAATGTAACCTGCTACGTCTAATTCAGTTAATCGCGCTGAAACAGTCTGGTGCGATAGACCGAGCCCGCTTTCGAGTTCGCGGCATGTCAGCCCGCTTGGGTTGTTGCTCAGGACCTCCATAATTTTTCGGAACGATGACCTTGGCCGCGAATTCGCAATTCTACGTCGCAGGATAACCAGCTCAAGTTGAGTTCGTTGTCTTCGGGTTTGTCGCGGCTCAATTTGAACTTGCCCATGTTCTTGGATTGAGTAGTGTGCGGGTGAGACGTAGATATGGCGCCACTCCTTGGCGACAAAACGCTGTCGAGGACACTTGAGTAGCCGTTGTAGTTCGACAAGATGACGCAAGTTGCCAGTAACCGACTGATGGACGCAGATCCCAACTTGTTGGCGTAGACGATTTTCAATCTCCCAAGCAGTGATCCCGTTTGACCGGGCATAGTCCACCTGCTGGACGATCATTCGATCCAGGGGAGGAAGCTCGTTGAATTGCGCTTCACGGTGGTCCATTCGTGTGCTCCTCAAAGTCGTAGTTGAGCCTTGGGCACGATTACAATTGAGACGCGACGTGCGACGCCATCCTTGGCGACCTCATTAATGGCGTTGTTTAAAAGACGTTTGCTTCCAGCGATTATCTCGCTTATGCATTCGTAGTCATTGAAATACTCTGAGCCGTAAACTTCTGATTCGAGAACAATCCGGAGTACAGCCTCATTTATTTGTCCTTTGTTGAGCACGACCATCTTATCCCCTGATTTCGTACGATCAAAACTCAGGCCAATCGCATCTGAATCTAGCAGCGTTACTTCCAGAATAAGTGTGATGCTTTTCAGGATTGCTAAATTGTGGGCGCTACTTCACCCGTTTTCGAAGACGAAGCTGCGCTTTCAGACACTTTGGCGGCCGTCGGTATTCTGGTGTCGACTTCACGGATTCGTCCGTAACCGGAAGAAGATTGATCGCTTAGCGCACTGTAAATAGCGTAGGCAGCGTCTTTTGCCCCTGAAGTTGAGAATTTTCCTTTTGGGGTGAACTTGCCCGCGATTCCTTCCCACGCTTTGCCTTTTTCCCATCGGACTGTGCGCAGTTGTCCGATAAGGCGTGAGCAGCTTGCTGCGCGTTGACTAGCATCTGCGATCTCGACTAAGTCATGGCCCATCGCTCCAATTGCGGCCATCACCGATGAAGCAGATGCCAACGATTGCGTCCGGTTCTCCATAGCTGGGCCGATGACAGTCGTAACTGCGGTAAACCACTCGATAGCGGCCACCTGAATCGCTGGGATGCGATCCATTGGAAGCACGACCGGTTTGGCACCGTGCTTGATCCCGCCAATTCCTTCGGCCAGTGTGACGCACGCGCCACGAAGCGCAGCGAAAGTTGCAACTTCTTTATGACGCGCATTCAACTGCCGCGATTGCCGCCATTTTTGTAAGGAAGGCCAATGGTCGTTCCACTGGGAGCTGTAGAGACTCGACTTTAATTCAATGAGACGCAAGACCCGCAGGCGAGCCAACGCCCCGTTAAGAAAACGCTCGCTCAAATTTCCGCTAGCGAGCCTCACGACTGAATGAATTCTGTTCCTTCAATGCATGACACGACTGCCGGGGCGGGCAAAGCGCAGAGCCTAGAAACACTTTGGAGATCAATGTTATTAGCTGTGTCGCTTGTCTGTTCTGTCTGCTTCCGTACATTTCGTCCGTCGCCATCGCAGGTAGATCATAAAACAGTATCGCGGAGGCCAGCCAAACGCCATTCACGTTTGACCAAACGGCCCTAGACTCAAACCCATGAAAACACCACCCTTGCACAGTTTTCGCGTTCAGAATTTCAAAGCGATTCGCGATAGTCGGCGCTTAGAATTTGGTTGGTTAACGGCGTTTATTGGCAACAATGGCGTTGGCAAGAGCAGCTTCACGGAAGCGTTGGAGACGTTTCGAGACGTTGTTTTGACGGGCGTCGATGCGGCCTTCGGCCGGTGGCGCGGTTTCGAGCATGTCTTGAACAAAGTTGTTGAACCGCCGCTGCTGAACGGACGCCGGAGGCACTCTTCCGCAAACGGCTCGATGAAGTTCGCCGTCGAATGGGAACGCGGGCAGGTTGGCCTTAAGTTTGAGGAGTCGATCGCACTTGGTCCGGGGAACAACTCGCTCTCAATTGTTCGTGAAGATTGCATCCGCACCAGTGCGAAAGATGTTAAACACTGGAAGCGGAACGATAAGGGACAAGTGAGTTTCGAGGGTGAACGGGCAGCACGGCCGCCCATTTTCGAACTTGCCCAGCATGGAGCGGGCCGGTCGATTCTGGAACAAACGTCTTGGATTCCATTCGATAGCTGGCAATTCCTAATGCTCAATCCCGAGCGGATGGGCCAGCCGGCGCCGCAGCAACGGGCGACGAAGACGGTCGCGCTGGCGCGCGATGGTTCCAACGTGGCGGAATATCTGAACGAAATACGCACGCTTGATCTGAATGCTTTCGAAGGCATTCTCGAAGCGTTGCGCTATGTGTTGCCGTATGCGAAAGATTTGCAGCCGAGTCTTACGTCGGAGTTGGAACGGGCGTTTTATTTGAAGCTGAAAGAAGAAGCCTACGAGGTGCCGGGCTGGCTGCTCTCCACGGGCACCCTTCGCATCGTTGCCTTGCTTGCCTGTTTACGGCATCCCAACCCGCCGGCGTTGCTGGTGGTCGAAGAAATTGAAAACGGGCTCGATCCGCGGACGCTGCATTTGCTCGTGGAAGAGATTCGCGCTGCGATTACGGCGGGCACTACTCAAGTTATTCTAACGACGCATTCGCCCTACCTGCTCGATCTACTGGACCTTTCGCATATCATGGTTGTCGAACGCGAGGACGGGCAACCGGTCTTCCGGAGGCCGGATGCCGAGGGGCTCAAGGAATGGTCGAAGTCGTTTTCGCCAGGCCGTCTCTATACGATGGGGCGCTTGACGAAGGGGGACAAGTAATGAAAGTCGGCTTGCTGGTCGAATGCGGCCGCGCGGGGCTGGAAGTCATTCTCTGCCGCAAAATTTGTCAGTTGTTTGCCGTCAATCTCAGCGTTGAAATCGTGCCGATGGACAACAAGAAAAATCTCCTGGAGCAATGCGGGACGGTAACGGCTAATCTGCTCAAGGCCGGCTGCAAACGCGTCGTGATTCTTTGGGACGAGCGCCCCGCCTGGCCTAAGTTGGGAGAAGCATTGTGCTGGCACAACGACCGGCAGAAAATCCTTGCCGAATTGCAGACGGCCAAGGTTCCTGTAGACAACGCCTATCTGGTCTGCATCGAGCGCGAGTTCGAGTCTTGGCTGTTATTCGAACATAAGATGTTGGAGTGTGTCCTTTCAACACCGACTCGGCCCGTCCGCGTGCCAAAACAAAAGAACCCTGATCGCCAGCCCAATCCAAAGGGCCTAATGACGACGTTGTTTCGCAAACTGGCGGGGAAGACATATGTCGACGTGCAATTCGCCGATGCACTGGCAAACTGCCTGACGGCATTGAATCGTTTACGCAAGTGCGCGACCTTCAGACGCTTCGAAGAGAAGATGACTGGAGCGAAATTAGAGTGAGAAAGTGGCAACGCTAAAAACGAGGAGTTATAATGCCCAACCCCTTTCCTGGAATGGACCCCTATTTGGAAGGCGATCTGTGGATGGCAGTCCACACGGATCTTTGCGCGGAGATTGCACGGCAGCTTGCGCCGAAGTTGCGGCCGAAATATGTGGCTCTCAGCACGCGCCGAGTTATTCTTGCCGGGCCGAATGAGAGTGAGTTATCGGGCCCAGGATGCTTTCCCGATATAATTGTATTTGCACCGCGTTCGCCGAGTAATGCCACAATTACCGCTGTGGCGGCGGCGCCTTTGGTTCTTCCGGCCGATACGCCGGAGCCGATTCCGCATGTGAGTGTTGAGATTCGCGACGTGGCCGGGCGCAGACTCGTGGCCTGCATTGAAGTTCTTTCGCCGACAAACAAACAAGGTTCCGGTCGCGAAGATTACATGGGCAAGCGGTTTGAGATTCTTTCGAGTCCCGCCCATCTAATTGAAATCGATTTGCTGCGCGCGGGAGCAAGGTTTCCAACAGGCCGCCCTTTGCCATCAACGCCTTATTTCGTTTTCTTGAGCCGAGCGGAACGCCGCAAAGACGTGGAGGTCTGGCCGATCGCGCTGGAACAACCGCTGCCGGAAGTGCCGATTCCCCTTTTGCCGGGCGATCCCGATGCCAAACTCGACCTACAACGTGCGCTTAGCACCATTTACGACATCATCGGCTACGACGACTTGGTCGATTATTCTCAGCCTCCGCCCGGCTCGCTCAGCGACGAGCAGACAGCTTGGGTTGACGAGCGCCTTAGGTCTGCGGGCAGGCGATTGTGATGTTTTGTTGCTTATTACCCGCTGGCTGTTAGTGTTCCGGACGTTCGATTGGCCGTACTCGGCCGTCGCATCCGGTGCCCGCCTGGCTCGACGACGACGAACGATCCGAGCAACTCGGCTTCACTGTGAAGCGACAACACGCGGGCCAGTTCGTCGTGTACAGCCCGTAGCGTCGAGGGCAGCACCCGGAGATAAATCACGCCGGCGCCCGATGATTAGACGAAGACCAACCCGCCATAGTCTCGATCGCGTGTCACCATGACTCGCCCTTCGGCACGAGCAAGTTCAAGTAGCTCCGCATCGGCAGCTTGCGAAAGACGCCGTTCCGATGCGGTTTGCACTTCATGGCCCAGGCTGCGCAAGAACTCCACCGTGATGGCGTAAACATCTTGGTCGGCTAAAAATTTCATGCCGACTCCGCCAGATGAATCTCTTCCACCGCAACTAGGTCAATGGCGTATTGGACACATGCCTTCACGTCATCCGGAATTAAATCGGGGAAATAGTCCTTGTACACTTCAGAGGTGGGAACGCCATCTCGCAACAGTTCAAGAACGCTCTGCACGGGGATTCGGGTACCCAATACGCAGGGCTTGCCGAAATGGATGAGGGCATTGACCGAAATTCGCTCGCGCATAGCGTAGACCTCCAAAAGCTACAATCGAGGCGCGGTCGGGTTATTGTATCGGGTTCGACCAGTGGCGCTATTTGTACTTATCTGACATGCACCGCAAAAAAAGGATTTCGATTTTTGGCGCGCCTAAGCTGGTATGTATGCTAATCGACGCATGAGCGTCGAGTAACACGTTCGAACCAAAATAGACACGACAGGCCGGGAGGCCTGTCCCCACAACGGGAGAGCCCTTCGGGAAATATTTCCCGAAGGGCTCTCCCGAGAAAATCGTGGGAAAACGGGTGGGGAAATTCGGAATGCGGAGCTCGGATTGCGGAATCAATGAATGATCAAACGCTCCACCCAGCTTGTGTGTTACGTTACTGAGTTGATGTTGTTTTAGAAGCGAGAAATGAAAAAAGGAGGTCAGCAAGCCAAGAGCTGTCGCCCAGTCAACTCGAGACAGTACCAACCTCCTAAGAAGAGTATCGACAAAATGGTTTTGCATAACCATCAGTAAAAATACTGAATTCGAGCGAAGAATTATTGTTCGAAGGCATGCTTGCCTGAGGCTCGCCGCTAACCTTTGCTTAACCCGCGTTCCACGGCAAAACGAACCATCTCTTTTTGGTTGCGCAGGCCGAGTTTGCGCATCAGATTGGCCCGATGGGTTTCGACGGTGCGCGGGCTGATGAAAAGCCGTTGCGCGATCTCGCCGCCGCTTAGGCCATCGGCCGTCGATTGCAACACTTCGCGTTCGCGATGGGTCAGAGCGTGCAAGGCGTCGGCGCCGTCGTCCAAGGCGCACTGCTCATAAAGCCTTAGCGATTCTTCAGGAATGGAAGGGCTGATGTAGCGCCGGCCCGCTGCTCCTTCACGGATCGCCTGGGCCAACTGCTGCGCCCCTTCGTCCTTTAATACATAGCCGATGGCGCCGGCTCGGAAAGCCTCGGCAACGTAGGCGACGTCGGCATGCATGGACAGGATGACGACACGCGTCACCGAGAAGCGTTGAGCCACCCGTCGCGTGACTTCCAAGCCGCCAAGACCGGAAAGCATGAGATCGAGTACCAGAACATCGGGCTTGAGCCGCTCGACCAGTCGTAAACCGGTTAGGCCATCTGATGCCTCGCCGACGATTTCGAAACCGATCTCGTTACGTAAAACAGCGAGCAACCCTTGCCGCACAATCTGATGATCGTCCACAATAACCAGGCGCAATTTCATAGGGCTTCCTACTGATCGAAGGAAAGGGGGAGGGCGGCCGTGACACGCGTGCCAGACCCCGGACTCGATTCAACGTTAAGGTGGCCATGCAATAATGCAGCGCGCTCTTTCATTCCCGATAGGCCGGCCGAGCATCGCCGTCCTGAGTGATCGTCGACGCGAAATCCCCGGCCCTGATCTTGGATGGCGAGATGAAGAATGCCCTCTTCAAGCCAAGCGCGTACGGTTGCTTCCTCGACGCCGGCATGGCGGGCCACGTTGGTCAAAGCTTCTTGCACGATGCGGTAGGCAGCGGTCTCGACGCTGGTCCCCAGCCGACGGCCGAGCCCGGAGTGTTCAAAGTTAATTCGCAGGCGTGTCCGGGTGGCAGCGGGATCGACAAGCCACAGCAGCGCGGGTAGCAGGCCAAGGTCATCCAACATCGTGGGCCTTAGGCGCAGCGAAAGATCGCGCACTTGCGAGGAAAGGTCGCGCACCAGGTCCTGGGCTCGTTTAAGGCCGCTGGCTGTTTCAGAGGCGCCGGCGTTGGCCATTGCCTCCAGATTGAGGCTCAGCGCGGTCAGATATTGGCCGATCTCATCGTGGAGTTCACGCGCCAGATGGCGGCGTTCCTGCTCCTGAACGTTGAGCAACCGCCGCGATAGCTCCCGCAAGCGAATCTCGGCTTCTTTGCGTTCGGTGATGTCTTGTACCGCCCCGACCAGGCGATCGTGGCGACCCGCTGCACCGGAGCAATAAGGTTGCGAAGAATAGCGAATCCAGCGAATTGCGCCGCCTTTTGTTACGATGCGCAGTTCGCCTTCGTTTCGGTTTTCCTGGCCGCGCTTTTCATAATCGTCCAGAGCGGCGGAGAGATCGCTGGTATGAATCAGACTTTGCCAGCCGCTGTGATCGCTCAACTCCGCGAGGGTATAACCCGTCACGCGGCTGAAGCCAGTGGTTGTGGTCTCGATAATGACTTCGCCGTTTGGGTCGATGCGTGCGGTATAAGCATAGTCGGCTGTAAGTTCGGAGATGAGCCGATTATGTTCTTCGCTCGTTCGCAGTTCGCTTTCGACGCGCTTCCATTCGGTGATGTCCTCCGCAATTGCCGCCAGCCGAATGAAATTTCCTCCGGGGTCGAGAACAGGAAAAGTCCGGCCGCGTATCCATCGTACGGAACTATCGGGGCGAACAATCCGGTATTCGATATTGCATTCACCGCTGCTTGTAGCGGCTTTCGTCGCGGCCAGCACCAGACTTCGATCATCCGGATGAATGGCTTCGATCCACTTGGGAAACTGCTCGAAAAGAGACTGCCGCGTCCGTCCCCAAATCTCCTCGTAGGCCGGGCTGATGTAAATCAGCTCGGTCGCGGACCAGTTGGTGATGCAGAGTACGGTATCGCGAAGACTTTCGACGATCTGCCGTAAGCACTCTTCACCCTCCCCTTCTTTCAGCAGTGGATCGCTCATAAGAAAACTCGAAACTCAAAGCAGCCGTTTGCCTTCATTGCCTTGTGGGAGACTTTATGTTTCTTTTAGCAGCTATGTTATTTCTGGCGCCCGCCGAACCGGTTGCGCAATCGAAATTATATGTCGCCAATTCGGCAGGGGACGATCTTCATGTGATCGATCCAACCACGAACAAGGTTATCCAAAGCGTCAAAGTAGGTCCTCAGCCGCACGGCCTTATCGCCACTGCCGACAACAAAAAGCTTTTCATCACCATCGAGAATACGGCCGGCGAAGAGGGCGAACTGCTTTGGTACGACGTCGCGACCGACCTCGTTACCCGCCGGCTAAAGGTCGGGCCACGACCGAATCAGCCGGCTTGCACGCCCGATGGCCGACTGGTTTACGTTCCCTGCGACGATGCAAGCTGGTGGGTCATTGATGCTCAAAAGGGAGAGGTGGTCAAGAAGATCGCCACGGGCGGTAGGCCACACAATACGCTCTGTTCGGCGGACGGCAAGACAATGTTTCTAGGGCCCAAAGGCTCGTACCACGTTCTGCTGGCTGATACGGCCACCCATAAGCTGGTTGGCGAGATCCCGCTCTCAGACGCGCCTAGACCCATTGTACTGTCAAAAGACGAAAAGTTCCTCTATGCCAACGTCGATACCTTGATTGGCTTCGAGATTGCCGACGTGGAAAAGCGGCGGGTGATCCATCGCGTCGAAGCCGACGTTCCCGCGGAACTCGTGCGCCGCAACAGCCGCAGCCACGGCATCGGACTGACTCCCGACGGCAAGGAATTGTGGATGTGCGATGTCTATCGCGACCGCACCTACGTCTTCGATATCACGACAATGCCGCCCAAACAGGCAGCCACCATCGTCATGAAAGGCGGCGGCTATTGGATGTGCTTTTCGCCCGATGGCAAGCGCTGCTACATTAGCGAGCGGATCGGCGATTCCGTGGCCGTCATTGACACTCTCACCCGCGAAACGGTTGCCCGAGTTGAAGTGGGCAAATCGCCAAAGCGTGTGCTTTATGTGCCCGGTCCTGCACCAAATGGGCTCCGATGACTCGTCTTCCCATTATCAAGCTGACGAACGCCAGCATTAGTCGGCCCACCGCGCCTCAGTTGCTTCATGGTCTCAACTGGACAATCAATGAAGGCGAGACGTGGGCGATTGTCGGCGGCATCGGCACGGGCAAATCGACATTGGCTGAGGCATCGCTGGTCGCCTTCGGGCAGAAGGGATCACCTGGCCGTTGGTCGATCGCCTGCGCGCCGCAGGCCAGTCAATCGATTGGCCGTCGCAGGTGATTGCGCCGTATCATTCCGAGAGGAATCTCGTCTGTTTTCCTACTCACGGCACTACTATCAGCAGCGTTTCAACTTCATCGAACCGGACGATGACCTAACGCTCGATGCCTATCTGCGGAGCGGGCAAGTTTTTGATGAAAAGGAATTTGGTGGCGTTTGCGTTCGTCTGGGAATCGATTCGCTTCGCGAGCTTTCACTCATCAAATTGTCGAACGGCCAAACGCGGCGCGCACGCCTCGCGCGGGCGTTGCTGAGCCGACCTGAATTATTGATCCTCGATGAACCGTTTATGGGTCTCGACGCTGACGGAAGAGTTGAGGTGTCGGCGATGTTCGCCGGATTGATCGAAGAAGGCCAACGTCTGATCTTGATTACCCAACCCGACGGAATTCCTCAATGGGCGACCCATGTCTTGGAGTTGGATCGCGGGTCGATTAGCTGGCAAGGCACGCGGGATACTTTCATCAATCGAACCTCGGCGCCCGCGACACGTGCAATAGCTTCTGAGGTGAAGAAACCTGATCGTCAAACCACTTCGTCGCAAGCCGCGACGATTATCGAGATGCACAATATTTGTGTCGCTTACGACGGGCGAACGATATTGGACAACGTCAACTGGAAGGTCCGACAGGGCGAGCGCTGGGCGCTGCTCGGCCCGAACGGTTCGGGCAAAACGACGTTGCTCAGCCTGATAGCCGCCGATCATCCGCAAGCGTATTGCAACGACGTTGTTTTGTTCGGGCAAAAGCGCGGCAGCGGTGAAACGATCTGGGATGTGAAACGGAAAATCGGCCTGATTTCGCCGGAGATGCACCTCTATTTCACCGAACCGCTGACTGCGTTTCAAGCAGCGGCCACGGGCTTTTTCGACGTCCTTGCGCATTGCGCTACGAACAAAGAGCAGGATATGAAACTGCGCACGTTGTTCGAACTATTCAACTTGACGGCATTAATCGCCCGGCCATTTGCTTGTCTATCAACCGGTGAACAGAGACTTGTATTGCTTGTGCGTGCCTTGGTGAAAGAACCGCCGTTGCTGATTCTCGATGAACCTTTTCAAGGCCTCGATCCTCCAGCGATCTGTTCCCTGCGCTTTTGGATCGAAACAAGATTGCGTTCGGATCAGACTTTGATTTTCGTAAGTCATCAGCCTGACGAAATTCCAGGTACAGTTACGCAGATTCTTCGATTGCATGAGGGACGAGTCATTGCGGGACTTTAAATGGCGACCGCATCACCGACGGCGCCGACCGGGCCATGAACCGAATGTTGTGACAGCACATCGAGCACGCTTGGACCTTGGGTGCCGAACGTTCGGAAGAAGTAGCCTCGGCAGATCACTACCTTTTCCCGATAGGGAAGATGACGCAGCAGGATGGCATGCGCCTGCTCCATCCGATAATGAGGCAACATCGAAAAGAGATGATGCGTCACATGGAAGTCCTGGCCATACGGAAAGACAGCCGCTTTGAGGAGCGGATGCACTCGGAAGATACGTGAGTTGGTGAGATCGCCATCGTCGGGGGCGTTGCTATGATGAGCAATTTCGCGTAATTGCATGAAAAACGGATAGAACGTGAGCAAGGGCACTACCCAAAACAACAGAAAAATTGGCCACGCATGCAGCATTTGCACCGCGATAGCGAGCGCTACCCAATAGAGCCCGCGTAGAATGAGCCCCGTGCGAATGGAATAGACGTTGCGCAGTGGTTTGCCTTGGCCGGAAACACTGAAATTGGCATTCTTCGCTTGCCCATAGATGTAGTGCAGCAGCGTCGGCGCCCAGAGACAGAGCAACACGTAGCGAACCCAGAAGCGACCTTTTTTGATTGGCCAATGTTCCGGCACGGGCTTGTTCAAACGGACGACATCCGGATCTTTGAGCGGGTCATTTACGAATTGATGGTGCCTCATATGGCTGGCGCGAAACTGATGCGTGAGTGCAACCACCGGAAACATCAAAAACAAGTCGGAGATCAGTTCATTGGCGAAGCGATTTTTGAAAAGCGAATAATGACTTGCTTCATGCCCCAGGCCCGATAGCCGATGCTGCGACATGGCCACGGCCATGATCCCCAATACCGCAAGCGGCGCGAAGAGGGATAGCGACATCGCATCAGCGTGCCAAGCGTTGTACGCGAACACACACCCAGACATGATGAGTGTCAACAATACATATTCGCCCAGGATATAGAAGCTGTTGCGCCAATTGTCGGCCCGCATCAAAGGGACCAATGCGCGATGCGTTTGTTGCCAAGTCCAGTCGCCGCCGTTTGCTTTTTGATCTTGAATTTCCGCACCGTCCACAACACACCTTTGATCGTATACATGTGATTGGATAATCGACCGAATTTTACGCGAGTCATTCATCGGCCGATCGACCAGTTGCTGCAAAATCAGGGCCAAAGGCATGCCGGCTTCTACCCTCCCCCGGCTTTGCGGGGGAGGGCAGGGTGGGGGTAGAGCGTCTTGCTAAAAACAAAACGCCTCGGCAGTCGTGGCCGTTCCCCCCCACCCTGCCCTCCCCCCCAAAGCCGCTGACTATTACCCACAATTTTTTAGGGAGGGTCTTCACTTCTTTCAGCTGCGGCGCTACTATTCATTGACCACACGGAAGTTCAGTAGTGTTTGGAGTAACACCATGGCTGCCACAGCTCCTATTTGCGCTGACGCTAAAGTTTGGGCTTCGCAAGTCGCCGGGTTCGCTGAGATGCCCGACGGACGCTTGAATACCCGGTATGCTCAGACTCTGGCGACCTTGGCGGCGCAGCCCCTCGATAGTTTTCCGCAAGCGTGCGGCTCTGCCGCTGAAGCCAAGGCAACTTATCGTTTCTTTAGCAACGAACGACTGCCGATCGAACTCTTTTTGCAGCCGTTGGTCAAAGCCACGGCCAATGCCTGTCGCGGCCAAGCTGTTGTTTTGGTGGTTCAAGATTCTACCTCACTTAACTACACACACCTCAAGTTTACGACAGGGCTTGGCTTGCTCAATGATTCCCCGCTCGCTCGCGGTCTGCATTTGCATTCGACCCTGGCTCTTCGCCTGGACGGCGTGCCTTTGGGCCTGTTCGACCAATACTATTGGAGTCGGTCTGTCGATCAAACTCCTCCCGATCCCAGTCGGCCCATTGAGGAAAAGGAGAGCCATAAATGGCTGCGCGGCATCGAAGAGTCTGAAGCCGCGATAGCCCATTTGGCCGAGAACGAACAACCTCGCTTGATCCACATCATGGATCGTGAAGGGGACATCCACGAAGTTCTACAACGCATCACAGATTCTCCGCATGGCGCCGTCATCCGCGCCGCTCAAAATCGTTCGGTTGACGGACCGATCGACAAATCGATGGAAGCCGTCCGTGCCGCTCCGGTTCGCGGCGGTTGCATCGTCGAGGTTCCTCCTAAACAGGGCCAATCCAAACGCAGAGCAAAGTGCGAGTTGCGCTCGGTTACACTTACGATCACACCCAATCTCAAAAAACATCCGCACCGAAAGCCCGTCGTCTGGAGTTTGATCGAAGTCCGCGAGATCAAGGCGCCGCCTGGCGTCGAACCGTTGAACTGGCTGTTGTGGACGACCGAACCCGCTAGCACCTGTGCCGAGATCGTCGAGGTTCTGAGGATCTACAAAATCCGTTGGCACATCGAGTGTTTTCATTTGACCCTCAAGAGCGGTTGCCAGGCGGAAAAACTCGAACTGGAAACCGCCGAGCGCCTGACTAAAGCACTGATGCTCTATTCGATGATCGCCGTCCGCATCGTTGCTCTGCGTGATCTGGCTCGCCAAGAACCGAACGCGCCTTGCACCATCATCCTGAGCGACTACGCCTGGAAATCGCTTTTCGCCAAGTTTGAGAAGAAACCTCTCACCGCCGACACGCCCGTGCCGACTGTGCGGCAAGCCATTTTGTGGATCGGCCGGCTCGGCGGACATCTCAATCGCAAGTCCGACGGCATGCCCGGCGTGCGCACCCTTTGGCGTGGCTGGCGCGATCTAACCATTCTCGTCGCAGGCTACAGCCTCGGCCGCAGCCAATGCTGATTTTTCAACTGCACCCCCTTGTTCGTTATTTCAATTCTTCAATGCGTCTCGCCGAGACGCCTGCCGGCATTTGTACATCCATCTCTCAATTCGAAACTCAAATCACATTCTGAAACGGTTCACTTGAGATTCTTGGAACCAACAAAGCACTTCTCTACAAAGTCAATGTGCTCTCGCAAGAAATTGCAGTCACCCCACCGCTCACCCCTACACTTGTGGGCAATAGTCAGCCCAAAGCCGGGGGAGGGTGGGAACGACAAATCGCCGTTTCGCCAGAATCGATCGGCGCGCCCGCTAGATGCACGCACCGTCCGCGACATTGCCGAACGCTTTTTGGCATGTTATGGAAGAGGAGGCAAACGTTTCACGTAAGGAAGCATTATGCTGCTGATGAGTTGCACGGGACTTTCGCGATCGTTCGATCGAGGGCCGCTTTTCGAAGATCTCGGGTTCGAGCTTTTTCATGGTGAGCGCGTCGGCCTTGTGGGTCCCAATGGGGCGGGCAAGACAACTTTGATGCGCATTTTGGCCGGTCAAGACACTTCCGATGCCGGCGATGTCCGCCTCCATGCCGGCGCTCGCGCGATGCTGTTGGAGCAACACGCTGAGTTTCCTGCGGGCAGGACACTTTTCGACGAAGCCAAGTCGGCCTTCGCCGAAATGCTACGCGCGCAGGAAGAGTTGGTCGCCACCGCCGAGGAAATGGCGCGCACCACCGACGCCGCGCTACATCGAGCGCTGGCCGCCAAGTACGATCGGCTGCACGAATTGCTCCGACACAACGATGCCTATTCGCTCGACCATAAGGTGGAACAGGTCTTGGGAGGCTTGGGATTCAAGCCGGCGGATTATGACCGCGATTTATGCACCTTCAGCGGCGGCCAGCAGCGCCGAGTGCTTCTTGCCAAACTGTTGCTGGCCGGGCCCGATGTCATGCTGCTCGACGAGCCAAGCAACCATCTCGACATTGAAGCAACCCGCTGGCTGGAAGATTATCTCGCTCAACAACCGCAAGCGATGCTGATCGTCAGTCACGATCGTTACTTCCTCAACCGGGTTGTCACGAAAATCTTCGAACTCCACGCAAAGCGAGTCACTTCGTATCCGGGCAACTTTCAGCAATACGTCCGTTTGCGTCAGGAACGCCACGAACAGCAGATGCGTGAATATGAGTCGCAAAAAGAGTTTATCGAAAAGCAGGAAGAACTTATTCGTCGCGTCCATTACGGGCAGATGGCTCGCATGGCCCAATCGCGGGCCAAGAAGTTGGACAAAGTCGAACGCGTCGAAATGCCGACGATGATCTCGTCGCCGCACATGGAGTTCGGCGCGGTGATGCGGGCCGGTGATGTGGTCGTGTCGGCGGAGAATCTCGGCAAAGCCTATGACGACAAGGTGCTTTTTCAGGGGCTGAGTTTCGATGTGCAACGCGGCAAACGGCTTGGCATCATGGGCGCTAACGGCAGCGGGAAGACGACTTTGCTCCGGATCCTGATGGGCGATGAAGAACCGACCGAGGGCGAGGTGAAGCGCGGGCATCTGGTGGACTTCGGCTATCTCGATCAGCATTTGAAATCGCTGCCGGAAGACAAGCCGGTGCTGCAAGCAGTCTGGCCGCAGCCCGACCCCGATCTCACCGAACAGAAGATGCGCGACCTGCTGGCTCGCTTTGGTCTCGCGGGACCGATCGTGCAACAGCCGGTACGTGAGCTCAGCGGAGGCGAGCGCAGCCGGGCGGCGCTTGCCAAACTCGTCGTCCAGGGCGCTAACGTGCTGATTCTCGATGAGCCGACTAATCATCTCGATATTTGGGCCTGCGACGCACTTGAAGAAGCCATCCGGCAGTTCGAAGGGACGGTCGTCGTCGTCAGCCACGATCGCTATTTCCTTAATCGCGTGGTCGATCTTCTGATTGTCTTGGAGCCGACGCGCAGCGAAGTTGTCTATGGCAATTACGACACCTATGAGCTATTACGCGCTAACCGCAAGAAAGCGGAATCGGGGCGCGACCGGCCCAAACCCGAAAGCGATGTGAAGGCCGCCGCGCAAAACCAAACGCGGGCGCCGAAGAAAAAGCGCAAATTTCCTTATCGCAAATCCGAGGATTTGGAGAAGGACATCGCTGCCGGCGAAAGCCAGGTCGCCTTGCTGGAAGCGTCGCTAGCGTCCGCTGAAACGTATCGGGACGCCGATAAATTCCAGCAGACGCTGCAGGCTTTCGAGCGATCGAAAACGAATTTGGCCCAGCTTTATGAACACTGGGAAGAAGCGGTTGAATTGAATTAACCAGGCGCTGGTTCAAGGATGAAATCATGATTTCGAACTTCGAAGAAAATCTCAGTAGCTTTACATCGTTGGCCGCTTCTGCCGATGCGGAAATTGCTGATGTGCAAGCCGCCGCCCGGCAAGTATGCGCATCAATTGCCGGGGTCCGGCAAAGCGATCTGAACGCTTCATTATCGACATTGGCCGAGACGGTTGCGAACTCGGATCTACCGCAAGCTGCTCTTGCTTGTATTTGCTGCGGAGCGATCGTCGAGCATGGCGGCAATCCCGATATCGCTCTCGATGCCGCACTCGGCCGATTGAGCGAGACTCTCACGTTCGCGCAATTATTCGCGGAGGCCTGTGAAGAATTGGCTGCTGATGATGATGAACTCGCAACTGAAGACGGCGAAGAAACCGAAGACGACGACCCGATCAAGAAATACGGCGAGCAGGTTGCCGAACGTATGTCCGAAAACGCACAAGCTTACCGGGCCGTAACGCCGATCGGCGCGGCCGTGATCGCGATGCTGGCGCATACGCCCGCCGGCCGCGCCCTGGCCCGCAAGAAGTACGCGGAACTGCCCGATCTAGCCTGCGACCTCGCTCCCTATCACTCGCGGGATTCGCTGCTTGAGAAGATGTTGCGAGTTCTCGATGGCGAACTATTGCTGGTATTGCACCCCGCTGCAAAGAAAGGCTACCGCGTTCGGATTCATGGCATCGGCGCCAACGCCCAGCTGTTCGTGCTCTTAAGCGCGGCGGTGATCGGCGAGCCCGAACAAGGCTGGCTGAAAGGCAAGCCGATAGACCTCGATATCGTGGCGAGTTGTCGCGATAAGCCAGCGGACATCGCGAAAGGCAAAAAGGCCGAAGCCCCATTCGCGTTTTATGAGTGGCAAGCCTTGCGACAGGACGGCACTCTGCCGAACGTCGAAGATTACTCGTCGGCCAATGATTGGATCTGGTCCGAAGGAATCCCGGCCGATATCGAGCCGTTTGAAGGCCAGCGCATCATTCTGCTCGGACCGCCTGCTCACTCGCGTCCGCTCCAGGCGGGGCGCTGCTTTGAAGGCATGGCCAGCGACCTGCGCGTCGAAAGCCATCTCCCTGCCGCTGAGGTGGAATCATGGCTGAAGAAGCTGAGCGCGGCGCCCCGCGAGACGATTGACTCCTACTGACTGTATGCCCCAATTTGTATTCGCGCGCTACACTAACCCGAAGCGTCAGCGAGGAGCGGCCTCGAAGCGTTAGCGTTATTTCGCTCACATTAACCGGACGTTTTCGCGGAAAGCTCGACTAATGCATTCGGTTGATGTAGACACTAACGCTAACGCTTCCGTGATAAACTCGCTCACGCTTTTTGAAGTTGCGCGGCGCCAAGCGGCTTGGAGGGTATTGAGAGCCCGAAGCGCAAGCAAGGGAAGGCGTTAGGAAAAAATAGGCCTTTCCTTGCTTGCGCTTCGGGCTCTCATTGACCTAATAAATTCGTCGTGATTCCGCTAGCGCACAACTTCAAAACTCACGCTTCGATTAATGTTGGTTGCTGCTACGCCCGCCTTTCACGGCCGTTGCAAACCGGTCGTCACGCCTGGGGTCTTTTCGCTTAGCTGCGCCAAGCGAGCTTGAGCGCTGGCCGCCGAGTTGCCGACGGGGTTGATCTTCAACACTTGCTCCAGACAAGCCGCTGCTTGTTGTTTGTCGCCCTTTTTCTGCCAGGAGTCGGCCAAGTCCATGTACATCTTGCTCAGGCGTTCGTTCATGGCTTCGCACACTCGGCTCATTCGCTGGGGATCCGCCTTGATCTCGGCAGCAAGTTGAACGCTCTCTCGCCCTTCGGGGAGATCGCGGTAGGCCGCCGATAGAATTTCGCACCCGTCGAGACAGGCTAGATAGCGCTCGGCCTTGAAGTCTTCGCGTGCCAGGCTGAGCATCTCTTGAGCCCGCCGGGCACGGGCTCGTGTGCGAACATCAGGCTTGTCGGCCAGCTTGGTCAGCAGCTTGCCTCCATCTGCTGATGCCTGTGTGCCTGCGTATTGGCGAAGCAGTTCAGTCAGCAAATCGAGCGCTTCGAGGGTCTGCCCTTTTTCGTCCAGCTTGCGAGCGCGCTCCAAGCGGCCAGCGGCCTGCATCTCAATTTCTTCCACGGCTTCGCGGGCCTTGAACTGTACCGGGCGCTCTTTCCCGTCGGCGGCGATGTTCTTCAGAAGGGCCAGTGCCCGCGCATGTTCACCCGCTGTGATCGCTTTGGTGGCTTCCTGAAAATCGCGCGCCATCCAGTCTGGAACGTGTGCTGCGGATGCCCGTTGCAGATGTTCGGAAAGGCGTGCGACTTCCATGTAACCTTCGATCCAGCCCAGGATCTTGCCATCATTGCTCGCCAGAATGATGGTCGGGTACGCTTGAATCCGCAGCGTCTGCGTCAAGCGGGGCTCTCGGCTGGCGTCGATTTTCAAGGGAACGAAACGATCGTTGAGAAGTTTGATGATCGCGGGGTCTTTGAAAGTCGTTTGATGCATGCGACGACAATGAAGACAATCCTCGGTCCCGAAATCGAGAAAAATCGGCAGATTTTTCTCGCTCGCTTCCTTTCGGGCGCTGTCGTAATCGCTACGCCATTCCACTTTGTCGGCTGCCGGCGACCAGGCCGCCAACGCGAGCAAGAGGAACGCGGAGCATCCACGTTGCAGATTCGTTTGAGTGATGAAAGCACACATCAAGCATTCCTCGGCAAAGGATGACGGTTTTAGGCGCGTGGATGAGCCTTGTGATAACTGTCCTGCAGGCGCTGGGTCGATACATGCGTGTAGATCTGCGTGGTGGCCAGATTCTTGTGGCCGAGTAATTCCTGAACGCCGCGAATGTCCGCTCCCGCATCGAGCAAATGCGTTGCAAACGTATGGCGCAGCGTATGCGGAGTGGCGCTGGCATCGAGCCCCGCTTGAATCAGATACTTTTCGAGAATTCGGCCTACGCTGCGCACGGTAAGCGGCCCGCCGTTTTTATTCAGGAAGACGGCTGTCCCCGATTTATGCAGATGAGCCTGAAAGCTCTCGCGTGCCTTCAGCCAGTCGCGAAGGGCTTGCTTGGCTTTTGAACCGAGCAAGGCCAGGCGCTCTTTACGGCCTTTGCCGCGCACGGTGATGAGTCCTTCGTCGAGATCGAGGTCGTCGATCTTGAGCGAACAGAGTTCGCCGACGCGTACGCCTGCCGAATAGAGCGTTTCCAGCATCGCTTTATCGCGCAGGGCCAGCGGGCTTTCACCCGGCTCGAGGGAGAGGAGACGATCAATATTCGCTTCCGTCATGAAGTTTGGAAGCTTCTTATCCTGCTTCGGCCCGCGCAAACCTTCGGCAGGGTTTACTTGAAGCACACCGCGCCGACAGAGAAATCGCAGCCACGAACGAACCGAGGCAATGCGCCGGGCGATGGTCGGCTTGGCATAGCCCTGCTCGTGCAGCCAAGCCATATGGGCGCGGAGGAGCCGAGTCGTGATGCGATCGGGCGTCGCATCCGCCGTCCCGAGCCGTTCGCGGAAGAACGCCAGCGCCTGCATCAGGTCTTCGCGGTAAGACTTGACGGTATACGCCGACGCGTTCTTCTCGATGCCCAGATGCCGTAGATAGTCGGCGAGGGCTGTTTCCATCTCAGTGTCCCGTTCGCGTTCGCGAGCCATTTCCTCAGTCGCGAGACGTCTGGCGGTCGGCGGCGGCTTCCCTTGCTTGTTGCCGTGCCCGGTCTTTCAACACTGCCGCATCAAAATACGAAAGGCTCAAATCGGGATCGGCGGCTTGATCCCGAATCGCTTCGAGCAGCAAATCGCGGCTGGCTTCGTCGTATACGAAGAGAAAAGTTTCTTTCCCTTTAACGAGCGCCAGAACGCTGATTTCATGCTGCACGGCCATGCCTCGAAGGCGGTGATTGCCCCTACGCTGCTGCGAGTCGCAATCGGACCAGGCGCGGCCTCCGCTTGCGTTATCGTCATTTATCGGCGGCCGAGTTCACCTAGCTTAGGCGGGAATGGAAAGAGAGGGCGTTTTCGAACGACGGGGGATTGAACAATCATTATGAACGGCAAAATGGAAATGGACGGGAGAATTCGGAGTCGGAAGCGTAAGCGACGGAGAGCACCGTCGCTCACGCTTCCGGCTGCGACAACGCGTTAGTTAACCCCGCACGCTTGAACCTTCTTACGGCGCAGCAGAATCAGCGCCCAATGCAAGCCCGATTCCTGCAGTCACAAAAGTAGAAGGCTCCGGCGTCTTCGCCACCGGTGGCACGGTCACAGGCACGCCGCCGCCCGGATCGCCTTGGATCTTCACCGGCGTTTGAACCGGGATTCCGGTAACGACGACCGTGGGCTGCGGCGGCGTTACCGGCGGGAAGATGGCGAAGATCGCGGACGGCGCCAGCATTAACGGCAACAGCCCCAATGCAGCACCCAACCGGAATTTCGAAATGCGACCGATCATCTTTTCCTCCTTGAAAAGCAGGGCAACTCAGCGGTTGCCTTTGGCCCGGACTCACTGGAATATCGGAGGTATCGGCAGCTTGAGGCGTTTGGGGTTGCGTCGCCCGAGAGGGTTTTTCGAGGAATGCCTCTTCCGACTTCCCGGAAACAGGGTAATTCCGCTTTTAGCGGAGGAATGGAGAACGCAGGGGATCCGCGGTGTCGATCGTGTCGAGAAGAAAGGTTCGAAGAAGGAAAGCGGCTACGACTTGCCGAATAAGAAACGGACGAACTTGCATCGACGCTCAAGACAGGATGAGGCCGAAGCGATTGATCGTTTTCGACGAACTCATCTTGCGTATAGGAAGCGCCGCCGCTGTCGATCAGCGCGCGATTGTGCCCGGAGGGCCTCTCTATGAGACGTACGCTTTGGAGTCTGGGATTTGTCTTGGCCACCGCGCTCGCTGCCCATGCTGAGCCCGGCCCGGCGGCTGTCCTTGGGATGCCACGAGCATCCTTAGGGCTGCCAGTGCGGGCACGCGATCCGGGCTTGCTGCCAATCGCACATGCCGAGCAGATTCAACCATCTCTTGGTTCTCCGGCCGCGCCGCTTCCAACACCTTATGGCTTGATTTCTCCGCAACCGGCGCCAACGGGTGCGTTGCGGAGCGATGGCAAAGGCGAGCCACCCGTCTCCGGAGCGCCTTATATGCCGCCGCCGGTTGATATCGAGGATCCTCTAATTCCCTTCCCCGGGAACGTAATCCCAAGCACGATCAACAACAATCGTTTCCGCGTGTCGGCGGAATACTTGATGTGGTGGACGAACGGGTTCAATGTCCCTGCGCTGGTCACTACTGGCCCCGCGGCCACCAACGGCGCGCTGGGCGGCGCTGGGGTGAGCACTTTGTTCGGCAATCAGAATCTTCCTTCAACCTTTCGCAATGGCCTACGGACGGGCTTCGAATATTGGTTCGGGCCATGCCAGTGCTGGGCGTTCGATGGTCACTATTTCATGCTTGGCCAGACGGGTAATTCAACCGGCTTCACCTCAGCAGGCGATCCGTTGCTGGCCCGGCCGTTCTTCAACGTGAACACGGGAACGAACTCGGCCGAACTCGTTGCCTATCCCGGGTTGTTCGCCGGCGGTGTGGCGATCGGCAGCTCGACATCGCTTTGGGGCGCGGACATCAATCTACGCCGTCGGCTTGGTTCGAACGGCGCTGGGTACATCGACGCCTTGGCCGGCTATCGGTTCGTAAGCCTTACTGAAGAACTGACCATCGCTGAGCGTTCGACGCGACTCGGGCCGGTTGTTCCCAACCCCGCTGATCCGTCGAGCTTCATCATTGGCGGAACGGCCTTCGACCGCTTCCGAACCTCAAACCAGTTCAATGGCGCCCAGATCGGCACAGCAATGGGCACGACCCGCGGCCGTTGGACCTTTGACCTGCGCTCGTTTATCGCAATGGGCGTGATGTCTTCAACGGTGCAGATCGATGGCGCCCAAACCGTGACACGCACTGATGGCACCACGGCCACGACACCGGGCGGCCTCTATGCTCTTAACAGCAACATCGGCCGATACGAACGCAACCATTTTGCCGTAGTTCCCGAAGCGACTTTCAACATCGGTTACAACGTCACTGATCGTTTCCGCCTCTTCATGGGGTACAACGTCTTGTACTTATCGAGCGTGGCGCGTCCCGGCGATCAGGTCGACCAAAGACTCGACGTCAACCGGATCCCCGGCTTTCCCGCATCGCCTGCGGTCGCAGCGCCACACCCGACCGTGCCGATGCAAGACCGAGGCTTTATCGCTCAGGGTATGAACTTTGGATTGTCGCTCCGCTGGTGATGTGTGATGGGCGAGCCAGAAGCGGGAGCGACTGGTGAAAGCGGTCTTTGGCGAGCCAAGAGCGTCAGCGACTGGAGAAAGCCGTGTAAAACTCCAGTCGCTGAGGCTCCTGGCTCGCCAAGACTCGTCAGGGCATTGAATCCGCTATACAAGAGTGTGCCGCCAGCGATTGCAAAGCTCGGCAGCCGCTTCAGGCCAACCTGGAAACTGAAACTCAAAGCCCGACTGCAACAGTTTTCCCGGAACGACGCGCCGGCTTTTCAAAATCAATTCCGTTTCTGTCCTTAAGAAGACAGCCCCTATCTCAAGCATCAATTTCGTGGCAGGCAAGCCAACCCGTTTGCCCCATGCTTGCCGTAAGTCTCTCATGAACTCCGCATTCGGCAACGGGTGCGGCGAGCAGACATTGACCGGCCCTTCCAACTGCGCGTGGTCGATTATCCACTTGATGCTCGCGATAAAATCAAATTCATGAATCCAAGAAACGAATTGGCGACCGTTTCCGTTACGGCTGCCCAAGCCGCGACGGACCAGCCAAAGCAGCACGTCGAAAACGCCGTCGCGATCCGGGCTCATTGTCATGGCCGAGCGAAGTAAAACTGAGCGCGTATTCGGAAGAGCGATCTCAGTCGCAGCTGCTTCCCAAGCCTTTGCTACATCAATGCTGAAGCGCCAGGTGTCGGGGACGCCTGCCTCTTGCCCGCCGATTTCGCCGGTTTCTTCATCGTTGCCGGCATCGAAACGATGGCTGTAGATAGTGGCCGTGCTTGCTTGCAGCCAGATTGGCGGCGGATGCGCTGCTTGCAAAATGGCTTTACCGATGATGCGGGTCGAATCAACGCGCGACTCCATAATCTCTTTGCGATTACGGCGAGTATAACGGCAGTTGACATTCCGCCCTGCCAGGTTGACCACCACGTCGGCGCCTTCCAACTCTTTAACCCAGCCGCCGAACGTTTGGGCATCCCACGTGATGAACTCGTTTGCAAATGCACTCGGCTTACGGCCGACAACAACGACGCGATGTCCATCGGCAGCGAATGAACGATGCAGCAAACGGCCGATCTGCCCACTGCCGCCGAATAGGACTATTTTCATGAAGTGATCTCTGTGAAGAGACTGTGCTTTTCTGAGGGCAAGGGCTTTGATTGGAAGCTTGCCGCTACCGACAAACCGTCGCCGGCGCGTCCGGCTAACAAACCGTTGCTTGTTTTCCCACGATTTTCTCAGGTTTCGCCTTCGGGAAATATTTCCCGGAGGCGGTACGTCAGAATGACCGGCGATTGAGCGTCGTTCATTTGAATGGTCTTGATTCCGCAATCCGAATTCCGCATTCCGAATTTCCCCTGAGCGTTTTCCCACGATTTAATTGGAAAGTCCCTTCAGGAAATATTTCCTGAAGGGACTCCTTGTTAGGCGGGACGCGGAGGCTTTGCGCAGCGGAGCGCTTGCTGGCCGAAGGCGCTCCGCTGCGCAAAGCCTCCGCATCGCGGCTAAGTCGTTTTCGCTTAATCACCGCGCGTTTTCCCATGATTTCCTCGGGTTTCGCCTTCTGGAAATATTTCCAGAATATTAACCGATAGCTTTTTTCCCTCGTTTGACGCTCCGCGTCGAACGTCTTAATCGACGCTCTGCGTCGTCTCCTTCTCGAACGAAAGCTAGAAATTCTGTGAACGTCTTAATCGACGCAGAGCGTCGACTAAGACGTTCGACGCGGAGCGTCAAACGAGGTTTGGTCAGAGCCACGACCGTTAGGGAGTGGTGGAGCCCCCGCTTCCTAACGGTCGCGGCTCTGACTGCAAACCCATCGTTCGTTTTCCCACGATTTTCTCGGGTTCACGCTTCCGGAAATATTTCCGGAAGCGATTGCTTCTTCGCTTCGCGTCCCGCCAGACAATCCGCGGCGAATCAGCCGCAACGCGCACCCTGTCCGGCAAGCCGTACAGCATAAGCTGTCGGATTCCGGGCTCGGCGCAGCGGATAAACTAGCTTAGGGACGCTTAAAACGGAAATGCGAAATTGGAGCAAAATCAGCCGCGGCGCAATAAGATATGCTGGAGTTTCAACAAAGCAGTTAAACACACTCGGTCGACGAACTCAGAACAACTTCCTCGGGCATTCAGAATGAAACGTACAGCTCTCCTTCTAATCGCTTTCTTTGCCGCGACGCCTCTTTGCGCCGAAGAGAAGCCGATCAAGATTCTGTTCCTCGGCGATGCCGGGCACCATAAGCCGGCGGAGCGATTTCGGCAGCTTCAGCCGGTGTTTGCCGAGCGCGGCATCGACCTGGTCTGGACCGACAAACTCGACGCGCTTAACGCGGAAACGCTCGCGCCGTATGCCGGGTTAATGATTTATGCGAACCAGACGAAGATAACGCCCGAACAAGAAAAGGCGTTGATCGAATTCGTCGAAGGGGGCAAAGGCCTTATTCCCCTCCATTGCGCTTCGTTTTGCTTTCTCAATTCGCCCAAGTATCTCGACCTGATCGGCGGCAAATTTTTGAAGCATGGCACGGGTACATTTCGCACAACGCTGGCTAGCGTCGATCATCCGATTATGAAGGGCTTCAAAGGTTTTGAAAGCTGGGACGAAACTTACGTTCACGAAAAGCACAATGAAAAAGACCGCGTCGTCCTGGAATATCGCGAAGACAAGAACGGCAAGGAACCTTGGACATGGGTGCGTACGCAGGGCAAAGGACGCATTTTTTACACCGCATGGGGGCACGACGAACGAACCTGGAGCAACCCGGGCTTCCAAAATCTCGTCGAACGCGGCGTGCGCTGGGCGGTCGGTAAGGATCCTTCAGTGGCAATGGCTCTTCCCGCAGCGGACGCGAAACCCGAGATGACACAACTGCGTAAAGACGTTAAGCCCTTCGAGTATGTCGATGCCAATATCGCCTTCTACGCGCCGAAGAATACCGGCGGCAAAGTCGAACGACCCAGGCAGATGCAACTGCCCCTCAGCGTCGATGAATCGATCAAGCATTTTGTCACGCCCGTCGATTTTGAAGTGAAGCCCTTTGTGGCCGAAGACAAACTGGGCGGCAAGCCGATCGCCATGACCTGGGACGAACAAGGCCGACTGTGGGTGGCGGTATCGGTCGATTACCCGAACGAGATGCAAGCCGAAGGCGAGGGCCATGACCGCATTGTGATCTGCGAAGACACCGACGGCGATGGCATTTGCGATAAAGTGACGACATTTGCCGACAAGCTGAGCATCCCGACCAGCTTGCACGTTGCTTACGGCGGCGTCATCGTTCATCAGGCGCCGCATACCCTGTTTTTGAAAGACACCAAAGGCGAAGGCAAAGCCGACCTACGGCAAGTCCTCTTTACCGGTTGGGGCACACGCGACACGCATTCGGGCCCAAGCAACTTGCGCTACGGCCTCGACAACTGGTTCTACGGCATGGTTGGCTATTCGGGCTTCGACGGCGAAGTCGCGGGCGAAAAGCTCAGCTTTCGTCAAGGTCTTCATCGTTTCAAGTTAGAACGCGACGGAAGTGATGCCCATAAACTGAAAGTGACGAAACTCGAATTTCTGCGCAGCACCAACAATAACTCGTGGGGCGTCGGCATCTCGGAAGAAGGCCTGCTCTTCGGCTCGACCGCCAACGGCTGCGCGAGTGTCTTTATGCCCATTCCCAATCGGTACTACGAGAAAGTTCGTGGCCTGAACCCCGGCGTGTTGCCGAACATCGCCGTCGATAATCACATCGAGCCAATCACCGAAAAAGTGCGCAAGTCGATTGGCACGGCGGCTTCACCGCAGCGGCCGGGCACGAGATTTACACCGCCCGCACCTATCCCAAAGAGTATTGGAACAAGGTCGCCTTTATCTCCGAGCCAACGGGCCACCTTACTGCTGCGATGACGCTTACGCCAAATGGCAGCAGCTTCACCACAAAATATGGTTGGAACTTGCTCGCCAGCGACGATGAATGGAGCGCGCCCATCGATGCCCAGGTCGGCCCCGATGGCCATATGTGGGTCATCGATTGGTATGCCTTCATCGTGCAACATAATCCCACACCCCCCGGCTTCAAGAACGGCAAAGGCAACGCCTACGAAACGGAATTGCGCGATAAGAAGCACGGACGCATCTACCGCGTGGTATATACCAAAGCGAAGCCCGAGAAGCCGTTTACGCTGAAGGATGCAACGCCGGAGCAGTTGGTAGAGGCTTTGAAACACCCGAATATGAAATGGCGGCTGCACGCGCAGCGGTTGTTGGTGGAGCGAGGGAAGGCGGATGTGACAGACGCTCTTGTCAAAATGGTTGCGGACGAGACGGTCGATGAGACCGGTTTGAACGCAGGCGCCGTGCACGCACTGCGGACGTTGCATGGACTTGGCCTGTTCCAGCGAGGGGGCGAAGGCGGCGGATTAATTCACGCGAAGCCGTTTACTCACTTAGTAACTCAACGGTCGAGCGCCGCGCGGCTTTCAGCGGTCCACGCGATTCCCGAACTTGTTGCCACTCGCGTTTTTCGCGATGTCGCCCTCAACGATCCGAGCCCTCATGTTCGCATCGGCGCCCTGCTGGCGATGACCGATGCTCGCGCCCACGGTGCGCTTTCAGAAAACTCTGTAAATCTAGCGGCTCTTCTTCACCGGGACGACCTGTTGAAAGATTTGAACTTGCGTGATGCGTTGACGATTGCAGTGGCGTCCGATTTGGGGGTGATCCGAAGCGTGCTGCTCGATCGAGCCGCTCTATCGTCTGATGCATTGCGTATCGTGGAATTAGCCGTTGCGACCGCCGCCAAGGAAAAAAAACTTAATCATTTCCTGGTCGATGCCGAGTTTTTCAAACTTTTCGCTTCAGCTGAACCAGTTACAGCGAACGCCGTTGCAAATGGCCTGACAGCCGGCTGGCCCAAGGACCATGTCTTGACTTTGCCCCCGGCGGCGCAAGAAGCATTGACGGAACTTGTCACCAAACTCCCCGCGAGCGCTCGCGGCAAGATGGTCAAGCTTGCGATGGCTTGGGGCGTCAAAGGTGTCGCGGATCGCTTTGGCCCGATCATTGACGGGTTGCTCAAGAGTGTCGGCGATGAGAAAACGGCCGACAAAGAGCGCATCGAGGCGGCGAAACAGATCATCGAATTCCGCACCGACGACGACAATGCCGTCTCAAAAATTCTCGACGCCCTTAGCGCTCGCTCTTCGCCTGAACTCGCCGCCGGCCTGCTCGAAGCACTCGGCGGCAGTCAAGCGCCGTCATTAGGCAAAGCACTTGTCGCCAAACTGGGTGACCTATCGCCATCCGCACGGACGAACGCAATGCGCTTGCTGCTGAGCCGGACGGCCGCGACGCGAGCGCTCTTAGGAGCAGTCGAAAAGGGTCAGTTTGACATAACGGAACTTTCCCTTGAACAGCGGCAAGCGTTATCCTCGCATTCGGACAAGACAATCTCGACGCTGGCTCGCAAACTCCTCGCCAAGGGAGGAGGGCTGCCCAGCGCCGACCGGCAGAAGGTCATCGATGAAATGCTCGATGCAACGAAGAAAAAAGGCGATGCCGACTTGGGGAAAGTCGTCTTCAAAAATCAGTGCGCCAAGTGCCACGTACACGGTAGCGAGGGAACCCGCATCGGCCCCGATCTGACGGGCATGGCCGTGCATAGCAAGGAACACTTGTTGATCGATATCCTCGACCCCAGCCGAAGCGTAGAAGGGAATTTCCGCGTTTGGAGAGTAACAACGCTCGACGGAAAAACCTTCAATGGACTGCTCACCTCGGAAACGAAAACAAGCATCGAGATCGTCGATGCTGAAGCGAAGAAGCAGAACATCCAACGCGATGACATCGAAGAACTGCGCCTCGACGAAGTCGCTCATGCCTGAAGGCTTTGAAAAACAGATCAAGCCGGATGAGCTTATCAACCTGCTGGAATTCTTGACGCAGAAAGGGAAATACCTGCCCATTCCACTCGATAAGGCAGCAACGATCGTCAGCACCAAAGGGATGTTCAACAGCGAAGATGAGAACGTCGAGCGACTTGTCTTCGAAGACTGGAAGCCGAAATTGTTTGAGGGGATTCCATTTCAATTAGTGGATCCGCACGGAGACAAATCGCGCAACGTCATCATGCTCTATAGCACCAGCGGGACGATCCCGGCCACGATGCCCAAAACGGTAATGGTCCCGTGCAACACGGCCGCCAAAGCGATCCACCTGCTCAGCGGCGTCAGCGGCTGGGGAGCGCAAGCGCGAATGCGAAAGGCAGCGTCTCCTTGATCGTCCGCTTGCACTACGAAGATGGCAAAACCGAGGATCATTCACTAAGAAATGGCGAACATTTCGCGGACTACATCCGCCGTATCGATGTACCCGGCTCCAAGTTCGCATTCGCATTGCGCGGCCAGCAAATCCGCTATCTATCGGTCGTGCCCAAGCGGGATGCCGTCATCAAAGAAATTGAGTTCGTTAAAGGTCCGGATAAGACTGTGCCCGTCGTCATGGCGGTTACGGTCGAAACGAAGTGAGTGCGCCGAAACCAGCCAGAATCGCCTACAATAAGCGTTATGGCTGAATTGCATTTAACGGGTCTGATCGCCGCTCCTTATACGCCGTTTCGCGTTGATGGCAGCTTACATCTCGATGTCATTGCGTCGATGGCCAAGTTGCTTATCGGGGCTGGGGTGCGGGGCGTTTTCGTTTGCGGCTCGACCGGCGAAGGTCATTCGCTCTCGGTCGATGAACGTCTCAGTATTGCCGAGGCCTGGGTCAAGGCGGTCAAACGCCGCATTCCTGTAGTTGTGCACGTTGGGCACAATAGTCTTTTCGATTCTCTCACTTTAGCGATCCAGGCCGAGGGGATCGGCGCGGATGCGATCGCCTCGCTGGCGCCTTCCTATTACAAGCCACGTACGATCGAAGATTTGGTGAAGTTCCTTGGCTCGGTCGCTGCCGCAGCACCGCATTTACCCTTCTATTATTACCATGTCCCGGCAATGACTGCGGTGAACTTTCCGGTTCCAGAACTGATGCGATTGAGCCGTGTCAAGATTCCGACCTTTCATGGCGTCAAGTTTTCGCATCACGATTTGATGGAGTTGCAAGAGTGCCTGGCGGTAAACGGCGGGGACTGCAACGTCTTATTTGGCCACGATGAACTCTTGTTGGCCGGGCTGGCGTTGGGCGTGCACGGAGCCGTGGGGAGCACCTACAACTTCGCCGCGCCTCTTTATCTGCGTATCATCGATGCTTTCAACAAAGGCGATCTCGTCACGGCGCGGCATGAGCAGCGTAAGAGCGTCGAATTGGTGCGCATCCTCTATCATTTCGGCCTGATGCCGGCCGGCAAAGCGGTCATGGGCATGCTTGGGATAGACTGCGGGCCCGTGCGACCGCCTCTCTACCCGATTGATAAAGACGAAGCGTGCGAACTCTACGCACGGCTAAAGAGTCTCGATATCTTTACCAAGCCGCTGCGAGTTCCCTTACCAGGGGATACCACGCAGCGTTAGCAGTCGCCGCGCCTGGATCGCCTCATAGTGTAACTACGCGTCCTTCAGCGATCGACTTTTCGCAGGCTTCAATCATCTTCTGTGCGGTGATGGCGTCACCGAGAGTTGAAAGCGGTGGTGTGCCTTTGCGGAGGCATTCTTCGATGAAGAACTTCACTTCGTTCATCACCGAGCCTTGGTAGGCCGTGTAAGTCTGAGAGTGAACCATGCCGGGCTTGATCTCTACGTGATCGCGATAGCTGTAGCGTGTCGAGCCTGCCGTGCCGATGACTTTGACCATCACTGTCCACGGGTCCGCGGCGTGGTCGTCGGCGGCAAAGCTGGCGCAGAAATGGGCAAGAGCGCCGTTCTCCATTTCCATTTGCACCATCGCAATATCTTCCTGCTCAATCTTTTGATAGTGCAGCGTCGCCTTCATCGCGCAGAGTTTTTTCGGCTTGCCGATGAGGTAGAGCAGGATGTAGGAATGGTGGGTTAGAATTTGCCGCACCACGCCGGGATAGCGCGCGGCCACATCTTCGGGATGGTGGATGTTGTACATCACATAGGCTGAAGTGATCTTGCCGAGATCGCCGGCTTCGACCAGTTCGCGCGTGCGCATCATGCTGCTTTCGTAGATGTAATTATGGCCCGGCATGACGGCTAGATTCTTGGCGATCGCCAGCTTGTTCATCTCTTCAATTTCTGCCACCGAGACACCGACCGGCTTTTCGACCAGCACGGCCTTGCCCGCCTGCAAGGCGAGTTTGGTGTACTCCAAATGTGATTCGAGATTGGTGAGTACGAAGACGGCGTCAATGGCGGGATCGGCGACCAGCGCCTCCGGTGTCGCATAGTTCTTACAGCCGAACTCGGACGCCCGCTGCGTGGCCCGTTCTTGCGAGCGATTCCACAGGCCGACGAGTTTAGCGCCGTGGCAGCGCTGCACAGCTTTCGCGTGCAGAATGGAGATATCTCCGGCGCCGATGAAGCCGATGCCGATGGTCTCTTTCGTCAGAATCATTGCAACAACACTCCGGGTTGGGTAGCTCGATGATGGCCAAGTGCTGTTGTATAATGAAAGGAAGCGATCAGGCATTCACCATAGCGCGAGATTCACGATGAATTCCGAATTCATGCGATCACTGTTGCAGGCGAAGCCGTTTATTCCGTTCAGAATTTTCATGTCGCACGGGGACACCTACGTCGTCAAGCATCCGGAAAACGCATTTCTTGCGGGATCGCGTTTGATCGTCTATTACCCCGAGAACGACAGCGTCGGCTTCTGTTCGCTGCTGCATATCAACGATATTAAAATGGGCGAGCATGCCGAGATTAGCCGGTGACTGGCGCTTTATCAGGACGCCAATTTCATTTCGGCAATCGTTTCTTGCAGTATCTTGATTTGTTGCCGCAGATCGAGAATCAATTGCTCCTGTTGCTGGACCACTTCTTTCGGCGCACCGCTGAGGAAATTCGCGTTCGACATTTTCTTTTGCGTTGTCTCCAACTGTTTGGTTTTCTCAGCGAGCTGTTTTTCCAGACGTTTCACTTCGGCAACCGGGTCAATTAATCCTTTCAACGAAATAAACACTTCGAAATCGGGATTCACATGGGTGGCGGCCTGCGCTGGTTTCTTCACATCGGGACTGCATTCGAGTTTGCCAACCCCCGCAAGCAGAACGATGAACGGCGCCAGCGAGGTGAAATCAGCCGCGATAGTTGCTGAGCAACGCACGGCGATATCGAGCGGCGTTTTGCCATCGACCATGTAGCGATTGCGAACTTCCCGCACGATGCGAACCAGTTCCTGCATGCGCGCGAAGCGTGCTTCCATAACTTCATCGCGCCAGTTTGACGGGAACGCAGGCCATGCCGCGATTACGACAGATTCAACCCCCGGCGTTGGAGTTGGCAGTCCTCGTTTGGGAGCAACTTCATTGAGCGCCTGCCAGATCGATTCAGCTACGAACGGCATGATCGGTTGCACGAGGCGCAGAATACCATCAAGCACCCCGACCAGGACACGTTGAACGGTAGCGCGTCCGCCGTTCGCTAAAGTTGCTTCTCCGGTCGCTGACGCTCCCGGCTCGCCATCGCTTTCGCGCATACGGCCTTTGGCCATCTCGATGTACCAGTCGCAGAACTCCGACCACGTGAAGTCGTAGATCGCGCGGGCCACATCGCTGAAGTGGTAGCCTTCCAAATTCTTCGTGACGAGCTCGGCGGTCGTTGTCAGGCGACTCAGGATCCAGCGATCCTCAATCGGCAATTGGGCAGGATCCACCGTGCCGGGCGTGTAGCCTTCCAGGTTCATCAAAATAAAGCGGGCCGCGTTCCAGATCTTGTTGGCGAAGTTTCGGCCGAGCTCGAAGCGTTCAGAGCCTTGTTTCGCGGTTGGCAGTTCCGGGTCCGCCTCGGGCCAAGGGCCACCGGGTCGAAAGGGCTTCTTGCACTTAGGGCAAGCGAGCTTCTTCGTGCGCATATACATATGCTCTTGCTTCACCGGCACGAGCTCGCCGCAATGCGGACAGACGTTGCCAACGGGCAATCGGCTGTCCTGCGTCTCGCCGGCAGCGGAAACGATCACGAAGCGCAGAGCATCAGCGCCGTAAAGGTCGATGATGTCGAGCGGATCAACTCCGTTGCCCTTCGTCTTCGACATCGTCTCGCCGAAGCCGTCAAGCAGTTTCGGCGTGATGTACACCTCTTTGAACGGCACTTCACCCATGTTGTACAGGCCCGAAAGCACCATGCGCAACCCAAAGCGTGATGATGTCTCGGCTCGTCACCAACGTGCTGGTGGGGTAGTAGTAAGCCAAGTCGGGCGTTTTGTTGGGCCAGCCAAAAGTTGAATGCGGCCAGAGCTGCGAACTAAACCAGGTGTCGAGAACGTCGGGATCTTGGGTAAAGCCTCGAGTCTCAAGTTCTTTTTCGACAGACTGATCTTCCGCGCTGAGGCACACCGCCATCGTCGTATGAGTACTGCCGTCGGCCGAATCTTCGTCCAGCCAGTCAATGACATGCGCGTTTCCAGTTTGTGCAATTCGAGCAATCACCATTGAGTCATCTAGACTGGGGTCTGCCTTGCTCCACACTGGAATGCGGTGCCCCCACCACAGTTGTCGGCTGATGCACCAATCGCGCTTCTCTCCAAGCCAATCGAGATAGGTCTTCGCATAACGGTCTGGAAAGAACTTCACCTTCCCCGATGTGACGGCATCCATTGCCATCTGCGCCAAACCATTCGCGCCCAACCCTTGCTTGCGCTGCGGGCTCGGATCGGTTGACCCTTGCTGCGGGCTCGAATCGCCCAACTGCGGGCTCGGATCGGCTGCGCCTCTATCTTCCATTCCGAATTCCGAATTCCGAATTCCGAATTCCGCCGCGTCTCCCATGCGCACAAACCACTGATCCGATAACAGCGGCTCGATAGGGGTCTTACTGCGATCACTGTAGGCCAATGGAATCTCGCGATCTTCCTTGCCTTCGAAGTAACCCAATTCCTCCATGTCTTTCGTCACCGCTTCGCGGGCTTTGTAGCGGTCCATCCCCTGGTACTTTCCGCCGTTCTCGTTGATGGTGCCGTCTTTGTTAAGGATGTTGATGATGCCGATCTGCGGGTTGCGCTGCCAGCAAGCGTAGTCATTGGCGTCATGCGCGGGAGTTACTTTCACACATCCTGTGCCTAGCTTAGGATCGACAAGCATGCCATCGGCAATGATTGGAATCTCGCGGCCATTCAATGGGATTATCACCATCTTGCCGATCAAGTGCTTATAGCGTTCATCGCTTGGATGTACGCAGACGGCCGTGTCGCCGAGCATCGTTTCAGGCCGCGTCGTCGAGAAGCGAATGAATTCAGGCGAGCCGGACGCGTCAGCGCCTGGAGATGTTTTAACGGGATACTTAAATGTCCAAAAGCCTCCCTTGGTGTTTTCGACGTAGGTCTCATCGTCGGCGACCGACGTTTGCAAGTGAGCGTCCCAATTCACCAGGCGCTTGCCGCGGAAGATGTAGCCATCGCGGAACCAGTTGAAGAACGTCGCGCGCACCGCTCGCGAGCAGCCTTCATCGAAGGTGAAGCGCGTGCGCTGCCAATCGCACGAACAACCGAGTTCGCGAAGTTGGCCGAGAATGCGCTTCTCGTATTTGTCTTTCCACTCCCAGATGCGCTTGACGAGTTCCTCTCGGCCTATCTCATGCCGAGTCTTCTTTTCCTGCGCGAAGATCAGACGTTCGACCACGGCTTGCGTGGCAATGCCGGCATGGTCAGTGCCCGGCATCCATTCGGCGTTGAAGCCCTGCATCCGCTTCCAGCGAATCAGCACGTCCTGCAGCGTGTTGTTGAGCGCATGGCCCATGTGCAAGGCGCCGGTTACGTTCGGCGGCGGGATGACGATCGTATACGGTGTACGCCCATCAGGCTCGCTATGGCCGTAGCCGCGTTCTTCCCAGAACGCCAGCCATTTGGATTGGGCTTCGCGGGGATCGTATGCTTTGGGGAGTTCAATTGGCATGATTAGTCTTGAGGCTCATTATCGTTTTTTACTTTTCTTCAATTGAGCTTCTAATTCACGAATGCGTGCTTCGCCAGCGAGACGCAAGGTTTTTTCCGTCTCAGCAAGTTCAGTCGCGATTCGTCGTTGTTCATCAACAGTTGTATAGTCGCCGATTCGCTTGCCGTCGGCATCAAAGCACACGATTCGACCGTTTTCGATTGCTAACCAGACACCGATGACTTCCAGCCAGAAACGCCCGTGCGAATCGAGCGGCAGGAGTTCGTATTCCTTGGCGCCGGCTTTGAACGGTAGCAGCCCGCGCGGCCTTTTTATCTCCGAGTAAGGCATGTCGGCGATGATATAGAGAGGCACGCCGCCACGATAGTAGAGAGGCGCCTTGCGCACCATGGCGGTGCGCCGCGTCGATTTGGACGTCAATTCAATGATACAGCGGATATGGGAGTTCATATCGGCAACAGGGAAGACCGCCCCTTGGTCAACCCATTCAAGCGGTTCGCCAACCAGCACGGCAATGTCCGGAGAAAGCGGCTGCACGTCGCCCCGCTGAAAATCAATGCCATGATCGGAAAACACGCGCACTTCGGGTTTCTTCGCCGTGCGACTTTTGAACACATACTTCAAATAAGCGCGGTCCGCATCGTGTTCGTCTTTTTCCATGACCTTATCGCCCTCGCGCGGATGCAGCAAGTCATCTTCCGTAAGCGGAATCATCGCGCCGCTGGTTTCGAAGCGAAATCCAAATTCGAACGGATTTTGCGATTTGGTCCGGCGCTCGGCGGATTTCTGTGCGCGTGCCATGTGTCCCTCCCTTCTCTTCCGCGTATCTAAATCAACTGGTGCTTAACAAAATTATTTTTTGCAAGCGATGAAGGCGTAACATCGATCGGTGAAAAACTCGCTATTTTTTTCTCCGTTTCGGTTTATTTTGCTGTGACTCGATTTCCAGAATGCGCTCCTGAGCCGCCTTAAGCATCGCCGCCATCTCCTGGACGCGAACCTTTTCTTCACGGGCGAGGCTTATGGCTGCGTCGGCACGAGTCTTTTCGTCAGCGACTCGAGCTATCGCTGCATCGGCACGAGCCTTCTCTGCATTGGCTCGAGCTTCTTCTGCATTGGCTCGAACTTCTTCTGCATCGGCACGGGCTTTTTCTGCTTTTACCTCGGCAACAATTGTCTCGTAATTGCCGACGTGGTTGCCATCGGCGTCGAAGCAGGCGATCCGATTGTTCTCGATGCCGATCCAAACATTGAACACGTCGAGCCAAAAGCGGCCTTTGTCATTGACAGGAAGAAGTTCGTAACCGTTCGGACCTGCCTTATAAGGACTGATCCCCCCGGGCTTTTTGCCGCCTCCATAAGGTGCGTCGCTGATGATATATACCGGTATGCCTGCCCGATAGTAGAGGTCGAATTTTTCGTTGAGATCTTTGTTGCGCGTGGACGGCGACGTTAGCTCAATCACGAATAGAATTTGCGATTCCATATCGGCCACAGGGAACGTCGCGCGCATCCCGTCCCATTCTTTGGCTCGGCCCTTTAGCACCGTGACGTCCGGCCCCATCGGCTCTACGCCGCCATATTGAAAGTCAATGCGGTGATCGCCGAGCACGTGAATATCTGGCTGGCTCTTAGCTTGGGAACGGAATATGGACAGTAAATACAAAACGTCCGATAAGTGGCAGTCATTATGCACGATGAAATCCCCTTCGTGAGGGTGCAATATATCGTCCTCGCTTAGCGGGATCGTCTCGCCGTGGATGCCGAAAGCGCCAGCCATAACGATACGGATCATGCGGCTTTGTTCGGCGTTCCGCAGATCGCTGTGCCTTTGCCATCACACGTCCTCGCTTCTCTACAGTGTCGATTTAGCGTATCGAATTGGTGTCGAGCTTCATGTCCCCTGCCAAACCCAAAGTACTCAGGCATTCGTTACTTTCTACGAAGCTTGGGTTTCGCAATTTGAGCTTCCAGTTCGCGGATACGGGCTTCCGCGGCAGCAGCGCGAGCCTCGGCGGCAGCAGTGCGTGATACACCCTCGCGTGCTTCCGCTACCACAGTCGTGTAGTCTCCGATTCGCTTGCCATCGGCGTCAAAACAGGCGAGCCTTCCATTTTCTAAACCTAACCAGACGTTGACGACATCGAGCCAGATGCGGCCGTTCGAGTCGAGCGGAACCGATTCATACCCGGTGCGTCCCGCTCGGTAGGCGAGCAGTCCATGAGGCTTTTTGATTCCACTATAGGGTGCATCGCTTAAGATTAATAGCGGCACACCGCCCTGATAATAGAGAGGTGGTTTGCAGACTAAATCGATGCGCCGGGTCCCTTGCGACACCAATTCAATGATGAAGAGAATGCGAGCCTTACGATCAACGACGGGAAAAACTCCCCCTCGTTTGGGCAGTTCGATCGGATCGCCTACAACGACAGCAATATCCGGGGAAAGCGGTTGAACGCCGCCGCATTGAAAATCGATGCCGTGATCCGAAAACACTCGAACGTCGGGACGAGTTGCGGTTCGCTCTTTGAATACGTACTTGAGGTACGCTCGGTCCGAATCGTGTTCATCGACCTCCATGACGGTATCCCCGTCGCGCGGGTGCAATAGGTCATCCTCAACGAGAGGAATCATCTTCCCGTCGATTCCACACCGAATTCCCAGTCGAAAAGGATTTTCGGGCTTTGTCCGTCGTTCCGCGGATCGCTGTGCTTTTGCCATCATTCGCCCCCCTTCTCTTCCTGATCTTTGAACAGTTTGTATTCGATGGAGTCCACGAGGGCCATCCAGGAGGCTTCGATGATGTTTTCGCTCACGCCGACCGTGCCCCAAACATCGGCGCCGTCGCGCGACTCGATAACCACGCGGACTCGCGCTGCCGTCCCTGCACGAGCGTTGACCACGCGCACCTTATAGTCGGCCAGGTGAATCTCGCTTAAGCGTGGATAGATCGGCAGCAACGCCTTTCGCAAAGCGCTATCGAGCGCGTTCACCGGCCCATCCCCCTCGCTCACCATGTGTTGCATCTGGTCGTTCGCGCAGTTTTACAGTCGCCTCCGTGATCAGTCTGCCTTCGAGATTGCGCTCGATATTGACCCGGTAGTGTTGCCTTTCAAACCAGGGCTGGTATTGGCCGATCGCCTTCTTCACCAGAATGTCAAAGGACGCTTCGGCGGCCTCGAATTCGTAGCCCTCATTCTCGAGGTCCTGCACCTGCGTCAGAATCTTGGACATCAGCGCTTTATCGTGGTTGATGTCGTACTTCGTTGTCTTCGCGAGGATCGTCGATTGCCCGGAAAGTTCGCTTACGAGGATCCGCCGTTCGTTGCCCACCAGTTCGGGATCGATGTGTTCATAACTGATCGGATTCTTGGCGACGGCATGAGTATGCATCCCGCCTTTGTGCGCGAAAGCGCTGAAGCCGACAAAAGGTTGGCCGGGCCGATAGTTCATGTTGGCGATTTCGTAGACGTAGCGCGAAGCCTCAGTAAGCCGTTGTAAACTGCCCGGTTGAAGGACCTGATGCCCATACTTCAGCGCCAGGTTCGCAATGATGCTGCAGAGATCGACATTGCCGCAGCGCTCGCCGATGCCGTTCATCGTCCCTTGCACCTGCGTAGCGCCATGCGAAACCGCCGCCAAGGAGTTCGCGACGGCAAGCTCGCAATCGTTATGCGTATGGATGCCGATTTCGCAGCGCAAGGCTTTACGCACCGCCGTAACGCGCTCGGCAACCCGCTCCGGCATGGTGCCGCCGTTGGTATCGCAGAGAATTACGACGTTTGCGCCGCGCCCTCGGCGGCCTTCAAGGTTTGCAGCGCGTAGTCCGCATTCGCATTGAAGCCATCGAAGAAGTGCTCGGCATCGTAAAAGACTTCCCTGCCCGCCGCCCTGCAAAAGGCAACGGAGTCTGCGATCATTCGCAGATTCTCATCAAGCGACGTGTTCAAAATATCCCGGACATGCATGTCCCATGTCTTGCCGACAATAGTGACGACGGGCGCTTCGGAATCGAGCAAGGCCTTCAGACACATGTCGGTAGCCGGGTCAGCGTTTTTACGCCGAGTCATGCCAAAAGCGGCGACCTTGGCATGTTTGAGTTTGAGCGAGCGAACGGCCTGAAAATATTCAAAGTCCTTTGGATTGGAGAGCGGGTAGCCGCCTTCAATGTAATCGACGCCCAGCTCGTCGAGGCGTCGAGTCAGCAGCAGCTTATCCTGCAGGGAAAAGAGCACCCCTTCTCCCTGGCTGCCGTCGCGGAGCGTCGTATCGTAGATTGCGATTTTCATGGCAAGTGGCCGGTGCAGTGACAAGTTAGGGACACAAAAAAAGCCCTGAAGCAGGTCGCTCCAGAGCCACGTTCGCTGCGAACAGGAGAAAGAGCATTCGGAGCTATTCGTTGCCAACAATCGGATTGCAGCCGTTCGTAATGGCAGCAGAATTGGCAACAAGTTCGGCGTTTGATCGGTTCATTGGTTCACGAATGTTGCAGAGTTTTCTTAAGAGCATCGTAAAAGGAATCGACTCTGAAGTCAACGAAGTTCGACTTGGCAAAATCATTCAGATGACGTTTGATGGCAGCCACAAGCCTGAAGCGCGAAAAATCCCTTTTCTCTTCGCCAGCGCTTTAGGCTCGTGGCGGGCACTCAACGGTGTTACAAGCCTGAAGCGCTAGCGAAGAATTCTTCTTTCTTCGCTGGCGCTTCAGGCTCGTGGCGGCGTTCAACTGCGCCTACAGTATTGCGCACTATCTACTCCTTGGCGGCCAAAAGCCGCGCAGCGGTCGGGCCAGCTATCAGAAGTGCCGCCAACACATGTGGATTCGATACGCCCTGCAGCGGCAGGCTAGCCCAAGGACGATGTTGTCGGCGAGATCGCACGATCAACTTGCCGATTTGGACGAGCGCGTCCTCGAGATCATGCCAGCCGAGGAAAACCTTATCGAAATGGATGCCATCCACGCTTAGCGAGAGCGAACCAAACTCGACCTGCCGGCCGTCGAGGAATTGTGCCCAAACGTTTGGCCATAAGGCCCGAAACGTATTGACTTGGGCAATCCGACAAAGGCGACGGAAATCAAAAAGCGACGATGGAAGGATCGCTTCCACTCCGTCGTTTCGGCGCAGCACCACGTGGGCGCCCAGCGTTCGCGATCCCATTTTGGCAATCGGCAGCCAAGCGCTGATGAGTTCGCCGTCAGCACCAACCTCGCGCTTGGGGTTATCGCACTCAACAACGCGATAAAAAACTAAATCGGTAACTTCATCCCAGGGAAACGTGATGACTTCGCCGCGCTGCCAGCGCAGCAAACCCATGGGATATACGAGGATCCAGAGCCCCCGATCGCGCAGGCCGGCATATATCAGCCCGACGCCGCTGATGATCGGTCCGAAGAGCATGAAAAAGAGAAGATGTTCCGCGACGATCGGACCTTCGAATACGATCCAATAAAGATAGTTGGCGACGCCGCCGCCAACGATGAGGAGTATGCCGGAAAGAGCTTTGCGTCCCGCATGAGTGCGGGGAATGCGGAAAACATCGGCGGGCCGAGCCGTGCTACGGGCTCGGCAAGCTCGTCCGGCCAATCGGGCGACTCGGCCCGCTCATCTCCCGTGTCAGACTCGCGAAATGCCATACAGGCCGTCTTCTTTCCCTTCTATCGAATTGCTTGCGTTTGGATCGTATCGTCATCAGCCCTGCAAGTTTTGCAACATCTCCCGGAGCGGCACCAGACGCTGACCGCGGCAATCTTCGATCTTAAGCGCTTTGAGGAACCGGCGCCGCAATTCGGACTGCATGTCTTCAATAGCATTCAGCGAGGTGCTTGGCAGGCGAATGCAGCCCCCAGCCCGCCGATCATGGCCGCCGGCACGGCCGAGCTTGCCGACAACCTGACGAAGCAGCTCACCGGAACGCGCGTCGTGCAAAGACGAACGCAGGGAAAGCACGAGTTTATCGCGAAATACACCACCGCAAAGCGCCCAATCGACCTTTTCAAAACGAACAAGAAAATCGACCACCTCGGCGGCCTGCTCCGGCTGCGGCAGATCGTTCACCCAACTGATGATGATTCGGTCGTAAATGAACGAGTTCTGTAGTGCCTGCAAGAGGCATTCGAAATGGGAATGGGGTAAGCGGGCGTTTTTAATCTGTGAAAGAAGATCCTTATCCGCGAGCGGAAAAAGGTATTGCACCGCGCTGTCGTCCGTTTCGCTGGCTTCGCGCGGGTAGCCCGACACTTCCGATTCAATGCCGTACAACAGCGCGGTGGCGAGACGCTCCGGAATGGCAACATTCTGCTCGATCAGGTATTTAGTGACCAGCGTACAGGTGGCGCCGTAACGAGGTCGAACGTCGATGAATTCGACATCTTCCAGATCGCCCGGCGTTTCGTGATGGTCGATAACAGCGTAAAGAGGCAACTCGTCGTCGAAAGAGTGCCGCCCTGTATTGGGCTGGCTATCGACCATCACCACCGCGTCTTTTTTCGACCAGACGATCTCTTCAATCGGCAGCAAATCAACGCTGAGTAATTCGACCAGCGCACGATTTTCGGCCCGGCTTATGAGCCCATCACGGGTTAGCCGAGTCGAAAGGCCAAGTTTGGAATGCACAAGGTGGGCCAGCCCCATCATGCTGCCCAGACTGTCGGGGTCGGGATGTACGTGGGTAACGAACGTCACCCGATCGCATTTTTCCAAACCGGCTAGAAAACGATCCGACCTCCGAAGTCCCGTTGATTTAACGCAACAACTGCCAGAGTCGGCGCTACGGCGCACCATAGATGAAGTCCTCGCCGCTTCCAGGGGCCACGGCACAACGACCGTGAACGGGGGTGTACCCCTATCCAGCTATTTCCCTAGAAGGACAACTTTATTTTTACCCTTTTTCACCTTGGATGCCAAGCGTCTCTCCTTATTTCGAACTTAAATCGTTCGTGTAAACCCTTACATAAAGCACCGGTCATTCCAATTAATTAGCTTAAAGCTCGGTTTGAGCTCTCAGAAAGTTACCGCAATTCGCGTTTGCGGAACTAGTCAGAGTTCCGCCGCTGCAACCGAACATTCGCGTAGCGGAACTGGGTGCGCCAACGGATTCTGGCGAGCGGCGCGGCGTAAGCCCGCCGTGGGTTCGCAACCACGGCGGGCTTACGCCGCACCGCTCGCCAGAATTGCCAGAAAGAGTTGGCGCACCCGCGGAACTCGTCTGAGTTCCGACTCGGCTAAAAGCCTCCCCTACTCAGCCACCAAAATGGCCCCAGCTTGGTGAGAGCGCTGGATCACTCGGAGGGCTTCGATTAGGTCGCCGGCACCGGGATCGAGGCGGTCGATTAGAGTGTGGGGCAGTTTCCACGCGTCGAGGATAGGATTCGTGAAGATTGGGCAATTGTCAGTCGTTTTATTTTCTTGAAAGGCTAGATAGCTCCGCACGCCGACGAGGAGAATTAGCGGCAATTTGAGGTCGTGTACGATGTTCCGCAACGCGTCGCCGGCTTCGAACAAGCCGGTACACTGCATCATCACCACTGGCTTGGCGCCGCCGAGGATCAAGCCGCCGGCGATGCCAATCGCCTCCCCCTCCCGGCAGGCGCGGATCAAGCGGATAGTGTTCGAGCTGACTAGAGCCTGCTCCCAGGCGCCTAGATGGCTATCGGGAACCCAAACGACATGCGTGATCCCACAAGTCTCAAGGGCAACAGTGACAGCAGGACCATCGAGCATGAAGTGAAAGTGTTAAAACAATTTGGGCTAAGCAGGAAAGCACCGGGCTGCCAGCCTACTCCTTGCCTTTCGGGATGGGCATGACGCCGATTTTCTGGAACTTCATCTTGCGGCAGACATCCATGATGCGAAGAAGTTCCGAATAGCGAAGTTTCTTGTCGAACTCAATCTTGATCGTCGGCTGTTTGCCGCCTTCTTTCGGCTGATACTGCTTCAAATGCCGAACCAGACCATACATCAGCGGATCGAGTTTTTGAAAATATTCATCCTTTTCGTTGCCGGCATCGGCAGACGGATTGATCGTCTCGGACTCGGCTTTTTTCGGTATCCAGCTTAGTGCAGCGATAGTGCCCTGTCGTTCATCGCCCGGTTGCCCGAAGACCCGCACTCGAAGAGAGTATTCGTCGTCAACCTGGTCCAATGCGTCAGTTGAGGCAGATTGCCCGCCGCTCTCTTCCTGCGGTAAAAAGAGATCAACCTGGCCTTCTGGCGTAGGAAGCCGGAAATTCATGATGAGGAAGAAGAGAATCTGAAAGGTCATATCGAGCATGGGCGTGACGACGCGATTTAGATTCGTCTCGATCTGGGGTTCCGATTTTTTCTTTTTTTGCCCGAACATGATCGATCAGCTCCCCGTCGCCGTTTTATTCGCGCGCAATTGGACATTGGAGAAGCCGGCTTGTTTCGCGGCTGTCATAACGCGATGGATATATTGGCAATCAGTTCGATTGTCGCCACGAACGACGACGGCCATAAACTTCATTGTTTCGGGATGCACTTGTCGATGATTATTGTATTCCCGAAGCATATACGCCTGAATCTGCAAGTCGTTGTTATAGCTTTCTGATTCGGACACAACGAGATTGCCATACTGATCGACGTTACACGATAGAGTGTCCTTCACCTCTTTGTCGATGGGAGAGGCTGTCGTCGCGATGGGGAGACGAATATCCTGATTGTTCTGCTCGACGACGAAATTCGCCACGATCAAAAAGAACATCAGCAATTGCAAGACGAGGTCCAGCAGCGACGTCAGATTCGCCTCGCCGACATCTTCTTCACCGCCGCCGCCGTGACTCATCGTAATCTCCGACGCTGTTGTCTACGCACCCGTTTCGGAAAACATAACACTGGCAGACGAACTCTGCCGTTAGACGCACGCGGCTATGAATTTAGTTCCGCATTCTGCTGACACGGCCACGCCCATTAGCTGCGGGACGCCTGACTTGCCGCAGGCGCCTGGGTCGTCGTCCCGGCGCCTGGAGGGCCGGCCTTCTTCGAATTATGGTACATCTGCGTCAAGAGATCGTCGGCAATGTGGCCGGTATCCATCGACATACGCACGATGCGGTTGCGGAAGAAGGCGTTGAAGAAGATAGCCGGCACGGACACGCCGACGCCCAGCAACGTTACTACCAGGGCGTGCGAAATACCTTTCGACAGCAGCTTCGGGCTCGGTTGGGCTTCGGAATACGCCAATTCCATAAAGGCGATGATCATACCGAAGACGGTTCCGACCAGCCCGAGCAACGGCCCAAGCGTGCCGATCACGGCCGTGTAGGCGTTCTTCTGTTCCTTCTCGGAGCGAATGCCTTCCAAGGCGTTGGCCGCGGCTTCACGCGCATCTTCCAGGCCATATTGCAACCGGCTCATGCCAGCCGTCAGCACACGTGCCAGGTAAGAGGTGTCGTTGCGCGTCATTTCAAAGGCTTCTTTGAACTTGCGCTTGTTCACCGTATCGGTGAACTCATCCACAAAGCCGGGTGGAATGGCGACGGAAAGGCGTAAATCGAGCGTGAGCAAAACGCACAAAGCCGTCAGGCCGACCGAAACGATCAGCATGATGGGTCCGAAGATCCAGCCCGCAGAATCGATGATATGGACAATCAGGTTCGGCTTGCCATCGGCCGCCTGCGCTACGTTCCCAAACGTAATGAGAACCAGGAGGGTCAGCGCGTAAGTGGCAACGGTCATCGGTCGCGACCGCGAGATCATGGAGACTAACGACATGATGAAAAACTCTCAAAACAGTTGAATGAGAACGCGAAAGCGCCAGCCGACCTAAGATGGGAGTAATTCTGAGTCTTCAACGAGCGGTCTATTCGCGATTCTATCACGGTAATGCAACATAAGACTCTAGGCAAGGGGCGGAGTCAAGACTTTTGATGAGAATAGATGAGAATTCTGAAAAAAAAGACCTGATCAGTGCCGATATTAATTAGGGTTGCGGCTTTAACGGCAGCCGGGGCCCGGTTTGCTCGGCGAGCGTCGACTCGTAAGGCCGCCCTGTATCTCTGCATGTCGGCCTTACGGCACGGCGCTCCCGCTGCACGAAACGTATCGTTAGCGCTTTTTAGCCGCTTTTTCTTCTTCGATCATGTCGGGCAGTTCGTTCGCCTTCATCGGGGGCAGGTTGATTTCCGCCGAACTGTCGTCGTCCAAGTCAGCGGCTTCCGAGGTCTTGCGCATGATTCGTTCGATGTCTTTGGCGTCGAGCTGCTGCGTATATTGTTCCGGGTCGACCGACTCCTCCTCATCTTCCGAGAACTGCACTTTGAACTTCAAGCTCGCGATATTCAACTGATCATTCGGCAACAGGGCGGCCCGCCGCACGCGTTGGCCGTTCACGCGTGTGCCGTTGGTGCTGCCCAAGTCGCGCAGCAGCAGCAGGCCATCTGTCTTGACGATCACGCAATGTTGTTTTGAAATGCTCTTATGGTCGAGTTGCAGATCGCAGTCTTCCTTACGGCCGACCAGCACCAGATCTTTGGTGATCTCGATTGTCGATTCGCCGGCCTCGACGGGCACAAGTCGCACGCGCATGAAAACCTCGTTTGGCAGACATTCGAACGCCATCGGGATGGATTGTACTTCGAAGCGACCTACGGATGCAAAAGCATTTTGAGAACCAAGCAAGTTTTTCAGGGTCAGGGCTACTACAAGCCCGAAGCGACAGCGAAGAGGAGTCAATTCTTCGCTGGCGTTTCAGGCTTGTAGTAGCCAGTTGACGGCGCCGGCGGCCTAAAGCACGATCGCAGAGCTTCGCTAATTTCCGCGTGCATTGGTTTGCGCCTGCGCTGTCTCGCATTCCTGTTTCAGACGACTGGCGTGGCTGTCGCGATCGTGGAAAACTTTGCGCAGGTCGTTGTAGTTGTCGAGATAGCGGCGCCAGGCGTCGGAAGCGGTTGCCCACCAGCTTAGGGCATCTTCTCTGTTTTTGTCGTCTGCTTCGCGTTGATAACGGGCTTGGGCGAGCTCGGCCCGTTCGTGCATGATTAACGCCAGTTGATACGAGGCTTCCGCGCTCAATAGACGTGAAGTTCCTCCACGCGTCAGCAGCGCTATCTTTTCGGATAGGGGCGAGCGTAAAAATTCCGCCTCATCGGCTTTCGCTTGGGCAAGGGCAACACCGTCGCCTACCCGTTCGGCTCGAGCAATGTTGCCGTAGACTTCACTGGCTTTCCGTGCCCAGTCATCGATATCTTTCGAGGTGAAAGTTTCGTGAACGATTCGCTCGCGGAAGCGATCGTTGCGTTCTTTCAATTCGCTCAATGCCGTGGTGGCGCTGCTGAAGTTGCCGCGCAATAGTTGGTCTCGGGGGGTGTCGGCAGCCAGCATGGAGCTGGCGAACTCCGCCCGAAACATCTGCTGGATCATCTCGACCGGCGTACCGCTCAGCGGCGCGCCGTTCACTTGCAGGTTCGGCATGAACTGCCGCGGCAGATGCGATTCTCGGAACTGATATTGGAGCGGGCTAAAGAGAATGTTGCCGTTTCCCTTTACTTCCCGTGCGTAGGCTTCATCGATCCAGAGGATCGACAAAGGATCTTGCGGCGGATTCCAGACTCGGCAGTGGAGGCCGGGCGGCAACGCCTGTTGCACGCGTTTGATCAAGCCCGGAAGATCGACGTACAAATGCACGGCATTAGCGGCAGGCATCTCTTTTTCAAGCCATTGCATGCGCGGCGATAAAGCCGGCCGGGCGCGGACACAAAAACCTCCCACGACCTAACGTCACTAGCTTTAGTATTGGCGGGATTGTTGCGCAATTGCGCGAGCGTGGCGATTTTTCCGTCGAAGTAAAGTGGTTGGCCTTCGACTGGATCAAAGAGAAAGATCTCGGTGTCGATTCGCACGCCGACCGCGCGAACAGGTGCAAAGCGAGGTTTGGCGCCCGGCTGCTTGGTGGTTGCAATGCTGGTCGAAGTCGCCAACTCGGGTGGGCCGACAAGACAACCATCAAGGCCAAGTTGTCGCAAAGCGGCAAGGAAGACATAGACGCGGTCCAGCGAGCTGCCCGAACCGGCCTGTAGAACCCACCAGGGCGGCGCCGGCAGATAGGGCGTGTCGCGCAGATAGACCTGCCGACAAACCCAGGCGAACGCGCGCTCGGCTTGCTGAAGAGGAGCATCTTGCTTGATCTCCAGCGCTTGCATCGCGTCGCGAAGCAAGAAGCAATCGGCCATATAGTCGGCATCGGCGCGCGTGAAGACTGTCTGAAGGATGACCTCGACTTGATCCTTTTCGAGTTCGAGCAAGTCGATCAGCGGCCGCAATTGTTGGACAGTCGGCTCGGGCTTTGCTTCGCGAACTGCAATGCCGGAATCGAGATTGAGCAACACCTGCCGGCAGGTGGCTGCATCATTGGTGCGTTCCAGTCGATCGAGCGCACTGAAAGCGGCGTCTTCCTTCGCGGCCACACTGATTGCTTTTGGGGTGGAGTTAGCCGGCTTGCTGCAGCCGGCCGTCAAAATGGATAGGCTCCCCAATACGAACAGCATTTGCAAGCGGTTAAGCGGAGGCACGAAGTTCATGGATGATCTCAGGCTTGGCTGTTTCAACTGCCGAGCGCAGGCGGGTGCAGAGCCGAACTAGCTCAGGTAGTTCATTCAAAGGTATCATATTCGGTCCATCGCTCAGCGCCTCGTCCGGTCGCGGATGCGTCTCGATAAAAATACCATCGCAGCCGGCGGCTACCGCAGCGCGAGCGAGGTAAGGGACCATGCGTCGATCTCCGCCGGTACGGTCGCCCTGACTTCCCGGTGTCTGCACGCTATGCGTGGCGTCAAAAATGACGGGCCTACCGAGATCCTGCATCCACGGAATCGCTCGCATGTCGTTGACCAGTTGGCCGTAGCCAAAGGTCGTGCCTCGCTCGGTCAGCAACAGGTTGGCGTTGCCCGTTTCATTCATTTTGGAGACGACGTTCTTCATATCCCAGGGCGCCATGAACTGGCCTTTTTTCACGTTTACTGCTTTGCCCGATTGGCCGGCGGCGAGAACCAGATCGGTTTGCCTAGCCAGGAACGCCGGGATTTGCAGTAAATCGCAAACTTGAGCGACCGCCGTCACCTGGCTGGTTTCGTGAAGATCAGTCGTGACGGGCAAGCCGAGCTGTTGCTTAACGGCATCCAATGTCTTCAGCCCTTCGTGCAAGCCCGGTCCGCGGAAAGACTTACCTGAAGTGCGATTGGCCTTATCGAATGAAGCTTTGAAGATCAGTTGAAAACCAAGCCGATCGGAGAACCCGGCCAACGTTTCCGCGATGGAAAGCGTCAGATCATACGATTCAATCACGCAAGGCCCGGCAATCCAGAGCAACGGCTGTTCTGCCCCACACGAGCGCCCGGCAAAACGGACGAGACGACTTCCTGCCATGAGATCGTTCCTTCAGCAATTGAACAAGGCCGTATTACTTCGTGCGGGACAGTCTAACAAGTGCGGGAAATGCTGCCTATGCGAACTCGGAGTCGTTTATATTTCACCGCGCGTTTTCATCCGGTTTTATCCGGTTTGGCTTTCTGGAAAGATTTCCCGAATATTAACTGATAGGCTTCTCCCAGTGAGGACAGGCCTCCCGGCCTGCCCTGCATCAGGCTGTCACTTGCGCGTCCGGCTAACAACAGGCCCGCGCGTTTCCCGCGATTTTGTTGCAAAGTCGCTTCGGGAAATATTTCCCGAAGCGACTCTGAGCAGGCGAGCCGAGAAGCGTAAACTGCCGGGTACCGACGGAACCTGACCGCTTACGCTGCTCGGCTCACCATTCTAATTGTGCACTGCTCAGGTTAAATCAATTGAGGCAATCCCATATTCACTGCTGAAGGCTCACTTTCAGCGCCTATTTCCTATAAGTAAAGGCTGAAGTTCCTATAAGTAAAGGCTGAAGCCCGTGATTATCAGGGGAGGTCTCTCCATGCGTGTCGGCATCGCTTCCGATCATGGCGGTTACGAATTGAAGGTTGAACTGCTCGCTCGCTTGCAGGGCGAAGGGACCGAAGTCGTTGATTTTGGGGCAAGCTCCTACATCGCCGGGGACGATTACCCCGATTTTGTTATCCCCTTAGCTCAAGCAGTGGCGGCAGGCAAGGTTGAGCGCGGCATTGCCGTTTGCGGCAGCGGGGTCGGCGCGAGCATTGCCGTCAACAAGGTGCAGGGAGGCGCGGGGAGCTTTGGTACACGATCACTTCTCCGCGCATCAAGGCGTTGAAGATGATGACATGAACATCATCTGCCTTGGCGGACGCGTGATCGGCGCTTCTGTCGCTTGGGAGATCGTTCAGCAATTCTTATCGAGTCGCTTCAGTGCGGCGGAGCGACATCAACGCCGTTTGAATAAGGTGAAGGCAGTCGAGGCGCTCGGTTCATAAAACAGGTGCAACAGCGGAACAAACCATTTTTGCGAGAGGTTGGAACATGGCAGGCGGCGTAACGAGCCCAATCAAAGGAGCGAACGATTCGCTCGACACCTTGTGCATCAATACCATCCGGACCCTGGCGATGGACGCTGTGCAGCAGGCGAATTCCGGCCATCCCGGCGCGCCGATGTCGCTGGCGCCCGTCGCCTATTGCCTTTGGCAGCGGTTCTTGAACTACGATCCCGCAGACCCGCTTTGGCCGAACCGCGATCGCTTCGTGCTCTCGAATGGCCACGCCTCGATGCTGCTGTATGCCATGCTCCATCTGACGGGCGTCAAGAACGTCAAAGATGGCAAGGTTGTTAATGAACCGTCCCTACCGATCGAAGAAATCAAGAAATTCCGCCAGTTGCGCAGCCGTACGCCGGGGCATCCCGAATACGGCATGACGGCGGGCGTCGAGACAACCACGGGGCCGCTCGGACAGGGCGTAGCGAATGCCGTCGGCATTGCGATCGCCAGCCGTTGGATCGCCGCGCGCTTCAACAAGCCGGGCTTTGAAAAGCTGTTCGACTTCAACGTTTATGCGATTTGCGGCGACGGTTGCATGATGGAAGGCATCGCCAGCGAAGCTTCTTCCCTGGCGGGACATTTGAAGTTGTCAAATCTCTGCCTCATTTACGACAGCAACCGCATTTCAATCGAAGGCCATACCACGCTGGCCTTTACCGAGGATGTCGGCGCGCGCTATCGCGCTTACGGCTGGAACGTGCTGCACGTCAACGATGCGAACGACATCGCTTCACTCGGCGAAGCGATTCAGCAGTTTCAGAAAACGGATGATCGGCCCACTTTCATCATCGTCGATAGCCTCATTGGCTGGGGCGCTCCGCATAAGCAAGACACCAAGGAAGCGCACGGCGAACCACTGGGCGATGAAGAAATCAAACTGACCAAGCGCTTCTACGGCTGGCCCGAAGATGCCAAGTTCCTGGTGCCCGAGGGGGTTTACGACCGCTTCCAGCAGGAAATCGGCAAGCGCGGCAAGAAATTGCGCGACGCGTGGATGGCGTCCTTCGAACAGTATAAGGCCAAGTATCCTGACTTGGCCCGCGACTTCGAAACCATGCAGAAGCGCGACCTGCCTGGCGGCTGGGACAAAGACATCCCCACTTTCCCGGCCGACGCCAAAGGCTTGGCGTCGCGCGAGTCATCGGGAAAAGTCCTCAACGCTGTTGCGAAAAATGTCCCGTGGCTGATGGGCGGCTCGGCCGATCTGGCGCCTTCGACGAAGACGCTGCTGAATTTTGACGGCGCGGGGACTTTGGAACCTGGCTCGCCGGGCGGGCGCAACATGCACTTTGGCGTTCGCGAACATGCCATGGGCGCCATTCTGAATGGCATGGGCGCCACGAAAGTTCGTCCCTATGGCGCGGGCTTTCTGATCTTCAGCGATTACGGCCGCGGCGCCATCCGGCTGGCGGCGGTGATGGAGATGCCGGTCATCTATATTTTCACGCACGATTCGATTGGCGTGGGCGAAGATGGACCGACTCACGAGCCGATCGAACAACTCGCGTCGCTGCGGGCAATGCCGAATCTAATTGTCATCCGCCCCGGCGATGCGAACGAAGTTGCCGAAGCATGGCGCTTCGTAATGCAGATGAAACGGGATCCGGTCATTCTCGCGCTGTCTCGCCAAGCGTTGCCAACGCTCGATCGCACAAAATACGCGCCTGCCTCCGGCTTGACCAAAGGCGCTTACACCTTGATCGACGCTCCGGACGGCAAACCCGATGTGTTGTTAATCGCAACCGGCAGCGAGGTCGGCCTATGCGTGTCGGCTCACGAGCAACTGACCGCCGCGAACATCAAAGCCCGTGTTGTCAGCATGCCAAGCTGGGAAATCTTCGAGAACCAGACCCAAGAGTATCGCGAAGGCGTCATCCCGCCGACGATCACCGCACGCGTCTGCGTGGAAATGGCAGCCGCCTTCGGTTGGGAACGCTACGCGGGGACGAAGGGTAAAATCATCGCGATGCGTTCGTTCGGCGAGTCGGCCCCGTTGAAAGATCTATTGAAGCATTTTGGGTTCACGGTGGAAGCAGTGGTGGCAGCAGCGAAAGCGCAGCTGGGCCGATGACCACCGCTTGTGTGGCTTCGCGCTTGCTGATTGTTCCGTAGCCTTATGGATTGTAAGCGAGCGAAAAGCCGCCAGCGGAGAACCCATGGCCGATAATCTTCTCCAATACGAATGCGGCCCATTCCGGTTTCGGGATGGCGACTACTACGATCGGCATCTCGTGCTCGATCGCGTTGTCTCGATGCAGAAGGCGACTTCGCGCGATCGCTTTGAAGCCATTGCCAGCTCTCTGCGCGATTTGATCGCTCAACGGTGGTTGAAGACACAAGAAACATACGATGCGGTGAATCCGAAACAGGTCTATTACCTGTCGATGGAATTTTTGATCGGCCGAACGCTCGCCAATAACATCACCAACCTGGGCGTGCGCGACTGGGTCGAAGACGATCTCGCTTCCGATAAAGGCCAACACTGGAGTGAGACGATCGAGCAGGAGCCCGATGCCGGCCTGGGCAACGGCGGACTGGGCCGGTTGGCAGCCTGCTTCCTCGATTCGCTCGCCACCATGCAAATTCCCGCTATCGGCTATGGATTGCGCTACGAATACGGCATCTTCAATCAGCAAATCCAGAATGGCTACCAGCTTGAAAAGCCCGACAATTGGCTTCGTCGGCCCGATCCATGGGAAGTCGCGCGGCTGAATGAAAGCGTATCCGTGTCGCTGAATAGCTCGGTGCGGATGCGCGGCGGCGTCATTACGGCTTTGCCGCAACAGCCGATGAATTTGCTGGGCATTCCCTACGACCGGGCGATTGTCGGCTACGGCGGCAAGACGATCAACACGCTCAGACTCTGGGGCGCCGCCTCGCCCGATTATTTCGACTTCGGCGAGTTCAGCAGCGGCGATTTCTTCGGCGCGGTTTTCGACAAAGTGAATGCCGAGTCTCTTACCCGCGTGCTCTATCCCGACGACTCGACGCCGCGAGGTCGTTCGCTTCGCTTCATTCAGGAATATTTTCTCGTCGCTTGCTCGCTCGCTGACATTGTCGCTCGCTTCCGGCAGCGCGGCAACGACTGGGCAGCGCTGCCCGATAAAGTCGCCATCCAGATGAACGATACGCATCCGGCCATGGCGGTCGCCGAACTGATGCGCATCCTGTTGGATCAGGCAGGCCAGACTTGGGAACAAGCGTGGGATCTTACCGTCCGTACGCTTGCTTACACGAACCATACGCTCCTGCCGGAAGCACTGGAGAAGTGGCCGATCGAATTGTTCGAGCGCGTCCTGCCGCGCTTGCTCGAGATCATCTACGAAATCAATTCGCGCTTTCTCGGCGATGTGATGAAGCGCTTTCCGGGCGATTTCGAGCGCATACGCCATTTGAGCCTGATCGAAGAAGCTCCCGCCCGCCAGGTGCGCATGGCCAACTTGGCGATCCTCGGATCGCATAGCACCAACGGTGTAGCGGAAATTCATTCTCGACTTGTCAAGACCCAGCTGGTCCCGCAATTTGCGGAGATGTTTCCCGAGCGCTTCAGCAACAAGACCAATGGCGTGACGCCGCGCCGCTGGTTGCTCACGGCGAATCCGGCATTGGCCGGGCTCATCACCGAGGCCATCGGACCGGAATGGATTACCAACCTCGATCTATTGCGCAAGCTACAACCGCTGGCCCAGGACGCTTCGTTCCGCCAGCAGTTTCGCAAAGCCAACCGGGAATCGAAGGTCCGTTTCGGCAATTGGCTGAAGGATGCCACGGGCCAACCCGTCGACCCCGATTCGATCTTCGATTGCCAGATCAAAAGAATTCACGAGTATAAACGGCAATTGCTCAACGTGCTGCACATCATTATCGTTTACAACCGGCTACGTGCAAATTCCAAGTTGGACGGCCCGCCGCGAACGTTCTTCTTCGCCGGCAAGGCAGCGCCCGCTTACAAGTTGGCGAAGGTAATTATCAAATTAATCAACAACGTGGCAGCCGTAATCGATGCGGATCCGTCCGTAAGAGGCAAACTAAAGGTCGTTTTCCTGCCGGACTACAACGTTTCCTTAGCCGAACGACTGATTCCTGCTGCTGACGTCTCCGAGCAGATTTCGACTGCGGGTTACGAAGCAAGCGGCACCAGCAACATGAAGTTCATGATGAACGGCGCTTTAACGGTGGGCACACGCGACGGCGCCACCATCGAAATGGCGCGCGAAGCGGGGGAAGAGAACTTCTTCCTCTTTGGCCTCACCGCTGAGCAGGTCGTCAACAATCGCGGGTGGTATAACCCGATGTGGCATTACGAACATGAGCCGGAAACACGCGCTGCACTTGATCTGATCTTTTTTGAATTCTTTAGCCGGGGCGAAGCGGGGATCTTCGCTGCTATCAAAGAAACACTGCTGACGAATGGTGATCACTATATGCATCTGGCCGATCTGACGGACTATGCGAAAACGCAGATGCGCGTCAGCGACTTGTACCGCAATCAGGAAGAATGGGCACGAAAAGCCATTCTCAACATCGCCGCTTCCGGCTACTTCTCGAGCGACCGGACGATCGCCCAATATGCTAAAGAGGTTTGGCAAGCGACACCCTGTCCCGTCGAATGATTCACGGTTCGTGCTGCCTTTTGATTATGATAAATTGTCGCGCAAAGCCGCAAGGGCGCAAAGGAAATCAAAGCATTTCTTCTTTGGTTTCCATTACGGCTTTGCGCGAAATTGTTTTTGTTGTGTTTGGTTGGAATTTGGTCAGCAGGATAAGACATTTGGTCTATCCGTGTTTCGTCTGTGTTTAATCTGTGACTCACGATTTTCAGACTGAAATGGCCTCTGCACTTAAGAAAGTTCTCGTCCGTCTGAGTCAAAGCCTCGTCAATTCTCGGAATGTACCCTGAACTTCTTCCGGTATGCTATTTGCGGATTTCTCGCTGAAATAATGCAATTGCGAGGGAAGCGGCATGTATTCCTTTATCGGAAACTTGGTTGAACGCGCCTGGCCGATCATTCTTCTGCTCTGGATTGGGCTACTGCTAGGTCTCAAATGGGCGGCGCCTTCTTGGGATAAGGTAGCCCGGCATGGCGACACGGAATTCCTGCCAGCAACCGCGCCAAGCCGACAAGGCGAAGAACTTTTTGATCGGGCTTTTTCCGGGCAACGACCACGCAGCGGAGTCGTTATCGTCGTCCATCGCGAAGATGGCGCCCTGACCGCTGAAGATCGTTCGCTGATTGCCGATGTTCTCGCACCGCGTTTGAAGGAGTTGGCCAAGAATCCGGACTATGCGAGCGCCATCTCCGAAGTGCGCACCTTTCAGGATGAAGGAAGCGGCAAGCTGCTCGATAGTCCCGATCAAAAAGCCTCATTAGTGATCGTCGATCTCAAAAACAGCTTTCTCGATTCGCGGAATTGGTCGGCGGTTTCCGCCGTTGAAAACGTGGTAGCAGACGTCCGCCACGATGCCCGCTCGCCGGCCGGCTTGTCAGTCGATCTGAGCGGTAGTGGCCTGCTTGGCCGGGACGTAGCGCAGGCGCAGGCAAAAAGCGCTCAAGCAACCCGCTCCTGGACCATAATCATGGTGGCCAGTCTGTTGCTGATCATTTATCGCGCGCCTTTCTTGATCGTTATGCCATTGGCAACGGTCTATATCGCCGTGGAAATCGCGCTGAGCCTTCTCTCTCTATTAGCGGGAGCGGGAGTGCTGAGTCTCTTCGAAGGCATCCAGATCTTTATCACAATTCTTGGATATGGCGCGGGTGTCGATTACTGTCTGTTTCTGACCGCACGCTTCAAAGAAGAACTCGAACGTGGCGTCCCTCCGCGCAAAGCGGTGGCAATCGCCGTAAGCCGGGTGGGGGCTACCGTGGCTGCCAGCGCCGCCACTGTCATCTGCGGCATTGGCATGCTCGTCTTTGCCACGTTCGGCAAATACCACGAAGCAGGCGTTGTAATCCCCATCTCATTGGCGATTGTTCTAGCAGCCGCCCTTACCTTCAGTCCTTCTTTGCTTTGTCTCGCAGGACATTGGGCGTTTTGGCCGCGCATGGCCGATACGTCAGCCGGCTTGGCCGTTGTGAAAAAACCGAGCGGCTTGTGGGGCCGACTGCTGCACGGCAATCCGCTGGAACATATCTGGGAAGCGGTGGGACGCGTGTTGCTACGCCGGCCTGGAGCCGTTTGGCTTATGACTGTTGGGATTCTCGCGCCCTTTTGCGTCATCGCCATGGTATGGCACGGCCGGCTCGATTACGGCGTGATCGACAAACTACCGAAAGGTTCTCAAGCCATTGTTGGAACTGCGGCGCTGGAAAAACATTTTGCGCCGGGAGTATTAGGGACGACAACCATCCTATTGCAGAGCGATACATTTGACTTTCGTGAGCCGAACGGAACAAAAACAATTCAAGAATTGACTGCTCGGCTGCAAGATAGAACGCACGAACTGGGCGTCGCCGACATGCGCAGCTTGACAGCGCCGCTTGGCACGAGTGCCGCGGCCCAGGCATCTTTGACTCAATTGGAAAGTCTCGCGTTGCCGGGTCAAGACATCGCCGACATCATCCGCAAGCGGGCACAAAAATACTATGTCGGCGGCGACGCCGGACATGTCGCTCGCATCGAACTTGTCTCGGCCCGCGATCCCTTCAGCACCGAAGGCATCACCCAGCTCGAGCAAATTCGACAAGCGGTCGGCCCCGCGGTAGCGGATAACATGCCGGCTGACACAAAGTTTTTCGTGCTTGGCTCGGCCGCCAACCTGAGCGACCTCCATAACGTGACAGCCAGCGATCAAAAGCTGATTGGCGTTCTCGTCCCGGCGGGAGTGTTCGCGATCCTGTTGCTCTTGCTGCGATCGGTCACGGTTTCTGTTTATCTGGTGATCAGCGTCGTCTTTAGCTATGTCAGTACCCTGGGAACCACTATTGCTCTGTTTTGGCTCATTCATCCGAGGGGTTTCATTGGGCTTGACTGGCAGATACCGCTGTTTCTGTTCACCATTCTGGTGGCCGTTGGCGAAGACTACAACATATTTCTGATGACCCGCATTCACGAAGAGCAAAAAGAGCATGGCAAGCTAAAAGGGATCGTTGCAGGTCTTGCCCGCTCCGGGGGCGTAATTTCGAGCTGCGGCTTTATCATGGCGGGCACTTTCGCTTCGCTTTTGGCCGGTTCGCTCATCGAGTTGAAGCAGATGGGGTTTGCGTTGGCCTTCGGAGTACTTCTTGACACCATGGTCGTGAGGCCGATCTTGGTCCCAGCGTACCTGATCCTTTGGGAAAAATGGTGGGGTACTTCGGCAAACGAAAGGCTTCGCCAGAGCCAGCCATAGCGGAGCGCGGTTTGCACCGCGACGAATCAAGCAAGACATTTTGACGCTTTTTTGCACTTTGTTGTTGACTTCGCATGTGCAACCTGAGAAAAATCAGAGAGTGGCCGTCATCTGCGCGGATTTCAATGATCGCGAATCATCTCAGGCGCGACATTGCGGTTCATTCTTATTATCTTTTGAAGGCGCGAATTGCTCGGTCCCGTCGGCGGGAGCTGCCGACGCCTATCCTTTGGCATTGTCGCTGAAGGTTCGTCATCCTTTTTCCTATTCGGAAGGAAGAGTCTTTATGTCGAAGATCCTCTCTCACAGAGATCAGCGCGGTTTTACGCTGATCGAACTGCTGGTCGTCATCGCGATCATCGCGATCCTGATCGGCCTGCTGCTGCCGGCCGTACAAAAAGTCCGCGAAGCGGCCAACCGTGCCGACAGCTTGAACAATCTGAAGCAGATCGGTCTGGCTTCACACGGCATGAATGATGCCCAAGGGTTCCTGCCGTCAGTTGGTAACGGCACCTATACTGCGGCTACACTTGATTACACGAAGCCCCTAAACACTGGGTCTTGGGCGTACATGTTGCTGCCCTACATGGAACAGCAAAACTACATCACGCAAAATACACCTGGTAATGTGCAGATCAAAGGGTTCTTGTGTAAAGGCCGTGGACGTGGCATCGTAGCGACGGTTACTGACTATGCTTGGAACGCCAATTTGAACGACGCGGTTTCCGGAACCACTTTAACCACCACGGTGACGCTAAGTCAGTCAACTACGCCGGCTTTCACCACCAGAACGGTACAAGGTATTTCAGCTCTCGACGGCACAGCCAATACGATTATGGCCGGCGTAAGTACATCGCCACCACTGCTTACGGCACCAATGAAGGTGATATTCGCACTGGCGGCACAGAGGCTACCGCTCGCGGCGTCGTTGCAACTGTAAAGAAGGATAGCACTACCGCGGCAGCAAGTCCCAAAGGTGAATGGGGTGGCCCGTTCTCGGCTGGGGCTCTGTTCGTCTTCGCTGACGGTAGCGTGCATTTGGTGCCCTACACTCAGTCAGGTGGAACAAACTTCACAAATCTACTGCTGCCGGCCGACGGCCAAACCGTTCAAGTTCCTTGATATTTCATCTCGTGCTTCAACGGCAGGCGACCTCGGTCGCCTGCCATTTTTTTTACGCTTTTGCTTGAAGCGAGCGTTTTTGGACGGGCGAGCCCGAGCAGCATAGGCTGCCGGGTATTGACCGAAGCCAACTGCTCACGCGGTCGGCTCGCCTAACCAAGTCGCCAATGCTCAAACCCTTCGAATCGCGGCCAACGGCGTTTCTTTCGAAACCGAACAACAACACTGCTTACCTATCTATTTCACCCATCACGATATCGATGCTGCCGATGATGGCTGGGACGTCGGCGATTAGACAGCCTTTGCAAATTTCGTTGGCCACGCTTAGATTGCTGAAGCACGATGAGCGAGCGCGGACGCGCAAGGGAACTGCTTCTTTGGAAGGTCGCGCCACGACATAGAAGCCCATTTGCCCGCGTGGACATTCGGTTTCAACATAACACTCGCCGGGCGTAAGCGTTCTCGGCGGTTCGACGCGGTGCGACCCCTGAGCCGAGGGATACTTCGCAATCGCCTGTTCAACGACCTTGATGCTTTCCAAGACTTCACGCATGCGGACGTAGAAGCGATGCCAGCAGTCGCCGATAACAGTTCCCGGAGGAGCTTCCGGGAAAGGGGGCAATGGGATTTCAAACTGATAGTTTTCGTAGCCGCAATTGGGCTCGATCTTACGTAAATCCCACTCCGGGTCGCCTTGATCTCGATTGAGCGACGCACGCAGCATGGCGCCGGTGCAGCCGTAATTGAGCGCAACATCCTTAGACAACACGCCGACGTTGGCGGTGCGCTGTACGAAAATGTGGTTGTTGGTGAGCAGCGCATGATACTCGGCGATACGCGGCTTGAGATAATCGATGAACTTCTGACATCGCGTCAGCCAGCCTTCAGGAAGGTCATCGTGAACGCCGCCGATCGTAATGTAGGAATAGGTGAGCCGGGCGCCGCACACATCTTCGAACAGGTCGAGGATATGTTCGCGTTCGCGGAAGGCATAGAGAAACGGGCTGAAGCTGCCGAGATCGAGGCCATAGGCGCCCATACCGACTAAGTGGGACGCAATGCGATTAAGTTCGCAAATCAGCACCCGAATGACCTGCGCCTTCTCGGGAATCTTCATGCCGCAGAGTTTTTCGATCGCCAGCGAGTAGCCGAGATTCATGTTCATCCCGGCCAAGTAGTCCATTCGGTCGGTGTAGGGGATGAACTGGATCGGCAGGACGTTCTCGCCAATCTTTTCAGCACATCGATGGAGATAACCGAGATGCGGCTGCACCTCGGAGATGATTTCTCCATCGGTGCGCAGCACCAGGCGCAGCACGCCATGCGTGCTGGGGTGCTGAGGGCCCATGTTCACCAACATCTCATCGGTGCGGACGTCGAACTCGATAATGGTGGGATCGGCGGTGGATTGAGCCATCTTGAAGATCGAAACTCATTACAGAGGAAGGTATTGTACGCCGTTTTTGATATCCGAAGGCTCAAACACCTTCGCAATCAATTCCAGATCTACGACTGCCTGACCGATACTAATGCCTAAGAGATGAACGTAAATAAGTCCCGAGAAATACTCGCCAGTGGACTGACGCCGTAGCTTAAGCTCATGGCCTAAGCCCTAATTCGCGAAGCTTTCGCCGCCCTGGCGTTTCCGCCGTTCGAGATTTGATCTCTTCAACTTGCCTGAGCTGCCGTTGAATCCTCGCGTCGAACTCAATCTTGTTGTCGTGGTAGTGGGCTAGCGCGGCATGCACCTGGGCGAGGCTGAGGTAATCCGAATGCTGATAAGCGATTTCCTCTGGACTCCAGCCAAAGGCCACCTGATCGATGGCTACCTCGATGACTTTGACGTTGGTATCGTCGATCCAGGCGATGCCCGAATCGTCAATGACAATATGTTGCTGTAGGGTGGTGGTCACGATTGCCCGTCGCTGTTTTCGGCCAGCGGCATCTCGATGGACGCAGAGTTGCGTCCGTAGAGTTTGCGAGTTCTTTTAAGGTAGTTGTCGAGTGCCTGACGCTCTGCTGGCGTACGACGGGCGTCCCAGTCCTCGAGAGGTTTGAGAATCGTGACCTCTCCATTGTCCTCAGCCATTATGATTGTTTCGCCGCGGCTGTTAGGTTCGTTCATGGCATATCTCCACTTCGGTCAATATTCAGGACCGTTTCTGAGATTTGTTCATTGTTCGCAAGCAACTGAACGGCATAACTTCCTTCTACCGGAAAAATACACTGATTCACGCGTAGCGAGAACTTCAGTACGTCGCGCGGGTTCTCAAACCGAAACTCTATGCGCCGTTCAAATATAGGTAAACCGTCGTCTAGATTGACAATCCGCAATTTCAATTCGCAAGCACCTCGTCCATTTGTCAGTGTAGTATAGACGCAGAAGCGCTGCGGACTTGATGGAAAATCCGCAACTGACCAGCCGCCCGTACAATTAATCAAACTGGCACTTCGCGTTCGCTGATCGACAATGATTTGTTCGCAAACAAGCAGACCTCTGGCCATCGGCAATTCGACCATTGTTTTCTCCTAGCGACATCTTACCCCATGATACTCCAACGGGAACTCGTAGTCTTTGCGTAGAGGATAGCCTTCCCAATCTTCGGACAGAAGAATTCGTCGCAAGTCGGGGTGGCCGGTGAAGAAGATTCCGCAGAGGTCATAGGTCTCGCGCTCGTGCCAGTCGGCGGTGCGCCAGATGTGGGCAACGCTTGGCACTTCGGGGAGTTGGCCGGCTTGATCATTCTTCCAGCGCGGCAGCATCAATTTGATGACGAACCGGTGCCGATGTACGAAGCTCGACAAATGATAGACGACTTCCAGATGAGGTTCAAAGCCGGCCTTCGCAGCTTTCTTCGAGTCCGTCTCCAAGTAATCGACACCCGTGATGCAATTGAGGATATCGAAGCGGAGTCGCGGATCGTCGCGCAGAAACGAGGCGATCTCGACAAGACGTGCCGGCTCGAAGACCACCCAGGGATCGATGGCATCAAACTTTCGGTCCGTGATGGCAGGACCAAAACGATCTTCGAGAATCGCGATGATTTCGATGGCGATCATGAGTTAGTAGTTCTATTGATAAGGCAAATGGGAACGACACTTAGGCCGCAGTGGGCAAGTTTAGAACCTGCTGCTGGGAAGCAGTGAATATATGATGCAGCGCAGCAATGAGCGAATCGAGGTTGCTCGGCGTGAACGGCTGCATGTCCAGGATGAAGGTGTTGTTTTCGAGCTTGCCGAACCGCCAGTATTGCCCGTTTGTAGCAATGCCGTAAAAGGCAGGCACGAGGTCAGTATCGCGTCTTCGCACAGCCACCATTGATGATAGCGCCTGGCCCCAGCCGCGATCAAAATGATCATCTTTTGCCGTGCCGACAAGTAGCAGAAAAGGATGGCCGGGCAGCATCGTGCCAAGCGAAGAGCGATTGCATACCGCATAATCCACCACGCCAGTCAATTCTTCATCGTATTGCAATGGTTCGTGACTCAAAAGCGTCAGCGTTTCGCAATGCGATTTCCAAAGCTCTTTCAAAATTGGGAAGATTAACGCTTCAGCGGCTGCAGGATCCGAGCGTTGGTAAGCGAAGTGTTTCAAAACGAATGCGATGTCTTGGCGGAAGTATTCGTCGATAAAAGGTGCTTTACGATTGATCGGCACAAAATCCTCACGGCGAAATCCGAGTCCGTATTTTGCAATCACCTGGTCGTAGCTACGAAAATCGCTGAACGCCATTGCTTATCTCCTCAAGCCTTCGCGGGCTTTGCCCGCTCTTTCGTCTGAACCGCGAATGCCTCGGCCTTCTCCGGAGTATTGATCTCATCCGGCAGTTGCACCGAGCCGGTTCGCGCAGGCAGCGGCAGTTCAATCGCTTGGCCTTTTGTCATTTCCCGCATAGCCTTCACTTTGTCCTGGATGCGCATCAGGCCTTCGAGCAAGGCTTCCGGGCGGGGCGGGCAGCCAGGGACATAAACATCGACGGGTACGATAAGATCGACGCCTTTCACCACGTTATAGCCATATTTGTAATAGGGCCCGCCGCCGCAAGTGCAGGCGCCCATCGCAATTACAAACTTAGGGTCGGGCATCTGGTTGTATAAGCGGCGCACCCGCGAAGCCATCTTGTGGTTAACCGTGCCTGCGACGATCATCAAGTCCGCCTGCCGCGGGGTGGCGCGGAAGGCGCCAGCGCCGAAACGGTCAATGTCGTAGCGCGGTGCGCCGGTCGCCATCATTTCAATCGCGCAGCACGCCAAGCCAAAGGTCATCGGCCAGAGCGACGACTGCCGAGCCCAGTTCATCGCCGATTCCAACGACGTCGTGACGAAGCCTTCTTCCATGCTGCCTTCGAACGTTCCCATTCAAGTCTCCGATGCGAGATGGCCCGGCCCGTGCTGACCGACGGTGCTTCGCACCCAATCGAGGTCGCCGCGTTTCCATAAGTAGGCAAAGCCGACAAGGAGCATGCCAAAGAAGACGAGCACATCGGCAAAGGCGATCCAAGACAGGCGCCTGCCGGCCGACTGTTGTTCGGCCGCCTCTGTTTGCGAAACCGGCTTCGTATTTGGCAACATGCGCGCTTGCGCGTCGATTCGCTGTTCGAGCGATATATCGTCTTGGGCCAGCTTGTTCGCATTGCTGAACACGATGGCCCAAGGGAAGAAAAAGGCCATCTCAACGTCAAATACAACAAACAAGAGGGCGACGACGTAGAAGCGCAGGTCGAACTGAATCCACGAACTGCCGATGGTCGGCTCACCGCATTCGTAAATGGCTTGCTTGTCTTCTGAAGGCCGGCTGGGTCGCACCATCCGTCCCACCAGCAGATTGGTGGCGAGAAAGCCGACGCCGACTACTAAAAAGATCAATAGAAGGGTGACGAGTTCCGTCATTGATCACCGGTCTTTATTCTCTTTCGGCCGGCAAAGCCTGCCCAGATCTCGTGCCAGTGGCCAATAGTCGTTTCGCCGAGTTTCCAGCAGAGATATATCTCACGCCCATTTTTCCAGCAGGGAAAGTCGAGCAAGCCCGTGAAAAAATCCTTGAGCTCAACCCCGAGAGCCGAAAGTTCATCAACCAGTTCCTGCATGCGATCTTGATCGACCTGAAGTGAATCTTCGATCTCTTCGCGGGCAGGGCCGGTCAGATCCTGCATCTGTTCGTGGCGCTCTTTCATGGAATGTGCGAGCGCGGAAATATCGGTGACGATCGCATTGACCAACGGCAAGGTCTTGTTCGCTTCAGCGAGCGTGAAATATTTTTTATCGGTGGGCGGCAAGGTGATGGACATGGCGGACCTCGGTGGCGACTGGCCGTTCTTTATTTTCAAACGCTTGGCGCGGGCTGGGTTTTAGTAGGGGATGGCTCAGGCGCTTTCATCCAGACGGGCAATGCGACCGTCTTCGAAGCCGCCACGACTGTCGGGTTCAGCGTCGCCTGTCCGTAAGCGACTTCCAAAGGGAGCTTGGCATAATCGACGATGCAACCATCGCGCCCAAAACAGCTCAGATCGTAGTTGGAACCCATAAAAATGCAATCGACCGGGCATGGATCGACGCATAAAGCACAGAACATACACTTGGTGTAGTCGATCTTGAAGCCGGTGACCGCGAACCCTTTCAACGGTGGCTTTGCCTTCTCTTTTTCGATGTAGATGCAATCGACGGGGCATGCCCGGGCACACTTGTCGCAGCCAATGCATGTCGTTAGGTCGAATCGGTGAAAGCCTCGATAGCGCGGCCGAATCGGCACGGGGCGCTCCGGGTATTCAAAGTGTTCGGTGAACGCTTTGCGCCGAAAGGTCTGCACCATGGAAGCAAGAGTGACGTACATTCCCTCGGAAATGGTGACAATTGCCAATCGGACGTTTTGAAACCAGACACGCATAACAAACCCGCTTGTTTTCAACGCTTCTACATGAATTATAGGTGCGCTTAAGCGGATTACCATAGATGTCCGAGATCGAAAAAAGCAGCCTCGCTTCCTATATCATTCTTTTGTTCCCCCGATCAAACGCTCGCTTCCGGCAGTGCGGCAAGTGAAGGACTTTTTCAACCATGAGCATTGATTTTCGCGCCCGTAAACAGGCCCTTCGCGAACAAGCCCATGTGGCTCGCAATGCGCAAGTCGATAAGGACGAATTGAGCAAGCGGATCGTCGACCGGTTCATTGCACTGCCGGAATATTCGGCTGCCAAGACGGTGCTGTTCTACATCGACGTACGCTCCGAAGTGCGCACCCGTCATGCATTGCCCGAAGCGCTGCTTTCGGGAAAAAAAATCGTCATCCCCTGGTGCAACGAAAAAGGCGAACTGGAACTGTTTCATTTGACGGACATGAACGAACTAAGCGTCGGCATGTACAAGATCCTGGAGCCCAAAGTCGAATTTCGCAACCTGCCTGAAAAAAACCTTTCGGCAAGCGATCTCGATTTGGTGATGGTTCCCGGAGTGGCCTTTGACCGCCGCGGCGCCCGGATGGGGCACGGCAAAGGTTACTACGACAAACTGTTGCAACACGCTCGACCGCAGACGGCGCTGGTCGCCCTCGCCTTCGAGTGCCAACTTTTCCCCGAAATTCCCGTCGCGGGCCACGATATCTTCATGGACAAGATCATCACGGAAAGTGCGATCTATGAAGGGCGCGGTCGGGCGAGTTAACGATCAATGGCGCGAAACTTCGTTGGCACGCGCCTAAAATTTTGTTAGCCGCGACGCGAAGGCTCTGCGCAGCGCTTTCGGCAGTCAAGCACTATGGACAGGCCGGGAGGCCTGTCCCCACGGACGCCTTCGCGTCGCGGATAACTGCGTTTCGTTTCGTACAGGACTTTCGCGGCTAGTCGTTTTGAGCAAAAGGCTTTGCGTCACGATTTGCCGCGATCGGCTCGGGAGTTACGAAAAAGCAGACTTCTTACTTCCACCCCTGTTGCCGCTGGCATTCTCAAGCTTGCGTCGCTATAACAATTGGGACAATCCATTCATATGGACTTCTCGCGACTCGGGTTTGGCACGTGGATGCCGGGCGCCGGTTGCGATCTCTTCCCTGTGATGCATCGGAGGACGTTAAGATGATGATGATTCGTAATGCCGCAGTTGCTTTGGTTCTGTTCGCCACCAGCGCATTCGCTGCTGATGCCGTCAAGTCGGGCCCGCAAGTAGGCGAAAAAGTCCCTGGTCCCTTCCATCCCTTAAACATCAACGGCGAAGCCGCCGGCAAGAAGCATTGCCTCTTCTGCGAGAATGGCACCAATCCGGTCGCCATGATTTTCGCTCGCAATGCCGACACCGACGTCGTCGATTTGATCAAGCAGATCGATGCAGCGACCGTAAAGAACGGCGAGGCCAAAATGGGCAGCTTCGTTGTATTCCTGACCGACGACAAAGACATGGAAACCAAGCTCAAGGACGTTGCCGACAAAAACGGTCTGAAGAAGTGCGTTCTGAGCATCGACAACCCGGCCGGCCCGAAGGGCTACAACGTTGCCGAGACGGCTGAAGTGACGGTCGTCCTTTACAAGGACCGCAAAGTCGAAGCCAATCATTCGTTCGGCAAAGGTGAGCTGAACGGCAAGTCGATTGCGAATGTCATCGACGATGTAAAAAAAATCACCAAGTAAAGGCATAGCTTTTTGCTGAGTGGGGTCGGCTCCAGCCGGCCCTATTTTTTTCGCCCAACGAAGACTTATCAAGAAAGATTGCTCGAACAAATGAGCAAGCACCCAACAGGTTACACTGCAGGGCTCGCCTAGACCAATCGCTTTGAAGGAAACATCATGTCCGATCCGACTCTCCCAAATGCGGCGCCAACGCCTGAAATTCGCAAACCTCGTTTTCCCCGCGAGAAGCCGATGGATCGCGGCGGCAAGCCGAAGCCGCTTGAGTCGTTCGAGATGCCGACCGGGCCGAAGCTGCGCGATCTCGACAAAGACATCGAAGCGGAAATGGCCGCGGCGATGAACGAGTTTTCCGAGAACGATGGCCTGAAGAACTCGGGCGACCCGCAACAGGAGCGGACGACGGGCGGCAAGAAAAAGGGCGCATCATCAGTATGCACGGCGGCGACGTCTTCGTCGAAGTGCCCGGCGGCCGCAGCGAAGGCGTGCTCTCCATCATGCAATTCCCGGAGGGCGTGCCCGCCATCGGCAGCGAAGTCGAAGTCGATATCGAAGGCTACGATTCCGCCAACGGCCTGCTGCGCCTGACACGTCTGGGCGCCGCTCAGACGGTCACTAACTATTCGAGCGTCTCATTAGGAATGACGGTTGAAGCCCGGGTTATCGAGACCAACAAAGGCGGCCTTACCGTTGAAGTGAACGGCATCCGCGCCTTCATGCCGTTTCGCGAAATCGACGTGTACCGCGTTGAACAGCCCGAGCAATTCGTCAACCAAAAGCTCATCTGCGAAGTTATCGAACTCAACCCGGAAGAGCGTAACTTGATCGTCAGTCGACGAGCGCTACTGGAGCGCGAACGCGAGCGCCTCAAAGCGGAGTTCTGGGCGAAAATCCAGGTTGGCGACGTCCGTACAGCAACGGTTCGCAGCATCAAACCATTCGGCGTCTTTGTCGATCTGGGCGGCGCGGATGGAATGATTCCCGTCTCCGAACTCGCCTGGAGCCACGTCGAAACGCCCGAAAGCGTCGTGAAACTAAATCAGCAAGTCCAGGTAAAAGTGCAGCGGATCGACTTCGAAAAACGCAAGATCGGCCTGAGTTTGAAGGCCCTGTTGACCAGTCCCTGGGATACGATCAAGGATCGCTTGCACATCGGCTCGCGGGTACAGGGAAAAGTGACGCGCACGGCCGATTTCGGTGCTTTCGTCGAGGTCGAGCCCGGAGTGGAAGGGCTCATTCATATCTCCGAACTGGGAACGAACCGCGTCCGCCGCGTCCGCGATGTGCTCCAGGAGGGCAAAGAGGTCGAGGTGCAAATTGTTAGCATCGACCTGGAGCAAAAGCGCATCGGTCTATCTCTAAAGGCAATTGCCGAGTCAGCGGTTCGAGCAGAAAATGAGGCGGCCATGGCTGAGCAGAAGGCGCGGGAAGAGGCGGAGGAAGAAGCAGCCGCCAACGCCCCACCGGCCAAAGAGAAGAAGCGAACTTACGAACTGAAGGGCGGCATCTAGGTTACTAATCCAGGAAAATTCATCGTGCATGAGTCAAGTTTTAGATATGCGTTCAATTGAGCAAAAGCCATTTAGCCACGGATGGAACACTGAACGAACACGGATAAAATCGAAGAATTTTCATCAAGGCGGGTCGAACGAGCATGCGATCGGATGTTTGATTTATCGGTGTTTCGTCTGTGTTTAATCCGTGGCTGACGGATTTCGATTTGACATTGGCTGCCTGGTGCTTAGAAACTTTCCGTCGGTCTGAGGCGAAGCCTCGCTAGCAATTGCCGATTATTCCGGCAAATGCTGGACGAATCGGGCCAAAACTCGCCAAGAACGCTGGCTTCCGCGCCGCCCCGTTTCTAAAACACTTTCGCGGGTGTTATTTAGCTATTCGGCTCAGTTGTTCTGCCGGCAGACGTTTGACCTTCAGGTTCTTAGCGGAAAGAGACCTGCCCATGCCGGAGGCCGACAACGCAAAGCGATCGGCGAAACGGCCTCGGGCCGGCCGCGGTGAGAAAAAGCGGTTCTTCCTCGATTGTGCCCGTCATCTGTTTGCCGAGTTCGGCTACGCGGCTGTCAGCTTCGATCAGATCGCCGACTGCGCCGGTGTGACCCGCGCTGCTGTTCTCAAATTGTTTCCCGATAAATCTGCCTTTTTGAAAGCTATCGGCGAAGAGTGGCTCGACGTGCTTTTCCCGGCCATCACGGGTGTTGAACAATCACCGATCGACGTCGTTAATCAACTGCTTGAGTTCTCGAATCGCTTTTTGGCGTCCCTCCGCTCGGATCAGCTGACCACGCGCATCATCCTCACGGGCCTTGTCGAGCGAATCGAGGAAGAAGAATCAACGATCCTTCATGTCATCCTTGAATCCGTGGTCGAACGCCTGTTGCCCATTATCGCCAGAAGCCAGCAGTCGGGAGTTCTTCGCCGCGACATCGACCCGCGTCAAACCGCCTGCGATTGGATCCGCTTTTCCTTGGGCGCTGCGCTGCTGCCGTTTCCTGAACCGAAAGAAGGCGATGTGCCGACGCTGATGATCGAAACCTTGCTGCATGGGGTGCTGAAGACGGATGTGTGATTCGATGTTAGGATACTGGTTATCCGAGCGACATCACGCGTCCGATTCGGACTGGAAGTCTAAGAGTCAAGGGATCTCACGGAAGAGCGTGGAACGTAAAGGACCGCTTGCCATAATCACTACCACACAACAAGAGTTGCTCGAAAAAATCGGCGATTTATGGAAGCGCTATCCCCATTGGCGCTCGGGTCAGCTGGTTGCTAATGCAGCGGGTTGGATCGATCAAGAAATCTGGGATGGCGAAAACAAAAAGCTGCTCGAAGGAGTTACAAGCCATTTAGCGGAGCGTGCTCAACGTGACCGCCAAGTCTGCGAAGTTAGCTGAGACGAGACTTCACCATGTTCTTGTGTAAGGCGGTAATAAAAGGTTGTTACAGGTAAAGCCGTAGCGGAAGTCGTTAGACTTCTGCAGCCTGTCCGGAAGTCTGACGACTTCCGCTACCTGACTGCCGTAGCGTAGCGGAAGTCGTTAGACCTCCGGAGACTCACACTTTCGGCTCGACTCCTGCGATTTCAACACCCCGCGCCGGCCACAAATCATCAGAACGGTAGCGCAAATGACGCTCGCGACCGAAATAACCGCAGCGCAAATCCAGATGCCGATGATGATTCGAAAATCCGAAATATAGCTCTGAACCACGATCGCGCTGGCGGCCGAGGTCGCCGCGATGGGCACGCCCGCCCCTATCCAAAAGCTAATCCAGAAGAGGTTGTGCAACGACTTGTCATGCTGTTCTTCGGGCTCAGAGGGCTCGAGCCGCTGCCCCAATTCAAGGGCGCGCATCTTTTCCATATGAGAGAATTCACGGCTTTTTGCCATTTGTCTGAAGCCAAGCCAGAAGAGAAGGCAGATCGCCGCCAAAAAATTGATAGCAATGGCGAAGACAATCGAGGGATCAAATGGCATGTATATCTCAGTCGTAATGTTAGCGGTCTCAAAGGTTCCCGGTGTTCCGCGGGCCGGCCTGTAAGCCGGGTTTTGTTCCAAAGGTTTCCCTTTGGCAACGGTCATTTATCTAGCCCTTCGATTGCTCGAAGGATCGAGCGGTCTACCCGGAAGTCGTAACGGGCCGGGCAGGCCCTGCTCCCTGTTTGACCTTGCTCCCGATGGGGTTTGCCGAGCCAGCCGGTCGCCCGGCTGCTGGTGGGCTCTTACATTAAGGAACTTGCGCTCCCCCACCGTTTCACCCTTACCCTGGGAATGCGGAATTCGGAATGCGGAATTCGGAATGAATATCCGCAATCCGAATTCCAAATTCCGCATTCCACATGGCGGTTTACTTTCTGTTGCACTTTCCCTGTTCTCAACGCGAAGTTCCGGGAGGACCTGCACGCCTCGAACGGTGGGCGTTACCCACCATCGCGCCCATATGGAGCCCGGACTTTCCTCTCCCTGACCAGGTCAGGCAGCGACCGTCCGTCCGGCCTGCGGAACAAATCGATTATACGAGATAAGGCGTAGCTTAGTTCTCAGGTGGCCAATTGGCGGCTGCGCTTGCAAGATGTCTTTATGACGGGAGCCGTTGAAACCGACTTCAGTGATGTTTGCCAGATCGCTAAAGTCGACTGGCGAGAAAAGCTGCCGACATGGGCGCAACACAACGTTATTGCAGTTGGTAATTTCGATGGCGTTCATAGAGGTCATCAGTCTCTTGTAACGCAGGCGTGCGACTTAGCGAGTGCGAACGGCGTAGCGGCAACCGTGATCACTTTCGATCCGCATCCGTTGCAGTTGCTGTCGCCGGAACGATTCCAGCCGCCGTTGACCACGGCGTTGCGACGCAGCCTTCTTCTTCACAAATCCGGCGCGGCAGCCGTGATCGTTTTGAAGACGGATGCCGAGCTGCTGAATTTGAGTGCCGAGGATTTCTTCCAGCAACTTTTGATAGAACGTTTTCATGCGAAAGGAATCGTGGAAGGATTCAACTTTCGCTTCGGTCGTGATCGCACCGGTTCGTTGGATACCTTGCGCGGGCTTTGCGATCGCAACGATATTCCGTTCCGCGTTGTAGAGTCATACGAGATCGAGGGTGTCGTAGTTTCCAGTAGTAAAGTGCGCGACGCGTTGACGGCGGGCGACGTGACCGGGGCAGAACGCTTGTTGAATTGCCCGTATCAGGTGCAAGGAACAGTCGTTCTCGGGGCGCAGCGAGGCCGAACCATTGGCTACCCGACTATTAATCTTGGCGACGTGAAGACGCTCCTACCTGCTGATGGCGTGTACGCAGTCCGCGCTAGCTTCGGTTCTACTAACTGTCTGGGCGCCGCCAACATAGGTCCCAATCCGACGTTTGGCGAAAAAGGTCGCAAGATCGAGGTCCATCTGATTGATTTCGCGGGCGATCTTTACGGGCAAACGGTTGCGATCGATTTTCTACGCCGGTTGCGCGAGACGCGGAAGTTTCCGAACGTTTCGCAACTGGTTGAACAGATGAAACTCGACGTGGCTTCGGCGGGCCAGTTGACGTAAGCGGTTTTTTCAACATAACCCGGCGGCTTACGCCGCTCGGCTCGCCCGAGAGACTAGAGCAGCCGATGACATCCGAAGACTTGCGCACCCGCGTTGAAAACGTTCTTCGCACTCAAGTAGCCCCGGCTCTCGAACTCGATGGTACGCAGATCGACGTGCTGGATGTTGCGGATGGCGTCGCCCGTTTAAGGCTGAACGGCGCCTGTGCGGGTTGCCCGGCCACGATCTGGACATTGATCAACAGCATCGAGCAGGAGCTTTGCCAACGGATTCCCGAAATCGAATACTTGGAAGCCGCCCCCTGAGGATGATGGGCCATGTATCTCGGCTATAACACGAACGGCTTCGCGCATCACTCCCCCAAGGATGCCATTTCCGTCATCAAAGAACTTGGGTACGACGGCGTAGCCATCACGATCGATCATCATCTGCTCAATCCCTTTCACGAAGACGGTCTGGACGAACGCGTCTGGCGGATGAACACTTTTCTTGAGAAACATGGCATCGAGCATACCGTCATCGAAACCGGCGCCCGTTATCTTCTCGACCCGTGGCGTAAGCATCAGCCGACTCTTTTGAGCCCGAATGAAGACGAGCGTGAACTGCGCTTCAACATGCTCGTCTTCGCGGTGCGACTGGCAGCAATGATCGGCTCGGATGTTGTCAGCTTTTGGTCTGGCGCGGCGAGTGATGGGGCGCCGCCGACGGTTTTGTTTGATCGCCTTACGGAGGGCTGTCAGCGCCTTTGCGATATCGCCAACAAAGAGAACGTACGGCTTGCCTTCGAGCCGGAACCGGGCATGTTTATCGACACCATGCCCAAGTTTGAAGAACTTTTTGCCCGCGTCGATCACCCCCGTTTCGGCCTGACTTTGGATGTCGGCCATCTGCAGTGCATGAATGAATTGCCGATCTCCAAGCACATTCTCAAATGGCGCAACCGCCTTTGGAACATCCATATTGAAGACATGAAAAAAGGCGTTCACGAACATCTGATGTTCGGCGAAGGGGATGTCGATTTCAACGACATCTTCACAACGCTGAGGCAAATTGATTACAAAGGCGGCGTCTACGTCGAACTGTCACGACATAGCCACGCCGCGGTCGAAACCGCACGCAAATCACTCGCATTTCTAAAGAGATTCGTTTAGCGGTGAATCGTCTAGCTGCGATTCGCTAGCGGTGAATCGTTAGCGGTGAGCCTATGGCGAGCCCGCTGATGATATCCCCCACGCTTCAAGCAAAATCCCAAATTCACTCAAATCGGGCAACACATATTCCGCTCCTGTCGCTTGTAGCTCTTCAAGCGAATGCCACCCCGTCGCAACAGCCACCGCTTTGGCCCCGATGGCTCGGGCACACTTCACATCAAAAGGAGTATCGCCGATGACCCAAATGTCGTCCGGGTGTATGGTGCGGTTAAGGTGCTTAGCGAGTTCGACGAGCGCGCTGCGGGCGACATCGTCACGCTCATGAATGCCATCGGCAAAGGCGCCGAATGGGAAGTAGTGCCATAGCTCAAAATGAGTGAGCTTGCATTCGGCGCCTTCGCGCACATTGCCGGTAAGCAATCCCAGTATAGTCTCGCTGGAGGCCTGCAGCCGATCGAGCAATTCGCGAACGCCTGGCAACACGACCCCGTGAAGTTCAGTTACGCGCACTTGGTAAATGTCCGAGATAGGCTCTTTTCAAACGCAGGATGTTTTCAAGGGAGGGCTCAATGCCATGAAGTTTCAGCAGATCAAAAGAGATAGACGGATCAGTGCGCCCACTGTACGGGACGCGGTCGATGATCTCGGGAACACCGAACTCGGAATGCAACGCTTCTTCCATGGCGAATTTGCCAGCGCCGCCGCTGCGGATCAGCGTTCCATCGATGTCGAATAAGATGACTTTCATGAACTCGTTTTAGCGAATCGGCCGCTCGAAACTTCTTACTTCCTGCTCTCTCGATAGATCGTGGTCACTTCGTAAGATATTCTTTCGACCAGCTTTTCCACACTCTCACGGAACTGCACGATGAATCACTTCAAGACGACCTTGATCGGCATTGTTTTTTTCAGTGGCGCTTTGAACGCCTCCGCCCAATATGGCGAACTGACGGGGCTTAAGATTCTCAAGCCCGAAGACACGGAGAACGTCAAGGGCACGCCCGCGCCGGAAGGCGCGATTGTTCTCTTCGACGGCAAAGACCTCGATAAATGGGTCAAGCAGGACGGCAAGTCGCCTGCCCATTGGAAAATCGTCGATGGCGCGATGCAAGTCGAAAAAGGCGGCAACCTGATCACCAAAGACAAGTTCGGCGGATCGTTCAAGCTCCACGTTGAATTCCGCGTCCCCTATGTGCCGAACGGCAAAGGGCAGGGACGCGCCAATAGCGGCGTCTATGTCCAAGGGCGTTACGAAGTGCAGGTGCTCGACAGCTACGGCCTGGATAGCAAAAACAACGATTGCGGCGCGATTTACGAGGTCGCTGCCCCACTGAAGAATGTCTGTAAAGCGCCGACGATCTGGCAGAGTTACGACATCGAATTCACTGCACCCAAGTTCGAAAATGGCAAAAAAACCGAACCTGCACACATGACGGTCTATCAGAATGGCGAGAAGATTCACGACGACGTAAAGATTCTCGTGGACAACACCCGTGCCGGCCTGGGCGGCAGTCCGGACTCACCGGGCCCAATCATGCTCCAAGACCACGGCCACCCCAACCAGTTCCGCAACATTTGGATCCTCCAGGCAGGGTCCCCTAAGTAATTAGTGCTGCTTATTATTCTGGGCGTAAGGGCTTCTTTAATGCGGAATGCGGAATTCGGAATTCGGAATGAAGACGAAGAGGGGCGCTCTGGGATTTTCATTCCGCAATCCGCAATCCGCATTCCGCAGTTGTCTGAGTTCCGAACTCTGTTGACGCTTGCCTGGCCGTTGATCATTAGCAATAGTTTCTCGACGGTTCAAATCACGATCGACCGCCTCTTTCTTAGCCAACTGCATGCGGACGCTGTCTCGGGCGCCACCTCGGCCGCCATGATCTTCTGGACCTTTTTTGTCCTCTTTCAAAGCACGGCCATGTACGTCGCCACGTTCGTGGCGCAGTACGTCGGCGCCGGTCGGCGCGATCGTGTAGGCGCTGCGGTCTGGCAGGGGCTCTACTTCAGCGCACTTGCTGGTTTCGCGATGGTGGTGCTTTCCTTTTTTTCCGCTTCCATCGTATCCATTGCCGAGCATTCCTTGGAACTGCAGCAGATCGAAGAAACGTTTTTTCGTTGTCTCTGTTGGATGGGCTTCCCGGCACTAATAACAGCAACCGTGTCGGGATTCTTCTCCGGCCGCGGCGAAACGCGGACTATCCTTTGGATCAACGGCGCCGGCATGATCGCAACCGCCATCTTCGATTACCTGTTGATCTTCGGGCATCTCGGCTGCCCGGCGATGGGCGTGGCCGGCGCCGGTTGGGCCACGGTCATCGGCGCGGCGGCATCAGCTATTGTCGGAATCGCACTGCTTTTGCGCAAGCGCCATCGCACTGAATTTGCCATGCTCTCCGGTTGGCATTTCGAATCGGCCCTCTTCTGGCGCATGATGCGGTTCGGCTTACCGAGCGGCCTGCCTTGGACGCTCGATATGATCGCCTACACTGCTTTCGTTCTCCTGGCCGGCTGGTTCAGCAATGCGGCCATGGCAGCGACCAGCTATGCCATCACCATCAACAACCTGGCTTTTATTCCGATGATGGGCATGGGCCAGGCCGTCTCGATCATCGTCGGCCAAAGATTAGGCGAAAATCGCCCGGAGGCAGCCGAGCGCGCCACCTATGCCGGCTTCTGGATGGCGCTGAGTTACATGGCCGCTGTCGGCCTGTTGTATGTGCTTTGGCCATCGCTCTTCACCGATCGCTTTCGCCCCGAAGAAAATCCTCAGGATTGGGAAGAGATAGCCGGCATGATCCGCGTGGTGCTCTGGTTCGTAGGGCTTTATTGCCTTTTTGATGCAGTAAATCTTATTTTCTCTTTCGCCTTGCGTGGCGCGGGCGACACGATGTTCGTCACCTGGGTATCGCTCATTTTATCGTGGCCGATGATGGTGGTTCCCACATGGATCGCCTGGAAGCTCGGCTGGAGCTTTTACTGGGCCTGGGCCTTTGCCAGCGCTTATATCGCAGCACAATCGCTTTGTTTCGTTGTTCGTTTTCGCGGAGGCAAATGGAAGTCCATGCGCGTAATTGAGGCCGCGGCCAGCCCAGAGATTCTTTTGGAATGATTGACGAAGCAGCATTTCCCCACGATTTTCTCGCAAAGTGCCTTGTGGAAATATTTCCAGAATATTAACCGATAGCCTTCTGCCTATGGGGCCAGCGAGCCCATCTGTTCTCGCTCGCCGAAATCGCTCCGCTGCGCAGAGCCTTCGCGTCGCGGCTAACGTATTGCTCTGCTCTCCGTGCGAACCGTTCGAAGTAGAATCGATCCCACTGTAAGCCGTTTACAGTCAGCGTGCCATTCTGACTGCGATCCGATTGGAGTGGCAACTTTGCCAGTGTGAACCGTTCACACTCGTTTAATCTGTTTTGACTGCGAACCGTTCGGAGTGGAATCGATTCCACTGTAAACCGTTTGCAGTCGACTTTCCATTCTGACATCGATCCGATCGAAGTGGCAACGTTGCCAGTGTGAACCGTTCACACTCGTTTGATCTGTTCTGACTGCGAACCGTTCGAAGTGGAATCGATTCCACTCACTACTGTACACGCTCAGCCTTGCTGACTGCGAACCGTTCGAAGTGGAATCGATTCCACCGTAACCGTTGATGTCTCGTCTCTCGAACTCCGTTGCTGGTGCGCGTCCGGCTAACAAGATCACTGCGCGTTTTCCCACGATTTTCTCGAGTTTGACCTTGTGGAAATATTTCCAGAAGGTTGACTGTCAGAGTGACGGGCAATTGAGCGTCGTCCGTTTGAGCAACGCCCAAGCGAGACGCTCGGGCTACGGATGTTTGAAAAGTCATCGCGCGTTTTCCCACGAATTAATTGGAAAGGCCCTTCAGGAAATATTTCCTGAAGGGTCTGTCGAAGCGTTTCAATCAGAGCCGCGACCGTAAGGAAGTGGTGAGGCCCCGCTCCCTCACGGTCGCGGCTCTGACTGCAGACTCGCTGCGCGTGTTCCCACGATTTTCTTGCGTTTTAGCTTCAGGAAATACTTCCCCAAGCGACTAAATTTTCGCATCACGTCCCACCAGCGAAACGGCCGCGAACCAATTGCATCGGCGCACCCTCTCCGACGAGTCGAACAGCATAAAGGTGTCGAATTATTTGGCCGGCGCAGCAGATAAACTAGCTTAGGAGCGCTGAAAACGGAAATGCGAAATTGGAGCAAAATTATCCGTGTTTGGTGCTCCGCGTCGAACGTATCCATCAGTCCAGACAGAACAACAACCTCTTCGAACTGATAAAACTCAAGAGGCGTAACTTCAAACCTGGCCTGTCCGGCTAATAACTCCGTTCGCTGCCGCGTCCGGCTAACAAATTCGTCGCGGGCGCGTCCGGCTAACAAAATTTGCCGTCACGGATTGACTGATGAAATCCGACATACCAGCTTAGGCGGGTGGTCGGATCAAACTTAACCAGCGCACCGGCGTCAGATTACAGTGTTGTCGGGAACTTCGGCCATCTTGGGAATAACGACGATCCCTTCACGGATCGAATAGAACTTGCCATCTTCCTTCTGCACATTACGGTGATTGCTGATGCGGACGTTGTTGCCGATACGGCAGTCCTTATCCAGAATAGCTCGCTCGATCACGCAGCCATCTCCAACGTTCAGACTGGGCCTGCCAATACGGCGGTTCTCTTCGCGCTCGGGGTCGCTCTCGAAATAGTCCGAGCCGATGATAACGCTCTCACGAATGATGCAATTTTTGCCAATGCGGCTGCGTACGCCCAGAAGCGCTTTCTCGATGGTGCAGCCGGGATGGACCACACAGCCATCGCTAATGAGACATTGCCGAACGCTTGCTTCCGAGATGCGAGCGGCCGGCAGGAAACGCGCGCGGGTGTAAATGGTCCCTTCAGGGGCGGAAAAATCGAACGGCGGATTATCGCCGGCCAGCGCGAGCGATGACTCGTGGTAAGACTTGATGGTGCCCAGGTCTTCCCAATAGCCATCGAACAGATGGACGTGAATGGGGTTCGACTCGTAATAGCGGGGGAAGATATGCTTGCCGAAATCGGGGTCGAGCGGCGGCGCCGAAAGCATCTTCAGCAGAACATCTTTCTTGAAAAGGTAGATGCCCATACTCGCCAGATAGTTGCGACCTAGTGCGGGGATGCCGCGTTTTTCGATCCATGCAGTGGGCGTTAAGTATTCGTCCGCTTTCTCGCGAGTTTGCGGCTTCTCATTGAAGCCGGTGACGCGCCCTTTTTCGTTCACGCCGATAATGCCCAGGCCATGCACGCTTTCGTACTTCACCGGCAGCACGGCGATGGTGGCGTCGGCGTTCGCATCCTGATGTGTTTTGAGCATATGACGGAAGTCCATGCGATAGAGCTGATCGCCGGACAAGATAAGAACTTGATCGCCAGGGTCTTCTTCGATTTGCCGAAGGTTCTGCCGTACGGCGTCGGCGGTGCCTTGATACCAGTTAGATCCCTCGATCGTCTGCTGGGCGGCGAGGATCTCGACAAACCCTTTGCTGAATATGTCGAACTTGTATGAATTGGCGATGTGCCGATGCAAGCTGACGCTCATGAACTGGGTTAAGACGTAGATGCGGTTGGAGCCGCTGTTGATGCAATTGCTGATAGGTATATCGATGAGCCGATATTTCCCCGCGACAGGCACGGCCGGCTTGCTGCGAAGTTTCGTGAGAGGGAAGAGACGATCGCCGCGACCGCCGCCGAGAATCAGGCTGACAACGGATTGCATGGGAGAGAACCTCGAGATGCCCGAACCGATGGGAATTCAGGCCTATCGTAGCAACCGGTGCGCCGAGAGGCTATCGTGAAATGCTGCAATTTGACTCAATCAAACTATGTTCGAAGGGAAGGCAGTTCGCCTTCTTCGGCTTCTCGCACCAAACGTAGCAACTGAACACCGCCGTGAGGGCATACTAAATCGCCGATCAGGGCGAGCTTTTCCCGGTCGATCCGGCTGTCCGCCCGGTTCTTGCGCATTTCTTATCATCAGCGCAAAATCTACGGCATCTTGCGCTCGCTTCAGTTTGTCGCGGGCCAGGTTCAGCATAGCTCCGTACTTATTGGCCAAGGCAGCTTCGAGCGTGGGGATGCGATAGTCGATGCCCTTTTCGTGCATCCAGATGCCCGTTTCGAGCGTTTCCTGAAGTTCCGCACTATGGGGATAGATCAAATCGATTGCGGAATACTTCTCGCCCTCGTTGAATAGGGCGGTAAGCCCGGGCGCCTCGCGCACGATCAAGGAGGGATAGAGAGCACGCAATGTTTTCAAAGCACGGGCAAAGTTGCGGCCACCCTTGACGAGAATATCGATGTCTTTGGTTGCCCGGGCAAACCCAAGCCATTTACTGACGCCGTACATCCCGATGACGACGAAGAGAATTTTCTTTTCCCGGAGCGAGCGGAGAATTTCGTAGTAGTCGACCACGAGCGAACCTCCATGCAGCATCTGGCGGAAAAAACGGCTGAGACGAGCGCATTCAACCGCAGTGCTCAATGGCTTGGGTCCGTTCCAGTTCTCAGTGGTTATCGCTTTCATGGAAATTCATATTACCGATTGAGGTTCGGGACTTTGCCGAGTTTCGCGTCCTCGACAAGCTGAACCAGTTCTTTGCCGCCGCCTTGCCAGACGAGTTCGCCGAATTCAGCGATAAGCTCCATATCAACTGGGGTGCGTCCTATGTCCAACGCATGTTTAACCATGGTTGCGAAATCAGCCGCATCGAAGGTCCGTTTGATCGGGTCTCGTGCTAGGCAGAGCATGGCGCCATATTTGTTTGCCAGGGAAGCCTCAAGCGTCGGGATGCGATAGCGAACCCCTTGATCGGTTATCCATATGGCGGTTTCGATCGTCTTCTCCAAGTCAGCCCGATGAGGAAAGATGACGTCGGCCACCGACTCTTTTTCTCCTGCAACGAAGAAACCCGTAACGCCCGGACATTCACGGGCGGTCAGGTCAGGATATAACTGCTTGAGCGCGTTCACCGCGCCTTGTGCGTTCGGCCGCTGTTGACTAAGAGATCGACGTCAAAAGTGGCGCGCGGACGTCCCGTCCAAGTGCTCATTCCGTAGACACCCGTCAGTACGAACGGAATCTTCTTGGCATTCAACGTGCGAATGATTTCGTAAAGGTCGACCACCAGGCATGCGCTCCGAAAATGTTCTCGGTACTGATTGCTTAAATAGGCAGTCTCAGCGACCGCGTCCGCAGTTGTCAAATTTCGGCAATTGCCCTTCATCGTTTCGAAGTCGCAGTTGCCATGCAAAGCCGGATTGTGCGCAGCCGCTTACGCTGCAAAGGCGTAAGCTCCTTCCACGGGATCTTCTGCTTCGGCAATGATGCAGTCATTGAACGATTACCTATTTGGATTGGGCATTTTTCCGGCTTTGGCATCGGCTACCATCTGGAGAATCTCAACGCGGCCAACGTTTGGTGAAACGATTTCTCCTAATTCACCGAGCCTTTCCAGATCGATGGGCTCGCGCCCTGGATCAGTGGAATGAGTCACCATCTGCGTAAAATCGATCACATCCTGCGCATGTTTGGTAAATTCACGTTGCGGCGAAATAATGGCGCCGTACTTGTTTGCCAGCGCATTTTCGAGAGTCGGAATGCGGTAGCGTAGTCCCGCGTCTTCAACCCAAGTGGCGTTGTTTAATGTTTCTTGCAAGTCCGTTCGATGGGGGAAGATCACATCGACCAGCGACTCGCGTTCATTGGGAGCGAAGAAGCCGGTAACACCAGGAAAATCGCGCACGATGAGTCCCGGATAAAGAGCGCCTACCGCTTTCAGGGCGCGGGCAAAATTGCGCCCTCCCTTCACGAGCACATCGATGTCATGGGTTGCCCGAACCCGGCCGATCCAGCTGCTGATGCCGTGCATCCCAATGAGTACAAAGGGTATTTTTTTGGCCTGAAGCTGGCGAATAATCTCATGATGGTCGGCCATCGGCGCGCCTGGGAAAAGCATCTTACGTCCAACGAGGCTCAGGCGAGCGCAGCGTTCCACCGCCCGATAGTGCGGCAGGGAAGTGCGTACCGATTCCATCGCCTCGTATTCCGCAAAGCCATAAAGCTGGGGGTTGGCACGGAACCGCTTACGCTGCTCAGGCGTCAGCGTTTTCCACGGAATCTTCGGTTTCGGCATCGGTGCGTGCATAGTTTGAACCCTTAAGCGTTTGGATTGGGGATCTTGCCTGCTTTGACATCGTCGACCATGCGCAGAATCTCTGCGCGACCAACGCCGGGCGAGGCCTTATCTCCCAAATCGCCAAGCTTTTCGAGATCGAGCGGCTCGCGACCGGGGTCGGTCGAATGCTTCACCATCATGGCGAAGTCCAGCGCATCCTGTCCCCTTTTGAACACATCCCGTTGGATTGCGATCATGGCGCCGTACTTGTTCGCCAGAGCGGCTTCCAAGGTGGGGATCCGATAGCGACGCCCTTCTTCTTCCGTCCAGATCGCCGTCGCGAGTGTCTCCTGATTGTCGGCCCGATGCGGATAAGCGACATCGATGAGCGACAAGGTCTCGCCCGGCGCATAGAAGGCCGTCACGCCGGCATGTTGGCGCGAAATCAGTTCCGGGTAGAGCTCGGCCATCGCTTTAATCGCCCGCGCATAGTTGCGCCCGCTCTTCACCAGCACATCTACGTCGTGCGTCGCTCGAGGCCGACCGAGCCAGCTAACAATTCCGTACATTCCCGTGAGGACGAATGGAATCTTCTTCTGCGTAAGCGTGTCGATAATGAGATGATGATTGACGGCAATGGATGACATAATTGGCCAACTCTTGCGGTACTGGGAGCTTAGATAGGCAACAATTTCCACCGCACGGGCATGCGAATAATTATCGCGAACTGCCTCCTGAGCCTGATATTCATCAAACGTGAGCATGCCTGGCTTGCACTTGGGCGCTTTGAAAGGCTTTTGCTTTTTTGGAGGCTTGGAAGTGGCTGGCATTGGCGTTTCCCGCGGGTCAATTTTCAGCCTGCATTTTAACCGATTTCGCGCTTGGTTGATAGTACGAATTCGCTTACTTTGTCGGCTAAAATCTCTGCTTGTTCGGTGCAATCGTTCATGGCTACGCCGTGATAAACATTGCCCCCAAGAAACAGGCCTGGATGCTGTTTGAGCCGTTCTTCGATACGAGCGACGCGGCCCAAATGCCCGAGCATATATTGCGGAATTGCCCGCGGCCAACGCACCACTTGCGTGAACACCGGCGCCTCTTTGATCTGTTGGGCCATACGCAATTCTGCCTGCACCGCAGACAGCAACGCGGCGTCATCCCAATCGACCATTCCACCGTTGTTCCAGCCGCCGCAGAGCGCGCGATAGAGGACCATGCCAGCTGGCGCCCTTTCGGGAAATATCGAAGAGCACCATTGGACGCCAAGCAAGTTGCGCTTCGTCGCCTGGGGTGCTATGAACCCAAAACCATCGGGGTTGATCGGCACATCGCTCTGCCGATAGCCGACGACCACCACGGCAATTTTCGCATACGGAATGGCGGCGATTTCCCTGCTTAGTTCTGCATCCAAACATGCGGTCTGAGTTGCCTGTTCGGGCCCTTGACAGGTCAGCACGACGGCATCGCTCGTCCAGCGCTCGCCTCTGGCGCCAAGTGCTATCCAGCGATCCATCTCACGATGCAACTCTTTGACCGACGAACCTGATACGATCGTAGCGCCGCATTGGTCGCGCAAAGTTTCAACCAATAGTCGTAGGCCTTGGCGGAAAGACCACATGGTCACCGGACGAGGCTCTTCCCCTCGGCCAATAGCCTCGACTCGGCGCAACCGCGCAACATTTGTAAACCCACGTGTGACGCTGCCGTGCTCTTTTTCGAACTGCACCAGGCGCGGAAAGGCAGCGTTGACGCTGAGCAATTTCGGGTCGCCCGAATGGATGCCGGTGACCATTGCATCGGCCAAAATCTCAGCTGTTTGCCGACCTGCTCGGCGAACGGCAAAATCGTGAATCGATTCGTCAGGCGGCGCTGCGGTCGGCCTGTGCCGATATTTCTCAAGCAACAGGTTGATCTTGCCTCGCCACGAGAGAAGCGGACTACCGATGAACGACCAGAAGGAGCCGGGCAACAGCTGTAACGCGCCCTGCCAAAAGAGATAACGGTTCTTGCGCGAGCCTTCGCTGGCGGCGATCAACCTGTCGGCCAATCCCAGATCGCGACAGAGTTGCATGGTCGACGGTTTGGAGTCAAGAAAGCCGTTCGGCCCGACTTCGACTTGAAAGCCATCTCGTCGATCGGTCCAAATGTTGCCGCCGACACGCTCTTCCTTTTCCAAAATGGTAAGGCGCCAGTGAGGCTGGCGCTGGTGCAACCGAAACGCGAGCGACAACCCCGAAAGACCGCCGCCTACGATAATGACTTCTGGCATAAGGGAATGCTTATAGAAATGAACAGTCAGCCGCGAGGCATATAGTACTGGACGATTAGCCGCGACGCTTATGGAACCCGCCGGTTAGCCGCGACGCTTAGGCTTTGCGAGGCGAGCGCTAGCCCGTCGCCACAACAATTCTCACAACGTCGGGCCGACGCTCCACGGGGCGAACTCTTCTTCGCCGACGCCATTGATCTCGCTTTTGGTTTTCTTGCCCGACGCGACCGCCAGGATTTCTTCGAAGATTTCTTTTCCCACTTCAGTCACGGAACTCCCTTCGAGCACTTTGCCGGCATTGATGTCCATATCGCTGATCATGTGGTTGTACATGAGCGAATTCGTCGCCACTTTTATCGAAGGGGCCGGCTTGCAGCCAAAAACTGAACCGCGTCCGGTCGTAAAGACGAGAACATTCGCGCCGCCGGCGACGATGCCGGTCATGCTCACGGGATCGTAGCCGGGCGTATCCATCACAACAAAGCCTTTCGACTTCACCGGCTCGGCATAGTGGACGACATCCATCATGGCCGTGCTGCCGGCTTTGGCGATCGCACCGAGCGACTTTTCGTAGATTGTCGTGAGGCCGCCTTCCTTATTGCCGGGCGAGGGATTGTTGTTGATCTCGACGCCGAAGATGCTGGTATACCACTCCCACCATTTGATGCGCTCGACGAGTTTCTCTCCGACTTCACGCGAAATGGCACGACGCGTCAGCAGATGCTCGGCGCCGTAGATCTCTGATGTTTCCCCCAGGATGGAAGTGCCTCCCTGTTGGACAATGAGGTCAGAAGCAACGCCGAGCGCTGGGTTGGCGGTCACGCCGCTGTTGCCATCGGAGCCGCCGCAGTTGGTGCCGAGCATGATGTGCTTGGCAGAGATAGATGTTCGCCTTCCTTCGTTGACTACGGGCAAAAGTTCCACAACCGCCTTCACGGCCGCATCGACGGTTTTGCCGATGCCGCCCGATTCCTGAATGGTCAGAAGCATCGGCTTTTTCTTATAGCCGTTCAACTGGATGAGATCGAGATGCTCGTTTTCGATCAAGTGGATCGCCTGGCCAGTCTCACAGCCGAGCCCGATGAGGATATAGGCCGCGACGTTCGGATGGCGGGCAAAGCCGGCCAGTGTGCGATCGAGCTGCTTGTGATCCGTGCCATCGTAGGCCATGGCACAGCCTTGCTTATGCACGATCGGCACGACGCCATCGACATTCGGAAAGCGATCCAGGATCTTAAGTTCGCGAATCCGGTCGGCGACATGCTTGCTGGTGCTGGCCGAACAGTTCACCGTGCTGATGATCGCGAGGTAATTCCGCGTTCCGTAGCGCAGATAATCAGGCCGATCCGGGCCGCGATCGTACCCCAAGAAGGTTCGTTCTTCAGCAGCCGGCGCTTGGGTGCCGGCGTGTCTCGGCAGAAGGCATAGTCGCGCTCAAAAGAGCCGAGCTTTACGTTGTGAACGTGAACGTGGTCGCCGATGGGAATGTCTCGGGAAGCGAAGCCGATGATTTGGCCATACTTCGTGATGGGCTCGCCTTCCCGGATGGGATGAACTGCGAACTTGTGCCCCATCTTGATGGGACCAGGCAGCTTGATCGTGGCCCCTTCGAACAATATTTCCATCGCTGCAGCGAGGGCTTTCGCGGCGACAGCAATGTTATCGGTCGGTCGCAATTGAACGCCAATTTGTGTCAAAGGCACGGCCGGCATGAATGGTTCCTGTCGCGGAGAGACGGCGAAGCAATAGGTTCAGATTACATGGAATCAGCGTATTTGGCGAGGCGAGCAAAGGCGGAGGTAGAGCACGACCCGGAAGTCTAACGACTTCCGCTACGTGGAGCGACCCGCCGTAGCGGAAGTCGTCAGACTTCCGTTGAACGTAACGGAAGTCTAACGACTTCCGCTACGTGAAACGACCGCTGTAGCGGAAGTCGTCAGACTTCCGCTAACCCGAAAGTCTGACGACTTCCGCCACTTGCTCTTCTTTCTTATTAGACGAGTTACTGCTTCAATGCCGCAATGCTCGACCCGGTTTTGCATCGGTGTGTTTGCCTTTTTCCAAAACGATCTGTCCATTGACTACCACATATTCAATCCCCTCGTTGTAATGGAAGGGGTCGGCATAAGTTGCCTTGTCAATGACACTGCGCGAATCAAAAAGGGTGATGTCGGCGAACAAGCCCGCTTTGAGCAAGCCGCGATCCTGAATACCAAGCTTGGCCGCGTTCATTGAAGTCATTTTGCGGACTGCATCTTCGAGCGTCAGAAATTTCTGGTCGCGAGCATAGCGCCCTAAAACTCGAGGGAACGTTCCGAAGCAGCGCGGGTGCGGATTGCCCTGGCGCAATGGTCCTTCGACCGCATAGGCATAGCCGTCCGAGCCGATGGAACACCACGGCTGTGACATGGCGAGCATCATATCGGCCTCCGTGTGATGAGCATACACGGTCGGGATCGAGAAATTCTCTTCGATGAGCAAATCGAGAAGAATATCGAGAGGCTCGCGCGGTTGGTCCTTCCGGCGATTTTTTGCTTCGATGACGCGATCCATGGTCAGACCTTCATAGCTGCCCTTGCCGCTGATCAGCATCTTCGACCAGTCGCCGCCGACGGCCGTGTAGTGGTTGTACCAACCGGGAATTCCTTCTTTGATCTCTTTTTTGATTCGTTCGCGCTGGGTGGGGTCAGTAAGGCGCTCCTTCATTTTTGCGGGACCGCCTTCGTGCGCCGACGGCGGAAGAATGCTGAGCAAGTCGTTGTTGCCGCGGGTATAGGGATAAACGTTGGCCTGGACATTCACGCCGCGCTGCCTGGCTTCGCTGATCAATTTGACGATTTCATTCATACGGCCCCAATACTTTTGATCAGCGATTTTCAGATGAATGATGTCAACTGGGATTGAAGCACGCTCGCCGATGGCGATCGCCTCTTTGACGGCATCGAAAACATCAACTCCTTCGTGGCGGATATGCGATGAATAAACCCCCTGATGTTTCGCAACGACCTTGGCAAGTTCGACCAGATCATCGGTCGTTGCTAGCGCGCCGGGCGGCATGGCCAACATCGTGGAAAGGCCGAAAGCGCCGTTGTTCATCGCCTCTTCCAACAATTGCTTCATCAAGGCAAACTGTTCGGCGGTAGGTCGGGCAAACGATTTGCCCATCGCGCATTCCCACAAATTGTCGATGCCGCAATAGGTGGCGACATTGACCGAAACGCCTCGCTTTTCAATCAATGCGAGATAGTCGGCAATGGTGGACCATTTCAAGGTTTGGCCATCGACGGTAAAGCGCTTGGCGTCCAGTTGGCCCTTGTACGGCCCGACCGATGGCCCTTCACCAAACACTTCGGTGCTCACCCCTTGGCGAATCTTGCTTTGCGCCCGGCCATCTTGCAGCAGCACGTAATCCGAATGGGAATGAACGTCGATAAAGCCGGGCGCGACCGTGAGCCCTTTCGCATCGATCTCGCGTTTGCCTTTGCCTGGAAGGGAACGGGCCACTGCAGCAATCTTATCGCCGTTGATAGCGACATCGCCGGCGAACCACGGATTGCCCGTACCATCTACGATGGAGCCGTTGCGGATCACGAGGTCGTAGTCGCGATCAGCCGCTCGCGATGGCACACTGCTTAATAACGAAACGAAAAGCGTTAATCGCAAGACCATGATTCGACTCCTCACTCTCTGAATCAGACAAGGCTTGCAGCTAATGTAGCCGATGAGGTTGAAAACGCTCAACTATTAGGCTCGTTCATTTGACTTTCGGACCTCGCCAGCCGTAGAGTGCAATAGGCGCCGCAGGGGGTGAGGGCATTCGCTTTTGACAGCCAAGAAGGATCTACCTTGTCTCACGAAGATGTGCTGAAACTGGCGGACGGCCTTGGGCTTCGTTGCGACTACGACGACGACCCGACCGATGATGCGCAAGCCTTTTTCTATGGCACGACGCCGACTGCGAAGCTGGCGGCGGCATTTTTCTACCTGTCTGTGATGGTCAGGTGCCGGACTCCGCGCCCGAGACCGATGAACCGCTCTTCGATACGATTCGCGCCTATCATTCGCGTTGGGCCAACGTTGGATTCCCTGAAGCAACTATCACTTGGCCCGTACCGGCTATTGTGAAGAAACCCACGCCGAGTGCTGGAACTGGAGCGGGCACGTCAGCCTTGAAAAGTCAGCGCAAGGAAGGGAGTTTCAAAGCGCTCGATCCCCTGGGCCATGTCTACCGCATTGAAATTTATCGAGAGGTTGATGCCTGCCGTTCCGAGGGTTGCGTCAAATTAGTGACCGCCATGGGCGAAGCGGTTGAGCGGATCGCGAAGGGCGCCTATCGAATTCAACACGATGGCGTGGTTCTGATCTCGAAAGACAAGACGGCGCCATGAGCTTTGCTTTAAACATTTCGACACGTCAAGAGGCGATCATGCCTGACTCAAAATCGGATAATGCTTCCAAAAAAGAGACGCCCTTCGAAGCCTTGGAAATCCCCGACGTTGCCGTGCAGCCCCATCCGACCGGACCGATCGGCGTTCCTATCTCTATGCCGATAAGTCTCGACGCGGACGGGGATGACAATGAGCCGCAGGCGCGAGCGACAATCGATTCCGGCAGAAAATAAATGCTTGCGTCGTCTGGCGTTACCCTCCCCCCGCAAAGCCGGGGGGAGGATAGGAATGATCTGCTGCGACAACAAGTCAGTCGCTCGTTTGCGCCGCCAGCATCTTATAATCGGTCAAATCATTTGGATGGACCATGGATGGCGCCAGGCCACGCGTTTTTGCCTGCTTGAACGACTGAACGGCCTCGGACTTTTTGAATTGGCGCGATTGCGCAGCGCCAGATGAAAATAGCGAAGCGACGTCGGCGCCTGTTCAATAGCCAAGGTCAAATCGTCAACCGCTTTATCCATATCGCCGCGGGCGATATAGACCCGAGCGCGCGTATCGAGCAGTTCACCGGTAGGCCCGTTCACTTCGATGGCGCGGTCAACATATTTCAACGCCTGTTCCGTTGCATCGGGCCGTGGCGCGAGCATGTAGGCCAAGTTGTTCAACGCGACTAAATTGTCGGGTTCGATCTTCAAGACCTCGGCATAGATCGGCTCGGCATGCGCGTAGTCCTGCCGCAACGCGTAAAAGTCGGCGAGGTTGAGTTTCAAAACGCAGGAGGCAGGGCTGTGAGCCAGGGCCGCATCGAGCCACTCTTTGGTTGTCTGCACGTTTTTTGCGCTGGCATTGCCGTTGCGAAGCAGATCGACCGAAGTCGTCGTCAGGCTCTTGATGGCAATCGAGGACTTCATCGAAGCCAACAGGTCGAAGGCCTCGGTGACGCGCCCATCGAATGCCAATAGGGACGCCATCAGCGTCGCCGATTCCGGGTAGGCTTTCAACGAAATCCGATACTTATCGAGCGCTGCTTCGAGCAAGATTTTGGCATTTGCTCGATTGTTGCCGATGACCGCGCGGGCGATGCGATCGAGCATCTCGGCGGCATGACGCACGCGCGACTGGCCCTCGGGCGTGCCGACATCGGCCGCGTTGATGTATTGTTCGACCACTTCAATGGAACGAGCCGGCAGATTGGCCAGAGCATAATAACGGGCGACCGTCGAGGTTGCAAAGAGGTCGTGCGTCCCCAGCAACAGGCGAGGCAGCTCCGCCTCGGCTTCGGTGATCTTGCCATCGTTCAGCAAGTCATCCACGTAGGCGGCGGTGTAAAAGAGGTTGCCCTCATCGCGCTTCATCGCTTCGCCCAAGCTGGTGCGATAGTCCGCCTGCTTGCCAGCAAGCCGTTGAAACTGGCTGAGGTTATACCAGTCCTTTGCAGAACTCGACTTGTCGGCGACAATCCGTTTCATCGATTCAATCGCTTGCATCAGCACGGCCCGCCGTGCCTCGCCGTGCAGTTGGCGGGCAGCAACATTCAACGCGGCCACGCGCGATCGGCAATCTTCCAGGTTATCGCTGACGGCGGGCGGCATTTCTTTGATCGCAAGGGCTGCCTGACGCCGTTCAACATTGGTGCCGCGTCCCGCTGCCAACATCGATTTTTGACGCTTAGCCCAAGCAACGTCTTCCGGCCTAGCTGCTCCATCAGCTATCAACCGATCCAAAACTGCGTTAGCCTCGGCTAGCTGATCCCGTCGTTCGGCGGCGTCTAAACAGGCTTGGGCAAACCAGCGGCGCTGCTCGGGTTTTTCAAACGATGGTGTCCAATTGGGGTCGCGTTGGCGAACGACATCCGCGGTTTCTGCACAAAGCAGCAGCCAGGAGCGCTCGTTGAGAATTGTCTTGGCCGCTTTCAAAGTCTCCTGCACCGTTGCGGGTTGCAGGTAGGCGCGGACGATCCAGGCATCAATGGAAGTCGGCGACTCTTGAGACGCCCGAGTGAGCAATGCGGCCGCCTGCTCCGTGCGTCCTTGCCCCTTTTGCAAGCGTGCCATCCAGCACATCGACACCGCGGATTTCTTGACCAACGGCTCAATCCATGTCATGCAGCGGTCGAACGATTCCGTTGGAAGCTTAGCCGTCGCGCCGTCGATCAATCCGAGAAAACCTTCGCCGGAAAGCCGTGGGTCCAAGTAAAGCTGTTCGATGCGCTTGCGGGCAGTGGTCGGGTCGCCATCGCGAAGAAGGAAAGCAATTTGCTCCTCCAAATAACTGAACTGCGAAGGCTCCAGTTCGATTGCCTTGGCTAACTCTTTTGCAGCGGTGCGGCGGTCGCCTGTTTGTTGGGCTAACTTGGCTAGCAGCAGGTGCGGGTCGCCACGATCGGGAGTCAATTCGATGGCCTTCGTTGCCATCAACTTGAGCGCTTCCCGGCGTGCCGGCGTAATGTTCGGCGTATCGCTTTCGATCAGCGCATTCACCATCTTGATGATTGATTCGTCAGCCAGAGCAACAATCTCTCCACCAATTTTTTCTTTTGCTACGAGATCCCCAGCACGCACAGCGGATTCGTAAAGCGCTTTTCGAACGTTTAAGTCGCGCGGGGAGCGGGCAGCAAGCTGGGTCTGAAAATGCCGAACTCCATCGAGATCGCGAATGGTGGCACAGACGTCGGCCAAGCCGCTCAGAAGTCGGTATTGCTCCGCGTCGGATAGATCGCCGATGTTTTGGCCGAGCGCTCGCACGCGCTTTTCGCGGCCCGGCTTCCAGTCAACGGTCCAAGTACGGGCTCGCGCCAACCGCAATTCGACCTGATTGCCGATCAACTCCTGGGCCTCATCCAGTACGTCGAAGGCCGCGTGCATTCCGTGGGCCTCCAGTGCAATCGCCGCGAGTACAGACCAGATCCGAGCGTCGTTCACACGCTTGCCGGCTTCATTACGAAGGAGTGTCCGGGCCTCGGCATACTGCTGCCTAGCCATCAACATTTCCGCGCCCAACAAGATCGGGTCAACCGTATTCTTGTACTTCTCTCGCAGTTGGTTGATATAGTCGGATACCACGCTCCATTCAGAGGCGGTGTTGCTGCCCCGGGCTCGTGCGATCAGCAGACGGCCTAGAGCAATGCGGGCGCTGAGCGGCGCGAACGACGAGCGCGCCGCTACCGTATATTCTTTGATCGCCTCGTCGAGATTGCCAGCCGAAAGCTGGTTCTCCGCGAATTTCAAGTGGGCGCCGAGATGCCCGGCGTCGATAGTCACGACACGCCTGAGTGCTTCTTCCTGCGCCTGCCGATTGCCGAGGCGCTCGTGGCAGTTAGCTAGCAGCACGTTGACCTGCGCTTCCAGGCCAGGTCGCCCGACGACTTCTTTTCGCAAATCCTCAAGCGTCACCAGCGCCTCGCCCCACTGTGCCTGCTGCATCAGCAGACGGCCTTCGAGATATTTGATCTGCGTCGGCATCGCATTGCGCTTCTTCAACGCCTGAAGAATCTCTTTCGCTCTGTCGACTTCGCCTTGTTGCACCAGTAAATCACCGAGCGGCGCCAGCAGTTCGATCGCGTTCGGCATCAGGCGCACGCCTTGATCGAGGCAGGCGATCGCCACGGGAATGTTGCCGCTCGATAGTTCCAGAAACGAAAGTTCCCGATAAAAGCGCAGGTCTTTCTGATAGATGGCCAAGCCATCAGTCAAGGCGATGCGCGCTTTCGCAACATCGCCCTTTGCCTTCATCAGGTCCGCGATCATCAAGAGGCCATCGGCATTCTCCGGGTCGAGAGCTAACAGGCGGTCGACATCCTGCAAGCTTTCGGGAAACCGATTTAAACTCCGCTCTAAGTGCGCTCGAATCAGATATGCCTCCGCGTTCGAAGGATTGGCCTTTACCATTTTTTCGATGCAGCTACGGCCTTCGTTCGGCAGATTCAGTTGCCGAATCAGAAGCTCGGCCAACAGATCATAACTGCCGATGCGCGTCGCATCGCTTTCAATGGCCCGTTCAAGTGAAGCGCGGCGCCTCTTCATTCTTATTTTGTGCGGATTGCGCAAGCGCGAGTTGTTCCCAAAGTTCGGCATCGTTCGGAGTGCGTTCCAACAGTTTGCGCATGTTCGGCGGCATCGCTCGGGCGATTGAGCTTGAGACAAATATCGACCAGCTTCCGCTGCAAGTCGATGCGTTGCGGCGCCTCGCGAACGACGCGTTCGTAGAGAAACAGCACGCTCGAAAGATCCTTACGGCTCGTGCCTCGGCTTAGAATCATGTCGCCCAACTTAGCCGCCGCATCGTGGTCGCTCGGCCGCAGTTCGAGGTATTGCTTCATGTAGGAGATGGCTTTGTCCTGCCGTCCAAGCTCGGCCGCTGCCGTGGCCTGCCAGCGCAAGGCATCAATGGCGCGATCCGATTGCACGTAATAAACGAGGAAAAGGCCGACGCCGAATACGAGCGTCGCTAGAAAGAGGCGCAGCAGCAGTTTCTTGTTGATCGTCGGCATTCGCGGCCCATCCATGGGGTTCATGACAGCTAAAGAAGGGGCATCCTATCTTGCCGTCAAGAGCGCTGTCAATCGGAATTGCATGAACCGCACTGATTGCGATTCATTCCTGATAGTGCAATGCGCAGAGGTTTGTGTTGCCAAGAAGCAAATCATTATGGCAAAAAAATGTTGGGCAGAAAAATGAGAGAAAAGCAGATTTCGCTTTCATTTTTTTGCCAACATCTTTTTGTCATTTTTCTTACTGCATTCCTTGCCCGCTGAAAGCGCCCCCGCTGCGCAGAGCCTTCGCGTCGCGGATAACGCGGTTTTGATTTTGCGCTGTCGCGATCAGTTCCCTTTAACCGAAAACGAAGTGCGCTACCCGAAAGAACTCAAACGCTTATCATAACCCCAAGGAAGTTGAAGCTGCCCGCCCGGCAGCGCACATAACGGAGAATCGATGGCTGAGCAGTATATTTTCACGATTGAAAGTCTCACCAAGCTTTACGACCGCAAGGAAGTGCTGAAGAACATTTGGCTCTCCTTTTATCCCGGCGCGAAGATCGGCGTCATCGGCAGCAACGGCGCCGGCAAAAGCACGTTGCTCGGCGTGATGGCCCTGCAAGACAAAGACTTCATGGGGACGGCCCGGGCCAAGGCGGGCATCAGCATTGGCTACGTGCCGCAAGAGCCTCATCTAACTGCAGGCAAAACGGTCTTTGAGAACATCCAGGAAGCGGTCGCGAGCAAGCGGGCCGTGCTCGATCGCTATAACGCTATCGGCGATGAGATGGGGCTGCCCGATGCCGATTTCGACAAACTCACCGATGAGATGGGCAAGCTGCAAGATATCATCGATGCGCAGAACCTCTGGGATCTCGATCGCCATCTCGAAATTGCGATGGATGCCATGCGCCTGCCGCCGCCGGACGCGCCGGTCGAGCAGCTTTCGGGCGGTGAGCGGCGTCGGGTGGCCCTGTGCAAAACCCTTCTGCTACAACCCGATCTTTTGCTGCTCGATGAGCCGACGAATCACCTTGATGCCGAGTCGGTCGATTGGCTGGAGCGCCATTTGAAAGAGTATCCCGGCACGGTGGTCTCCGTCACCCACGATCGTTACTTTCTCGATAATGTCGCCGAGTGGATTCTGGAACTCGACCGCGGGCACGGCTATCCGTTCAAGGGAAATTACTCTTCCTGGCTGGAGCAAAAGAAAGATCGGCTCGATAAAGAAGAGCGCACTGAAAGCGCTCGTAAGAAGGCACTGGAGCGCGAACTCGAATGGGCCAAGATGGCGCCGAGAGCCCGTATTGCTAAAAGCAAAGCGCGCATGGCGGCCATCGATAAATTACAGGCGCAGGTCTATGAAGAGCGTGAAGAGGAATTGACGATCCAGATTCCGCCCGGGCCGATGCTCGGCGATCTCGTCGTTCGTGCGGAAGGCGTGGCCAAATCGTTCGGCGACAACCTGCTCTTCGACGATCTCAACTTTAGCCTTCCTAAAGGCGGCATCGTCGGCGTGATCGGCCCGAACGGCGCCGGCAAGACGACGCTTTTCAAAATGATCGTGGGTGAAGAGAAGCCCGATAAGGGCGTCCTCCGCGTCGGCGATACGGTGAAGCCTGCCCACGTCGATCAAAACCGCGACGCCCTCGACGGCAACCGCACCATCTTCGAAGAGATCACCGGCGGGGCTGACTTCTTTATGCTCGGCAAGCAAAAGGTAGCCAGCCGAGGCTATGTGTCGCGATTCAACTTCAAAGGCACCGATCAGCAAAAGCTGGTCTCGGCCTGCTCCGGCGGTGAGCGCAACCGCATTCACTTAGCCAAACTTCTCCGTAGCGGCGGCAACCTGCTGTTGCTCGACGAACCGACGAACGATCTAGACGTCGATACCCTGCGAGCGCTGGAAGAAGCCTTGTTGAACTTTGGCGGCTGTGCCGTTGTCATCAGCCACGATCGCTGGTTCCTCGATCGGCTGGCCACGCACATCCTCGCTTTCGAAGGCGACAGCAAGGTGACGTGGTGCGAAGGCAATTATCGGACATACGAAGATCAGCGCCGCGCCCGGCTTGGGATCGATGCCGATACGCCGCACCGGATCAAATATAGGAAACTTAAACACTAGCCAACGGGTAGTAACATCTAAGTTCGATAAGGCGAGCCGAGCAGCGTAAGCTGCCGGGTGATCATAGCACTCGGCAGATTACGCTGCTCGGCTCGCCATTAAGCAGGGATTGCCACATGATGGATCTGGTCAACGTGACGAAGGAATACACGCAAGGCCGGCGGGTGGTGAAGGCCGTGCGCGGGGTGGACCTGCATATCACGTCGGGTGAATTCGTTTCGATTATGGGGCCGAGCGGTTCGGGGAAATCGACTCTACTTCACTTGCTCGGTGCGCTTGATACGCCAAGCACCGGGCATGTCACGTTTCAAGGGCTGAACCTGCAGTTGATGTCCGATCGGCAGCGCTCGTTGCTGCGGCGGACGCGGGTCGGGTTCATCTTTCAATTCTTCAATTTGCTGCCAACACTCAAAGCGGTCGAAAACGTTGCGCTTCCGTTATTGCTCGGTGGTCTACGGCGCAGCCTGGCGCTAGATCGAGCCGCTGCCGCGCTCGAACGGATCGGAATGACGTACCGGGCAGAGCATTACCCTGAGGAAATGTCTGGAGGCGAAATGCAGCGCGTGGCCATCGCGCGGGCATTAGTGACGGAGCCGGAAGCGGTGCTCTGCGATGAGCCCACGGGCAATCTCGATTCGGCTACCAGTAAGGAAATTCTGGCGTTGTTACGAGATTTGCCGGAAGCCGGCAAACGCTCGGTTGTCATGGTCACGCACGACCGCCGAGCTGCCGAATACGGCGACCGCATCATCCACATCCGCGACGGCATTGTCGCACAGGAAGAAGTGTTGCGCAGCAATATTCGCGATCAGCTAAACGAGCCCGCCGCAATATAAGAAAAGACTTCGACAAAAAGATAGCGGCAAAAAAATAAGAAAATGGAAACTAATGCCAATTGAAGTACATCATCCAATTCGTCGAATAAATCAAAATGAATTCGGCGAGGTTTCGTACGAAGTGATGAGCCATGTACTTGCCATTCATAACGAGATGGGCAGATTCTTTAATGAAAAAGTATACAAACGCCAGCTTGCCAACCGACTCTCCAGCGTTCGACTAGAATTACCCATTCAAATCACTTTCGCCTCCTTTCGAACGCAATTGTTTGTCGACGTCCTGGTTGGAGATGGAGCCATATTCGAATTTAAAGCTGTCGAAACACTCAACGGTCGTCATCGAGCCCAGTTATTGAATTATTTAATGCTCTGCGACCTCGCACACGGCAAGTTGATCAATGTGCGACCGTCCAAAGTCGAACACGAATTCGTTAACTGCAACTGGATTCGTTCCGGTCGAATATGCTTTGAAGTAGACAGTTCCCGTTGGAACGCGAGTTTGCCAGGCGTTTCACGCTTAAAACAAATCGCAATAGATATGCTGAAGGATTTAGGAGCAGGGCTCGATCTAAGCTTATATGAAGAAACACTTTGCCATTTCTTTGGCGGCATCCCGGCAGTCGAAACAGACTGTGCGGTAATCGTTGGGGGCCATGAAGTCGGCATGCAGAAATTCCGCGTAATCGAAAGAAATATCGCCATCAAAATCACTGGTTTTACTGGCAGCCTTCGTCCTTTTGAACTCCACGCTCGCAGGTTGCTAGATTTCGTCAATCTCCGTGCCATTGCGTGGATCAATATCAGCATGAAAAACGTCGCGTTCATTACATTGGAACGCTAGCCGAACCTGTTGAATTTATTTTTTTTCCGTTATTTTTTTGTCGGTGCGATTTCATTTTCGGGGCTGTACATGTTTCCTGTTTTTCGGTCGCTCAGTTTGCGGTATTTGGTATTGCGATGGGATCGGGCGGCGCTGGTTGTCCTCAGCATTGCTCTGGGCGTTGCGACACTGGTATCCACGCGCATTCTGAACCAATGCCTTGAAGCCGCCGCTCACGATACCGAGACGCCCCTTCCCATTGCCGACTTCTACGTCTCCAACGGCGAACTTGGCGTACGCCGCCAGATTGCCGACGAGATAAGGCAAGCTCAAATTGCCGGCATCGAAGCAATCGTGCCGATGATCTTTGAGCAAGTGCGCCTGCCCGAAATTGGCGGCCCCGATGGCCGTATTGGAATGCTCGTTGCGGCGGATATGAATTCGCTGGCAAGCCTGAAGGACGAAGGAAAAAGAATCTTTACTCCCGTCGTGCTCAATCCCTTTTCCGCGTTGCTGGGAACCGGCGTTTTCATCAGCGAGTTTTTGTACAAGGAAAGGCAGGCCCAAGGTCTTAGCGACGATGCCGGCGTCAAAATTCGCTTCGCCGACCGCGAAATGGTCTTTCCCTTGGCAGGTTATCTACAAGTCAAAGACGACGGCAAAGCCGCCTCCTTTCAACGTAATTTGATCGCAATGGATTTAAGGGCGGCCTATACCTTGCTGTCGAGCCGCTATCCGGCGTCGGCCGCCGTGGTCGGCGTCTCCCTGCTGGCGGGCGGCGAGTCCACACACGGTGAGCGCGTATTGCGAGTGGATATTCACGTTGAGAAAGGCGCCGATCTCGAAAAGGTCCGCCAGGCTGTGCAAACCGTGGTGGGCAATCGTGCCTCAGTCAAGGATGAGAAAGAGCAAAAGAAATCGACTGACGACGTTATCAGCGGCATCCAGATCAGCTTTTCGCTATGCTCGGCCGGCGCCTTAGTCGTCGGCTTATTTCTGGTTTACAACGCGATGTCGGTAAGTGTCGCTGAACGGCGGCACGATATCGGAGTTCTTCGAGCGCTCGGCGCCATGCGCACGCAAATTGCCCGCTTGTTCGCCAGCGAAGCCGCCCTGCTAGGCCTAGCCGGCGCCGCACTCGGTATCCCGCTTGGAAGCTGGCTGGCCAACACGGCCTTAGACTTCGTCAAAGACGATCTGAATTCGATGTTTCTCAACCCCGATATTCGCCCATCGAAGCTGAGCATGGGTACTGCCCTCTGGGCCATGGCCGCGGGAATAACGACGGCGCTACTGGCGGCTTTGTCGCCGGCCGTGCAGGCTGCCAACGATGAGCCGGCCGACGCTGTTCGTCGGGCTCCCACAGGCACGAATCGTATCTTTCGCTTTATCCACCGAGCGGGTTGCATCCTTTTGATCATCGGCGGCTTTGGCTTGATTCTGGGTCGCGACTCTCTGCCGAGCCGTTTGAACTGGATCGCGGGCACAGGCGCGATTTCGGCACAAACCATCAGTTACATCGGGCTCTTTTCCATCCTGATCGGCCTGTTCTTATTCCTCCCAATTCTCGTGGGATTGCTCGCCCGCTCGATGCAGCCGCCGTTGCGCTGGTTTCTCGGCATTGAAGCGAGATTGGCGGCAGACAATCTGATTCGTTCGCCCGCACGCACCGGCGTCGTAATTGGGGCGCTGGCAGCAGGCGTCAGTTTGATGATCCAGACGGCGGGGGTGGGACGCAGTAATGAGGAACCGATCAAAAAATGGATCGAGCAGGTCATCCAAGCAGATGCCTTTGTCTTTTCGGGCTCACTTACGTCGGCCAACAGTTCGTTAGCGCCGATGCGCCCCCTAGTCCGAGAGAAGATTGAACAGGTCGAAGGGGTCGAACGGGTGGTAGGCCTTCGCTTTGTCCGCCCTGTTTTTCGTAATTCCATGATCTGCATGGTCGCCATTGATGCCGATGACTATTTCCGTGGCACTCGTGCCCGGCTGCCCGCGGGCCTACCCAGCCTTGAAACGTTTCAGAAGCTGTCGCAAGGGCACAACATTGTAGTATCCGACAATTTTGCGCTGAAATTCAACATGAAAGTAGGAGATGTCGTCACGCTGCCGCGCCAACGAGGGGGACCCGTCGATCTAACGATCGTCGGCATGGGCCAGGACTATACTTGGAGCAAGGGCACCCTTTTCATCGATCGCAAACTCTATGTTGAATTATTCGAAGACGACTTTGTCGATGTCTACCACGTCTACGAAAAAGAAGACGCCGACAGGACCGCCACCCGGCATCGGATCGAAAATGCCGTCGCTCCGTACAAATTAGTTGTGGAAGACAAAGCTTTTGTCAAAGACTTTCTTTCCGGCATCATCGATAAGATTTATCGCATTGCCTATTTGCAGCAGGTCATCATTGCGATCGTTGCTTCGCTTGGCGTCGTAACCGCTTTGCTCATTTCTGTTCTGCAGCGGCGGCGCGAGCTCGGTCTGCTCCGCGCGGTGGGAGCAACGCAGCCTCAAATCCTAAAGACGGTGTTGGCCGAGGCATTGCTGATGGGTATCATCGGCACTTTATTGGGGATCGCCTTGGGGTTGCCGATGGAATGGTACTTGTTGCGCGTGGTGTTGTTCGAAGAGTCGGGTTTCTGGTTTGAGATGATCGTCCCGTGGAAAGAGGCACTCGCCATTGCGATCGTGGCTGTCGGCATTGCCACGCTAGCCGGCTTAATTCCTGCAATTCATGCCGTCAGGTTGAAAATCGTCGACGCCATCGCCTATGAGTAGTTCGAGCGAGGAAGTTGTTGAAATCGCTTACCGAATTAAACGTGGAAGCTTAAAAACTGAGACTTTAGCATCATTGCATGGAAAGAGCTAATTCCGCCGTCGTTCGGAACTCTTCGACAGTGCTAAAAATCGCGGTATTTCCGGGGCACTACCCAGCCACGGCGCGGAGCGAACCTGCTATTCGCTCCGCGATGATGGTTTCCGCAATTTGCATTGATCGGCTGGCGAAAGTACCATGTAATGATGCTAAAGACTCGAAAAACTTAACGTTTTGCACGTTTAAATCCTAAAGCGGCACGATGGTTGCGAGTTTCATCCGCACGCTGTTTATGTTCGCAGCGACATGCGAGTTTTCATCGACAGGAGTTGCAACAATGGCACAGACTATGAACCGGATTGGTCAGCAAAGCTCGGCACGTGAAGGTCAACAACATTCGGAAGGCCGACTTGGCCAACATGAAAATAGCCACGAGGCCGAGCAACATTCCGAAGGCATCGTTGCCCGCACCATCGAGCATCAAACTGCCAAACTTCCTTCGGATATATTTCTTTGGGCGGCATTAGGATCAATAGCCGGCTCATTGCTACTGCAATTGTCCGATCGCAAGCATGACGCTCTTTTCGTCGGCCAGTGGGCGCCGACCTTCCTGATCCTGGGCCTCTACAACAAGCTCGTCAAAGTGGCTGGCTCTGATCGTACCGAGCACTAAGTTTTTGGTAGACTCGGTCAAGAATTTAAGCGTTAGCGCAAAATACAATGTTGTATTTGTGTTAACGCTTTTTTCGTCGGACCTAGATGAACGTTTTTCCCCAACCTCCGCTAAAGACAAATGAACTTGCCGGCTTGCGAGTTGCGCATCCATTTCTCGTTGTCGCAGTTGCTCACTCAAAGTAGCCAGATCGCCGGGATAACCAGCGGCCACGCCCGTTACTATGTCCCAACCCTCGGGTATGGCAAAGAGTTCACGCGCTTTCTCTGGAATGACGCCAGCCATTTGATGCACTTGGATTCCTTCCGCGGTCGCCTGTACACTGAAATTTCCCATTGCAAGGCCAACGTCATGAAAGGCATGACGATTGGGATGCCCATTTTTGTCGAACGAAAGATGCGCAACGGTGAGGAATATAAGCGGCGCTTCTTTTGCCCAACCTTGATTGAATTCAATGAGACATTGCAATACTTTGGCAAATTCTTCGGGTTGCTCCTTGGTGGCCACTATGAATGCCCACGGCTGTTCGTTGTAGCTCGAGGGCGCCCAGCGAGCCGCCTCGAACATGCGGTGGATCTTATCCGGTTCAATCGGCCGCGAGCCAAAGGCACGCGGGCTCCAACGCGTACTCAGCAACTCGTGAATGGGATAATCGGTCTGCGCAGGTTTGTTCATCATCAAGTCCTTTAGTTAGCCGGACGCGCCAGCGACGGAGAATCCACAAGGCGTTTCAGCCCAGCGGCTGAATCACCTTCTCGGCAAAGCGTTCCATTTCTTCCAATTGCGGGCTGCATTGTAACAGAAAAAGATCAACACCTGCCGTTTCAAAGGCGGCGACCTGGTCGAGCACTTTGCCGGGCGTACCGATCAAACCCGAACGTAGACCACGGTTCGAGACTGAGTAGTCTTCGAGCGACACCCGCTGTTCGAGCTGAGTGCCCGCCAGCCATTCCTGATAGTTCTTATACCCCGCTGCCGAGGCCTTGACATCGGTAATACGGTCTAGTTCTTTCTTGGCTTCGCCATCGCTGTCGCGGATAAGGCTATAAGCGGCTACGCCAAAGGTCATGCGCGGCAAACCCAACTTCTCGCGCCGTTGACACATATCGGCAATCCGCTCGCCGATCTTTTCCGGCGGATCGCCGTGCATGACATAGGCATCGCATTTGGCGGCGATAAGATTTTTGGCCGTTTCGGATTCGCCGCCGGCATAGAGCAACGGCCTAGGTCTGCTGATTGGCTTGGGCTGCAACACCGTATTTTCAACGCGGTAATATTTCCCCTGAAAGCTCCAGTGATCGCGTTCCCAGAGATTACAAAGCACATCGAGCCATTCGGAAGTGCGTGCGTACCGGTCATCATGCTGCTCGAAGCCGACGCCATACATATTCGCTTCGTTCTTCCACCAGGAAGAGACGACGTTGAGCGACAAGCGATTGCCGCCGCCGATACGATCAATGTTGGCCGCCTGTTTCGCCAAGAGCGCGGGATTATGAAAGGTCGGCCTAACCGCGACCATGTATTCCAGTTTTTCGGTTACCGCGGTGAGAGCCGCTGCGGTGGACCAGGCATCGAGAGAGGGCGCCTCAACGCCCTTAATGTCGTTCAGATTAAGTTCGGCGATGAGCGACAGGCTGTATCCGATTTGCTCGCTACGCTGGGCGAGTTTCTTATTGTACTCCCAGGTTGCCGCCATGTTCTCTTCATCGACGTTGCGCAGCCAGCCGCCGAAAATAGGCATCCAGTAACCATAGCGCATGTCAGACTCCTGAATCGCCGCTGCCGAATGACAAGAGAGTAAAAAGAGAGATGACTGGTGTTGGCGACTAATCGAAGTTGAGCACAAGTTCTTTTCTAGCAATGCACTGCAGTAAGGCAAGTTTGTGAGGGCAAAGCGGCGAGGCGCTCGAAGTACGAGCAGTGGGCGGGTTCACCGGCGGGTTTCCTGTTCAGTGGTCCACTCCATAAGTCGCTCGCGCAGAGCGTCTTTGGAGGGAAGGTACATCTGATACTCGGCGGCGAAGATGTTGGCCTTGGCCCCCAGCGTAAGTCGCACCAGAGCGTCCTTCTTTCGCTTGCACAGCAAAATGCCGATCGTAGGATGCTCTTCGGCCAGCTTGACTTGCTGGTCGTAATAGTTGACGTACATCTGCATCTGACCCAGGTCTTGGTGGCTAAGCTTGTCGAGCTTGATGTCGAACAACACATAGCAACGAAGCAAGCGATTATAAAAAACAAGATCGACGAAATAGTGGTCTTCGTCGAAGGTCAGGCGCTTCTGACGAGCCTCGAACAAAAAGCCCTTGCCGAGTTCGAGAAGGAATTGTTGAAGCCTGTCGATGATGGCAGCTTCGAAATCTGTCTCAGAGTAACTGGGACGTTCACCCAAGCCAAGGAATTCAAGAATGTATGGTTCTTTCAGAAGATCGGCGGGTTGGGTGATGGTTTGGCCTTCGATGGCGAGTTGACGCACGCGCTTCTTGTCGCGACTGAGGGCGAGCCGTTCGTAGAGGCAGGAGGCGACCTGGCGCTTCAGTTCGCGAAACGACCGATTCGAATTGGCGGACTCGATTTCATAGAAGCTGCGTTCGTTGGAATCGCGAATTTCCATGAGCAGGACGTAGTGCGACCAGGAAAGGTTGAATTTCCCAGACAGTGTCTGGGAAATCGGGACAGCGAATGAATTGCTCGATGGGTTCGCGGGAACCGAGGCCGATTCGTCAGATTTCCGTCCTGTCTTCGCAGCCGGCAATTTCCCAGACACTGTCTGGGAAATCGGAGCGGCCGGCAATTTCCCAGACACTGTCTGGGAAATCTTGGTGGCCCGATCTTGCCACAGAAAGAACTTGCGCATGTATTCCAAGTTGGTGCGCGAAAAGCCTCTCCCGAACTCCGATGTCAACCGCTCGGCCAGCAGCTTTAGCAACTCCTGTCCGTACTCCGCCCTGGCAGCGCCCTCTTGTTCGTGTTCGACGATTAGTCGGCCGATCTCGAAGTTGGTGCGCACTTGCAGCGTATTGACGGCGTTGGCGACAGCCTGCCGCGCGAATTGCACGAGAGTCCGCACCTGTTCGATAAGCGGACCAATCGAACCCGTTTTGACAACAATCGCTCGCTTTCGTTTCTTTTTCATCGCAACTGCGCTCCGCCAAAATGGCCCCCGAGCTGATCGCTCAGCGCGGCCGTCCGCATCTCTACTTCAATCTGCTGGGTCAGCAGTTAGGCGGTAGCGATATCAATGTCGCCGGAGATTTGCCGCCAATCGTGTAAATCGCCCAAGGCCTTCCAGTCTCGGCGATTGCTGGATGTGCCCATTCTTTTGAGCATTGGCGCTCATGCGTGGGATGACATTCTCCCAATAACTTTGCCGTTAGCAAGCCGCGAGTCATCTGCTTGGATACGATTTTCTACACCTTTCACTTATGCAATCGAGCGTCGCTGGTCCTACGGCCGCGATGATCCGCGTTAAAGTTTGCCGTGCGCATCGGGAGCAACCTTTCCCCTAAATTCTATTGGTGCATCCCCTGCGCGCTCCAAGCACGCGCGATCAAACTGCGCTATCAACCGAATCGTTATAGAATGTTGGAATGCACGCATCGACTCGGACCAAACTGTGCCCTGAATTGCTTGCCCCCGCTGGCGATTGGGAATCGTTGCGCGCTGCGACGGCGAACGGGGCGGATGCTGTTTACTTTGGCTTGCCTCAGTTCAATGCCCGGCATCGGGCGACCAATTTCGGCCCCGAAGAATTGCCGCAGATCATGAAGTTCCTGCACGAACGAAACGTCAAAGGTTTCGTGACGCTTAACACGCTCGTCTTTTCCGATGAACTCCCGGCCGTTTCGGAATATGTCCAGGCCATTGCCCAAGCCGGCGCCGATGCGGTGATCGTTCAAGACGTCGGCTTAGTCGCGCTCATCAAGCAGTTGGTTCCTTCCCTTCCTGTGCACGCTTCAACGCAGATGACGCTCACAGAGCCTCGAGGCATTGAGTTCGCCAAAAAACTCGGTGTTAGTCGGGTGGTGCTGGCCCGGGAGCTATCGCTTGCTGAAATTGGCAAGGTGACAGCTGCGACCGATGTTCCCGTCGAGGTCTTTGTTCACGGCGCTTTATGCGTCGCCTATTCCGGCCAATGTCTGACAAGCGAAGCTCTCGGCGGACGCAGTGCTAACCGCGGTCAATGTGCGCAGGCGTGCCGACTTCCGTATGAGATGCTCGTCGATGGCAGCCGACGCGAGCTCGGCGACCGGGCTTATCTGCTCAGCCCGCAGGATTTAGCCGCTCACGATCTGATCGGCGAGTTGACTGCAGCGGGAGTGATTTCATTCAAGATCGAAGGACGGTTAAAGGGCGGCCCCTACGTAGCCGCCGCAACGCAGACCTATCGAGCGGCGATTGACGCTGCCGTGGCCGGTCAGGATTTTGCGCTGCCGCCGGCGCAGGCGCGCGAGTTGGCGCAGACGTTTTCACGCGGCTTCACGCCGGGCTTCCTGGAAGGAAACAATCATCAGCGACTGGTGCAAGGTCGCTTCCCTAAGAGCCGGGGGGTCGCTGTCGGTTCGGTTGTAGCCATGACTAAGCAGGGCATACGCGTCAAGCTCCTGGAAGCCGGCCTGCTGAAAGCCGGCGATGGCATTGTCTTTGACCTTGGTAAACCCGAGGAGAAGGAACCCGGCGGTCGAGTTTGGAAAGTAATCGAAGACGACAGCGCCGAGGCGGAACTCCAGTTTGAGCCGGCTTCGATCGACTGGTCAGTTGTGCCATTGGGCGCTCGGGTATGGAAAACGGACGACCCGGCATTGCGCAAAAGATTGGAGCAATCGTACGCCGGTAATCGACCTACGAAACGGATACCGCTTTCGGTGACGATCGAAGGTCGCATCGGCGAAGGTTTGCGCGTGGCCGTTGCCGATGCAAATGGCCAATACGCGGTGGTGAAATGGCCGGGCCCGTTGGCTAAAGCGATGAGACATCCGTTGACCCGCGAGGCGGTGGTTGAACAGTTTGACCGGTTGAAGGATACACCGTTTGCGTTAGGCGAGGTCACCCTGAAACTTGAAGTCCCGGTGATGGTTCCGAAGAGCGTGTTGAACGATCTGCGACGGCAGGCTGTGGCCATCTTGATGGCGCTCGCGATAAAACTTATCCAGTCGCCGACAAGCAAGCGCTTCCACGGATGCGATCGCAGATCAATTGTCAACCCGCGGGAAGTGTGTCTGATCGCCTGGCCTTGTCTGTCCTGGTCCGCACGTTTGAGCAGCTTCAGACAGTAACAGAGACCAACGACGTCGCGATCGTCTACTGCGACTTCGAAGATGCCCGTCGCTATCGCGATGCGGTTTCGCTAGCGCATGATGCAGGTAAATCCATTGGTCTGGCTACGCTAAGAATTATCAAGCCGGGCGAAGAGGGGTTCTTGCGTCCCGTGCTGAGCGCTCAACCTGATGCCGTGTTGATCCGTAACTTTGTGGCTCTCGATTACTTCCGCAATGAACTACCGACGGCCGAATTGGTCGGCGACTTCGCTTTGAACGTCGCGAACGAACTCACGGCCGACGTGCTGATGAAGGAAGGCCTGACTCGGCTTGTGCCGAGTTACGACCTCAATTGGGATCAGCTGGAATCACTCGTCAGACGTTCCAATCCGGAATGGTACGAACCGGTGATCCATCAACATATGCCGATGTTTCACATGGAGCACTGCGTCTTCGCCGCATTTCTTTCGTCCGGAAAGGATCATCGCGATTGCGGCCGGCCTTGCGACCGCCATCGCGTCGAACTGCGCGATCGAGTCGGCGCCGAGTTCCCTGTCGTCGCGGACAGCGGTTGCCGTAATACAGTTTTCAATGCAGTGCCGCAGTCGGCAGCGGAATATATCGGGCGCATGAAGTCAATTGGTTTACGCCGTTTTCGAATCGACTTGCTGCGGGAGACTTCGGCTGAAGTACGCTCGCTGCTGGGACATTACTCCCGGATTCTCGCCGGCCTCGACAGCGGACGCGAAACGTGGCGGCATCTGCAAGCGCTTAACCAGCTCGGCGTAACCCGAGGCACGTTGCAACTGATTTAGCTTGGCGGTGCTTGACTTGGACAATCAGCTGCCTAACACTGATTCAGACGTATCAACGGTCGGTTGTGGAAGTGTGATGAAGCCTTCGAACAAGTTATCGCCTGAAAGCATGATAGCCCGCTATGGCCGGGTGAGGGCAGCTACGGTGGCCGCCAGCGTGCCGTTGTCGCCCGAAGACATGGTCGTCCAATCGATGCCCGACGCCAGTCCCACGAAATGGCATCTGGCGCATACGACGTGGTTCTTCGAGACGTTCTTGCTCGCCCATTTCTCGGGTTACAAGCGCTTTGACCCAAACTTTGACTTTTTGTTCAACTCCTATTATGAAGCGGTCGGCCCACGGATACCCAGGTCGAAACGCGGGCTGCTCACCAGGCCTTCGGTGGAAGAAATCTTCGCTTATCGACGGCACGTTGATGCGGCAATGGCTGACGCTCTCCCGGCACTGCCGCACCTGATTCCGCTTCTTGAACTTGGCATCAATCACGAACAACAGCATTTAGAACTGCTGTTCACCGATATCAAGCACGCTTTCGGTCAAAATCCATCCCGGCCTGCTTATCGAACAGACATCCAGTTCTGCGCGGAAAGCGCACTGCCACTCAGGTGGCGTGAATTCGATTCCGGTTTGCATGAAGTCGGCCAAGCGGATGAGGGCTTCGCATTCGATAACGAACGCCCGCGTAATCGCGTCTTCCTCGAGGCCTTCGCTCTTGCGTCGCGATCAACCACCTGCGGCGAATATCTGGCGTTCATGGAAGATGGCGGCTACAAACGCCCGGAACTTTGGCTTTCGGATGGTTGGCAGGCCGTTCAGACGCACGCTTGGGACGCACCGCTCTATTGGGAGCGGCATGGTAGTTGCTGGAACACGTTCACGTTAGCAGGAATGAGGCCCGTTGCTGAGAACGAGGCGGTCTGTCATCTCAGTCTCTATGAGGCCGATGCCTTTGCCCGTTGGTCTAAAGCACGCTTGCCAACTGAGTTTGAACTCGAAGTAGCTTGCGGGCTTCATGAGTCTGATTTGGAGCATTGCGATCAGCCTCGGCATTTGCACCCAGGAACGCCAGTTGGTGCTCCGTTTGGCGAAGTCTGGCATTGGACGCAAAGCAGCTACTCCGCCTATCCGGGATACGAAGTCGCCGCTGGCGCCATCGGCGAGTACAACGGCAAATTCATGTGCAATCAGATGGTACTGCGTGGCGGATCGTGCCTGACGCCACCCTCTCATTGGCGCCCTACTTACCGTAACTTTTTCTCTCCGGAGACGCGATGGCAATACACGGGACTGCGCCTAGCCCGCTCACTTCGATCCGCCGAGCACGTAGTTCGCATTTCCGCGACGACGTGATGGAAGGGCTAAGCCGCCGGCCAAAGCAATTGCCCTGCAAGTACTTTTACGATGAACGCGGCTCGCTGCTCTTTGATCAGATTTGCGATCTCCCCGAGTACTATCTGACGCGGGCTGAACTGGCGATAATGCAGCAGCATGCCGGAGCCATGGCGGACGCTCTTGGCGCTGATTGTCAAATAATCGAATACGGCAGCGGAAGTAGTTTGAAGACGCCGCTGCTCCTGGAAAAGATGGCTCAGCCGACAGCTTATGTGCCGATCGACATCAGCCGTGAACATCTTTTCGCGAGCGCGAAGGCCTTGAAACGACGCCTTCCTGATCTTCAAATCGCGCCGCTTTGGGCGGACTTTACAACGAGGTTCAAGCTGCCGCCGGTGCAAGGGCAAGTCAATCGCCGGGTGGTTTATTTTCCCGGATCAACGATAGGTAATTTCGGACCGACTGAGGCGATCGTTCTCTTACGGTCGATGGCCAGGCTGGTTGGTTCCTCCGGCGCCCTACTGATCGGGGTCGATCTCTGGAAAGCCGCAGCCGTCGTCGAGCCCGCGTATAACGACAGCGCCGGGGTGACTGCCGCCTTCAATACGAATTTGCTGATCCGCATCAATCGCGAGCTCAACGCCAACTTTGATACCGACGCTTTCGAACACCGGGCCATCTTCAACGATAAAGAGAGCCGGATCGAAATGCATTTGGTAAGCCTTCACTCGCAAGTGGTGCATATCGGCGAGAGTGCCATCGAGTTTACCCGTGGCGAGAGTATCCGTACGGAGTGTTCCTACAAATATAGCCTTGACCGTTTCGCTGAATTGGCGTGCGAAGCGGGCTGTGAAGTCAAGCAGGTTTGGATGGATGACAAAAAGCAATTCAGCGTGCAGTACTTAGCCGCGACGCGATAACGATTGCTTGTAGCCGCGACGCGATAACGATTGCTTGTAGCCGCGACGCTCTGCGGGCGCGAATAGCTACCGCTAGTTAGCCGCGACGCTCTGCGGAGCACGAATAGCGCTTGACGCTCCGCAGAGCGTCGCGGCTAATGGGTTTCATTCAAGATGGCGATCGCCTCATCGTCGAATTCCAGTCGTGTCGCTTCGATGAGATCCTTGAGTTGATCGAGATTGGTGGCGCTGGCGATCGGCGCGGTAACAGTCGGCTGTGCCATTAGCCAGGCAATCGCAACGCGCGATGGCGTCGAACGATAGCGTCCGGCTACCTCATCAAGCGCTTGCAGAATGCGAAGGCCCGTATCGTTCAAATACTTCTTAACGCGAGAGCCACGCGGATATTTGGCAAGATCGGCTTCCGAACGATATTTGCCCGTAAGAAAACCGCTGGCTAGTGAAAAGTAGGGGATGACGCCAATGCCTTCCGTGGCACACAACGGCTGAAGTTTGTCCTCGAAATCGCGCTCGCAGAGATTGTAGTGCGGCTGCAAGCATTCATAACGCGGCAGCTTGTTTTGGTTGCTGATTTCGAGGGAGCGGCTCAACCGTTCCGCACTGAAGTTAGAGGCGCCGATCGCGCGTATCTTCCCCTGTTGCATTAGTTTGCCGTATGCGCCGAGCGTTTCTTCAATCGGCGTTAATTCGTCGTCCTGATGCGATTGGTAGAGGTCGATATAATCCGTCTGAAGGCGCTTTCAGAGACCGCTCAACCGCTGTGGCGATATACGCGCCCGACAGGCCTTTCTCGGCAGGGCCCATCTCCATCCCGACTTTGGTGGCGATTACAACTCGAGCTCGCTTGCCGGGGCGTGCCAACCATTTGCCGATGATCGTTTCCGATTCGCCGCCTTTGTTGCCCGCTTGCCAGCGCGAGTAAACGTCGGCCGTGTCAACCAAATTGAAGCCGGCATCCACAAAGGCGTCTAAAAGCTGAAATGAAGTTGCTTCATCAATCGTCCAACCAAAAACGTTGCCGCCAAAGGCTAACGGCGCGACTTGCAAGCCGCTCTTTCCAAGTTCGCGTTTAGGCAAGTTCATCTAGTAATGATCCGACTATAGATGCGTAAAATAAGCCCCTTCGCTAGTGCTTCAAGCTTGTGCGACTTTTAAGAAACCAACACGCTTGAAGCGCTAGCGAAGAATTTTCTAATGACCCTAACAAGCCTGAAGCGCCAGCGAAGAGTTTTCTCCTTCTTCGCTAGCGCTTCAGGCTTGTGACAGCGTTGATTTGCAACCACGTTTGAGAAAAGCGCGACTCAAAACCATGCCTACAGGTCAGCTTCGACTGACTAGCGCTGCGCGTAGATTCGAATCGGCTTTTCTTCTTCGGCAGAGATCGAGCGTTCTTGCTGAGTGAGCTGGACATGCATCACCTGATAGGTGAAGGCGCCGGCCGGAACGCTTACCGTGCGTGTCTGGCCCGGCAACAAGGTGTAAACTCGCTCGTTCAAAATGACTTTCATTTCTTCAGGATACTCATTGATCAACTTAACGCGTCCCTGTTTGGGGGCAGTATCGGTCAGGTCGCGTTTCGAAGTCGAAGAAGGCGTGGTCGCCATTTGTCTGAGAAACTTCACTTCATCTTCGAGTAGTTGAACTTTGGTCTTCAGCGATTCGAGATCTTTCTGAGCCTGCACGACCGCCACGACGTTTGTCGCCAAGCTCTTTTCAGTCTCCTGCAGACGGCCGATAGCCGCCTCCAGCTTTTCGACGGCTTTAGTGACATCATCTTTCGGTTCGGCGGCCTCGGCCGATGCACTGAAGAGAACAGCGCCCAACAGGGCAGAGAGTGCGGTTTTGGGAGTAATCATGGTGGCTACCTCAAGTTGAATCGCGGCGGGCGGAAAAGCCTTCGAAACGATGCTTGAGTTGAGATTAATGGACGGCGTTTCCGGAGGCAAGGATAAATTCAGTATTCCGGCCGGCTCCGGTTGAGAAAGAGGCGCCGGTTGCATCGATTTCTCTGACGGCAGTAGTTGCCGTAGCATCTGCTCGACGCCTCCTTGAAGCGGCGGCGTCCATTCCCATTGCACTGCCGGCTGAATCGATGCGGGTTCCGCACGCAGCGACAGCGATGGCGCCCAGGAGCTTACGAACAGAAAGCAAGCGATGAGGGAAAGAGATTTAGCCATTGCGTGCCTCATGTGAAAAGACTGACGCCTGCAATAGCAACTTTGTCAGGGCTTCGCAAGATGGTTGAGCAACGATAGTGCTATGCGGCGTTCGGCGTGCGCGTTTGCCTGTGGAGATAAGGGGCTCGCTATTCGAATTTTTTTCGTGAAAGCGGGCCGCCTAGTAGGCTACACACAAGTTAGGCGTGCTTTCGAACTCGAGCCTGAAAGGCTCGTTCTGCTAGCCTAGGCCGGAGTTCCCGAAGGGAACGGAGGCCTAGGTTAAAGGCCGCAACAACCCCTCCGGTCCTGAAAGGACCGTTCAACGTTCCATCCCAAAGTTAACGTTCCTCCCATTCGATTTCGTACCTGGATCGAGATTCTCGAAACGACTGCATGGCCTGATGAACGGTCCTTACAGGACCGATGGCTTGCTCCAATATTCTAACCCAGGCCTCCGTCCCCTTCGGGGACTACGGCCTGGGCTGATCGAATGAGCCTTTCAGGCTCAAAGGCATCGGCAAATCAAGTTCTGTGCGTGCAACAGTGGAACCAGGCTGCCGCTGCCCGTGGGTATTCGCGACATTGGCAAGCAAAGAGCGTAAGCGACTGGAGAATAGTCTACAAAGCTCTTTCTCCAGTCGCTTAGGCTCCTGGCTCGCCCCCTTTTCCCAGTCACTTCGCCAGCAACTCTTTCTGCTTCTCGATTATCGGCAGCAGTTGTTCGCCATCGAGCGTGAAGACATCGCCCGGGGCTCGGCTGGTGCTGACGTAGATATCTTTGCTTCCTTTACCCACGGGCCCGCCCAGGGTAAGCAGAATCGATTTGTCCTTGCCCATATCGATTTCGACTTCGAGAGCGCCCTTGGCGACATCAAGGCCATGCTCCGGTTTGGCGCCTGTTTTCTCAGCGACTCGTTCTTTGGATTGGGGATGAGCAATCGCTTGAAAGAACTCTTCGACGCGGAAGCCATCGACCTTGACATCTCCCCTGGCACTCCAAACGCCTCCCGGTTTGCGTTCGAGCTCCAAGGTTTTTGGCTGAAGGTCTTTATCCGCCCAGCCTCGTAACTTGATCCCCTTCACGTCGCCCGCATCGATTTTGTAAAGATAGGGATCGAGTAAGGGGCCCTTGGTCACTAGTTCTACACGGGCCAACGGCGATTCGAATACGTAGTCGGACATGCTCGTCTTGGTGTAGACGCTCAGCTTGCTCGCGACTTGATTGCCAAAGTAGTAGACGTTCTCGGCCTGTTGATCTTTGAAGTTCAACGTCAGTCGAAAAACGGGCTTGGCCGGGTCGAGGCCCATCGTGGCCAACTGGTCCGCTGTTGCTTTTTCGCTGATCACCCGCTCCGGCTTCAGTGCCTTGAAAGAATCGAGGATCAACTTGATCTGCTTGGCGTTGCCGAGTTTGCCGTTTTGCGATGCCGGCGCGCGAATGATCCACTCGGCAGCGTCGGCCGGCAATGGGCTCTTGTCGCGCTCGATCTCCCACATCTCGGCATCCTTCAAGAAGCTGACCTTCTCCACCTTCTCCGGGTCGAACGAAGCAAGCGATATATCAACGTAATCGAGCCGGCTGCGCGAAGCGAGAGCCAAAAGGTCGTCCGGCATCTTGTAATCGGCGTGCCTGAGTCCCACATAACGGCGGACGTAGACGATGCCGCCGAGATCCTTCTTGCCGAACACCAGCCGAGCGGCGGGCGTCTCGGGCGGTTTGGGCCAGACGTTAGCATCCTCTTTGGCCGGCTGAGTTAGGCCGTTCTCCCAGAGATTCAATTCAACCGCAGGCGAACCCAAACCAAGCGATGCATCGGTGGCATCAGCGACGGGAAAGCCTTTGGCTTCGCGCGGCTGCGTGAGCCGCATGAGCAGTGCATCGATCTCGCCGCCATTCGCGGCGTTCTTTTTGCCACCCTCGGCCACTTGCCAGGCATTGTTGATTTTGCGCAGCTCGAATGTCCGCTTATCGATCGTTACGTCGATGGCGTCGATGCGATCGCGGCGTAGTTTTAGAAGCGTCCGATCACGCAAGGCCGACGGGTCGGCGATGAAGGATTTCAACATGCGCGGGATGGTCGCATTGACCTGAGCCACCGTCGCATCGCCGCCATAGCGAACGAAAGCTTTATCACGCGGCACACCCTTTTCTGCCGGCGTCTCTTTCAGCGAAATCCACATGGTTTCTGTGCCGATGGCGTCTTTGCGTTCGATATCGACACGGATTACCCCCTCGCTCGTCGGGTCGAGCCCAAGCGCGGACAGGTCGCGTGCATTAGCTAAAAAATCTTTGGCATCCGGAACGCTGATGCTCAGCACGTTATTGAGCAAGCTCGACAAGTCGAAGATTTGGCTCAAGTTGCGTTTGTCTGGAGGCACATCGCGTTCGACATCACCAAACGTGGGCAGCGCCTCGAAGTGCCAGATGTTGTCGCCCTTTTGGCTCAGCATGACCGTTCGCTCGCCCTTGGGCAATGTCTCGGTCAGCTTGATGCTAAGAATTTGATTAGGCGCTGTTTCAAGCGACATTCCTTCACCGAGCAGTTTCTTCGTGCGGAGTTCATCGAAGCCGATGAGCATGTCGGCCGTGCCCGCATCTTCAGGGGGTTTTTCTTTTAGCAAAAACTTGAGCCGGCTTTTCAGCGTGGCATGGGGCGTTTTCGGCTCGTCCGACGATAGCACATAGATGACTGCTTGGTCAGCGCCGATGGTCGTTTTGCCAAGCGACAACGACTCCGAACGATCGCCTTTGAAGAGGGTAATTTTCGCTGCCGGGCTCTCCAAGCCATGATTAGCCGGATTCGGCGTGATGTCGGCCGACTTGTCATCGCGGCGGATGCCGAGCAGTTGCCCCACGATTGCCTCGACGCGATCGCTGTCGGCCCGAGCTTCAACCGGCTTGGTGATGCGCCAACGGCCATCCGGCTGACGACTGAGAACGATCTTCTCGCCCCCTTTATCGATCTCCAGGCCGTTGATGTCGTTGGACTTAGTATTCAGCGCCCGGAAATTAGCAAAGAGATAGCCATCGGCATTGGACTTCTGGTCATCGCCCAGAAAGACATAGAGAGCAAGCACCACAAGCAATAGAGCCGCCGAGCCCAACAAGATCCAGGTGGTGCGAAAATTGACAGCGCTTTTACTCATGGTATGGCTCTAATTTCTTGTTAGCCCGACGCGCCAGCAAGGGAGTTCACAATCCCGCCGCAAAGCCGGGGGGAGGGTAAGAACGCATGCCGTGTCATCACGTCCGCCGGGCAACCCACATGCCTACACCCAATGCGATAATGCCTAGAAACGTAAGGTAAAACGGCAGATACCGCATGCCGCTGCTTTCGGAACTGGTCGGGATGCTGAAGGTGCCGAGCGCTCGAGGTTCGACATTCATGCCCCGCGGCTTTTCGCGCATCCATTCCAGTAAAGCCCCGGTGATCGCTACATAAATCGGCGCTTCTGGCGTTTGTTTGATGGCATCGTCGGCGATAAACCAGTCAGTCCCCAATACCAGCAGTTTCGGTCGTTCGCGCATCTCTTTCCCTTCCATCAACCGCTCGGCTACGTAGGCGCCAAATGGCACGGGCTTTACGGCGACGAGCTTTTCCTGCAATGTCGTCCGGATGTTCTTTTCCATTTCTTTCGCGATCTGGGCATTGATCTCTTCGACGTTGGAATCGAACTTGTCATCCTGGTAAGTGGCGACAAGCGTGCTGAAGAGATTGAACGAAAGGGACTGCTCCGACGGGTGTGAGTCAACCGCGGAAACGGGACGAACGTTGCCGAAGCGTAAGAACTGACCTCTTTCGAGCAACCGAGAAAGCGGATGCCCCAACTCCCCGCTTGCCGCAGCGATGCCGCCAAGAACCCAGCCCGGTTTCAATTCACGCCGTGGCGGTATGGCAAACAGTCTACGCTTCGGGTCGACGTGAATGCCATGTTCGATGAAGAGCGCTTCGAGCCCGGTATGCGATACCTGCCCGCTGGAATCGGGGAACGCGGGAAGCATGGCAATCACTTTGCCCCCTTCCTGGCCCTTCTTGCCGCTCATATATTCGCGAAAGAAAGCGACTTGATCTTCGGAAAAGGCCATACGCGGGGCGCCGATGACGATCATGGTGGCATCGCTGACATCGGGCTTCTGGCCCGGAATGAACCGCAAGGGCTTCACTTCATATTTGCGATCGCGCAGATTTTGCACCACTTCGGCGGCAGTGCGCAGGCTCGTTTCACCTGGGGCGGGCTCCCCGATGGACGGCTCAAGATTGCTCTGGGTGAAATAGACAACCGGTCTTTTGGCGCCGCCGCTGAGGAACATCAGTTCGGTCGTCAGCCGATTCTCGCCTTGAAATCCTGGCGTGCCCTGTTGTGTGGGAACGAGTAATTCAGAGGCGGGAATAAACGCGGAAAGTTCTTCGCCGTAGCCATAGCCGACCAAGAGTCCATAGCGATCCCGATCCGCTTGCGGCACTTTGAGCCGACGCATGGTTTCTTTGATTTTGGCATCGTCCGTCGCCGGCAATAGAGCCAGCGTCTTGATGCGTGGGTTGACGCTATGGCAGGCATTCAGCAGCGCTCGGCAATCGCTGTAGAGGGCGTTATAAGATTCGCCCCGGCTATCCTGAATAGAATAGTTCTCCGGCAAAATGAGGTAGACATTCACGTCTTCATCGATCGTTCGAAGGTACTCTTTGGTCGATTCGCTCAGTCCTTTGTAGGCTGCGGCGGTCATAATGACGTTGTCCGGCAGCTTCAGGAAAACAACTACGTTTACGACAACCAGCACGAGTAGGAGTAGTAATCCTGTTAGCACCGAATTCGTCCCATAGAGCAGCCGGCGCAGAAGAACACTGGTACGCTCCTCGGTTCGAGCCGGCTGCATGCTGACGAACATCAGCGCCAGGCCGCCGACGAAGATCGCGAGAGCCGCGAGCACCCAGCGGGCTTCGCGTATCTTGTTCTCGTTCACCCATTGCAGAATGCTTTCCTGCCATCGCCAGCCGAGAGCGAAACCTAGTAGTGCCGTTACCAGACCCGTCAGCGCACCGACCGAAATCAAAAGAACGCGGAACTCGAACGCTTCGCGGCCTGCCTCAGTCGGCCGCATTTGCAAAGCAGCGCCCGCGATCAACAGAATCGCCGTCAGCAGGCCGCTCCAAATGGCCGCCGGAACGTAATCGCCGTTGTCGCTGAAGGTGTTCGGCTTTGATGACTCATCGACCGGCTGATTTTGAGAAGCATCGACGGCCGGTTTGTCGACGACATCATTACGGCCATTTTGGAAAACGAATGCCCAATAAATTGTGAGCAAGGCCGCGACGATACCGGCAGCGATCAGGCCATAAGAGACGGCGTTGCGCTTCTTCGCTAATTGTTCAATCAACGAACTCGGCTGATTGCTTGTACTCGTCATCGTGGCATTGTCCTTCAGAGGCATTGGGGCGTGGTTCAACTCCATCGCCGTGCTTCGAGAACCTTGATCGTCAGAAAGAGCCAGAACAGCGCAAACGATGCTTGCAGGATCATTTCACGCAGCAAGAGCCGGCCTTTCAGCGACGATTCCCAGAGATAGAAGTAAGAGATGTTGCGGAAGATCGCTCGCCAGATCGGGGAGACTTCGTCCGATTGAGCGAGCAACAGCATCAACAGAATGATGAACATCCCCGCGAATGTCAGCACCGCCGCCACGATCTGATTCTTGCTCAGGCTGCTGAAGAACAGCCCCATGCCGACGAAGCCTGCGCCGCTGCAGAAGAGAGCCAGATAAAAACTAAGCAGAGGGCGATAATCGAACTCCTTGCCCGTCTCGAGGCGTAGTCCGATCAACAGAAGGGACCACATTCCCCATAGCAGCATGAAGAAAACAAGACAGGCAACGAATTTACTGAAGACAACGGTGCTTTCTTTAACGGGGGCGCACATTAGCACCTCGTAAGTGCCGGTTTTTCGCTCTTCGGCGAAGAGTCTCATGGTGATGGCCGGCACCAAAAAGACCACGATGAACGGCGGAAGCATGCGGAAATAGTAATAGACAACCGGTTCGTAGCGGATTGAACCGCTGACAAGGGAACTGACGAAAAAATAGTAGGCGATTCCGCCAAGAGACGCCATTCCCAGCATCACCAGATAGGCAATGGGCGAATGAAAGTAGCTCGACAGTTCCCGGCGGGTCAAGACGATGAAAGGCTTATCGGAAACAATGCCAAGCGCGAAGGCGCCATAGATCAGGCCGGCAATAAGCAACAGCAGCCCTGTCGGAACAAAGAACGCCGCTGCGTTTAAGTTGAACAAGCTCGGCGTGGCCGAACGAAAGATTGCATAAAGAACCACGAATATCGCCAGAGCGCCAATGGCGAGGCCGGCCCTATAGCCGTGATCGGTCGTGGGGTCGCACAAACTGATAAAGCTGCATAGATAAGCCAGGCCGAGCGCGATGGCAAGGAGCCCGTAGCTCAGCAGAAAATCTTCGCCGATGATGCTGCCGGCAAAACCGATGACTGCCAGCACTATACCGACGAGGCCAATCGAAATGCGAATGCGCTCGTGCCAGATACGGTCGGTTTCGTGGCGGACGACGGCAAGGAGAAAACAGAGTGCAGCCAGTATGCATTCCCAGCCATATTTCAGGAAATTGATCGTGTTGGGAAGCAGCAGAACTAGCGCCAAACCAAGCAGGCTATAGGCAAAAAAGCCATAGGTTCGGCGAATCTGTGAATCGTTGTCGCGAATCGCGTGAAGAAGCATCAGCATGAGGCCGACCGCGATGCCCACTAATCCGAACGGCTTGCCGACAAGTCGAGGCCCGATCACCTCGTTCATGAAAACAACCATGAAGCCGAACGAGATGATCAGCCCGCCGCAAACGCCCATGATCCGCGCCAGCTGAGGCTCAGCCCCCGCAAGCGGCGATGGCGCCGCTTCCGCCGGACGAGGCGATACATCGGCTTCGGAAAGCATCGACATCTATCTTTCCCTTGGTATCGTTAGGCTGCCAGCGGTTCGGCGCAGCACGACGTTCATGTACAAGTCTTCCAGTTTCTGCCGTCGTAGATCGAGACGGCGGATCGACCAGCCCCGCTCAACGACACGGCGAGCAAGAATCTCGCGCATATCCGAATGCTGAACGGTTTCGATTTCAACCAGCGATAGATCGTGCTCAGCCGATAGAAACTTCACGCGCGCAATGCCAGCCTCTTTTTCCAGCCAATTGCGGACATTCTCGATCGGTCCCCGGATTTCCATCAAGAGAACCGGCGCCTGCTCCGCCAAATCCGAGAGCTTTCCATCCCAGCGCAGGGTCCCGCGATTGATAATGATTACTCGATTGCAAAGCGCTTCAACTTCCGGCAAAATGTGCGTCGAGATCAGCACGGTATGCGTGCCAGCCAACTCCTTGATCGTACTAAGCGTCTCGCGAATTTGCAGTGGGTCGAGCCCGCTGGTCGGCTCGTCCAGGATCAGCACTTTCGGGTCGTGAATCATGGCATCGGCCAGGCCGACGCGTTGTCGATAGCCTTTCGAGAGTGTGCCGACGAGCCGACGGCGGACCTCGCGAATTCGGCAGCGTTCCAGACAATACTCAATGCGGGCCGGCCGTTGCTTGCGCTCGACCCCTTTGAGCTTCGCGCGATAGATCAGATCTTCTTCCACGCGCATTTCGGGATAAATCGGCACCGATTCCGGCAGATAGCCGAGCTTGGAGCGCACGTCCATCGAATCGGTCATCACATCGAGGCCGCCGACGCGGGCAATGCCGCTCGTGGCTGGCAAGAACGTCGTGAGGATGCGCATGGACGTAGACTTGCCCGCGCCGTTAGGCCCCAGAAAGCCGACGAGTTCGCCGGGCTCAACCTGAAAGCTGATCCGATCCACGGCCATGACTTGGCCGTAGCGCTTCGAGAGATTATCGACCTCGATCGCGAGTTCGCTCATGAAAGAAAGGATATGGCGAAGAGGCAGGAACGGGTAGCGCGGCGTTTGGCTCAGATTGCCTTCGGGCGCTTTAATACAACATGGAGTTCGCCATAATCGCCCCCGACGAGCGCTTTGGCAGAAACATGTTCGATATCTTGGTGTTTTCCCAATTTACTCGTCCATGCTCCACTCGGCAGTTGTCTGGCGGCGTGCATCCATTCTTCCTTCTCGTGAAAGATTGCAATCTTCTCAAAGCCATTTTCGAGGAATGTATCGAGCCCGCAAGGAACGAAACCGAGGTTTTGGAAGATTTGAACCGCGCTAGCGACTGTATAATTCAAAGTGCAATTTTCCGGCCAATAGTATCCGCACTCCGTTGCCGGTTCCCACCAACGGGTGTCATCACCGGCAGCCCAGGCAATGCAATTATAACGGTCTGTCGGGCTGCTTACATTGGAATAGTCCGCCCGCTGAAGATTGGGAAAACACCGCTGCACCTCTTCTTCATCAAGCATTGCTTTCACTCTGCCACCAGTGGATCCATGCGGCAGTCATTTCATCAATTTTGCCCCGACTTTCAACCGGTACCGGGCTAGCCTTTGTGATAGCTTGAAGTGCCATAAACCAATGGTCATGTTCCCTTGCCATTTCTTTGATAATGAGCGGAACGACTGGCATGCCAAGCGCGATTATCTTCCGATAAGCCGGGTGCTCGGCCATCCGCCTCGCGGTCGTGGTTGACTGTCGTTGTTCTTTCCATTCTTTGACAAGCTTGGCGAACGTCGCTTCTAATGCCGGACCTTTTAGCGGCAAAATCGAATCGTCGATTTCGGACGAAGGGAAGCCAGAAACGGCGCCATCGGGAGGACAAGCTGATTTGGCGGTTTTAAGCATCATCGTAACTTGTAACTCCAAAGATAATCTGCGATTTTGCCGTGATTCCTTTACACAATTCTAACGTGAATTGCATTTCACTGCAAGCGATTGAGAGTTATAGCTTCAACGCTAGGTATTGAAATGTCAACGTTGAGCCGAATCAAACTGAAATTTTCGTGCTAAACTCTTCCATGCACGCCGATGCCGATGCCTTCCTGGAAACGATTCGCGAACGTCCCGACGACGACGGGCCCAGGTTGATCTATGCCGACTACCTGGAGGATAAAGGCGATCCGCGCGGCCCGTTTATACGCATTCAATGCGCCCTCGCGAAATTGGGCGAAGCCGATCCTCGGCGCGCCTTTCTGGAAGAGCGCGAGCGATTTCTGCTCGAAGCGAACCGGCATATCTGGAGTAATTCTTTCCGTGGTTTGACCAGCGCGGAAGAGTTCCAACGAGGCTTCGTTGAAACGGTCAATATTGAAGCACGCGTGTTGTTGCTGCGTACGGAACAACTCTTTCGCCTGGCGCCGATTCAGCATTTGCGCTTGCTCGATGCAGCAGGTTTATTGCCGGAGGTGATGGCCTGTTCGCAATTACAGCGACTGACCGAAATCACCGTCAACATGCAGCATCTCGGCGATGGTTTAACCCTGCGCGTTGGCCGAGTCGCCCTACCTTGATGGTTTGCGTGCTCTGCGACTGAGCCGAAATCGGCTTGGTGACGCCGGCGTTGACGTATTGGCGCACACGGCTCATTTGGCAACTCTTCGGCATCTCGACCTGAGCGAAAATGGCATCGGCGACTTGGGCGCACGCTCGTTAGCGGCCTCACCTTATCTGAGCCGGCTTGAATCGCTCGACCTGTCGATCAACGAGATCGGGTTCGGTGGACTGGAAGCCCTGGCCGCTTCGCCGCGCTTACCATCTCTTGTCCACCTCCGGCTGAGCCAGAACCGCATCGGCACACTGCGCGGGTTTCCCTTCAACGGGCTGGCGGGATTGCCTCGTCTTCGTTCGCTCGACCTGAGCGAGAATGCCCTCAATCCCGTAAGCATTGTTGCGGTCATTGCCTCGCCCCATTTGCAAGGTCTGGAATCTCTGGATCTGAATCGCAACCACCTGGGCAACATTGGTGTCGAAGCCTTAGCCGACTCAGATTTCGTCCGTTCGCTTTACTCGCTTCACTTGAACAGCAACCGCATCGGCGATGAAGGCGGCGCAGCCTGGCCGAGTCTATCTGTTTCGAACGAATGACCGCGCTCGACCTGAGTTACAACCCGATTCACGATGCGGGAGCGCTGGCGCTCTCGAAGCGATCACGCTGCGACAACTTCGCAAACTCGGCGTGCCCCATTTGGGCCTGTCGCAACGAATGCGCCGCCGACTGAACGCCCGCTTTGGCTCGCCGTTGCGGTAGTGGGTCGCTCTTCGCTGGCGCTTCAGGCTTGTGGCGGTGATGCGGCGCTCACGAGCCTGAAGCGCCAGCGAAGATTTTCCCATTCTTCGCTGGCGCTTCAGGCTCGTGTTCGCACACTGTTCAACCTAACTCCTTGTCAACGGACTCAAAACAAAGGCAGCATCTTGGTTATCCGTAAGCCCGCGCGTTATACTAACTCCGTTATGGTTCAGGTTACGCGCTGCGGTGCGGAAAGAGGTATGGCGAGATGCGCTTCATTATTGCGCCCGAATTTCAGGAGCAGATGTACCAGCAAGAGTACAACTCGCCCGATTGCTTCGTTCGTCCTGGCGAATTCTTGCACCACCTCTATATCGATGGCGTCAAGTATGTGATTGTGCCAGCCATGCTGGAATGCCTGGCGGAAGCAAAACAAAAGAACGACGTCGAGGCCGTCCGCCACCTCGAATTGCACAAGAGACATTTCGATGTGCTCCATGCCGACGCCATGAAGCGCGGTGGGCTCGACGGAGTGACGCTGCTCGGCGATCCGCCTCCGGAAAACGAAGAGGCTGTTCCGAAAATCACTAACCCGTTCTTTCCGCGCGTTCCTTCGAAGTGGGAAGATCTCGGCCTGCCGTTGCCGTTCCTGTTCGAATCGGTGATGCGAACGATCTACCATCGAGGGCAATTGACCGGCGGGGAACTCGCCAACGAGATGTGCGTTCCTTTTGCGGCACTCGCGCCCATCTTGCCCGCGATGCGCAAGCAAACGCTGATCGACATCGTCGGCCAGCGGGGCAGCAGCGGGGACGCCTCTTTCGTTTATGAATTGAAGCCGCCTAAAGGCACCGCCGGCGCCCAGGATGCACTCGCCAAGACGAGCTACATGGGTCCCATCCCTGTGCCGTTCGAGGATTACATTGAATCCGTCCTGGCCCAAAGCATCAAAAAGTTGATCGTCACCCGGCGCAGCATTCAGATTGCCTTCGAAGATCTCATCATCACCGATTCGGTTTTCAACGAAATCGGCCCGGCGATCAATTCCGCTGCGTCCATCTTCTTCTTCGGCTATCCAGGCAACGGCAAGACGAGCATCGCCGAGCGCGTAACGCGGCTCATGGGCGATGCGATCTTTATTCCTCATGCCGTCGAAGCCAACGGCCAGATTATCAAGATCTTCGATCCGATTTTACATACGCCCATTGAAGAAGAGCGCAGCGGCGAAGGGATCGACAGCGTCCTTCGCAAGTCAACTTCGCACGACCCGCGCTTCATCAAGATCAAACGTCCTACCATCGTCGTTGGCGGCGAGCTTACGCTGCCGATGCTCGATCTGCGCTTCAACGATGTCGGCAAGTTCTACGAGGCGCCGCTGCAGATGAAGTCAAACGGCGGCATCTTGATGATCGACGACTTCGGACGGCAACAGGTTCGACCAATGGACCTGCTCAATCGCTGGATCGTGCCGTTGGAAAAACGCTACGATTACCTGACTACCGTCGCCGGCACCAAAATCGAAGTTCCGTTTGATCAACTGCTCATCTTTTCGACGAACCTCGACCCGAATCAGCTGGCCGACGAGGCATTTCTCCGTCGCATTAAATACAAGATCGAAGTGCGCGACCCAAGCGAAGCCCAGTTCCGGCAGATCTTTGAACTCGTCTGCAAAGGAAGGCGCATCGAGTTCGACACCGACGGCCTGGATTACTTGATTGAAAAGTGGTATCGGCCCACCAAGCGTGCGTTCCGGATGTGTCATCCTCGCGACATCCTCGATCAAATGATCAGCATAGCCAAATACAATATGGAGCGCGTTAACTTCAGCCCGGACTTGATTGATGCCGCCTGCCTCACGTACTTCATTAGTGCCGAGAAGCGCGACTTCGGCGCTAAAGTGAAGCTCGATTGATTTTCAGTGGCCTCTATAGCTGACAGTGCGCCAGCGGATTCTGGCGAACTTATTGAGTAAGCTCTGCGCCTGTTTTATCCTCCCCCTGGCTTTGCAGGGGGAGGGTGGGAAAGGCGAGACGCCGTTTTACCAGAAGCGCTTATCGCAACCTAAGCTAATCTTGAACCCTTGCTGGAAACACGTCTCAAAGAAAAGGCGAAGTCGCTCGGCTTCGCTCTGGTCGGCATCGCACCGGCGACACCTGCGGACGGCTTTGACCGCATGCGCGAATGGCTCGATCGCGGTTATGCCGGCGAGATGGAGTACATGCATCGCCAGGCGGAGCTCCGCCGCGACCCGTCTTCCGTCTTTGAAAATGTTCGTAGCGTCGTGATGGTCGGGGCGACTTATTCATCCGAGATTGGATCCTCGAGCGCGAAATCGTTGGCAGGTTCCTCGGGACGCGTTGCCCGCTATGCGCAAGGGCCGGATTACCACATCGTCCTTTGGCGACAGCTCGATCAGTTGCTCGAATGGGTGCAGGGCGAGGTTCCCCATTGCACGGGCCGAGGCGTCGTCGATTCGGCGCCGTTGTTGGAGCGCGATTTCGCGCCGGGCCGGGCTTGGCTGGTTCGGCAAAAACACCATGCTCATCAACAAGCGCGAAGGGAGTTTTTTCTTCCTCGGCGCCCTGTTGCTGGACATCGAGCTCAAAGCCGATCCACCGCATCTGGGCAGCCACTGCGGCATATGCACCGCCTGTCTCGACGCTTGTCCGACGAAAGCCTTCACTGGGCCGGGTTGGCTCGATGCACGCCGTTGCATCAGCTATCTCACAATTGAGTTGCGTTCACCTATCGACGACGAGCTGAAGCCGGGCATGGGCAATTGGCTCTTCGGCTGCGACATCTGTCAGGAAGTCTGCCCCTGGAATTCCAAACCACGCGAAACATCTTTTCCGCATCGAGACGATCTCGTTGAGCTCGATCCGCTCGAACTGCTCGACATGAGCGAACAAACTTTCCGCGAACGATTCCGCGATTCACCCCTTATGCGGACGAAACGACGGGGCCTGCTGCGCAATGCCGCCATCGTGCTCGGCAACGCGGGCAATCAATCGGCATTGCCTGCTCTTGAGCAAGCGTTAAATGATGTCGAGCCGCTGATTCGCGACGCCGCCGCTTGGGCGATTGAGCGGATTGTGGGGAAGAAGTGATGCTGCTGAGATACACCGCCCGTCAACGCGGCTCGTCGCAAAAAGTTAGTCGCGTTTTGCGCGCGCCTAAGCCACATGGCAGGATCTCAAATGGCTGCGCCGTTCAAAATGGCCGCGTTCGTTAGAACGGGCGAATGACAGCATGTGCCGGGCGAAAGCGACAACATAATCGTGAAGTTACATATCCGCCGACAAGCTTGACGCTCGAAAAAAGAATTCTTCGGAACAGCGCGCCTAAGCTAGTGCATGGGATTTCGCGCGAGCACGTCTGACGGGACCGCGTTATACTGCTCGCCGCCGGATATGGGACATTGGTTTTCAGGCCGAAGGCCTGGAGGAAAACAGCCCAGGGCAAGCGCTTCGGGCCGCCCTGGGAAATTTCGCGTCGCGAAACTGCACCCTGTAAGGGTGCAGGAAGGCCCGTTTGGAACGAGGGCTCCTGCACCCTTACAGGGTGCGAGCTAGCCGGATAGCGATCCCAGGGCAGCGCGAAACGCTTGCCCTGGGCTATAATCCTTCAGACCTTCGGCCTGTTGAAAGGCCTCAATCTGCACCGCGCGAAGTATCGTGCTTGCGCGAAAGGCGACTAATTAGCCAATTTATTTTTGCGCAGATACTAACGAAGTAAGTTCCCGAGTCGCTTCTGGAAATATTTCCATAAGCGACTTTCCAATTAAATCGTGGGAAAACGAACGCTTTAGATTCGGAATGCGGAATTTGGAGTGTGGAATGAAACGAAAGTCAAACAGGTGGCATCCAATGGCCCGTCATTCCGACAGATAACCTTTTGGAAATATTTCCGGAAGCTCAAGGCCTTCATGGTTTCCACGGACCCTTCAGGAAATATTTCCAGAAGGGCTTTCTCGAAAAAATCGTGGGAAAACGAACGACGCATTGTTAGCCAGTCGCACAGCGGCGACGGTTTGGGAGTGACATTCTCTCGCCCCGTCAACGCTCGCGGCCCTGTCGGCCCACTTAACCTTGTACTGGCATGCAGATCTGTTCCAGGATCTTTTCGCAGTGATCCTGAATGCGGTCGGCCAGGTTCGGCATCGGTTGGCCGTCCGGCATCGCTTCCGTCATGGCCGCCAACCACCGGGGGAAACTATAGAGCGTGGCGAAGCCATCGAGATCGACGGGCTCGAGCCGAGCATGACGGCCGCGCTTCTCGGCTTCGTTCCACATCTGTTTGCTCTTGCCCGACAGCGACAGGTCGTCTTCCGGACGCAGCAAGATCAGATGGTCAATGACGGCAGGCTCTTGCTCCATTACCGTGAGTTTGATTTCCAGATCGCGCGGTTTGCCGGCGGCTTTACCGAGAAACAGGCCGATGCCGACTTTCCACGGATGGCCGTCTTTGCAGGCCCAGTGAGCGATGCTGATGACGCCGTAGGTCGGGTGTTCGGAGAAGCTGAACTCCGGAACTACGTGCTGCAAGCGCCAGGGGCCGACCTTTACCCCGTGTTCGTGACAGGCTTGCAAGAAGGCGCCCAATCCGGCTTGCAACTCGCGCGTGGCGCCCGTCAAGGCGCCCTCGGGTTCCAGCTTTCGGCGAGCGCTTCGTTCTTCCTGCGCCGAAAGTTCGAGCATGGAAGTTGCATGCATTGGCGTCGGCGGCAGAGATGACTGGATGAAGTCAGTCGCAGGGGCGTCGTCCGCTTCTTCGACTGCCGCAGCCAGCGGAATCTCTTCCGACTCGACGCTCTCGATGATCGCCACGGACTTGACCACGTATGAATCAACTGCGGGTTCTTCGAACGCGGTCATCCGATTCGTCGGCCCAACTTCTTCAATCGCCCGCTTGACGGCTTCGCGCGGCAACAGCGAGCGCGATTCGTTCTCGCCGTAAACGATGTGATCGAAGAGGTGCCTAAACTGCTGCAACATGTCGCGCAGCGTCGATTCCGTGCGAGCGATCCGTAATACTTGTTCTTCGGTGAATGGGAAAAGAGGCGGCACTTCATCGCGGTCGGCGATTTGACCAACGCTCTGGGCGAGCCGCATTTCGACAACACGTTGGACGAGCTCCGCGGGGCGCTTCGAGCCGTAGGGCTTTGATCGTGCCGTGACGAGGAACGTGCACCGGGTTGTTCAGCCGATCTTGAATGTAGCCATCGAGCGAAGGAACAAAGCGATTCCAGAGGCCGCGTTCGGCGAAGATCAGGAAACAGAGTCCGTCGATCTGATGCATGACTTGCACGATGCCGGCAAAGAACGCTTCGGCGATGCGATGGGCGTCGTCGCTGCGACGGGCGAGAAGCAAGTCTTCGAGCTGGTCGAACGCAACGACCACAGGAGTTTTGAGCGTGCGGAAAATCTCCATCAGCGCTTTGAACAGCGCGAGCACCAGGTCCTGGCGCGTCGGCCTGACTTGGAAGTCGAATTCGGCAAATTCATACGTGAGGAAGTTGGCGATCGCCGCTTCATCTTTCAATAAGCAGGCGCGGGCCAAGCCTTGATACATCGCGCGGCGCATCGAGCCCGGCTGTGTTGTGGGCCTCGGTCTTCTCCACATATTTGGCGATTTGATCGAGGGCCACATCGCAAGGGATGCCGGCCTCCGTCAGCGCTTGATGAATCGGCATGGCCATCCGGCCGAGGCTCGCCGCGCCGCTCAGATTGTCGATGAGCCATTGGCAACGCTCTTGCGCCTGGGTATGGCCAAGGCCGAGGCGCCGGGTCCAGCGCCGAGTCCCGGCGGCGGGAATAGGTCGAGCTTCAGTTCCGGCGACATTTCACGCAGAGCGGCGACGAGCAACCGTCGAACGACGTGCTCGCTGATGTAATCGAGCGGGCGCACGCCGCGCTGCTGCCCGCCGCCGAGCAGGGTATCGATGATCTGGAACAGCAGGTATTCGAGAAAATCGCTCTCTTTCTGGTAAACGCCTGGTGTGACGAGCATTTGCCAGGCGCCTTCGCCACCATGCTTGATTGAATGCAAGAGGTGAGTTTTGCCGGCGCCCTTGTTGCCGAGGATCGGCACGATTTCCGAATGCGTCATCGGGTCGTAGCGATAGAGATCAACGACGCTTAGAAGCAGATCTCGCTCGGAGGCGTAGAGTTCCGGCACGTGATAGCGAGCGCAGACTTCATCGTCGGGATTGCGCGCGAAGTAGTTGCGAAACGGGTTGCCCGCGCGGCGCAGCGCCTCGGTGGCTCGCTCCGTCAAGGGCCGTTCGGTCATGGTCGCGGTGGACATTAGGATTCCCTTCCCTCTTCAATTTGCAATTGGAAATCTGCAATACAAGTAAATCTGAAATTGCAAATTGCAAATTGCAAATTGCAAATTGGCTTTTAGCGAATGGAGGCGTAGTAAGCGATCTCGTGTCCCACCAGCAATGCAAACGTTGGCTGAGGCAAGGCGTACAAGGGCCCCGTCCAGGGGTGAAGATAGATCATCCGATCGTCGTGCAGTTGCCGCAGCGCATCGTGAAATTGGCCGACGCTGCTACGGCTTGCCATCTCCATGCGACGATAAAGTTCTGGAAGCGGGCAATCTTCGGACGCTCCGGCCGCCTCGTGCCACTCGGCTAGTTTGGCTTTCAATTCGACGATCAGGTCATCCGAGGCAATCGAAAACGTCGCCGGGGCGTTCATCAGGGCTGGTCCGTTCATGTTTTCACCAGGTTGACTCTTTGCATTGACGCGGGAAGGGGTATCGGCCAGACGGGGCAATATCTGCCCGACTGCGGAGTGAATACCATTCAGGCTCTGCTGCATCTGCTTAACCGATTCGGTAAGTCTGGACACTTCCTCTTGCCGGCTCTCCAAGACGCGAACGAAGTCTTCGAGCACCTCGCGGGCATCGCCCTGTTCGAGCAGGAAATGTCTGCCTTTTTCCGTGAGCGCACAAAGTTCGCGGGAGAGCTTTCCTTTGTTTTCGGTCCGCACGACATGCAGATAACCATCGTTCTTGCAGCGCTCCGCAGCTGATTTGGCCAAGGCTGTTGGAGGGAATAACCCGGCTTCGGATTTGCTGCCGAACAGCGCGCACCCCTCCGGCTCCGTGGCGGCACGGCTCAGGGCATCGCGAATCAGTCGGTTGGTTTTGTCGGCCAAGCGGAACCCTCCCTGGTTCCCCGCGCGCAGGCGCGGACATTGAAGCTGCCTATGCTACTTTGTTCAGGCCAAACGATGCAAGAGGAATTTGAAAACCCGGAATTCGATTCGCGAACTCGTCTCCAAACGCCAGCAACTTCGACAAAAAGATTTGCGACAAAAAGATAAAACGGATAGGGTTTATTCTTATTTTTTTGCCCCAAATTTTTTTGTCGAAGACTCTTCCGTTGGACGTATGTGGAAAATGATAGAATAAGTTCGGTCCAGCAGCAGCCTCGGCCGAGTTTGACTAACGCCCTAGTGATGAGTTTGCCGCATGGAGTCCGCATTTTGAGTGGAGGGAACCGTGGATCGGGGAAATCACTACGAGGCGGCCTTTGAAGCCTATTTGCGCGACGCCCGCCTTCCATACGTCGCGGTGGATGAATCGCGCCGGGCCACGCTCGACGACGAGCCGATCAAGAGCCTCGATTTCATCGTCTACGGCCAGAGCGACTCGCGTCTTCTCGTCGATGTAAAAGGGCGGAAATTTCCAAGCGGCAAGCCGGAGAAGCCATCTTTTGTCTGGCAAAATTGGTCCACCCAAGACGACATCGATGGGCTGGAGCGCTGGGAAAACCGATTTGGGGCCGGCTATCGCGGCCTGCTCGTTTTCATCTACGATATCCTTCCAATTGTTGATTTGTCGCCCGGAACCCCCGATCTTTGGCATTGGCGCGGGCATCGCTATCTGATGCGGGCCATCTCCGTCGATCGCTATAAGACCGCCATGCGCCGCGCAGTCTGAAATGGAAGACGGTCTACCTTCCCAGTTCGACTTTCCGGGAAGTGGTCGCGCCGTTTCGCGAGTTCAGCCATCCTCAGCCGGCAGGTTGACTTCTATCAAGATCGGAGTTTATGTACTTAATCCAGATTCTGCTGCCGCTCTACGACAACAATGGCCGATCACTTCGCCGCACACATTTTGATGAAGTCAGCGAAACTTTGACCGATCGCTTCGGCGGCTTGACGGCCCATACGCGCGCTCCCGCCGAAGGTTTGTGGCAGAAAGGAAAGAGCCGGCCGCAGCACGACGACATCATCATCTACGAGGTCATGGCTGAAAAGCTGCAAAAGGCCTGGTGGCGGCACTACCGCAAAGAATTAGAGTCCCGATTTCGCCAGGAGAAAATCGTCATCCGCGCTCAAAAAATCGACGTTCTCTGAATCGATCAATTGCTTTTCAGGGGCGCGGGCCCGAAGGTCACCAGCGTCGTATCCTTCACCGGGTAACGCTCCGCATAGCTGAGAATGCTCTTCACCGAAAGCGCGTTGATCTTTTTCTCCAACTCTTCCAGCGGCCGCACCCGGCCAAGGTAATACCAGTCGCCGGCGAGGGCCCCGGCCCTTGCAGAAGTCGATTCCTGCCGCATGATCAGCGAGGCTTTCAGGCCGATTTTGACGCGTTCGACCTCATCTTCGTCAATGCCGTCTTTCAGCGAGCGCAGTTCGTGAAGCGTGCGGTCGAGCGTTTCCTGCGCCAGTTCCGGCTTGGCGCCGGCATAGGCGATGATGCTGGCCCGGTCTTTGAATGTATCGTAGCTCGCATAAACTGAATAGCAGAGCCCGTGTTTTTCGCGGACGTTGGCAAAGAGCCTCGAACTCATGTCGAGCGATAGGACGGCCACTGCGCCGCGAGCGCTGTAGAAATCGTCGTGACCCATCGGCACGCTCGGATACGCCAATGCGATTTGAGTCTGTTCCAGTTCTTTTTGCAGATGGCCGCTGCCGATCACGCTCGTTTCAACCTGCAACGGGGATCGCTCCTTCGGTTGCCAATCGCCGAAAAGCTCCTCGACCTGGGCGTCGAGCGCCTTCCAGTCGATATCGCCGGCGACCGAGATGACCAGGCCGGCCGGATGAAAAAGCTTTTCGTGCTGAGCTTTGATGGCTTCGATGGTCAGCTTCTCGATTCCTTCCGGCGTGCCTCGGCGATCCCGGCCAAGCGGCATCGGATAATGCCGGCGCGCCAGTTCGACCATGACCTTCGTTTGCGGATCGTCTTCCAAGCCCTGAATGTCCTGCAACGCTAGCGATTGGGCCGGCTCGAGTTCATCGGCGGGCAAGTGCGGACGCCGGAGGATATCCGCATAAAGCGCCAGCGCCGGCGCCAGGTTGCGCGCCAGCGATACGCCGGAGAAGTGCATGTTGATGCCGCCGACGCTTTCTGATCGGTCGACGCCGAGCTTGTCGAGTTCTTCCGACAGCGCTCGGCTGTCGTGCTTGCCCGCGCCACGCGTGATCAGGTCGGAAAGAACGGTCGCCGTCCCGTACGCTCCGGGCGGGTCGTAGACGGCGCCGGCGGGCACCATGATGTTGAACGCAGTGGAGCGCACATGCGGCATCCGCTCCGCCAGCAGAGTAAGTCCATTGGATAACGAGAGAATCGAAATCTCTTGTGGCATGAATGGTTCCGTTGTACAAGTCCGTTGCACGAATGATGATCGAGAGCGTGTTGTTTTATTGATACGGACGACTTGCAATTTGCGTACTCTTCGTAGAGGCGTCCGAGGATTTTGAACCGGTCTGGCTGTTAAACCCGCAGAAAGAATTCTCGCGCAAAGACGCAAAGTAAAACCGAGAAGAACGCGTTTGGTTAGCGACCTCTTCTTTGCGTCTTTGCATCTCTGCGCGAGATTGTATTTTTTCATTAATAGGCCGGGACGCCTGTTGCCACTTGGCCGGTGGCGGCAGGCCTCTCGGCCTGCCGTTCTTCAACAGGCCGGGAGGCCTGTTGCCACATGGCCGGTGGCGGCAGACCTGTCGGCCTGCCGTTCTTCAACAGGGAATTCATCTCTATAATGAAGATGCCTGATTCGGAAGGGAGACCATGCCGCGATTCTGTATGTTGGCCAGTGGAAGTTCGGGCAATGCCGCTTATATCGATGCCGATGGAGTGGGCATTCTCATCGATATGGGCCTTGGGCCTAGAATGTTGGGCGCCCGGCTGGCAGCCATCGGCGCCAGTTGGAAGAGCATCCATGCGGTCGTGCTGACGCACGTTCATTCCGATCATTGGAAAGATCGAACGCTAGCTCAACTCCGTTCGCATCGAATCCCGCTTTACTGCCATGCCGCCCATGCGGAAGTCTTGTCTCGCTATGCCCAGTCCTATCAACCGCTGCACGATGCAGGACTGGTGCGAGCATTCGAGGCTCATCAGGCGGTGGTGTTGCCTGGTGGCCTTTCTTGCCTGCCTATTCCAATTCCGCACGACAGCGACCCCACGTTCGCTTTTCGCATTGATGGACCGCCCGACCTTCTCGGCGGTTGCTGGTCCGTCGGCTACGCGGCCGATCTCGGCAACATGCCAGCTCAGCTCATTGAGCTGTTTCGCGACGTGCATTTGCTGGCGCTGGAGTTCAACCACGATGAAGAGATGGAACGCAGCAGCGGCAGGCCGAGGCAATTGATCGATCGAGTGCTGGGCGAGCATGGGCATTTATCGAATCGTCAGGCGGCCGAATCGCTCGACCTGATTCTGCAACGGTCGAGTCACACGAACCTACGCCATCTTGTGCAATTACACTTAAGCAGCCACTGCAATCGGCCAGTGCTGGCGCAAGCGGCCGCGAGAAAAGTTGTCGAAAAATCGGGGCGGACGATTGATGTGCATACTGCCTACCCCGATCGGACGACAAAGGCCTTGCTGGTGGGATGAAGTGATTGAATGCGGTAACTCGAAATGCGCAGTTCGGAGATAAAACGGATCAAAATGAAAAGGCGCCACCTTGCGTGTGGAAAAGTCGTTGCAATTTTCTTTTTGAGATGGAGCGTCCAACGGACACCCACTGCCGCTATTCAAGGCGGTCTGGCAATGATGGATCAGGAGAATGAACGATGCCAAGCGAAAAAGAAAAGATGCTGTCCGGGGAGCTTTACGATCCGCTCGACGCAGAGTTGGTGCGGGCCAGAGAACATGCCAGAGACTTGTGCCAAGACTTGAACGCCACCCGTGAGAAGGACCAAGAAAACCGGCAGTCAATCTTGAAGAAACTCTTCGGCAGGGGTGGGGAGTCGGTCTGGATGCAACCGCCATTCTATTGCGATTATGGATCGAACATCCTGCTGGGCGAACGGGTTTACTTCAACTTCAACTGCGTGGTGTTGGACGTGTGTCAAGTGAAGATCGGCGACTTCACCCTATTCGGACCTGCCGTGCAAATTTACACGGCCACGCATCCCATGAACGCCGAACTGCGACGAAAGCAGGAATTTGGGAAGCCCATCGAAATTGGTTCTGATGTATGGGTTGGCGGTGGGACAGTCATCTGCCCCGGCGTGAAAATTAGGTCAAAGTCCGTCATCGGAGCCGGCAGCGTGGTCACGAGAGACGTACCCGATGGAGTGTTCGCTGCTGGCAATCCTTGTCGGGTCATTCGAGAGATAACGGAAGGGGTCGAATGAAATTGTCGCCTACTGCCTTCAGCATCGACGCCGCTGAGTCACGCCCGAATCGTTTTTGCAAGCGGCGCACGGCGTAGTAGCCGAGTCGGGTCAAGAAGTGGTTCGGGCGGGAAAACGCAAGGATGTCGAACCATACGCCATCGTCGCCCCGGTCCCACTCGATCAAGAATCGTTCTTCACCGCTCTCGACGTGGCCCGGTAAAGTTCCATAAGCGAAGCCGAACCTGCTGATCGGTCCCTGCTCGTCCACGACGTAAACTATTCGGCAGGCGTTGAGCCACCAGATGCCGATGGCCCGGCCCATCACTGCCACGACCTCGCCGGATTGAATGAGCGTGTTGGAAGGCCATGCCTCGACCCAGCCCAGGTGGAACTGCTCCCATCGCCGTAGTGCAGCGATGGCTAACCGAAATACCGGCTCGCCCTCGCCGAGTTTGATGCGAGTGCGATCCACGACGTACCCAAGGGGCGGCGTCCCTGCAGTTGCTCCCACCGCCGTATAGGTGAAAGGCAACTTGGCCTGAGCCGCCAGAAACGGGTGGATGGATTCGGCAGACGGTTTTCGCAACGACAACATCCCCATCCTCGATCTCGTCCGCAGCCGAGCCTATGCTACGGTTCGATAAACGGTAACATGCCTCTGTACAATAGTATCCGCAAAAACCACCCGCTTCCCAACCGGGAGTTCGACCGAGACGATGCTGACACTTGAATCGAAAGTTCCTGAAATGCCGAATGCTCCTGTCGTGTTGTTGGCGGGCGCATCCGGCTACGTCGGCGGTCGGCTGATCCCGCTGCTCGAAAAACAGTCCGCGATCTTGCGGTGTCTGGCACGAAACCCGGACAAACTGCGGCCTCTCGTCAAGAAACCCACCCAGATCGCCAGGGGCGATGTTCTCGATGCTCCTTCGCTGGACGAAGCGTTGGAAGGCGTCCATACGGCCTACTACCTCGTCCATCTGATGTCCGGCTCGAAGGACTTCGAGAAGGAGGACCGGCAGGCAGCGCTGAATTTCGCCCAAGCCGCAAAGAAGGCCGGAGTGCGGCGCATGATCTACCTGGGCGGGCTGGGCGACGAGGCCGACCCGAAACTCTCGCCGCACCTGCGCAGCCGCCACGAGGTCGGCAAGATTCTGCGAGACTCCGGCGTGGAAACCATCGAGTTCCGGGCGTCCCTGGTGATCGGCACGGGTAGCCTGTCCTTCGATCTGGTCAAGTCGTTGACCGACCGATTGCCGGTGATGCTCTGTCCGCGGTGGCTGACCACTTCAACCCAGCCGATCGCCGTGGAAGACGTGCTGGCCTATCTCCTGGCGGCGAAGGACTTGCCCCCAGGCGAAAGCCGAATCTTCGAGATCGGTTGCCCGGATGTCACGACTTACGGCGGCATGATCCGGGAATACGCCCAACAGCGAGGTCTGCGACGATGGCTGATCTCGGTGCCGGTGCTGACGCCGTACCTGTCCAGCCTGTGGCTGGCACTGGTGACACCCGCCGCCTTCGTAGTCGGGCGGCACTTGATCGAGGGGTTAAAGAATCCCACGGTTGTTAAGGACAAGACGGCCTTGGACGTGTTTACGATCGGGCCGATGGGGATTCGGGAGGCGATCCAGAGGGCGCTGACAGAAACAAGCTGACCAACCAAGAGTTTGCCGCTGGGTCATCCGCTGCGCAACTTCCTGAAAACCTCCAACGCCCTTTGGCGGGCTTTGTCGTGATGCACAATGGGCTGAGGATAGGAATGCCCAAGTTCAACACCTGCCTTCCGCAATTCGACGGCCGGTGCTTGCCACGGTCTGTGGATCCACCTGTCGGGCACCTTGGCCAGTTCAGGCACCCATTGCCGTACATACTCGCCGTTCGGATCGAATTTTTCGCCCTGGGTGACCGGGTTGAAGATGCGGAAAAACGGGGAGGCGTCGGCGCCACAACCGGCCACCCATTGCCAACCCAGCGTGTTGTTTGCCAGGTCCGCATCGACCAGAGTATCCCAAAACCACCTCGCGCCAGTTTGCCACGGGATCAGCAGGTCTTTCACTAAGAAAGATCCGACAAGCATCCGCACTCGATTGTGCATCCAGCCGGTCGTCCACAACTGCCTCATCCCGGCGTCGATGATGGGATACCCGGTCTGTCCCTTCTGCCAGGCTCTGACCGCTTGCGGATCGTTTCGCCAGGCAAAACGTTCAAAAGTCTGGTTGAGCGGGGCCGATGACGTGTGCGGATAATGAAAGAGGAGGTGGTGTGCAAACTCCCGCCACAGAAGTTGGCGCAAGTAGCCTTCTGCGGCCGGGCGAAGCCCTATTTCCTTTCTGCTGCGCATGGCCTCTTGGACGGAATCCCAGATTCGCCGTGGGCTGATTTCCCCGAAATGCAGGAATGGGCTGAGGCGCGAAGTCCCTTCCATGTCGGGGCGGTCACGTCTGTCGAGATAACGAGCCAGGGACTCGGATACGAACTCGTCAAACCGTGCATGGCCTGCGGCTTCTCCGAATGCCCAGGTAGCTCGAATGCCCGCATCCCAGGGTATCCGTGGCAGTAAGCGCAATTCTTCGAGCGTTACCGAGGCGGGCCATTTCCTGGGGCGTCCAATGGTCGTCGGCGCATTCAATGGGACAGACGGTTTGGGAAGTGCTAAACACGCTCGATAGTACGGAGTGAAGACCCTGTAAGGCGTGGAAGACTTGGTTTGAACGGTCCACGGCTCAAACAACAGTAGCGCATTGAAGGTTTCGACCGTCGCTCCCTTTGTGCGGAGAGCAGTCTCGATCTCTTGGTCACGCGCCGTGATCTCCGGTTCGTAGCGACGGTTCCAGAAGACGGCGCTGGCACGGGTTTCCTCAAGCAGCCGTAGCAGGTTATCAAGCGTATTTCCTTGCCGAATGATAAGGCGAGAACCCGCCGCCCGGAGTGCAGCATCCAGGCTATTGAGCGACCAGTGAAGCCAGCCACGAGACGCCCGGCCTGTTGGCCAGTCACCTTCGGCCTCCGGTTCCCAAATGAAAACCGGGATGACAGCCTTCCCGTGAATAAGGGCGGCGTGCAGAGCGGGATTATCGTCCAGCCGCAGGTCGTTTCTGAACCAGAGAATTGAGGTCGGTAGTGTCATAAAGCCGCCTCTGGCTGGTCAGGTTCGACAATTCATTGCCGTGATCGACAACTGAATCACGGTGGCCGTGGACACCCACACGAAGTACGGGCCTTGAGCCAGGGCGACCCATTTATAGTGCCGCCAGATGGCGATCACGCACCAGATGATTGTGGCCCACACAATTACGATGTCCACCGCCGCCAACGGCACGCTCCTGAGCCCCGAAAAGAGCGGCATGAAAAGGGCGTTCGCCGTAAAATTGATACCGAACGGCACGGCGACAATTCGGGGAATCTTTCGCCGGGACGCCTTCACGAAGACGAACCCGAAGCTGACGGCGATGATCGGGTAGAGGATCATCCAGATGAGGCTGATCGTTGACGGTGCTGGCGTCCAGGAGGGCTTCGCCAGGGCGTTGTACCATTCGATCCAGTTCATCTGCGTTTTTCTTTCTTGCGAGCCTCGTCGTGGTCTGCGTCCATCGTCGCCGTGAAAATACAATACTCGATACTTGACGAACAGGCCGCAGCGCCAAGTTTACCCGCTCCAGGATCAGTCGGGCGTGATGTTGCATCAGGCGTCATGTTGTTTCCCGTCTTTCTTCACTAACGCACGCTCGCCGTGAGTAGCCGTTCCTCATTCACGGCGACCTTCGACTGTGACAACGACGCCGCACGCTTTCGGAGGTACGCTTTGGCCGAGTCCGCCATCGTCACCAGAGCAGCACCCATCATTATTGCGTCCTTGATGACGAGCCGCCCGGCCCCGCTTAGGTACGGGAAGCCATGCTGCGCATCGCCGAGGGGCGGAACCCAGCATTCCGGCGTCGAGATCAGGAAAGACAGCGTAACGAACGACATTACAAATACCAAGAAGCTGCCGACCGCCGCCACCTGGGGCGCCCACGGGTGCAGGCACAGCATCAGGCCGTACAGCACGATCACAGCCCCCAGACCGTAGGCAAACTCGTAGGTGTGGTTTGCTTCCTGCCAGGATCGGTTTTCCGGCACGAGTGCGCCTTCGGGGTTCTTATGGACTTTATAGTGGCCGGGGTCGGTGTAGAAGAAGCTCATGAAGGGGCTGTTGGCGACGAACGGCACGATTCCATCCGCCTCGTACCGGAATACCTTCAGACCGCCGATCCAAAGCAGCACGACGATAAGCCCCACCCTGGTAAGGGTCACGCCTACTTTGTCCATCCTAGACGCCAATTCAAACAATTTCAGCACGCCCATTTTTGCATCTCCGCTTGAGTTAGGTGCGGCGGGTCGTCCGGTCGCCCCGCCGCCATGATTCAAGTATCGGAATCTGCGGCGTTAAGCAGAATGGGCGCATGGTCCGAAAACATGGACAGATTGCTCCCGCCTCGAATCTGCGTCTCGAAGTCCCGGAAGAAGGTCGGGGAGTAGCCGGTCGCTTTCTTGAATAGGCGGCTAAAATAGAGTTCGTCGCTAAACCCAAGCTCCCGTGAAATCTCCTTGACCGGCTTCAGGGTGTGGAGAAGCTGCCACTTCGCATGGACGAGAATTCGATTACGGATGAGATCGGTCGGGGTGGTCCCAAGATGTTCACGAACAATCCTGCCGAGAGTCTTCGAGGTCAAATGCAACCGCTTTGCGTAGTCAGCGGGGGAATGCAAGATGTGGAAGTTCAGCTCGATCAGATCACGCAATTGGACGAGCATCGGGTGTCGGACGTCATTCACTCCAGGGATGCAAACACCCGGCTTGGGCGACTTGATCCGCGCGGCGAGAATCAGCAGCACCTTCAGGTAAGCGAGCATGACCTCGCCAAAGGCAAGGTCGCTGTCGCTCTGCTCCTTCAGAATGCGTTCGATGAGGTTCGTCATTTCTTGATTTGCCTGCTTGTCCAGCGTGACTACGGGGACGCCGTAGGGGTCGTTGAACAGGACGCCACTGCAACCGACTTCAGCGTGAAACGTTTCGACGCAGAGAAAGTTGGCGTGGAACTGGATGACCTCGCCGTGGACCGGCGAATCCGGGACGAACCGGATGTGCTGATATGGGACGAAGAACAGCAGCGAATCAGGACCGAATCGGAATTGGGAAGCGTCGGCCCAAAACGTTCCGGAGCCGGATTCGATGAAGTAGATGGCAAAGCAGTTGGTGCGGGCCGGTTCGGTGGGCTTGCGATCGAGGCGCAGGCTATGCGTGCGAATCGCTTGATCGCCATTGCGGGGGTCATACAGGTTTTCGGTGGCGTTACTCTTAGCCATGTGCTGATGAATCCTGCTGCTTCGCATCAAGACGACCAAGCAATTTCATCAGGACTGCCTGCATATCAAGCCCCTGTTGGCGACACTCGAACGCCAGTGACTTGCCGCCGCAGCAGTAGTCGATTCCCAACTGCTGAAATATGGTCAGGGTTGCAGGATGCTCGATGACCCAGTCGGGAACGGAAGTATCGAGGTCGCATTCGCTCATTTCATTTGATCTCTGATGGCCTGCAGATACCGCTCTGCTGATCGCCTCACTACGGCCTTCTCGCCTAATGTTCACCGGCCCTTTGTCATATTACGCTCTCGCTTGCGGAAAGCTTCATTCGCCGCTGCTGAGCTTCATGCCGGTATCTCCCCCTGGCGGTAAAATGAAACCAACGGAGGTTGGTCATGGCAAACCCAAAGAAACGAGTGCCGGAAAACGTCGCTGGCGATTTCTTCGTGGATTCGACCTGCATCGACTGCGATGCGTGTCGGCAGATCGCTCCTGCGGTCTTTGGTGAAGCGACTGCAACGTCCTTCGTCAAAGCCCAGCCAGTTTCAAGTGCCGACCGACGACAAGCACTGCAAGCGCAACTGGCCTGCCCCACTGGCTCCATCGGCTGCCTCGGCGACGACGACGTGAAGGCCGTCATGAAGGACTTCCCGCTCGTGATCGAGGAACCGGTCTTCTTCTGCGGCTACAACTCCCCGAAGTCGTATGGCGGCAATAGCTACTTCATTCAGCATCCTGGAGGCAACTGGCTGATCGACTCGCCGAAATTCGTCACGCCCCTAGTGCAGCGGTTGGAGGCAATGGGCGGCATCGCCCACATCTTCTTGACGCACCGGGACGATGTGGCCGATGCTGAGCGCTTTGCCGAACATTTCAAGAGCCGACGCATCATTCATCGGGATGAGTTGTCGTCGCAGCCCGGTGCGGAAGTCGTTCTCGAAGGCGAGGGGCCGTGGGAGTTGGCCCCCGGCTTCCTTGCCATCTCGACGCCGGGCCACACGGAAGGTCACTGCGTCCTGTTGTTTCAAGACCGCTTTCTCTTTACCGGCGATCATTTGGATTGGGACCGGGACGACCAGCACCTTTCTGCCTCAGAGGATTACTGCTGGTATTCTTGGCCGCAGCAGGCCGAGTCGATGGGGCGGCTGGCCAACTATCGCTTCGAGTGGGTTTTGCCCGGCCACGGCCAGAGGGTTCATCTGCCCGCCGCTGAGATGCGACTGGAGCTATTACGATTGGCCGACTCGATGCGATAGAATAGCTGAGGTTCGGGCGGGCTACCCTGGGCGGCTGGGCATGTGGGCGCTGTGCGCCGCCAACCCTCAGCTCGTCGCATATAACGTTCGTGCTTTTCTTCGGATTTCTCCATGCGGCGCAAACCTTGATATGTATGTTGCTGCGCTGCAGCACGCCCCCGGGCAGATTGGATTTGTTCGAATCTCCCTTCCTCAGCCGTTTCAGCGTTGTTTGTTTATTGCCAAAGGCTTCGAGAAAGTCATAGGGAAAGGCATCCGCGTCAAAAGGCGCTTCGGCAAGCTTGGAAACCGCCTCTTCGATTTCGACTGCGTTCATTTGAGTAAAACACCTTGTGGGAACTACGGAGTTGGCAACTGCGAAATCGTGCTTCCTTGTTCATCGTTCAACAGAACCGTTGGTTGGGCGCCTGGTAGGTTGGTCGAAACAATGATCCTTTTGCTTTGATGTCCCAGAAGCCCCAATGTTACAGTTCCATCATAGTTCGGATCGCCGTCGACAACGATCGATGCAATCGCTCGACCATCGGGGCTTCCTAAAATCAGTTCGGCGGAATTGGCATGGCCCGCCACGATTGCGAGTCGAATCTGCAGGGCGCCATTTTGCCCGTACATCGCGATGGTGGGTTGGCCCTGCTCAAGTTCCATGACGATGCGGTCTTTTCCGGAACCATCTTCCAACACAATTCGACTGGCTCGAATCTCCGCGCCTTTGCAATCAATTCCTACAAATCCCCGAAATCCATTTCGCCGAGTTCCTTCAGCGTCTTCTCTTCTTCTTCACTCAGAGGCTTGACGACGTCGTCGAACGCCTTCTCTTCGTCCAGATCCCAGATAGTGGGCGAGGTTCTCGCAGATCTGTCGCTTCTCGCGCGGGCTGAAGACGCCGAACGCCCGGCGCAAGAAGACGAGGGCGCGCTTGAACTGTTCGGCATCCAGCGATTCGATGTAAGCAGCGAGCGCCTCCCACAGCGCCTGCCGGGCCAGCAGAGAATAGCGGTTGCGCTTGGCGAGCCCCTCGAACCAGCCGGCCCCCAGATCCGCAGGAATGCCGGGAGAAAGCCGCCGCGAGACTTCGCGGACCAAGTCGTCGTTGTCGATCAGGTTCCGTTCCAAAAGCGTGGCGCACGCGAACCCCGACAGAAGCGGGTTGCGGTCGTCGGCGTCGGACAGTTGCCGGAGCCGTTCGAGCCAAAGCGCCTCGTCGACGCGGTCGTGATGTTCGAGGCTGACGCGATTGAGTTCCTCTATGGAGACGACGAATTTCCTTGGCGGCGTCGTTGTCGCAGTTGGCCGCCGCGTGCAGGGCGAGAGCGCCGGAGACGAACAATTCCTCCATCAACGGCAACAACGGCGCGGGGTCGAACCGGCGGACGTCGCCATAGCGAACCACCTGACTGAGTTGGAACGCCGCATGGGCGATGGCCTTCAACTCGGAACTGACGGCCGCCAACTCTTGAAGTCGCTGGCGAGCCAGGTCCATCGACGCCATCAGTCCGCACCGGCAGGCGTTCGTCACGAGGTCGGCGGCCTTGGCGATGCTCGTGCAGTTTTCGAGTTGCGTTTTGAACTGGAAGCTCGTCGCCAGTTCGACGGTCTCGCCCAGCAACACCGCCTCGACCAGGGCAATCTCGCTTTCGGGCGTCCACTGGAGTTGCCAGTGTTCGGCCCAGGTCGCCGATTGTTGCCCGGTCGAGACCGGCGTGGCGAACTTGACGCCGAGCATCCGCAACCGATGAAAGAACGACGAGCGATGCAGATCGAGAAACGCGGCCTCTTCGCTGGAGACGCGGCGGTTTTCGCGCAGATCGAGCTTGATGTCTTGCGCAATCGTGGTGCGGTATTTTTCCAACTTGAGGCGGGCGAGTTCGCGGTCGAAGTCCGCCTGGATCGAAGTCTGGCTCACTCCCTTGGGCAGCTCGCCAATGGCGGAACCGATGTCGATCTCGGCGAGAGCATCGCGCACGACGAGGGCTTCGCCGTGGCCGATGAGCGTCACCGCGGCATCGCGCAGATCGCGCAACGTCGGCGCGGAGCCGTCTTGCAGCGCCGCCAATGTGCGGGCCAGGCGGACGCCCTCGATGACCTCGGCCGTCGAGCGGTGCGTGCCGTGCGTGCGCAGATGGCGGGCGACGTGGGAAAGATACTCGCCCGGCAGTTCGCCGAGTTCGTGCCGTTGCAAGCTGTCCCAGAGGAGTTCGAAATAAGCCGGGGCGTGGTTGCCGGCCCCGTAGCCCGATTGCGTCGAGAGCTTGAAGTACGAATAGGGCATCAGGGTGAGCTTGCTCGACCGCCGCCGCAGCCGTGCGAGTTCGTCGTCGGTCATCGCCGGGTAGTTCGCCGCTCAAGCACGGAGGCGTGAAAGGCGCCCGACCACGGCGACGATCTGCTCGGGCTTCACGCCGCCGGCGATGACTTCCTCGATGCGGCGGCGCATGTAGCTTTCGCGGACGAGATTCTCGGCCCGCCACAGCGGCGGATCCTCCTCGTCGCGGAGCGCCTTGCCGAATTCGAACGCGGCCAGGCGGTAGCTGTCGTCTTCCAGGTTGTGCTCGAAGCGGCGTTCCCAGTAGGTGTCGTAATCGGGCTCGCCGCAACGGGCGGCGATGCGCTGGTAGATCGATTCGCCGCGTTCGGGCCGCCAGAGATTCTGCGGCGGGATGGCATCTTTCGGTTCCTTCGCCTCAGCGTCCTCCTCCGCTTTTTTCCGCAGCCGCTCCATGCGCTCCGCTTCGACATCCTGCAGGCCGAGAAAAATGTCGGACGGCAGATCGATGAACTCGGCCCGCGCGTCGTGCTCGTCGGCCCATTTGAGCGCCTGGTATTCCGGGCTGTAGCGAGCGACCGGGTAGACGAGCGTTCGCACCGGCTGCGAATCGGTGTAGGCGAGGATGGCGATCGGCGGCTTGGTCCCTTTCCGCGTCATGTCCGGGATGAGCGCGTCGGCGTCGTCGAGCCCCTCGATGAGCACGACCTTCGGCCGCACCTTGTCGAGGAAGCGACGCAGATGCCACGCTCCCGATGGCGAGAGATGGCGGACGCCGAAGACTTGGGATACGCCAGGCGCTCATGGTTGGCTTTGTGTTGATTTTTAGGACTCATTTGGCAAAGCATGTTCTTGCAAGGTCTTCCCGCTGCTGTCAATGGCCTCCTTCAGTGCATCGCTGCAAATGGGGGAGGCCGACTCTGTCTCGACCGGCGGAAACTCAGTTTGTATCTTTCGACGAATTGCTTCATCGCGCACGACTTCCGTGGAGGACAACTTCCTAAGCGGCGAAGCCGTTTGATAGTCTTCTTTTCCATCGCTCTCTTACTTCCGTCGGAGTATGGACGGGTCATGTCTCTTCTTGCGCACGTTGGCGTTTCATGAAAACCGCCACGTGCCCCAAGCATGGACCAGCGACATCGTCCGGCGAATCATGCTCGATATCCTCGCCTTCTCCCATCTTGCTTGTCCACATCCCTGTTTCAAGTTGGCGGGCCGCGTGCATGTACTCGACTGCATCAGTGTAGATCGCAATTTTCTCCATTCCAGCTTCGAGAGTGCCGTCAGGGCAGACTTCAAATCCCACTGATTCATAAGCAGCGATTAGGGACATGAAGTTGTAATCGCGCGGTGCGTTCGCTGGCCAATGGCCGTTTGATGCCGGCTCCCACCATTCGTCATGGATACCGGCAGCCCACGCGATGCAGTTATAACCGTCATTGGCGGGGCTGGTGACATGATGGTTTCCAGGGTGCAGGTTAGGGAAATCAACGCTCGGAAAAGGCACGCTACCACCTGTATCCTTGCTCACGGCCCCATGCAATCCAAGCGGCTGCAATTTTTCCGATCTTGCCCACCGCTTCCTGCGGAACCGGGTCGGCCCCGGTGATTTCGTGCAACGTCAGGAAACCAAAGCCACCATTTCTTTCGAGCTCAGCGAGAATCAACGGCACAACCTTATCACCCATCGCGACAATCTCTCGAAAGGCTGGATGCTCCATCCGTGTTTTCATCTTCGAAGAATGGCGAGTTTCTTCCTTCCATGTCGCGTTCAGTTCCGCGAATCGCTTGGCAAGGTCCTCGGCGCTCTCCGTCACAGGTTCGATTGATGTCATCATGGCCGATTTCCTCGTTATGACCTGCACTTTTATTCAGCATGATTATACGCAGAACTTGCACCACACGCTCACGTGTTGTGCTCCGAGCAGGAGGTGAACAGGGGCCGCCACTCGGCCCCGCGCTTCTTGAGGACGTTCGACAGGTATTCCTGCCAGACCACCTTGTCCTTCTCTTCGTCCTTGACGACCGCGCCTTGCAGCCCGGCCGCGAGGTCGTGGGCGGTCACTTCGCCGCTGCCGAAGTTGCCGGCCAGGGCCATGCCGTTGGCCAGCACCGAGATCGCCTCGGCGGTGGAGAGCACGCCGGAGGGAACCTTGAGCTTGTTCTTGCCGTCGAGCGTCTGCCCGGTGCGCAGCTCGCGGAAGATGGTGACGACCTGCGCCACGGCCTCCTCGGTCGGGAACGCGCGCCTTCAGTTCGAGGTTGACGGCCAGCTCCCTGACGCGCTTGCGGACGATCTGGATCTCGGTTTCGAGCGTGGCCGGGGCTGGGCAGCACGATCATGTTGAAGCGGCGCTTGAGGGCGGCCGACATGTCGTTGACGCCGCGGTCGCGGGTGTTGGCCGTGGCGATGATCGAGAAGCCCTTGTTGGCCGGCACCTCGGTCGCCAGTTCGGGGACGGAGATGCGCTTCTCCGAGAGGATGGAGATGAGCGCGTCCTGCACCTCGGCGGCGCAGCGGGTGATCTCCTCGAAGCGGGCGAGCGTGCCCGACTCCATGGCGCGGAAGATCGGGCTTCTGATGAGGGCGTCGTGGCTCGGCCCCTTGGCGATGAGCATCGCGTAGTTCCACGAGTAGCGGATCTGCTCTTCGGTGGTGCCGGCGGTGCCCTGCACGACCTTCGTCGAATCGCCGTTGATCGCCGCGGCGAGGTGTTCCGACAGCCACGACTTCGCCGTGCCCGGCTCGCCCAGCAGCAACAGCGAGCGGTCGGTGACCAGGGTGGAAATGGCGATCTCGACGAGGCGCTGATGGCCGATGTATTTCGGCGTGATCTCCATCGAGCCGGACTTGCCGCCGCAAATGTAGGTCAGCACGGCGCGGGCCGACATGCGCCAGCCGGGCGGGCGGTCGTACTTGTCGTCCTTGATCAGTTGTTCGAGTTCCGCGGCGTAGAGGACCTCCGCCGGGGCGCGGAGCATCTGGCTGCCGGCGCCGGGCGTAGTGTCGTCGTCCGCTTTTTTCTTTGCCATGTATCGTCACCTTTATGGGCGAGCCGAACGCCGTAAGGCGTCGGGTTATACACAATCCCATGCCCCGACGCCTCGCGGCGTTCGGCTCGCCTCTATTAATCAACAGGGCTTGTCGCGCAGTTGCTGCATGTGAGCCGAGCAGGCTGTCCGCCATGCGCTCGTGCAGTTTGGGGATCAACGCCTCAAGTCGCGGCAGGGCCGACTTCGGCAGGTCGGCGACGAAATGCCCGAGGTAATAGCCGTAGTAGCCGGCCTTGTCGCCGAACTTTTCAAGCATGGCGATGACCGCGTCGGTGGCCTCGGGGTGCTACGGCGCGGGCCATGGCCGCCACCACTTCGTGACAGTCGTGTAACTGCTTGGCCTTTTTGAACTGTTCCGCGAAGGTCTTCGACAGATACGCGTTGGCGGCGGCGTGGCCCGGACGGATCAGGCGTCCGACGAGATGCAGGTTCTCCAGACTCACGGCCAAGTCGAGCCAGCGCGGATCGAGCGGCGGCAACGCCTCCGTTTGACGACCCAAGTTTCCGTATTGCATAGCGCGTATCCGTGTTGCCCGAGTTGGTTCAAGATCGCCGATCGCTTCGCGAACGCCGGGTCGCGATCCTTTTTCTTCTCATCCACCTTGGCAGTCACGTAAGGAGAAAAAATCGCGAACACCTTGTCGGCCGGCAGATCGCCCCACGCGGCTCGGAAGCATTGTTCGAGATCGCGCGCGTCCAGCGCGGCGTGATTGTCCACAAGAGCGGCGCGCATCACGCGGAGTGCCGTACGCCATCAGGCCGACGACACTGGCGTTCAGATCGCTGCCCGAAGTCGTGTCTCCTCGGATCTTCGCCAGACCCTCCCGCTCGGCGAACAGCTTGAGCAGCAGCGCTTCGCTGGCGGCGTCGTCGCGCCCTTCAAGACACGAAAGCATCTGCGTCAACCGGTCCGAGTGCCGGCGCTGATCTCTTTCTTTTCCTTCGTCTTGCGAAGCTCGGCCAGGGCCTCCTCAATGCCGGCCAGGACGAACGTCGAGCAGTTTCGCGTTGCGGCTCTTCTTGAGCGACGCCGCCGCCAGTGCCGAGATCCTTGCCGGCGAACGCCTTTTGCAAGACGGCGACCGCGTCATCGTCGTCGATGGTCGCCAGGGCGCGGTAGGCGGCTTGCCGGACCTCCTGGGCCTTGGCCGTTGCCTGCTCCAGCAGGTAGGAAATGTCGTCGCGCTCGGCCCCGAGGCATTCGATGGCCGCCACCTTGACTTCCTTCGAGCCGTCTCTCCAGCGCCTGCTTGACGAGGTCGCGGGTGCCGGCCGGGTCGAGTTGGTGCATCAGCCGCAAGCGGCGCGGGTGGCCCGCGCGACCCTTGATGTCGAATGACTCGGCGCAACGCCGGCAGGATCGCCTTGCCGTAGAGCGGCAGGACCTGGTCGGTGACGAAGTCGGCGATCTCGCCGAAGACATCGTCGATGGCGGCCACGGCGGGCTGAATCAGGCGCAGGTCGCGGAAGGCGCCGCGCTCGTGGGCGTCGCGGATCAGTTCCAGATCGGCCGGAGCCCGTTGTGCTCAGCGCTTCCAGCAACGGCTTGAGCACGCGGGCGCTGGTCTGCGTGGCCGGCAATCCGAGGTCGGTCGTCTCGATCGGCTCCAGTTGGCCAGCGGCGCCCGGTCTCGCCCTGCGTGTAGAGGATCGCGTTGACGAGCGTCGCCAGGTCGAGCAGCGCCTGAGCGGAGGTCTTGTCGTTGGCCTCGACGACGGCCTTGACCCCCTCGGCGACCTTCGCGAAGACGGGCGCCTTGGCGCCGGCCTGTTCGAGCGGCGCGATCGAGTTTCTTGATGCGGAAATCGCCCGGCGCGACGACGCTCCCCGCGATCGCCAGGCGGCGAGTCTCGTCGTAGACCTGGCCGAGGAGTGCGATGCTCATGGGAGACGATCCTCAAGATTAGACCAATCGTTTGGCGGCCTTGGTAGTGTCTCAGGGTTTGGCCCATAGGCCCTATACGTCCTCATCCAGGACCTATCTGCGCCTGAGTACAGGGGACACTGCCGCTTCACAGCGTCAGCCGGACGATCGCCGTGCGCGTCACGATGCTGAGCGGCTTGATCTGGAGCTTGCGCGTGTCGAGATCGTGGCGGAAGCGGGCGATCAGCGTGTTGTCGGCGAAAAGGTCGGCGGGCAACAGCGACAGCAGGTGGCAGCTTGCCGGCTCCTCGCTCATGCCGGCATCGGTCATGGCAGGCGGTTGCCGTGGGCGTCTTCGGCCACGAACGTGTCGCCGACCCGGCCGAGCTGCTTGAAGTTCAACGCGTAGATCGGCTGCTTGTCGGCCAGCGGCCCTTTGAGGTGCGACTTGACGTCCTTGACGGCGGCGGCGAAATCGGCCTGCGCCATGACGGCGAATCGTCTCGATGTCCTTCGCCTCCAGCGGCCGGCGGGACCATGCCTTCCCAGCGGACGCGCGGATTGACGCTGCCCGGATAGACGCACAGTTCCGCCACCTGGGCCACCTGAAAGAAGCTGTCCTCGCTCTTGATGTGCTTGACTGCCTTGTACGGGCGGAAATTCTGCGTCAGGCGGATGCGGCCATTGCCGAGCGTCATCCACACGCCGGTGTCGATGTATTCCTTGCGGGCGACGTCGTCGTGCGTGTTGAAGGCGAGTTGGACGAGTTCGGCGCCCGTTTCAACCAGGCCGGCGTCCTTGAGTTCGCCGAGTTGCCAGGCGTGGCCCGAGCCAGGCGGCGATGGCGGACTCGGTTTCGGGCTTCAGTTCGGGGTCGTCGAGGCGCCGCTGCAGGTAGGCCCGGCCCTGCTTGACGAGCGCGTGCAGCCGGCTGAGTTGGTCGAGGGCCTCGCTGTAGATGCGCTCGCGCTGTTGGCTCGGCTGATCGGTGAAGGAGCCATCGTCGCCGGCGAAGAGGCGCGTGTACTTGTGCAGGGCGGCCTGGGCGCCGGGCAAATAGGCGTTGCCGAGTTGCTTGGCCTGCTCTTCCATCTCGGCGGCCAGCTTGGCGTTCATGTTGCCGATGCCGACGCGGATGAGGTCGGCCGTGAGTCGTTCGAGGACGTCGATGCCGGCGAGCTGGGCCTTGATCTTTTTCGCCAGGGCGCCGAGGTTGACCTGCTTCGGCTTGTCGGCGTCTGCCTTCTTCTTCTCGACGCGGGCCTTCCAGCTTTTCGCGCTTGGCCTGCAGTTCGTCGGGGACGGCGAGCGGTCTTGAAGGGCTTCTTCTGCACGTAGGCGTACATGAGCCCCAGGCAGTGCTTGCAGGGAAACTGCCGGCTTGGGCACGAGCAGCGATGCGTCGGCTTGTCGGCCCGAGCGAAATCGCACGAGCAGCGGTACGGCTCCTTGCCGCTTCCCTGGCATTCGCCGAACAGAATCGTCTCGTCTTCGGATATGGAGTAAGCGGTGAATTTGTTCTTGAGGACCAAGCCCCGGCCGTTCTTGATCGCGTCGGCATTCGGCGCGGCGGCGTCCACGTAGGCATCGTCGAGAGCGATCATCGTGCAGGCTCCTTCAGCAATCCTCTCTGCATGCAAGAGGATCCGCACAGCGGTTACACCAACTTCATAGTGTGATGGGCATAGTTTCGCACATTAAATCGATCGTTCAAGGTCCGTTGTCGGTTTTCGATTGTGCCTCACAGACGGGTAGACATGATGACGCTCGCGGTTACTACAATTTCATTCGTGCAGGGGCGTAGTGGTTAACGTGAAAAGCCCGACCAGGAGCCACCAGATGAATATTCGAACCTGTAACGTTAGGCCGTGGGGACGTGCAGAGAACCTTCCGGGTGGAACTTGAGCGCAGTGATGAGCAAGCACAAACAGTCTACGAGGGGAATCTGAAGAGCTTCAAGAACAGTCGCGAAAAGCCTCTGGCCCAACAATGCGACAACGCGGCGTTGGACAATTAGCTGTCTGCCGAACCGCTCGGCTTGAGACGCTGATTACCGGTCATACCTCAACTACCCACGCCCGGTCGCAAAGGCCAAACGAATCACGATGCTCAGCGGTCAAACGGCTCGATAGGCATGTAGGCCGGTTTCGACGATCTTGTTCACCTGTTTGCCAAGCTTAAGCACGGGGATCGCATGGGTGGCATTCCCCTGCTTGTAGTCGGTGGCCAAATAATCCATGCAGATGTCGAGAATCTCGGCTAGATTTCGGATCGCCTCGCGTTGCCGGTTCTTCGTCGAGGCATGCTCTTGCACGAGCTTGTCCAGCTTCTTTCGCCGTCCGCTGTGGATGAGGAGACTGCCCCAATACTGGTTGCACAGGTTTTTCCACTCCGTCGCCGTCATGAGCGAAGAAGAGAATTGCTCCTTGGAAAGGGTGAAATGGGCGCTGCAAAATTGGTCCACTTGTTCAGATTTTCTATTAAGATCGTCGATCCGCTGCCGTATCGCCCGTGCCCATCGTTCCAGAATCGGCGTGTCCCACCGGAGCATGGTTGAGTAGGGTGGCTGAGCGTACGCATCGGCGCATGCGCTTTCAATGAGGGCGGCCACGTAGCCGCACGACGAACGGGCGGACGCACGTGAGGCGGCTGTATGTTCATAAGCGAGCATCCCGTTCCATAACAGAATGCCCCAGCCCGATGTCCCGATGAATGGGATTTTGAATTTCAAAGGAGCGGTGTGTTCGACCATCCGCTTCTCGACCTCGTTTTCTCTTAGTCTTTGTTCGAGCGGCCTTGTCCGAGTGTACATGTTCGACCGATTGCTCTGCTTTCTCAGCAACTCAATTTCATCTCTGGTCTCAGCATCGATGAGGTAGTTGAAGAACTTCTTTTCGCTCCCGTTGTTCACCTTGAAGGCCGCATGACCGACGGGATAGTAAGGGTTGCCAATGGGCCAAAGGTAAATTGTCATCTCTTGGTTGAATTCTTTTGCCATTGTTCGCCCTCCCCAGAAAGTGCGGCATTAGCCCTTTCAAATTCAGAATCCACCGCTCGTCAGTAATTCCACTCAAATATCATGTGCGAAACCCGCTGGAAAAGCCAGCGAAAGACCTTTTTTTAGTTGAAATTGTATACAGTTGCATTCAGGCTGGCCATAGATAGCGATAATTGTTTATCGCCATGCCGAAAGCTTACCCGGCGCCGCCAAGAAAGAAAAGGACATCAGCAAACTCAAGCCGAGAGAGTGAGATTCGAACTCGCAAATACCTTTCAGTATCTACGGTTTTCAAAACTGCTAAGGAGTCCATGCAAGTACCCGGTTCAAAGCCGTGAATGCTGTGAGTAGGTTGCACAATGACGACGCTGCCCAGTGCGAAAGCCGTAGCGACCAATTCGGATGATGACGCCAAGTTGTCGGTTTTCGACCGTGCGTGATAGAAGTGCGGGCGGATGTTTTTGGGTGGGAATTAGCTGAGGCATCTTTGGACGAAAGAATTACGACGACATAGCGATCATCCTTTGTGCCAGCATCAAAACAACACCGTAAATCCTGCTGCTCGAAAATGCTTGTAGTTCGTAAATACCTCAGTGAGGACTTACCGACGCATACCTGAAACGACATATGATCGACGATCCGTGCCTGACCTGCTTCACCACGTTCGTAAGCGGCCCAGGCGGCCTCAATCTCCTTTTCAGCCGGCTCGATCAGAAGTCCTTCCAAAAGAAGTGTCCTTCGCAAGTCACATACGTCCGAACGATATGTCCGTCGAGCCGATGCGTTGCCGCATTCCCCGAGAACGAAGTGGTGACCAATTTTCGGCCCTGGCTGAAGAGCAGCGCGTAAGCGGCATTGGCAGCAACGTGCCACTGGTCCGATTCATCCCAGATCGCGATCATACCGACGGTATCGAGAAAGACCTCTTTATGGTTGATGCTCGTTGTGCCGCACAGCGGTGTTCGTCTGCCCCGATCTGTGGCGTCTGCCGA